>JAUNLW010000002.1 GCA_030532065.1 Eubacteriales bacterium | reverse complement strand
CCCACAATACTTGGCTGGTGACGGCCTGGAAATATAGGTAGCTGCCGGATCCATAGCTCCTCTTGCCTAAGATGGCAGAGGAGCTTTTCTTTTACCCGAATTCTACTTACTTGTTAATATCTGCTTCACGTTTTTAGGTTTATTTTTAGTCTACAATTAAGTTGCAAAGTCTAATTGTAAGTAGGTTACTTTTCCCTATCTAATATATGTCATGTGATAATTAATGAATATTTTCTCCTTGCTTGACACTGTATATGCCTGGGTTTACCATTAATTCAACACAATAGTGAATATTTTGTCTTGAATGAGAGCAATTATTAGGCGCACATAATTCCCTTGAATTAGTCGCTTAAGTGTTGTTACTTAAGTACGGCGAAAGTTTACTATAATTTAATTCAGGAGGAGAACAGTATGAAAAAATTCAAATCGATGGCGGTATTAGTAGCTGTCGTAATCGTATTTGCTTTGTCCGGTCAGTTGGTTTTTGCCTGCACTCCCTTAGGTGCTGGTAAAGAAGCCACCGTTGATGGCTCCGTCTTAGTCTCTCATACTTGTGACGGATGGTATGACCAGAGAATCATTATTATTCCCGGCGGTCAACACGAAGAAGGTGAGATGGTTGATATTTATAACGATCCTTGCCTGGCAACCCGTCCTAACAGAGAGCCTGTAAAAGTTGGTGAGATTCCTCAGGCAGCTGAAACTTATACCTATTTCCATGTAGGCTATCCTTTCATGAATGAAAAACAGCTCATGATGGGTGAGTTTACCTGGGGTGGTAGAGATGAAGTTTATAACTCTGAAGGAATGTTTGTTATTGCGAACTTGGAAGAACTTGGATTAGCAAGAACCGCTACCGCTAGAGAAGCCATCAAGGTCATGGGCGAGCTTGTTGAGCAATATGGCTACAAGGATGGCGGTGAGACCTTAGTCATTGGTGATAAGAACGAATTATGGGTCTTTGAGGTTTGTGGTCCTGGCTTGCTTTGGACACCCGAAAGTGGTCAACCCGGCGCTCACTGGGCTGCTGCCAGAATTCCTGATGATGAAGTATTCGTAGGTGCAAATAGAGCTAGAATTGGTGTTATTGATTTCGAGGACACTGAGAACTTTATGTGGTCTACCAATCTTACGGAGCTGCCCTTATCCATGGGTTGGTGGGAAGAAGGAGAAGACTTTAACTTTGCAGAAATCTTCAATCCTGAACCCTACGGTGCTCCTTTCTATCAAAGTAGGAGAGAGTGGCGTGCATTTAGCTTACTAGCACCTTCTCAAGAATTCCCCATTCTGGATGAGTTTGAAGCCTATCCTCTTTCCATCAAACCTGATGAGAAAGTAAGTGTCCAGACCATTATGGATATCTATAGTGATCACTATGAAGGAACTCCCTATGATCTAACAACTGATAAGGCAGCCGGACCTTTCGGAAGCCCAACTCGTTGGCAGATCCCCGGTGCTTTGAAACCTGAATACGCTAAGGGTCAAGACTGGGAACGCTCAATTGCTCTGTTCCGTTGCTCCTATAGCTTTGTTTCACAAAGTAGAGATTTTATGCCTGATCCAGTTGGCGGCGTCCTGTGGTTCGGTCAAGACTCTCCTGACACAACGGTATATGTTCCTCTTTACTGCGGTACTACCGAGGTTCCTGAAGAATGGTCCAGTGGCTTACGTCATGTATTCGATCCCAACTCTGCTTGGTGGGCATTTAACCTAGTCAATAACTGGGCAAATCTGCGTTGGGATGCAATGTACGAAGAAATTCGTGCCAGAAAAGCAGAGATCGAAGCCGGCTTCTTTGATAAGCAGCAGGAGATCGAAGAAGAAGCTATCAAGTTGTATGAAGAGGATCCTGAAAAGGCAGTCGAATTCATCACTAAGTACAGTTACGATAGCATGAATGATGTAAATGAGAAATGGTGGGATTTTGCCTATGAGCTTATCGGCAAATACTACGATGGTCTCATGATGAACGAAGATGGTTCCAGTACTGCTCTTGGTTACCCCACAGAATATCTGGAAGAAGTTGAATTTGGTCAAACCGCACTGGATGATCTGGCCAATAAAGACAATTAATCTGAACTAATCTTTGATTCCGAAACCAGTTGCTGTGGCGCAAGCCTCAGCAGCTGGTATTTTTAAGAAAAAACATTTTAAGTGAGGTGCAATATGAAAAAAATTATTTCCCTTGTCCTAGTTTGTCTGTTATGTATTTCTGTAGTTGCTTGTTCTAACGGTAATGATGACAATAAGAAAAATGAAAAAATGGAAAAAGTAACAGAAGCTCCAGCAGAAGATAACAAAAAGGATAGTACTGAGAAAGAAACAGAAGCTACCAAGGCTGAGAAAGAAACTGAAGCTGTTGCCGAGGAAGAAACCGACGCTGCTGCCGAGAAAGAAACTGAAGCAGAAAAAGAAGCTGAAGATAAGGACAAAAAAGAAGATGAAGAGGCTAAAGCAGATAGCACTGAGGGTGCAAAACTTGAAGGCCCCTATATCATTACAACTTGTGGCCAGAGTCCGGGTGCTGTACAAATAGGCATGGCAGCTAAGATGGCAGGTACTACTGCAGACTCTGATAATACTCTTACTGAGGAAAATTTGGACACCGAGACTTACAAAACTCTTATCGTTACCACCGGGACCAGCATGAAAGGCATGGGAGCAGCGGGCACAGACGTAAACAAGGAAATTGAACGTTGTGTTGCTATAGTTAAGAAAGCACAAGAAGCCGGCATGAAAGTTGTGGGTGCCCATGTTGAGGGTATGTCTCGCCGCATGGACAACTCTGACCAGGCGTCTATTGATGCAATTATGGAGCTTGTGGATACAATTCTGATTGTTGAAGCTTCAAACGAAGATGATTTCTTCACCAAATATGCTGAAGAAAACTCCAAAGAACTCATTATTGCCAAAGACGCGATTGCGATTGGAGACATCTTAAAATAACGCATAAATTTAGGACCTATGCGGTTATTCGTCGAAGTTCGGAAAATCGGACCTCTGTACCTTGTTGGCTGTGTCCTGACAGTTAAGCAATGTAAAGACTTATTTGAGGAGATGTCTGAAGCATGACAATGATGACACATTCACTTATTGTAATCGCCGTGATTGTGATTGCATTTGTGATCACGAAAAAATATAAACTTGAAACAGAAATATCTATGATTGTTGCCTCTGTTGCGGCGATCTTGGCTCATATAATAGTGCCTATGGGTGTAGACCCTAGGTCTGACCTACCTTTCACAGAAATTGTTCGACATCTGGTAGAAGGAGCGACAACTTATTTTGACGTATGCCTGATCTTTCTTACAGCTACTTTCTTTATGTCTCTCTTTAATGAGAGTGGTGGAGTGGCTTTCATTGTTCGGAAAATTGTAAGAAAGTTCCATGCCCACCGCATGATTTGCTTGCTACTGCTAACAATAATAATGATGATTCCCGGAGCTATTACAGGCTCGGGTGCCACGACCGTCTTAACCGTTGGCGGACTGGTTGGTGCGGTATTGAAGGCCATGGGCGTAAATAAGGATAAGAGAATTGCTCTGATTTTTATTTTAGGTGCCATGAGTGCAGCCTGTCCTCCCATAAATCTATGGGCTATGATGGCTGCGGCCGGTGCTAATATGCCATATGTCGGTTTTACCTTGCCCCTATTGATTGTGTCTGTTACTGGCGCTTTGTTTGCGAGCTACTATCTTGCGGGAAAAGGTCAGAAGATATTGCTTGACGATGCCCTGGCAGACCTTCCGGAAGCACCTGAGGGCTGGAACTTCACTAAGGCTTTAACGCCTTTCTTGGTTTTGATTGTCTTAATTTTAGCTGGACGTTATTTTCCCTTTACCATGCCTACTCTCGGTTTACCCTTTGTTTTCATGGTATCTGCCTTCATCTTATACTTTATTGCCCCCAAGAAGGTCAATATCATGCAGACCGCGATGAAAACAGTAGAAAACCTAAAGGGTCTAGTCGGCATAATGGTGGCTGTAGGTATTCTCAACCAAACTATGACATTGACTGGCGCACGTGGCTTACTTTCACTGGGCGTAGTTAAACTGCCAATTGTAGTTCTCTTCTCCACTCTGTGGTTGATCCTACCGATTTCAGAAGGTGTCTTGCAGTACGCGGTTGCTCCCTTATTTGGAGTTCCCCTAATCATGTTGTTTAATATGCTGGGCTATGATCCTGTAATTTCCTTGGCTGCCTGGTCTGTAATGTGGCCGCTAGGAGATTGCTTGCCACCGACTGCTGTTGTGGGCAGGGCCGCTGTATTAGAACTTGACTATAAGGGAGACTATTACAAAGGATTTGTAAAATCTGCCCTTGTGCCCATGTTGTTTATTCTCTTACTAAGCTCATTAATGATGATCTTTAGTAAAGAAATAGGGGCATGGTTGTAATAGAAGGTGGTAGCCATGGATTTATTAGTTATATTAAACTTAATTGTAACAATTTGCTATTATGCGATTGCTGTATTTTTCGCATATGCAACGATACGAAATTTTATTAAAACAAAAGACGTTCAGCGAGCAATTACCTACGGCATCATCTTGATTCCGTTCATATTACGTATTTTGAGATTAAAGTAAGGAGCAAAATATGAATTTAAAGCAAGCAAAAATAATTATTCTTGTGGTAGTTCTGCTTCTTACAGGCCTTGCAGGCTATATGTTTTATGAGCAGCGCAACTATAAGGAAACAGTGGTCGTTAGTGAAGGAATTACTGAAGTTAAGAAACTAAGTAATTACTCTGATTCCATAAAAGGATCAGTAAATGACACAAATGTTTATATATTCGACAGTGGCAAGGAAGGTGGTACTTTCTTAATCTGTGGTGGCACTCACGCAGAAGAACCTGCCTGCAATCTTGCCGCCTTAGTCTTTGCTGAAAATCTAAAGGTTACTCAAGGACGGATAATTGTTATTAACCGTATTAACATCAGCGGCTCCTTGGCAACCCGTATGGGAGAAGCTTACCCTCGCTATTACCACATCGAAACTCCTTGGGGAGTGCAAAAATTCAGATTTGGTGACCGTTGCTGTAGTCCACTGGATTCTTGGCCTGACCCAGAAGTCTATATCCATTACGATAGCAGACAGAATTTGGCAAACGTAGATATACGTAACACCAATAGATCTTGGCCTGGACGTCCAAATGGCTTAATCGCAGAGCGAACCACCTACGCGATAATGGAACTCATACGTCAGGAAGACGTAGATTACGTTCTAGATTTTCATGAGGCTGAGCTTGAGTATCCGGTTGAGAACACAATCGTAACTCACGAGCGCGGTAACGAAGTGGCGGCAATGACCTCTATGATTTTAAGTGCCAACGTCTTTGATGTCCCCATAGGTATGGAGTTCTCGCCTAAGGAATTACACGGACTTAGTCATAGAGAAATTGGTGACGCCTCTAACGCGGTTTCTTACTTGGCAGAAGTAGCAGAGCCGATGCTTGACCGTATCCGAGGAATTACCGATGAGGAGTTGCTCTTGTCAGGTAAGGATCGCTTCGTCATGGAAGCAGGCAAAGCAGGCTTGTTATACGCACCAATTGATGAGGATGGTTGGCATATTGATAAGCGAGTAGCTCGACATGTTAAGACGGCCCTGACCATAATCGAATCGAACAATATGATGAATCCTGACCAAACTATCTTGGTTGAGGGTATGCCAAGTTATGAGGAGATGATGAGCAATGGTGTTGGAGCCTACTTGCTTGACCCTGAATCTGTTGACGAAGGAAGACTATATTACGAATAGCGCTTCTAATTAAGAGCAAGTGTTACGGGAATCGCATTTATCTGGATGCGATTCCCCTTTTTTGATGATGATGTTGACTTGGTTCATATTTGCAGCTTGTGTATTTTTGATTGTCGCTTTGCTTATAGAGCGGATCTTATTGAAGCGTGCCCGCGAAAAAATTAGAACAGTGATACACGTGAATGGAACACGTGGTAAATCTACCATTGTTCGCCTAATTGATGCCGGTTTGCGACAAAACTCGAAGCTGCAAATATACTCGAAAATTACCGGCACGAAACCGGCAGTTATTGATACACAAGGCAGGCTGCTAGAGATAAAGAGAAGGGGCCGAGCCAATATCAAGGAGCAGGTAAGGCAATTGATTAAGGCCGCTAGGCAGGGAACGGAAATCTTCATTGTAGAATGTATGGCAATTCTGCCGGAATTACAAAAAATTTGTGAAGAGCGAATTTTACATGCCGATATATTAGTTTTAAGTAATGTCAGAAACGATCATATACCGGAAATGGGCAATTCACTTGAGGAAGTGGCTCTGGCTTTTACCCATACCTTTCCTAAAGAAGGAATAATTTTTACTGGGGAAAAACGTTATAATCAACTGTTTGCTGATATGGCTAAAGCTAAGAACTCGCGCTTGATTCAAGTAGAGCTGGATAGTGAATTAACGGGGCTAGAAAGTTGGCCTCCATTTTTGCGTGAAAATGTGGCTTTGGCTCTTGCGGTATGCGAGGAGCTGGGTGTTGAAAGACAAGCTGCTTGGGCGGGTATGAAGAATTATCTGCCCGATCCCTATGCTTTCCGTGAATACGCTTTGCCCGATGGGGCAATTTTTGCCAATGCCTTAACTGCTAATGACCCTGAGTCTACAGGGATGATTCTAGACTGGTTGCTGAGTAAAGAGAATTTGCAAGGCCGCCAGCTTATCATACTCTTGAACTATCGGGAAGACAGACCGGCACGTACTAGAGAGATGTTGGCTTGGGCTGAGCAGCAAGACGTAGATGAGCTTTGGCTATTAGGCAAGCACAAGCTAAAACAAGATAAGTCAGCTAAGAAATTTACTCACTATACCAGCGTGGATAAACTTCCCCTAGGTGAACTAAAGGGTAATGAGTTAATCTTTGCGGTAGGTAACGTTGGTGAAGCAGGTTTTCAATTGTTGCACTTAGTTGAAGAGAGAGCAATTAAATATGTATAACGAAATGATTATTGTCGGTATTTTGTTAAGTTTGGCCTATTCTGAACTGAGCGGCCTAAGTCCGGGAGGAGTCATTGTACCTGCTTATTTCGCGATTAATTTCGTTTATCCGGAACGTGCACTTTACACTTTTGTTTGCGCTCTTGTGACCAGCTTGATTGTCAAGACTGTCTTTGCTAAGTTTGTGATCTATGGCAGACGTATGTTTGTTCTATGCATTGCTTTATCTTTCTGCTTAAACTTTATTTTACAGCTAGTGGCTTTTCCGGTTCCGGGTTATATATCTTACCTGGTTCCCGGTATTCTTGCTCGCGAGTTCGAGCGCCAAGGTTTTATTAGCACCACTATTTCTTTGATAATTGTAAGCGGTCTTACCCTCCTAGTTCTGACATTATTAGGCAATCCTATAATTTAGTATGCAAAAGCTAAGGGAAAAAAATTTTTATCTTCTACTACTGGCAGCATTAGTAATAATTGCCTCTATTCCTTTGTTGCAACTTACCGCAGAAAGTAAAGAGTACGATTATTATAAAGAGCAAATCACAGCAGCCGAAAAAATGCTACAACTAATTGAAGCTGTCAAGCAGTTGAGAAGTGAACAAGGCCTTCCCTTTAACGAGGAAGATAGGCATCAAACAGGACTTATAGGTCAGCGCTATACGGGTATAACTACCACCCTGGGTGATGTGGCGGCCAAGAGAACGGTTTGTCAGCCGGATATGGCCGCAATGCTGGTTAGGATGCTTGTGGAGGCGGGTATTAAAGAAGGAGATACGGTAGCAGCTTCAATGACTGGATCGTTTCCGGGTCTAAATTTGGCATTTTTCGCGGCTAGTGATGCTTTAAAGCTAAAGCTTAGATATATAAGTTCAATTGGAGCCAGCATGTATGGTGCCAATGAGGAAGACTTGACTTTTCCGGAAATAGCTTACTATTTATACCGCGATAATTTAATTTCTAATCCGGCTCTTGCTATTTCCATGGGAGGAGATCGTGACATGGGTGATGAAATGCTAGAAGTAAGTCGAGAAAAGGTGAGACGGCGCGTACAAAAGTTGCCTATCTTCTATCTTGAAGAAGGAGATTTCTCGAAAAACTTGACCAAGAGACGCGAATTGTTTGAAAAAGATTCAGAAGTAGATGCATTTGTATCAATTGGTGGTCACACGAGTAGCCTAGGCCATGATGAGAAGTCCTTGGAGCTAGGCCAAGGTATATTACTTGCAAAAGGAGAGCGAACGAGTAACTTACAGGCTTGGAAAATCAAACAAAGCGATAAAACCGGTCTCTTACAGTATTATCTGAGTCGAGAAATTGCCGTAATTAACTTGCTAAATATACGACGAATTGTAAGTGACTACGGCTTGCCATTTGACCCTATGCAGATAGAACAGGAGATAGGTGTTAGCCCTGTCTACTATCACAAAACATACAACCTATCTATAATCTATATAGTTTTACTCCTGGTACTAAGTCTGCTTGTTAGCTATGCAGTTTTGCAAAAGAATACCATTAATAAGCATAAATCAAGATAATACAGCTGAACTTTATTGCTTCTTACTGGCTTGTGGTATCCTATTGATGTCGTTGAGGAGGTTATTACTATGGATGTTGCACCCTATATCGACCACACTATGCTTAAGGCAGATGCTACATCTGCCACTATCAAACGCTATTGCCAAGAGGCCAAAGAGCATGGTTTTGCTTCGGTATGTGTAAATTCTAAAAATGTTGCCCTGGTCGAGGCAGAACTGTCCGGATCTTCTGTAAAAACCTGCTCGGTAATTGGATTTCCTTTGGGCGCTATGTCCACTGTCGCTAAGGTATTTGAAGCCAGACAAGCTGTGGCTGACGGAGCTGATGAGCTGGACATGGTAATGGATATTGGCGCAGCCAAAGAAGCTGACTGGGAACGAGTTCGGGAAGATATCGCCGCTGTCGTAACCGCAGTTGCTCCACATTGCGTCAAAGTTATCCTGGAAACTTGTCTTTTAACTAAGGATGAGATCATTTTGGCTTGTAAAGCTGCTCAAGCAGCAGGTGCCGCTTTTGTTAAGACTTCAACCGGTTTTTCTACAGGCGGTGCCAAGGCGGAAGATGTTAGACTAATGAGAGCAACAGTGGGTGACCAGATGGGCGTGAAGGCTAGTGGCGGCATTAGGAGTAGCGCTCAAGCCATAGAGCTTCTGGAAGCCGGCGCTGATCGCCTGGGCGCAGGCGATGGCCTCAAACTTTTGTAAAACTAAGTATAGAAATGGACTGGGATTTATAATTATGGTCAAAAAAATTACCATCAACCTCAAAGCAGTAGAGAGCATGCTTTTTATCTGGGCTTCTCTCAAGGATAAGGAAAAGATTGCGGATGAATTCTTCATTGATCTGGCTGCTACGCCTGAGATGGAAGCAGCCTATGACGAGGAGTTTACCCCTAACGGTTTCCGCAAAGTCTTATCTGCTTTGGTCAACCGCGAGCTGATGTCTGACGCCACTGCCAGGGAAAAACGCTTCTGGAACAACAATATGTGGATGACTGAAGACCTGGGCGTCACTCAGATGATGCTGGAGCCGCTCAAGCAGATGAACTTGGACAATCGTCTTTCTGAGCTACCTGACAGCGTACCCTACGGGGAGGTGGAAGTAATCTTCTATCCCGGTACTACTGAGCTTTCCAGCATCCAAGGCAACAAGCTTTACATCAACTTCTTTAAGATCCAGGTAGATATTATGGGTATGGAAGAAGAGCCTAAGATCGACGGCAAGCTCATCCCTGATTTCGTGCTTTCAGAATTAGCCAAAATGAGCTAAGAAAAATTGCCCAATGCTTTTAGCAGAGTGTGGGCCAAAGAGATAAGAGAGTAGAGACTATGAAAAAAATAGATTACGATTTTCTGGCGAAACTTAAGCTGCCGGGTCAACTGGAAGCCAGCCCCGCGAGAACTCACCTGGCTTTTGTGATTTCAGAGGCTTCTTTTGAGGACAACAATTATAAGTCCAACCTCTGGCTTTACCAGGAAGGTGACATAAAGCAGCTTACATTCGACGGCAAGGTAAAAAGCTTTGTCTGGGAAGATGAGCAACATGTCCTCTTCCAGGCCTGCAGAACCAAAGAAGAAAAGGAAGCTGCCGAGCAAGGTTTAGTTTCCACTAGCTACTATCGCCTAAATATCCAGGGTGGCGAAGCTGCTCCAGCCTTTAAGTTGCCACTGGGAGTAAGCGGCCTGGAACCCTTGGGCCAAGGCTATTACCTGATTCACGCGTCATTTGACCGTGACCTGCCCAACGCCTATGTGCTGCCGGAAGAAAAGCGCAAGCAATTAGCTAAAGAGAAAAAAGACGGCGCTTACGTTACTCACTTGCGTGAGATTCCCTTCTATGCCAATGGCAGTGACTATACAGACGGAGACAGGCAGGGCCTTTTCCTTTACTACGCCCCTCAAGGCCAGATCGAGCGGATCAGCAGCGAAGAGCTCACCGTACACTCTTATCGCTTGAGTGAGGATAAACGTCGTTTATATTTCCAGGCCTCGACTTTTGCTAATCGTATGGAACTTACCGAAGGCCTTTTTATGGCCAATCTGCCTGTTGCCGCGCCTTTGACTGCAGATGCAGCTATCCCGGTAATCAAAGTAGAAGAACTGATACCAGAAACTGCATACTCTTTCTTTGATTTCTGGGAATGTGATCCCTCTCAAGGACCAAACTCCGGTTTATTAGTTATTGCCAGCGACATGCGCGAGTATGGCCTCAATGAGTCAGGCAAGCTTTATCGCCTGGATAGAGAGCAGCATAGCCTAACGCTGCTTCACGAGGAGAGCTTTGAGTGCTATTCCAGTCTAAATACAGATGTGGATTATTCTGCCGGACCAGGAAGTCTGGTACAAAATGGCATCTACTACTATGCCGCTACTGAGCGTGACCATGATGCTATCTTCCGCATCACAGCCGATGGAACACGGGAAAAACTTTACGAGATGGATAGTATTCTGGCGCTGCAATCCTACGGTATGGGCTTTGTGGTTTGGGCTCTGCAAGACATGCTACCGGCCGAGCTCTATTACGTGAGCGACAACCTGGAAAGTACTAATCACAAGGTTCTCAGCCAGTTCAACTCTCCTCTCTTCCAGGAGTACCAGTTGATCAAGCCTCGTAGACTGCAAAGTGGTGAGGAGCCAGAGATCGATGGCTGGGTACTCTATCCTGCCGATTTTGAAACCGGCAAGTCTTACCCAGGCATCCTGGACATACACGGTGGCCCCCGTACGGCTTATGGCCCGGTTTTCTTCCATGAGATGCAGCTTTGGGCTCAACAAGGTTACTTTGTTATGTTCTGTAATCCCAGAGGCTCTTCAGGCAGAGGAGATGCCTTCGCAGATATTCGAGGTAAATATGGCGCTATCGATTACGATGACCTTATGCAATTTCTGGATACCTGCCTGGAAAAAATTCCTGAGCTTGACCACCATCGTT
Organism: Eubacteriales bacterium; assembly: GCA_030532065.1. Lineage (GTDB taxonomy): Bacteria > Bacillota > Clostridia > Saccharofermentanales > DTU023 > SFFI01. Next base: position 85,699 of record JAUNLW010000002.1, on the reverse strand, counting down.
TAGGCGTTACCGGTGGCTCATACGGCGGCTTTATGTGTAACTGGATTATTGGCCACACCGATCGCTTCAGGGCCTGCGCAACCCAGAGATCAATCAGCAACTGGATTTCCTTCTATGGTAGCTCAGATATTGGCTACTTCTTCGCCGGTGACCAAAATGCTACGACAACTGATGACCAGGCAGGCTTTTTAAAACTATGGGAGTTCTCGCCGCTTCGTTATATCAACAGCGCAAAGACCCCCACGCTGGTTATCCATTCCGATAAAGACTATCGTTGCCCGTTAGAACAGGGCTATCAGATCTTTACCGCACTCAAGGATCGTGGCGTTGACTCTGAGATGCTGCTCTTCCACGATGAGACCCATGAGCTATCTAGATCCGGCAAGCCAAAAGGCAGAAGACGCCGCCTGGAGGGGATCAGCGACTGGATGGCGCGTTATTTGATCGCTCCTCAGCCCCGCGAATAAGCTCCGCAAACCCCGGAAACTATCCAGCAAGAAGCGGACAACGCGGCTGGAATTAGGAACCAATAAATCAAAACAGCAAATAAGCTAAAGAAAACAAGGAGTAATTTACATGAGTGAAAAGAAAGACTACGCCAAACTTGCGTTAGCCGCCCATCATGAATGGAAGGGTAAGATCGAGATCAAGCCCAGAGCTTCAGTATCCGACAGTGAAGCACTCTCGCTGGCTTATACCCCAGGTGTAGCCGAGCCCTGCCTGCAGATCCAAAAGGATAACGACCTGTCTTTTGAACTGACCCGTCGTTGGAATCTCTGCCTCGTAGTTACTGATGGCTCAGCCGTTTTAGGCCTTGGCAACATCGGACCGGAAGCCGCTATGCCGGTAATGGAAGGTAAATGCGCGCTCTTTAAAGCTTTTGGTGATGTCGATGCTTTCCCGCTTTGTATTCGTACCAATGACACAGACGAAATAGTACGCACAATTGAGAATATCGCCGGCTCTTTTGGCGGCATCAACTTGGAAGACATTGCTGCTCCACGTTGCTTTGAGGTTGAAGAGCGTCTTACTGAGTCTTTGGATATTCCTGTTTTCCACGACGACCAACATGGTACCGCTATCGTAACTTACGCTGGCGTAGTCAATGCCCTTAAGATCGTCGGAAAGAAACTGGAAGATACTACCGTAGTCATGAATGGCGCCGGTGCTGCTGGTTTGGCAATTTCTCACCTGCTCTTAGACGCTGGCCTCAAAAATCTACTACTGGTGGATAGCCGCGGTATTTGTTACGAAGGCCGTCCTGAAGGCATGAACAAGTACAAAGAAGCCGTCGCTAAACGTGGTAATCCCAATAAACGTTCAGGTTCCTTAGCTGACGCAGTCAAGGACGCCGACATATTTATCGGTGTTTCTGCTCCTCACGTGCTGACCAAAGAAATGGTCGAGACCATGGCCCAAGATTCCATCATCATGGCTTGCGCTAACCCGACGCCTGAGATCGAGCCAGAAGATGCTTATGCCGGCGGCGCTAAAATAGTAGCTACCGGCCGTTCCGACCACCCCAACCAGATCAACAATGTTAACGCCTTCCCCGGTCTCTTCCGTGGTGTCTTCGACTGCCGCGCTTCTAAGATCAACTCCGAGATGAAGCTGGCTGCCGCTGAAGCGATCGCCGAAATGGTCTCTGAAGAAGATTTAGCCAAGGGCATTATCACTCCCTATGCCTTTGATCATCAAGTCGCCAAGAATGTGGCTAAAGCGGTGGAAGCTGCCGCCCGTAAGACCGGTGTAGCCAGAAAATAACTTACTAAACTAAGTAAACAAAACTGATTAGCCAACTCTCTCCGTTCAGTTTCTGAATGCGTGAGAGTTGGTTTTTATTTGGAACATTGATAAAAGTTCTTTGGGCTTAAACTCCTGTTATTGGAGGTCGAGTAAATAAGAAATTTTGCGCTCTTGACCTTTACGCCTTAGATTTGCTTTCAGTAAGGGAATGAGTCAGAAAATAGGGTAACAATAGGTTTAGAAGCAGAGCTGTTAATAGACCTGAGGCAAGTCCCAGTAAAATAAGTAAAGGAAATAAGCTTTTCAACAGGGCCGAGGTGCTTATGCCCATGGTTAACTTAATTACGCATAACTGTCCCAGGTTGTGCATGATTGCGCCCAGGCTACTGAAGGCAAAAAGAGACATGCGTTTCGGACAAAGCCAGAACATGATAGACATAGATAGAAGAGAGAGCAGGCCGCCACAGAGGCTGAGCAGGGCAGCCAGCCCACCGCGGGTCATCAGAACTAAGAGGCTTTTAAGAAGAACCAGACTGAAAGCGGCTAAGGACTGCGAATTTAGAATAAGCAGCATAAGTGGTATGTTGGAAAAACCGTAGCGTAAGGGAAGTCCGGGTAGTAGGGGAGGTAGAAAAGACTCGGTATAGGCTAAGACAAGGCTCAAAGCAAAGAGTATGGCAGTCTTACTGAGTTGCCGGAGAGATTTGCGATTTGCCAGGTTTTCTTCTTGCAACATCTTTAAGTTACTCCTCTCGGGCTTCCCCAATGATAATATCCAAGTTGTCTTCGCTTTGGCTGTCTGGCGCAGCTACGATTTCGATAACTAATTCTTCTGGCACACAAACGATAAGCTCACCCGGTCTGCTTTTCGGTGGTGTATGCCGACAAATCTGGTCTGGACAGGGTGCTTCTAAGATGCTTATCTGGTGCTCTTGATCGATATGAAAAGTGAAGCTTGCTACTTCATCAATGGTAAAGTCTCCAACTTTAGCCCTGGCCAGCTGGATTTCCTGTACCAGCTGTTTACGGTAGTAAATTTTGGCCACTCCTGCCTGTGCTGGCTTAGCAGATAAATTTACTAACCAAGGGGCAGCGGCAAGGGCGAAGCAGAAGAGCAGCCACAAAATATCGCTTTTGCGAAAAAGTGGATAGGCGCTTCTTTTATCAGAACCGTTAGCTGATCTTTCTGTAATACCGGTTAGCTTTACCATGACCTAATAGTAAACTATTTGGCAAAGAAGTTAAGCTGTGTTTTAATTGAGAGGATTATTGTTTTGACAGAAAGAGGCCCTATGCACAATCTCAAACGCTTTATTTCCTACTATAAACCCTACCGCAAAATGCTTTTTATCGATCTCTTCTGTGCCTTTACCGTGGCCATCTGCGGCGTGGTTTTCCCAGTTATTCTTCGCTATCTGATGCAAACGGTTTTTGTCAGCGCTGATCCCGCCTTTATCATGCAAAAGGTCATGCTGATCGCCGCTATCCTCTTGGGACTTTATTTAATACAAGCTATCTGCCAGTATTACGTAACTTCCTGGGGGCATATCATGGGCGCGAAGATCGAGTATGATATGCGCAGCAAGATCTTTGCTCACATGGAAAAACTCTCCTTTTCCTATTACGATAAAAACTCTACGGGCGCTATGGTCTCGCGTATACTTTCAGATCTGTTCGATATTACCGAGTTAGCCCATCACGGCCCGGAGAATATCTTGATCTCTACGGTTAAGCTGCTAGGATCTTTTATCTTCCTGTTGACTATTAATTTGAAAGTAACCTTAGTGCTTCTGGGCGTAGTGGTTTTCATGCTGCTCTTCTCCGTGCGCATGAATAAAGAAATGCGCCGGACTTTCGCCGATAATCGCAAAAAGATCGCTGGCATTAATGCTGTGGCTCAAGACAGTTTGTCTGGTATACGTACGGTAGCCTCTTATAACAATGAAGAGCGTGAGATCGAACGCTTTGATATCAACAATCGTGGCTTTTTGGACTCCAAGACAGAAAATTACCTGGTCATGGGGCGCTACCATTCGGTAAATGGCTTCCTGCAAGGTCTCATGTATCTAGCGGTTATTGTTTCAGGTGGCTATGCGGTAAGTCGCGGCACGATGGCGGCATCCGACATTGTAATCTATGTCTTATATATTAACCTTTTCCTGGATCCTATCCGCACCCTGATCAACTTCACTGAGCAGTTCCAAAAAGGCTTCAGTGGTTTTGACCGTTTCTGCGAGATCATGGACACCGAGCCTGAGATCCAGGACCGTCCTGGCGCTATTGACGCTGGCGTTCTCAAGGGTGACATTGTCTTTGATGACGTACACTTTGCTTATGACGGCCACGACTATGTGCTGGAAGGACTGGATCTGGAGATTCCTGCCAAGAAAACCGTGGCTCTGGTTGGACCTTCCGGTGGTGGTAAAACTACCTTCTGCTCGCTGATCCCCAGATATTACGATGTAAGTTCTGGAGCGATTCTGATTGACGGGGTAGATATCCGAGACTACACACTGCGCTCACTGCGAGATAATGTAGCTGTTGTCCAGCAGGATGTTTATATCTTCGATATGACGGTGCGCGATAACATCGCTTACGGCAGGCCTGACGCTACTGATGAAGAAATCATCGAAGCGGCCAGGCGCGCCAATGCCCATGACTTTATCATGGAACTGCCGGAGGGCTACAATACTCGCTGTGGTGAAAACGGCGTCCGCTTCTCCGGTGGCCAAAAACAGCGAATCTCTATCGCGCGAGTCTTCCTCAAAAATCCGCCCATCCTGATTCTCGATGAGGCAACCTCCGCCTTAGACAACCAGAGCGAAACTCTGGTCCAAGCAGCACTCGACAACCTGTCTACTGAGCGCACGACTTTTGTTATTGCGCACCGCCTGTCAACTGTAAGAAACGCCGACGAGATCCTGGTTCTAACCGAGGATGGTATTGTAGAACGTGGTACCCACGAAGAATTGTTCAAAGCCAACGGCATGTACCGCCAGCTCTACGATTTGCAATTTAGGAATTAGCCACCATTAAGGCTTTTCATTTTCTAAGCCACCTAATGACTGTCAAACTCCCGAGATAAGAGAGCCAGTTTATAGCTATTTATGATGTTGAAAATTTTCTTGAAGAAGTTTTGTATAGTCTGTATGTAGGTAAATACTCCAATAATTGACTTTATTTGTTAAAGTTGTATAGTGTAAGAAGGTATTCATAGCTTTTTTAATTGGCCTCCAATTAAACGGAGGCCAATCATGAAGAAATAAGGAGTTTATTATGCACAACAAATTTAATGGCGCGGTTATTACAATTATAATTGTGACTTTATTCCTGACGGCTTGCAAGGGCATTGTGCCGGAATCTGCAAAAGAAACAGCTACAACTACAATGATGACTGAATATGCTACCAAAAATAGCACTACGGTGGAAACTACTACGCTTGACAGCAATAATAGGCCTTCTCCTGAGCAAACATCGTCTTCTGATGCCATACCGGAAGATTTTACACCCATGTCTGAGGAGGAGATGGAAAATGCGGCAAAAAGCAAGGAGCTAATTCGTTACGAGTTAATAAAGAACACAAGTTTGAATTTTGCTCCCAAGGAAGAAATTGACTTTGAAACAGAAATTGCAGGAATTACTTATACTGGAAAGCTAATTAAGGTGAGAACGGAATTTAATTACCAAAGGGATACAGTAACTGCAACTTACCACGGCATTTTAAGTCCGCAAGATTAGTTACGGAGACTCACATGCCTTTACCTCGATGCGGAAGACCACCTATTGTATGCTGCTCGTTACCATGGCTTGCTACATGAACGCGTTGAAGAAACCGTGGAATATGCAAGCATCGGTGATTTTGGTCATAAGAAAATAGTGGTCTGTTCCTTTATTTAATTTGTCGGGGAACGTTATTATGAAACATGACAGCAATAAAACGCTAAGTAGTTTAAATATAGTAAATTTGTAATAGTTTTTATTCTACTTCTCTCTTTTCTACCTGGGTGTATGATACAGGACCCAGATTTGTCTAGCATTTTAGATGAAGAGAGAAAAAATCTTGAAAATGAATTCCCATATTCTGGACCTGATGCAGAACGTCAAATTACTTCTCTCTGTACTCCGGAAGTATTATTGCCAAACGGTGCTTGGACTGGCCAGCTAGTAATTTGGGCAGTTCAGGATGATATGTTTAACAATGGCAGCTTAAATTTAGAACGAATAAATAACTATTTAGAAGATAGTAACGTCAATTATCGCTTGGGCCTTTATATTTTTCCAACTGAAGCACAGAGGAGACAAGTAGGCAGACATTTTTACACTTGCTTGCAAGCTTATTTGGAAGAAGGCGAGTTGGATTTGATAAACAGTGGTGTGGCCAATCGTAATGGTGATGATATACTTGCTCTTAAATTACTGTTGGAACATCAGCAAGCTTGGAAGATAGAGCCAAAAGCTAATTTCAAGAAGCCTTATCTATGCTACAACGGTAATTATTACGGACTGGGAAATAAACCTTTAGCTAAAAGCTGGGGCTTCTTTGTGCAAGACGAATTTGCTGAACGATTCAACATACGCCCTGATTCAGAATTTAACTGGCAATGGTTATCCACTCACAGCGCGGAACTTAATTCTTGGTCGGAGCAGTTTGGTAAACCCAGCGTTCAAATCACAATGGAACCTTGGTTCTTTGTAGAGGAATATACTATTCCGGATGATCTTTTCAGCAGGTTGATTTATTTAGACGCAAAGGGAAGAGCAAAGCCTTTTTGGAGCGCGCCTTCTTATAGAGAATACGAAGCCGGAGTTTCAGCCTTGAGACCGAATGTCGTGAGTTATCTTGAAGAAGATGATGCTGCTCCTATCAGGGCCGTCTTGGAAGTCGAACTAGATGTTAAAAATGACGGCTCTTGTATGGATCTTAGTTCAGGTGAGAAAGGTTTATTTTTTAAAATAGCACCTTTGCAAAAGAGTGACAATTGGTACGTTTGCCTTGAGAATATTATTCCGGTTAGTAGCCAGAAAAAAGATTTAGCTCTGGATTTTTTGTACAGACTCTATGAAGATCCTGAGTTGGTAAAAATTGTCTTCCCTGACTCAGAAGTGGCTAACATGACTCTAGCTGATTGGTATGGCAAAGCTAGTTTGTTGGGTAGGCTGTGTAATGAAGAATTAGTAGACATAAGCTCTTTCTATCCGGCTGAAGCAAGCAATTTGCAGTCACCAATTGGTTTGTGGGAAGGCTTTTATGTAGATGCGCAATCGTCTCAGGAGATGAAGGATTGTGCTGATTTTTTACAGAGTAAAGAAGCAAAAGTATGGTTAAAATCTATTTTTGAAGTAGATTCTGATCATGAACAGGCAAAAGCGCAACTAACTGAAGCACTGCAAGAAATTGGTCTTTCAAGAGTGATCTCAGATGTAGAATCAGCAACAAAAATATTCTTGGAAATCAATGAATCGACTAACTGATATATAAGAGATGTACTGAAAGCTGTAGATATGTATGATTTTGAGGAGGTCAGACTTTTGCGCCATCTATTGTTTGAATTAAAAAAAATACGAAAAAATGGCATCCTAATTACAGTAGTGGTAATGGCAGTTGCACTGGGAATAGCTAATCAATTTTACTCTCGCTCTAAGCTATCTGATGATTCTAGACATATATATTCACTGCATCAAATGACGAACTCCATTGATGAACTTTTTTTTAGAGCTGATCCGATGGCAGGGGAGAGCGAAAAAAGGGACATGGATTCTGGCTACGCCAGCACAGTGCTATCTGCTTATCTAACAAAAGTATTTGATAAACAAAATGGCTATTATTTCCAACTTGTGCCAAGTAGACAGCTTTTTGCTCGTGCTTTTCTGGTGTCAGAAATTGAGAGCGTTCATCTCACGGAGGAGCAAGAAGCCGACTTGCGCTACGGTCTGTATTTGACTAACTTCCTTGAAAGTCATCAACTAGAGGAAGAAAGTTTGGTAAACCCAACTGCTATTTATTTACTAAAACGCGGATTAACTTTGATTTTTGGTGTTATTCCTTTGACTATGTTCTTTTTTTTGGCGCATTACTTCCAAAGTGAAGATAGAGAAAAAGGCAGCGCTATCTATAATGCCTGCCTACCTAAAAACGCAAAAAGAAGCCAAATTGCTAGATACCTTGCCCTCCTTCTGGTCTGCCTGCTCTATATATTTTTGGTTATAGCGAGTTCTCTTATTACCAGTATCCTGATGGGACTTCCTTTAGGCACTTGGGATCTTCCTAACAGGATACTGGGTATGCCAGGTTGGCATTTGACTAATGTTGGTTTTCTACTCAGAGCAATATGTGATTTCTTTCTAAGACTTAGTCTAATCTTAGCATTGGCCATGCTCATATCTATCGCCATATCAACAAGTACCAGCACAGGCATTCTATTCTCTCTGCTATTTTTCTTTTGGCGCTATGCCACTACGCAGTTAGTAACTTTGCAAAAACAATGGAATCCACTTTATTTTCAGTATTTAAGCCGTTTTTTAGGAGAGCGCAGTATTGCTACGAATGACAACTGGGTTGTTACTGGTTACAATATAACTCCGCCCATATCACTTTCTACTTTGTGGTTACCTATACTAGCAATCACAATGTTGTTATTAGCACTTACGGTTTGTTTGCACCCTGTGAAAGCAACATGCGTGAGATTGACTGAAAATACCATGTCAGCTAGAGAGAGAAAATTGTCACAAGGTTTCTTGTCCGCAATTTACTTTGAGTGGCGTAAACTAGACGAATTATTGCGCTTTCGTCAGGCGCTAATTACGATTTTTGCCATAGGTTTTGCCTTTTCCGGTATGCTGCTAGTCAAGGATGCTTCCAGCTCGGAAGTCGTGCATTGGGAAAAACAGTTAAATGCGCTTGAAGAGGATCAGTTGGCGAACAAACTGGAAATAGAGGAAATAGAATCCAAGCTAGATGCTGGCGGCAAGCCAAAGGAACGTAAAGAACTTAAAGAGCGTAAGCAATTGCTAACAATGTACTTACGGTATATTAAATCCCGGCAAGATGAGATCAGCATGAAAAGGGATGCCTATTTGGCTGGAGACTCAAAGACATTTTATAATTCAGAAATAAAGTCTCTCAATGAGGATTTCGGTAAGCTGGATGAATATAGCTATGCCGGGGATTCCCCGTATGTTAATGGAGATTTTCCTTCTAATTTTTCATATGAAGTAAATCTTGAGCGCAATCAACTACTTGCGCAGCGAGAAATACCTCCATTTTTAGCTAGTACAGAGATATTTACCATATACGATGAGATGAAGGATTCTTTGCAAGAAAGAGAACGAGATTTGCTTTTCCAGACAACAGATCACTCTGCATTGGGACTAGCTTATAGGCTTAATCACTATTATCGATTCGATCTTATTATAATTGCTATAGTTATGGTTAGTTGTGGCGCTGGTTATGCTATTGAAGAACAGAAAGCAAGCGGTTTATGTTGGATGTACACCCTGCCTCAATCTCGGGGCAGCTTAGCATTACGAAAATACATAGCTTCCCTGGTGCGCGCGGCGCAGTACATGCTCACTTTGTTTATGCCAATTCTACTTCTTGGCTTTTTAAGTTCTGGATGGGGCAGAAATGATTTTCCTGTACTTCGTTACTTAAAACCGATAGCAGATGCTCAATATGGTACTAATTTTGCGGGACAGTACGAGTTTTTTAACCGCGGCAGCCATATGGTCGAGATGCTTATCATGTTGTTTGCCGTTGTGTTGTTTTTGATGGCTTTCAGCTTGTTGCTCTCAACCTTTGCAGTGAAAATTATAAATCTGCTTACGGGGAATATATTTTTGCTGCTAGCTGCTTATGCCGCAAATCTTGAGCTAGCAGCGATTACTATACAGAATGCGTCTTCGGCCAAAGTCATTAGAGAAATATCCAGCTATTTGCCTTTTGTTTACCTTGACGCGGAGCGAATTGTAAGCGGAGAACTATTGGCCAGAACAGGGAATTTATCTCTCACAACGGAACGCGGCGTGTGGGTGTGTCTAGCCTGGTCGCTATTCTTTTTGCTTCTAACTGTATTAAGAGTTAACTGCCAACGGGTGACCGTTAAAAAAGATAACCCAAAGGGTGTGCTATAAACGCTATACCAATAATAATCCCCTTTTGCTCTGTGAAAGATGCCCTGGCCATCTTTCAAGAACTCTGCTATAATGCTAATTTAGCGCTAAAAATCAGGATTAAGTTCAGGTTAAAAGTCCAAGTAAAATCTTTGTGAGCTCTATAGCATAACAAGGTGAAATACGGGATTTTGTAAACACTAGCTTCAAGACAGCAAAGAAACTACCCAAAAGCGCAGTTTATCGGCGAAAAAGCCCTGGCTTTTCGTGCAGATGTGGGCGCGATAAAGTTTACAAGTTTTTGCTGTTTTTGATAGAATTAGTTGTCTTTAGCCATTCCTGGGTTTTAGACGATAAATTTAACGAAAGGAGATGCCAGATGCCTACATTCAACCAATTGGTTAAGCAAGGACGCCATACTAAGAAGTACAAGTCAAAATCACCGGCCCTTGGTCTGGGTATGAATGCTATTAAGAATCAACCTTCTTTCTACAATTCGCCTCAGAAGCGTGGAGTTTGCACAGTAGTTGGTACCCGTACCCCGAAAAAGCCTAACTCAGCTTTGCGTAAGGTCGCCCGTGTACGTCTGACTAACCAGCAAGAAGTATCTGTCTATATTCCTGGCGTAGGTCACAACCTGCAGGAGCATAGCGTTGTCTTAGTGCGTGGTGGCAGAGTTAAAGACTTGCCTGGTGTACGTTACCACGTAGTCCGGGGAACTCTTGACGCAGCCGGCGTAAGCAACCGTCAACAAGGTAGATCCAAGTACGGTGCTAAGAGACCAAAGTCCGCTAAATAAGCGAAGTTGACGTGTGAGAACAATCATTGGCGCTCTTTCTGAATATAAGAGACATGATTGTCGGCACACACGTGCGAAACGTGAGTACCTATGATTTCGGAAAAGTCCGCATAATCATGAAAGGAGGGAAGCAAGATGCCTAGAAAAGGTCATGTCCCCAAAAGAGATATCTTACCCGATCCTGTTTATCAGGATTTGAAGGTTGCCAAGCTGATCAACACGGTCATGCTGGACGGTAAGAAGGGCTTAGCCCAGGAAATTGTCTATGGCTCCTTTGACCGGATCAAAGAGAAGACCGGCGAAGAGGGCGTAGAAGTATTTAACAAAGCACTAGAAAACGTAATGCCAGTTTTGGAAGTCAAAGCCAGACGTGTTGGTGGTTCTAACTATCAGGTTCCTGTAGAAGTTAGACCCGAAAGACGTCAAACTCTGGCCCTGCGTTGGATCGTTAATGCTGCTAGAGGCCGCAGTGAGCGTACCATGATCGAGCGTTTATCCGCTGAGCTCATGGATGCTACAAACGGCCAAGGAGCAGCTTACAGAAAGAAAGAAGAAATGCACCGGGCAGCAGAAGCGAACAAGGCTTTTGCCCACTATCGCTGGTAAGATGCCCGGAGTTTCTGTAAGAGAAAGGAGTTTCAGCCGCTATGCCTAGAAAATTCTCAATCAAAGACACGAGAAATATCGGCATCATGGCGCACATTGATGCGGGTAAGACCACTACGACAGAGCGTATCCTGTATTACACAGGCAGGATCCATCGTCTTGGCGAGACCCACGATGGCGCCTCAACCATGGACTTCATGGAACAGGAGCAGGAGCGCGGAATAACTATCCAATCCGCTGCCACTACTGCCCAATGGCGTCATTGCCGCATCAACATTATCGACACGCCGGGACACGTAGACTTTACCGTAGAGGTAGAGCGTTCCTTGCGCGTTCTAGACGGGGCAGTTACCGTACTGTGTGCTAAGAGCGGCGTCGAACCCCAAACCGAAACTGTATGGCGACAAGCCGATACTTATGAAGTGCCTCGTCTGATCTATGTAAATAAGATGGATATTATGGGTGCTGACTTCTATAACGTTGTTGATATGGTCAAAGAACGCTTGGGAGCCAACGCCGTACCTATCCAGTTGCCGATCGGCGCTGAGGATAACTTTGAAGGAATCATCGACCTCATAAAAATGAAGGCCGAACTCTACCATGGTAAAGAAGATGGTTCTGAATTTACCGAGGAAGAGGTGCCTGAAGCATTGATGGATAAAGCGCTTGAATGGCGTGAAAAGATGATTGAGTCTATCTGCGAAACAGATGACGCTCTCTTCGAAAAATACCTCAACGAGGAAGAGATTAATGAAGATGAGCTGATAAAAGCTCTGCGCAAGGCCACCATCTCCAATGAGATCGTTCCGGTCTGCTGTGGTTCCTCTTATCGTAACAAGGGCGTACAAATGCTCTTAGATGCTATCGTCGATTACATGCCTTCGCCTCTGGACGTCAAGCCAGTTAACGGTATTGACCCCACTCAAGGGGAAGAAGGTATTGAGGCAGTGCGTAAATCCTCTGATGAGGAGCCTTTCGCCGCTTTAGCCTTCAAGATCATGGCAGATCCCTTCGTAGGTAAACTCTGCTTCTTCCGGGTATATTCCGGTACTTTGGAAGCAGGCAGCTATGTCTACAATTCCAGTAAGGGAAAAAGAGAGCGCATCGGTCGTTTGCTCCTCATGCACGCTAATCACCGTGAAGACGTAGATAAAGTTTACGCGGGTGATATCTGTGCCGCTGTAGGTCTCAAAGACACCTCAACTGGTGATACTCTTTGTGACGAAGAGCATGAGATTATCCTGGAGTCCATGGAATTCCCGGATCCTGTTATCTCAGTAGCCATTGAGCCTAAGTCCAAGGCTTCTCAGGAAAAGATGACCGTTGCCCTGCTTAAGCTGGCTGAAGAAGATCCGACTTTCCGTACCTACACAGATCCTGATACCGGTCAGACCTTGATCTCCGGTATGGGTGAGCTACACCTGGAAGTTATCGTAGATCGACTCTTCCGTGAATTTAAGGTAGAAGCTAATGTAGGTAAACCCAGAGTTGCCTTTAAGGAAACCATTACCAAACCGTCCAGGGCTCAGGGACGTTTCGTCCGCCAGTCCGGTGGTCACGGTCAGTATGGTGACTGCGTTATCGAGCTTGAAGCGCTTGAGTCCGGCAGTGGCTTTGAGTTTGTGGACAAGATCGTTGGTGGTGTCATTCCTAAGGAATACATCCCTGCTGTCAAGGCCGGTATCGAAGAAGCCATGCAAGCAGGCACCATTGCCGGTTACCCTGTAGTTGACGTTAGAGCCACTTTGGTAGATGGTTCTTATCACGAAGTCGACTCCTCAGAGATGGCCTTCAAGATCGCCGGCTCTATGGCCTTCAAGGAAGCCATGCGCCTCGGCGCGCCGGTCCTCCTGGAACCCATGATGCTGGTAGACGTAGTGGTCCCTGAGGAATACCTGGGTGACGTTATGGGCGATCTCAGCTCCCGTCGTGGTCAGATTATTGGCACCGACGCGCGCAGCAACGCGATGAATATTCACGCCTACGTGCCGCTGTCAGAGATGTTTGGCTATGCCACAAGTCTCCGCTCGTCCACTCAGGGCCGTGGTACCTTCATCATGCAGACCGACCACTTCGAGCCTGTTCCCAAGAACATGCTGGAAGAATTAAGCCAACAATAAACCATAAAAGTTTGAGTTCTGTCCCTCAAACCGGGCCATTAAAGGGTTATTGTAAAATTCCCGATAATGTGTAAAATAGATAAAGTGACAGAAAATTGCCAAAGAAGATCAGTTATTACTGCAATATAAGGAGGATGTTCTTAATGGGCAAAGCAAAATTTGAAAGAAACAAGCCGCACGTAAACGTAGGCACCATTGGCCACGTTGACCACGGCAAGACCACCCTGACCGCAGCCATCACCAAAGTGCTAGCTTTGCAAGGTGATGCCGAATTCATTGATTATAGTAATATCGACAAGACTCCTGAAGAGAGAGACCGTGGTATCACCATTTCCGCCTCTCACGTTGAGTACGAGACCGAAAAGCGTCACTACGCACACGTTGACTGCCCTGGACACGCCGACTACATCAAGAACATGATCACCGGCGCTGCTCAGATGGACGGTGCTATCCTCGTAGTATCTGCTGCTGACGGTCCTATGCCTCAGACTCGTGAGCACATCCTGCTCGCCCGTCAGGTAGGCGTTCCCGCCATTGTAGTCTTCATCAATAAGGCTGATCAATCCGATCCTGAGCTGATCGAGCTGATTGAGATGGAAGTTCGCGAACTCCTGAACGAGTACGACTTCCCCGGCGACGATACTCCTATCCTTGTTGGTTCTGCCCTGCAGGTCTTAGAGTGCGATGATACCGATGCCAACAACCCTATCTACAAGCCGATCCTCGACTTAATGGACGCTGTTGACGCTTTCATTCCTACTCCTGCCCGTCCTACCGACAAGCCTTTCCTCTTACCTGTAGAAGACGTATTCACCATCTCTGGTCGTGGTACTGTTGCTACCGGCCGTGTAGAGCGTGGCGTTATTAACCTCAACGATCCTGTTGAGATCGTAGGTTTGCAAGATGCTCCTACCAAATCTGTTGTTACCGGTATTGAGATGTTCCACAAGATGATGGATCAAGGCGAAGCTGGCGATAACGTTGGTCTCTTGCTCCGTGGTGTAAACCGTACTGACATTGAGCGCGGACAAGTTATTGCTAAACCTGGTTCCGTCACTCCTCACACCAAGTTCCAAGGCCAGATTTACGTACTGACCAAGGACGAAGGTGGCCGTCACTCCCCCTTCTTCAGCGGTTACCGTCCTCAGTTCTACTTCCGTACAACTGACGTTACCGGTGTTGCTCGCTTGCCAGAAGGCGTTGAGATGTGCATGCCTGGTGACCACGTCACCATCGAAGTTGACCTGATCACTCCTATCGCTTTGGAAAAAGGTCTGAAGTTCGCTATCCGTGAGGGTGGTAAGACTGTTGGATCCGGTACCGTAAGTGAGATCATTGAGTAATCACTAACTCAATTTACTAACTATGAGGGCTGCTCCAGGGCAGCCCTTTTTATTTTCGTCAGATCGTCCACTTTGTTATAATGTTTTAAGGCTTATAGCCTGTTATCAAATAGAGATGAGGTGTTTGGATGTTACCCAGAAAATTAGATGATGGATTTTATTTGCTTTGTGGCATAGACCGCCGTTTGGAAAGATTTGAGAATATGTTCGTACTGCCTTACGGTGTATCCTATAACAGCTATTTTCTTGATTGTGATGAACCAGTCCTGATTGATTCCACTGACGCTTCGGTTGCTGATGAGTGTATGGCAGCTGTGGAAGGTCTGCTAGATGGCCGAGAGTTAGCACACTTGATTTGCAATCACGTTGAGCCGGACCATGTTGCCACTATCCAGCGTATATTAGATAAATATCCTCAGGCTAAACTGCACGTAAGTAAGCTAGGATATCAACTACTTTGCCAATTCAACTCTGCTCTGCGTGGATTTGAGGATCGGGTTGTAATCGTAGATGAGGGTAGTAAGTTTGAAGTTGGTAAGTATAAATTTTACTTTATTAAGGCTGCCAACGTGCATTGGCCGGAAGTTACTTTCTGCTACGAAGCCACGACTAAATCTCTCTTTTCCGCAGACGCCTTTGGCTCTTTTGCCGCGCCCGCAGGTCATATCTATGCTGATCAGGTACACTACAATGAGATTTGGCTTTCCGAGGCGAGAAGGTATTACACCAATATTGTTGGTCGGCAGGGTAAGCCTACGCAAAGAGCTTTGGAAAAAGCAGCAGGCCTGGATATTGAGAAGATCTACCCCTTACATGGTCTTCTCTTTAGAACACCGGAGACCATCTCTTTTATCATCGAAAAATACCAACACTGGTCCCGATATAAAGCCGAAGAAGCAGGTAGTGTAATTGTTTACAGCTCTATGTATAACCATAGCCAGCAATTGGCAGACAGTTTAGCGGCCTATCTGGCTGATGCGTCAGAGGCTGGTATCAGTATTTATGATGTTTCTAAGACTAATGTGTCATTTATCGTGGCAGATCTCTTTCGCTATAGCCATGCTGTGTTTGTCTGTAACAACTACAATACTGAGCTCTATCCTCGAATGGACGCACTCTTGCGTGAGCTCATGATGCTCAACTGGGATAACCACACTTATAGCCTGGCATGTAATATGTCCTGGGGCGGACGAGCGGTTGCTATTGCACAAGAAATCCTGGGCCGTGGCAAAAATCTCACGAAAATCGGCGACAACTTCACGATTAAGTCCAGCTTACAGGAAGAAAATAAAAAAGAACTGCAGCAGCTGGCCAAGGACATTATCGCGACATACGCGGACTTCACTCCTGAGATTTAATAAAAAAGAAAGAGCCGTTCATTTGAGAACGGCTCTTAAAATTTTAGAGTGTCTGGTTTTTCTATTGCTCTACAGTCTTACCAGTTACCGTAAGAGTGATAGTTCCATCTGGAGCACCAGTCAGCAATACTGTCTCGGCGGGCTGATCAAAGCTTACCGTGAGGTTACCCATACCGTCGTTATAAGGTTGTTGACGCAGTGCGGGGCTGTCTTTTACAAAGTGGTACATCACCATGGGAGCGAGCTCATAGATATCGTCATAGAGGGGATCATCTGGGTAATTACCACGGTCAAAGGTAGAGCCGTCGATATCGTAGGTGTAGTAGTCTAATTGACCATACTCGTTAAAATGGTAGTTTCTTACAGAGTCATATTGGTAGGTTTTGGTCTTATAGCTTAGCACTTCGGCGTTATAACCGTTCTCTCGCAGACCTTCGACACCCATTACGTCCCAGCGGCTGACGCCCCACTTGAGACCGTAGTCAGCTACGTTAAAGGTATTGCGATTACTCGTCTCGCGTGCCTCTTCGGCCTGCCAGTCTACCGGGCTAATATTGGCGGCAGCTTGAGCCAGACCAGCTGCGTCTACGTCGCTAAAGAACTTGTTGATCTCTTCCTGCCAGGGCGCGATCTCGGCTTTGAAAGCGTCGAAATCTTCAGGCAGGTTAGTGGCATTGTGTTGTTGGATAATATTGATCAGGTAACGGGCACGGTTGCCAGCCAGGAATAATTTACCGTAAAGGTTTTTGAACTCCTCAGGCATACCTGCGGGATCAACAGCCTCGAAACCATGTATGGCTTCCATCAGCTTATCACGAGTCTGTGCATATTCCTTCTGATCGTTTACGTAAGCGGCTTCATTGAAGACGCGATCGAGATAAGAATCCATGCTGGAGCCGAATGTGTCTACGGCTTTCTCGAAGCTGGACCATTTATCCTTAGCATAGGCCAGGTATTGGCGATCAATCTCATCCAGACCTTTCTCGTCTTTACTGAGTTCTACTTTTTCTGCTTCACCTACGGCAGGCGGTACATCTACGGCCGGACCTTTACCAAGGCCCAGGTTCTGGAGCTGCTCGCAGGAGCTAAGACTCAAGCTCATCGCTAAAAATAAACTGACAACCAGCAACAGACGTGAAATTCTCTTAGTCATCTTGTATCCTCCAATGTTGTCCTTAAACGGACAAATGCATTTTGGCAACTTCAACATTATAATACAAAAGCGCTAGCTCAGTTCAAGCCAGGCTCAGCGCCAAGCAGGCTACTTCATCAGCCAGGGAAGTTGTTTTTTGTAATATAGTATATAGTCTCACAGCGTTCACGCCAAGCTTTAGAGCAAAGTTCATTGTTCGAGAAAGGTTAAGCTATGTCAGCAAATTCAGAAAAAAATACAGATTATAAGGCCGCGGAGCAAAGACTAGTATCAGATCGTCTTGACTGGGCCGGACAAGTCTTGCCCAACCGTCTCATGTTGGCTCCAATGGCAGGGCCGGGCGCCTTACCTTTCCGCAGAATCTGTGAAGAATTTGGCGCTGGCTTAACAGTGACTGAGCTCTGCAGTGCGCGTGGCATTTGCTATGATCCTGACTTCAAACGCAACGACCGTTATTTGACAATTGCAGGGCTAAAGGGACCTGCCGCGATCCAACTTTTTGGATCGGACGCTGATGATATGTTCCGGGCTGTGAGCAGAGTCCTGGCCGAGCCGGCCTATGAGAGCTGCGCCTGCATCGATATCAATATGGGTTGCCCTATGACTAAAGTTGTAAAAACCGGCGCGGGCGCAGCGCTTATGCGTACGCCAGATTTAGCAGCCAGCTTGGTGGAAGCAGCAGTTAAAGCCGCCAGACCTTTCGGTAAAGAGGTGACAGTTAAATTCCGTTCTGGGTGGGCAGAAGGAGAAATCACAGCACCTGCTTTTGCTAAAAAGATGGAAGAGGCTGGAGCTGCTGCTTTGACTTTGCATGCTCGTTCCCGTGAGGCGATGTACAGTGGTAAGGCTGACTGGCAGGTAATTGCTGCCACTAAGGCGCAAGTCAACATTCACCTAGCTGCGAACGGAGATATTGCTACTTACGAAGATTGCCACTTGCTCTTAGAGGATTACGGGGCAGATGCCTTAATGTTGGGACGCTCTACTTTGGGACGGCCCTGGCTTTTTGCTGAGATTCTGGCACAGGAAGCGGGGAGAAACTTTGAAAAACCTAAAGGAGAGTTATGGTCAGAATTGGTACAGCGGCATCTTAAGCTGCTTTGCCAATACAGGGGAGCAGAAGCCGGTGTAAAAGAATTTCGCTCTTCTTTAGCCTATTATGTACGGGATTTTCCTGAAGCCGCAGAGGCGCGCCGAGAGCTGATGCAAATATCCAATCTGGATGAGATGCTGGAGCGCATAGAAACAATCAGCGAACGAGTCTAGTTTTAGCACTCTACACATTTAAGTGCTAATATTTTGCATTGCTGTCACATTGTCACAAATTGTCCCCATAAAGTATCTCTATACTAGAAACCGTAGTGATGAGATGTGAGCTGAGCCAAGAAAGTGTTCCAGCGTACATCCGGCGCTATACCGTAAGAACCAGGAGGAAATTAGAGATGGCTAAATATGGACTGACACCTTTTGCGCAAAGTAACATGGACTTCTTCCGTGACTTTTTTGAACTGAGCCCTGTAAATCACGAGATGGACTATCCAGAGCTTTTTAAACTTAATGTTGATGTGGTAGACAAAGGCGACCACTACGAATTGACCGCTGATCTGCCCGGCTTCACCAAAGATGACATAAACATTGAAGTAAATGAAGATGTACTTACTATTGAAGCTAGACGCTCTGAGCAAAAAGAAGAGAAAAAAGAAAATTACATCTTTAAAGAACGTCGTTCCGGTAATTATGTACGTCGCTTTGATGTATCCGGTGTAAAGGCTGACGCTATAACTGGTAAGTTTTCTAATGGCGTAGTTACTCTGAATTTGCCCAAACGTGAAGAAGACGTTAAAACCAGCAAACAGATTGAACTAAGTGGTGACGAAGAATAATTTTTTTGCATTACCGCGATAGACAACAGTTGAACAAGAGGTCGGGTTCTGAATCCGGCCTCTTTTTGTGTGTGGAATTTCAGAAAAACACCATAATTTCGCCGCTTAAACTCTGAAAAATCTGACCTTTACACAAAAAATCACGGGTAGTATAATGTATTGCGTTGCTATCTGTCCGAGGCCCAGATGGATGCTTAGGGCACGGTTAAGAATAAGTAAATTATATAGGGGGATCTGTAATGAAAAATTACACAACAGACAAAATCCGCAACATCACCTTATTGGGCAACTCCGGCACCGGTAAAACCGCCATGGTAGAGGCTATGCTCTACAACAGCAAAGCCATCGACCGCATGGGTTCAGTGGCAAGCGGTAACACGGTCTCTGACTTCACTGAAGAAGAGATCGCCAGAGGTAACTCTATTAATACTGCCTATGCCGCCTGCGAGTGGAGAGGCTTTAAGTTCAATATCATTGATGCTCCCGGTGATTTTGACTATGTTGGTGAGCAAAGACTGGCCATGCGGGTAGGAGATATCGGCATGGTGGTAGCTACCGCGCGTGAGATCACTCCTTCAGTAGGTAGTGACAAAGCCTTCCGCATGTGTGACAAAGAAGAGATCCCTATGGCTCTGTACATCAATAGAGTGGATGAACCCAACGCAGACTATGCCGCTACCGTAAAGGCTTATCAAGAAGCCTACGGAAAACGTATCGTACCTTTCTCCATTCCGATTATGGAAGGTGAGAACATGATTGGCTATGTCGATGTTTTAGACCATAAAGCCTATAAAATCGGTGAACGCGATGAAGCTTCAGAAATGCCTATTCCGTCAGAGCTGGAAGAGGCCGCTTCCAAATATCACAACGAACTCATGGAACAGGTAGCGGAAAGCAGCGAAGAGCTCTTAGACAAGTTCTTCTCTGAAGAGCCCTTCACCGAGCAGGAGATTGAGACCGGCATTAGCGCATCCATCCTCCAAGGCTCTCTGGTGCCTGTATTTGGTGGTTCGGTTAACCGTAATCTCGGCATCACCTTCATGATGGATACCTTTGGCCGCTTTTTCCCGGCTTCTACGGATGGCAAGTCAGTTATGGCTCACAATGCCGCAGGTGAAGAAGTAGAGCTGAACTGCGATCCGGACGGTCCTCTGGCAGCCTTTGTCTTTAAGACCATTGTTGACCCCTTTGTTGGTCGTATCAGTATCTTCAGAGTAGTGTCCGGCACCTTCACCGCCGAAGATGTGGCCTATAACCTGGAAAACGAGCAGGAAGAGCGCATCAGTGGACTTTATGTCATGCGTGGTAAGAAACAGCTTGAAGTTGATAAATTAGTAGCTGGTGATATCGGAGCTGTAAATAAACTGAGCAACACCAAGACCAATCAGACTCTGAGTCGCAAAGAACAAGCTCTCAAGATTGAGCCTGTACCCATGCCGGTACCCTGCCTTACTATGGCCATCACCTCCGCTGCTAAGGGTGAAGAAGATAAGGTTATGCAGGGTATGCTTAAGCTAGCAGACGAAGACCCTTCCTTTACTATTGGCAACGATCAGGAGACTTCACAATTGCTGATCTCAGGCCAAGGCGAGCAACAGCTCAATACCCTCTGCGCCAAGCTGAAGAATAAATATGGCACCGAAGCGGTCCTGTCAGAAGCTCGCGTACCATACAGAGAGACCATCCGCAAGAAGGTTCGTGTCCAAGGCAAGCACAAGAAGCAATCCGGTGGCCACGGCCAATATGGTGACGTTTGGATTCGCTTTGAGCCCGGTGATCAAGACGAATTAGTTTTTGAAGAAGAAGTCGTTGGCGGCGCTGTACCTAAGAACTACTTCCCCGCGGTCGAAAAGGGCCTACGTGAAGCAGTCTTGGAAGGACCTCTAGCCGGTTACCCGGTAGTGCGTCTCAAGGCTATTTTGGATGACGGTTCTTACCACGACGTAGACTCTAACGAAATGTCCTTCGTACAAGCTGCCCGCTTGGCTTATCGTAACGGTATGCCCCAGGCAGATCCTGTTATCCTGGAACCTATCTCAGCTGTAGAAGTACACATTCCCGATGACTATCTTGGAGATATTATGGGCGACATGAGTAAGCGTCGCGGCCGCATACTTGGTATGGGAGCTGACTCTGATGAGAAGGGCTTCCAGGTAGTAAGCGCCGAAGCACCGGCTTCCGAATTGACCAAATATGCTACCGACCTGCGTTCCATGACTCAAGGTCGCGGTTACTTCACCGCTGAGTTTGTCCGCTACGAGCAGGCGCCGCCGGAGGTCGCAGATAAGGTTATTGCAGCTTCTAATAAAGAAGAAGAGTAAGCTTACTCAGGCCTGACAGCCCTGGTCCGCTCTACGCGCCACAAATTTTGTGTTAAAATTTTAGCTATGGATCGTTCTGATCCATAGCTTTTTTATAGGGAGGTTTATTTAGCATGTCAGACGCTGATCCTGGAGGGGGTCCTTTAGCACCGATACTGGCTGCCATTTGGCCGGGTGGGGTGTTTTCTCTCTTGCTGAGTCTGCTATTTTTGGCGTGTTATGCTTTTGCCGGCAGTTTTGGGGCGGTAGTGCCCCGCTTGTCAGAAGAAGATCTGGATGACCGGATCAAAGCCGGTGAGACTACAGCGGAAAAGTTGAAGCTCTTGCGCGAAGACCGCAAAGAGCTATCACATCAGATAATCACCATACAAATTTTCTCTTTGGTCTTTTTAACCTGGGCTCTGGGCCATACCACTTTTGAGGCTTGGAATCTGGTTTTTGCTGGACAAACCAGTGCTTGGCCACTGATCTTAACCATTATTGTATTACTGGCGCTTTGCTTCCTGCTGGTAACTTTGGCAAATGAGTATTCCAGCCGTTGGGCTATCCACAAGGGTTATGCCTTCGCGGAGCGTGCATATCCTATCTTTGTATCCTGCGCCGCTCTGCTAAAACCTTTGAGCAAACTATCTTATAGGATGTCTCTAAAAATGCTGGTAAAGCAAGGAATCGAGCCGGAAGATGCCAGTGTGGTCATTGCGGAGAGTGATCTCTTAGATCTCTTGGAGCAGGCTCAGGAAAATGAGCAGGATAATTTTTATAACCCAGACTTTTTGGAAAATGTCTTTTCCTTCGGGGATAAGACCGTGTCGGAATGTGTGACTCACCGTACAGAAGTAGTGGCTGCAGAAGCTGACATGGGGATGGACGAGTTTATAGATCTGCTCAAGCAGGAAAAGTATACGCGTATCCCGGTTTACGAAGAAGATATTGATAATATCATCGGCCAGGTACATTCGCGTGATGTGCTCTTTTATGCCTTAACTGGTAAGCCGGAAAATTTTTCACTTAAATCCTTCTTGCGTCCGCTGCTTTATGCTCCGGAGAGCCAGCCGATCTCTGCTCTCTTTGCTCAAATGCAAAATGGCAATATGCATATGGCTGTGGTCATTGATGAGTATGGTGGTACGGCCGGTATTATTACCATGGAAAATGTGCTGGAAGAGCTAGTGGGCCAAATCGAAGATGAATACGACGAGGCAGAAGAGGCGGATATTATCCCCCTGGGCGAAGGACAATGGTTGCTCAATGGCAGCTTAGACCTGGAAGATCTGAGCCGTGAGCTCGAACTTGACTTGCCCTGTGAAGAACACGATACAGTTGCGGGCCTGGTCTTAGAACTTTTAGACCGCATCCCCGAGGAAGGTGAGAAACCCAGCGTGCGTTGGGGAGACTATGTTTTGACTGTGCGAGATATGGACGAAAAACGTGTCAGTAAGCTGGTAATGGCCTATCAGCCTTGTACTGAGCCTCATAGCTTACAGCATAGCTAGCTTTAAACTTTTAAGTATTAGCTGCTACATGGTATAATGGCACGGTTATTTGTGAAAATTAAGGCCGCCTTTCTCAGCGGCTGATGAAAAGGTGAGTGTATGACAAACAAGGATAACAAGGAAAACTGGAAAAGCGCGGATCAGCGCAATGAGCGTAAGCAACGCCTGCAAGAGCAAAAGGCTGGTGGCAGGAAGCTCAAAAAAAGCCACAGCGGTAAAAAGATCTTAATTACCGTTCTGGTCATTGCTTTTATTTTGGGATCAGTAGCTATCCTGATGATCGATGGCGGCTATTTTGAACGTAATAAAGTAGCCGGTATTGTCAACGGTAAACACGAAGTCAGCGCCCTGGAGTGCAACTACATGGTAGGTAATAACTTCAACGCTCTGTACCAGTCAGCTGCCTTTACTCCTAACGGCAAGAGCCTTCTGACTCTTACTTTCCCGGGAGAAGAAGGCGTAACCATCCTGCGTGATTCACTGCTGGAAGGTATGGAACAGCAGATCAGCGAAGTCTATGCCTTAAGTGACCTGGCTGAGGAAAACGGCATTGAGATGGACGACGAGAATAAAGAATACCTTAAGTCCCTCCAGTCTCGTTTGGAGATGGCCGCTGTCCAACAGCAAATGAGCCCTGACGATCTCTTTTCTCGTCTCTTTGGCCGCGGCGCAAACTTCAAATCCTTACGTCCTATTATGGAGCGTCAGATTCTGGCCGCTCTTTACCAAGAGCAGACCACCGATGCCTATGAGTTTACCGATGCCGAATATGAGGCGGAGTACGAAGCTCACAAAGATGACTACGATTTTGTAAGCTTCCACGCTTTTGCCGTGCACCCCGATAACCCTGCGGTACAGAAGGAAGAACCTGTAAAGACTGAAGCGGATGCCGAAAGCGAAGAGACTGTAGACGAGCAGGTGGAAGAGACCACTGCCGAAGTTGCAGAAGAAACCGAAGTCGAAGTAACTGAAGCTGAGGGCACTGAGCCTAGCGAAGCAGAAACAGAAGAGGCTTCCGACCAGCAAGAGACTACTGAGCCTTCAGAAGATATGGACGAAATTGAGAAGCTCATTGCTCAGGCTAAGAACAAGGCTCAGGAAATGGCTGATACTGTAAAATCCGAAGAGGATTTTAAGGAATGGGCTCTCAAACTGGCATCTCCGGAACAAAAGCCCATGCTGGAAGCAGAAGAGAATCCCACGCTGGTCAAGAAGGCTGTCAGAAGCCAACTGCAACCGGATATGGCCGACTGGCTGTTTGACCAGGAACGTAAAGCTGGTGACACTACTGTATTAGATGTAAACGGTGTACCTTCAGTCCTCTACTTTGTTTCTCGCAGCCGTGACGATAACAGCACCTATAACTCTCGTCACATCTTAATTAAAGACACCACGGATGAAGACACCAAGGTCACTGAAGAGCGCGCCCAAAATATCTTGGACCGTTATTTAGAAGGTGAGCAGACCGAAGAAGCTTTTGCCGCTCTGGCAACTTCTTTGAGTGAAGACATGGGTAGCAAAGCTAATGGTGGACTTTACGAGAACGTCGAGCCTGGACAGTTTGTACCTGCTTATGAAGAATGGTGCCTGGATCCCGAGCGCAAGCCTGGCGATGTTGGCCTGGTCAGAGTTGAGAGCGCCAATTACTCCGGTTACCATATCATCTACTTCATCGGCTCAGGCGAACCAGTTTGGAAAGAGACAGCTCACACCAGATTAGCTAATGAACGCTTTGAGCAAGAAATGGAAACTATCCGTGAGGGTTACAGCTTTGAACGTCAAGAAGCTGGCATGAAATATGTTCTGCCTTACAACGAAAAAGAGATGGAAGCTGTGCTTGAGAGCATCAAAGAAGCCGAGGACGGCCAGGGTGAGAGCAACGAATAGGTTCTTAGCCTCCAGGGGCTAAAAATAAGCACTAAAAAAGCGGGACTTCTGAGTTAGACTCAAGGTCCCGCTTTTACTTCTTTGTATTTTTGCTAAAGGCAATGGCCTATAATTTTAGAAGCGCTTCCACTCGTAGTTGCCCAATAGTTGCAAGGTATAACCGTTGAAGTTCTTTTTGAAATTTAACACACCGGCGGAATCATTTTCGTCTACTAGAGGATTAGTGACACCGAACATGTTGTAGCGCTTTACTCCAGCCTCAACGGCTTTCTTAAGCATGACTTCATGTATGGCGTAAACAGCACTGAAGTTAAAGGCATCATCGTAGGAGGCGCTGGACAGGTAGATGCAGTCAGAAGGGGTGAAGAAGTAAAGTGAGCTGGCCAGTGGAACCAGCTTATCGTGTACGCTGAAATATTCCTCAATCTCTGCTAAGCGCGCCTCGTCTACTTTACGGGCGATAGTAATATCTTTTATCTGTCTCACGGTACGCCGTCCCTGTACTTGCTCGGCTAATCTTTCTAACTCTACATCATAGTCAGCGATCTCTTGGCGCAAAATTTCTTCAGAATGATCCCGGTCCAGGTAAGCCAAGGGAACCAGCATGTCGTCCTTGAAGTATTTTGCCTGCTCAGCTGTAGGAGGCAGAGCGACGAACTCAGGCATGCCAGTACGTTGGATGGTATTACGCAGCATATCTCTAAACAGGTCAAACTCCGAGGCTTCCAGGAAGCGGACTTGCACGCCATAGCTCTTAGCTTTACGCATGTTTGTACGGCATTTACCAGAAAGGCTGGCAAACATCTCTTCTTCGTTTAATCCTTCAATATCCTTGATATAGAGAAAGTCTGCCTGCAGACCAGGTTGCTCCTGAAAGGGAATCTCCAGATGCTTAAAACCATGATCGGCCAAGACTTGGTCATAGAAGGCAGCCTCGGGGTCTTCTTGTATCTCCATATTGTCAGAGATAATGGACCTTTTAACTAAAGGAGCGAGCCGACAACGGATAAGACGAGGCTGCTTACGAAAGTAAGCTGCCAGAGCAGTCAGGAATTCAGAAAAGAGTTCCGGACTGGATTCCTGGAAAAGAGGACCGTAGTAGATTTCGGCTGTCTTAAAGATTTTCTTCCAAGGCAGGTAAAGTATTTTGCAAACAGCGCGTAAACTTTCAGCATCATAGAGCCCCAGCAAGTGGCTATCCAACCCTTGAGCCAGATTTACCTGGTAAGAGGCCATAGTCTGGTTATAAAATGAATCGGGACAAGCGGCGCCGTAATAGCTAAATTCTTCGGGAGATATTTCCCGGATTTCCATAAGCAGATCCTTCTTTCTACACTCGTGCTATAGATAGACTAGCATAATGCTATGGCAAGGCGGTTACAAGCCGCCTCTTCATCAATATTACAGATATACTGGCAAAAATCGTCTAAATCTGTGGGATAAGCAAACACCAAAAAAGTTGCTTTTGTCAATAGCAACTGGTATAATACTCTATCGTATCGCTATGTCTAGGGTACGTACGTCTTGCTTGTCGAAAAGGCTGAAAGCGAACGTATATCAGGACTCTTAGCGTTATTATAGCAGATTAGGCACTACCGTCAAGGCAAAGACGGTAACAGGCCGTAGTGCGCTACGGTTGCTACGAGAGGTGGTATTGATGGTCAAACCTGTTCAGTATGGACGCGCTACAAGGATGTCATATTCCAGAATTGACGAAGTAATAGATATTCCTGATTTATTAGCCGTCCAAAAGGATAGTTACCAGTGGTTTTGGGACAAAGGCCTTCAGGAAGTCTTAGATGAAGTTTCTCCAATTACTGACTATTCCGGTGATGTAGAACTTTCCTTCGTGGAAGCTGAGCTGGACCTGGATAAATGTTCTGATACACCCCAGAAATGTAAGGAAAGAGACGAGAACTATTCGGCTCCCCTGCAAGTAAAAGTTCGCCTACATAATAAGAAAAAGGATGTTGTTACCGAGCAGATGATGTTCGTGTGCGACTTTCCTATTATGACAGATACGGGCACCTTTATTATCAATGGCGCGGAGCGTGTTGTAATCAGCCAGATTGTCCGCTCGCCGGGTGCATATTTTGATACCAGTGTAGACAAGAATAATATCGATCTGTACTCAGGTCAGCTCATTCCGAACCGAGGAGCATGGCTGGAGTTTGAGACCGACGCTAACGGTATCGTTTGGGTGCGTGTGGACCGTACCAGAAAATTCCATGTGACAACTATGTTGAGAGCTTTAGGCTATGCAACCGATGCGGACATCGCCAAGCTCTTTGGCTCAGAAGAATATATTATGCGTACCGCCGAAAAGGACGGTTGCAAGAATCAGGAAGACGGTTCGCGTGAGATGTTCCGTAAGCTGCGTCCGGGCGAGGTGTATACCTCTGAGGGTGCTCGCAGCTATGTTGAGAACATGCTCTTTGATGGACGCCGCTACGATCTGGCTCACGTTGGTATCTATAAGTTGAACAAAAAAATGTCTCTGGCTAACCGCATCATCGGTCATGCCGCGGCAGAAAACGTGGTAGACGATGAGGGTGAGATCCTTTGCCGCGAAGGTGAGATCATCTTGCCGGTAGTTGCCTGGGAAATTCAAAACGCCGGTATCAATGAGGTATCCATTTACCCGGTTAGTATGATGGGTCACCAGCGTATCCAGTCTGAGGCCGCTGTACAGGTAAACGGTAACCAGAGAGTAGATCTCTCAACCTACTTGGGCCGCTGCCTGCCGGAAGAAGACCTCAAAGGTCTGGATCCGGAAGCTTTAGATATTGAAGAACTGGTCTATCGTCCGGTCTTGGAAGAGATCATCAGTCGTTATCAGGATGAGAATAATGAGAAAAGCCTGGCTCAGTTGTTGAGAGAGGCCAGATATCAGCTGCTGCCGAACCATCTGACCTTGGATGATATTGTAGCCATGGTTTCTTACTTTATCGGTTTGCGCTACAACATTGGTTACACCGATGACATTGACCACCTGGGCAACCGTCGCATCCGTTCGGTAGGTGAGCTCCTGCAAAATCAGGTCCGCATCGGCTTTACCCGTATGGAGCGCAATATTCGCGAGCGCATGCAGTCCATGCAGAATATCGATGAGGCAACACCGCAGCAAATTGTTAACTCGCGTCCTGCTTCAGCTGTGATCAAGCAGTTCTTTGGCTCCTCTCAGCTGTCGCAATTCCTGGACCAGCCCAACCCTCTGGCCGAGATCACACATAAGCGCCGTCTGACGGCTTTAGGACCTGGCGGACTTTCACGTGAGCGCGCCAATTTTGAAGTGCGTGACGTTCACTCCTCTCAGTACGGTAGAATGTGCCCCATTGAGACACCAGAAGGACCGAACATCGGTTTGATCAACTCACTGGCGATCTATGCCCGTGTAAATAAATATGGTTTTTTGGAAACTCCTTACCGGGTCTATGACAAAGAAAACAAATGTGTTACTTCTGAAGTCCGCTATATGACGGCTGACGAAGAAGACCTCTATAACATCGCCCAGGCTAACGAACCGCTGGATGAAGAGGGACATTTCGTCAATAAGTGGATTGTTTGCCGCTGGCGTGATGAGTTTAAGGAACTGGCCGAAGACGAAGTGGACTACATGGACGTTTCGCCGAAACAACTGGTTTCGGTTGCTACGTCTCTGATTCCCTTCCTGGGCTCGGACGACGCCAACCGTGCCCTCATGGGCTCCAACATGCAGCGTCAGGCAGTGCCACTGATCAAGACAGAATCTCCGATCGTGGGTACCGGTATGGAATATCGTGCCGCTAAAGACTCCGGCGTCTGCGTAGTGGCCAAGGAAGACGGCTTTGTTTCCTATGTTGGTCCTACCAGGATTACCATCCAGGCCGAGGACGGTAGCGAACACAATTATGAACTTAAAAAATATCAGCGCTCCAACCAGGGAACCTGCGAGAACCAGCGTTCTATCGTGCGCTTAGGTGACAAAGTTAAGGCTGGAGATGTTATCGCCGATGGCCCTTCAACTGATAATGGTGAGCTTGCTCTGGGCCGCAATGTGCTGATTGGTTTTATGACCTGGGAAGGTTACAACTACGAGGATGCTGTCTTGATCTCCGAGCGGTTGGTGCAGGACGACGTATACACCTCTATCCATATCAGTGAATATGAGTGCGAAGCACGTGACACTAAGCTGGGACCGGAAGAAATCACGCGTGAGATCTCTAACGTAGGTGAAGACGCTATTGCTAATTTGGATGATGAGGGTATCGTACGCATTGGAGCAGAAGTTCGTGCCGGCGATATTCTGGTAGGTAAGATCTCTCCTAAGGGTGAGACCGAGCTTACACCGGAGGAGCGCCTCTATCGCGCTATTTTTGGCAAGAATGTCCGCGAAGTACGTGACACATCCACTAAAGTACCGCACGGTGAGTCCGGCATCGTGGTAGATGTCCATACCTTCACACGTGAGAATAATGACGAATTAAAGCACGGCGTCAATAAGATGGTCCGTGTATATGTGGCCCAGAAACGTAAGATTTCTGTCGGTGATAAGATGGCTGGCCGCCACGGTAATAAGGGTGTTATTTCCCGTATCCTACCGGTAGAAGACATGCCCTTTATGCCTGACGGTACTCCGCTTGACATTGTGCTCAACCCCCTGGGCGTGCCTTCACGTATGAATATCGGCCAGCTGCTGGAAGTCCATATGGGGCTGGCTGCTAAAAAACTAGGCTGGAAGATAGCCACGCCGGTATTTGACGGCGCTACTGAAAAAGATGTAAGCGAATCCTTTGAGAAAGCCGGCATAGACCCCGACGGCAAGACCATTCTTTACGACGGACGTACCGGCGAACCCTTCGAGAATCGGATTACGGTCGGCTATATGTACTATCTTAAGCTCAACCACTTGGTAGATGACAAGATCCACTCTCGTTCTATCGGACCGTATTCTCTGGTTACCCAGCAACCCTTGGGCGGTAAGGCTCAATTCGGTGGCCAACGTTTCGGTGAGATGGAAGTTTGGGCTCTGGAAGCTTACGGTGCGGCCCACACGCTGCAGGAGATCCTGACGGTTAAGTCCGACGATATCCAAGGCCGGACCAAGACCTATGAATCTATCGTTAAGGGTGAGAATATCCCCGAGCCAGGCATCCCTGAGGCCTTCAAAGTTCTGGTCAAAGAGATGCAGAGCTTAGCCCTGGATGTCAAGGTTTACACCGGCGATGAGTCACCTATGGAACTCACTGAAGATGATGAAGATGACGTAAATCCCGATCAAATCCGTGATTATTTCGGCAGAGCAGCGGCAGTAAACTTAGCTGATGCTGGTTACAGTTCCGGAGAACTCAACGCGGAAGGCGGCATTGATGAAGATGAAGCCTATGAAGATGAGGACAACGATGATTGGGACCTTGATCAGAACGAGGACGACGAGTAGGAAAGAAGGTAAAGATAGTGGCTGAGATTAAAAATTTTGAGAGCATTGGCATTGGCTTGGCTTCTCCTGAAAAAATACTCGAATGGTCTCACGGTGAGGTAACTAAGCCGGAGACTATCAACTACAGAACCCTGAAACCTGAGCGTGATGGCCTCTTCTGCGAACGCATTTTCGGACCGACCAAGGACTGGGAGTGCCATTGCGGTAAGTACAAGAAAATCCGTTACCGTGGTATTGTCTGCGACCGCTGTGGTGTAGAAGTCACACGGGCAAAAGTGCGCCGTGAGCGCATGGGTCATATACGACTGGCCACCCCATGCTCACACATTTGGTATTTCAAAGGAACTCCTTCTCGACTGGGCCTGGTCTTAGACATGAAGCCCAGAGATCTGGAGAAAGTACTTTATTTTGCGGCTTACATCGTGCTGGATCCCGGCGTAACGGAATTTGCCGAAAAAGAACTTATCACTGAAGGACAGTATCGTGAAGCGGAAGCCAAGTATGGACGTGGCTCTTTCGACGCCCGCATGGGCGCTGAAGCTATTCAGATCCTGCTGAAAACTCTGGATATCGACCAGATGGCTTCTGACTTGCGCGAAGAAATGCGTAACTCCAAAGGTCAGAAAAAAGTACGCCTGATCCGTCGCCTGGAAGTTATCGAAGGATTCCAAAGTTCTGGTAACAAACCGGAATGGATGATCTTGGATGTTCTGCCGGTACTGCCTCCGGAACTGAGACCAATGGTCCAGTTAGACGGTGGCCGCTTCGCGACCTCCGACTTAAACGACCTTTACCGTCGTGTAATCAATCGTAACAACCGCCTGAGCAAACTGATGAAGCTGGGCGCGCCGGATATTATCGTACGTAACGAGAAGCGCATGCTGCAGGAAGCAGTAGATGCCCTGATCGATAATGGACGCCGTGGCCGCCCTGTCACCGGTGCCGGTAACCGAAAGCTAAAGTCCTTATCAGACCTTCTGAAGGGTAAGCAAGGCCGTTTCCGTCAAAACCTCTTAGGTAAACGTGTAGACTATTCCGGCCGTTCGGTTATCGTAGTTGGACCTGAGCTCAAGATGCACCAATGCGGACTGCCTCAGGAAATGGCTTTGGAGCTGTTTAAGCCCTTTGTCATGCACGAGATGGAAGTAAGAGAACTGGCTCATAATATGAAATCAGCAAAACGCATGATTGAGAGAGCCGACGATGTGGTCTGGGAAATCCTGGAAGAAGTTATTCAGGATCACCCGGTCCTACTCAACCGTGCGCCTACTTTGCACCGCCTGGGTATCCAGGCCTTTGAGCCTGTACTGGTAGAATCCCGAGCCATCAAGCTGCACCCCCTAGCCTGTACCGCCTTTAACGCCGACTTCGACGGTGACCAGATGGCTGTACACGTTCCTCTGTCCGCTGAGGCTCAGGCAGAAGCCCGTTATCTGATGCTGGCTTCCAACAACCTGCTCAAACCGCAAGACGGTAAACCGGTAACTGTGCCCAGCCAGGACATGGTCTTGGGTGCCTACTATCTGACTATTGACCAGGAAGGTTGCAAAGGTGAGGGCAGAGCCTTTACCGGTCTTGATGAGGCAATCATGGCCTACGACCGTAAAGAAATTGAGCTTCACACTCCGATTAGGCTGCTCCGCAAGGGCGAGAAGGACGGCAAGCCTTTCCAACAAGTCGTGTCTTCTACTTTGGGCCGCTTTATCTTTAACTCCGTTATCCCTCAGGATATCGGCTATGTAGATCGCAGCCTGCCTGGCAACGAGCTGGTCCTCGAGTGCGACTTCCTCTGCGGCAAGAAACAATTAGGCGACATTATCGCCAGAACCATTACCAAACATGGCCTTAGCGAAACTTCCAAGATGCTGGACAACTTAAAAAGCCTGGGCTACCACTATTCAACTATCGGTGGTATCTCCATCGGTATCTTTGACATGGTCGTACCTGATGTTAAGGACAGCATGATTGAAGAAGCAGAAGCCAGAGTTGAGAAGATCAATAAACAATACGAGCGTGGTATTCTCAATAACACCGGCCGTTCCAGAGCCGTAGTTGACGTTTGGCGCAAAACGACCGACGCCATTACTGAAGAACTCAAGATCAACCTGGGTAAGTACAACCCAGTCTATATGATGAGCCAATCCGGCGCTCGTGGTAATATCAACCAGATCAAGCAGCTGGCAGGTATGCGCGGTAACATGGTAGATACCTCCGGTAAGACCTTGGAGATTCCTATCAAGTCCAACTTACGTGAAGGCATGAAGGTTCACGAATTCTTTATTTCGTCACACGGTGCCCGTAAGTCACTTTCCGATACCGCGCTTAAAACCGCTGACTCAGGTTATCTTACTCGTCGTCTGGTAGACGTAGCACAAGATGTTATCGTCAGCAAGACTGACTGCGGTACTCGCGACTACATCGATATTGGACCAGTAGTAGTGGGATCCGGCGCTAACCGTAAGGTTATTGAGAGCCTGGGCGACCGTATTGTCGGCCGTTACGCGGCTAGAGATATCGTTGATCCCGAAAGCGGCGAGGTCATTGTCGAAGAGAATACACTTATCAGCAGTGAACAAGCCCAAAAAATCGATAATCTGGGATTCAAGAAAGTGCCCATCCGCTCTAATCTAACTTGTGAATGCAAGCACGGCGTTTGCGCCCACTGCTATGGTAAGAACCTGGCAACTGGAGGAGAGACCGTAATTGGTGAGACGGTTGGTATCATGTCAGCTCAGTCTATCGGTGAACCTGGTACGCAGCTGACTCTGAGAACTTTCCACACCGGTGGTGTCGCGTCCAGTGACGATATTACACAGGGTCTTCCCAGAGTTGAGGAGCTCTTTGAGGCTCGTAGACCAAAGGGCCAGGCCATTATCAGTGACTTGGACGGCGTGGTGGCTGTAACCGAAGATGAGAGCAGGAAGCGTCTCGTCACCATTACCGACGCTGAAGGCAGCTTACAGAAAGTTACCGTTCCCATTAATACCAGCCTCTTGGTTGAGGATGGTGATACGGTAGAAGCCGGCGATCTAATCACCGACGGTTCGGTAAACCCGCATGACATCATGAAGATCAAGGGCGCGGCTGGTGTCGCATCCTATATCATCAATGAGGTCCTCAAGGTTTATAAGAACAACGGTGTTGATATCAATGATAAGCATATCGAGATCATTGTCCGCCAGATGCTCCGTATGGTAAAAGTGGAAGATCCAGGTGACAGTAAATTCCTCACCGGTACCACTGTAGACCGCTTCGTATTTGCGGAAGAAAATGCCAGACTGGCGAAAGAGGGCAAAGAGCCGGCCCAGGGCGAGCGAGTACTCATGGGTATCACCAAAGCCGCGCTGGCTACCGAATCCTTCCTCTCAGCAGCCTCCTTCCAGGAACAGACCAGAGTCCTTACTGACGCTGCTCTTAAGGGTAAGGTGGATAGACTGCGTGGCCTGAAGGAGAACGTAATCATCGGTAAGCTCATCCCGGCTGGAAGCGGCATGGCAGAGTACCGTGACATAACCGCTGTACCAGTTATTCCAGAGAATAAAGAACTGCTCAACCGTCAGACTAACTAGCTAAGCCAGAAATCAGAGAATATTAAGTAGGGGAGGTTTCAAGTACAACCTCCCCTATTTATTTGGCGCGGGTTCTTATAGAATAGTGGGCAGATAATTCACTGTAAGATACAAGGAGGACAAGATGAAAAAAGAGCCCAAGCCGAAAAGTAAGCGGTCCTTCTTGGGAGAATTACTGTTCCGGCTACTATACACGATGGGCTTCGGCCTGATGTGGCTACTGAGTAAGCTTTTTTTTGCCTTCCGGGTTAGGCGAGATCCTGCCTGGCATAAGCTGGATGGACCGATCTTGATTCTGGCTAATCACCAGTCATTTTTAGATCCCCTCTTGGGTATCGTTGCTATGGGCCTGCGGCCGGCGCGCATGGTAGTAGGACAATTTCTTTTTCACAGCCCGATCCGCCCTCTTTTGCAATATATGCAAACCATACCAATACAGCAGTTTAAGGTAGATATACGGGCAGTGCGCGAAATGACCAGAGCGCTACGCAATAATGAGCGCGTATTTATTTATCCGGAAGGTCAACGCTCTATTGATGGCAGTAGTCTTTCTTTTTCGCCTGACATCTTAAATTTTGCCAAAAGAAACAGAGCCAGCGTAGTAACGCTAAAACTCTCTGGCGCCTATTTAGCCTGGCCACGATGGATCAAAGGGCCCTTCCGACTCGGTCCGGTCCGGGCAGAAATTAAGTTGCTTTGCCGACCGGAAGACTTACAAAGGGAAGGCACAGAACCATACGTGGAGAAGCTGTGCGCAGAGCTTAATCAAGATGAGCATACCTGGGCGAGAGAAAAGCGACGTCGCTATCTTTCATTTCGCAAAGTGCCGGGTTTGCACCTCATCTTGCATCGCTGCCCCTCCTGTGGCTGCGCGGAAAGCCTGACCAGCAGCTGGAAGCAGTTGATCTGCTCGTCTTGTGGTGTTCGCTATAGTTTTAGAACAGACCTTAGTTTTATCAAATATAATTCTGAAGGGGCAGAAGTAGAGGCGGAATTTTTAGATATCGCTGACTGGCATGCTTGGCAAATAGAAGAAGAACGCAAACTTCTGGTCTTAAATCCAGACTCCGAAGCAGCTGTTCATGACTGCGGCTGGAAACTCCTGGAATTAAAAAGCGGCAAAATTCTAGAAGAAGGACGTGGTCACTATCGAGTAAATGTAAATGCGGGATCGTTGCTTTTGGATAGAGAAGAGCGTGAGCAGCTAAGTCTGTCACTATCCGGCAAGCGTGGAGTCATGTTCAACCAGGGGGAATATATTCAAATTACCATGGCAGAAGGACTGCTCAGAATCTATCCCGACAATCCCTACCAGGTGATTAGATTAGTAGATACTCTATTGATTAGAAGCTGACATCTGATTAGAATATAGACAAATTGATAGCGATTTTATGCGCTCTCCCTGTAACAAATACGGTAGAGGAGGGAAATATGTCCGTAGATCAAGCAACTATCTTCCGTCAGGCCACTGAGGCCGCCAAGGAAGTTATCGAGGCAGCTCAACATACCCTGCCGGGAGACTTTTTTGTTCTCGGATGCTCTACCAGCGAAATCCAGGGCGGAGTAATCGGCAAAGCTTCCAGTGAGGAGACCGGCCGTACGGTGACAAAAGCCATAATGGCAGTGTGCCGCGAGCACGGTTTGGAGCTAGCCGTGCAAGGCTGCGAGCATATTAACCGTGCCTTGACTGTAGAAAGATCGGCCATGCTGGTCCATAACCTGGAAGAAGTTAACGTCCTTCCACAACTGCATGCCGGTGGCGCTGCGTCGGTCGCGGCCTGGGAACTGTTCCAAGACCCGGTTTGTGTGGAACATATCACTGCCAGCCTGGGCCTGGATATTGGTGACACCGAGATCGGCATGCATATACGCCATGTGCAGAAACCGGTGCGCCCTACAACTAAACAGGTGGGAGCCGCGCGAGTGACTGCATTGGTTTACAGACCAAAGCTCGTAGGAGGCAGCAGAGCTGAGCACCAAGTTTAGAGCCTGCTGCTACGGACATAACAGAGCCCGACGGCTAATATTCTCTTATCGTAAACAACGATAGGCTTTTTTAACAGTGGGTAATGAACTAGTAATCTGACTGCTTTTCAGTTATAATAAATTTGATAAGTTTTGTGAGGTCAGCACTTGGGAAAGTATATCGTAACTAACAACCCGTTAGTAAAAGAAAAACTTGAAGATTTTGTTACGGTTGAGTACCTGGATGTAGACTATCCAGGTCTTTTAGAGGCTGTACGTGATCTGGTACACCAAGGGGCAATCCTCCTGACTCATCCTCTATCGGGGAGCGTTAAGCCTAACGAAACTCCCTATAAATCGGTACTCCTGACAGAAGGATCAGACAAATTGACCGACCTGGAATCAATCAAGTTGATCGAGTCGGCAATCTTGACTGCCAAAAAGTTTATAGAGGATAAACCTGACTTTGAGAGGAACTTTACGGAGCGAGTGAGGAAAGATTGTCAATTGATTGACTATACCCTCATATACAGCGCCTTGCCCTCAGCCGGGATATCTACTATTTAATGGAATATCCGATTGAAATTTGATAAAACTCGCCTTCGGGCGGATTTTATAGCGACAACTTAAAGAAAGGAACTATTTAAGGTGAAACTTCAACTCGGTTACATCGATATCAAGGATATCCAGTTTGACAAGAACCCCCGTATTGAAAACGGTGTGCTCTTTGTTGATCCTGACGCCTTGATCCAATCAGTTCTCCAGGATGAATTGATTAAAGATGCGCATTTCGAGATTGCCAGACCTGGTGAGAGTGTCCGCATTACTCCGGTCAAAGACGTCATCCAGCCTCGCGTAAAAGTCGAAGGCGAAGGTGGCATCTTCCCCGGCGTCATGGCTAAGACCACCACTGTAGGTTCCGGCGTAACTCACGTACTCCGCGGCATGTCTGTAGTAACAGTAGGCCGTATCGTGGGTTTCCAAGAAGGTATTATTGATATGACCGGCCCCGGCGCCGATTATACCCCCTTCTCCAAGCTGAACAACCTCTGTCTGGTAATGGAACCCGTCGAAAACTTCAAACAACACGAATATGAGCACGCTGCCCGTATGGCAGGCTTCCGTGTTGCTTGCGAGATCGCGGAAATGGCACGTAATCTTACTCCTGACGAGACTCAAGAATTTGAAACAGTTAGTATTAAGGAGAGCTTTAAGCAATATCCGGACCTGCCTCGCGTGGCTTATGTCCAAATGCTTCAAAGCCAAGGCTTGTTGCATGATACCTACGTCTATGGCGTAGATGCCAAGCGCATTGTGCCCACCATTATCTATCCTACAGAAACCATGGACGGTGCCATCATTTCCGGTAACTGCGTTTCCGCTTGCGATAAGAACACCACTTACCACCATCAGAACAACCCGGTGGTAGCTGAGCTCTACGCAGCCCACGGCAAGACGATCAACTTTGTTGGTCAGGTTATCACTAATGAGAACGTCTACCTGGCAGATAAGATCCGCAGTTCAGATTGGACTGCAAAACTCTGCGAATACCTCGCTGTTGATGGTGCCATCATTTCTCAGGAAGGCTTCGGTAACCCCGATACCGACTTGATCATGAACTGCACCAAGATCGAGGATAAGGGCATTAAGACCGTAATCATTACCGACGAATACGCTGGTCAAGACGGCAAGAGCCAATCTCTGGCTGACGCTGACCCCAAGGCTAACGCCTGCGTAACTGGTGGTAATGCTAACATGGTCATTCACCTGCCTAAGATGGATAAAGTCATCGGTACTCTCGACTATGTCGACAAGATCGCCGGTGGCCATGACGGCTCCCTCGCGGAAGACGGCAGCATCGAAGCAGAGCTCCAGGTAATCACAGGCGCCACCAACGAGATGGGCTTTAACAAGCTCAGCGCACGATAGGAAGGAGAATTGTATGGCTAAATATAAAGTTGTCCATTATGTAAACCAATTCTACGGCCAAATCGGTGGCGAAGAGAAAGCTGACATCCCACCTGAGAAGCATGAAGGTAAGTTAGGACCTGGTCTGGGCTTAGCCACAGCACTGGGCGATGACTATGAGATCGTAGAAACCATTATCTGCGGTGACTCTTACTTCGGCGAACACATGGATGAGGCGCTCCCTGTTATTACTAAATGGGTAGAAGAGATCAAGCCTGACCTCTTTATTGCTGGCCCTGCCTTTAACGCTGGCCGTTATGGTGTAGCTTGCGGCGCTGTCTGCAAAGCAGTAGGCGAATTAGGTATTCCTACCGTCACCGGTATGTACGAAGAGAACCCTGGCGCGGATATGTACAAGTCTGACACCATCATCGTCAAGACTCGTGACTCTGCCGCAGGTATGAGAAAAGCTGTTCCCGCTATGGCCAAGATCGCGAAGAAACTGGCTGAAGGTGAAGAGCTTGGCTCCGCCGAAGAGGAAGGCTACATCCCCACTGGTGTTCGTACCAACTACTTTGCTGAAGAGCGCGGCTCCAAACGTGCCGTTGACATGCTGGTCAAGAAACTGGCCGGTGAGCCCTTTATTACTGAGTACCCCATGCCTATCTTTGACAAGGTAGATCCCGCTCCCGCAGTCAAGGATCTGTCCAAAGCAACGATCGCCCTGGTAACCTCCGGTGGTATCGTGCCCAAGGGCAACCCTGATCGTATCGAGAGCTCTTCTGCCTCCAAATACGGCGAGTACAGCATTGAAGGTATTGCCGACCTTGATCCCAGCAACTCTGAAACCGCTCACGGCGGCTATGACCCTGTCTATGCCAACGAAGACGCTGACCGTGTATTACCGGTAGACGTTTTACGTGAGATGGAAAAAGATGGTGAGATTGGCAAGCTGTTTGAACGCTTCTACACCACTACTGGTAACGGTACGGCCGTTGCCTCCGCCAAGAAATTTGCTGAGGAGATTGCCCAGAAGCTGAAAAACGCTAATGTTGACGCAGTCATCCTCACCTCCACCTGAGGAACTTGTACACGTTGCGGTGCAACGATGGTAAAAGAAATTGAGAGAGCTGGTTTCCCAGTTGTACATATTTGTACGGTAACTCCTATTTCCTTAACGGTTGGTGCGAACCGAATCGTACCGGCTATTGCAATTCCTCACCCGCTTGGCGATCCTGGGCTGGACCGGGAAGAGGAATATAAGCTGAGACGCAAGATCGTCGAGACTGCGCTCCACGCTTTAACGACCGAAGTTGATGAACAAACTATCTTTGAGGTAAAATAGTTCCTGTTGGCCTAAAGCCGGTCACAGTTATTGGCTATAGGCTTTTATAAGAAGTACAAGCCCATCCCCCGGGACATGTCCCGGGGGAAATACCAAAGCCTGCACAAGGCAGGGAAAAGAGAGATTATGAGCGAAGTATATGATTTAATTATTATTGGCGCTGGTCCTGCCGGACTTGCAGCAGGCCTCTACGCCGGACGTTCTCGTCTGAACACCCTTCTCATTGAGAAAGCCGCTGACGGTGGTCAGATCGCAATCACTGACGATATTGAGAACTATCCGGGACAAAAGGTTGAAGGCGAGTCCGGTCCTGAACTGATCGAGCGTTTCAGCCAACAAGTTGATAAATTCGGCGCCAAACGTATAAGCGGCAACGTCACCAAGGTTGAACTTACCGGTGACATCAAAAAAGTTTATGTCGGTAAAGATCAGACCCTTTATGAGTCCAAAGCCGTTATTCTGGCTACCGGCGCAAATCCCAGAAAGTTAGAAGTCCCCGGCGAAGCAGAATTCACCGGTAAGGGCGTATCTTATTGCGCTACCTGCGATGCTAACTTCTTTGAGGATTTCGAAGTCTTTGTCATTGGTGGCGGTGACTCTGCCGTTGAAGAAGCCATGTATCTGACTAACTTCGCCCGTAAAGTTTACCTCGTCCACCGTAGAGACGAGCTGCGCGCTGCTAAATCTATCCAAGAGCGCGCATTCAAGAATGAAAAATTAGAGATCATCTGGGATACCGTACCTGAGCGTTTAGAAGGTGACGGCTTGCTCCAGAGGATCGTTCTCAAGAATAGAAAGACCGGCGAGGTCACTACTTATGAGGCTGATGAAGATGATGGCCTCTTAGGTTGCTTTGTCTTCGTTGGTAACATTCCCAACACCGACCTTTTCAAAGATCAGGTTAAATGTGATGAGAGAGGCTACGTCATTACTGACGAGGATTGCCGCACCAATATCCCCGGTGTCTATGCTGCCGGTGACATGCGTGTAAAGAGTCTCAGACAGGTTGTTACTGCTGCAGCTGATGGAGCTATCTCCGCCATGCAGGTAGAACAATATATCGCCGCTAACGAATAGCATTTAGGAGGAAAAAATGGTACTCGAACTAGATCGTAAGAACTTTGAAGAAGAAGTATTAAAGGGCTCCGGCTACATTTTTGTTGACTTTTTTGGTAACGGCTGCGTACCTTGCGCCGCTCTGAAGCCTCACTATGATGCTTATGCCGAAAAATATGGTGATAAGCTTAAATTCACCTGCCTCAACACCTCTAGCGCCAGAAGAGTAGCTATCGGCCAACAAATCATGGGTCTGCCCGTAGTTGCTGTATATAAAGACGGCGAAAAACTTGAAGAATTGGTCAAAGACGACGCTACTCCTGAAGCTGTCGAAGAATTGATCAAGAAGTATCACGAGCAAGCGTAAGCTGGCTCGATTAAGCGCATAAGTTACGGTTATTTATAGTAGCGTAGCTTATAATCAAATTGTTAGATTTTGTGGGGAAGGCTAAACCCTTTCCCGCATTTCTAAAATATAAATAAACCTGAAAGGAGAAAGTCATGGCTATTTTAAAAGGCAAAAAAGTCTTAGTCATTGGTGACCGTGACGGTATCCCTGGCCCCGCCATCGCAGCTTGCGCTGAGTCCGCCGGTGCCGACGTGGTCTTCTCCTCTACGGAGTGTTTCGTCTGAACCGCCGCAGGTGCAATGGACCTGGAGAACCAGAAACGTGTTCTGTCCTTCGCTGAAGAACTCGGTGCTGAGAACGTTGTAGTTCTCGTTGGTGCCGCTGACGCAGAAGGTGCTGGACTCGCAGCTGAAACTGTTGAAGCTGGTGATCCTACTTATGCAGGTCCGTTGACAGGAGTCTCGTTGGGACTCGCTTGTTATCACGTCTGTGAGCCGGTTGTC
Organism: Eubacteriales bacterium; assembly: GCA_030532065.1. Lineage (GTDB taxonomy): Bacteria > Bacillota > Clostridia > Saccharofermentanales > DTU023 > SFFI01. The sequence goes on along the minus strand of JAUNLW010000002.1, from coordinate 44,767 downwards.
AAAGAAGAATTTGACGAGGCAATCTATGAGGAGCAAGTCAGTATGATGGAAATGGTCCTTGATGTTGACGAAATCGTTGAAGAGATGGAAGACATCAGAGGCGAATACTGCAAATACTGCTAACCTCAAATGAAAAAAGCCTCCGGATGAGAAGTTGCGAGATCTACTCGTGATCTTGCCGGAGGCTTTTGTGCGTCTTGAATTTTCTTACGCAGTTGTCCTGCCTCCATATGTATCGTTGAATTAGGCTTCGTGCCTTATTTATATCAGTTTACTAAAGTCTTGAAAAAGAGAGGGAAAAAAACGTGAACAGTGTTGTTAAAGGAACTTCTTACATTTTGGCCCACACCCCAGACATGGTTCTGCAAAATGGTGTAACCCAAACTAATGAAAGAATCATCAATCCGGAGAGTGAATATCTCAAAAAAGTGCCTGAGCACCTCAGAAGTTATGAGGACGCCTTGGCCTACTACCCCAACCAAGTTTATATCGGTAACTACGACCCTGAAGTCCTGGATGATCTGCCCATGCCCTGGCACGACAAAAAAGCTGAAAAGGCTGAGCGCTTTGGCCATTTCGGCGAGATCATGCCTCAAGAAGAGTTTTTCCTCATGATGAAGGTTGTTGATGACTTTGATCTGGTACAACTCGACAAAGACTTTATAGCTGAATATAAAGAAAAATTCGCAGAAAACCCTATCGTTTCTGAATTTATGATGGGACGTTTAGGCGAAGGTAAAGACGCTGCAGACATCAAGCGTCTGGTTGAAGAAGAGCACTCCGAAAAACTCATGCATAACCATAAGTTGGTAGGCTGCATTAAGCGTGCACACGATATCGACGTTAACCTCTCTGCTCACGTGATGATCGAAAATATCGTATCTAAGGCTTCCGCTGTTATCGCTTTGGCTCACGGCATTAAGAATACAGAAGGCATCGAAGCTGGTGACGTTGAGTATGTGATCGACTGCTGCGAAGAAGCTTGCGGCGATGCTAATCAACGTGGCGGCGGTAACTTTGCCAAGTCCATCGGTGAGATCGTCCAACTCAAGAACGCCACCGGTTCTGATACCCGTTCTTTCTGCGCCGGCCCTAGCCATGCTATCGTAGAGGCTGCTTCTCTGGTTAAAGCTGGTGTTTATAAGAACGTAGCTGTGGTTGCTGGTGGATCTACCGCTAAGCTTGGTATGAATGGTAAAGATCACGTCGCCAAAGAATTACCTATTTTAGAAGACATGGTCGGCGGTTTCTGCGTCATCATTGGTGAAGATGACCTTAAGAGCCCCATCATTGACTTAGCTCATATCGGCCGTCATACCATCGGTACCGGCTCCGCTCCGCAGGCAGTAATGACTGCTCTCGTATCTAACCCCTTAGAGAGTGCTGGCCTGACCACCAAGGATGTAGACAAATATTCTCCCGAAATGCAGAACCCTGACATCACCATGCCCGCGGGCGCTGGTAACGTTCCTGAAGCTAACTTAAAGATGATCGGCGCTCTGTCTGTAAAGATGGGCTGGTTAGATCGTAAAGAACTGCCTAACTTCATCAAAGAGCACGGCATCAAGGGTTATGCTCCTACTCAAGGCCACATACCCTCCGGTGTACCTTATGTAGGCTATGCTCGCGAGAATATCGTGTCTGGCAAGATGCAACGCGTAATGATCATCGGTAAAGGTTCCCTCTTCCTGGGCCGCCTCACCAACCTCTTCGACGGTATCTCCTTCATGCTCATTCCTAACACTGGCGAAGCTGAAGAGACCGGCGTTTCCAAGGACACCATCCGCAAACTGATCGCGGAATCTTTACGTGACTTCGCAGGCAGCTTAGTAACTGAAGAAAACTAAAGGAGCAGGGAATGGATAAAATTAAACAAACCATTGCCGATACCTTCTTAGAACTGGCTGAAGGCTTGGAGACCGGCCGCTTCGGCGGCGGTGCTACCGTCGCTCTGATGGGCGTTGGTTCTGAACACGGTGAAGAGACCACCATGCGTGCTGCGCTTAACGCTGCCGCCAAAGGTATTAAGGTTATCTTCATCGGTGAAACTGAAGCCCCTGAAGGTTCTGGCGTAGAAACTATTAAGGCAACTTGCCAAGACGAGGCTTTCCATATTATGGAAGACTTGCTCAAGACGGGTAAGGCTGACGCTGCTGTAACTATGCACTATCCTTTCCCCATTGGCGTATCCACTGTAGGTCTGAGTATCGCTCCAGGTACCGGTAAGCCTTTCTTCCTGGCCACTACCACAGGTACCTCTTCTACCGAACGTGTAGAAGGCATGATCCTCAATACCATCTCTGGTATTGCTACTGCCAAAGCCTATGGTATCGAGAAACCAACTGTTGGCCTCTTGAATCTGGATGGTATTCGCCAGGTAGAGATCGCGCTCAACACGCTCAAGAAGAACGGTTATGACTTTGAGTTCAGTGAAAGCGCTCGTGCTGACGGTGGTGCTGTAATGCGCGGTAACGATGTGCTCTTAGGCACCCCTGACATCATGGTTTGCGATACCTTAACCGGTAACGTCATTACAAAAATGCTGTCAGCCGGCTATACCGGTGGACACGTTGAGACGGTTGGATACGGCTACGGACCAGGCGTTGGCGAAGGCTATGACCAGATCGTACACATTGTTTCGCGTGCTTCCGGCGCGCCGCTTATCGCAAACGCTATCGAGTATGCCGCCAAGATGGTCCAGGGTGACCTGATCAACAAGGTTCACGCCGAATACCATGCCGCTCACGCCGCAGGCTTAAAGGAACTTCTGGAAGAGCGCAAGGCAAAAGCTTCTGCCTCAGCTCCCGCTGAAGAAGAAGTAAAAGTACCCGAGAAGGAAGTTGCTACTGGTGAGATCCTGGGTGTAGACGTACTGGACCTGGAAGATGCGACAAAAGCTCTTTGGAAGCTCGGCATCTATGCCGAATCCGGCATGGGCTGCACCGGTCCCGTAATCAAGGTAAATGAGGCTAAATTAGAGAACGCTCATAAATCCTTGGTGGAAGCTGGTTACTTATCTGAGTAAGAAGGCTTCGTAATTATAGTTTAGAAGCTGCCCCCATCCGATTCGCAGTCGGGGAGGGGGCAGCTTTTTTATCTGTAAAAGCTATCGCATTGATCGTTAAAGCCGCTTGATCATTAAATGACTTTAGTATTAATGCTAAAATTAATAAACGGAAAGGCAGGTCTGACCTGCCTCAATAATATTACGAAAGGAAAATAAAATGTCTGACGTCTGCAAGTTGACTGACTATACCTCGGCAGGAGGTTGAGGCGCCAAACTGGGACCGGGTGTCCTGGCGGATATTCTGAAAGGGATCAAAAAAATACCGGATGAGAATCTCATCATGGGCTTTGACTCCTCCGATGACGCAGCCGTCTATCGTATCGAGGGAGACCTTTGCCTCATCCATACAGTAGACTTTTTCCCCCCTATCGTAGATGACCCCTACGAGTTTGGACTGATCGCGGCTACTAACTCCTTAAGCGACATATACGCCATGGGTGGTCGGCCGATATCCGCCTTAAACCTGCTTTGCATTCCAGGTGACTTTGATCATGAGAAGATCACCAGGCGGATTCTTGAAGGTGGTAGTGATAAAGCGGCTGAGGCAGGAATCAATATCTCGGGTGGGCACAGCATCGAAGATGATGAGCCTAAGTATGGTTTATCCGTAGTTGGTATTGCCAGAGAAAGTGAGATCCTGTCTAATGGCGGTGCCAGAGTGGGAGACTTACTTATTCTTACTAAAGCCCTGGGTTCCGGCATTCTTACTACCGCAGATAAGGCAGGACTGCTCAGCCCGGCAGATCACACCACATTAGTGGCTACTTTGTCGGCCTTGAATCGCTGGCCTTATGAGCAGATAAAGGATTTGGATGTCTCAGCTTGTACCGATGTCACCGGCTTTGGTCTGATTGGACATGCAGCCGAGATGGCAGAAACCGCTGGACTTACCTTCTATATCCATGCAGAAAAACTGCCGCTCCTACCTCAGTCTATCGAGCTGGCTCGTGACGGAATCATTCCCGCAGGAGCCTATAAAAACCGAGACTTCATGTGCGGCCGCTACCTGGGATCAGAAAGTTTACCTCTGGAACTGGAGGATATCTGCTTTGATCCGCAGACCTCAGGTGGCCTGCTATACACCATGAGTCCGGACAGCGCGGAGGAATATCTGAAGCGTTGTAAAATTGCCGGCTTGGATGTGAGGGTCATTGGCGAAGTAAAAGCGCAGGAAAATGTCAGCGTCAGACTTTTATAACATGACTATGCAAGAACAAAAACTGGATTGTCTCGGCATGGGCTGCCCCATGCCGGTAGTAAAAGCCAAACAAGCTCTCCCTCAACTGGCGGACGGCGAATGGCTTTCCATTGATGTAGATGGAGAAACTCAGGTGCAAAACCTCACCCGTATGGCACAAAATCGCGGCTACTATGTGGAGCACGAGCCTCTGGGCGAGAATTTTACGGTTCGCATCCAGAAAAAAGAACAGCCGGCGGCAGAAGCCGAGCAGCCTGCAGCTGACTCCGGCCATACAGTGATCGTCTTCGGCTCAGACGTGATGGGCCAGGGCAACGAAGAACTGGGTCATATTTTGATGAAGGCCTTCTGCTTCTCCGTTACTCAGATGGATGTACTGCCCAGGCGAATGATCTTCTACAACGACGGCGTTAAGCTGACTACTAAAGGTTCACCTGTGCTGGAAGATCTGCGGAATCTGGCTGAAGCCGGTGTTGAGATCTTCTCCTGTGGTACTTGCCTGAAGTACTTGAACTTGGAAGATGCCGTCGAAGTCGGTGCTGTTTCCAATATGTATGAGATTCTTGAAATGCAGATGCAGGCCGCTAAAGTTATTAAACCCTAATTATGGCGATTAAAAAACAAGAATCTATTGTCATAACCTTTCCCACCACCACTGCCGCCATGGCCTTTGAGTCTACGGCTCAGGCAGCTGGTGTGCAGGGTCGCCTGATACCAGTGCCTCGTGAGATTTCCGCGTCTTGTGGTATGGCCTGGATGTCACGCCAGACAGCAGAAAAAGAGCTGACCGATTTCCTCAATGGAGAAGGGGCAGCTCTGGAATACATGGGCCGATATGAGCTTATGCTTTAGGCCAGTACTTTCCTCAAAGCGCTCAGAGTGTAATCGATCTCTTCTAACGTATTGGTAGAAGCAAGAGAGAAACGCACCGTTCCCTGTGGGAAGGTGTTTAGCGTCTTGTGGGCGCGTGGAGCGCAGTGGAGGCCAGAACGCGTCATGATGCCGTATTCGTTTTCCAAGTGGAAGGCGACTGCGGCATTATCATGTTTGGGGAAGTTTAGCGATACCAGAGGCATGGTAAAAGGCAGGCTAGAGCCGGCAGTTAAATGGTGACGCTGCAAAGTCTTAGCCCAGGCTAAGCTGGCTTCTGCTCCTGGTAGTCCCAGTCCTTTGATTTCTACCAGATAAGCAGGTAAGTGTTCTCCCAAACCGGCTAAGAAGAGGCAGAGCAATTCCATTTCCTGGATGTATGACTCAAAAGCTTCTTCTTTTAATCGAAGTTCTACCGCATGGCCTAAACCTAAAATACCCGGCAGATTAGGCGTACCCGCTTCAAAGCGATCAGGCAGGTGCGGAGGCATATCCTCCAGATCAGAATAAGATCCTGTACCGCCGGAGATCAAAGGCTCAAGGTTTTCGGCCATTTTCTGAGAAAGAATAACTCCGCCAATGCCCTGTGGACCGCGGAGAGCCTTGTGGCCGGTAAAGCAGAAAGCATCAATGGCCAGATCTTTGATCTGCCAGGGGAAATGGCCAGCGACTTGAGCCGAGTCCACAATAAAGTACAAATTATTTTTATGAGCAATTTCCGCTAAATCCGCAAGTGGGAGACAGCTTCCACACACGTTGGAGGCTGCTGTAAAGACCAGAGCCCTGGTGTCGGAGCTGATAGCATCCGCCACCTTCTGAGGATCCAACTCCCCCTCGCTACTGGCCGGAATGATCTTAACCTTGACCCCTCTTTTGCTTAGTTGATACAAAGGACGCATGAGCGCGTTGTGTTCCATGGAAGAACAGATTACCTCATCGCCTGCTTTTAACAGCCCTTTGGTCACCAAATTGAGTGAATGAGTTACATTGCCAGTAAAGATCAATTTGCGAACATCCTCTTCGCCAAAATACTGGCAAATGTCCTTGCGGGCCTGGTAGACCGCTTGGGCCGTACTTATGGCACCTTCGTATTGGCCACGGCTGACGGTATAGGCGCCACTGGCGAAGTAGCGCGCGATAACCTCGCCCAGGCCGTCTGCCTTAGGTGAAGAGGTGCTAGCTTGATCTAAATATACAGTATCCATCGCAATAATCTCCTTGCTACTTCTCTAGACATATCTTAGCAGAAGTGCCGGCTATTAGATTTATCGGTTTTTACGATAATAAAGCCCTTTGTAATCCCTTTGACCTATAATAAATGAACTTTGTATATGCTAAATATAAAGTGCGACTAAGCGAGCGGTATCGTGCCGAATCGCAAGCTGCCCGAATACGCATATTCGGGACAGCGCGTATAGGAGGTTTTTATGACAAAAAACAAAGAACGCAACTACTTGTTGCTGGTCGGAGGACTGATCGGTATTCTTTCCATTGTCCTCATGCTCAAAGGCAACCCGGCCAACATGGGCTTTTGCATTGCCTGTTTCCTACGTGATACAGCAGGCGCTCTAAAGCTCCACACTGCGCCTGTCGTGCAGTATCTGCGTCCGGAGATCATCGGACTGGTATTAGGCTCATTCCTTATATCTTTGGGAACCAAAGAATTTAAAGTGCGTGGCGGCTCTTCTCCGGTCTTGCGCTTTTTCATGGGCATGATGTTGGCTATCGGTGCTTTGGTCTTCTTAGGCTGCCCGCTCCGCATGGTGCTGCGTATGGCAGGTGGTGACCTCAACGCCTGGGTAGGCCTGATCGGCTTCATTCTTGGTGTATATGCAGGTACACTCTATCTCAAACGTGGCTTTAGCCTAGGCCGCAACCATGGACTGGGTATTGCTGAAGGCTTGGCTATGCCGCTCTTTGAAGTTATCCTTTTGATCCTCTTGCTGGCTTATCCCGCCACTTTAGCTTTCTCAACCGAAGGCCCCGGTTCGCAACATGCTCCTATCTGGTTGTCACTCGTAATCGCTCTGGTGGTTGGCTGTACAGCTCAGAAGACTCGCCTCTGCCAAGCAGGTGGTATTCGCGACCTGATCATGTTCAAAGATGCTACTCTGCTCTGGGGTTCCGTAGCTCTCTTTGCTACCGCCCTGGTGATGAATCTCATCTATGGTAACTTTAACTTTGGTTTTGCCGGTCAACCGATCGCTCACACCGAACACCTCTGGAACATCCTCGGCCTCTTCATTGTTGGCCTGATCTCCACACTGCTAGGCGGTTGCCCCATGCGTCAGCTGGTGCTGGCCGGTACCGGTAACACCGACTCCGCAATTACGGTCTTGGGTATGATGATTGGTGCTGCTTTCGCGCACAACTTCGGCCTCGCCTCCAGCGGCAATGGAACTACTCCCGCCGGTCGTATCGCAACCATCGTTATTATCGTCATCGTTCTGGTTATTGGCCTGATGAATACCCGCCGTCAAAAAGCCTAGGACAGATTTTATTAGGACCAGAGCGCATTATCTGGCGTATCTGGTGAGAAAGGAACAGACTATGAAAGAAGTAGATGCGAGAGGTTTGTCTTGCCCAGAGCCGGTAATGCTCTTAGCTGACGCTCTCAAAGGTCAAGAAAAAGAAATTCTCTTGTTGGTAGATGACTTTGCTCCTATCGAGAACTGCACTCGCTATGCTGAGAACCACGGCTGCCAGGTAAAAAGACAGGACAAAGAGGATTACACCGAATTACGTATCAGCCGTTAACCATAATCAGCTAGCGCTAAAGCTTGCTTTCCTGCCGGTCCGGAACCGGCAGGATTTTTCTTTATGGCCTCGTGTTAGAATATCTGAGGAAGAAGGAGGGCCTAACTATGACCCACACATACATTGCCAGTTTTTATACTATGTTGGGCGCTGTAGAATTTCATGAGTGCCTGGTAGCTTTGGGCGATAAGACGGCCCGCATGCTGCCCATACCTCGCCAGATAAGTGTGTCCTGCGGTACGGGCGTAGTGTTTTCCCTACCTTTTGATGAGGAGAAGATGGCCAATCCGGACCTGGATTCCATCTACCTCCGTGAGAATGACAGTTATACCAAGCTCTGGTCACAAGATTAGGGCTTAGCTGGCAAACAGCGAAAGGAGACCTGCCATGCCTGACAAGCAACAACTATTTCGCTCTATACCCCCGGTAGACGGTTTGCTCCAGGAAGAGAGCTTCCGTGATTTGGCCCGAGTCTGGGGAGAGAGTAGGCTCTATCAGAGCGTTCAGAAACAACTGGCTGAGCTTAGACAAGCCATAGGCCGCGGTGAGATCGAAAGCCAGGACGAATTAAGTCCTGCTGGTATCTTTATGAGAGTTAAGCGTGACTACGAAGAAGACAACGCTCTCTTACTCCAACCGGTTATCAATTGTACAGGTATCAGTCTCCACACCAACCTGGGACGTTCTCCGCTCGACAGAAACTTGATGGAACGAGTAGTGGATATTGGGCATGCTTACAGCAATCTGGAATACCGATTGCAGGAAGGGCGGCGTGGCTCACGCTATGATGCCCTTGAAGACCAGCTAAAAAAGCTTTTGGGTGTAGAGTCTGCCATGGTGGTTAATAATAATGCCGCCGCAGTAATGCTCATGCTGAGAGCCTTAGCCAGAGATAAAGAAGCTATTGTCTCGCGTGGAGAACTGGTGGAGATAGGTGGCAAATTCCGCGTTCCTGACGTTATGGAAGAAAGTGGCGCAACTCTTAGAGAAGTTGGCACCACCAATAAGACTCGCCTTGAAGATTACGAGCAGGCTATGGGTGACGAGACCGCCTGTATTCTCAAGGTCCACCGCTCCAACTTCCGTTTGGAGGGTTTCCAGGAAGAAGTTTCCATTGAAGATTTGGTAAAACTGGCCCATGAGAAAGGTAGCCTCATCTTGTACGATCTCGGATCCGGCCTGCTCCATCCTGAGCCGCCGGCGATCCTGCGCAATGAACCCACCGTGCAGGAAGCGGTTGCTGCTGGTTGTGATCTTATCTCTTTTAGTGGCGATAAGCTGTTGGGTGGACCTCAAGCAGGTATCATCGTGGGTCGAAAGAATCTTATTGAGCAGATCAAGGCTAATCCACTGACCAGGGCACTGCGCTGCGACAAACTAACTTTGATCGCGCTTCAGGAAACTCTGCGTATTTATCCGGATCCTGAGAGGATCAACCGCGAGATACCGCTCTTCCGCATGTTGTCACAAACTTCAGAAGAACTGATAGCTAAGTGCCAGAAACTGGCCCACCATCTGAGCTCAGAAGAACTACCGGCCAAAATTATTGAGACCAGAGGTGAAGTTGGTGGTGGCTCAGCACCCGGCCTTTACTTTACAACCCCAGCCTTGGCCATAGAAGGCAAGGATGTAGACTTCAGCCTTGATGTATTGGAGGAGGCTCTCCGACTGGGAGAAATTCCGGTTATCAGCTTTATTCAAAACGACCAGCTGATCTTCGATCTGCGGACTGTGGCGGATGAAGAATTCGCGCCACTGGTGGAAGCTATCCAAGAGGCACTGGATAAAGTGCGTAACCCTATGCCGACCTCAGGTCAGAAGAGGAAAGTAGAATAAAAAATGAAGCACGTAATTATCGGTACTGCCGGCCATGTAGATCACGGCAAATCCAGCCTGATCAAGGCTTTGACAGGTGTAAATCCCGACCGCCTCAAAGAAGAGCAGAAGAGGGGAATCACCATTGAGTTGGGCTTTACCTACCTGGACCTGCCGGACGGTTCGCGCGCGGGCATTATCGATGTGCCTGGTCACGAACGCTTTGTGCACAATATGCTGGCCGGTGCCGGCGGCATAGATCTGGCGCTTTTGGTTATTGCCGCTGATGAAGGCGTTATGCCGCAAACCGAAGAACACTTGGAGATTTTACGCCTGCTGGATATTAAGCACGGCATGGTGGTCTTAACTAAGACTGACCTGGTTGACGAAGAATGGTTGGAGCTGGTTGAGGAAACAGTTCGCGAGAGCGTGGCCGGAACTTTCTTTGAGCAAAGTCCTATCTATAAAGTATCTGCATATACAGGAGAGGGTGTCGATGAGCTGCGCCAGGCCATTGCCCAGGCCGTAGCCGAACTGCCGGAAAAAGATCCAGACCTGCCCTTCCGTGAGCCCATCGACCGAGTCTTTTCTGTGGGTGGCTTTGGTACGGTAGTGACCGGCACCGTCTTTGAAGGACAGGTAGCGCCAGGAGATAAACTCATGGTCTATCCGCAAGGGTTGGAAGTACGAGTACGCAATGTACAAGTTCATGATCAAGACCAGGAAAGAGCTTTTGCCGGACAAAGAACGGCTATCAATCTGGCCCAAGTATCCAAAGAAGATATTGAGCGAGGACAGGTTTTAGCCGCCGCTGGCAGCCTGGATTTAAGCAATATTTTGGATGTGAGCCTGCGCCTGGCGGCTAAATCACCCTACAGCATTAAAAATCGCTCGCGAGTACACTTCCATTACGGTGCGGCAGAACAGGTTTGTCAGGTACGACTTTTAGACCGGGAAGAACTTTTACCGGGTGAATCTACGGTAGCCAGGTTAAACTTCCAAGATGACGTAGTTCTCAAGTATGGCGATCCTTTTGTCTTACGTTTTTTTTCTCCGACAGTAACCATTGGCGGCGGACATGTGTTAGATCCTTGCCCTCGCACCAGAAGAGTAAAGAACGTCAGTTGGTATGAGCATTTGAGCGCTCTGCGGATGGCCACGCCCGAAGAACGTCTATTGGCGGCTATAGATACTGCCAGCCCTTTCTTCAGCGACATCAAACAGGCCATGCGTCGGAGCGGTTTGACTGCCGAAGTGCCAGAAGTTGGCAAAGCAGCGCTAGCGGACTTATTAGAACATGCTAAAATCTATCAGTTAACCGGTCAGGTCTACATCTCAGCCCTGTTCCTAGAAAATATGGCCGGCGCGGCTGAGCGAGTATTGCATGACTTCCACAAGGTAAACCCGCTCAAGAGTGGCTTGCGTAGAGAATCCCTGCGCACCAGTCTCTTGCCGGAGGTAAAGCTGGAGTATACTGATAAGATACTTAACTTACTAGTCAGCCAGGGCATACTCAAAGAAAAGAATGGAATAATTTCATTAGCTAACTTCAGCTTGGACTTGAGTCCGGAGCAGATCGCGCTTGAAGACAAGATAGTGGATTTATACCATCAGTCAGGCTTTGCGCCACCAGAAGTAGAAGAAGTGCGTGCTAAATTCAATAATTTCCAGGATATTCCTGCACTCCTATCGCACCTGCTGGATGAAGGCCGCCTGATCCGCTTAGACGATAAACTCAATATCCACCCGCAATGCCTTGAAGAAGCACGTTCCTTTGTGGTCAAGACCATACAGGAACAAGGTGAGCTAAAGTTAGCAGACTTTAGAGATTATATTGATTCTTCTCGTAAGTATGCTTTGGCAATCCTGGACTATTTTGACAGCTGTAAGTTGACACGTATGCAGGGAGATGTAAGAAAACTGCTCTAAAATATAGGAAGAAAAAAGCTGCATGGCTCAAATATCAGTAGCCTACAGCTTGTTGCTCAAAAGTAAAAGCCCTGAAAACACTGGCTTTCAGGGCTATCTGGTGGAGATAACGAGAGTCGAACTCGTGGCCTCTGCCTTGCGAAGGCAGCGCTCTCCCAACTGAGCTATATCCCCGGATAATGGTTATTGCCAAAAGGCATAGAGATATCTTAGGCCCAAGCCTGAGAAAAAGCAAGAAAGTAAGGAAGATGGCCAAGGTAAAAAGCAAATTCTTTTGTTCTGAGTGCGGTTACGAATCCAGTGGCTGGCTGGGTAAGTGCCCCGGCTGTGGCCGCTGGAATACCTTTGTCGAAGAAAAAATAGAGCCGGAACCCAAACAGCGGGGCACCTGGCTGGAGGCAGAAAGTACTCAGCGCCAGGAACAACTGCAAGATTTAGGCGATGTTACTGCCAGTCAGGAAGAAATTAGACTAGATACAGGCATACCAGAGCTGAACCGTGTTTTAGGCGGAGGCTTTGTCCGTGCCTCACTGGTACTGGTAGGTGGCGACCCCGGCATAGGCAAATCGACACTCCTGTTGCAGACGTCCGCCAGCTTGGTGGCTCAAGGTCAAAGAGTTCTCTATGTATCAGGAGAGGAGTCTCCGCAGCAGATTCGTATGCGCTCTGACCGTTTGGGTTTAGCTCCCAAAGGGATATCATTATTGACCTCTACTAATTTCAGCCGTATTAGTGAAGAAATCCAGGAAACTAAGCCAGATTTTGTCGTAATAGACTCCATTCAAACCATCTATCAGCCTGATCTCAGCTCAGCTCCTGGCAGTGTTAGCCAAGTCAGAGAATGCGCGGGAGGTCTCTTGCGCCTGGCTAAAGGCCTAGGAGTATGTATCGTGCTTCTGGGGCACGTAACCAAAGAAGGCGCGATTGCCGGCCCCAGAATCTTAGAGCACATGGTGGATGCGGTTCTCTACTTTGAAGGAGAGGCTTCACAAAATCTGCGTATACTGCGCTGCGTAAAAAACCGCTTCGGTAATACCGATGAGTTGGGTATTTTTGAGATGCGAGAGCAGGGACTGGTATCGGTAGACAATCCTTCGCTAGCCATGCTCCAGGGAAGACCTCTGGCTGTGCCTGGTACCGTAATCAGTTCTGCTTTGGAGGGTACGCGTTCTATCCTCCTGGAGATACAGGCCTTGCTCACACCCAGTCAGTACCAGCAGGCCAGCCGCATGAGCCAGGGCTTTGATCGCATGCGACTAAACCTGCTATTGGCTGTTCTGGAAAAACAATTAAAACGCGATCTCTCAGGCTATGACTGCTATCTCAACGTTATTGGCGGCCTGAAGATCCACGAGACGGCTTGCGACCTTGCGGCTGCCATGGCTATAGTCTCCAGTCTGGAAGACAAAAACGTGCCAGATGACTTCCTTGTATTAGGGGAACTGGGTTTGAGCGGTGAGATTCGCAGTATTAGTTTCCCTGAGCGTCGAGTACTGGAAGCAGGACGCCTTGGCTGGAATAAGTTCCTTTTGCCGGCCCAAAGTGAAGAACGCCTGGCCGGTATCAAGCTCCCACCACAACTAAAACTCTTCTACGTGGGGCAAGTCAGTGAAGCAATTGACTTGCTCTTTCGAGATTAAGAAGTTGGATCGTCCATGCGTGATTATACAAGGGACAACGGATTATCAAACGCCAGTAGTAAAGAAAGGCTACCAGTTTTTGCCCTAATCGCTGCTGCCGGACAAGGTAGCAGGATGGGGATTGCCGGAGGCAAGCAACTCCTGGAGATTAGTGGCAAAACGGTGATCAGCAGGACTTGCGCCGCTTTCGAAGATAGCCCAGAGGTTGATTATTACTTAGTTCTCACTTCTCCGGAAGACCAAGAGCGAATGGCAAAAGAGCTTTCCCCATACCTGAGAGCTTCCAAACTCGTTGGTATCTTAAATGGTGGGGAGAGCAGACAGGAATCTGTCTGGCGCGGCTTAAGCTGGCTGGCGGATTTACGTGAGCAAGTAGCCAATGGCCTAGCAGTTTCTCAATATAAGAGTAGCCCTGACTTTGTGTCCAATATAAATAGTAGTGATATAGAGCTTGAACTTAAACGAAGCTTAACTTCTGACGATACAGAAAATAAAACAAGATTGATCGTTCTGGTACAAGATGGCGCCCGCTGCCTGGTTGATAGAGAGACTATCCGACAAGCCGTGGATATCTGTTTAGAAGGTGCCTGGGGAGCAGCTCCCGCGATCACAGCAACAGATACGATCCGAATACTGGACCAGCAGGGAGAGGTCAGCCTTACGCCAGAGCGCTCTTTAGTAAGGCAGATGCAAACGCCGCAGGGAGCAGACTTTGACGCGCTCTATCAGGCCTACCGCCAGGTGAGAGAAGAGAAGGCCCAAATAAGTGATGATCTCATGGCACTGGAATATGCAGGTTATTCTGTAAAACTATTCCCTGGCAAACGAGATAATATAAAACTAACGCGACCGGAAGACCTGCTTTTAGCCGAATATTACCTGGGTTTTAAGACTGGCTGTAAATAGCAGCTAAGCTTTACCTGCCTGGCAAAAAGCGGTACACTAAACAAAATACGGCATATTAACAAGCCGATTTTGCTATAATGCTTAAAATCAGATTCAATAGATGACAGGAGGCAAGTTATGGCCAAAAATTCTCGCTACGTGGGTTCCCGACTCGCGACGATGGTGAATGCTAGATACTATCCTGACGATAAGGTTGTTGACGCTTATTTTCTGGATGGCCGCTTCACCAGTCCCAGTGAAAGTCGAGCTGCCCAGCAGTCTCACGACCGAGAGGACAGAGGCTTCCTTTATGCCCTCTTTGCTTATCCCGCCGAAAACGGCACTGCAGTTGAGCAGACTCACTTTGCCGGCAGCATGCAAAAACTCATGCGGGACGTTAAGCGAGGACCTCAATCCATCGATACAGAGATCAACGATCTGGCAGACTTAGCCATTGAAGTAGGTGGCAAAGCCACTTTAGCCCAAGAGGGCGTAAGACAATCTTATTTTACAGGCTTGATCGTTAAAGAAGGGGAGATCGCCGCGGTAACCACCGCAGACGGTTGCGCCTTCCTTTACCGTTCCAACGCGCTTTATCCTTTAACTGCCGGTGACTTTGATTTTGAAGCCATTGATGTTAATGGCAATCCTATCCAACACCTGCATGATTACGCAGCTGGCGTAGCAGGTACTATTCGTTACTCCAACTTAGCCCAGATCCAGGCTTACGACAGTCTGGTCCTGTGCAATAAGGCCATTGTAGATATTCTCGGACAGCGGGAAATGCTCCGTATTTTAGCGGACTCGGAAAATCAGGAAGCGGCAGCCTCTGCTTTAGTAACCGCAGCTGCGGCCAAACGTTCCGGTGTTTCGCTGCAAGTCTTAGTGGCCAATGTAGATTATGTGGAAGATATGAGTAAAGACGATCAAGGACAAGTACAGAGCAATGCTCCTCATGCGCAAACGCCTCCTCCTGCTTACGGTGGACCCAACAACGCGCCATACCAGGGTCAAGCTTCTAACGGCACAGCCAATAATCAGCAGGCTGCCTCTTACGCCCAGCATGACCCGAATTTTGTTCCTCCTTATGACCAAAGTCAGGCCACTATCCGCTATGATGCCTCTGCTTTGCAGGTCGGTGGAAACGATATGCCTGAGAATAATTATTACGGTCAGGCACCTGCACCTCAGTCAGGAATGAAACCCGGCCAAAACGTACCGCCCACGTCTCCGGAAGAAGATGACGCTTTTGCTGCGGGCCAGGCCTATGCCGCAGGTCAAGACTATGCTTCAGCAAGTGATTATCCTGCCTATGGTCAGCCGGAAACACCTGACCAAGGCTATGCTGACTACCAGGTAGACAATAATTATCAGGCAGATAATTACGGCGACTATAACTACGACCAATACGGCAACGCTGCTTATAACGAGCCTTACGACAACGCCGGTTATGAGCCCCAACAGGATGCCTATCCTGACCAGCAAGGTGCTGCTCCTGGACCATACGACCAAAATTATGATCAACAGCCTTATGACCAATACCAGGCTACTGATGATTACGCTCAATATCCGGCAGACGATTATGGTCAATATTCCAACAATGGCTATCCCGAAGACAATTACCAGGATGGTTATGGCAATGAGCCTTACCAAGATCAAGGTTATGGCGGTGGCGATTACTACGATCCCAACCAGCCTCCTTACGGTGATGGGTACAATGACGGCTATTATCCTGATCAACAGGAAGACCAAGGCTACTATGATGACGGCTCTTACTATGACGAAGGTCAAGGTGGAGAGTACTATGATCAAGGATCCTATGAGGACGAATATCGCGATCAGTACTACAACGATTATCAGCAGAATTACTACGATGATGCTTATGGCGATTATTACGAAGATGACAAGAAAGAGAAAACCAAACGCATCGTGTTCTACGTGATCCTGGTAGCAATCATCGCTGTCTGCATCTTCATCCTGGTACGCCTCATCGGCGGATCGGACAAAAATAATCCGGTAGAAAGCACCTCGGTAAAAGAGACAATGGCTGAAGAAACTACTGAAGCCAAAGAAACCAAGGAAACCACCGCAGAAGAGACAACTCCCGCGGAAACCACTGAGGAAACCAACAAGGCTCAGGAAACTGATCCTCTTACCGGCGAAACCTTAGAAGAAGCACCGGAACCCGGCACCGATACGGAAAATCCGAATCCCTCAACTCCGGGCAACGCCCAAGCGCAGTCCTACGTAGTAAAAGCCGGTGATACCTTCTATGCCATCATCTCTTCTTACTATCAGCGGACCGATAGCGTGGTAACCAACCTGGTACTTGAGGCCAACCCGCAGATCAGTAACCCTGACTTCCTCACCGAGGGTATGGAGATTCTCTTACCTCCTATCCCTGCAGGACAATAATAAGCAAGTTTCTTTAGGGCTTGATAAATCCAAAACCTTAAACCGCCGGCTGAGTCGGCGGTTTTTTATATATCTAATAAAAGAAATCCCCCGCTCAAAAGCGAGCAGGGGACTGACAGATTGCTTAGCCTGGGGATTTATTAGTCCTTAAAACTTAATATGTTTAGTCAAATCCACTCCGCTGATCAAGTGGAAGTGTAGATGGAAGACTGACTGTCCGTGAGCTTCACCACAGTTGTTGAGCAGGTGAAAGGACTCGATGCCTTGCTCTTCACAAATGGTATTGACAGCGTGCATCAAGGCTTCAGAGATTTCTGCTCGTTTGGGAGATTGGCTGAATTCCAGGAAATCCTTGAAGTGCTCTTTGGGAATGATGAGCAGGTGAGTGGGCGCGATGGGTTTTACGTCCTTAAAGGCTACGACCAGGTTATCTTCATATACGATCTCACTAGGGATTTTGTGTTCGGCGATTGCGCAAAAAATACAATTATCCATTTCGGTCCTCCTACTTGTTTAATGTGTCTATGATTTCCTGATGGGCTGCCTCTAAAGCAGCTTTGATCTTGGAAGCGTCTTTGCCACCGGCCTGGGCCATATCGGGCCTTCCACCGCCACCACCGCCGGTTATCTTGGCGGCGTTGCGGATGATTTTGCCGGCGTTGAGCCCCTTGTCTACCGCGCTTTGGCTGGCCATGGCGAGCCAGATGACTTTGCCATCAGAAGGTGACGCTAAGAGCAGGAAGACATTACCCAGTTCATTTTTGAGGCTGTCACCGGCTTCTCTAAGACTGGCAGGATCTGCAGCCGCTACTTCGGCTAAGACTAACTTGATACCTGCTACTTCTTCGGCATTTTCGGCTAAATTGCCGGCTTGCTTGGCGGCAGCTTGAGCGTGGATGGACTGGATTTCTTTCTCCAGCTGCTTTTTCTCATCTAAAATTGATTCCAGACGATGCAGGAGCTCGTGCTCGTTGGTCTTTAAGATCTGAGCCGCAGTCAGCAGCTCCTGGTGCTCTTTGGCTGACAGCTCTACTGCTGCCTCACCGGTGTAGGCTTCTATACGGCGTACGCCGGAGGCAATACCGGTCTCAGACACAATTCTAAAGTAAGCAGCTTGAGAAGTGTTCTGCAGGTGGGTACCACCGCAAAGCTCGCGTGAGAAGTCTCCCATAGAGATTACCCGGACTTTTTGACCGTATTTCTCGCTGAAGAGGGCCATGGCACCGCTGGCTTTGGCTTCGGCTAAGTCCATATTGTTGGTGGAAATAGGGTAGTCTGCCAAGATAGCTGCGTTGACTTCAGCTTCCACTTGTTGGATCTCTTCAGGAGTTAAGGCTTGGAAGTGACGGAAGTCAAAGCGTAGATAATGCTCGTTGACGTATGAACCAGCCTGCTCTACGTGATTACCAAGGGTATCTCGCAAAGCTTTATGCAGAAGGTGAGTAGCTGAGTGGTTACGAGCGGTAGCCAGTCTAAGTTTGCGGTCTACCTGTAAGCGGTAAGTCTCTCCTTGCTCCAAAACTCCGTCCAGGAGATCTACCTGATGGTAGAAGATTCTGTCACCATCTTTGGTTGTAGTCAGAACCTGTGCCTCACAGTTTTCACCGCTGATAATACCGCGATCACCAACTTGGCCACCACTTTCAGCATAGAAAGGGGTTCGGTCAAAGATGAGCAGAGCGCTTTGACCTGCTTCCAGAGAAGGAACATCCACCAATTGTTTGTCGTGTTTCACTAAGATATGCAGGAGCTTAGCCTCATCTGTAAGTCGCTCATAACCGGTAAACTCCGTGGGAGTGGTGCGGTCTACGCTTTCCGGCAGCTCAACTGACTCCCAGGCGGAGGCAGATTTGGCAAGCTGTGCCTTGCGGCCAGCTTCTCTTTGTTTGGACATGGCAGCTTCAAAGCCTGCGTGGTCTACTGCGAGGCCCTGCTCTGCGCAGATCTCACGCGTAAGATCGTAAGGAAAGCCGAACGTATCGTGCAGCTTAAAGACCAAGTCACCGGATAGCTGTTCTTGACCTGCAGCCTTAGCTTTCTTTATCTCTTCTTCCAAGAGCAAGAGACCTTGGTTTAGGGTACGGTTAAAGCTCTCCTGTTCGCGCGCGATATGCGTGAGGATAATCTCCTGACGCTCTCCAAGCTCTGGATAGGCCTCTACTGATTCCTGGATGGCGATCTTAGCTAATGGCAGCAGGAAATCTTCTGGCATGCCCAGTCGGCGACCATAACGCACGGCTCTGCGCAAAAGCCTGCGCAACACATAGCCGCGGCCTTCGTTAGAAGGAACTACGCCATCCGCGATCATCATGGTGGCGGAACGGATATGGTCAGTAATGACCCTCAAAGCTATGTCGGTGTGATCAGATTCTCCATAGCTGACACCTGCCATCTTGGCTGCCGCTTGCAGGATGGCCTGGATATTATCTACATCGAAGAAATTGTCGACTTCCTGAAGTACTATAGCAAAGCGCTCCAGACCGCCGCCGGTATCAATATTCTTATGCTCCAGAGGCAGGTAAGTGCCGTCTTCCTGGCGATCGAACTGAGTAAAGACCAAGTTCCAGATTTCCATAAAACGGTCGCAGTCACAGCCGAAATGGCAAGTGGGACCACAAGAGTATTTTTCGCCGCGATCGAAGAAAATCTCCGAGCAAGGGCCACAAGGACCTACGCCATGTTCCCAGAAGTTATCTTCCTTCCCCATGCGCAGGATATGGTCAGGCGCGAGCCCGATCTCCTTGTGCCAGAGGTCGTAGGCTTCGTCGTCTTCCTCAAAGACGGTGACATAGAGACGCTCGGCTGGCATCTCAAATTTTTCGGTCAGAAGTTCCCAGGCCCAGGAGATAGCATCTTTTTTAAAATAATCTCCAAAGGAGAAGTTTCCCAGCATTTCAAAAAAGGTGCCGTGACGGGCAGTTTGACCTACCTGGTCAATGTCTGGTGTCCGAATGCACTTTTGGCAAGTGGTGACCCTTTTACTAGGCGGAATTTCTGCGCCGGTGAACCACTTTTTCATAGGAGTCATACCGGCGTTGATCAGCAAAATAGACGGATCATCGTGCGGAATCAGGGAAAAACTAGGCAAGGCCAAATGACCTTTGGACTCAAAAAAATCCAAATAGGTCTTGCGGATCTCGTTGACTGAAAAATATTTCATATCTTCTCCTTGCGCGGCAGCGCCATAAGCTTAGTGAAGCTTTTTATTTTTTAGCCGTAAGGCTGTGGAATTAAGCTTACGATCCCTTATTCTACTAGATTGCAAGGCCTGCTACAAGCAAGTATGAGCCTGTTTCGCGGCTAGTTTGCTTGCAGGACTTTAGGCCGTAAACTATACTGAAGTACTAGCTTTAATTCAAAAAAGTTTCGTGCGCTTTATAAAAAGCCATGAACGGAGCGGAGAATCTGTCCGGAAGCAAGGAGTGAAATCAGATGCCAACACGAGATGACAAGGTGTCCGACAAGTTAATTTTTGCCAGGGAAAGCGAACAACTGCGCCTTACACGCGCTTGGATTGAAGAGGCCATCAGTAAGCTGGAGGCTCTCATCTGGGCTTTGGAAGATGATAGCGTACAGATCAAGGCAGAGGCCTGGGAAGGACGTCTGGATCTGAAAGATAATGCCAACATAGCTGATAACGCAGTGGCCCAAGCACATCTCCGACATAACATAGGTGAGCAGGAGAACGCCAAAAAACGCATCCTTGAATACAAGAAAATCCTGGACAAGCCTTATTTTGGCAAGATCCGTTTCCGCTACGATCAGGACCAAGAAGCAGAAGACTACTACATCGGACTTAGGGGAATCTACGATGATGAGGCCTGCGAAAGCCTGGTTCTCGATTGGCGTAGCCCTCTAGCTTCACTCTACTACGAGGATGCTTTAGGCTCAGTAACCGTGCCTGGCCCCAAAGGGGACCTGGACGGGGAGCTTTTGGATAAGCTCTTACTGTCTATTTCACGCGGTGAGCTGTTAGCAGTTGAGCCTTATTACGGCGGCAACAGCGATGAAGTCTTAGCGGAACTGCTTTCTCGCCCCTCTGACGCGCATATGCGCGAGATTGTTTCTAGCTTGCAGAAGCAACAAAATGCCATCGTGCGCCAACCCTCGCACGAATCCTTCTTGTTGCTCGGCAAAGCCGGATCCGGTAAGACGTCGATTGCTCTGCACAGGGCGGCCTGGCTGCTTTACCAACGCCGCTTTGACGCCAGGCAGATCCTTTTTGTCAGCCCCAGCAGACTATTTGGAGAGTATGTAAAATCAGTCCTGCCCAGCTTGGGCGAGGAAAGTCTCACGCTGGCTACGATCCAGGAATTACAGGTAGCGCAAGTAGAAAAACTGGACCCGCGTTTCAGCTCCTATACCTATGAAGAAGCCACTGCCGAACGTCTAGACGCAGCTGCTAGCCTGGAGTTTGTAAACTATGTGGATGCTTTTGTGGCTGAGAAAAGCACTCAGCCTTCCTCAGCTGTAGCAGGTGGACCGGCAGAAGTAGAGCTCAAACTGCCAGGACTGGATGATCAAACGGAAGCTCGTGATCTGCTCCTGATCTACCGGCAGTTTTTGGCCTCACCCGGCCTTAAACGCCAGTTTCCTGCCTTGTATGAGCCGAAGATGAACCGGCGCTATGACCGTCTGGATCTGGCTGTTCTTGCTCGCATGGCTCAATTGTTAGACCCGCAGCCAACACGCAGCCCTTTCTACCAGGCGATTGTGGACGAGGCGCAAGACCTTCTGCCTTTGGAACACATCTTTTTACACCAGGCTCATCCCTGTCCGACAAATCTTTTTGCGGACGAGAGTCAGGCAATACGCTTCCAGCTGCCTAAAGACTACAGTAAGAAGGTCTGTGAAATATATCAATTGCAGGAAGAGCAAGTGTTCTACTTGTTGACCACCTACCGCTCCAGCTATGAGATCATGCAATTTGCCAAACAGGTATTAGATGATCCCAGCTTGCAGCCTTTCCAACGCCACAGCATACCGGTAAAGCTTGAAGTCCTGTCTTCGCGTAAAGAACAGCTGTTAAGGCTGCCCGCAATCTTAGCTGATTTCTACAGTCGGGGTGCCAGAAGGGTAGCCCTGGTTTGCAGAACTGATACCGAATGCGAAGAACTTTCATATACCATAAAGACCTGGAGCGCTGAGAGCAAAATGGCGGTTGAGTCTGGACCACTGGTCCTGGAGTTCCTCAGTTTTCCCTGGCCGCAACTCTTACCGCAAGACCAGGCGGGACAGACTGGTCTGTTGGAACTCTATTTTGTTACGCCCTACCGCGCTAAGGGATTAGAATTTGACGCTGTGTTGGTGGCAGACGCTTCTAAAGAAAAGTACCATACTCCGCGTGAACAGCGTCTACTTTACGTAGCTTGCACCCGAGCCCTTCACCAGCTGCACGTGCTCAGCGTGGGCGAGTCCAGCCCTTTCTTGCCCCTGCCGGAGGACAAACAAGGCGAATACCAGCTGCTATACAATTAAAGTGTAACAAAGCTGACTAAATAAGCTTAAAAACAGGGCATAATGAATTAATTTCTAATTTATGCTATAATTCTCGTTTGGCGTATGGCCTATCTAAGCTGTTAGAGCTTAGCCTTGCTCTGAATAGTTTCTCGGTAGCGACCATACCAAATATCACACAATAATCGCATCTAGGAGGAATTATGCAAGTTAAAGTAAAACATACTCTGGCTCTGATCTTAGCTCTTGTGCTGAGCTTTGGCTTAGTAGCCTGTAACACTGACAACTCCGCTAAGACCAATAGCCCTGAGCAAACCACTCTGGCAGCGGAAGAAAAAGTTGATGAGAAAGTGACCGAGGAGGAGACACAAGCTCCTACCGAGGCCGCGGATCAGGAAACAGAAACTGAAGCTCAGGAAAAAGAAGCAGAGCAAGAAAGTGAGGAGGCTAAAGAAGAGCAAATCTTCGCTGGCCGCCAACTCAATGTAGTTACCACTTCAGAAAAGTATCAAGAACTCTTTGATCGCTTTAGCGCTAAAACTGGTGCCAAAGTAGAATTCCTGTCCATGAGCTCTGGTGAGGTCTTCTCCCGTGTCAAGGCCGAAGGCGACAGCGTCTCCCTGGACGTCTGGTTTGGCGGTGGCCTTGATGCTTTCCTGGCAGCCAAAGAAGACGGACTCTTAGAACAATATAAACCGGCCGGTATCGAAGATATCCGCGCTGACTATCGTGACGGTGATAATTACTGGCTCTCCAAGGGCATAACGGTAGCTGGCTTCATCGTCAACAACGACATCCTTGAAGAAAAAGGCCTTGATATGCCTGCCAGCTGGGAAGACCTGGCTAAAGAGGAATACAAGGATGAGGTTATTATGTCCAACCCCGCCATTTCCGGCACTAACTATGCTGTAGTCAAGGGTCTTTTGGATCACTTCGGCGAGGAAGAAGGTTGGGATCTGATCGAGAAAATCAATGCTAACATCTCTTTCTACGGCAAACGTGGTAAAGATCCGCAAGAGAAGACCGTAGCTGGCGAATTTGCTATTGGCATTATTCCTGCGGACAAGTCTGCTTTTGACGCCGCAGAAGAGCATAACTGCACCGTTGTTTACCCTGACGCTATTCCCTGGGTACCTGAAGGTGTCGCTATCTTTAAGAACGCGGAAAATCTAGATGTAGCCAAGGCTTTCATCGACTTCATGCTGGAAGATGATAACCTGCAGCTCTTAGCTGAGCTCGACGGTAAAGATCCGGCTCAGATGGTCAAACCTGGCCTCAAGGGCGCTGAGTTAGGCCTGCCTGAAGACAAGCTGATCAAAGAAGACTTGACTACTTTTGGTTCTGAGCGTGACGCCATCCTCGAAAAATTCTTAGAAATTGCCGGCGATAAGGCTGAAAGCAAAGACTAATAACTAACTTCTCCGACCCTGGTTATAGAGCCTGTGGTCGGGGTATTTGGTTGCACTATGCTGAGAGCCTGGCCTCGAGGGGCTGGGCTCTTTTACCCGGGGGAGCGTATTTTTAACTCAAGTGAGCAAATCTTAAGCCGCCGTCAACGCTGGCTGGGCCTTTTGGACAAGCTGCTGATCCTTATCTTGGTCGTGTCTGCGTTGCTTTTTGTTTTATGGCCATTTGTCGCGATCTTCTATGAAGGCGTGAGAGAGCAGAGCTCGGAACAATTGTGGGAATTTATCCGATCTTCCAGGGGTCTGATCCGAAATTCGCTAACGGTAGCCGCGCTCACTACTTCGCTGACCATACTGTGGGCTTTAGCTATCAGTATCACTTTGTTTTTTGCCGGACCACGGCTCTCAAAGCTGATTCGCGCTCTACTCACGCTCAGCATAATTTCGCCACCTTTTGTGGCTGCTCTCTCATTTATCAATCTGTTTGGCCGTCGCGGCCTGATCACTTATCGCCTTCTGGGTCTGCGTTACAACCCCTATGGCCTCCAAGGCATTGTGCTGATGGAAACCTTTTCCTTTATCTCTTTAGCTGCCATGATCCTCATGGCTCGTTTGCGCGATATTGACCAAAGCCTGATTGATTCAGCCAGATCTTTGGGAGCCAATACCAACCAAGTAATCCGCGATGTTATCCTGCCGCAGCTGCGCTCAGCTACTTTGGTGGCCATTATGTTGACCTTTATCCGCAGCCTGGCTGATTTCTCTACGCCCACCATCATCGGTGGTAGCTATTCGGTCCTGGCTACCGAGGCTTATTTGTCCTTTATTTCTCGGGGTGACTTGCAGCGGGCAACCGGTCTCAACCTGCTTTTACTCTTGCCTTCGCTCCTCGCTATGATTGTCTATATGCGCGCCTATCGCCAAGCTAACTCTGCCTCACACGGTGTAGGCAGAAGACAGGTAGACAATCGAGGCAAAGGAACTTTTTTGCGCATAGCCCAGGTCCTGACCATAGTTTTTCTCGTGGCCATGGTCCTGCAGTACGGCTCTATCTTTCTTCAGGCCTTCGGTAAATATAGTAAAGGTCAGTTCTTCCTGACTCTGGATAATCTTTATGACAGCAAAAATCATATTGGCAGCAGCCTCTGGCGCTCAGTGGGCTATTCACTCCTTTCTGGTGCCTTAGCCAGTCTTATGGGTTTTCTCCTGGCTTATTACCTGCACCTACGTAAGATGCGCTTTATGCAGGGCGTGGAGTGGATCTTGACGCTGCCCTATATTGTGCCGGGCTCTTTCTATGGTATAGCCTATATTCTAGCCTTCCGCGATCCGCCGCTGAAATTGACCGGCACTGCCGCGATTGTAATTTTGAATATGCTCTTTAAGCAGGTGCCGTTAGCTACTAAACTTGCATCTGCAGGCGTAGCGGGTATTGAGCCAAGTCTGGGAGATAGTGTGCGAGATCTGGGAGGTCACCCTTTGTATATCTTTAAGGATGTGCTTCTACCACAGACTTTACCTACGCTCTTACTCTGTTTTTTTCGCAGTTTTACTGCCGGCATGACAACCATAGGCTCCATCATTTTCCTGGTTTATCCTCAACGTAAACTGGCCACCATGGTGCTTTTTGACTTGATCCAGTCTGGCAAATATGGTGTGGCCTCCTTCTTAGCTTTCGTAATTACTCTGATCTGTCTCCTGGTAGAGCTAGTGGCTCGTAAACTGTCAGGTGTGGAAGCAGATTAAAAAAGAGGAGGATGCGATGTTTTTAGAAATCAAAGACCTTAGCATAAAATATCAAGACTTTACAGCGGTAAAGCACTTTGACCTATTTCTAGAAGAAGGAACTTTCGCCTGCCTGCTCGGCCCTTCCGGTTGCGGTAAGACTACGCTCCTCCGTGCCCTGGGCGGCTTTGTCAAGCAAGCCTCCGGCAAGATCTATCTGGCGGGAGAAGAACTAACACAACCGCCGGAGGCAAGGCCTATTGCCACGGTTTTCCAGTCCTACGCCCTCTTTCCTCATATGACGGTTGGCGCTAATATTTGTTATGGTCTTCGCCTGAGAAAAGTGCCACGCGAGCGACAGGCTGAGCTGTTGAGGGATATGCTGATGCGCGTAGATCTGGAAGGCTATGGTGATAAACGTGTCCACGAACTTTCAGGCGGTGAGCAGCAGCGAGTAGCCCTGGCCCGCAGCCTGATCATTCAGCCCAGATTACTACTCTTGGACGAGCCGCTTTCCAACTTAGATGCCAAGTTAAGAGTTAGCTTGCGTTCTGAGCTTAAACAGATCCAGGAAGACTTTGCCATTACCACAATCATGGTGACCCACGACCAGGATGAAGCCTTTGAATTGGCTGACCACCTGGTATTGATGTACGCGGGAGAAAAGGTAGAAGAGGGTAGAGGTCAGGAACTCTACAGTTGGCCACAGGCTGCCTTTACCAGAGAGTTCTTAGGTGAGTCTAGCTTCTATCCGCAAAAAGCGCCCGAAAGGCCAGAAGCCTGGCGCTTTCTCAAACCACATGAGAAGCCAGCACCCGGACAGTTGGCTTTGGACGCCGTTGTGGAGCATTGCATTTTTCAAGGGGCGGTGATCTATTACGACTGTAAGCTTACAGCAGACGACAGTCGCTTACGCCTGATGGAAATAAACAGCCCGGAAGCATGCCGCCCGCCAGTTGGCAGACAAGTAACCATTATTAAAAGACAAGGAAAGACAGCATGAGAATTTTGCATACGATAGCGCAGTATCCTGACCGTACAGGCAGCGGTATCGCTTGCCGCAACATTATTAAGTGCATGCGCAGCTTTGATGAAGTCGAAGACCAAGCACTGATCTATGGCCACAATCCTGAGCAGAAGCTAACAGATCTGGCTTGCCGTAGCTATCCAGTTGACTTTGATACGGAGGCGCTCCCTTTCCCGGTAGCCGGTATGTCTGATGTTATGCCTTACCGCTCCACGGTTTATAAAGAGATGACCGAGGTACAAGTTGAACAATGGATCGCCGGTTTCCGCCAGGCGCTGGACCTAGCCGTCAAAGAATTTAAGCCTGACCTGATTATTGCCCATCATCTCTGGCTACTGACTTCACTTTGCCTGGATTACGATATCCCGGTCCTAGCCCTGTCACACGGTACAGATATTCGTCAGGCTAAACAGAATCCGGATTATTTCCATAAGTATGTGGGAGACTTATCAGGCCTGGACTTAGTTTCTGCTCTGTCGCACGAGCAGATTGAGGACCTACAGGAGGTCTATGGGCTCAAGCCAGAAAAGATTTTTGTTGGCGGCGCCGGTTTTGACCATGAGGTCTTCTTACGCAAAACCAAGCGAGAACCAGGTCCGGATGTGCGCCTTCTCTATGCCGGTCGCTTTGCGAGAGCAAAAGGCTGCTATGAGCTTTTAGAAGCCTTTCACGCCATCCCCGAGGAGGAAAATGTCAGCTTGCATCTCTTAAGTCACGTGGAAGAACAAGACCGCGACTTGGTTACTTCCTATCTCAAAAACGATAACCGGATCAGCCAATACGGCCCTTTAAGTCAAGCTGAGTTAGCCCAGGAGATGCGTAAGTACGACATCTTTATTTTTCCTTCCTACTATGAAGGACTGGGTCTAAGCGCTTTGGAGGCCATGGCTTCCGGACTTTATCTGGTTACCACTCACTTACCTGGACTTAGAGCCTTTATGGGCGAAGAACTCTGGTTTCACGAAGACATCACGCGTGTAGAAATGCCGGAGCTAGTTGACTTGGACCGGGTGGCAGAGGCAGCCATAGCTCAACACGTAAAAAATCTCACGGAAGCAATTTTAGTGTCCGTCCATAATTTCCGCGAGAAAGACTACCAAATAGCTGATTTCAGCCAGGAATTGGCTCCTTTTACCTGGCAAGGTGTGGCAGCAGAACTGGCCAGGAGAGCAAGCAGTCTTATAGCTTAATTCTGACGAATTAAGACGGCTGGGGCTGGTAAATGATCAGTTAGAGGGCTAGCCAAGGCTTTTAGACAAGAGTATAATTACCGCTAGTACTGCTTTGGAACAGCGATGGGTGCTTAGCTCAGTTGGTTAGAGCGCTCGCGTCACATGCGAGAGGTCGCGGGTTCGAATCCCTCAGCGCCCACCATAAATAAAATAGCCCTGCCCGTATTTTG
This sequence comes from Eubacteriales bacterium, assembly GCA_030532065.1. Lineage (GTDB taxonomy): Bacteria > Bacillota > Clostridia > Saccharofermentanales > DTU023 > SFFI01. The sequence continues at coordinate 17,174 of JAUNLW010000002.1, read as the reverse complement.
CTGGCAGGGTTATTTTATTTAATAAGTCAATCTCAAATAGCAAGTGATTAAAGCATAACCAATTTATATTAGGCTACTTGATCAGTTTATTCATGATTAGAATATGATCTTCCACCGCCTGATGCGAGCCGGGATCCTCGGTATAGGCGCCTAGAGTAACGAGGATATATTTCTGATGACCTTTAGCAAAATAGCTGGCCTGGCACTGATTAAGTCCTGTAAAACCGGATTTACCGGCTAATAATTTGATGCCTTTAAAATCAGTAGAAGAATTAAACTTCCAGAAAAAAGTGGAAACCAGAGCTAGTGGGCCTCCATCCTCACCCCAATCATCGATCTCGTGGTAGTTAGAACCGGCGATCTTTACAAACTCAGGATTATCGCAGGCATATGCCATGAGCCTGGCCATATCCGCAGCTGTGGAGTAGAGATCAGGATCGGGCAGTCCCGTTGGGTTAGTAAAGTGGGTCTGAGCCATGCCCAAAGTCTTAGCTTTTTGGTTCATGATGTCTACAAAGGCCTCTTGGCTGCCGGTGACAGCCCTGGCCGCGGCGTGGCAAGCATCCGCTCCTGAAGGCAGCATGATCGCATATAAAATATCTTCTACAGAAACCAGAGCGCCAGCGGGAAGACCTGCTACACTGGCTCCCAGAGCGTCAAGCTCAGCCAGATCTTCTGCTTGGATTTCGATTGTAGTTGAGAGGTCATCATAATGCTCCAGTACCAGCATAGCAGTCATGATCTTTGTGAGTGAGGCAGGTTCTAGTGGCAGCTCAGCTTGCTTAGTGGCCAGAGTTTCTCCGCTTTCCGCATCAAGCAGACAGTAGGCGAGGCTGGCCACAGACTCGGGGTCAAAGCTCTGATTGATATACGAGAAAACTGGCTTTTCTGTAGTGATAATTTCTCTGCTAGTTTCGCTACTGCTGGCTTCGCTGCTAGACTTGCTAACGGTTTGTGTAGCCGCCTCATTGACAAGAGAATTATTGAACTCAAAACTCGTGCTTGCTTTGCTGGCATGCTTGCCGGAAGGGATGAACAAAGAGTTCCCTAAGCCATTTTGTAAGACGAGTACTACTACCACCGCAATTACCAGGACCAGGGCCACAGCACTTAGCCAGCCCAAGGCACGATGAGATGCAGGCCTTTTATCTATGGGCCGTTGCTGCTTGCCTTGCTTTGCTATCTTATCTTGTTGCTTTTTCTTCACGGCTTCAAATCTAAGTTGTCTCTCGGATTATCGCTAACATAGCGGTAGATGGGAAGAATGTCACCTGGCTGCCAGTCAGTACCAAATTTGTTAAACATAAAGAGACTGCCGTCCAGATCCGGTTCCAAGGAGACTTTGATCAGTACTTTGGCCAGCTGATCCATGGGGAAGACGTAAGCTCCCTTCTCAAAGAGCTGCTGGGCCTCCTGGGTTTCCACCGTAATATAGAAGCGAGGATATCCTTCAAAGCTGATCGGTTTCTCCGCTAACGCGCGGCTAAGTACTTTATATTGCTCAACCTCTACTGTCGTACCTGGTTGAAGCTCAAAGACTTCCGCGCCGTCGTACTTCATCATATCCTGGGCGATCTTATCAGTACTGGTCTTAAAACCGTTGTAGGGGATAGTGAAGTCCATTCCCTTGGGCAGCAGATAGGCGGTAGGCTCAGGACGACTCTTGCTGATAGTTGCTTTCTGAGTGTTCCAGAAGGCGACTGGCAGGGTCGTCAAGCTGAAATCTTCCAGGTTAATAGCCGAGAAATCACGTACCTCACTGTAGTCTTGCGTTACTTCCAGTACTACCTTATCGTCATCGTTGTAGGTAGCACCGCTGGCAATAGCTTTCTCACGCGCTCCGTTAACAATATCCAGAAGCAGTTGATCGTTAGTGGCTGCCCATTTGATCATCTCAGCGCAGACATCGGCGTGAGTCTTGACCCGACGATCCCAGTTTTCTTTACCAATACCCAAACCGCGGATCTCAACTAAGAAGTTGACTGCGATCTGTAGGCCGTGAGCGTCATAAGAGTGACGGCTGTTAGGCATTAATTCACGGAAGTAGTCACCGGGAATCTCGGATAATTTCATGTTGTCATAACTGGGATTCGTGCTTTCCTGCAGGATCTTCTCGCCCTTACTATCCAGAACGTATTCACCCAATTCATCCTTCTGATACTCTTTTAGATCTTTCAGAGCTTCCGGATCTACTGGGCCAGCACCGGTAATGCTGTTTTGTTCGGTATATTCGATCATGCGATAGCCGCCCAATTCGGAAAGTGTTTGTACGACTTCCGGCACGATTACGTTATTGGTCAGGTCACGCACTTCTTGGGGAATATTGAAGTTCTTACCTGATGAGAGTTCGAAGTCATAGGCGAACATATGCTGTACCGGACGTGTCTCGCCGTTTTCCTGTTCCATTTGGATGGTGTACTGTCCGTTGCCGCTAAACTCGTGGGCATCGAGGAAGAAGTGCGGATGGAACTTAATAAACTCACCGTGGACTACGCGCGACTCTGCGTTGTCAAAGGTGAAGTTATCGCGGTTAAAATCCTTGTCGTATGAGTTAGCCGGTATTCTGGTAGCGGCTCTGGCGCCATCCACATTGACCCGGGGGCACATGAGGATGGTTACCTTATCTAATACATCCAGATCTTTAGTAACCAGGCGGAGAGCGTTTTCCAGACCACCTTCTGAGGGGCTGTATTCGTTACCATGTACCTGGCATTGATAGAAAATAATGGGTCGGCCTAAAGCGACTGCTTCTTCTGGCGTAGTAACGCCTTCTTTAGTGAACAAAGCAAAATAGATATCGGTACCGATCTCGCTTTGCCCGGCGGTATAGAAATGCATAAAGCCACGCCCGTCATTGCCATTTTTCTGATTATCGTACTCATCTAATATCGTCAGGAAATCAAACAGCGCTTCATTGGATGTGAATTCGTGCATACCAAGCTCAGGGTTAAAGCCAGGGGTTACCAGACCGTGGTTAGCCCAACGCCCCCAGGGATCATTACCCCAGCTATATTGATCTTCTATACCAAGCATTGCCAACAAGTCAGGGTCTACCGGCCCGAAATCGCGTGGATCGTGGAAATAAACTTCCGATACCTGCTTCAAGGGTACATTGATGGCTGTATCGGTGGGATTATCCGAGATCGTAGCAGGGTAGTCCGGGAAGTTGGATTTTACCTGAAGACCGGCGATTTCAAAACCGGTGGCCTTTACCTGACCGGCATCAGCCACAATTTCGATCTCCTGTCCCAGGTCATCCTCGGTCAGGAAGAAGGCATCTTGTACGTTATACATATTGATGTGGTCGTAGGTCCTGCGCTGAGCGTACTTCCAGGTGTAACCTCCGGGCTGTAGCTGGTAGACAGCCCGGTCATTGTCTTCATAGAAGGGATAGATCAGATGCTCATACGACACAGAGCCGCGGCCCTGTGGCAAAACATCGAAAACGTCTATTTTTACACCCTTAACATTTTTAATTAATTTTACCAGCACATAGTCTGCCGAGGTTTCAAAGTCTGCTGAAGTTTTAAATTCCATCTTTTCTTTACTTTCTTCGTTTGCCAAAACTAGTCCTTGCGGAAGGATACGGCTACCATTGTGAGTGTTAGACTACCACTATAATAACTTAAATTTTGCGTGAGTGTATTATTCATAACGCAGAGCATCAATAGGATTCATATTGGCAGCTCGTTTTGCCGGAGCAATACCAAAAATGAGTCCGATTGCGGCAGAAACCAGTAGAGAGGCTGCAGACCAGCCCAGGCTAAACTTAGGCGTGATATGCATGTAAGCTGCCAAAACACGCGCCAGGCCAAAACCGGCAAAGATCCCGATAACACCACCTATACTGGTTAAAATTACAGACTCCGCGAGGAATTGTAGAGTGATGTCATTAGGTGTGGCGCCCAGGACTTTACGGATACCGACTTCTCTGGTTCTTTCAGTAACGTTGATGAGCATGACGTTCATGACACCTATACCTGCTACTAAAAGAGAAATTGAGGCTACAACGGAAATCAGAGTAGACATGAGGCCCAGAGAGGAATCTAGCTGTTCGACAATCCCGGACATGGTTTGCAGGCGGTAGTTGCCTTGCCCTTCACTGTTATGGCGGCGCTCCAGGATTTGCAGGGCAAGATTGCCCGCATTCTCTGCCTGGCCGGCTTCTTCAGCCATGAGAAAGAGAACCTTGGCGTTTTCTGGATTACCTGACAGGCGTCCCAAACTGGCGAGTGGAGTGAAGACGCTGGCGGAGGCGAGATCCTTCTGATCTTGCTTGCTCATCAGCCCTTCGGCAACTCCGGTAATAAGATTAAGGCTGTCGAAAGTACCGACCCCCACGATGTTAAGTCGGCCACTGATTCCGCCTGATAGTTCTACTTCTAAGGTCTGACCAACCGCCAGAGAGGCATCTCCGTAAATGATCGTGGCGCTGTATTCATCAATGAGGCAGTTGGGCAAGCCATCTTGGTAGTCCATGGGGCTTAGGCTACGACCATAAATCATGCTGGGCTTCAATAGATTAAAGCCATCAATATCCATGCCATAAGCGTATAGCAGGAAATTATCACTAGTTTGCATATGATCCTCAGCATCGCCGCTACGCGCCGAACCGGTATGGCTGCTGAGGGGCGCTACATAGCGTGCTAATGGCACCTGCTTGCGTAAAGCCTCGATATCATCTTCGGTAATCGCGTTTGACTCACTTAGAAGCGACCAGTCAGGCGTGATAACTACAGTGGAGGCGCCAATTTTCTCGAAATTTCCCAGGATAGTCTGCTGCACACCCTTGCCTACGGCTACCAGACTCATTACCGCGGCGATACCAACTATGATACCAAGCATGGTTAAGAGACTTCTTACTAGCTTGGACTTTATTGAAGAGAAGGCGAGACGTAAATTCTCTTTAAGCTTACTCATCTCTGCCTCCTCCCTTGGTGAAGCTATAGTCCAGCCCGTGGGCTGCAAGTTCCGCTTCGCTTTGAATCTGGCCATCCAGAATATGCAGTCTTCTCTGAGCGCATTTAGCCGCGATGTCGTCGTGGGTGATAAGGAGCACCGTACGTCCCTGGCCTACCAGGTCATCAAATAGATGCAATACTTCCGTAGCTGAATGAGAGTCAAGGTTACCGGTTGGCTCATCTGCCAAAATCAGGGCAGGATCATTGATAAGTGCTCGGGCAATGGCTCCGCGTTGCTTTTGACCACCAGATAGCTCAGTTGGCCTGTGTTCCGCATATTTGCCAAGACCCACCGCTTCTAGGGCTTGCTGAGCTTTTTCTCGCCGTTTAGCTTCCGACACATTAGCGTAAAAGAGAGGAAGGGCAACATTATCAAGCAGGCTCAGGTCTGCTAAGAGGTTAAAAGATTGGAACACGAAACCGATGAACCGGTTGCGAAAGTGAGCTTTTTCTTCCTCAGTTAAGGTGGAAACATCTTGACCTTTGAGCAAATATTGCCCCTCATCTAGGCTATCAAGTAGACCTATTATATTCATACAGGTTGATTTGCCAGAGCCGGACGGACCGACAATGGCTACATACTCACCCTGATAAATCTCCAAGCTGACATCTTTTAAAGCTTGATAAACGACCGAGCCGGTTCGGTAAGTTTTACCGGCTCCCAAGAGCTGGATAACAGATTCTTGTTTACTATTTGTCATCTTTTACTTTAACCTTCTGGCCCACTTCCAGGCCGGACATGGCATTTACCACTATGGGATCATGCTCAGTTAGACCGGATTTGATCTCCACTCTGCTGGCACCGACTAAGCCCAGTTCAATTTCTTGTTTTCGCAGCAGCTGATCCTCGTCTACACAGTAGACGTAGTAATGATCGCGTTCCTGGACTAAAGCCTCTACGGGGATGGAAAGTACATTCTCGACTTTTGCGACCTCAACTTCACAGTTGATATCAAAACCAATAGTGAGCAAATGGATATCCGGACCTTCTATACTCATACGGATTTGTACTTTGGGACTTCCCGCGCCCACACCGGAACCTAAAAGTCCGGCAGCGTCATCCAGGCCGAGTTGCGAACTTAAGACGCCAAGGCTACCCAAAGTACTAGGCTCTCTGCTGGCAATGGCAGCTTTATACGTGATCTCACCGTACAGGTCCAGATCATCATAGTGGAACACGACTGGCTGGCCTTCCTCTAAACGACTGGCATCTTGTTTGCCTACCCAGCAGTTGGCTACCAAGTGGTCATTATCCAAGATCAAGGCCTCTAACTCACCCTGCTCAATCGCATCTCCTTCAGTTACTTTAAGGCTGGCAACCAAACCGCTCATATCGGCTTTCACGGTGAGACTATTGGATTTGAGTAAGCCTTCTAATTCGGACTTGGTTTCTTCCAGTTTTTGCCGATCGGCCTGGCCTTGTTTTTGGTCCATTTGAAGTAAAGCTAGGAGCAGGGCAGGGTTGGCATCTACCGAATCCTCGGCTGCCGGATTACCACCGCCACCGGTAGAGTCTCCGCTGGAGTCTCCGGTATAGTATCCGCTGGAGTCGTTGGTATTTTCGCCTGTTGAATCATTATTTTCAGGAGAAAGTACTTCTTCGTTATTGCTATTGATCCCGTCAACAGTACCGGGTCCATTTACATCTGGATTATAGGGATCGGAAATTTCTTCTGGAATCGTTATCTCATTATTGTCGGAATTATTGGAATCTGGATTTTCCTCAGGCTGATTAGTATCTGGATCTGTATTCTCGTCTATTCCTGTGTCTATATCCGCATCAGAAGGTGAGTCCAGGAAATCATCGTCAAATTCGTCATCAGGCTGGATAAAACCTGGAGGGAAGGGTGATACATTGTCTTTAGTCCATTCCAAGAGCTCTTTGATTTTCTCAATTGCTTTAGCCAGATTCGCTTCCAGCTTCTCCGCTCTGTCTCTAATGTCAGATACTAAATCTGCCAGATCTTTAGGGAGACCATTCTCAAGCAGTTGGTTAGCTGTCTTCAGGATAGCCTGTACTTGCTCATATAAAGCTTGTGATTGTACTAGTAACTGGTAAAGATTAGCCGCGGTAAGCTCACTAATGCCAGAGTAGCTGACTTGCTCTATAAGCGATTCAATCTCGAGCATCGTAGACTCACCGGCGGTGAGCGCGTTATTCAAGCTGGTAATGGTTGTAGATATCTTGGAAGGATCCAAACCCCATTCTTCTAAACCGTCCGGTAATAAGCCTTGTATCTGTCCCTTAAGGTCAAAGTCAGAAAGTCCTTGTGTTAAAAGGGCGGCACTGGACTGCAGGCTCATTCCGAATTGAGCCGACATCTGAGCGGCCAAATCGTTCAATACAGATTCAAAGCGTTCTTTACGTTCCTCTTCTGCTTTATCCATTTTAGCTAGAGCATCTTTAGTTTGCCTTAGCTGTTTTTGCACATCTATGCGGCTGTAACGATAGAGTTCCTGACCGCTTTCTACCAGGTCACCTTCCTTGACCAGTACTTTATCTACGGTAAAGCCATAATTAGACATGATGGCTTGGCTATCTAGAGCCTCAACCTGCGCGTTAAGGTTCAAAGTACGATTGAAAGAAGCGCGCTCTGCTTCTGCTAAGACCACGGTTGGCCTATTAAGGAATGCTTTGTATTGCTGGTATGCGTAAAACGCACCCAGCACCAGAGCGATAACCAATATCGTAGAAATAGCCTTCTTTATCTTGCTCCGATGTTGCTTTCTCCCGTTTTTATTCTCGCCCATTGCCTTACTCTCCTGTTAGCCCAAGCTCATACGTCTCAAACGTTTCTATGCTGAGAATAGGTTTTCTCCGGCTGCGCTAATAGCGACACCCGGATTCACACCTCTCCTCCAGCTTGTCTAAACTGTTATAATAATTATAACGACGAACATTGTTTTTTACAAGAAATTAATGGGAGCCACTTTAAGTCTTCGCAAGGCCAACATAGAGTGCTTTTTGACTACCTATCGTTTATGTAGAGCTTTGCTGCTTGTTGATCTTGCTCGCCAGCAATGCATCATAGCTGCAGTAGCTTAAGATAAATAAAGTTTTAGAAAGGCAGTTACAAATTTACACACTATTGTGGACTTGACTTCGATGGTTTCCGTTCCTACTACAAATCTGCAGATAATGGGTGGCAGGTCTGCCCTTATGTGGCTTAGTAAATCGATGGTTTGCGTTTCTGCTGCAAATCTGCAGATAATGGGTGGAAAAATCACCCATTACTTGCAAATTCTACGGGAAATCCCGAATTACCAAGCTATCTTGGCCTTCAAAGCCAGCTTTGCCCCGTTGGCACCACCCATTACTTGCAAATTTTACGGGGATTCTCGATTCTCGAATTTAGTAGGCCCGTCCAAGGCTGTTCAAAGCTGCGACGGCCACCCACAACTTGCAAAATTTACAAAGAATCCTAGAAGTCAGATTTATAAGGCTAGATCAGTCCACCCAGTTACCCACAACTTGCAAACTTTACGGGGAATCTCAGAACTCAAATTTAGAAGCTGAGATCGGCGCTAATTTAACCATCCAAAACTAGCAGATTTTATGTAGAACATCCACGACTAGCAGATTTTACGTAGAATCTAAAAGTAGAATCTAGATGATAGAGTGTCACCTCAATAGTTGAACCAAAATTTTGCCAGATCAATTTGGAACTCCAACTTAAGCAAAGCACACAAACCAAGTGCTGAGCGGGCTCTGATATCAAGGCGCTTTTTAAGATTTTCAATTAAATTGTAGTGAAAAAATTTAAAAGCCTTGACAAGCCCCAAAAATGTTTGCTATCATACCAAAGCGTTCAGCAAGAGGCGCTCAAATAATTTGAACGCGCTACACGCGGGATTAACTCAGTGGTAGAGTGTCACCTTGCCAAGGTGAAAGTCGCGAGTTCGAATCTCGTATCCCGCTCCACAAAGATGACCGCCGCAAGGTGGTCATTTTTTATACAAGGCACCATAGCCAAGAGGTAAGGCAGAGGTCTGCAAAACCTTTATTCCCCGGTTCAAATCCGGGTGGTGCCTCCAAAAAAACTCCGTTACGGATACAGTCGTAGCGGAGTTTTTTGTTCTGATCTGACCTCTGTTGAGAAGCGATCCATAAAGCACTTAGTTGAAAGCAATTAGTTGACCAGATCTCGTAGCTCATATACTCTGTGGCTACTAAAATTAACTTTATCAGTTCAACTGGGTAGATACATACCCTTTTTTGATCGAAACTAGTGGTACACTTTAACCCAAATGTAATTTTAAGTAAATCGAGTTAGTGCTACAGTGGATACAGTATATTATCGCTCAAAAGTTATTGGAGAAATAAAAATGAAACGTTTCGCTATTTCTATCTGCCTTTTCTTGTTACTATTGCTCGGTCAATGGCTTATTGTACCGTTTTTTGTGTATGCGGAAGATCCTCCTAACGTCAAAGAAATTAGTAATATAGGAGAATTGAGAGCAGCCATAGCGGAAATAAATGAGTCTACAGAGCCAAATCTTTCATACCTGCTAGAACTAAAAGCAGATATTGTAGCTGATCAAGATGATAAGCTGAGCTTCGATAAGGGTAGCACGACAATTAAAGGTAATGGCCATTCGCTAAGCGGATTTGATCAATTGGTTGTTTCTAATGGAGCTATCGTACACTTGGGAGAGACTGGAGATACGCTACGTATAGATGGTGGGTGGGATCATCCCACTTCGACTCCTCGTCCTCTTTTACAAGCCTTAGGGGGAGGCACTATCAATATGCATGAGGGCACAATTATTGATAATCGTGATATTAGCCATACTAATTCTTTGGCAACGGTTGTCTTGGTCCAGATGAATGGTATTTTCAACATGCTCGGAGGTAGTATACAAAATTGTAAAGTTTCTGACGCTGGTGGAATGTATGATGGTTGCCAGTCGATGATATGTGTCAATAAGGGAACTTTTAATATGTCCGGAGGCAGCATCAAGAATAATAGGGTGAAAAGGCTAAGCTCTCCAACTATTACTAATCCTACAGAATTTGTAAGGGGTGCGGCTGTTTGTGCTTTTAGCAGTATGGTAAACATATCAGGAGGATCTATCACAGACAACCAAATTATTACCGATGGTTGTTCAGGTTATGGTGCAGCTCTTTTTGCTTGGGGTAGTACCGTAAATGTATCAGGTGGATCTATCACAGACAACCAAATTATTACCGATGATGGTTCAGGTTATGGTGCAGGCATCTTTGTGTTAGATTCTGATATAAGAGTGTCTGACACGCAAATAACCGGAAACTCAATTGACGGAAATCAAGGCTATGGCGGAGGGATTTTTGCGCAAGATTCTGACGTGTCAATAACCAATTCACTTGTCGCTTTCAACAGTGCTGGTGGCGCTGCTTCTGATGTTTGCTTTTCTTTAACAGAGGATGGTACACACTCTCTAAATCTCCCCTCTGTAGAGAAAATGAATGAACGTCTAGCGGAAGGAGATGAACGAAATATAACCGGCTGGTATCACGACAATCCTGACGACCGCTACAGTGAGAGTAACCCGACCGAACAACTTACTTTAACCGATAATCTGAATAAAGATCTCTACCTGGTTGCCGGGTATTCTCAGCAAGAGCCAGACACCATAGATATATCAGCGCAAGTGAATTGGGATGACCAAGAAAATGCACAGGGTTTGCGACCACAGAGCATAACTATAGGATTATTGGAAAATGGCAACCCAACTGGCAAAAGCTTACGTTTATCTCACTCAAATAATTGGAGAGGCTCATTAATGGGTTTGCCCCAGAGTCTGTCTGGGTCTAATATCGAGTATGATATTTCCGTTGAGGATATAGGTCACGACTATTATACGGAAATAAGTGGTAATGCTAGTACGGGATTTTTGATCACCGCACATCTGAAACCTGTGGAGCCACAGCCCGATCTACCTGCTCCGCCTCCGTTTCCAGATCCTATCCCTAGCCCTATTCCTAGCCCTAGTCTTAATCCTGATTTCACTTTCGAACTGAGCTGGCAGACAGGTGAAGAAAGCGTACCGACCATCCAGGTTACAACATCGCAGGAGAGTCCTTTAGACGAAACGGATAGTCCTAATCCCATCCCCTTACTGCCTAAGACAGGACAAGCAACTTCCCCTGTATTCCTGAACTTTGCCCTACTCATTTTTGGTTTTGTAGTTTTAGTCCGGCCGAAAAAATAATGCTGCCCCCAGAGGTTTGAATATAACCGATGCTGCTAAGCGCCGACTTTGGGGTAACATGTTGGTTTTACGACGAGTCTACCCGTCGCCGGAAAAATGGGAACAAGCAGAAGCTTATTATGGCCTGCCCAAAGCCTTAGCTAATAAAGTTTTTGACTATTTGACCGATGACCTGAACGATGTCATATTTGATTTTGATCTTAGACTCACACAAAAGGAGTATTTTGACTAGATAAGTTGGCTAGCTCAAGCAAAAAAAACAGCATGTACAAGCTCTATATCAGACAAAAAGTGTTTAAATTACGGGATGTTTACCCTGTTTTGGATGAAGACGGTAATGCCGTTTATCAGGTGGAACAGGATTTCCGATTGATTGGCAATACTGTACACGTAAATCATGTTAGCAATCAAAGATCCTTCGTTATTGACCGCGAGCTCTTGCGTCTTATGCCGCGATACCAAGTGCGCTTTAACGATGGCAGCAGAATGACTATCCGACAGAGAATCAATTTGTTTCGTAAGCAAATTGAAGTGTCATCAAAAGACTATCAGCTAAATTTAAAGGGTGATTTTATTCTGGACCTTTATTTTGACGTCTATAACGGTACGACAAAGGTGGGTTACATCGAGAAAGCCTTCCTGGCCTGGGGTGACACCTTTGTAATTACTGTTTTAGATCCGGAGTTTGAGGAAGAACTGCTAGCGCTCCTAATCGTGGTAGATGACATTCTGGATATGGAAGCCAGGAGTCATGCCAATTCATAGAATAATAGGCAATCGACAAAGAACTTCTGCAAAAACATAGAAGATTCCTTCTTATTTCTGCGCTTTTTACTAATAGTAGAATTATTTCTTGAGTAATTTTACTGGTGGGGTATTGTCTTGCCCCTAAGGGCACTAGATAATATCGGCAGAACAAGGAGGTAGGTATATGGAACTTGGCAAGAATATCCGAGCTGGTCGCAAGAAAATGGGCCTGACCCAGGAAGAATTGGCCGAAAAAATGAACGTGTCAGTGGGGGCAGTTTCCAAGTGGGAATCTGGAGCCAGCACACCGGAGCTTTCACTCTTAATGCGGCTGGCACTCTGCTTTCAGACTTCGCTTGATGCCCTTACCGGTTTTGACTTAGAGAATCAAAAAAGTAAAGAAGCCTGTTTAGAGCAAATCAGACAACTGACTAGAGATAAAGCTTATGAGGAAGGAAAAGAACAGGTAGTTGAAATACTGGCGACTTATCCGAATGACTTTCAGGTCAATTTGGATTCAGCACGCTTCTACCATCTAAATGGTGTGGAACAGAAAGATCGTGATGCTCTAAAAAGAGCGATCGCGCTCTACCGCAAGTCCATTCTGCTTTTGGAACAAAATCAAAATCCTCATATTAATCAAGCTGTCCTGGAAGATTTGACGGCCCAATTAATGATTGAGTTGGGTGAGTATGAGGAAGCGATAGTTATTCTTAAGAAGAACAACATCTATAACGTTAATGATTACCTCATTGCTCAGACGATGGTCCGCTACCTTGATCAAAGTGAAGAGGCTTTGCCCTTGCTTTCACAAGAGCTTTATTTATTGATTTCCAAGCTTTTTGCCTTATCAATTGCCTTTGCTCGAGCTTATCAGTGCCTGGGACGCTATGAAGAAGCACTTGATATCTTGCACCGCACTTGGCCCTTACCGGCTTCCTTTATAGATCGGGAACACGTGTCAATTTTCGACAAGATGGAGGTCATCTATCGAACAATGGAGGCAATGGATTTCTATGGGTTGGGTCAACTAGATAAATGTGAGGAGGCTCTGCGTCTGGCAAAACAAGCCGCCTTGCGCTTCGATAACTGCCCGAATTTTGATTTGACGGGTTTTCCGCACTTCTATCTTGAGGAAAACTACTACATTTATGACGATTTCGGCAGAGATTCTCTAGAGGCGATCGGCAGCTCTCTTAAAGAATTTCCAGCTGAAGAAGTGTATGAGATCTGGGAACGGATTCAGGAGGAAGACCATGAAGAAGGAAAATAACCACACTGCGCTGTCACGTAGCTTTTTCCAGCACAACAAGCTCAATTGGACTCTGTGTCTTTTAAGCGATATTTTCCTGGGACTTTTAAACGTCTTATTATCATGGTTGATTCAGCAGCTAATGGATGCGGCAGTTGGTAGCGACGCCGCCCTGCCGCTGGGCGCTCTGGCTTGGGTAACCCTGGGCTTAATCTTGATGGCCTTTGGAGTTCTGGCTCTTAGACGGCGTGTATTGCCTAATTTCCTGCAGAAGGCCATGCTGCAATACAAAAATCAAGTCTATCACAAGCTAACACAGAAAAACCTGGCTTCATTTGCCAGAGAAGACAGCTCTACCTACTTGTCAGCCTTATCTAACGATGTAGCCAGCATTGAGCTAAACTACCTGGAAAAGAGCTTCAGCCTGGTAGCTCATGTAATGGTCTTTATCGCTAGCATGGCGCTAATGCTCTCTTACAACCCGCTGCTAACATTTACTGCGCTGCTGCTCCTGCTGCTCCCGATCCTGGCAGCTCTCTTTAGCGGTAAAAAGGTCGCTGTTTACGAGAAAGAAGCTTCAGACCGTAATGCTTCATTTGTAGCGCAGCTAAAAGACAGTCTCAACGGTTTCTCTGTAATCAAGGCCTTCCAGGCAGAAGACGCGCTGTTTGAGCAGTTTTCTGAAAGCAATGAAACACTGGAAGAAGCCAAAAGACAAAAAAGAAGAGCGGAAGCCTTGGTGGTACTCAACAGCGCCATCGCCGGCATTAGTGCTCAGATGGGTGTTTTCTTGATAGGTGCCTTCCTCATCCATTCTGACTTCAGCCTCACTGTCGGTATGCTGATGGCCTTTGTCAACTTGACCGGTATCATTATGCAGCCTATACGTGAGCTGCCTGACCTCTTGGCAAAACGCAAAGCATCTATAGCTTTGATTGAAAAGATGGAAAATATCTTGGCAGAAAATGTGGACGATACCGGCTTGGCCATAGATCAGGAACTCAAAGATCGTATTGAGATTAAAGACCTGCATTATGCCTATGACGGCGGAGAAGATGTGCTCAGAGGTGTGGACTTTAATATCGATGCAGGCGAGTGCGTGGCCTTAGTAGGTGGCTCTGGCAGCGGCAAGTCCACTCTCTTCCAACTCATGATGGGCTCAGACCGGAAATATCGAGGAGACATCCGTTATGATGGTCAGGAATTACGTGATATTCGTACCGATTCGCTTTATGACCTACTGACCCTGATCCAACAGAACGTATTTATCTTTAACGCATCTATTAGAGATAACATCACTTTGTACAGGCAATTTTCTGAAGAGGAAGTAGGTCAGGCCATACGAGATGCAGGTCTTGAGCAATTAGTCGCTGCCAAAGGCCACGAGTACCGCTGCGGTGAGAATGGCGTCCATCTCTCAGGTGGTGAACGCCAGCGCATAGCCATCGCGCGCAGCTTACTCCACAAGAACTCCGTTCTCTTAGTCGACGAGGCAACCTCCTCCTTAGACGTGGAGACCTCCGCCAAAATCACTCGCTCCATCCTGGAACTGCGTGGTCTGACCCGCATGGTCATCACGCACCGCCTGGAAGCTTCTTTGCTGCGACAGTATGACCGTATCCTGGTACTCAAAAACGGCACTATAGCCGAACAAGGCAGCTTCGATCAACTCATGGATAAGAAAGATTACTTCTATTCTCTCTACACAATCGCGCAATAAAGATTTGTTGATCGAATCGAAATCTCAACTCAGAAGCCCAATCAAGACACGATTGATGCCTTGTTTGAAGCACAGCAGATTGCCAAAGATTCTGGTGTTAAATCTATATAGCGTTTTGATTTCTGTTATCGGGGCCTGTATCTTACTTTGGATAGTTAATAAATTTAAGCCAGTTAGATAGCAAGAGTAAGCGGAAGAAGCTTATCTGTGCCTAGTCTTAGAAAATTCAAGCAGTAGGAGCGACCAGCTCTTACTGCTTGAACTTTTTATTGGTTGCTATGGAGATGTAAACCAAAGCCTAATCTAGCAATGCTCCGCGCTTAGTTAAAGCTATACACAGTTACTATAGGTTTACGGCCGCTAACCTGGTCCTGGAAGTATTCGTGGCAGGAAATACCCAGGAAGGAACCGGCAATGTTATAGAGATTGTTGAAGCCATATTGTTGCAAGGCCATGATAGCGTTGTAACTACGTTGGCCGGAGCGGCAATGCAGATAAACTGGCTGATCTTTGGGAATCTCATCCATGCGTTCCCGAATTTGACTGAGAGGAATGTTTACAGCGTTAACAAGGTGGCCGGCTTTAAATTCGTCAGGTTCTCTCACATCTACAATAAAAGCTCCTTGCTCTACCAGAGGACGTACATCAGAAACATGTACATGTCGATAAGTTCCGTGCAGAAGGTTAGTTGCCACGTAACCGGCAAAGTTTAGTGAGTCTCTGGCAATGGAGAAGGGCGGAGCGTAGCAGAGCTCTAGATCCATGAGGTCTTCCACGGTGGCTCCAAATTTTAGCAGGGCGGCTACGACATCTACGCGTTTGACAACATCACCCTTACCGATAGCCTGGCAACCCAGGAGCTTTCCGCTTGGGACTTCAAAAATTACTTTTACGTATTGGTTTTCCGAATCAGGCATTAGGCCGACAGAATCTTTGGGGATAACGTAAGCATAGTCGTAGTCTTTGCGACCCAGGCGTTCAAGTTCACGGCTGCTTAAGCCCGTAGCCGCCGCATTATAGTCGAACACCTTAATGCAGGAAGAGCCAATAAAGCCGTGATTGATATGAGCCTTGCCCATGATGTGGTCAGCGACATAACGGGCCTGCTTCTGAGCCGGTCCTGCCAGTGCCAGGTTGAATTTTTGCTTGGAAAGGGCGTTGTAGACCTCAATAGCATCCCCCAGAGCGTAGATGTCCGGATCGGAAGTAACATAGTTCTGATCGACAGCGATTGCTCCCTTTTCGGTCAGGCTCAAGCCGGCATCCCTGGCCAGGCTGCTTTCCGGTCGAACCCCTGCGGCCTTAACTAAGAAATCACATGCCAGCTGAGTGCCATCGGACAAGATAGCTTTGCCATGCTCAAAGCGTTCTAAACGGCGTCCCAGATACAGTTTTACGCCTTGATCGTAGAGCTCCTTATGGATAATCTGGATCATATCCTCATCATATTGGCCGAGTACCTGATCCAAAGCTTCCACGATCGTTACTTCATAACCTGCCAACTTGAGATTTTCAGCTGCCTCAATACCGATAAAGCCGCCGCCCAAAACCAAAATATTTTTGAGATTTTTCTCTTTTATAAAGTCGTGGATGTAGGCCGCGTCATTAACGGTTCTTAAGAATGAGGAAGGCACAGTATCGCTACCGGGAATGGGGAAGTCCAAGGCTTTAGCACCGGGGCTAAGCACTAGTTTATCGTAATCTTCCTCATACTCTTCACCAGATGCCAGCTTTTTGACGCGCACCTTTTTGGCGGCGCGATCTATACTTATGACTTCCTCTTTGACTCTGACGTCCAGCTTGTGTCTGGCATTCAGGACCTCGGGTGTCATGAGTACCAGATTTTGTGCTTCTGGCACGGTTTCGCTTAGGTGATAAGGCAAGCAACAATTGGAGAAAGAAACATAGTCGCCGCGTTCAAAGACAATGATCTCAGCCTGTTCATCCAGTCTACGTAATCTTGCGGCGGCAGACATACCTCCGGCAACACCACCAATAACTAATATTTTCATATGAAACTCCTTCCAGGGTTGCCGCTGTACGGCAAAGATAGGGCGGGTAAAGCCATAGCTTTTATAAAAATGATAAAGACTGTCCCGAATTAAGACAAGGCAATAAGTTACGCTATTGCAGTAAACTTGTCCTTAGCTTGCAGAATGTCCTGCAAGAGCTAAGGCAGAAAGCCGAAAAGAAGTTGCGCCATGTCTACCTGGGCAATATCTTTTAGGCCTGGCCGGTTCTGTCTTGTATAATCCCGTCTTTGACAGTATAAAGGTATGCGGTCGCCCGCAAAGCCTTGAGG
>JAUNLW010000017.1 GCA_030532065.1 Eubacteriales bacterium | reverse complement strand
TTATTCAATTCTCAAGGTCCGTTTCGCTTCGCTCACTCTCGAGCGCTTGACAATAGTACCAAAGGCTTTTGGCTTCTGTCAAATGTTTTTTTCGATTTGTGCATTTACCAGTTTTTTACAGGCTATTAACGCATTGGTCAACACTTGAGCATAATAAAAGACCCGCTAAGGGGCCTTTAGGTTAAATTTCTTTTAGCTGAGCTCGTCTCTCACCCAGTTTAGTAGTCTAAAGCGGTGATTAAGTCACTACTTTATTAGATTTTTTCTGACGCAAGTTCTGCACTGTCTCCCGATAAGGTTAGTGGAATCTCCGGTGTCTCTCTCTGCAGGATCATGGAGGTAAGCGTCTCTTTTATTTCATTAGTGGCGAGAAGCTTGTCATGGAGAATCGTTAGATCCAGGGTAGATTTGGCCCTCACACGCAGGACAATAGAATATTGTCCCGTAATTCTCTCACTTGACTCTATATATAGAGAAGGAGTACACATAGTCTTTATCTCCGCGAAGAGAGCCTGAAAATCACTGGCGTTGACCCACAGATTGATCATGGCATAGAGCGGGAAGCCTAGTTTTTCCCAGTCAATTTCCGCTTTATAACGCTGGATCGTTCCTGAGTCGGTCAGCTTTTGTACTCTCTTATGGATGGCTGGCCGGGTGAGCCCCAGTTGCTTGGATATGGCTTCATGCGTCATGCGTCCATCTTGCCTTAGTAGTTGGATTATCTGTAAATCGATCTCGTCTAATTGCATTTTGTGTACCCTCACTTTGCTCTATAACAGGTATTTGTTTAGATAAAGCTTAGCCCCTACCGAAGCAGGGGCGTTAAACACAGGCTTATTCGCTGTAGATATTTCCATTGGCCAGCCAATTGATCCGCGGTGAAGCGATATAGGTGTTACCTCCCTGGCTGGACATGGGGTTAATTGCAAGGCTAGCTTCAGGATCGCTTATGCTGCCGGCATCGGCCAGGGTAGATAGCATACCTCCGGCCCAGGCCTGCAGAGCACCATCCTGAGTTACCAGGTAAATTTTGCTGCCATCGGCATTGGTCAGGTAGTAGCTGACATTAGTAGCCAGCTGGCTGGCTGTGCCTAAGCTTTCTCTCTGCCAGAGCGCGCCATCCTTGATGAAGAAGATCTTAGAGCCATCGTTGCTGGCCGTAATCTGACTTGCACCGGGTGAGCTTACCTCCTGAGCTGTAATCTCTGCGGCACGCAGGTCAGCAGAGCTGTAAACAGAGAGAAGACTGCCTTGGTCGTTGATCCAGTAAATTGCGTTGCCGCCCACAGCTACTTCCTGTACACCGTCATCTAACAGCAGGGCACCGTAGTTGCTATCGCCTTCCACCATGCTGTCGTTGGAGAGGTAGAGCTTGCCTTGATTGATCAGGACAAGATTGCTGTAAATGCCCTCACTGGAGCTACCAGCACCTAAAATCACGCTGTTGGCACTAAGTTGCCAGCCGGGATTTGAGACTTTCTCTAGGCCACCTACCGGGCTGATACGGATCAGAGAGTTACTGCCTTCCTGTACCAGGAGGACCTCATTGGATCCGGATAAGGTACGGACTTGACTGCTATAACCTTCCAAAGGCTTGGAGATTCTTACTACATCCTCAGCAAAGAGGCGCGGATTGTAGACATAGACACTGAAGTCATCCTGGAAGATAGCGATCTCACCGTCCTGGCTGAAATAATCCAGCTTCGGAACGCCGTTACTAGAGAAAGGTGGCAGGAGTTCTCTGTAGTTTCCAAAAACATCCATAATCTTGACACCGGAGTCAGCCACCATCAGGAAGGATTGCGCCTGGCCCGCGATCACCGCGTCGGTAACGTTGGCTGCCAGCATAGTTAAGCTTTGGTCAGCAAAGGTCAGGTAATAAAGTTGACCATCTGAAATATAGGCACAACCACGGTTGCCAACCAGATGTTCCAAACCTTGACTGGAGATAGAAGGCAGCTCTACCGGTTCTCTACCTGCCTCAATTTGATAGAAGCGGCCATCAGCAGTCTGAGCTACGATCTGGCTATGATCATAAGAGCTGTAAATGGCACTGTAGTCACCAGGTTGGCTGTTCAAAACATACTGGCCGTTGGCGTCCATTTGCAAAAGGCTTAAGCCACCCGGAGATTCCAGAATTTTACCGGGCTGAGGCTCCGGTATAGGAGCTTCTGCCGGATTACGCGGCGGAAGCAATTCCAGGGCAACATATTCCGAATCAGTATTGCCGTAAGCTGGCTGTGCCGCAGTTGGTTCTGCTGTAGGCGCGTACATAGGAGTCTCGTCCGGACCAAGTGGCGCGGTAGGAGCATAGAGATTGGTAGGCTCAGCCGGTGGAGTGATAGGCACTTCCACTACCGCCGGCGGATTACTGACAGGAGGCGCTTCCGGTTGTGGTTCTTCCACAGGTGCCTCTGGCTGTTCTTCCCACTCGGGCAAGTTTTCCTGCGGCAAAGTTTCTTCCGGCTCTGTTATAAGAACATCCACTTGGGGTGGTGGTGCCGAGGGTGGTACCCAGGCCGGTGGATTCTGATAGGGATCTGTTCCCACCGGTGGCAAGGTAACCTTCGGTGTGGTTTCCACGGTTGTTCTTTCCGTGGTAGGTGCTTCGGTAGTTGTTACGATGGTATCAATCTTGGTTGAGCTTTGCTTTTCCAGACGCACGTCTGATTTATCTTTGCTTACCAGGCTGCGAATGATAAAGAAAGCCAGAACTATGGCCAAGATGGCAGCCGCCAGGCCTATAGCCAGCTTGAGCGGTCCCGGGAGGCCTTCGCGAGAGACTTCTTCCGCATCCAATAGTTCGTCTACATAGTTGCGATTGTCGTCATAAGCATCATCCAAGCCATAATCATCACCTTGGTAGTCGTAATGGTTAGCAAAGTAATCTGGATCTTGCTCCATGGCTCGGCGGGCAGCTCTCTGAGCAGCCTCAGCTTCCGGGGAAAATGGCGCAGGTTGCCGCATTTGCGGTTGAGACTGCCTGTAATCCGGGAAGCCGGCTCGCTGTGTACCAGGCCTGGGCGCTGGCCTATTGTCCGAAGAATAGACCGGCCGGTGACCAGCACCAGGCCTATTATTAGCAGGCCTGGTTACCGGTCTTGTACCTGGCTGATTAGGTCTTGCTCCATAAGGAGTTCTGCGAGGGTCGGGGGCACCGCTCCTGGGATAGTTTTTCCCTTGAGGAGCGGGACCGGAACGTCGTCTTTTATCTTGCATATCCTGCATAGTCATATTTCCTCCGGCCAATTCTTAAAGCCGGGCTGGCTTAGCGGGTCTAGGGCACAAAATTAAGCTTCTTGCTCCAAGAGGCTCAGGTAATGCTCAAAGGCTTTCATGGTATCATCTACGGGCTGTGGGCTGGTCATATCCACACCTGCTTTTTCCAAAGTAGGGATAGGTTTATCAGAGCAGCCAGAGCTGAGGAAAGCCAGATAAGCATCACGTTTAGCGTTATCGCCGCTCAGGATGCGTTCGGCAAAAGCCGTAGCGGCCGAGAAACCCGTAGCGTACTGGTAGACGTAGAAGTTGTAATAGAAGTGAGGAATGCGGGCCCACTCTAAGGCAATCTCAGGGTCTCTGACCAGATCCGGTCCGTAGTAGCGGGCATTTAGTTCGCCATAAGCATCTTTCAGGAAATCTGCGGTCAGAGCCTTGCCAGCCTGGCTTTGCTGGTGGATAAAGAGCTCAAATTCGGCAAACTGCGTCTGGCGGAAAACTGTGCCCTTGAAGCCGTCCAGGTAGTTCATGATGATGTAACGGCGTACGCGCTGGTCATCAATGGTAGCCAGGAGATAATGCGTCAGAAGGTTCTCGTTGCAGGTAGAGGCAATCTCTGCCAGGAAAATCGGATAATTAGCGTAAGTCGCATCCTGCTCGCGGCGGCTTAGATAAGAGTGGCAACTGTGACCTAGCTCATGAGCTAAGGTGTAGAGATTATTTAGGCTGCCCTGCCAGCTCAGCAGTATATAGGGATTACTGTCGTAGCAGCCACCGGAGTAGGCTCCGGAACGTTTGCCTTCGTTGACAGCATAGTCGATCCAGCGCTCACTGAAAGCCATATCTAAAATCTTAAGGTAATCTTCGCCCATGGGAGCCAAAGCTTTTTTAATAATTTCTTGAGCCTCTTCCATGCTGTACTTCAGCTCAACATTGGGCACTACCGGTACGTGCAGGTCGTAATTGTGGACCTCATCCAGGCCTAGCAGTTTTTTACGCAGATCAACATAGCGATGCAGTAAAGGCAGGTTCTTATTTACAGTATCAACCAGGTTATCGTATACAGCTTCCGGTACTTCCGTGCCAAAGAGAGCTGCTTCTCTGGCGGAGGAGAACTTATGCACCCGTGCCAGGTAGTTAGCCTGATTGACTTGCAGTTCCAGAGTCTTGGCGTAGGTATTGCGATATTGGTTATAGACTGTGTAGTACTGCTCGAAAGTATCCTTACGTACGCGGCGATCTCTGCTCTCAATCAGGAGGCCGTAGTTAGCATGGTTGATTTCCACGTCCTGGCCAGCCTCATCCTTGATGGTGGGGAATTTCTGGTCGGCGTTATCTAACACACTAAAGACCGCTTCGCCACCACCAAAGATATGAGAAGCTCCGGCCAGAACCTCTTCTGTCTCGGGCGAGAGTAGGTGAGGCTTGGAAGCGCGCATCTTATCGAAACGACGGCGGTAGTGGTCCAGTCCAGGAGTTTTGCGGTAGAACTCTTCAATCTTTTCGTCTTCCAGATCAGCGATTGCTGATTCGGCAAAAGCTACAGCTGCGCCGTATTGCGAAAGAAATAGACCGATACGAGCTTGCATGCCACTGTATTTAGAGACAGAAGTGTCCTCATCATTGCGCATGGAGGCATAAACGTAAAGTTTCTCCAATTCACGGATCTGTTGTTCCAGGAGGCGAGTGAATTCCAATATACGAGCGCCGGATTTAGTTAAGTCTTCACGGAAAGGCGCAATCTCTTTAAGGTAGTCGGGAGTTTTAGCAAAAGCCGCTTCCCAGGCTTCATCATCAGCATAAATTGGTGTCAAATCCCAGGTAGTAGCGGGATCAACTTCTGATCTTTTCGGAGTGCGCCTGGCTTCGGAGCCAGCTGCTTGCCACAACTTATAACTGTCTTTACGCATAGTTACCTCTTTTCTCAAACTGTTTCTTAAATATTAATTGGGGCTCCATAATTTATAAAGTCGAGCCGAAATTAGCCTATTCCCTATCTTGTTCCAACTTATCTTGAGGGTCAAGTTTCTCAGATGTGTCTGGGTTCTTTTCGACCGGGAGATCATCGCCGGCGCTGTCCCCTTCTTCCAGGTCCAGATCTTCGTCACTCAGAGTGCTGCCGGGAGAGCTGGCTTCTGCTTCTGCCAGGCTCTCGGGCCGTTCTGTCTCGACCTCATTGTCGCGATCTACTAAGGCAACATCAATGACTTCGGTCTCTCTGGCCCGCATGAGTTTCACGCCTTGAGTGCTGCGACCCAGCACCGGAATCTCACTGGCATGCACGCGGATGACCAGGCCGTCACTATTCATCAAGAGCAGGTCCTTCTCATCTTCTGCCGGGCAGGCAGCCACGATAAGACCGGTACGCTCTGTGACACGATGGGCAATCAAGCCTTTACCGCCACGCTTTTGCAGGCGGAAATCTTCCATATAAGTTCGCTTGCCCAGGCCATTGGCTGTTACGGTCACCACGAGTATGTCTTCTTTGGCGGAGATAAGTGATACCACTTTGTCACCCGGAGCCAGTCTGACACCTCTCACACCCATAGTAGCTCTGCCGGTCGGCCGGACATCCGCTTCCTGGAAGCGGATACCTTGTCCCTGGCTGGTTGCCAGGAAGGCATCATGGCTGCCGTCAGTCAGGCTGACCGCGATCAGGCTGTCGTCTTCCTGCAATCTGATGGCGATTATGCCCCCCTTATGGATATTGTCATAGTCTCTGAGCGGAGTCTTCTTGATCATGCCAAGGCTGGTCGCCATGAGGAGGTAGTAGTCATGCTCCTGACTGTCCTGTGGCATAGGCAACAAGGCGTAGATTTTCTCATCAGTTGCCAGAGGCAGGATGTTTACAAAAGGTGTGCCCCGACTTTGGCGGGAAGCTTCCGGTATCTCGTAACCTTTCAGGCGGTAAACCTTGCCATAAGTGGAGAAAGCCAAAAGCGTTTGCCTGGTCATGGTGGTAAAGAGAGTTTTTACTAAGTCCTCGTCTTTGGTATCCATGGCCATGATGCCTTTACCACCGCGTCTTTGTACCTCGTAGGTATCCGTAGGCACCCGTTTGACATAGCCACTTTCGCTCAAGGTAATAACTACATCTTCATCTTCAATTAGTGATTCGTCATCAATATCAATGACTTCATTTGAGATCATGGTACGACGCGGCTCACCATAGCGACGCTTGATATCTTCCAGGATCTCAGTAATGGTCGCGTCACGTTTGGTTGGCTCTTCAATAATGCCGGTGTACTCATCGATCTGCGCCAGAAGCTGTTTATATTCTGCTTCCAGTTTTTCGCGTTCCAGTCCAGACAAACGGCCTAAACGCATATCTACTACATGCTGGGCCTGTTTTTCGCTAAAACCAAATCGCGCGCGCAAAGCTTCTCTGGCCAAAGCTTCATTAGCGGAAGCCCGGATGATGGAGATGACCTCATCAATGTGGTCAATGGCCATCTGCAGGCCTTCCACGATATGCTGACGAGCCTGGGCCTTTTCCAGATCAAACTTAGCCCGGCGCACAACTACTTCGCGGAAGTGCGTTAAGTAGTCGGTAAGCGCTTCTTTAAGCGTAAAGATACGCGGTACGAGGAGGCCGTCCGGTCCTGGTACCAGGGCCAGCATATTGGCAGAGAAATTCTCCTGCAGTTGGGTGTGTTTATAAAGTTGGTTGAGCACCACATGTGGCGTAGCGTCACGCTTGAGCTCAATGACAATGCGTACCGGATCATTGCGGTCAGACTCATCGCGTACATCGGAGATACCCTCCAGACGTTTTTCTCGGACCAGCTTAGCCATACGCTCAATCAGGCGAGCTTTGTTGACCATATAGGGCAAATCTTTGACAACGATGCGATAACGCCCCTTGTGCATCTCTTCTATCTCGCAATTGGCACGTACCACAATTGAGCCTTTACCTGTCTTATAAGCTTTGCGAATGCCGGAGCGGCCCAGGATTTTGCCATAAGTTGGAAAATCCGGTCCCGTGATAATCTCCATCAGCTCTTCAATGGCACAGTCCGGGTTCTTGATCAGGTAGATGGTGCCATCCAGACACTCGGTCAGATTATGAGGCGGAATGTTGGTCGCCATTCCTACAGCGATGCCGGAAGAACCATTGACGAGAAGATTGGGAAAAGGCACCGGTAAAACGGTGGGTTCCATGGCATGCTCGTCAAAGTTGGGTTGGAAATCAACCGTATCCTTATTGATATCTCGCATCATCTCTTCCGCGAGCTTCGTGAGACGAGCTTCCGTATAACGGTAGGCAGCTGGCGGATCACCATCGCGCGAGCCGAAGTTACCGTGGCCGTCAACCAGGGTATGGCGCATGGAGAAGTCCTGCGCCATGCGTACGAGCGCATCATAAACTGAAGCGTCTCCGTGTGGATGGAAGCGACCTAGCACATCACCAACGGTAGTGGCGCATTTACGGTAAGGCTTGTCAGAAGTAAAGCCTTGCGTGTACATAGAATATAAGATTCGCCTATGGACCGGTTTTAGACCATCTCTGATATCCGGCAGGGCACGATCCGTAATAACACTCATCGCGTAAGTGATAAAGGATTGCCTCATCTCATGGTCTAAGTCTACGGGAATTATGATATTGTCCGGATTTTGGAAGGCCCGATCTACGGCTTCTTCTTTGGCTTTTTGCAATTCCGCCCGGGACAACTTAGAAGAGTCTAGGCTGCCCCGTTGCTGTTGGTCATCTTTAGCCATTAGGTCCTCTTTCTAGAAGAAGTATTTAGAACAAGAGTTCGTATCGAGCAACTCTTGCTTTACGATACATAGTTTTCTTACAAGTTAAAGACTTGTAAAAACTTCACTGAAATTCTCCTTATTATACCATATATAGCATGGACACTTCAGGGCCAAAAGAGCTGAGAATTTAGCCGATAAGCGGCGCTTTTTTGATCTGATTATTATGCCTGGGATACTTGGCGGGACAGGATTTTTTCTTGCGGTAGACGAGCAGAGTGCGCTCACCGGCAGACAGCGGTAAATTAAAATCAACACGCTTTTCCAGTTCCGCGCCCAAAATATGAGCCACCTTGCCGGTTTCCGCTAATTCATCATCGACTTTCGCTTTCATAGCGCAGAAAACACCGCCTGGCTTCACCAGTGGCAGGCAGTATTCCAGGAGGGCAGACAATCTAGCTACTGCTCTGGCCGTGACAAAATCATAGCTTTCCCGATATTGAGCATCACGCCCCAGTTCCTCTGAGCGAGCATGGAACAGATTAACAGGTGGATAAGAGCTGGTGCTGGTAATATTTTCTGAATCCTGTAGCGCAAAATTAGTCTTAGTGGTAAAGGCGAGACTGTTTAGGCTGTTATTGATAAAACGCAGGCGTTTGGCCAGAGCATCCAGTAAGTGAATGTCCAGCTCAGGTCTGGCAATTTTTAAGGGGACGCCCGGGAATCCTGCGCCTGTACCCACATCCAGCAAACTTAAGGGCACGCAGTCGCCATTAGCACAGGCAGTTTTTTGCTTGCCCTCAAGTCGTTTTGTTTCCTGGTCCACAAGCGGTAAAAGGCTAAGGCTGTCCAAGACGTGTAAATTGATTACATCACGTGGCTTGGTAATAGCCGAGAGGTTAAGCGTGCGATTTTGAATCAGCATTTGCGTCAGAAAGTCCAACAATCGCTCTACCTGCCCACGATCAAGATCGAGAGGGATCTCGGCCAGATAGCCTTCAGCATCAGCAAGACAGGCTGGTAGCTCGGTCCAGGCCCGTCTTAGATCTTGTTTAAGCTCTTCTTTGGTGGCTAAGGGCTGATCTGGTGATTTTTTCATTTATTGATCCTTTCTGGGCGGTTTGGGCTCATGCGCTTGGGCTTGCTGGCTTAGGGCCAAAATTAGCACAGAAATATCTGCGGGACTGATGCCGGAAATACGGCTGGCCTGCCCGACGGAACGTGGTCTTTGCGCAGTGAGCTTTTGCTTTGCTTCCAGTTTCAGACCAGCAATGGCGTTGTAATCAAAATCTTCCGGGATAAGGCGCTTTTCCATCTTTCGGAAATGGGCAATACGCTCTTCTTCCATACGGATATAGCCGGCGTACTTGACTTCCACTTCTACGTTGTAGCAGTCAACAGGACTGAGGAAGCCTGCGCCTGCTTCCGCCTCTACCGGCCAGCAAATTCTGGGCCGTCCCGGGTCAACTGCCGCCAGAGCCCGGTAATTCAGTTCCGGGCGCTTTAAGAGATCAGCCAGGCTAACTCCGTTAGGGGCAGGCGCTGAATTATGTTTTTCCAAAAAGGCAGATAGTTCTGGTCCCGGTTTTACTCTGGTCTCTTCCATACGTTTGCGCTCATCCTCTATCCTCTTTTGCTTGGCCTGGAAGCGCTCCCAGCGAGCATCAGAGATCAGGCCCACCTGGCGGCCGATAGTAGTAAGCCTCCGGTCAGCGTTATCTTGCCTGAGCAAGAGGCGATATTCGGCTCGCGAAGTCATCATGCGGTAGGGCTCTTCTGTACCCTTGCTTACCAAATCATCAATCAAAACACCAATATAAGCTTGCGAACGATCCAGGATTATCGGCTCCTCTCCTTTTAAGGACTGGCAAGCGTTAATCCCAGCAATCAGTCCGGTGGCCGCTGCCTCCTCATAACCGGAAGAGCCAAGAATTTGACCGGCGGCATAAAGACCTTCTATTGCGCGTACTTCCAAGCTCAAATCAACTTCCCTGGCGTCTAGGAGGTCATAGTCAATGGCATAGGCGAAACGGATAAATTCAGCATTTTCCATGCCAGGAATGGTTTTAACCAACTCTCGCTGCACATCCTCCGGCATGGATGAAGAAAGGCCTGAAGCATAGATTTCCACGCTGTCCAGCCCACAAGGCTCTAAGAACACGTGGTGGCGCTCACGTTGAGGAAATTTTACAACCTTATCTTCAAAAGAGGGGCAATAACGTGGTCCCACACCTTCTACCAGGCCGCTGTAAAGCGGTGAGCGTTCAATATTGTCTTGAATCACGCGTTTACTCTCGGGAGTGGAATACGTCAAATAGCAGTCTACAGAAGCCAAAGGCCGCCAATCAGGATCTTCTTCGTTATCGAAAGAAAAAGGCGTAATCTCAGTATCAGCAGGCTGTACGGTCATTTCTTCAAAGTGCAGACTGCGGCTATGGAAGCGTCCAGGTGTTCCGGTCTTAAAGCGCTTTATGGTTAAGCCCATATCACGCAAAGCCTGCGACAGCTGGTCGGCTGAAGAAAGGCCATCTGGTCCGGAGGGATAGATTGCCTCGCCAATGATCACTTTGGAGCGCAGGAAGGTGCCAGTAGCCAAAATTACTTTCCTGGCAGCGTAAAGACTACCCAGTTTATTAACGACACCCTCAATCTTTTTCTTACCCTCTTCTTCTCGCCAGATGAGATCAGTCACCTCAGATTGGATAAGTGAGAGATTAGCTGTATTTTCCAGGAGTTTGCGCATGTCCGCCTGATACTTCCAGCGATCTTGTTGTGCTCTGGGGGATAGAACTGCCGGTCCTTTGGAGCGATTAAGCATGCGGAACTGGATAGTATGGCGATCGGCCATTTTGCCCATAACGCCGCCTAAGGCATCGATTTCCCGCACCAGTTGGCCTTTGGCAGTACCACCAATATTGGGATTACAGGGCATGTTGGCCAGGGCATCAATATGCAAGGTAAAGAGCGCCGTCTTAAAACCAAGCGTAGCTGCGGCTATGGCTGCCTCAATACCAGCATGGCCGGCTCCCACCACGATCAGGTCAAAGGAGTCAGCCAAATAAGCGCCTTGATTCAGGCGATCTTGTAAACTTTTTAGCTGAGTCATTTATTTTCCAACACAAAAGCGCGAGAAGATCTCTTCCACCAACTGGTCGGAGATCTCCGCTTGACTGATGGCCGAGATAGAAGCGAGGCCGTTTCTTATCATGGCCGCCGTCATATCCAAAGCCTGTGGATCAGCAAGACTTTGTAAAGCCAGATCCAAGGCGACTTTCGCTTGATCCAGGAGTTGCTTGTGACGCAGATTATGGATAAGCACTCCGCCTGCGTGTTCTGGTCCCAACTCAGCATACGCTTTAGCGATAACTTCACGCAGGTCATCCAACCGGGCAGGTTCTTCCTTAGACCAGTAAATATAACGGCCTGTCTTCAAGGAGCGGGCTAATAGTTCCGCCTGAGGAAGGTCACACTTACCAACTACTTCGCAAAGTTGAACCTCTGTTCCCAACTCCCTCCTCAGTTCGGCAACGGCCTTAAGACTGGCTTCTGCCTGCAAGGGGTCATGCAGCCACAAAACCAGGTCTGCCTGGCCTGCAGCCGCTTTGGCACGGCTTACGCCCTCCCGCTCGATCAAGTCTTCACTATCTCTGAGACCAGCTGTGTCGGTCAAAAGTATCGGCAGGCCGGCAATTTGTACACGTGCTTCTAATGTATCTCGTGTAGTACCGGAGATATCGCTGACTATGGCGCGCGATTCTCCAAGGATGCTGTTTAGCAGACTGGACTTACCTGCATTAGGAAGGCCCAAGATTGAGACCCGGAAGGCATCAGCCAAAACCTTGCCCTGACGCCAACCAGCTAAAGTCAGGTTGATCTGCTTCAAGACTTTTTCCAAACCTTGCCGCAGGAAAGTCAGGTCAGCTTCTTCTACGTTTTCCTCGGAAAACTCCAGGGTATTTTCTAAGGTGGCTAGTAAGTTAATTAAGCTCGAACGCAAGGAGGCTACTGCTTTGGCCAGCGAGCCGGACATTTCCTGCAGAGCGAGCTCCTGCTGACGCTCGGTTTCCGCCGCGATCAGGTCCATTACGGCTTCTGCCTCAGTCAGGTCCATCTTGCCGTTAAGGAAGGCTCTTTTACTGAATTCCCCAGCTTCGGCTGGACGCGCGCCAGCGGCATAAAGGCTTTCCAGCAAGCTTCGCCTGACTTGGCTGCCGCCGTGATGAGAAAGCTCAAACAGATCTTCGCCCGTATAGGAATGCGGTGCTCTGAAAGCAGCCAAAACCAGTTGATCCAATTCCTTGCCTTCAAGGTCGCGCCAAGAGCCATAGGCCATGGTATAACCCGGCATAAGCGAAGGCTTAGGGAAGCGGGAGTTAGGTTTAAACAGACGGTCACAAATGGCAGCGGCCTCCGGACCAGATAGGCGGATAACGCCCAGGGCCGCCAGGCCCGGACCAGTAGAGGCAGCCGCGATTGTGTCAAACATTAATATTCTTCGTCCCTGTCAATAACCACACAGCGTTTAGGCTCCTGACCTTCGCTGTAGGTTACGATGCCTTGGAAATCAGACAGGGCCAGGTGGATCTGACGGCGTTCCGCTGCATTCATGGGTTTCATGACATAGCGACGACCCGTTTTGAGTACGCGTTCCGCTGAGCGGCGAGCTTGTTGACGCAATTGACGCATTCTGCGATCGCGATAATGGTCAATATCGAGTACTAAGCGTTGGTAACGAGTATGATCCTGGTTAATAACCAGCGTGGTCAGATATTGCAAAGCGTAAAGGGTCTCACCCTGACGTCCAATTGCATTACCCAAATTATCTCCACTGACTTCGATATGGAGCGCGCCGTCATCGGCGAAAAAGCTGGAGATACGTCCATGGATATCCAGATTTTGCAAAACATTGGCGACAAACTCTACCGCTTGATCTTCCAGGACTGCTCGTTCTTGCTCACTGTATGGCAAACGGCCCTGGTGTTTGTCAACATTGTCTGTTTCCGACTCTTCTTCAAAGTCTTCATCATAGTCTTCTTCCAGGAAAGAGTCCTCATCCTGGTCATTTTCATCGATATCAATGTCATCTTGAGACTCTGAGACGTAGTCATCCGATTCAGTTTCTTCGTCTTCAGCAATTCCCGTTGTGTCTGCAAGGCTAAGTCTTACTCGCGCCGGGCGACGGCCAAAGCCCAAGAGACCACCGGAATCACCCTCATCCAGCACTTCGATTATGACTTCATCATAATCGGCTCTTAGTTCCGCCAGGGCATCCTCAATTGCCTCATCAACGGTCTTACCTAATTTTTCTACTTGCGTTTTCACTTTATGCTTTTCTCCTCCTGGGAATTTGTTTTTCTAATTTGCGCTCCTCATAGATTTCCCGGGCAGGTTTGGTGTAATAGACATAGGTCAAAGCAGCCTGCAAAATCGCTACTAGGTTACTGACCAACCAGGCCATAGCCATAGCTGCGGGAATTACGAAAGCCGTGTAGAGCATCATGAGAGGCATGAAGATATTCATGCTCTTATTCATACGGGCTGTCTGATCTTCTTCCAGCTGAGCCTGCTTGGCTGGATTCTTCTTATCGCGTTCCTGTTCTTCTTTACTCTTTGCGAAGGACGGCATATTGACACGCGCCAGACGCATGGAAAGAATCATAGTGACGATCATCACGATGACCAGTATCAATAAAGGCAGATAAGTAGCTCTGGTATCAGCGCCAAAGATCAACGAAGGTTTGAAACTAGGGGTTTTGCCCAGGTCCATGCCCATGAATTTTAAGTCGAGGACCTGATCCAGCCGGATCCATCCCTTTTCTATAGAGGCTGCTAAGGCCGACTGGTTCTCACGCAGAGCTGAGAGAAGTATAACGTCTTGATTACCAATCTGCGCTAGCGCTTTTTCTGTCAAAGCACCTTCAGACATGAGGTAGTTACCGATATTAGTCAGATTTTCCGCGCTAACTCCCGCAATGTAAAATAAGGGGCTGCGGATAGGACGCCAGAAGGCAATCAAGATAACAAACTGGATCAGCTGCAAGAAACAGCTGCCGCCTGCCATGGACATACCGTGGCGCTGCATTAGAGCCATTTGCTCTTCCCTCGCTTTTTGCGGATCATTGGCGTAGTAACGTTTTATCTCATTGATATCATCTCTGAGAAAGAGTTGTCTGGCCATGCCACGCTGGGTCTTAAAGTTTAGCGGCATAGTCAAAAGACGAATCGCCAGGTTAAAGAAAATAATAACCAAGCCGTAGTTTTGCATCCAGCTGTAAAGGTAAGCCAGCAACCAACCAAATCCCTGGTATAAAGGGTCCAAGATCCCCAGGGAAACAAGATAATTCATGCGCTAAGTTTCCTCTCTCCATACTCCGCAAAATGGGAGCAGGTCCTCTCTCGATAGTTCCACAATTGAGCTAAGCCGATCGGTAATAGCTCAACTTTAAGCGTTATAAGTCACTATACTTTAGCAAATCATGGGGCATAGGACAAGATAAAACCGCTTTAACAGAACCCTGACTCAGTCAAGTGTAGCGCTATACATCCAAAATACCCAGGATGACAATACCAGCCACAGCGCAGGCTATAGTCAGATAGTGCCAGGCTGACAGTTTTTCTTTTAGGAAGATACGTGACCAAACCACACTAACCACGCAGTAAGAAGAGATTACAGGAGCAGCGTACATCGCGTTGGCGCTGAGGGCAAATACATAGGCGAACTGGCCTCCAGTCTCAAACAGCGCCCCCACTAGTTTGGCGGAATCTTCCTTCTTGAGAAAAGTGAATTTGCCACTGGCCAGGAGGTAGATGAAAACCACGATGCCACAGGTTAGGAAAGTCAATTCATAAGCTGTATTAGCTACTTCTTCCGGCATGGTTTCCAGGATAATGCTATCTGCGTAGGTGCCGAGCGCGTCGATGATCATATACAAAATAGGAAGCAAGATCGCCAGCAAGCTCTTGGCGTAATAGCGATTGGCTTCCTCCTGGCGAAGTTTACGCTTTTCTGGGTCTTCTCGATACTCTACTACTCCCAGTCCCAGCACACCCAAGATCACCAGTATGAGAGCCAGCGCTGCCAGACCTTCCAGGGGCTCACCCTTGAAGAGATAAATCAAAAGCACTACTGCGCCGGAAGCGTTACAAATAGGAGAAGAAATGGAAAGTTCAATGTAGCGCAATCCTAAATAACCGATGGCCATGGAAATGATGTAAAGCAAGGAAACTGGTAAATAGCGCACGATATCCGACCAGGAAAAGCCAATATCCTTGGCCAGCAAACTGTAAATAGCGTGCACACCCATAACAAGACCGACTGCCACAACCATTTTCAGGGGGGCGTAAGGATCTTTTTTCTGATCCACGCAACCGATCTTAGAAAATACGTCTGAGCCACTCCAAAGAAGCAGGCAAATTACAGCAGGTAAAAACCACATATAAGAGTCTCCCTTCACGTTTAGGATTAAATTTTACTTGGATAATAAACTGCTGGCAAGAAAAAAGTCCCGCCTCAGCCAACTAGTTGGCTGAGACGGGATCTTGCTTGTTTTGTGATCTGCCGTGGCAAAGAGCCCCGGCTCGAATCTCTACTCTAGAGGAAGCGTACGATAACCAGGGAAACCATGGACATAAGCTTAATCAGGATGTTCAGTGAAGGACCTGAGGTGTCTTTAAAGGGGTCACCTACGGTATCACCTACAACTGCGGCGTCGTGAGAATCTTTGTTAGCTTTCAGCTTCTCATCTCCCTCGATGGTCTTCTTGGCGTTATCCCAGGCACCACCTGCGTTAGACATGAAGATGGAGAGGCAGACACCAGATAAGGTAGCGCCGGCCAGAAGACCCAAGAGCATCTCTTTACCGCCTGCAAAGCCAACCAGAACCGGAGCTAAAAGCGCGATAAATGCGGGTAGGATCATTTCTTTGAGAGCTGACTTCGTGCTGATATCTACGCAGCGCTTATAGTCAGGTTGAGAGGTACCTTCCAGGATACCCTTGTCTTCGCGGAATTGACGACGAACTTCATTGATCATTTCGAAGGCAGATTTGCCTACGGCATTCATGGTCAAAGCGGAGAAGAGGAAGGGGATTACTGCGCCAACGAAAATGAAGGCCAGAATATGGGGATTGGTGATCTCTGCCACAGAGATACCGGCAGCTGCTTCAAAGGAAGCGAAGAGAATGATGGAGGTCAAAGCCGCGGAACCGATAGCAAAGCCTTTACCGATAGCAGCGGTAGTGTTACCTACAGCGTCCAGCTTATCAGTGATGTTACGTACGGATTCGGGGAAACCTGCCATCTCAGCCAGGCCACCTGCGTTATCGGCGATGGGGCCATAAGCGTCAACTGCAAGTTGGATACCTAAGGTAATGAGCATGCCGGTAGAGGCGATGCCGATACCATACATACCACAGATAGCAAAAGATCCTACAACCGCGGCTGCGATAACCAGAACTACGGGGAAGGTAGAGTTCATACCAACACTGATACCAGAGATAATATTGGTAGCAGCGCCGGTCTCAGAAGCCTTAACGATAGAGTTAACGGGTTTATGACCTACACCGGTGTAATACTCAGTGATCTGGCCAACCAGTACGCCGGCAACCAGGCCTACTACGGTAGCGCCAACTAAATGCCACTTAGCAAACTCTCCATTGGCTCCGAAAGTTTGATCTTTGACCAAAAGGCTAAAGCAGACTATTACAAAAATAATGGCCAGGATGGCAGCAGAAAAGCTTCCGCGGTTAAGAGCTTTTTGCGGATGTCCGTCATCTTTAACTCTTACCATGAAGCTGCCGATAATAGAAGCCAAAACGCCTACAGCAGAAATAATCAGGGGTAAACAGAGCAGGATAATCTTGAGCTCAAAAGTTTCGGTAGGAACATTGAGGGCCAGGATCATGGAACCGACAATAGAACCAACATAGGATTCAAAGAGGTCAGCGCCCATACCGGCTACGTCACCAACGTTGTCACCAACGTTATCAGCGATAACTGCGGGGTTTCTGGGGTCGTCTTCAGGAATACCGGCTTCTACTTTACCAACTAAGTCAGCGGCAACGTCAGCAGCCTTGGTGAATATACCACCACCAACACGGGAGAACAGGGCCACAGTGGAAGCGCCGAGGGAGAAAGCGGTACCCATAGGCATGATAGATGCTTCTAACACTTCTGCGCTTACTTCAGGCACCAAGCGCAGAGAGAAGAAGAAAATCAGGAATAAGCCGACAAGAGCCAAGCCTACAACGGTCATACCCATAACACTGCCGCCAGCGAAAGCCACGCTTAAAGCCGCGTTGAGTCCACCTTTGTTGGCTGCTTCGGTAGTACGGGCGTTTGCCGTGGTTGCTACACGCATGCCAATGTAGCCGGCGAGTCCGGAAGCACAAGCGCCTAAAAGATAGGCGAGTGCCTGGAAGCGCATAAAGCCCTGGTTTGCCAACAGGAGGGCTACTACTACCACCAGGATCACAGGGATAAGAGCTCTAAACTCTCTACCAAGGAAGGCCATAGCGCCTTCTTGGATATGACCACTGATTCTGGTCAATTCGCCATTTTCCAGGGGTTGTTTTTTAACCCAGGATGTACGGTACAGGGCGTATAACAAGGCTACCAGACCGCAGGCGAGACTAAGGTACAATAAACTAAATTGGTCCATTCTCTTCATCACCATTACATAAAAATTTTAGCCGCGGAGAAAAAAGGACGTCCCCCCAACTAACAGTGCCTAGTCTACAAGACTCAGGAATTTTATGCAATATTCTATTGAGGCTTATCTGAGGGGCGCTTTGAGACCGTTTCCCACTCCCCTGCCTCACCTGCGGCAAGTCTTCGCTCCAGGTCAGAACCGGGTACAGGATCAAAGCCACCTTTTGAAAATGGATTGCAACGCAAAATACGCCAAATGGTCAGAAGTCCGCCCTTGAACAAACCGTGCAAGCGGATAGCTTCTATAGCATAGGCGGAACATGTAGGATGATAACGACAAGAGCCTGGGAAAAGTGGAGAAATCCACCTTTGATAAATTCTTACCAGGCCGATACCAAGGCGTTGAGTAAACCACATTTTAGGCCTTATCTCTCGATGAGTCAGATGTCTTATCACAAGACGTTGCTGCCTTAGACGTGGCCAGTCTTTCGTTCGCGCAGTCGGTTTCCAGTAGCTTAGCTCTAAGCAGAAGTTTCTCAAAATCTCTTTGCAAATGTTTGAAACTTCCCCTCTCTGCCAAAGAGCGTCCTGTTAGGACAAAGTCATAACCTGGTTTGATATATGGCAGATAGAGATAGCATAGTTCTCGCAAAACACGTTTAACGCGGTTACGTTGCACCGCGCCACGCACTTTGCGCGAGACCGTCACGCCAAAATGACTTGATCCTTTATCTTTTCTGGGAACGTAAAACAAGGAAAGCTCAGCGCCATGCTCAGACTTTCCTTTTTTATAAACCCGATCAAATTCGTAATTTTTCTTGAGAATAAGTGGATGACGCATAAGACCACCCTGGCCGAGTAGTGTTAGGCGCTTAATTTCTTTCTTCCCTTAGCTCTACGATTTTTGATGACCTTGCGGCCGCTAGAAGTGCTCATTCTTTTGCGGAAACCGTGAACACGAGAACGTGTGCGCTTTTTGGGCTGATAAGTTCTTTTCGGCATGATTCTCACCTCCCTAGCGGTTATCTTACCTTAAAAATCCAAGCCAGCCCTAAAGAGGCTTGGACCAATCCATTTCTTAGCTTAGTGACTATAGCAGCCAGTTTGCGCACTGTCAAGCAGAAACTGACCAGCAGCATGGGCAACTCGTTGAGTGGTTAATGGTCGCGACAAATTGTTCTTATCTTTTCTAACAGCAGATCCGAGAAAAACAGAGGCAGCAAAGCAGGTCACAACAGCTGCTGTCTGATTCGTAACGCCGGGTGCGGTTACGCTCCCAATTGTCCGGTCGATGAGCCCAGGGATTATAGTCACGGCTCGACTGACCTCCGCCGTAATGGCCATAATTAGTATTAGTATAAGTAGAGTTATTGCTGGATTGATAGCGCCGTTCGGCCTCGCCCGAAGCAATCATGTCGTAAGCGCGGTTGATGTCAGACATCTTCTCTTCAGCCATTTCTTTGGCCACCGGATTCGTATATTGATCCGGATGGTATTTTTTAGCCAGCTGCCTTTGAGCCTTTTTGGCTTCGTCTTTGCTGGCGCCCGGCTCTAAGCCCAGGATTTTATAAGGATCAAAATCTGCCATCTCTGCCTACTATCTCCTCTAATATGTGTGCAACCATCTTTACAGGAAAGCGCCCTGTTGTAAAGCTTCCAGATGCTGGTTATTTTTGATTCGGTCCTCGGCCTGTCGCAATCCGAAATAAAGAATATTCTCGATAATAGGCGCGTCTTTACGGTATGGCAAGAGAGCCGCCAAAGCATTTATTTCCACAACCTTTTCCTGCAGGAGCTCCGTAGCCAATTTCTGATAATCTTTTTCCGCTATGGCAGCATAAGGGTTAAAGCTGTCATTCTTTATATCTTCTTCCCAATCCGCATAGGCATCGATAAGGTAGACCCACTCGCCCAGAGCTTGGCCTAAGGCTTCAATGATGTGCAAATGGCGTAAATCGCTAAGTGTATCTTCCGGCATTAGTGAAGCAGCCTCTTTAAAAATGCGAGCCAACGCCTTACCCGAGCAGGCAGCCAAGTCTGTGGCCAGTTTTTTGGCCTGCTCAATCCGATCAGCATCTGAGTTATCACTGCACTTAGCGGCTTTCATCGCCGCGCGTTCTTTAGCATAGGAATCAGCAAGAATCGCTTCCAGGTCTTGTGACAGCTGCGGGTGTTCTTCAGCAAAGCGCCTGGCACCTGAGCGGAAGCAAGCGGCAACTACACGCCCTCTTACCGGGTTAGCATCTGCCTGATCATCCAAGCCTTTTTGAAAAGCCAGGAAAGTAGTTAGCCCCGCGCTGTAGTCTAAGATAGCGCTCTTTTGTGCAATCAGGCGTTTACTTACAGGATGGAGTATGCAGCGCTGAGCTTCTTCCTCCGGCTCATCATCAGACAAAGCCAGAAAAAGCAAAGCCAAAAAGCTGGTATCGTAGCTAACTGCCAGGCGCTCAAAAACTCCGTGCCGCGCACCCAGGCGTTTACAGATACCACAATAGACCGCCCGGTAGCGCCGCAACTCCTTGACAGTTAATTCATCGGGATAGGGCCTAATATAACCTAACACTTGCTCTAAACTCCTTAACCAGGGGGACACAAGGCGAGATTTTCCACTCACTTTGTCCTATGATAGAGTAAAATGACTAGAAAATAAATTCCTAAGATATCACGTGTGAGGAGACTTCTATGACGAAAAAGAGACGAACTCGTTTCGCGCCCAGTCCCACCGGCTATATGCACATCGGTAATCTGCGCTCAGCCCTCTACACCTGGCTTATCTCTAAGTCCCAAGGTGGAGATTTTATCCTGAGAATTGAAGATACCGACCAGGAACGCCTGGTAGAAGGCGCTGTTCAAGTTATTTACGACACCTTGGAGATGTGCGGCCTGGACCATGACGAAGGTCCAGATGTCGGCGGCCCCTGCGGACCCTATATCCAAAGCCAGCGCCTGGACCACTACCGTCCTTACGCCGAGAAGCTAATCAAAGATGGCAAGGCTTACCCTTGTTTCTGCAGCAAAGAGCGTTTAGAAAGCCTGGCAGAAGGATCTGATGGTCAAAAGTCCTATGGCTACGACCGTCACTGCCGCAATATCGATCCGGCAGAGGCTCAAAAGCGGATAGAAGCCGGAGAGCCTTACGTTATCCGCCAAAAAATGCCTTTAGAAGGAGAAACTACCTTCCACGATTTGGTTTACGGAGATATAACGGTAAAAAACGAAGAGCTGGAAGATCAGATCCTCATCAAAGCTGATGGTTATCCCACCTACAATTTTGCCAATGTTATCGACGATCACGAGATGGGTATTACCCATGTAGTGCGCGGATCAGAGTATTTAAGCTCCGCTCCCAAATACAACCTGCTCTACGAAGCTCTGGGTTTTGAGATTCCGGAATATGTCCATCTTCCCTTGATTTTAGGCACTGACGGTAAGAAGCTGTCTAAACGTCATGGCGCCACCAGTTTCCAGGACCTCGTCAAAGAAGGTTATCTGGTAGATGCCATTGTCAACTACATCGCCTTCTTAGGTTGGTCCCCCGGCAGCGACACTCGCGAGCTCTTCACCCTGGAAGAGTTGCGCCAAGTCTTTAATGAGCAGAACATCAGCCATTCACCGGCTGTTTTTGACTATCAAAAGCTCGACTGGTATAACGCCCACTACTTACAGGAATTGGAGCCGGAAGTCTTCCAGGCCTGGCTTGAGCCCAAGACGGATGCTTTCTTCGGCGATCAATACTACAACTTACCTGTATTAGCCGAGGTTCTGCAAACTCGCGTCAATAATTATCAGGATTTACCAGAAATGCTAGCTTTCTTCAAGGAAGTCAATCCTTATGACCTTGCGCTCTTTAGTAACAAAAAACAAAAGCTGACTCCCGAGCTTTCAGCCGAGATACTCCAGACGATCAAGAGCGGTTTAGAAGCCCTGCCCGAATTTACCAGAGAACAGGTGCACACCCTTCTGATGGGTCTTGGCCCAGAGCACGGCTGGAAGACCGGCCAGGTAATGGCTCCCGTACGTTGGGCGCTTTCCGGGCAAACAGTCACACCCGGAGGTGGCACTGAGCTCATCATGATTCTGGGCAAAGAAGAGAGCCTCAACCGTATAGATCATGCACTGACGCTTTTATCCTCCCAAGCATAAGCATTACGCTGAAAGGAATATAAACACATGAGTACTAACATCAACCGAGAGGTTGTCAGCGATCCCAAGGAGCGGATGCCACAGAACAACTTCATCCATGAATTCATCGACGAAGACTTAAAAGAGGGTAACCGGAGCTATGGACAACAGATCCATACTCGCTTCCCACCCGAACCCAATGGCTATCTGCACATTGGTCACGCCAAGGCCATTTATATAAACTTCTCAACGGCCATCAAGTATGGTGGTATTTGTAATCTCCGCATGGACGATACTAATCCAGCCAAAGAAGAAGAGCATTTTGTCAATCAGATCCAAGAAGATGTTAAGTGGCTGGGCTATGATTGGGAAGATCGCTTCTACCATGCTTCCGATTATTTCTTGCAAATGTACGACTTTGCCGTAGAGCTGATCAAAAAAGATCTGGCTTTTGTCTGCGAGGAAACAGCTGAAGAAATCCGCCTGCACCGCGGCACCTTGACCGAACCGGGTCAGGAATCCGCTTGTCGTTATCGCCCCATTGAGGAGAGCCTGGATCTGTTCCGCAGAATGCGCGAGGGGGAATTCCCGGATGGTTCAATGACTCTTAGAGCCAAAATCGATATGTCTAACGGCAATATCAATATGCGTGACCCTGTCATCTACCGCATCAGCCACCAGGAGCATCACCGTACCGGTGATAAATGGTGTATCTACCCCATGTACGACTTCGCGCATCCTATTGAGGACGCGCTGGAAGGTATCACCCATTCACTCTGTTCTCTCGAGTTTGAGAGCCACCGTCCGCTCTATGACTGGGTGGTCCAGAACATCTCCTGCCCGCACAAGCCGCGCCAGATCGAGTTTGCTCGTCTCAATCTTGACTACACAGTCATGAGTAAACGCAAGCTCCGCCGGCTGGTAGAAGAAGGTTGCGTTGACGGCTGGGACGATCCCCGTCTGCCTACCCTCTCCGGCCTGCGTCGCCGTGGCTATACACCTCAAGCGATTTTTAACTTCTGCGACCGTATCGGGGTGTCCAAAGTGGATTCAACGGTCTCCTATGACTTCCTGGAATTCTGCCTGCGTGAAGACCTTAACGATCATGCCATGCGGGCTATGGCGGTCTTAGACCCCGTAAAACTCATTATTACCAACTATCCAGAAGAACAAAGCGAGAAAGTTACCATCGCCAACCATCCACAGCATCCTGAACTTGGTGTACACGAGGCCAGCTTCTCTCGTGAACTCTGGATTGAGCGCTCCGACTTTGCGGAAGAGCCGCCAAGAAAATTCTTCCGTCTCTTCCCTGGCAACGAAGTACGACTCATGGGAGCATACATTGTCAAGTGTACCGGCGTAGTCAAAAAACCCAACGGTGAGATCGATTATGTTACAGCTGAGTACGATCCTGAAAGCCGAGGTGGTGTAGCCGCGGACGGTCGCAAAATCAAGGGCACTATCCACTGGGTAGACAGCCAGACCGCGGTTGACTCCGAACTTCGCTTATATGATCGTTTATTCACTGTAGAAAACCCCGATGCTTCAGAACTCGATTACGGTGAGTTGCTCAATCCCGAATCACTAAAGGTCTTGGAAAACGCCAAGCTGGAAGCCTGGCTCTATGAGCACCGCCATGAGTACCAGTGGCAGTTCCTCCGTCAAGGTTACTTCGTCACTGACTCCAAGGATGACAGCGACGAACACCCCGTTTTTAACCGCGCTGTCTCGCTGCGTGATTCCTATAAGCCTAAAGCTTAAGCAGGACCACAAAGTTTCTTTGACCCGGTACGTGTAAAAAACCAAAGGCCCGCGGCTAGATTGCCGCGGGCCTTTTACTTGCTTGTGTTTTTATATAGCCGGAAGCTAGATGCTTAAGCTTCACTGGCCTTACCAGATTTGGTCAGCGGTTCTTTCGCCTTAGAACCGAAGCCACTGGACAGGCAGGAGGTGGGACAAGAAGCTACACAGCGACCGCAACGTACACACTCCGGACTTTTATATTGGTTAGGCATATCCACGCCCATGGGGCAAGCTCTCTTGCAAGCGCCACAGTGTATGCAGGCCTCTTCTTGGAACTTAAGCTGGTAGAGAGATACTTTATTAAACAAGCCATACAGCGCGCCTAAGGGGCACATATAGCGGCAGAAGAAGCGCGGAATAAAGATAGCCAGGGCCACAATCGCTATGGCCAGTGTAGTTTTCCAAGAGAAGATAAAGCCCATGAGTGGACGCAGGGTTTCATTTAAGGTTAGCATCGGCCAGCCAGCAAAGATCGTGCCCGAGGGACAAATATATTTGCAAAACCAGGGAGACATAAGTGATGGGTAAAAGCGGCCCAAAAGCGGCAAGACCAGCACGAAGAAGATGAGAATCAAGTATTTCACATTGCGTAAAACTCGATCCAGGCGTGGCTTCTTCTGTTCCAGACGATATTTTTTGACAGGCAGTTTGGCTAAAAGATCCTGCAAAAAACCAAAGGGGCAAAGGAAGCCACAAATCAAGCGGCCAAAGATCAGGCCAAAAGTCATAAGCAATCCTAAAACATAAAATGGGAAAAGCTGACGCGTATCATAGAGCGAGGCCTGAAGCGAGCCCATGGGGCAGGCTCCCATAGCTCCGGGGCAGGAATAACAATTTAAGCCCGGCACGCAAACGTGTTTGGTTGGGCCTTGGTAAATCTCACCCGTAACGAAGCCGCTTAGGTGAGCATTGGTAACCAGAAAATATAATCCTTGGAATATAGTGCGCTTTTTCTCGTGTTGTTTGAGTCTGTTTTGCATTTATTATCTCCTCTAAGTATTAGCCATATTTTCTGACAGCCTTTGCGACTCCACGGCTAAAATCTTGATCAGTCAGTTTATTAACCTATACCCACGCATTCCAGGCAGATGCGAATAGCCTTGTTGAGCACCAACCCGGCTTGGCCAGAGTAGATGCCATATACTACAAAGCCAACAGCCAAAAGGCCAAGAATCAGGCGGCTGATAAATAAACCTATTTTCATAGAAGACGGATTCACTTTAGTATCTTTGGACATTAATCTTGTTGGCTCTTCGCGCCACGGCTGGCAGGTACGGGCCGAGAACCACTCCTTCCCTTCGAATACTTCTTAAGTTTAACATCTCTCCTATTACAAGTGCTTAGCTATCTGATTTCGGGATTCTCGTAAAGGTTCGCAAAAAAGTTTGACAAGTAAGCAAAGCTTTGATAGTAT
>JAUNLW010000026.1 GCA_030532065.1 Eubacteriales bacterium | reverse complement strand
TGGTAGATTGACCTCTGGCTCTTTCTACTTTTACACCATTTTATGGACGTGGCCCCCTTGATTACGTTAGTAAAACGATGGTTTACGTTTCTGCTACAAATATGCAGATAATGGGTGGAAAAAACACCCATTACTTGCAAAATCTACGGGGAATCCCGAATTACCAATCTATCTTGGCCTTCAAAGCCAGGTTTACCCCGTTGGCACCACCCATTACTTGCAAATTTTACGGGAAACCTTGAATCATCGATTTATCGGACCTGATCAGGTCCAATTACCAGCCATCCCCAGCCATCACCCAGCCATTGACCAACTATCAACAAACTATCAGCCAGCCATTAGGCCTCACTTAGAACTAAGTGAGGCCTACACCCTCAAGTAAGGAGATACTTAGGCCTAGGCTTTTAGCCGTTCCGCTTAAATGTACAGTTTGAGTTATAGGCAAGAGTAAGGAGATACTTAAGCCTAGGCTTTTAGCCGTTCCGCTTAAATGTACCGTTTGAGTTATAGGCAGGAGTACGGAGATCTTTAAGCCTCGGCTTTTAGCTGTTCCTGCAGTTTGACCATTTCTTTCTTAGCTGGTGTGCCTATCAGCTGGAAGCCCACCAAGTGGTCGTTTTTGTAATAGCATTCTTTGTAGGAATAAGGGTCGTCTTGTCCGCCGGAGATTTTCTCGATGCGGACGCCTTCCTCGTCTTCTGGAGGGAAGTGTCCTTGAGAAACAATACGGGTGCCCAGGGTATTGACCATATAAGGAGGAACGACCATCTCGAATTCGTTTTGACCACCGGCCGCATTGTTACCGGCAACTTTACCTTCAGCCATAGAGATGGACCAGAGGCCAAACCAGTAGCCATCGTCAACTTCTACAACGTCACCAGCCGCAAAAATATCTGGCTGAGAACTTTGCATGTGTGTATCTACTTTGATGCGATGACCTAACTTAAGGCCGGCGTCTTCTGCGGCCTGAATATTGGCTAAGACACCGATAGATAAAAGCACTGCATCACAGTCGATCTTACGTCCGTCTTTTAAAAGTATGCCGGTAACTGCGCTGTTTTCTCTTTCTCCGAGAATTTCCGCGGTATCGGCATCTGTATAGACATCAATGCCCAAAGAAGAAATATAGTTGCTGATTACTTCGGCTGAAGCATCGCTAAGCTGGCGTGACATGAGTTTTTCTCCACGCTCCAGCAAGGAAATCTTGAGTCCGCGTTGTTTCAGCTGCCAAGCAGCCTCCATACCAAGTACGCCACCACCGACGATCGCGCAGGATTTCAGTCCCTGCTGGGCAATGGCTTCACTGAATTCACGGGCATCTTCCAAAGTCCAGAGAGTAAAGACTTGAGGCCTATTTGCACCAACAAAGTCAATGTAGCGAGAACGGGAGCCGGTGGTTAAAATCAATTTATCGTAGCTTTCTGTGCGTCCGGAAGTAAAGACCACTTCTTTGCTTTCGGGTTTGATCTCTTTTAAAGTCTCTCCCAACACAGTCTTGATGCCTTTTTCTTCATACCAGCTGGCAGGGTGGAGAAAGAGCTTGTCTTCTTGCTCCTGGTCGCGGAGAACTTCTGCTACCCTCAAGCGATAATAGGGTAGGTCTTTTTCGGCAGAAAAGAGGGTCAGATTGCTGTTAGGGTCTTGCTTCTTCGCAGCCTCAGCCGCGGCCAGGCCTGCAATACCGCCACCAACAACAATTATTCTTTGGGACATGAGTTTCTCCTTAAATCTATTATATGCGATCAGGTTCATCAATAACCCTAATCAAGTTTAATAACCTATCCCAATTATAGCACTGAATTTAGCCACTTATTTTTGACGAAGTGAGGCACATTATGAAGTGAGGCACATTATAAAGATAAATAGCTTGTTGCTGAGGTCGCGAATATAAGACGCATGTATAAATTACGCCGGAAAACAAACTTCTAACTTACTTAGGCTATAATTAAATTAATAAAAATAGCAGAAACCTAGCAGCCGGAGGATACAGCATGGAACATAAGATTT
Source organism: Eubacteriales bacterium (assembly GCA_030532065.1). Lineage (GTDB taxonomy): Bacteria > Bacillota > Clostridia > Saccharofermentanales > DTU023 > SFFI01. Next base: position 1,417 of record JAUNLW010000026.1, on the reverse strand, counting down.
TTTCGGGTTCTACATGGGGCAAGGTGCGTGATTTAAGTCAAGAAGGAGAAGGCATTGTCGCTCTAAAGTCTCCGGATCCAGAACTAGATGGACGCGTTGCCTTTATTCCAGGCCTTATTCCCGGAGATGTCATAGAAGCTGAAGAAATTACCACCAAAGGTAAACGTGTGAGAGTGGATCGCTACCAACTGCTTGAGCTCTCCCAAGATCGGCAAGAAGCTTTTTGTGAGCATTTCCCAGAATGTGGTGGCTGCCAATTACAGGAAATGAAATACGAGGCAAGTCTCCGCTGGAAGACTAAAAGGGTCGCTGACAGCCTTACTCGTATTGCAAAGCTGGATTACGTCGAAGATATCCTGGAACCTTGCCAGGGACTTGCAGAGCCCTACGGCTTTCGCTCTATCGTCCAACTCCGCAATGACCGCGAAGCTCGTCTTGGATTTTACCGCCGTGGCAGCAAGCAAGTTTTGGCTCAGAACTACTGCCCTATCCAGAGCGAAGCCTTTAACGAAATCCGAGACTATCTTCATACGCTCTTGCGCCAGCTGGTTTCCTCAGAACTTGTGAAGCTCGAACAGATAGAAATGCGCCAGGACGCGGCTGCCAGCAATTTCCTCTTACATTTTGACTTCAACGCGCCAATTATCACTGACGACTGGCAGGATCTCATGACCCAGTTGATTGACTTTATGACCGAAACCTATGGCCCTGAATCACTCAGCCTGTGGTTGGAAGATCCAGAATATATTTACCACCCATACGGCGAGACCAAACTGATCTGCCACGAAAACGGCCTGGAATTGCGCTATTCAGCAAATTCCTTTCAGCAGACCAATATCAAGCAAAACGCCGTGCTCTATCGAGAGATCTGTAAGTTCGCGGAGTTGGCTTTGATAAAGAGAAAAAGTTCTCAATGCTTAGATTATAAACTTGGATATGATAAAGAGTGGGATAACAACTCAGGCACAGTGACCACAGATACCGATAACCTCAAAATATTGGAACTCTACTCCGGCGTGGGCAGCATTAGTCTCAACCTCGCCAAAGCTTTGCCTCAAGCTCAGGTTTTGGGTGTTGAGATAAATCGCCAGGCGGTGCTTGATTCCCTGGATAACGCAGCTCTTAACTGGCTGCCGGAAGACCGAGTCTGCTTCAAGCATCAGGACGCGGCACGTTATTTGCATTGTCTTATCAAAAAAGAACAAGCTCAAGACTTTGACTTACTGGTAGTGGATCCGCCACGCCAGGGATTGGGTAAAGAGCTCTGCCAGGACATCGTAGTAAGCGGCATAGACCATGTGCTCTATGTATCCTGCGATCCGGCCAGTCTCGCCCGTGATATCGCTCAACTGAATTCTGCCTACCGCTTAGAACGCGTACAACCCATAGATATGTTTCCTTGGATGACGCATGTGGA
>JAUNLW010000025.1 GCA_030532065.1 Eubacteriales bacterium | reverse complement strand
CTGCGACGATCACCCACAACCTGCAAATTCTACGGGAAATCTCAGAACTCCGATCTAGAAGGCCCGTTTAAGTCTGTTCTAAGCTGCGACGACCACCCACAACCTGCAAACTTTACGGGAAATCTCAGAACTCAAATTTAGAAGCTGAGCTCGACGCCATTTAGCCATCCATGATTAGCAGGTTTTACGAAGAATCTCAACACCCGAAAGCATTTGTTTTTCTAAGCTCCAACACCATCGATAATTTACATAAACGATGTAGAATCTCAGCACCCTAAAGTATGAACTTCTCAAAACAGGGAAAGTAGAAGTAAAATGCACTATACTATATTGAAAGCTAGCAGCGCTCAGAGAGGTGAATTGCCTGGCTTAGAGCAGACAGAGGGGACGATGTCTCTGCAGCTTTGCACCAGCTTTAAAACTTACCCAGGAGGATGCGCAGATGACTGATATTAAGAAAGATCTCCCTGATTCAGAGGAGAGGATTGCCGAATTCGAGCAAGAGTTGGCCAAGGTCTTAGATCTGGATCCCTGCCGTAAGGAGAGTCGTGACCCTGATATGCCCGATGGCTGGCGTGTGCGCCCTGAAGACTGCTTACATCTGCTCATTGATGTGCAGGAACGTCTGGCTCCGCTCATCCAAGATCGAGGGGTGGTAGAGCAAAACGTCCGCATTATGGTTGAAGCCTGCCAGGCTTTGGCTATCCCGACACTGGTGACAGAGCAGTATCCTAAAGGCTTGGGACCAACGGTGCCTGAGCTCAAAGCGGTATGTGACGCGGCCGGCGCCAAATATTATGCGAAGACGCGTTTTACCGCCGCCATCCCGGAAGTGTTAGCAGAGATCGAAGAGAGCGGCCGCCAGAGCATCATTCTTACAGGTATGGAAGCGCACATTTGTGTCTGGCAGACTGCCATGGATCTTTTGGCCTTGGGCTATCAGGTATATTTGCCGGAAGATGCTATTGGCTCTCGCCAGTCTAAGCACAAGCAACGTGCTTTAGATAATCTTATTTTGTATGGAGCAGAGGTGGTACCAGTGGAAGGCCTGCTCTTTGAGTTGATTCAGGACTCCAAGCACTCAGCTTTTAAGACCATCTCGAATTTGATTAAGTAAAAGTGACGCTTATGAGTAAAATATTTCTCTCTAAATTACTGTCGTTAGGTCTTTTGCTGTGCTTCGGCCTGGGACTGGCCGGCTGTACAAGCAAACCGGTTCTGCACAGTATAGATTACACAGAAACCAGAAATACAGAGCCGGAAGAGACCACTTCTGCGGAAACCACAGAAAAGTCTGCTTCGACTAGCGCCTCAGAGAGCAGTTCTACGGCTGAGACCACCTATGATTTTTCTAAAGAATTCAAGGCCGGTCTAAACAGTCATATCGAAGTTAACGCTAAGACTTACCCAGTTGTGGAGAACAGTCCGGAGCTGGATGGCCTTAAAGTCCTGATTGACCAGTTTTTGAAAGATAGAGGCTTGGCAGGTCGCAATGACAATATCAGTATTGTTTACGAAGATCTTGATGCCGGCCTACGCTATTCCTATAACCCGGATACACGTTACCAGGCAGCCAGCGTTATCAAGGCGGCTATGGGTATGGTTGTGGCTCAATTGACTGACGAAGGAGTATTCCCCGCTGATATGGCAATTACCTACGTGCCGGGAGACCACTTCTCGGCCGACGACTTGGATACCAGCTCGCTGGGTAAGCTGGTGCCGATTTGGAATCTGGTGGATAACGCGATCATCAATTCCAATAATGCTGCTACCAGTGCTATCTTTGCCTACTTCCAGCGCGAGGGCAGGTCGCTGCACTTTTTTCTGGACGAACGTACCGGAACCCATTACGCCAATGATGTAACACTTAGCGCGCGTGAAGGTATTGGCCTCATTGAACAGCTTTATTTTGATAAGAACTATCCGTCTTACCAAAGAGTTATCGATGATATGAGCAGAAGCACCTGGGGTTCTTTCTGCCGGGGTGGTATCCCCGTACCTGTAAGCTCCAAGTACGGTAATCTGGGTAGCCTAAATCATGAGATTGGTCTGGTATGGACCAACAAGCCCTTTGCCTATGCTGTATTTTCTAATGGTATCCCGGCTTATGATGTACTGCCGGAGTTGGGAGCTTTGCTCTACAACTATCATGAGGGCATTATCCAGGCTCCTGCCACCGAGCCTTCTTCAGCAGATCAAGCAGAGCAGGTGCCGGAAGCTGAGAACCCCTACGCTCCGACTGCGCCCAGCGCGCCAGAGGAGCCGTAGTCATCAATCTTCTGGCTTGAGTTCTCTGGCCGCTGACCGCTGTTAACGCCAGAGGAGCCTTAATCATCATTCTTCTGGCTTGAGTTCTCTGGCCGCTGACCGCTGTTAACGCCAGCGGAGCCTTAGTCATCATTCTTCTGGCTTGAGTTTTCTGACCGCTGTTGTCTAATAGTTGAAGGAAATTAGTATTAGGAAGACCTGCACACTATGTATTTAGTGCAGGCCTTTCTTGATTCTTCAATTTGTGAGGCATGCCCTTGCCGAAAAAGTAATAAAGCATGGTCAGGCTGAAGGTAATGACCCAGGACACGGGGTAGGACCAGAAGACCAGGTCAATGGAACGGGCAAAATCTGCCCAGTCCGGTACTTGAACCAGCAGATCCGGTACAACATAGTTCCAGAAAGTGCGCACGCCAACCATCGAAAATACCGATATGGTCATCGGGACGATCGATTTTCCAATGCCGCGGATTACGCCTGAAAGCACCTGAGCTATGGTAAAGATAAAGTGGAAGTGAGCTAGCACCCGCATCTTTCGGTAGCCGTAGTCGACGACTGCGGGATTGTCGTTGAAAAAGGCTACCAAACTTTGACCGTAGATGATCAAAAGGATACCAATAGAGAGCGAGTAGACTGCACCCATAATAGTGGCAGTCCTGGCACCGTGGCGCAGGCGATTGTAATTCCTGGCACCGTAATTTTGACCGGTAAAGGTGGTTGCGGCCATGGTAAAGGACTGTACGCCCACGCCCATAAAGGCATCGTAGCGGTTAGCAGCCGAAACACCTGCCACAGCTTCATAACCGAAGGAGTTAGTACGTGACTGGATCAGAACATTAGAAAAAGAAATCAGCGACATTTGGATACCTGCCGGTATGCCAATACGGAAAATTTCTTCAGTTTCTTTTTTATGGAAGCGAATATGTTTTAGATTTAACTTATAAACGGTATCTGCGCGCGACAGCTTTATGGTTAACATGGTAGCGGTTACGACTTGCGCAATAACAGTAGCAACCGCTGCTCCTCGAGAACGCATATTAAACGGCCCGATAAAGATCAGGTCTAGCGCAATATTGATAACAGAAGAAACTATGAGGTAAATCAGCGGAGTACGAGAATCACCGACTGAGCGAAGGATTGCTGTTCCCAGATTGTAGACCAATAAGGGAATGGAGCCCAGAAAATAGATCCGCGTGTATTCCACGGCCTCAGCAAAAATATCGGCAGGCGTGGACATGAGGGTAAGAATGCCGGGAGTAAAAATGAAAGCGATAATCGTTAGCGCAAGCCCGCTGGTGAGAGCAATGGCGTAGGTGCTGTGGACAGAGCGATACATTTTTTCGTGGTCTTTGGCGCCAAAAGAACTGGCTACAAGTACGGCAGTACCAGTGGCAAAACCGTTAAAGAGCCCCAGCATCATAAATATGAGTGAGCCAGTAGCGCCAATGGCCGCCATGGCTTTGTCATCCGCCAGCCAGCTGACTAATAGCAAGTCAGCAGTATTGTAGGTCTGCTG
>JAUNLW010000016.1 GCA_030532065.1 Eubacteriales bacterium | reverse complement strand
TTTGTGACAAAGAATATCATATTGGTTATAAAAAAGATAGATTTACTCTGCTTTTAATTCAGGCCCTAGCTGCTATAAAATCCAGAGTTATTATTGAATTTCTATTCATGATCATCGCATATATTGTCGGCATACAAAAAGGCAAGCTCTTAAGCCTGCCTTTTTGTTGGTCTGTTAATTAAGTTTAATAGAGTTCTACCAGGGCCTGAGTACCGTCATCGGCGTGGCCTTCTTTGGAGAATTCTTCGTACATGGCGAGGACGGTTTCCAGCATTTCCAGCTTGGTGTCGCGTTTTTCCATCTCTTCATGCACGATGCGCATATCTTTGATGAAGTGTTTGACGAAGAAGCCAGGAGCGAAGTCTTCTCTGAGGGCACGAGGAGCCATGTTGTCGATCTGCCAGGAACCGGCAGCACCGGTAGCGATGGCTTGGAAGATCTGAGCAGGGTCCATACCGACTTTGCGGGCATAGACGATAACTTCGGTATAAGCGGCGGTGGCACCGGCAACGGCGATCTGGTTGGCGGCCTTGGTGTGTTGGCCACAGCCGGCGGGGCCCATGTAATTGAGATTTTTGCCTAATACGGAGAAGAGCGGACGGGCCTCTTCAAAGTCTTCTTCAGAGCCGCCTGCCATGATGGACAGAGTGCCTTCGCGAGCGCCTTTGTCACCACCAGAAACCGGAGCGTCCATGAGGCGCAGGCCTTTAGCAGCAGCTTCCTGGGATAATTCACGAGCAAGCTCCGGGCTGGAAGTAGTCATGTCTATGATCAGGCTGCCCTGAGGAGCGTTCGCGAAGATACCAGCTTCGCCGCGCATGACCTCGGCTACGTCTTGTGGATAGCCTACCATGACGAAGATATAGTCACGATCCCTGACCGCTTCCTCGATAGTATCGCAGGCTTTAGCACCCATGAGTTCCGCGGCCTCTTTGGCCTTGGCGGCCGTGCGATTGTAGAGGGTCAATTCGTGGCCTGCTTCAGCCAAACGTTTGGCCATGGCTTTACCCATGACACCCACACCGATCCAAGCAATTTTTGCCATAGTTTTAGTCTCCCTTACTTTATTTTTGCAGCGCAAACTTGGGCTTAGTATAACTTAAATTAGCCTATCTTGCGCTTTTTCTTACACAAAGCTACTTCTCTTAGCTTTACCCTCTCCAGAAGCAGGGCAAAATAACTGCGAATGCGATAAATATCGCTTTTAATCTCGGCTACTCAAAAGATTGGAGCAAGACTTAAGCCAGGCGCTCAAATACTTCTTCCAGGAAGTCTGTGTAGGCTTCCTTATCAAAGTCCAGGGCTACTCGGTCATGCTTGCGGCCTGTGGCAGCTATCTCAGCCAAAGCCTCGGGGCTGAAGTCACACTCGGTCCGTCCCAGTTCTGGCCCATCTTCACAATGGACACTCACTCTGGCCGGTTGAAGCTCAAAGATCTCCGGTCGCATAACATACATGAGAGTCGTCAGATCGTGGAGATTGACCGGACGCTTGATGCCGAATCGGCGGTTGAGTTCCGCTACATAATCGCTCAGGCGGCGGAAGAGGTCCTGGCGCGGGGATAACGCACCTCGCTCTTGGAAGAAATCTTGCGGTACAGCAGCCACCTGGGTCACGTCGAGGCCGATCATATCGACCTGGAGAGCGCTGTCAAAGACGATCCTGGCCGCTTCCGGATCCGCGTAGATATTAAATTCCGCCTTTTTTCCGGCGTTAAAACGGGCGTGACCGCCCCCCATGATCACCAATCCTGAAACCAGATCCACCAGGTCGGGATGACGCTCCAGGGCCAGCGCGATATTGGTCAGAGGACCGGTGGCTACCAGTTCCATTTGTCCAGGATTTTGCCTGGCGAGGAAATAGATCAGCTCAAAAGCAGGCAAGGCACCTGGCTCGATCTCAGCCGGCGGTACTTCTACACCGCCCAGACCATCCGGTCCGTGGACTTCAATGGCAAAATAGCCTTCTCGTTCTAGAGGTGAGGCGGCGCCGGCCGCGAAGAAGATATCTTCTACCCCCATGAAGGTCAAAAGCCTGGCCAGATTGGTCGTGGTCAGGTCAAGCGGTACATTGCCCGAAACGGAGGACACGCCCAAAATTTCCAGTTCCGGCGCGGTAAAGGCGGCCAAAATAGCGCAGGCATCGTCTACACCGGGATCGCAGTCCAGGTAAATTTTATGGGATTTATTATTGGTAACAGGCATAAAAAGCTCCTTAGATCTCTTGAAAATAGCTTGCGGCCATGTCCGAAAGACAAAGCTCTTTTATTATACGCAAGAGACCCGTCTCCTGCAGTGCCAGAGAGGCTAATCTAGTGTAAGCTAGAAAGAACTCACCGCGAGAGGGGACATTCACGCATGAAAATACTGAATTTCGGCTCACTCAATCTGGATCACAGCTACCGCATGGACCATTTGGTCCGTCCCGGTGAAACTGCCCGAGCCAGCTACTACGAGATCTTCCACGGCGGCAAGGGCCACAACCAGAGTATCGCTTTGGCTAAAGCCGGCCTGGAATGCTGGCACGCCGGTCAGATCGGCCTGGATGGCAGGCCTATGCTGGAAGAGATGCGAGACCTGGGAATCAATACCAATTTCTGCCGCATTGTTAAAGAAGCCAGCGGACACACCGTGATTCAGGTCGATGCCAAAGGCGAGAATTCCATTATCTTCTATCCCGGAGCCAATTATCGGATTGATGAAGCCTTTATCGCGGAGGTTTTCGCCGGCCTGCCGGAAGACTGCCGTTATCTTCTCTTGCAAAATGAGATCTCCGGCAACAGCCGCATCATGCGTCTGGCCAAAGCCCGCGGCATGAGGATTATTCTCAACCCCTCGCCTTTAAATCAAGCCATCCTCGACTGTCCCCTGGATCTGGCAGACCTGTTTTTAGTTAATGAAGATGAAGCGCGCAGCTTGGCAGTCTTACCTTCTGCCGCCAGCGAGCAGGAAGTGGAAGTAGACGCCTACCACGGTTTTTTGAGTCGTAGTGAGCGTATTCTTGCCTGTCTTGCCGAACGCTATCCTCAAGCCTCGGTCTTGCTCACCCTGGGTAAACAGGGGGCAGCTTTCCGCTGTCATGACAAAATCTACACTCAGGCTGCCTTCCCGGTAGAAGTAGTCGATACCACCGGGGCCGGGGATTGTTTTGCCGGCTTCTTCCTGGCCCATCTCCTACCGGCTTTAGATGCTGCCGAACAAGGTGAAAGCTCGGACGAAGAAAAACAGGCGGCTATACAAAATGCCTTGCGCCTGGCTTCCCTCGCCGCCTCTATTTCCATTACCCGGCCTGGCGCGGCCGTTTCTATTCCGACTTTGGAGGAAGTGCTCGCGGCAGGCCACTAAAACCAAAGTACTGCCAATACCAGTCGCTGACTTCTCCCTCCGGCGAAGTAACTTCCAGCTTACCCGCTGCCGGAGCAGCTAAGCTCTGCGCTTTAACCTTTATATCTGAGCTCATCCACAAAGGTCGGAGCGGCCAACCTGGCTCCGCCGTGGCGGCTGTATTTTTTTCTAAATAGAAAACGAAGATCTGCTGGGTCCAGTCTGGGGTGTCCGCCTCTAACCAAAAGGGTGGTAGCTGCCAAATTTCCCTTGCTTCCAACAAAGGAGGATCAGATTATCCTCCCCGTCGTCGTTAGCGTCCGCAAAAAGCGCGGCCTGGACTTGCCAGTCAGCCGGTGTTGTGCCAAGAAGTTTGCCCTCCGAGCTGAGACTAAGGCCGCGATCCTCAAGTTTAAAGCTCCAATTACCGTCCGCGCTGCTTTGTTTGCCATTTTGCCAGTTGATCCAGTCGGGAAGCTGTGCCTTACCAGCCCCACTACCTGACAGGTTGACTTCCCCCTGCCACTCGGCCTGATTCAAAAGTAGATCCGCCGCGCCTTGCTCTGAGACATCTGAATTCTGCCCTGCGCCAGTCAAAACCTGAGCAGCCATAGCAAAGAACAAAAAGCTCAGGCATAGGCCACGCGTTAGACGGGCTAAAGCTCTTAAAGTATTAGCTAGATCCAGCATCTTTTACTCCTAAAACTTCTGCCGGCCAGCTTACTGAGCCCGGGCAAGCTTTCTCACCAAATAATATGGCTCTACGGGGAAGTTTACCGGTAACTTAAACCGCATCTGCGGGTGAGGGCAAGCTTCTATCCGTTCGCCTTCTTCATTCATCATCCACGGGACTATCATCTCTTGATGAAACATACCAGGCCCGAAAAATTCCAGGGTATCTCCTACGCAGAACTTACCGCGCTGCTCCAAAGTAGCCAGACCGCTTGCCCGGTCATAATCCAAAACCAGGCCAACAAAGCTATAGTCTTTTGCCTCGCTTTGGTCCATATAACTTTGCGCCGCGGCGGTAGGGCGACCGAGCAGGAAGCCAGTAGATAATTGGCGCTGGGCCGCTTTGGCCAGTTCCTTCTTCCAGTCTGGATCTTCCCGGTAGGCCTTAGGGTCGGCATAATAGCGGTCAATGGCCGCCCGGTAGACATTAGTTACCGTCGCCACGTAGTGCAGGGATTTCATCCGACCTTCGATCTTAAGGCTGTCTACGCCAGCCTTTAGTAGCTCCGGCAGATAGTCGATCAAGGCGAGATCTGCCGCGCTTAAGGAAAAACGACTCGCCAGCCGTGGACTGCCACCAGTAGGCGGTCCATAGAGGTCATAGGTCCAACGGCAGGGCTGGGCGCAACCGCCACGGTTGGCGTCACGCAGGAGCAAATAGTTAGAGAGAACACAGCGACCGGAATAGGACACGCACATGGCGCCATGGACGAAGTATTCCAGTTCTATAGAGCACTTGGCCTTGAGTTCTCTAATCTCTTCCAGTGAAGTCTCACGGCCCAGAACCACTCGTTCCAGTCCCTGCTCTTGCCAGAAATTAAGGGCGCGGTAATTGAGGGCAGAAGCCTGGGTAGACAGGTGGATGGGCAGGTTTGAAGCCACTTTTTGGCAGATGGCGATAAGCCCGGGATCAGAAATCAAGACCGCGTCCACGCCCAGGCTTTCCAAGGCACGGAAATAGTCAGCAGCATCGGCGTCTTCTCCCTCGTGGGCTACCAGATTGGCTACCACATAGACCTTGGCCTCCTGCTGGTGGGCAAAGTCCAGCGCCTCAGCCATTTCTTCCGGCGTAAAATTGCCGGCCCGAGTACGCAGACCGTAGGCCTCGCCGGCTATGTAACAGGCATCCGCTCCGTAGCGGATGGCTTGCTTTAGCTTTTCCAGGTCACCGCCGGGGGAAAGCAGTTCTACTTTTTTCGCTGGCTGGCTCATTTATCGCATTCTGCTCCTTTATATAACTCTTACTCCCATAAAAAACTCTTACTCCCATAAGTAATTTATAGGCCTCACCCTAAACGATTAAGTAATTCTATCAGCCTCACACTAGATGATTAAGTATTTCTATAGGCCTCACCCTAAACGATGGTCCGGGGGTCAAGCGCGTAAAAGCCCAGGCCCAACTGGCGTTCTACCGGATGTAAGCTTATCACTTGCCCGCTGAGCGCTCTGCCTGAATCTTCGGTCCAACTACCTTGGACTATGGCATCCGCAGCCTCTCGGAAGCAGGCCGCGATTTCTACATAGGCATCCACATCCACAAAAAGGCTGGGTAAGGTCCAATGTCTCAGGCCCAGCTGGTAAAGCTCTGGCGCGACCGGTAGTAAGTTTAGGTCCTGGTCGGCAAAAATCTGCGTGCCTCTTATATCTTCATAAAGACTATAGGGTCCACTGCCTGGCTCGTCTGACTGCATGGCAAAGGGAAAGTCTGGTCCGGAGTCAAGGCGCTCCTTGCCACTGGCGTCAAAATACGCGCTCAGTAAATGCCTGCCGGACACTTGCGCGCCCACCGCGCCGTAAACCTGGATGAGCGGTGTTAGCTTGAGTTTAGGCAGCAGAGCCCTCAGTTCTGCCTCCGGCAGCTCGGCTGCCAAGATTGCTGCTGTAACACCCTGCCCGGCCCAGAAGTTGAGATTGCCAGAACTGGTGTTTAAGGTCTGTGTATCCCAGATAATCTCTAGGGGCAGGTTTTGCGCGCGGCAGATGAGGACGATACCAGGATCTCCGGTCAGAATGGCATCTGCTCCCTGCTCCAGAATAAAGGGCAGATAGTCTTCCTCTAAGGCCTTGATGTCACGATTGTGCAGCATGGCGTTAAGAGCGATGACTACCTGCTTGCCAGCCTTATGAGCCAGCTTGATCAGCTGGGCCTGTTCGGCGCGGGAAAAAGAAGTCGCCAGGCGCATACTAAAACTATCCTCGCCTATGACCAGATAATCCGATAAGGCCAATAGAGTTTCTGCCTGGGTGACTGATCGCGGGTAAGTTATAAGCTTAATCTCAGATTCTGTATTTTGCATCTCGTTCTGTTTCTACCCGTTCTATTTCTAGTGGCCCGCAATTTGACTTGCGGGAAAATTTGTGACGAAAGTTCCGGCCGCGTCTTAAGAACGGTCAGCCTGTTTGGCAGTACGGCCAGCTACACCAACATATCATGGCCCAGCTGGACCGCGGCCAGGCCATACTCACGCTGACGCCGGATCAAATCGTAGATCCAGTCTTCGCTAGTTACGCCACAGGCAACGCCTTCCGGGAAATCTGGGCTATTGGAAAAATCCACATCGGCCAGCCAGTCGGGACTGTCGTAATATTCCACCAGGGCGGTGTAGTCTGCCAGGGCAGCGCTGGCCTCTCTCAGAGCCTGGCTCAGGCGTTCCTGGCAGGCTTCCACGCGGTATGCGGTAGCTTCCATGGTTTGTATTCTTTTAATGGCGGCAGCCGCCTCAGGACTTAGGCCTTGGCCGGGCATAACTTCTCCCCACTTTCATTAATAATCTTTGTTCGCACTTTAACACATGGCGATGAAAAAAGCCTGCCCCTGTAACAGGACAGGCTTCATAGCCGTTTTTATTTTTGCGTCTTATTTTTGCTTGCGCATGGACTCTACAATGGCATCAGCCATAGCCTCGATATCGGGGCGGGTGTTGTGGTTAAGCGCTGAAACAATAGTGGCCTCAGCGTCCACATAGTACATCTCGCGCATCTCATCAATCATTTCACGCATGAGAGCGCCAGAGGAGGGTGCCCAAGTACCATTCTCGATCAGGCCGAAGGTACGATTTTGCAGGTTCAGAGCTTGCATGTCGGCGATGAATTCTTTCATCGGGGGATAGACACCCAGATTGTAGGTGGGGCAAGCCAGGACCAGGTGGCTGAGGCGGAAGGCCTCACTGATCAGATAGGACTTGTGCGTATTAGAAACATCAAAGACGGAAAGTTCGGTCTCACCACGTTTGACGATTTCCGAAGCGAGCAGTTGAGCGACCTCTTCGGTGTGGCCGTACATGGAAGCATAGGAGATCATGACACCCACTTTTTCCGGAGTGTAGGAGGACCACTTGTCATATTTGTCCAGGATGTAACCCAGATCTTTACGCCAAACCAGGCCGTGCAGAGGGCAGATCACCTTGATAGGCAGATCAGCGGCGACTTTGAGCACAGCTTGGACGTGGGGGCCGTATTTTCCAACGATATTGGTGTAATAGCGGCGTCCGGGTTCCAGCCAGTCACGGTCCCAGTCGACTTCATCGGCGAACAGTTTGCCGTCCAGAGCCTTAAAGGAGCCGAAAGCGTCAGCTGAGAAGAGTACGCCGTTGGTAGTATCCAGAGTCACCATGGGCTCGGGCCAGTGAACCATGGGGATCTCCACGAAGGCAAAGTTGTGTTTGCCGGAAGAGAAGGTGTCACCGGTGGCTACCTGCAGTTTTTTCTCCACCTGGAAGTTGAACTGGGTCATGAAGTAGAAGCCCTTTTCAGTGCTGATGACGGTGGTTTCCGGGTGACGGAGCAGAACTTCGTTGAGGCAGGCGGCGTGGTCGGGTTCCATATGGTTGATAATCATATAGTCCAAGGGGCGGCCGTCCAGGACATACTCAATATTATCGAGGAACTGTTGGCACACGCTCCAGTCAACGGTATCAAAGAGTACGGTCTTCTCATCCAGGAGCAGGTAGGAATTGTAGCTCACGCCTTCGGGGATGGGATGGATGTTTTCAAATAAATGGGTGCGATGATCATTGGCACCTACCCAGTAAAGATTTTCTACTACTTCGCGCACGTTTTGCATGGAAATAACCTCCTATAGTCCTATTGTTCAGCAGGGATAAAGCCGTCTTTGGGGTCACCGCACCTGGGGCACTGATAGCCAGCAGGCAGTTGATCAAAGGGCAGGCCAGGCATGATACCGGAGTCAGGATCACCGACAGAAGGATCATACTCATAAGCGCAGCCGGAGCAGACATAGACACCGGTGCGGGTCTTAGGATCTTGCGGTACGGATTTCTTCATCTTAGTGAAGTCCGGAGCTTCCTTTCTTGGCTCATCGGTGGTGAGCGCTTTGGTGAGCAGCGGCAGGATGACGTTGACGTCACCGACGATGCCGTAGTCAGCGTTGAGGAAGATAGGCGCATCGGGGTCATTATTGATCGCCACGATGGTGGTTACCTGCTTAATGCCCTTTAAGTGTTGGCCAGCGCCGGAGATACCACAGGCTACATAGAGGTTACCGTTAAATTTCTGACCGGACATACCAACATAGCGGTCCAGTGGCAGATAGCGCAGGTTCTCAGCTACCGGACGTGAGGACGATACGGCAGCGCCCATGACTTCCGCTAAGTCGCGGATGAGCTTCATATTTTCTTCAGATCCGATACCTTGACCGGCGGAGACCAGGCGTTCCACTTCAGAAATAGGAGCGTCTTTATCGACTGCAAAGTCGAAAGCGTAACCGTCTGCTTTAAGAGCCGCGACCAGCTGGTCAACTTGTTCTTCGGGGCTTCCCTCAAATAAGATATTCTTACGCGGGCCGGTCTGGCTGCCTGCTTTTCCTTGAACCTCAGCCACAGCCTTGGCTCTCTTCTTACGCTTACCAATGATCTGGCTGCCAATTACGACACGCAGGATCTCGTTGGTGCCTTCGTAGATCTGAGTAATCTTGGCATCGCGGTAGAAGCGCTCAACATCAAAGCCCTTAATGAAGCCGTTACCACCGTGGATTTGCAGGGCTTCGTCAGCCACTTTAACTGCCACATCGGAGGCGAACATCTTAGCCATGGCGGCTTCTTTGGTGTAGCGTTGACCGCTGTCCTTCATCTCTGCGGCGCGATAGATCAGGAGGCGGGCAGAGTCTATCTCGGTGGCCATGTCAGCCAGTTTAAAGCTTACGCCTTGGTTAACGGCGATAGGCTCACCAAACTGTACCCTGTCACGAGAGTAGTTGAGAGCAGCCTCATAAGCGCCTTGAGCGATACCCAGGGCCTGAGAACCGATACCGACACGGCCTCCGTCCAGAGTCATCATGGCGATCTTAAAGCCTTCGCCTTCTTTACCCAGGAGGTTTTCTTTGGGAACTTTGACGTTCTTAAAGCTCAGCTCGGCGGTAGCGGAGGAGCGGATACCCAATTTGTTGTATACGGTGGGGTAGGTGAAACCTTCCCAGCCGGCTTCCACAATAAAGGCAGAAATACCGTGATTGCCTTTTTCGGGAGAGGTAACGGCGAAGATTACGTAAGTGTCGGCCTGGCTGCCGTTAGTGATAAAGATCTTACCGCCGTTTAAGATATAGTGGTCACCTTCCAGCACCGCGGTGGTCTCAGTACCACTGGCATCTGAACCGGCGTGCTCTTCTGTCAGGCCGAAAGCGCCGATATGTTTGCCTTGAGCTAAGGGACGTAAATATTTTTCTTTTTGTTCGGGTGTGCCGAAATGAGCGATTGGCCAGCTACCTAAAGAGGTATGCGCCGAAACAATAACGCCTACACCAGCATCCACGCGGGACAGTTCTTCTACAATAATGGAATAACCAATCATGCCGAGGCCGGAACCACCCTCTTCTTCACTAAAGGGAGCGCCCATCCAGCCGCGTTCACCCAGGGCTTTGACTATTTCACGGGGAAATTCGTTCTCTTGGTCCCACTGGAAGGCTAAGGGCTTAATTTCGCTTTCCGCGAATTCCCTAACCTCCTGTCTCAGTTTTTCCTGAGCTTCTGTCGTC
The DNA here is from genome assembly GCA_030532065.1 of Eubacteriales bacterium. Classification (GTDB taxonomy): domain Bacteria; phylum Bacillota; class Clostridia; order Saccharofermentanales; family DTU023; genus SFFI01. The sequence goes on along the minus strand of JAUNLW010000016.1, from coordinate 18,488 downwards.
TGATACTGCATAATTCCTTCCTTTCTCAATAAGGCAAGTGCTCTAGACCCTCCAAGCCTTAGCGCTTGCCGGGCCTTACATACTGGCTTTGTCCTTACCCTCTCGCAGGACAAAAACTGCTCACTTTATGTTTTCGCTTCTAATTTAGACCCATTGAGTCTACTTTGTTTTATCCTAGAATAATTCAGCGAAAATTTCAACAAAAAGCTAATTTTTCAGTACTTTTATAGCACTTTTGACGAGCTTAATAAGCCCAAATTCTGTAAGATAAGGGCTTTTCTAGTCGTTAATGTCTTTCCAGTGGAAACCGATAATGTTGTGGACATTGGAAACAACCATGAAGACATTGCTGTCTTTTTCTCTCAGATAGTTTTTGAGGCGGATATAATCGCGGGTAGAAACCACTGTTTCCAGGACAATTCTCTCTTCGCGCGAATAGGCACCCATGGCTTCGTAGAGCGTAGCGGAACGGCCCAGCCCAATAAGGAATTGGGCTACCTCTTCCGGGTACTTGGTGTAGATCACGCAGAACTTACCGGTATTCATACCGTCAATCACCTTGTCGATAATCATGCCGTTAGCTACCACGCCAATCAGTGAATAAAGACCGATCTCCAGGCCGAAGGTAAAGCCGGCAAAGAGCGTTACGATAAAGTCAGTGATCAGGCAGCCTTTACCCAGGTCAAGGCCAAAGAACTTATAGAGGATCTTGGCGATAATATCGCTGCCGCCGGTAGAAGCGGACTGGTTGAGTACGATGGCAACACCTGATCCGTAGAGGATGACGGCGATAACCAGGTTGAGGAAGAGGTCCTCCACCAAAGGCGCGGTCATAGGGATGAAGCGCTCCAAAAGCCAGACCAGACCGGAGAGGCCCAATGAGGCTATGACTGTCAAGCTGCCAAAGGCATTGCCGATGACCAGGAAACCCAAGACAAAGAGCACGGCGTTAACAATGATCAGGAGAGCGCCAGTATGTAGGGGCAGAAAACGGCTTAAGATCAAGGCCATACCCGTCGCGCCACCAAAGGATAGCTGGCTGGGTAAGAGGAAAAAGTGGATGGCTACGCTGATCATCACGACACCTGTCACGATCAACAAAATTCTACGACCGCTAAGCGGTACGCGAGGGGCCTGTTTGACACCGCCCTTAACGGCGGGCTGGGACTTGCTCTTCATAACTATACCTCTAGCAACTTTGCTCAAGTTCTGACCTTCTGGAAAAGATCAGAGCCCATTATACTAGATTCGCGCGTGAGTTAAACGAGGACCGTCCGGATCGCAGTTCAGCTCTACTTGCCGATCATACTAGGTTCGCGCGAGTTAAACGCGCATCCGACTAAGTAAATACGCCTAGCGTTCTGCTTCCTGATAGTCCTTGGCCAGGTCCATGATTTCCTGATAAAACTTACGCAAATAAGGAGCATAGGCTTCGTTGGCCAGATAGCCGCAAACCTTGTCCAACACAGCCTTTTCTCGCTCCGCGTCTAAAGCAGGCAAGCCGAGTTCCCGCTTCTTAAGGCCAATACGGCTAACAACTTCCATGCGCTCTTCAAATAGCTTTACCATTTTGCGATCAATCTCGTCGATCATCAGGCGTTCTTCTGTAAACATATTTCCCCTCTAAAAGCTTTGATTATCTTAAAAGACCAACTGGCCCAAAGGATAGGCCACCAGGACAGACAGGGCGATGGCCCAGGCTAAAAGCCAGAAGCCATAAGTAAAGGCCTGGCGGCTGCTCAGCCAGCCTGATCCCAAAGAAATACCCACATAGGGCATAGCGGGCGGCGTCATAAAAGCGAGAGAAGCCATAAAACCAACCAGGCAGAGCACGGTAGGCGCAAGGCTCAACTCCGGCTGACCGGCCAGCAAAGTAACGGCCATGCTGCCCACTACGGTGACACTGACTAAATTAGATGAGAAATTGGTCTGGATACCGGTCCAGCAAGCAAAAACCAGGACTAAGAGATAAGGGGCCAGGCGGCCTAAGCCGGCACCCAGGCTCTCCTGGACAAAAGCCATGAGTCCGATATCTGGCAAAGTCAAAGCGTAGCCCAATGCCAAGGCCGCTCCTACCAAGAGCAGGCTGGGCCAGAAGACACCCTTGCGGAAGAGGTCAGGCAGCTTGGCCAAAGGCTCTCCTTCTACCCTAATCAAAGCCAGCAGTATAAGGCCCAAGAGGGGAGGAAACACGTTGCCCATGCGGGAGAAGAAAGCGCCCAGACCGGGCCAAAGTGGACTCAGTAATTCCGGCAGCAACCAGAGAGCTACCACCAGAAGGAAGATTCTCACAATATGACGCTCTTTAGCTGTTACGGGCGGCAGGTCATTACCCAGCGCCAGCTCAGAAATCTGAGCGCGACTGAGATCCAGACGCCAGAGGAAGCGCACGGAAAGCAGCAGAATTAGAAAGAGCAGCAAGCCCAGAGGCAGGCCGAGACGCATATATTGACCGTAAGTTATGACTTTGCCGGTAGCTTCTTTGTAAATACCCAGAGCCGTGACGGCGAAAACGTGGTTGATAGGAGTCATGGCAGTGCCAATGGCCAGGCAGCTGTAGCTGGCAAAGAGCAGGATGCCGGGTGAGCGCTCGCCTTTTTCCCAACCGAAGGCCTGGCAGACCGCCTCATAGATAGGAAAGATGATCATAAAGAGGACGGTAGGCGACATAAAAAGAGCCATAAATAATAGAACAGCGAGATAGCTGATAACAAAACGCCAGGGCCTTGCCTGTACCCAGGGGGCCTCCAAAGCGCGAGCGGTTAGCCGCTGCAGGGCTGGTGTTTGCTCCAGGGCGTAGCTCAAGGCGAAAGTAAAGGTCAAAAAGACAAAGGTAGAATTGCCGAAAGATTGCTGGCAGGCCAGCTTGAATCCCATCTCCGGCATGATGCCCAGGACCAGAAGGCAAAGCAGGCTGGGCCAATCCAGGCTAACGAAGAGCCATAAGACCAGGCAGCTCAAAAAAAGCATGAGCTGACTAAAGGCCACTGCTCCCATGCCGAAAATCCCCCATGCCAGTTGCCGGTTAAGCAGGGCCAGGCTAAGCAGCAGGGCAGAAAAAATCAAGGGCCAGCGCTTCCGGGTAGTAGTATCGCGTATATCCATCGGTGTAAGCCTCCTCTTATAGCGCTTAATATAGCAGAAAAGCGAGGCTCTATAGCTAAAAACCAGGCATCAGCCAGCTATTATCTTACTCATCCTCTGATTCGCGCTTAGTTGCTCCTTGTTCTACCGGATGCTCTTGCTCTCCTGTAGAGCTCTTATCTGCGGCCTCAGCGCCGGCCGGTAGCGCTGGCAAAACCAGAGTAAAACGCGTGCCCAGGCCTTCGCGGGATAAGACGCGGAAGTAACCGCCATGACGGCTGGCGATCCATTTGGCGATAGAAAGACCCAAACCGGTGCCGCCACTTTCACGGTGGCGCGCCGGGTCCGAGCGATAAAAGCGGTCGAAAATTTTCGGCAGATCGGCGGAGGCGATACCGGTGCCCTGGTCTTGTACAAAAACAAAGGGGCTGCCGTCAGCTTCGTAGCCGCCGCACAGGCGGATGGGCTGGCCGGGATCCGAGTAACGCTTGGCATTGTCCGAGAGAATGCGCAGGAGCTGCTTGAGCATTTTTTTGTCGCCCCTGGCGAGGACCGGACCGCTGATGTCTAAAGTCCAATTGTGACCGGTATCGATCATGGCATATTCTGCCTGAACATCGCTCACCAGCTCTGACAAGTCAACGGTTTCCAGCTCCAGATTGTGTCTGCCCGCGTCACCACGTGCCAGAAAGAGTAACTGCTCAACCAGCGTCTGCATTTGCTGGGCTTCAGTCTGGATCGCCTCAATGCTCTCGTGCAGGACTTCCTCATCCTCCGTACCCCAACGCGCCAATAGGTCCGCGTAACCCTGGATTACAGAGATAGGTGTCCTCAGCTCATGTGAGGCGTCAGAGACAAAACGGATTTGCTGCTGGTAAGTAGCATGTGTCTCCGCCAGGAGGTTGTTGAGCGCGTCTTCAATGCCCTGTAGGTCAGCGTCACCCATGTCAATTCTCGCTTCGGGCGCTGCCGGCTGCACATTCTCAATCGCCGATTCCAGGTCATGGAATTTGGCCTGCTGCTGTTGTATGCGCCGCATGATATCGGTCTGGTCTTCCAAAAAGCGTAATGGGGCTTCCAGGATCTCATTATTTCGCTTCTTACCCAGCTGGTACTGCTTGAGTAGAAGGATAAGTTCTACAACTAATAGGGCGAGGCCAATAATATAGGCAAGCTGGAAAAAACTGCCGGCTTCAATGATCCGGCTGTCGCCGTGGTCTAGTTTCAAAGTATAGGTTAGGCTATTCAGGCGTTCGTAAAAGCTGGAGAAGTCCCTGGCCGGTCCCCAGGTAAATAAAGGCCAGGCGAGGCCAAAGCTCCAGGCCTGATTTTTTGTTTCGTGGTAAGCGATAAAAGTAACAAAAACCGCCAGAATATAGAAAATATCCAGGCGCAGAAAACTTACCAAGAGCCTTCTTAGCAGATTATGGTTTAACTTGCTCGTAATGGAATTTGGCTGGCCAGCCTCCGGCATCTTCGCGGACAAAGTCTTTCCTCCCTGTTAGGCTCTTTCTTATTTATTTCAGGCTCACTTATTCCAGGCGCAGCGAGTAGCCCAGGCCGCGTACGGTATGAATCAATTTCTGGCCGTAGACTTCATCTAATTTATGGCGTAGATAGCGAACATAGACATCCACCACGTTGCTCTCGCCCATAAAATCATATTCCCACACATTTTCCAAAATATTCTCGCGCGTCAGGACCATCTCCGGCTGCTCCATAAAAAAGGCCAGGAGATCAAACTCTCTGGCGCTGAGCTCTACCGGCTCAGCTTCCAGAGTAACCAGGTGACGACCCTTGTCCAAGACCAGTGGGCCATAGATGAGTGTGCTGCTTTGGGCTTCTTGTTGCGATTTTTGCCTGAGGCAGGCCCTAATTCTGGCCAGTAGTTCTTCTATGGAAAAAGGCTTGGTAATATAGTCATCGGCACCCATATCCAGGCCGGCAACCTTATCCATTACTTCATCGCGGGCCGTGAGCATGATCACAGCAAGGTCAGTCTGCTTGCGCAGGCGACGCAGGACTTCAAAGCCATTAAGACCTGGCAGCAGCACATCCAGTAGCACCAGGTCATAATCACCCGCTAAGGCCTCATCCAGGCCCTGGCGGCCATCGTGGACTTTAGTTACTTCATAGCCCTCATGCCTGAGCTCAAGCTCCAGAAAGCGGGCAATCTTCTGATCGTCTTCAATAATTAAGATCTTGGCCATGAAACATCCTTTTTGCTAAACATACGTCCGGCGCGGTTTAGAGCGCCGGCGGAGGGATAAACTTCACTCTGTCCAGTTTAGCGCAAGCGGGCTTTGTCTGGCTATGGATCTTAAAACTCGTGGTTGCTGTTTATGGTCTCATCACGGCTGACTTCGGCCTCTTTGGCTCTGGCAGCAGCCGCCTGGTCCTGCTGGTTGCTTTTATTGCTGATGCTGAAGCGCACGCCACACAGGTAGGAGATAAGGGCCACAAGCAGGAGGAAGGGGATGGCCTTGAAGACCAATAGCAGGATGATCACCAGAATGGTAAGCGGAATCGTCAGCACGGTATTCTCCTTATATGAAATGTTGAAGCTGCGTTGGAAGCCACGCACGACCACGTCCTGTACCTTTTGGAAAAAACTGTTGAGGTTTTCATTGTGATTATGCTGAGAGCGCTTCTCTTTGCTCTCCTCGGCTTCCGAACGCTCCTGGCGAGTGGAATACTCCGCCTCTCCCTCATGGTTTACTTTGCCCTGATGCTCTAAATAAACCATGGCATCTAGGAGATCCCAGTTATTACGCTCTAAAGCCTCTTTGGCCTCCTCGTAACTGACATTGGCTTTTTCTCTTAACTTTTCTACCATCTCAAAATTAGTCATATTAATTCTCCTTTGATTTACAGCGCGATCGTCTGGCGCTAGTTGTAAGCTTCAAGTGTTTCTCTCAAGCTGTAAGTACATTTTAGGGGGCAAAAGTTAAAAGGCAGGGGGGCAAAGATTAGAAAAGCATTAGAAAATAACGAGTCTTCCTCATCCTGCGCTTTTCTCGCTCAGTCGCAAAAAATCAGATATAATAGAGGATAAATTAGCGATTTTGGCGCTTCGCTGCCTTAACGATTATAGCTTTGACGCTGGCTTTAAAGCGGCTACAAGGAGGATTTTAGATGGATATGGATCAGCAAAAAAATGCCAGGGACAATAGAGCTTACCGGCCTCAGCCCGGTAATAAACCGGTCAACCAGCCCTTCCCTCCCCCGGTGCCTAACAGAAATCCCGCCGGAGCAACATCAGCCGTGCCTAATCCAACAGCTGCGCAACGACCCAACGCGACACCGCATGGTGGAAGACCTGCTGGCGCAAATCCCGCGCCCAACCGTTCTGCCAATACCGGTCGTGTAGCGCCGCAGCCCAACGCCGGCCCTGCGCCCCAACAACCCCGGCAGGCAGTTCCCGGCGTCACCGGCAGATATGCCGGCCCGGTACCTCCCCAGGCTCAACGTCCTTTACCGCATACCCTGCTTGAGATCGAACCCGAAAAGAAATTTAACGCCTGGATTCTGGTTTCAGTAATACTGATTGTCGTTATTATCATTGGCGGCTTCTTCGCCTATCGCGTGATCAGTGGTCAAAAACAAAGTTACAGCAAGCTGGAAACCGAAGCTTCCAATCTGCGAATGGCCCAGGATAAGCTCAACACAGAGTATCAGGCGGCCGAATCTGAGCGCGCGTTTCTGTCCAGCGAAGTAGACCGCCTGGAGCAGCAGGTCAAAGACTTAGAACAAAAGAATGCCACTCCTTCTAAACTCATGGTGGACACTATTGAGATGAAGGTACCTGACGACTGGCTGCTGGTTCCTGGCGAAGGCAAAGGCAACTACTATCTGTATGGGTCTAAGAAACCCGGTGACGTAAGCCAGGGTTACATCTACACCGCCACATATCCTCTGCCGGAAGCCGTAGACCTCACAGATCCCACCCAAGTCGCTGCCAACTTCGATGAGCTGGTCAATAATCTTACCCAAGACGGCAGCCTCACCATTTATGACTATTACGAAAGTCAAGTACAGAACCTGCCCGCCCGTATTTACTCTGGTAACATTCTCAACGGCGAGGAGGAGATCCCCATCAAGGTCATGTTGGTGCTAGAAGATGACACGGTAGTCACCATTTCCGCTACTTCCAGCAGCGCACAGGACTCACAGATCCTGCTTGACTCCATAGTCCAACACGAAAAGGGAGACATCATCAGCCTCTATTAAACTGTTGCACGTGAAACATTAAAACGATAAAGCCCCGCGACTGAAAGAGTTACGGGGCTTTTATGTATGGCGGAGAGGGTGGGATTCGAACCCACGGAGGGCGTGAACCCTCGCCGGTTTTCAAGACCGGTGCCTTCAACCAGCTCGACCACCTCTCCCTATATCCGGTTAAGTTTAGCCAAGCAGATAGGGTTTTGTCAAATTAGGCGCTAGCTTGAACTCTCTGGACGCGCCAGCCTGCCAGGGCACCAACTAACGCGGCTACCAGAACGGGCACAAACCAGAATACGCCCTGTTCGGCCAGGGGAATACGGGCCAGGAAATCCGCAATGGGTTGTACATTTAAATGCCAGCCTGCGGTTTCGTTGAGTGTATTTCCGTAGACTACAAGGCCTTCCACAATGCCAGCCAGCAGGGCCACCACCACGCTAAAGCGCAAACTCCAAACCAGTGAGAGCTTGTTTCCCACGTTCTTGCTCAGAGCGAAGTAGACCACCAGGACGATAGTGGCCGGGTAGATTATATCCAGGAGTGGTCCGATAAAGCGCACGATGGCATCCAGCTTTAAGGATGCCACGATAGCAGTAATAGCCAGGATAAAGCGGGCCGTCTTCTTATAGCTCAGCTTGCCACGGCTAAGTTCCACAGTCAGGATAGATGTGGAGGAAGAAATACCTACCGCGGCCGTCAAAGCAGCAAAAGTCAAGGCGATGGTAAAGATCACGCCCCCAACCGGGCCCCAGAGATCAATAACTACCTGCGCGTAAAGTCTGGCGTAGCTTAGTTCCTGATAATGTCCGGTAAAAGAGCCAATGTACATGTGGCAGAAGTGAGTGATAGTTAGGAGCAATAAGCCGATCGCGCATACGATGTAGAGATAACGCTGCTTGCGCTCGGAGGTCGTGATTTTATTTAAGCTGCGAATGACAACGTCACCGTAGAGCAAGGCACAAATAACCTCACCCGAGGCGTAACCGGACTTAAAGCCATAGGCAAATGGTGTCTGTGGGTATTCTTTAGGCAGTTGCGCGCCGGTGGGATAAAGCACGCCCTTGACCAGAACGAAGGTAACGGCCAGGAGCAGGAAGGGTACCAGCCATTTACTGATCTTGGACAGCACGTCGTTCTCGCTGGAAATGAAGCGGTAAGTGATAAAACAGTAGAGGCTGGAAAAGAGCAGGGCTGGCAAAAAGGTGGAAAAGCTAAGGCCACTGACTTGCTGGAACGCGTCCCAGACAGCGGCCGCCATACGTGGTATACAAAATAAGGGGCCCATGACAAGGATGATAATCAGGCTATAGGCATCGGCGAAGCCTCCGGATACCACAGCGGCCATCTGGTACAGACTCTTACCACTATGTGTCAGAGAGATATAGGCCAGATAGACCAGGCCTACCGCGGTGCAAAAGACACCGGCAAAGGCCAGAAGGTAAGTATCTCCGCTTTGTTTGCCCCATGTCATGGGCCAAATCATGCTAGAGGTGCCAAAGTGCATGGCAAAAACTGATGTACCAAGGCTAAACAAGAGAAACGGCGATACTCTACCTTGTTTCTGGTCCATATTTAAATCTCCTTAAAGCAAAGGAGCGTTAATCAGCTCCTGTCTCTTTCGTAGACCGTCTCACCATCGATCAGCGTTAAGTCAACTTTCAGCTTATAGATGTCAAAGGGGGCAATACCCAGGATATCATCTGAAAGCACGATCAGGTCAGCCAATTTACCTACTTCCAGGCTACCCTTGATATTTTCTTCAAAGGTAGCATAGGCACCATTATAGGTCGCGACGCGCAAGGCTTCCATAAGGGAAACCGCCTGTGTTTTGTCACACTGGAAGTTCTTGGATCGGTCATAGCGGTTGACGGCGGCATCAATGGTATTGAGCCCCACCGGGCCGGACGGATAATCCGAGTGGAGTGAGCAATGCACACCTGCGTCCAACATACTGCGGAGAGCTCCCAGGTAACGGTTGCGGTCACCATAGAAGAGGGTGTAGTTCTTACCCAGCATCTGAACCATACCGGCATTTACTGAGGGGCAGATATTCATCATGGCCATGCGGTCAATGAGGTCCTGGTCAACCAGGGTACAGTGCTCTATACGGTGACGGCGTTGGCGCACAGCTTCTGGATCATCAGCGAAGCAGGCCTCATAGCCCTGGACCATGTATTCCACAGCCCCGTCACCAATGGCGTGAGCCGTACATTGATTACCGGACTCATGGATTTTACGGATATAGTCGATACTTTCCTGGCGACCCCAACCGGTCTCACGCTTCATGGAAGGATCGTGTGAGTAGGGTTCGCGGGTAAAGCAGGACGGTCCGCCGGAACCGCCGTCAATCATGAATTTACAGGGGCCGACTCGGAAGTGCTCGTCACCCAGAAGGCTTAGGAAACCGAGGCTCAGCCAGTGATCGTTTTCCGCCAGGGAGAACTCCTTGCCGAAGATGCTGTGCAGAGCCATGGTGACCCTGAGCTTAATGCGTCCTTCCCTGGTCAATTTGCTCAGGATATGGTAAGAAGTCTGGCCCAGCTCTCCCATGTCGCAGACCGAAGTTATGCCGTTTTCCAGGCAGAGAGCCTGGGATTTGAGGGCCGCTTTCTCCTGCTGCTCTTTGGTGTAGCCGACATAAGACCAGAGTTTGAAGTGAGTGTGGCCGTAGACCATGCCGGTCAGCTTGCCGTCCACTACTTCTACTTCACCTTCCGGATATTTATCGGCGTCTTCGGGTCCATAGACTCCCAGATACTCCAGCGCCTTGCTGTTGTATACGGAGATATGGCCGCCACCGTGCATGCAGTGGACTGGATTCTCCGGAGCCAGCGTGTCTAGTTCCCGCAGGGTAGGATGCCTTTGGAGATCGTCAAAGAGCAGGGGCTCATAGCCCATCATGGATACCCATTCACCCGGTTGCTTTTGCTTAACAGCTTCCGATAGTTTATTCATCATAGACTGGAAGGTAGGGCAATAACGGTAGGAAGTATTGATCATACCGGAGTCCAGATTTTCTCCCAGCAAGCCACCGAGGATCAGATGCAGGTGGGTATCGATAATACCTGGCATTAGCGTCCGGCCACCCAGGTCTGTAACTTTGGTGGAAGGGCCGACAGTCTTTTCTACTTCCGCGTTAGAACCCACGGCCATAATGCGATTGCCTTTGATGGCTAATGCCTCAACCACGCGGTCTTCCGGATCAATGGTTATTACCTTGCCGCCCAGGAAAACTTGATCGGCTTGTCCGTTAAACATTTCACTAAGTTTATTCATGCAAGCCCTCCTTTACATTTCCTGCTCCGGCGCTTGCGTCGTTCCGGAGACAAATTTTTCGCCTGTACGGATATCGTAGGTCTTCTTACCCCAGACACCAATCAGCCTCATAAATACCATGTAGGCTACTGCTGTGCCAGCCAGGGCGAGAATCAGGCCACCGATTGACATACTGCCGTCCGCGTAGGCGCAGATGGCGGGCGCGATCACGTAAGAAGCCGGTACGTTGACAATATTTGCCGGTCCCAGTTCCGCCGCGGTAGTAGTTTCGTTCTCCGGGTCGGCTATACGGACCAGAGAGAGGCCGGAGGCGTTAGTACCGATCGCTGTGCCCCACTCGCCCAGGAAACGCTCGAAGTCGTTGACGCCACCATAGCGCTGGGCGAAGTATTTGATGGTAAACCAGCTTACTACAGTAGTTACCGCCGCGACGATCAGGATAGGCGCCATCCACTTGCCGACAATCTGCAGGTTGATAGCCGCGAATGCCGCTACCACCATGATATCGGTGGAGGTATTGGTGATACGCACCTGGGTGCCACGGTCTAAATATTTGGTGTAGCCTAATTTGCCCAAGATAAAGCGAATCAGGTAAGCCGCTAACATACCGTTGAAGAAGAGTAATTGCGAGAAAAGTTGGCCGAAGTAGCCGGGGATAAGTCCCCAAAGCTTACCGATCTGCATACCCAAGAGCCAGGCAACGCCGATAAAAGCGATATGGAAAGTAAGTACGTCCAGGTTGCCGGAGCTGGTGGTCAGCTTACCGTAGTCTTCCTGATTTTCCGGCTCTTGCACACCGCGGGCGAGCTCACGGCTGATAGTCTGCTTAGAGCAGGTGATGCCACTTTTGATACCTTTCTTGGCGTAAGGCACACCTAAGATGTAGGCCACGACGAAGCCGATGGCGGAATAGGTAATTGCTACCTGGATGGCATCAGGCCAGCCGGTAGATTCGATAATGCCACCGTAGGTTACTGCCTGACCGGGACCCTGAGCGAAACCGAAGGGGATCAAGAGGCCGTAGGTAGGATTCATTTCCCAAATACCGCCGATGAGTAAGAGAATAATGAAACCGATCAGAGGTTGCAAACCGTAGATAATGGCCCAGGTAGAACCCATGCCTACAACGCCGGACATCATGCTGTTACCCATATTGGCACGTATTTCCTTGATGCTCTTAGCTTTGTTCTTCTTTTTATTGGGATTGGCCGGTAAGGTCAGTCCCAGATTTATAAACATAAAAGTGTAGAGAACGCTGGAGATCTTAGTGTAGTCAGCCGTATCGCTGCCTGGAAGACCCGTCGTATTCATCAAAATAAAACCCAGGATGCCCGCGATAACGCACGCAGGCACCAGCGTATTACCAATGAAGGTGACCTTTGCTCTCATTAATACAGCTACTAGAAACAGGGCGCCTATCCAGGCGATTGCGACCATAGTGGATGACATACTCTTACTTCTCCTTCCTCTTGAAGACTCTAATTTTGGTTGAGATGAGCCCTTAGGTAAATTTCGGTTGAGATGAGCCCTTAGCGAGATTTTGGTTGTACACATAAGAAGCCCAACAATGTGTTTCGCATGTAAGTTTTTGGGGTATATTTGAGAGTTTGTGCCGCTCTGCAATACCTTTGTTCCTAAGTGCGATATATTTATTGTAGACCACCAGATTCTTTTGTCAAATATTTCCATAGAAAAAAGGATAATTTATGCAAGTGCCACAAAAGAAAAGATCTGAAAATGAGGCTTAACAATTGTTGCATGCAAGTATAGAATGTATGTCCCACATCCGTTATGATGAATGCAAGTAATAATTCAAGGAGTTCACATGGCTGAAGATCTTAACAAAAGAAGCGTAATCTTATCAGCGCTCAAGGTCTTTGAGGTGCTTGAGCTGCTCGCCGGCCACAATCCGGCTTCGCTTACAGAAATAGCCAAAATGACCGGCTTTTCTAAGAGTAACACACAGCGTATCCTTAATACGCTTTGTGCTGCTTCTTACGTAAGACAGGATGAGGATAGCCTCAAATACCGACCAACGATCAAGCTCTACAGCCTGGGCAGTACAATCCTGCGCCAGGACGCCGTCCGTCTGGCCGCGCACCCTCACCTCCTAAAGCTGCAAGAGCAGTTTAATGAAACTGTTAATTTGGGTATTCTGGATCGTGACTCGATCCTCTATCTGGACAAAATCGTTTCCAAGTCCCCGCTCAGGGTAGAGTTGGAGCTGGGCTCAAAAGTGCCCGTATATTGCAGTGGCCTGGGTAAGGCTATTTCCGCTTTCCACAAAACGCCACCGGTGCCCGATAACTTTACCTCTTATACAGTAAATACCGTTGGTTCTCAGGCAGAGTTTGAGAAACAGCTGGCCAAAATCCGCGAGCAGGGATACGCTCTAGACGCGGAAGAGTATGTCGAAGGCCTGATCTGTATCGCTGTGCCTATATTGCATAAACACACTGAGCCGGTAGCGGCGGTCAGTATATCTATTCCCAAGATTCGCTTCCAGGAAGGCAATGTCCCTAATTATGTAGCTGCCCTGCAAGACTGTGCTCAGGGCCTGGCGGAGGCTTTGTACCAGAAAATATAGTTTAGCCGCTGCCAATTGGGAAGTATTGACAGCGGCTACGCACTTAGGGGAGTACAAATGTACAGATCTATTTTAAGAGATACTTCTCTCTTCCCTGTATTAATTTGGTGATCATATCGTTATACGGCGTGGGCACACCAACTTCCGCGCCGTAGGTCACAATGGCCCCGTTCATATTTTCGATTTCGGTCTTGCGATGGTGGAGGATATCCGCCAGCATGGAGGACGTATTGCCCGCGGTTTGCCTGGCAATTTCCTCACAGTGCTCTACCGCCGAGTGAGGCAGCTTGATACCTTTGGCCTTGGCCACCTGCTCTGCTTCGGACACCAGTTTGATCAGGAGATCATGAGTTTCCGGGTATTCCAGGAGGCTGCCGTTATGCATCTGCATGAGCGCGGTCAGTGGGTTGATGCCCACATTTGCCATCAACTTGTCCCAGATCAGTCCCAATACATTGTCTGAGATGCTTACCGGGCCTAATTGTCCGGTGCCCAGTAGCTCAGCCAGCATCTTGATACGTTCGGTGGTGCTGCCATCCAGCTCACCAATCGTGGTGCCACCCCAGCCGGCGTGATTGATCTCACCCGGTCCAATAACGCTGGCGCCGTTGGCGGAGCTGCCAGCGATAACTTGACTATCGCCTACGTGCTTGGCGATTTTTTCGATATTGCCTACACCATTTTGCAAGGTCAAGACTAAAGTATGGTCATCAAACACAGCCTTATTGCTGATCATGGCGTCCTCAGTCAGAGTAGACTTAACGAAGATAATCGCCAGATCCGCTTTGCCTACATCTTCGGGATGGCTGGTAGCTTTAATACCTTTGACCAGCTTGACCTCATCACCGCGATGGACTTTGAGGCCATGCGCGTTAATCGCGTCTACATGGTCCTGCCAAATATCTACAAACCAGACTTCATGTCCATTTTCGGCCAGTACGGAGCCATAAAGGCTACCCATAGCACCAGCGCCTAATACTGCAACTTTCATTGTTTACTCCTTTTTCTATTACGTTACCTGACAAAGCCTTTAGCGTATGAGCCGTGTTACTGGCGCATCAGGTGGACCAGGAACATACTGATCGGCTCGATATAAGTGATCATCAAAACTGCTATGACGATGGCCAAAAAGAGCGGCAGCAATTCTTTGATGATAGCTTCCAGTTTAGTCTTCCCGATACCTGCGGCAACAAAGAGGTTGACGCCAAAGGGCGGTGTGATCTGGCCAATTGCGAGGTTAGCGCACATCATAATGCCAAAGTGCACCGGATCCATGCCGATTTGAGTCGCGATGGGGTACATGATAGGAGTCACGATCACGATGGAGGCAACCGTATCCATAAAGGTACCCATCAAGAGAAGGATGAGGTTCATCAGCAGGAGCAGCAGGATGGGACTGGTAGTTAGCGACAAGACACCTTCGGCGATAGCAGTTGCCACGCGATAATTGGTAAGCAGCCAACCAAACAAGGTAGCGCCGGCGACCAGCATCAGGATCTGCGCTGTACTGACGGCCGATTCTTTGAAGACCACCCAGATTTTCTTCGGAGTCAAAGTTCTATAAACGAAAATTCCTACGATCAGGCTGTAGACTACGGCCACTACCGCTGACTCAGTCGCGTTAAATTTACCCGAATAAATACCGCCCAGAATGATAAGGGGCATCAGGAGCGCCGGTATAGCTTCTACAAAGGCCTTGAGTCTTTCCCGTCCAGAGTATTTTCTACCCGTGGAATAGCCCCGCTTTTTGGAAACCATCACGACCGCGATGATAAGGCATAAGCCAATCACGATACCGGCAGAGATACCGCCGGTGAAAAGTTCCGTTACCGATGCGCCCGTGAGTACAGCGTAGCTTACAAAGGGTATGCTGGGAGGAATAATTATACCAATACCACCTGCCGAAGCATTTACCGCTGCCGAGAAACCGGGTGAATAACCCGACTCAATCATATGCGGGATCAATACACCACCAACCGCCGCTACGGTAGCCGCGCCGGATCCGGAAATAGCCGCGAAAAACATACAGGAAATAACGGTTACTATAGCCAGTCCGCCCGGTAGATGACCTACCAGAGAGTTAGCGAAGTTTACCAGTTTCTGCGAGATGCCGCCTGCCCCCATTAGATTACCGGCCAGGATGAAGAAAGGTATAGCCAGGAACGAGAAAGAATCCAGCGAGGTAAAAAGCCGCTGCGGCCCTACTTCTAAGGGCAGACCAATCACCAGTATGGTGATCAGTGAGGCGCCGATGAGAGAGTAGGCTACCGGTATCTTCAATAGCAGGAAAATAATCAGGAGAACGAAGAGAAGAATTCCTACAGTAGCAGTTAGTGTCATACTATTTTTCCTCCTCGCTTGCTTGCTCAGTCGCAACCACGTCTTCAGCTTTTAGCTCCGGCTGATAGCCGGTGACAGCGTTTAATACGTTGACCAGGGAGTGAAAAACCGCCAGGATAGAACCAATGGTGACCGCTAAGTAAATGAGGCCCATAGGGATACCCAATACCGGCGATTTTTGCAGCATGGTGACGCGTGAGAGATTGATCGACGCTACGGCCAGAAAGGCTGAAACCACGCCGATAAAGATATCAATAATTATATTCAGTACATTTTGCACGGGCAAGGGTAATGCCTGGTGTAAAACTTCTACACTTATCAGTTTATGACGCTTGACCCCTACACTCAGGCCTAAAAATGACAGATAAACCTGCATGTAACGAGCCGTTTCTTCTGACCAGGGCAGTGAGCCCTTGACCAGGCGAACGATGACTTGCACAAAAGTTACAACCATCATGCAAAATAAGAGAGCGCCAGATAAACCGGAGGATATAGAATCCACCAGATCATTTATCCTGTTAAGAGTTTTCATACGTAAATTCCCCTCTTATAAGCTCAGGGCTGCCTCCCGCCCCTTTTGCGGACGAGAGGCAGCGAAATGAAAAAACTATTTGGTCGCGTCAAACAAGATTTTCATCAGCTCGGCATCCCAAGTTTCCTTATACTTTTCGTAAATCGGTTGGCAAGCTTCCTTGAAAGGCGCAAGATCTGGTTCGGCTATATTCATATTCAATGCTTTAAGCTCTTCCAGTTGTTCTTTCTCCTGCTTGCGGATCTGCTCGCGCTCATAAGCCGCGGCTTCCTTAGCGCTTTCGAGGAAAATCGCCTGAGTATCAGCATCGAGCTTCTCAAACATCTTCCCGCTGAAGAGGATCATGGCTGGTGAATAGAAGTGGTTGGTCAGGCTCAAATTCTTCTGAACCTCGTAAATTCTGTTGTTATAGATAATGGGGATAGGATTCTCTTGAGAGTCCAGAACGCCAGTCTGGAGAGAAGTAAATACTTCACTGTAGGCCATGGGCGTAGGGTCCGCGCCCAGAGTTTTGAAAGTTTCCATGTGGACTTCGTTTTCCATAGTACGGACTTTCAAGCCTTTGAGGTCTTCCACCTTCTCAATCGGTCCCCATTTTTCGGAAGTGGTAATCTGGCGGAAACCGTTATCACAGAAGGCGCCACCAACGATACCTATTGCATCTAATTTTTCAAATAACTTTTGGCCAAGTTCACCATCCAGTACGGCATCTGCTTTCTCATAGGACTCAAAGAGGAAAGGTAGATCCAGCATCTGGAAGTCTTTTACAAAGGTTCCCATCGGGCCGGTAGAACCCATGGTAATGTCCACGGTTCCCAGTTGGAGACCTTCATAGTTATCACGCTCATTACCCAATTGGGCAGAATGGAAAATATCAATCTTATATTTGCCGTTGGTTTTCTCAGACACGAGTTCCGCGAATTTCTCTAGTCCCAGTTGGTAGGGATGGGTCGGAGCTACGGAGTGGCTGGCTTTTAACTCAATTACGTTCGCGTCAGCCTTGTCCTTGGTGTCTTTATTATCATTAACCTCGGCTACTTGCTTAGTATCTTCTTGTTTATCTGTACTGGTTGCCGGTTTCTGCTCTCCCCCACACGCAGAGATGGAGATGCACATTATTAACAGCAGCGCAACAGTGATTAATCTTTTTTTCATAACATCCTCCTAAGTATTTATCTGTGATGAAAGTAAGAAGCTCACAGGTTTTCCCTATGAGCTTCTTGTCATGAATGAAATCTATTCGTCAACCTCGTAACCCTCGACTTTAGCGTTGAAGCTGTATTCGTTGCTCGGGAATGTGCCGTTCAGAGTCTCTTCATGGAAGAGATTCAAGCCTTTGATCATTTCTTGACGGATATGAGCGAAGTGTTTTACGAACTTGGGCGTGAAGTCACCGTACATGTCCAGCATGTCTTGGGTAACCAGGACCTGGCAATCAACATAAGGACCAGCGCCGATGCCCAAAATAGGCACCTTGATCGTTTCGGTGAGTTTCTTAGCTACACCCTTAGGTACGCACTCCACAACCATGGAGAATACTCCGGCTTCTTCCAGGCGTTTAGCGTCTTCAATCAGCTTGGCCGCTCTCTCTGGCGTGCCACCCTGGACCTTGAAACCGCCCAGAGAACCTGCGGTTTGCGGAGTCAGACCGATATGGCCCATTACCGGGATACCCACCTTGACGATGGCCTCGATAGTCTCGGCCATTTCTACGCCGCCTTCCATCTTAATGCAGTCGCAACCAGTTTCTTTGTACATACGGACGGCATTGTGGATAGCCTGCTCTTTGGATTCATGATAGGCACCAAAAGGCATATCGCCGATGACGAAAGTGTTAGGAGCACCTTTAACTACGGATCTGACATGGGGAATCATCTCTTCCATGGTTACCGGAGTAGTGCCGGAATAACCGAGCATGATCATACCCAGTGAGTCACCAACCAGGATTACCTCAGTCTCACTCTGATCGATAATTGAAGCCATGGTGTAGTCGTAAGCGGTGACGTAGGTGAATTTCTTACCCTCATCTTTGTACTTCTGGAAATCGAAGATGGTCATTTTCTTTTTGTCACTCATTGTTCTGCTCTTCCTTTCTGTGCTTTGTATTGGATAGCTGGCCAGATTTGGTCTCTTCCGTTTATATTGTTCCGCGATGCGGTATGTATATACTGCATCTCGACAAATAAATTCTAACACCTTGTTTGATTTTGTCAATTTTTACAAGCAAACTAATGAGATTTATACAAATTGCTCAATAAGATATCGCTAGCGGATCTTTGTTATTCGCTCATCTGTGAATTATAACTAGAAAAATACTTATTATTTATGAGTGGCGTGAGAGTGAGCGTTTCTGCTGTCAGCCGCAATAAAGCTATCTTAAGATTTTCAAGATAAAATAATACCCCTGATAGACTTGTGTCATCAGGGGTTATAGTTGTCAGGGGTTAT
>JAUNLW010000015.1 GCA_030532065.1 Eubacteriales bacterium | reverse complement strand
CCTTGGACTGGCCTACTAAATTCGAGTTCTTAGATTTCCCGTAAAATTTGCAAGTAATGGGTGATTTTTCCACCCATTATCTGCAGATTTGTAGCAGAAACGGAAACCATCGATTTACTGAGGTAAGTAAGTGCTAGCAGGCCACCCATTATCTGCAGATTTTACGTATAAACTGAAAAGTCGAACCTAGATAGTGTTCCACGACCGCTAAGCCCACCCATTATCTGCAGATTTTACGTAGAATCGCAAAAGTCGAATCTATTAAGTCTGTATTGCCACTCACAACTTGTAGAATCGACTGACGAAGCAGGATTACGAACCATAAAGGACCTCTGAGAACTGTGTTCCGCTCACAACTTGCAGAATCTTCGGGCCGATGCAGAAGCGATGCAGAAGCTAGGGCCTAAAAAGCCGTTACTGCCTGCAATACCACCCACAACCAGGAAAATAGTCGACATAATCCAGCTACCTCAGAATTGATAATTTACCACATTAGCTGGTTTTACTTAAGCGCTAAATAGTGTAAAGTTTAATAGCTAGCAGGTATATTTTTTAGCACCTGACCGGCCTTTATAGCATTGGCAAGAGTTATCGCTCTCGCCAGATCACAAGAGACAAGGAGTTAGAGAGATGACACAAGAATATGCATTAGTAAACGGACGCCTCTTGACTATCACACAGGGTGTGATTGAAGAGGGAAGTATCTGGGTAAAAGATGGTAAGATCCACGCTATCGGCGCAGATTTGGATCTGCCTAAGGAATTGGAGCAAATTGACCTGCAGGGAGCCTGGGTCACGCCCGGACTCATTGATGCGCATACTCATATTTCCAACTTTGGTGAACCAGGCATGATGCGCGCCATTGCTACCAGTGACGGTAACGAGATGACAAAGCCTGTTACTCCGGCAATCCGAGCCATTGATGCTCTCTATCCCTTTGATCCCGCGATCAAGAAAGTACGCAATGCCGGTATTACTACCGCCTGCACTCTGCCTGGCTCAGGCAACCTCATCGGTGGCAGATCTGTAGTTTATAAGCTGCGTGGCAGAACTGTAGAAGAGATGGTCATCCCCGGCAAAGAGCAGATGAAGATGGCTTTAGGCGAGAACCCTAAGACCAACTACGCTCAACGCCACATGATCTATACTCGTATGGGTAACGCTGAGCAGATGCGTGAAGCACTCTATGACGCAGTTACCTATGCTGAGCAAAAAGAAGAAGCAGAGAAGAAAGGTGAGTACTTCGCCAAAGATATCAATAAAGAGGCTTTGATACCTGTGGTCAAGGGCGAGATGCGCTGCCGTATCCACTCTCACAGGGCGGACGACATCATGACTGCGGTCAGAATCGCGGAAGAGTTTGGTCTAAAGTTCTCCATTGAGCACTGCACCGAAGGCTATAAGATCGCGGATTTCCTGGCTGATAAAAAAGTGCAAGCTGTAGTCGGACCGATGAGCATGACTCCCTATAAGCAAGAAATCTGGGGAATGCGTCTGGAGAATGCTGGTGAACTAGTTAAGGCCGGTGTCCGCATTTGCCTGACTTCCGATACCAGCTCTCACACCTGCTATCTTCCTATCGAAGCCGGTATACTAACCGCTTACGGCTTACCGGAAGAAGAAGCCTTAAAGGCTCTGACTATCAATCCTGCTACCTTGCTGGGAATTGAAGACCGCGCAGGCAGCCTGGAAGTTGGTAAAGACGCAGATATCGCTGTCTTCACCGGACATCCGCTGCTCAACACTACTCGCTGTAAGATGACCATCATTGATGGTAAGATCTTCCACGATGAGATCCAAGATTCCTATCTGGAACTGGATTACGCAAGCTTCCAGGCTTAGTGTTTAGAGGACAGGAAGCCGACCCTGAGAACCTGAATTCTGATGGGCCAGTATCAGCCGCGCGACACGAAAATCGTAGTGGCAATCTGAGCACTGAGAACCTGAATTCTGATGGGCCAGTATTAGCCGCGCGACACGAAAATCGTAGTGGCAATCTGAACCCTCAGGAATTAAACTTAGCTCGATTCCTGAGGCCTCGCGACGCTGATCAATAAACAAAAAATAAGTGGCTGCCTGACAGCGAAATTGTGCTAGAATGGCAGCCACTTTATAAGATTCAGTACGCTCCTTAATTCACGTGCGGGGAGGCCGGTTAATGGGTGACAGAATAAAGCTCTATGGCTTTAATAACTTGACCAAGAGTCTAAGTTTTAATATCTATGATGTCTGTTATGCCAAGACCTTGCGAGAGCAGAAGGATTACTTGGCTTACATTGATGAGCAGTACAATTCGGATCGCTTGACAGCTATCCTCTGTCACCTTACCGAAATTCTAGGTGCCAATATTCTCAATATTAGTAAGCAGGATTTTGACCCGGAGGGCGCTTCGGTCAATATTTTGATTGCTGACGAAGCTATGACGCCGGACCGTGTAGATCCTTCCTGCAATATGGGTAAACCATATTTGACCGAGCTGCAACTTACCAAATGTGAGGAGAATATGCCTTTGCCCAAGTCTGTGTCCAGTGGCGACAGTAAGGCGAATGCAGAAGATGATGACCAGTATGGTCTCAGTCAACGCGGGGTTTACGCGCACTTGGATAAGAGTCACGTGACTGTGCATACTTTCCCCGAAGCTCATCCTTCACGAGCTATCTCAACCTTCCGCGTAGATATAGATGTTGCAACCTGCGGCCGTATTTCTCCTTTGACAGCTCTGGATTATCTGATTTCCAGTTTTGACTCAGACATTATCACTGTGGACTATCGAGTACGCGGTTTTACGCGCGATGAGAACGGACGCAAATATTTCCGCGACATGCAGGTGCGCTCGATCCAGGATTATATTGCTCCTGAGATCTTAAGCCAGTACGATGCCACCGATATCAATGTCTACCAGGCCAATCTCTTTCATTCACGTTTTATGCGCAAAGAGATTGAGCTGCAGAATTATCTCTTCAATCGCGATGTGTACGAGATCCGGCCGCAAGAACGTCTGCGTATCTTGGATGATATCCAACGCGAAATGATCGAGATTTATTCTGGGGAAAATATCTATGACGCCTAAAAGAATATATCGTTTGGACCAGACCAAAGCCCCACTTCTGGAAGCCCTCCAGCGTTACCGGAAGCGGCGTATGGTATCTTTTGACGTACCCGGCCACAAGAAAGGCTCCGGCAATCCGGAACTCCTGGAATTCCTGGGTAAAGACGCGCTATCAGTAGATGCCAACTCCATGAAGATGTTGGACAATCTTATTCATCCGGTAAGCGTAATTAAAAACGCAGAGGATCTGGCAGCTGACGCTTTTGGCGCGGAAGCTGCCTTCTATATCGTCAACGGAACCTCTCAGGCGGTGCAGGCGATGATCATGTCGACGCTCAACCCCGGCGACTCTATTATCATGCCCAGGAACGTGCACCGCTCTGCCATCAACGCTCTGATTCTCGCCAGAGCCAAGCCAATCTATGTGGACCCAGGTGAAAACAAAGAGCTGGGTATCCCCCTGGCTATGAGTCTGGATAAGCTCAAGGCTGCTATAGCTGCCCATCCTGAGGCCAAGGCCATTCTGGTCAACAACCCCACTTATTACGGTGTATGTGGCCGACTGTCAGATATTGTCGAGTTAGGACATGCCGCCGGCATGCGCGTGATTGTAGACGAAGCCCACGGCACTCATTTCTACTTTTCGGATGATCTGCCTCAGTCCGCGATGGAAGCAGGCGCGGATATGGCAGCAGTCAGTCTGCATAAGACCGGTGGGTCCCTGACTCAGAGCTCATTGCTCCTGGCAGGTCCGGGAATGAAAGATGAGTTGGGCTATATCCGCTTGATCCTCAACCTGACTCAAACTACATCCGCTTCCTACTTGCTCATGTCCTCTTTGGACATTACCCGCAAGAACCTGGCGCTCAGGGGAGAGGAGATCTACCAGCGCGTGATCAACTTTGCTAATTATGCTCGCGAGGAGATCAACAATTTACCGGGAGACGGCTATAAGGCTTTTGATGCCATCTATTGTGATGGTGACGCTTTCTACGCCTTCGACCAGACTAAGCTTTCTATCCATACCAGAGCCATGGGACTATCCGGCGTTGAAGTCTACGATCTCTTGCGCGATGAGTACAATATACAGATTGAGTTCGGTGACCTCTCCAATATTTTGGCCATAATCTCAGTCGGTGATCGCGAAGTGTCCATCGAGCGCCTGATTGCTGCCCTGGGCGAGATTAAGCGCCTCTACGGCAAATCTCCAGAAGGCATGTTGGCCAGTGAATACGTAGAACCAGATCCGGTTCTGGATCCGGCTACAGCTTTCTATGCTCCTTCCATGCAGATCCCTTTGGCAGAGAGCGAGGGTGAGATCTGCACTGAATTTGTTATGTGCTACCCACCGGGTATACCCATCCTGGCCCCGGGTGAGCGCATCAGCCGCAAAGCCTTGACCTACATTGAGTACGCACGGGAGAGAGGTTCCAGCTTGTCTGGTACCGAAGACCCGGAAGTAAAGAAAATTTTCGTGGTAGATCAGAAAAAGAGGTAAATATGCCTTTGTATTATAAAGAGAAGCACTCCGAAAACGTCTATATGGAGTTAATGCTGGATCAGCAGCTTTACTACGAGCAAAGCTCCTTCCAAAAGATTGAGGTTTTCCATAATCAGGAATATGGTCGCATCTTGACCATTGATGACTGCCTCATGATCACCGAGAGAGATGAGTTCATCTACCATGAGATGATGGTACACGTGCCTATGGCTGTGCACCCAGGAGTTAAGCGAGCCCTGGTTATCGGCGGCGGAGATGGTGGTACGATTACCCGTCTCTTGATGTACCCCGAAATCGAAACCATAGATATCGTCGAGATTGATGAGCGGGTGGTGGAAGTCTGCAAGGAGTTCTTCCCCAAACTGGGAAATTCTTTCAATGATCCGCGAGTTCACCTCTATGTTGAGGATGGACTCAAATACATCCGCCGCTATGAGGATCTCTACGATCTGATTATCGTGGACTCTACCGATCCCTTCGGACCGGGTGAGAGCCTTTTTACTCGCGAGTTCTATGGCAACTGCTACAAGGCGCTCAAGCCAGACGGAATTCTCGTAAACCAGCATGAGAGCCCCTTCTACGATGGTGATGCGGAAAATGTATGGGAGATTAGAGTGCAGACCAAAAAGATCTTCCCCCACAACTATGTCTACCAGGTCCATATTCCTTCCTATCCCTCCGGCCACTGGCTCTTTGGTTTTATGTCCAAGCTTTATAAGCCGGTAAGCGACCACGATGCCGCTCGTTGGGAAGCCAGAGGGATCAAGACCCGATATTACAATTCGAAAATACACGAGGGCTGTTTTGCCCTGCCTAACTACGTACTCGACCTTTTAGCCGAGGAAAAAGATTTGTTTGACTAGAAAGGCATATCTATGAAACTTGCTTCTTCATTGACGCAATTCGTCGGCTGCGATCACCCATTGGAAACAGCAAAAACAGTTATTTTCGGAGCGGGCTACGATGGCACTGTAACCCTGCGCCCTGGCACCCGCTTTGGTCCTCAGGCCATGCGTGATCTATCTATCGGCCTGGAAGTTTATAGCCCCTACCAGGACCTCAATGTCACTGACCTCGCGATAGCGGACGCAGGCGACTTGGACCTGCCTTTTGGTGATACCGCCGCCACTTTGAGTGTGATTGAAGAGGAAACTCGCCAGATCGTTCAAGCCGGCAAGCAACCGGTCATGCTAGGCGGAGAGCACTTGTTGACTCTGGCCACGGTCAAGGCAGTCCATGAGGCTTATCCTGATCTGCACGTGATCCACTTTGACGCTCACACCGATCTTCGTGATGAATTCATGGGAGTGGAACTCTCACACGCTACTGTCATCAAGCAGGTTTGGCGCATTCTCGGCGATAAAAGAGTCCATTCTTTTGGTATCCGCTCTGGACTAGGAGAAGAATTTGCTTTCGGCAGAAAACACCTGGACTTCAATCCTTTCACTTTGGCCTGCCTGAAGGACCGAATTGATGACTACAAGCTAAAGGACAAACAAACCCCGGTCTATTTGACCATTGACCTGGATGTACTAGATCCTTCTGTATTCCCAGGCACCGGCACACCGGAACCCGGTGGTGTAGACTTCCACACGCTTTTGAACGCGATCCTCGCCATGCGTGGCATCAATATCGTGGGCTTCGACCTGGTAGAATTGGCGCCAGACTATGATGCCAGTGGCGTTTCCACCCTGCTTGCCTGCAAGGTGCTGCGTGAGTGTCTGGTGGCTTTCTCGCCCAGAGACTAGTACATGCAAGTGAGGAGCGTAAGTGCTATGTAGTCTTCGTTCTTGATTTAGACAACAAGGAATAATTAATATATCGAAAACTGTGTACTAATCTACGTGAGATTAATTTGCTAATGGTGGAGATCCGCACTTTTGACGTATGGATTTTTTAATTGACCAGCGCAACTTAGAACGATAAGAAAATTAAGGGAAAATGAGAAGAATTATTCACGGAAAAAAGTGAAATAATCACTAAGAATTCTGCTTATTGTTACAATTTGCTTTTATCTAAGAATTCAGGTAATATTTAAAGAGAGTCTATTGAAGATAGGAGTAAGGCATGAAAACAATCAGAAAACCTTAACCATATGAATAAAAACTTGGACTTATTTTTTCGAGAAATAAAAAGCTGGAAATTAGCGCCGGGACTGCATGCTGTCCACGTTACTAACGCAAATAATTTTGATGGTTCTGATGCCTTGGATAATTTCTATTATGAAACAGCGGAAGAATATAGTTTAGCTTATGGTAGAGTTCAAGATGCATTTACCAGGGCTGGCTATGATTTTCCAAGAAACTACACCAAAACAGTTGGTTGTGAATTTGAATGCACTAACACGTTTCTATTAGATACGGACTTAAAAGCATACTTTTGTACTGCTTGTGAGCCGAATGATTTTTACTATCAAGGTAGAATTAATAAAGAAAGTCAGCTTGAGCTAAACGAAAACTATTCTAAAAGGATGGAACTTAACATATTTTCAGATGCAGAGTGTTTGAGCTGTAAGGTTCTACCAATGTGTATGGGCGGCTGTACCTATATGCGTGTAAAAGGTAAAAAATTCTGTATTCCGGAGAAATTTATTCTTGATGACTATATTTTGAGGTTGTACAGTGAAGCAGTCAAAAATTAAATTGCCAATGACGAAATACCTAGACTATTCTATTGTGGAGTTTAAGAAATATGCTCTATTAAAACGTATTTTAATTGAACTCATAACCTTTATTCTTTTTTTGGCGCCGGCATTTTTTTACCGCTGGCTGCTAGACAATAAAGTAATCGCTGGAGAAAGTTTTTCGTTACTTTATATAATTCCGGTCCTGCTCTACACTGTCTCTTTACATATATTTAGTTTTTATTTCCAGAAATATCGAGGTCAGGTATACACTAATAGCCTTCTCAAGACTTATTACAAAAACATGACCGAAAAAATCGCTTCCAGCTCAATTCCTGCCTACGAAGCCGAGTCCAAAAGCAAAATATTAAACATTATGAACATGGACATTATGTCTCTTTATGTCCTATCGAGTTATCTGATTGGCATTCCTGTAAATATTGTCAAGCTGGTCGTGGTTTTCGGTTTATTGTTCTGGGCAAACCCTATTCTAGGCTTAATCACACTCCTGCTTGCACCTCTGTATTTGCTATCAACCTACCTTAATAAAGATAAATTATCAGATCTAGTTGCCAAAGAAAGAGCAGCCGGGGACAAATTTATGCAGGACGCCCATGTCATTATTGAAGAGAAAAAGAGTTTAGACCTGTATGGAGCGTTTGACTTTATGCTATCTCGTTTCGAAAACAGGGTGTCGCAATGGATAGAAGCACGCAATCGGCAGCATTTTTACCTGCTCTTGACTAAAGAACTCCCTCTTTTTATCTCAACTTTAGTCCCTCTGCTCTTCCTGATTATTGGTGGTAACAGCGTAGTCAAAGGGACCATGAGTCTTGGCACCCTTGTTTTATTATTGCAGCTCACAGGGCTTATTTTTGAGCCGCTGGCAGAAATTGCCAGCTTAAGAGCAGACATGCAAAGTCAAATGCCTGTATTTAAGCGAGGCAAAGATTTTATGTCTTTATCTGACAAAGACGACGAAATTGTCCCGGAAATTAACTCAGATAATGTCCTTCAGATACAAGATGCCTTGGTATTAGATGGCGCTGGTAAGCTGCTATTTTCTGTTGAAAAACTGAAACTTCAAGGCCCCGGACTTTATATACTTAAAGGTGATAACGGCACAGGAAAGTCAACCTTGTTTAATATTATTACCGGTGTGTTCGGGCCAGAACAGCTTAAGGAAGCGGATAATTTTAGCTACCAACTTAGTAGAGATTATACTAATAGTATACTCTATATGTGTTTCCCAAACTTTATTTTTGAAGGAAGCGTCGAAGAAAATATCTGTTATGGCCGGGGAATATCCAAAGACGATGTGGCCAAAATCTTAGAGCAATTGCACGGCCCCAATCCGCAAAAGCACATTGTTACAAGGCCGGAAAACCTTTCTATGGGCGAAAAGCAAAAAGTATTTTTAGCTAGAACTCTCCTAAGCGATAGCAATTTTTTTCTCTTAGACGAGCCTGGTAGCAATCTGGATGTGGAAAGCGAAAAAAATCTTATAGATATCCTGGCCGAGATGAAGAAGGATAAACTGATTTTCGTGATCAGCCATAATGAGAAATATGACGATATCGCGGACGGCGAATATGTGATCAGCAACCATGTCTTGCGACAGGCTTGAAGAGACAAGGTCTATTTGTAGATTCTCAATGCTCAAAGCTAAGAACCCAGAGCCGTTAGGATAAACGTAAGTCGAGGACGAGTTTTTAAAACTTATACAATATAAAATATAGCTCCAATAAACGTGATAACTTCTGTCTAAATATGGAGGCTTTACCGCTAATCTATTGTTTATAAGGATCAGCCGGTTTGGCTTCTTTTTTGTGCTTAGTTTACTGGATAAAATTTGTTAACTTAATTTTCCTAAATTTTCGGTTTGTGATGCATAAATAAACATAAAGTACTGCGTGTACTGGCATGATAGCATCAAGAATAATTTCTGGTGAAAGTCTTAAGATGTCGACAATAAAGGCATCGATTATACATATGGCATATGAAATTTTAAAAGGCGATTTAGCGAGTAAAGTATTGGAGAATCCTATAATACCAGGGTTTATGAGAACTAGACCTTAAAAGTCAAGTGTAAAAAATAAAATATGCAGTATTATGTTGTTTTATGCATGTGGAATTGCTACTATTAAGGTGAACATACGAAAGGGGGTCCCACCATGATTTGGCAAAATAAAGCAACCGTTAGACGTGCTAATAAAGAGACATCAATCCGTCCTGTAACCACACTTGCGTTTACTGTCTTTCTTGTTGCTCTGCTTGCCTTCCTGGGGGCGACTCCTGTAGCGGCAAGCTCTCGATATCTAGATGTCCAAGGTAACGCAAACCACAATGTATCTCTGGTTCTGCTAAATCTGGCAAATGAAGCAAGAAGCTCGGCCGGTCTCTCTACGCTCAGCTATGACTACGGTTTACAGAATGAGGTAGAGCAACGGGCAGCAGAGATAAGTATTTATTTCGAGCATGCCAAACCTGATGGCCGTTCGCCTTTTGCTAATTGCCAGGTAGCCTATATGGGTGAGAATATCCAAGTCACTCCTATTCAAGGCAGCGCTCAAGACCAGGCACAAGCCATCTTTGACGCTTTTAAAGCTTCACCTACGCACTGGTCGAATATTATGGACCCCAGCTGGACAGTCATGGCGGCAGGTGTCTGGCACGCCGGTTCTTTTGATAAAGATGGCGAAAGTTGGCCTTTGGCTCATGTGGCCCAGTGGTTCTCCGACACCCCTACCGGACTCAGTCAGTCGGCAGGCGCCGGTAGCGCTAAACGCCAGGTTTTTGTATCTAACCTGCCGAACATCTCCTTCAATGTTGAGGAATCCAGGATTGTGGCCCGACTAAGTGGTAACACCTATGGAGCCATGGATGGCTGGTCCTATAGCTTGACGGTAGCTAACAGCAGCTTTTCTTTTATATCTGATAACCCTGCTGTGGTGGCCATTGGACAGGATGGTGCTCTAATAGCCCAGGGTGATGGCAGCGCTCGTATACAAGTGCTAGACAGTCTGGGTCAAGCCATTGCTTATCTGGATGTTACGGCGCAAAACGGCCTGGTAAACTAAGTAAAACCTAAACCATAAATAAACATAAAATATTTAGAGGGTGCCTCATTGTGAGACACCCTCTTCGCCGTTTTTTATCGGAGTAAGGAACTTGTGATTTTATTTGAAGCTGGCTAGGAGCTCTAATAGGAAATTCCAGACCCGCTCAGTGGAACTCAGGGAGAGACGTTCACGCGGAGTATGGATATCTTGCATATTAGGGCCGAAACTGATCATCTCGGTATCGGGAGCGATCTCGCCAAGGAGTCCGCATTCCAGACCGGCATGGATAGCCACGATTTCTGGCTCTTCGCCGGTGCTGTTTTTGTAGACTTCTTTTACCCGGTCGATCAGGCTGGATTCGGGGTTGAATTCCCAGGCCGGATAAGCGCCAGTGGAATCGGGCTTGGCGCCGAAGTGCTCAGCCAGGCAGAAGAGTCGATCTAAGAGCTCTTCTTTGGAACTGTTGACTGCTGAACGCAGAGAATGTTGTACGTTAAACTGGCCGTTATCTTCTTTGGCAATGGCTACGTTAAGGCTGGTTTGTACCAGTCCCTTCATCAGGGGACTCATGGATTGGACGCCGTGAGGAACCACAAAGAGATAGTCAATGATGCTGGCGGAAGCCTGGACGCTGGCAAGGCTGCTGGCCTGGCCTGATTGAAGCAGGCAATCTACATCGTTGTCTACGCCTTGGAGCTCAGCGCGGATCTTGCCAAATTCGCTGCTGACCAATTGAGAGACTTCAGGGTTGGCGCTTACAAAGCTGGCGGTGGCAGAGGAGGGGATAGCGTTGTGTTTGCTGCCGCCTTCAAAGCTGGCCAGACGCAGTTCGGGATCTTGTTTTTTCAGCTGGTAGAGAATACGGGCCAAGATCTTAATTGCGTTGCCGCGGCCTTCATTAATGGTTTGGCCGGAGTGTCCACCCTTGAGACCCTTGATGCTGATCTCGTAGCTGGCTACCGGCTGAGCAAGTTCTTCGCGCTCCGTGGAGAAGCTGGCGGAGAAGTCCGCGCCACCGGCACAGCCTAAGGTAAAGATGCCTTCGGTCTCGGAGTCGATATTTAAAAGATAAGCACTCTGGATATCACCGGGTTTTAAGGCTTGAGCGCCGTCCATGCCGGTTTCTTCAGAGGTAGTAATGATTACTTCCAGAGGGGGATGGGGTATATCGTCAGCGTCGAGCAGGGCCATGGCATAAGCGACGGCGATACCGTCATCTGCGCCTAAAGTAGTTTGGTTGGCATGGAGCCAGTCACCGTCAACGGCCATTTCGATGGGATCTTTTAAGAAGTCGTGGTCAGATCCGAGCGCTTTTTCGGGAACCATGTCCATATGGCCTTGGATAGCCACGCGCGGAGCGTTTTCGTAGCCACTTGTGCCGGGTGTGCGCACGATAATGTTGAGAGCCTCATCTTGCTCAACTTCCAGCTTTCGCTCTTGGGCGAATTTTAACAGATAGTCGGAAACGGCTTTTTCGTTGCCCGAACCGCGGGGAATTTGGTTGATCTCATAAAACCATTTCAGTACACGCTGGGGCTCATAATTTTGGAGATTTGACATAGCTTACTCGCTTTCTGTAAAGGCTGACGCGGGCGTATAGTATTTTTGTTTATGCAAGACTTGCCTTAGGCAAAGTCCTTAACACTCATTTTAAATTCTATACTGACCTCAAGGCGCGAGCAAGTTTAGAACAAGCGGTACGGACCTGCCCAAAGGCTACCTCTTGTTGCCTTAATACGATAAAATGGATAAAACCCCTATAACAACTGGAGGAGTAAAGTAATGTCTAAAGCGATCATCATTGGTGCCGGTGGTGTAGCCTCCGTCGCCGCCCACAAGTGTGTGGAAAACAAAGACGTATTTTCCGAAATTACCATTGCCTCGCGCACACTATCCCGCTGTGAGAAGCTGGTCGAGGAGCTGTCCGGCCGCGGGGTAAAGCTCAACGCCCGTCAGGTCGACGCCGATGATGTAGACCAACTGGTTAAACTCTTTGAAGAAGAAAAACCTGATATCGTGATCAACCTGGCCCTGCCGTACCAGGATCTTTCCATCATGGATGCCTGCCTGGCCTATGGCGTAGACTATCTGGATACTGCCAACTACGAACCGCCCGAAACTGCCAAATTTGAGTACAAATGGCAGTGGGCTTACCGAGAGCGCTTTGAGAAAGCCGGTTTGACCGCTATCTTAGGCTGCGGTTTTGACCCGGGCGTAACCCAGGCTTTCAGCGCTCATGCGCTCAAACACCATTTTGATACTATTCGTTATATAGATATTCTCGACTGCAACGGTGGTGACCACGGTTATCCCTTTGCTACTAACTTCAATCCTGAGATTAATATTCGTGAAGTTTCAGCCAATGGCCGCTACTGGGAGCGTGGTGAATGGGTCGAGACCAAGCCCCTGGAAATCAAGCGCGTTTATGACTTTAAAGAAGTTGGCGAAAAAGATATGTATTTGCTCTACCACGAAGAGGAGGAGTCTCTGGCCAAAAATGTTCCTGGTATTGAGCGCATCCGCTTCTTCATGACCTTCAGCGAGTCTTATCTTACTCATCTCAAATGCCTGGAAAACGTGGGTATGACTTCTATTGAGCCGATTGAGTTTGAAGGCCAGGAGATCATTCCACTGCGCTTCCTGCAAGCTGTACTGCCCGATCCTGCCAGCTTGGGCCCTAGAACCGTAGGTAAGACCAATATCGGTTGTATCTTCCAGGGCGAGAAAGATGGCCAGGCTAAGCACCTCTATGTCTACAATATCTGCGACCACCAGGTAGCTTACCGGGAGACCGGCCTGCAGGCTGTTTCCTATACAACTGGTGTTCCGGCCATGATTGGCGCTGCCATGGTGCTTCAAGGCCACTGGAAAAAGCCGGGTGTACACAATGTAGAAGAAATGGATCCGGATCCCTTCATGGAGGCGCTCAATCAATTTGGCCTGCCCTGGCATGAGGACCATGATCCGGTCCTAGTACCTTAGATAAAAGGAAAACTCCCAAGATGCCACAAGATCAAGTGCTAAAGATCCATAGTGAGGCAGCGCGCGCTTTGCGACCGGACCTGCTATTGTCACAAAAGACCAGACTGGGTCCGACTGATCTGCCTTATGCTCAGCTGCCCAGCCCGGCGGAAGTCCTGGACCTGCGTTTCCTGGAGGACAATCTTGGCTATTTACAGGCCTTGGGTAAAGCAGCTGGCGTGGAAATCCTTCTGGCTCAGAAGGCCTATTCACTCTTTGCGACTTACCCCTTGATTGCTCGTTATTTGAGAGGTACCAGCTCGTCAGGTCTTTATGAGGCTAAGTTGGCCGCGGAGCATTTTCCCGGAGGCATTATTCAGGTTTACTCTCCTGCCTACAAGCAAAGTGAGCTGGAGGAAATACTGAGCCTGGCTGATTACGTGATTTTTAACAGCCCCGAGGAGTGGCTGCGCTGGCGATCTTTGGCCTTAGAGGCAGCTCAGAAAAGAGAAGAGCTGCGCTTTGGTCTGCGGATTAATCCTGAGTTTTCAGCCATGGATACTGATCTCTACAATCCTGCCGCGCCGGGCTCGCGCCTGGGCACAACCATTGCGGAGCTGGAACGTGCGCAAGAAGGGCAAGACAACTTTTGGTATGGCCTCAGCGGCCTGCACGTTCATTGCCTCTGCGAGGAAGGCGCCGAAGAACTGGCAGGCTTGGTAAATATCCTGCTGGATAGTTTTGCGGACTATCTCCCTCGATTGGAATGGCTCAATCTAGGTGGCGGCCATCACTTTACTCGTCGCGATTACCACGTGCCACTATTCTTGGCAACGATTAAGAAACTAAAGAAACACACTGCCGCGCGGATTTTTCTGGAACCTGGTGAAGCCATACCTCTGGATTGCGGTTGGCTGGTCACTCGTGTCTTGGATCTGCCCTATAATGAGATGCGCCTGGCGATCTTAGACAGTTCCGCCACCTGCCATATGCCGGATGTGTTGGAAATGCCTTACAGACCGCGACTCTTCAAAGTGGAGGCCGATGGAAGCCAGGAGGCGGCCGGTGAGCCTCGAGAGAAAGCCTTTACTTATCGCCTGGGTGGCCCTAGCTGCCTGGCAGGTGATATCATGGGTGACTACTCCTTTGATCAGCAGCTTGTAAGAGACGATGTACTGGCCTTTTGTGATATGTCTTTATATTCTCATGTTAAGCGCACCAGCTTCAACGGTATGCCGCTGCCTGACCTCTACACTTGGGATGGCAAACAGCTGGAATGCCTGCGCCACTTTACTTACCAGGACTTTAAGAACAAACTGGGTAATAGCTCTGCTGACAAAGAGAGTTAGTGAGAAAGTATCTTTTCGGATCAGATCCGTAAGATAGGGGTAGCTAAATTCCCCAAAGAAAGGAAAGTTAGACCATGAAGATTGTGTTAGGCGCTGACCACGGCGGCTACCTACTAAAAGACTACATCCGCGAACAGCTGGAAGCAGCGGGCCATGAAGTCACTGACTTGGGTGTCAATGACTCCACCAGCGTGGATTATCCCGACCAGGCCGCCAAGGTTTGCGAGGCCTATCTGTCCGGCGACTACACCTGTGGGCTCTTGTTCTGTGGCACCGGTATTGGTATCAGCATCGCCGCCAACAAGATAAAAGGCATTCGCGCGGCTCACGTGGCTGACGCTTTTTCCGCCCGTATGGCCAGAGAACATAACAACGCCAATATTATCTGCCTGGGCGGCCGTACCTTAGGCACAGAGTTGGCCTGGAGTATCGTAGAGGCCTATCTGTCAGCTGAGTTTGTGGGTGACCGTCACCAGCGGAGGATCGACAAGATCACGGCTCTGGAAGAGCAAAAAGAATAATAAAGAAAAGAGTACACATAAAGATAAGACATGGCAGAGAAGACACAAGCAAAGAACCATAAGCAAAAAAATAACACTGGCCAGGCAGACAAGGAAACCAAACGCTTGCCCTATATTGCCCTAAGGGATATGGTCTTTTATCCCACGGGCGTGGTGAGCGTAGAAGTAGGACGAGAAGAGTCACTTCAAGCCCTCAGAGCCTGCATGGATTCCAGCGCTAATGAGATCTTGCTCGTAGCGCAGAAGGACAGTCTGATGGACATCCCTCTGGCCAATGATCTCTATCGCGTAGGTACGTTGGCTGCTTTGCGCCAAGTATCGGAGACTTCGGGTGGAAGTTTCAAGATGCTGTGTGAAGGCTTGCAACGAGTTCGGGTACGGCGTTTCGGCAGTCGAGGCGGCGTCAATACGGCCACGATCGAACCCTACCCCTTTGACCCCTTGAGCGAAGAAGACGCCATCAAGGCAGAAGCCCTGCGACGTGAGATCCTCAAGCATTTCGAAGATTATGCTTCCAAGTCCGGCATTGTAAGTCCGGCCACTGCTACCGCTGTGCTCAAGACCAGTGACAGCCAAAGGATGGCCGACCTGGTCTGTATGAATTTAAACCTCAGCCTGCAGGAACAGCAGAGCCAACTGGAAGCAAAAAACCTCCTGGAGCGTCTGCAAGCGCTACTGGACCTATTGGTCAGAGAAACTGAGATCGTGGGTATAACCCAGGAGATCAACCAAAAAGTGCAGGCCCGCCTGGATCAAAATCAGAAGGAATACGTGCTGCGTGAGCAGATCCGCTCCATCCAGGAAGAACTGGGCGATGACGATGAGACCAGCGAGATCCAGGAGCTGGGAGAAAAGCTGGAAACATCAGGTATTCCTGAAGAATTCAAGGAAAAGCTGCGCAAGGAGATCCGCCGCTTGTCTCGGATGCCGGAAAACTATCCTGATACAGCCGTGCAGAAGAACTGGCTGGATCTGGTGATCAACTTACCCTTTGGCAAAGTAGAAGAGGAAAACCTGGATCTTAAGCATGCCCGTAAGGTGTTGGAACGCGACCATTACGGCCTGGAAAAAGTCAAAGACCGCATCCTGGAATATGTAGCCGTGCGCTCGCTGCAGACCAAGAGCGGTGACCTGCGAGTCAAAGGTCCTATCCTTTGCCTGGTTGGTCCTCCCGGTGTCGGAAAGACCTCGATCGCCAAATCGATAGCCAGCGCTCTGGGCCGCAAATATGTGCGCATGTCACTGGGCGGCATCCATGATGAAGCAGAGATCCGCGGCCATCGCCGTACTTACGTAGGCGCCATGCCGGGCAGGATCATTCAAGGTATCCGCCAGGCAGGCACTGATAATCCCTTGTTCCTCTTAGATGAGATCGACAAGCTGGGCGCTGATTTCCGAGGCGACCCATCTTCAGCGCTTTTAGAGGTGCTAGACCCGGAACAGAATAACAACTTCCGCGACCACTTTGTAGAAATCCCCTACGACCTGTCGCAAGTGCTCTTTATCACTACGGCCAACTCCGCCTGGGACATTCCCGAGCCGCTCCTGGACCGGATGGAACTGATTGAGATTTCCGGCTATACCGAAGAGGACAAAATCCAGATCGCCAGCCGCCATCTCCTCCCAAGACAAAAAGCGGCCAACGCCATTCCGTCCAGGCAGCTTTCTGTCAGCCGTATGGCTATGGCTCGCCTCATCTCCTGGTATACCTTCGAAGCGGGTGTGCGCCAACTAGACCGTGAGCTGGCAAAGCTCTGTCGCAAAGTAGCAGTACAGATAGCGGAAGAAGGTGAGGATACTAAAGTTAAGATTGGCGTGAAAGACTTAGAAAAGTACCTGGGTCCTCGCAAATATGACTTTGACAAGATTGAGCGCAAGCCGCAAGTTGGCTTAGTTACCGGGCTCGCGTGGACGACTGCAGGCGGCGATACTCTAACCATAGAGGTCAACGTAATGCCGGGTAAGGGCGAAATTGAGCTTACCGGATCTCTGGGCGATGTGATGAAAGAATCTGCCAGAGCTGCCCTAACCTTTATTCGCTCACGTTCTGAGGATTTGGAGCTGGAAGAAAACTTCTACTCCACCCATGATATCCATATTCACGTGCCGGCCGGAGCTGTTCCCAAGGACGGACCTTCGGCCGGTATCACCATGGCCACTGCCCTGGCCTCAGCCTTTACTGGCAGACCAGCGCGCAATGACCTGGCTATGACCGGCGAGATCACCTTGCGTGGTCGCATTATGCCCATAGGCGGCCTCAAAGAGAAGGCCGTTGCAGCCTACCGAGCCGGGATCAAAGAAATCCTGATTCCCAAAGAAAATCTCAGGGATGTGGAAGAGATTCCTGCTTCGGTACGTAAAAAACTCAAGATCACTCCTGTAGAAAACGCGGATGAAGTGCTTAAATTAGCCCTGCTACCGGTAGAGAAGCAGGATGAACAGGAGGAAGAGAAAAAGGCAAAAGCCTAAGGGAGACAATTGAGATGGAAAATTATGAACAACTGGGATTCTTTTATCTGGGAAAAGAGAAAGTGAGCCAGCCCGGTCAAGCCGAGCCCTTGCTGCTCTACCCCTCATCTGACCTCAACACTCACGCCCTGTGTGTGGGCATGACAGGATCAGGCAAGACCGGATTATGTATTGACCTCCTTGAGGAGGCAGCCATTGACGGCATCCCCTGCCTGATCATTGATCCCAAAGGAGACATGGGCAACTTGGCCCTCAGTTTTGACAGCTACCTCCCAGAGAATTTCCTGCCCTGGGTCAGCGAGGCGGAGGCGCGCCAGGAAGGCCTCAGCCGTGAAGCCTATGCTGAGCAGCTCGCCAAAAGTTGGCAGGAGGGCACCAGTGCCTGGGGTCAGACCTCCGAGCGAGTAAAGCTCCTCAGACAGAACGCCGATGTTTGTATCTATACGCCGGCTTCCGCGGCAGCGGAGCCGCTCTCGCTCCTGGCCGGTTTAGACGCGCCTGGGCCGGAACTGCTGCAGGACTTTGCCACTATGAGTAACTTGGTTGCTGGCACCGTCTCCAGCCTGCTCAGCCTGGTGGAGATCGATGCTGACCCACTGCAGTCGCGAGAACATATACTTTTATCTCATATCCTCCAGCAGGCCTGGTATCAAGGCCAGAACTTGGATCTGGCCCAGTTGATCAAGCTGATCCAAAAGCCGCCTTTTAGCACAGTGGGAGTCCTGGAATTAGAGAATTTCTATCCCGCCAACGAAAGACAAAAGCTGGTCCAGGCCTTCAACAATCTTCTGGCCTCACCCGGCTTTGCCCCCTGGTTGCAGGGACAGCCTCTGGATATTGACCGCTTGCTCTATAACGAGCAGGGTAAGGCCAAGCTTTCCATAATTTCCATCGCGCATTTGGGAGAAAAGGAGCGTATGTTCTTTGTTTCCTTCTTCCTCAACCGACTCCTGGCCTGGACGCGCAGCCAAAGCGGCAGTCAGAGCCTGCGAGCTATTCTCTACATGGATGAGATCTTCGGTTATTTCCCGCCGGTTGCCAATCCTCCTTCTAAGCGTCCGCTGATCACTTTGCTTAAACAAGCCAGAGCCTACGGCCTGGGTATCGTGCTCAGCACTCAGAACCCCATGGATCTGGACTACAAAGGTTTGGGTAATATCGGTACCTGGTGGATCGGACGGCTGCAGACCGAAAATGACCGTAACCGTCTCTTGGACGGCATGCAGGACGTGGTCTCTCAGAGCGGCGAATCCTTCAGCCGGGAAGATCTGGACCGCTTAATTGCCGGCCTTGGTAAGCGTGAATTTATCATGAATAACGTTTCCAAGCGTGAACTTACGCTTTTTGAGTCTCGCTTTGCCTTATCCTACCTCAAAGGTCCCATGTCTTTAGCCGAGCTGCAACAAGCCAAAGAGTTGGGCCTTTATACGGCACCAGCTAGAGAACAGATCAGTTCTGCTCCTGCCTGGTTGAACAACGCTACCAGCCAATACGGAGCAGCGGGAGTGCCTGGTCTTGATCTTGATCAAGTAAAAACGCCGGACCTGGAAGTGCGCCCGGCTAATATCCTGGCCGGCCAGGCCACTGCGAGCACTATCGCTGGTGTGGCGCATTCGGCACAGGATATCCTGGATGAGATTCCCCAGGGTGTCTCGTCTTACTTTGTTCCCGCCTACAGCAAAGTAAGCTCCTACCGCCCAGTCCTAGCAGCACTCAGTCAAACCACCTTCTACGACAAGGAGACCGGGGAGGCAGAGACCATCAATGAGCTGCGCCTGGCCCATTATCAG
The DNA here is from genome assembly GCA_030532065.1 of Eubacteriales bacterium. GTDB lineage: Bacteria > Bacillota > Clostridia > Saccharofermentanales > DTU023 > SFFI01. Next base: position 12,030 of record JAUNLW010000015.1, on the reverse strand, counting down.
GATGGACCACTGCCTATTCGCTGGGAAGATAGTGAGTTGGTAGATTTGGATGTGGACGACCTCCTGCCCTATCCGGAGAATCCCGACGCGGAACTTAAAGAACTGCCTGCGGCTTTAAAGGATAAAGCGTCCTATAAGGAGTGGGAACGAGATCTAGTTGACTATCTCTATCGCAACCAAAGGCTTACACGCTATACCAACCGCAAAAAAGCCCGCTCCCGCAGAGGTGAGAGCGAGCGCGACTTCCGTATACGCGTGGATCAGGAGAGCAGAGAAGAGAGAGCGATTGCCTTGGATACCTTGCGCGCAAAATATGAGAAGCGTCTGGCTACCCAGGAAGAGAAGATCCGCAAAGCCTCGCAACAGGTAGAACAGCGGGCGGCCCGTCAAGATGACGCCAAGCGTCAAACCGCCATCTCTGTAGCTTCATCGGTATTAGGCGCTCTTATGGGAGGCAAAGTCTTTTCCAGTGGCAACCTGGGACGTGCCACCACTGCCAGCCGCTCTGCTTCCAGGGTCAACCGTTTGGGAGAAGAAGTCGAACGGGCAGAGGAGAGTGTTGCTAAATATCGCGCTGATTATGACGCCTTGGCGCTGGAAATGCAGGAAGAACTGCAAAATCTGGAGGATAGCCTCAAGCGCGATTATCTGGAAATTAACGAAGTGGAGCAAAAACCACTTAAGCGCGACATCCGAGTGCCTTTCCTGGCGATCCTCTGGCAGGCAGAATAAATCTCATTTACTGTGAATTGCATGCTTGTATATTTATGCGCGGCGGCGACCTAAAACGAGCTTTTGGTCGTTCGCCGCTTTATTTTTGCGCAATAAAATGAGCAAAGTGTAAATAAGTAACAAAAGGCCGCAAACCCCCTAGCTTGCGGCCTTTTGAGCACTGTGCTAGACTGGCGCTAGATTAATTAAATTGTACACACAGTCAAGAAACACACAGATGTAAAGAGAATTTCTGGGAGGACAAGATAAATTATGTCTGAACTGAGACTACAGGTTGACTCGGAAATAGGTCGCCTGCGCAGTATATTTTTGCATAAACCTCAAGCTGAATTGCATAACATGGTTCCGGCCAATATGACACGATTGCTCTTTGATGACCTGCCGGACGCGCAAATGGCCGGTGAAGAATATGACAGCTACTTGGAAGTATTACGCCAAAATGGAGTAGAAATACATTTCATTGAAGATCTGGTAGCAGAAGCTATTGATGCTGCTGGTGTAAAAGAAGAATTTTTAAAAGACTTTTTTGCTGTCCACCACTTAGATGACCAGGAACAGATCCGGGTATTGGTGGACTATTTCACTGACTATGAGCGGACCGTAGACATGGTCAGCAAGCTCATCGCCGGCTTACGTAAGGAAGAGTTGCCCGAATATGCCAAACTCTTCCACGCCTTGAATGGTGAGGATGACTTTTTTATCTTGGATCCACTACCCAATACCTACTTCACTCGTGATCCCTTCTCTGTGGTGGGTAATATGGTAAGTATCAACAGCATGTACAGCCAGTCCAGACGCCCGGAGTGCTGCTTTGGCCAATATATTTTCCAATACCATCCTGAGCTAAAGAAGCACTACTGCTACCAGGGTGAGCGTCAGCAGGCTGACGGCTCAGAGATCATCATTGAGGGTGGCGATATTTTGATTTTGAATGATCAGGTAGTAGCGATTGGTATCAGCCAGAGAACCACTCTCAAAGGTATCATGAGTCTGGCCAAGACCATGTTTGAGAAAGGCTCTGTGCGCAATCTCGAAACCGTGCTTGCAGTGCAGATCCCCAGCAAACGCGCTTTTATGCACTTAGATACTGTCTTCACCCAACTGGACCATGACTGCTACGTGATCCATCCGGGCGTAACCGGTGATATCACGGTGTTTGAGATCACTCGCGAAGTTGCCTTAAATGGCAAGGCACCTAAAGAAGTCCACGGCAGCCTGGATCAGATCCTGAAAAAATACACCGGCGTAGAAAAAGTGCGCCTAATCCAATGTGGTGGCAACAGTCCGGTAGATGCCGAGCGCGAGCAATGGAACGACGGCGCAAACACCCTGGCTCTGGCTCCCGGCGAAGTTATTGTCTACGAACGTAACCACGTAACCAACCAACTTATGGAAGAAGCCGGTATTAAGCTCCATAAGCTGAGAGTTTCCGAACTGGTGCGCGGACGCGGCGGCCCACACTGCATGTCCCAACCAATGATCCGGGATTTGCTATAATCGACCTGTCACTTTGCCGCTGGCAGAGGATAGATAATAGACCAAGCTAAATAAAGACAAAGTCAAAGACAAAAGGAGACCACAATGGCAGTCAACTTAAAAGGTAGAAACTTCCTTACTCTGAAAGATTTCACTCCTGATGAGATCAATTATTTACTCAACCTGGCCCACGACCTCAAGGCGAAAAAGCGCTTAGGTATTAAGGGCAACTCCATGGCCGGCAAGAACATCGTACTGCTGTTCGAGAAGACCTCCACCCGTACTCGCTGCGCTTTTGAAGTAGGCGCAATGGACGAAGGCGCTGGTGTTACCTTCCTGGCTAACTCTCAATTTGGTAAGAAAGAATCTGTAGAAGATACCGCTAAAGTACTCGGACGTATGTTCGACGGTATCGAATTCCGTGGCTTCAAGCAGGAAACGGTTGAAGACCTGGCTAAGTATTCCGGAGTGCCCGTATGGAACGGCCTGACTGACCTCTATCACCCCACTCAGGTTCTGGCCGACTTTATGACCATGCAAGAGCATACCGCCAAGCCTCTTAACAAGTGCAAGCTGGTTTTTGTGGGTGATGCCCGTAACAACATGGGTAACTCCCTCATGATCGGCGCTGCCAAACTGGGTATGGACTTCACCGCTGTGGCTCCTAAGGAACTCTGGCCCAACGAAGAACTGACCAAGGAGATGCAGGCTCTGGGCGCTGAGACCGGTGCCACCATCACTATTACTGATGACCTGGACGGTGTTAAGGGCGCTGACGCCATCTACGCTGACGTTTGGGTCTCCATGGGTGAAGAAGATAAATTCGCTGAGCGTATTGATCTGCTCAAAGACTACCAGGTAAATGCTGAGCTCATGAAGCGTACCGAAAATCCTGACGTTATCTTCCTGCACTGCCTGCCTTCCTTCCACGACCTCAACACCAGCATTGGTAAAGAAGTCTACGAGAAGTTTGGTCTCAAGGAGATGGAAGTCACCGATGAAGTCTTCCGTTCTTCCTGCTCCAAAGTATTTGACGAGGCAGAGAATCGTCTGCACACCATCAAGGCTGTTATGGTCGCTACCATCGGCGCCTAAGACTATTTTAGAAGGACTCGCTAAGGCTAGCCTGATCGCTAGCCTTAATCTTTTTTTAAGTAAAATCGTCGCTTGAGTGATAAGCAGGCATCGCAGCCCTAAAGTGATCTGCCGTCCTGCTGTTTCACGCGACTTTAGAGGTATTGTGATGAAACGTGTTGTTATTGCTCTGGGCGGAAATGCCTTGGGAAAGAATTGCCAGGAACAACGTGAGCTGGTAGCTCAAACTGCTGTACCGCTGGTCGACTTGGTGGAGACTGGGCTTGAAGTGGTACTCAGCCACGGCAACGGCCCTCAAGTCGGTATGATAAACCTGGCTTTCGCCAAGACCGCTGAAGGTATGCCCTTCCCGGAATGTGGAGCCATGAGCCAGGGCTATATCGGCTACCATCTGCAAAACGCTATCCATAACGAGCTGGCGAAAAGGGGGCTCTCAAAGCCTTGCGCCAGTATTGTGACTCAAGTTTTGGTTGACGCGGAAGACCCGGCCTTTTTTCAACCGACGAAGCCGATTGGCCCTTTCTATACCGCAGAAGAAGCTGAGCGCCTTGCGGAGGTCCACCCCAAACACCGCTACGTAGAAGACGCCGGTAGAGGATATCGCAGAGTAGTTGCTTCTCCTAAGCCGGTAGATATTATTGAAAAAGACCTGATCTTAGACTTGGTTAGCCAGGGTTATATCGTGGTAGCAGCTGGTGGTGGCGGTATACCCGTGATCCAACATAATGGTAGTCTGGAAGGTGTAGCTGCGGTTATCGACAAAGACTTCGCGTCCGCTCGTTTAGCAGAGCTCGTGGAAGCTGACACCCTCATCATCCTGACCGCTGTAGACCAGGTAGCGATCAATTTCGGTAAGCCTGATCAGGAAGAATTGAGCGAAGTAAGCGTAAGCCAAATGCGAGCCTATGCCGACCAAGGCCAGTTCGCTCCAGGTTCCATGCTGCCGAAAGTCGAAGCGGCCATGCAATTTGTCACGGGTGCTCCCGGTCGCAAGGCCCTCATCACTTCTTTAGAAAAAGCGGCTGAAGGTCTGGCCGGCAAAGCCGGTACCCTGATTGTCAACGATTAGTTTGGATAATCAAGCAAGCTTAAGCTTCACTGACTTTCCCACTATCAATAATCTCGTACATGCTGTCAGCCTCTTCCTTGCGGACGTGCTCCTGCAGGGAGAGGATTTTGACACGGGTATAGCGGTCGCCGAAACGGATTTCCATAATATCTCCTGGCGCAAGCTGAGTGCCTGGTTTGGCCTGCTTTTCGTTAACCTTGATCCGGCCTTGGCTGGCCAGCTCATTAGCAACCGTGCGACGCTTTACAAGACGAGAAACTTTTAAGAATTTATCTAAACGCATTTTTCTTACCTTACTTTTCCAGAGCTTTAAATTGCTCCCAACTATTCTTGAGCTTTAACTTGTTCCCAACTTTTCCTGAGATTTAACTTGCTCCTTACTTTTCCTGAGCTTTAACTCGCTCCCATAACTGATCCATTTCTTCCAGGCTCATACCGCGTAGGGCCTGGCCTTGTTCCGTTGCCAGGTCTTCAATCTGACTGAAGCGGCGGATGAATTTCTCGTTGGCCTGATTTAAAGCCAACTCTGGATCAATAGCTAATTTACGTAAATAGTTCACTGCGGCAAAGAGCAGATCGCCAGCTTCTTCTGCCAGCCTTTCATTGAGCCTGTCGGCTTCAGCTTTGCTCAGTGAAGAGCTGCCTTGCGCTGCCGTTATTTGAGCCTCTACTTCGGCTAATTCCTGGGCTTCCTCTTTCAGCTTGGAGCGAGCGCCTTCAGCATTTGGCCAATCGAAACCACAAGCGGCAGCCTTCTTTTGAATCTTATAAGAGCGAGAAAGCGCCGGTAAAGAGCGGGGCACATCTCTTAACACATCGGTTTCGCTCTTGAGGCCTTTTTCTTTGATCTTATTAGCCTCCCACAGCTCACGTACTTCTTTGGGATCGGAAGCTGTGTCTTGCGCAAAGATATGGCTGTGGCGGCTGATCAATTTGCGGCAGACATTGCGCAGCACATCATCCATGGTAAAAGAACCAGCTACTCGTCCCATCTCCGCGTGGAAGATTACCTGGAGTAACACATCACCCAGCTCATCCGCGAGACGATCATCTCTGCCTTGCAGAATCGCGTCTACGGCTTCCCAGGCCTCTTCTACCAAAGAACCTTTGATTGATTCATGGGTCTGCTTTTGATCCCAGGGGCAACCCTCGGGGCTATAGAGGAAGGCCACCAGATCTACCAGCTCATCGTAGCTGTAGTGATCTTTAAGGACAAACTTTTCACTCGGTTTCCTGGAAACAGAGGCCTTTGCGGTGGACGCGGTTTCATTTCTATCTGGAGTTATAGACACGACAAGCTCCTTATCTGTATAGCGCTTTTGGCTTAAAAGTTTGGGTAAATTCGGCTACAGGTCTTATGCCAGAACCCGCGCGGTCTCTTAGGTCAATCTATGAGTTTTATATAGAACTGGTCAAAATTTACCGGCTCCGTGTACTGGTCGGGGAAGAAAGTAGTTTGCCGAAAAGTGGCGAATTCGCGTGTGTTTTTCTTAAGCCAGAGGGGGAGTGGCAAATTCAAGATTTTACACAGCTGCAAAAGCGCCTGATCCAGATTGTGGGAAAAACTTTCACTTGTCTCAGGGATTTCGACGGTCATCATGGCCAGGCGGCTGTCTCCCTTATAGGCGGTTCCTTCTAAGCGCATAGCCGATCTTCTCCTTACATTACTGTATTATTCGCTATGTTATACTGTCAGCTAAGGGACTTCGGGCCCCTGACTGAACTTACATCTTACTACACCTGTGGTTTATTAGACCAGAAAGGGATGTTTAGCCGCATGAGCAAAACCTATGTAGGCACGAGTCTATATCCCAGACGCAAAGCCTATTCATTAAGAGAACTCCTGGAAATGGTAGCGGGCCAATACCCGGAAGTAGATGCCTATATATACCGCAAAGAAGTCCAGGGAAAAGATTACCACGTGACTTACTCCGAGTTGAGAGAGGATGTAGAGGCCTTCGCCGCTGGCTTGGCCCAGCAGCTTACTGCTGCCGGACAAAGCATTGGCAAGACCCGCGTCGCGGTCATCGGAGCCAACTCCTACTCCTGGGTGGTAGCTTTTAACGCTGCCTGTTCTTATTTGGGTACGGCAGTGCCCTTAGACGCGCAATTACCTATTGAGGAAGCACAAAACTTGATTGAACGCTCGCAGGCAGATGTATTGTGCTTTGACGATCGGCATGAAGATTTGGCAAAAATCGTCGCGCAAAATCCCGGCTCGGTAAAACTGCTGGTCAGTCTGGCGCCCGGCGCCGCTCCTGAAGCAGTGGCGCAGAGTCTTGCCTTTGAGGCCTTACTAGCCGAGGGTCACGCTCTCACTCCCGCAGAGAGTGCTGAGCTTTTGACTTATCGCCCGCAAAGCGAAGATATAGCTTCGTTGGTTTTTACCTCCGGTACCACCTCACAATCCAAGGGCGTCATGCTCAGTCACCGCAATATAGCGCTTAACGCTCATTCCTGCGCCGAGTCTTTTCGGGTCAAACCAGGTGATCACGCGCTTTCTGTTCTGCCCCTCCATCATACCTACGAGAACACGGTAGGCATGTTTACCTTCTGGTATTTGGGCCTTACTATCTGCGTCAATGACGGCTTGCGATATATCAGCAAGAACATGAAGGATTGGGAAGTCCTCTGCATGATGGTTGTGCCTGCCATCGCCGAGAATATCCACGCGCAGATTATGCGCTCACTACGCAAGCAAAAACTGGAGCGAAAATTCAGGCAAGGCCAGCGCCTCTCACGTTTCCTGCGCGTATTCCGTAAAGATAAGCGCCGCCAGATCTTCCACGGTATCATTGAAGAATTAGGCGGCAAGTTTGAATTCTTCGTCTGTGGAGGAGCGCCTATAGATCCTGAAGTTGTGCTCTTCTACGAATCCATCGGCATAGAGTGCCTGCCCGGCTACGGCCTGTCAGAAGCCAGCCCGGTCTTGGCTACCAACGTGCAAGGTAACTGTATCCCAGGCACGGTTGGTTTTCCTTTGCCCGATGTGCACTTAAAAATCGACGACAGTGAACTTACACCGGATGGCAAAGGTCACAAAGTGGGAGAAGTCCTGGCTTTGGGCGACAATATCATGCTGGGCTATCTGGATAATCCTGAAGCTACAGCTGAAACCGTTACCCCCGATGGCTGGCTGCGAACCGGTGATTTGGGTTACTTTGATGACAAAGGAGCCCTACATCTGACCGGCCGCAAAAAGTGCATGCTGGTCCTAAGCAACGGGAAAAAAGCTTTCCCCGAGGAGATTGAGGGGCTCTTGAAGAATATTCCAGCCGTCAAAGAAGCCTTCGTCTGGGCGGAAGATAGCAAGCGTGGCAACACCATTATTTGTGCCAAAATGCAGATAGATGTCAATCAAATCCCTGCTGAAGCTCGTACCGATGACGACGAGATTGCCAATTACCTGCACGGCGAGATCCAGAAGATCAACAAGCAGATGCCAGTCTATAAGTCGGTAACTGCCTTTATTTGGACGGAAGAAGACCTGGAAATGACGACTACGCTCAAGGTGCGCCGACCTCAGGAAAGAGAGGCCATTCGTAAAACCCTGGAGCAGAAAGGCCTCAGCATCCAGGAAGCAAGTGGCATGCGCTTGCCACCGGCTACTGCCAATTGGAAATTTGAGTTAGATAACAGGTAGCATTGCAAGAAGATTACCTAAAAGTTGCGTGCTGCTTAAGTTTTATTAGTGCCAAGGCTTTTGCCTTGGCTTTCTGCCTTTGGTGGCTCTAAAATAAAAGCACTTTTGAATTGAGGTTAGTTTAGATGGCGCAAAGAGAAATGGTAAGACCGCAAAGTAAAAAGCGCGGCCATTGGTGGCTTGTGGCTTTAGTTGTAGCTGCCTTGCTTGCCTACTCTGCCATAACAATCTACCAGCAACAGGAACGCGAGATGGAGCGCCTGCAGGCAGAAGCCGAAGAATTGCAACTGCAATATGAGGCAGAAGTGCGTCGTGGCAAACAGGTCAACGAGCTCAACGCCATGGTAGGCAGTGCCCAATATATAGAACGCCTGGCTCGTGACAATCTGGGCCTGGTAAAACCCGACGAGATTATCTTTATTCATCGCTAGAATTTTTCATCGTTAGATTCAAAGCTTGGAAGACCAAAAATTATTAGCCAATCAACAAAGCCTGCAAGTCCTAGACTCACAGGCCTCTTTACGTTTTTTGCTATTGCTTTCTAAATTTTAGCTAACTGGCCTACGACTTTATTTGCAAAGCAACAAATAACTTACAGTCCTCTGTACAAGCTATGCCGTTAAATGGCTTGTCGGCCACTCAAGGCCTTGGCCAGCGTAACCTCGTCGGCGTATTCGATATCACTGCCCATAGGCAGACCGTGAGCAATCCTGGTGCACTTGATGCCACTGGGGCGAATCAGCCTGGCCAGATAAAGGGCTGTAGCCTCACCTTCCACGCTGGGATTGGTAGCCAAGATCACTTCCTGGATCTCCGGGTGTTCCTGTAAGCGTTGGAGGAATTCTCTAAGCTTAAGGTTTTCCGGACCGAGACCCTGCATGGGAGAAATCACTCCGTGCAAGACCTGGTATAAACCCTTGTACTCATGCATGCGCTCCATAGCAGCCAGGTCACGCGGGCTTTCAACTACACAAACCGTAGTGCGGTCACGCTTGGGGTTAGCGCAGATATCACAGATCTCATTTTCGGTAAAATTACAGCATACCGAACAAAGATGGATACCGTGTTTAGCTGCCAGGAGAGCCTGTGCTAATTTTTCTACATCTTCTTCTGGCGCGTCTAAGACATGGTAAGCAAGACGGCTGGCCGTCTTGCGGCCGATGCCTGGCAGCTTGCCAAGTTCCTGTACCAGTTCATCGATTAGGGGGGAAGTGGCGGACATTAGAAGCCGAAACCTCCCAGACCACCTAAGCCGCCCAAGGCACCGGTAGCCTTACCCATATGCTCAGCAGTCTTCTCATCCACTTGACGCATAGCCTCGTTAATGGCTGCCGTGACCAAGTCTTCCAACATCTCGACATCGTCGGGATCTACTACTTCCGGCTTGATCTCAATGCTGGTAATCTGGTGCTCGGCGCTTACTAATACCTTTACCATACCGCCGCCAACTTCTGCTTCGCCAGTAAAAGCTTCTGCCTCTTCCTGAGCTTTGGCGATCTGCTCTTGCATCTTTTGGGCCTGCTTCAGTATTTGATTCATGTTATTTCCACCGGCAGGTCCGGGGAAACCGCCTCTTCTTCCTTTTGCCATAGTTTTTCTATCCTTTCGTGGCTGGCACTTATGGTGCCGTGTGTTTATTAGTAGCTAATTATTTTCCTCTGGAGGATCTGGAAGCTCAAATTCCAAACCGTGAACTTTGCTGGCCTGGCGCAGCTTTTGTACCCAGAGAGGTTCCTGCTTTTGCTCAGCCTCCGTGTCATTTTTCTCTAGCTCAAAGCTGACTTTCGGCGCGCTGATACCTGCTCTATTGGCAGCCTGCGCCAGAATTTCAACGTTTTCTGAGCGGCTCATCGTTTCGAAGTGAGCCTTGTAATCCTTGCCATAGATAGCTTGGATCTCGTTGCCGTTGATTTTGATCTCAGCTGGTTTTATGAGCATCACCATATCATAGCGGCCCAATTCGCGCAGCTGATCTAAAATTGCCTCCCAAACAGGGCTTGCGGCATCGCTTGCAGTTTCCGAAGTAGTGTCTGCTTGAGTTTGCGGCGCGGTTGCAGCGGCTTCGTGTTCGCCCTCGACTGCTTGGGAATCAGAAACCGCCGGCATAGACTGGCGAGACCCTTTCCTCGCGGTGTTTTTCGCATCTGTTTGGGAATCGACTGCTGGGGGATTGGTTGTTGGGGTCTCGACTGCTTGGGAAGCATTTGTGGGCTTAGGAACGGGTACAGCCGCTACTGGTTCGGCTTCTACTGTAGCTGACTGTGCTTCTGGATTTATGACTGTCGGTTTCGCTTCTGCCTGGCTGACAGTGCTAGAAGCTGACATGGCTTGGGCTGGCGCGATTTGAGTTACTTCACTGATAAAAGCTAATTCCAGTGTGGTCTTAGGATCTTGTGACCAACGCATCTCGTTATTGATTTTTGACAGCCTGCTGATCATGGCCATAAGCTGGTCTTGGCTCGTCAGTCGAGCCAATTCTCTAAGAGCATCAATGCCGGAGCTGGTCTGGTTGATCAATTGGTCAGCATCTATGCGTGGCAGGCTGGCTACCAAGAGGTCACGCAAATAAGCGAGGAAATCCTGCAGGAAACGCTGCAGACTGCGTCCAGACATTTGCAACTCGTCCAAACTTGTGAGCACACCTGCTAAATCGGCAGTTAATACCTGGCTGCAGAAGCCGACGAGAAAATCATCTCTAACCACGCCGGCAATAGTCAATACATCGTCTTGAGTAATCTCACCCTCAATACCAGAGCTGCACTGGTCTAAGAGTGAAATAGCGTCGCGCAAGGCACCGTCACCCAAACGGGCAATGGTATGAATAGCTTCCGGAGTGAGCTTAATGCCGTCAGCTGCCGCGATCTCGCGCAGCCGTTCTTCTATAGCTTCCAGAGGTATCCGTCTAAACTCAAAACGTTGGCAACGCGAAAGAATAGTGGCTGGTATCCGCTGAGGTTCTGTTGTTGCCAAAATAAAAATCACGTGGGGCGGAGGTTCTTCCAAGGTCTTTAACAAGGCGTTGAAAGCGCCCTGAGATAACATATGCACTTCGTCAATGATATAGACCTTATATTTGGCCTCGGTCGGCATAAAGACCACCTCATCAGTGATCCTACGAATATTATCTACTGAGTTATGGGAAGCGGCGTCGATCTCCATGACATCTAAAAGAGATGCGTCATTGATACCCTGGCAGATTTTGCACTGGTTGCAAGGGTTGCCGTTGTGGGGATCCAAACAATTGACTGCCTTGGCGAAAATCTTGGCCAGGGAAGTTTTTCCTGTGCCCCTGGTGCCGGAAAACAAATAGGCATGGCCGATATCGCCACTGATCACAGCTTGCTTAAGTGGATATACTACTTGCTTTTGGGCTACGACCTCATCAAAGGTTTGAGGCCGCCAAGCGCGATAAAGGGCTAGTTGAGACACCTGACCACTCCCTCCCTAAATAAAAAACTACCGTGATAGATCCGCAGCCACCGGTTGATCCGCGGCGCATATGGTTTACCGCTTACCGCTGCTTCCTCTCAGACCTGACGGGGTTCACGGGCCATATCGCACGGGACCGATTAGCTGCGGGTCCATCACGGCAGTACAAGGTATTATAGCAAAGAAAAAGCTCAGGCGAAAGCTAGTTAGGCAGGATAATAACTGGTAAGTAGAGAACGTCTCAGGTTAGTAAATCGATGGATTGCGTTTCTGCTACGAATCTGCAGTTAATGGGTGGGCATGCCTGGACATCCCAGCTTACAAATTCGATGATTGGCGATTTCACTACAAATATTCAAGTAGTGGGTGAGTTGTTGACTGCGAGAGAGTTTCAGTAAATCGATGCTCGGCGATTTCACTACAATTTTGCGACTAATGGGTGGGCTTAGCGGTCGTGGGACACCATCTGGATCTGACTTTTCAAATTCTACGTAAAATCTGCAGTTAATGGGTGGCAGGACGTCCCTTGATAGTCAAGTCCACAATAGTGTGTAAATTTGTAACTGCCTTTCTAAAACTTTATTTA
>JAUNLW010000014.1 GCA_030532065.1 Eubacteriales bacterium | reverse complement strand
CCTGTGAGTGGCACTATATCCTACTTTGTCGACAAATGGCGATATCTAAAGCGCTAGATATTCTCTGGCATTTTAGCCCAGGCTCTGCGATAATAAAAGGCGTGCGATAAGTCGTGTATTAAGTATTCTAAGAGCTTGTGCTTGAGCAAGCGTGGAAATTTATTCAATAAAATAAAATTTAAGGAATCCTGGATGCAGATGAACAAAAAAGATAACGAAATGGCCGCAAATATGGGCACTGATATGGCAGCAGGTAAAACCGATATGGTAGATAGCTCTGCTAAAGTCGATAAAACTGATAATTCCGATAAATACGCTTCTCGCTGTGCCTGGTGTGGCGTGGAGGCCTGCTGCAAGGACAGCAAAGACAACTTACCTATCTTCTGCCCCATGGACAACAACCCAGAAATTTCCGACAAAGCTCTTGCCATAGTAAATTCACCTGATTACAACCAGTTCTATCAGGAATCAGCCAGAATTGAGCATGACGGCTATGGTCGCTGGCCGAGAGTGCGTGAGACTTTAGAACTGATCAGGCGGATGGGCTACAAAAAGGTTGGTTTGGCCTTTTGTCATGGTCTGGTTAAGGAAGCCGAAATCTTTGCCGAAATTTGTCGCGAAAACGACATTGAGTTGGTTTCCGCCATGTGCAAAACCGGTGGCGTGGATAAGTCCGAAGCCGGCGTAGCTGAAGAAGACAAGTTTGAGCCTGCGCACTTTGAAGCCATGTGCAATCCAGTCGCACAAGCCATGATCCTGAACGAAGCAAAGACTGAATTCAACATTTTGCTTGGCCTCTGCGTTGGTCATGACTCGTTGTTCTGTAAATTTTCCGACGCGCTTTGCACGACACTCGTGGTCAAAGACCGCGCAACCGGACATAACCCGGTAGTAGCGCTATACCAAAAAGACGGCTACTTCCAATCCAAGCTGGATTTAAATAATAAATAGAATTTATTTTATTGGCAGTATATCTTCAAAATTTAGAGCCCGATACTCAATACTTTAAGGTTTAAGGAGGCCAAGAGATGAAGCAAAAACGTTTGAACCGCATTATTGAGCGGATGAAACAGGACCAAGTCCCACACATGATTATCAGCGATCCGGTGGCTATTTTCTACTTAACTGGGACTTGGATCTTCCCTGGTGAAAGAATGTTGGCTCTTTACCTCCACGAAAACGGCGACACCAAATTATTCATCAATAAGCTCTTCCCTCAAGATGAAGATCTGGGTTGTGAGCTGATTTGGTATAACGATGTCGAAGATGCTGTAGAGATTTTGTCGCGACATATTGCGTCTGACCAGATTATGGGCATCGATAAAACCTGGCCAGCCAGATTTTTGTTGCGCTTACAGGATCTTTGTCCTGACAAAAAATATGTCAACGGTTCTAACATCGTTGACGATGTTCGTCGCGTCAAGGATGAGAAAGAGCAAAAATTGATGCGAGAATCTTCCCGTATTAATGACCGAGTTATGGAAGAGCTCATTCCCTACGTTACCAGAGGATTGACCGAAACTGAGTTAAACGAGAAAGCACGTGAGATCTACGCCAAAAATGACATCAAGAAACTTTCCTTTGATCCAATCACAGCCTATGGTCGAAGCGCTGCCGATCCTCACCACGTAACCGATGATTCTAAAGGAAAACGTGGTGACTCGGTAGTGCTAGATATCGGTGGTTTTTATAAAGACTACGCCTCTGACATGACCAGGACCGTTTTTATTGGAGAAGCTTCAGAGCGAGCACGTGAAATCTACGAGATCGTGTTGGAAGCCAACCGACGTGGTATTGAAGCTGCAAAACCTGGCAATCGAATGTGCGATGTTGATTTGGCCGCGCGAAATTATATCGAAGAAAAAGGCTTCGGCCAGTACTTCACACACAGAACCGGTCACTCCATCGGCCTTGAAGATCACGAAACCGGTGACGTCTCAAGTGTTAATGAGGCAATCATTAAACCTGGACAAATCTTCTCCGTTGAGCCCGGTATCTATATCTTGGATGAAGGCATTGGTGTGCGCATCGAAGATTTGGTCTTGATCACAGAAGATGGCTGCGAAGTGTTGAATCACTTCACTAAAGATCTGATCATAGTGCCGGAAGCATAATTGATAGCCTGTGACGACCGCCTAAGTCCGACTTTCTAGATTCTACGAAAAATCTTCAGCTTTTGGCTGGACTGCCTGTGTTGGAGGCCGCCTTGGATAGCCTCCTAAATCGCACTCTCTAGATTCCACGTAATATTTGCAGATAATGGGTGGCAGGCCAGCACTTTCTTACCTTGGTAAATCGCTGGATTGCGTTTCCGCTACAAATCTGCAGATAATGGGTGGAAGAATCACCCATTACTTGCAAATTCTACGGGAAATCTCAGAACTCGAATCTAAACGGCCTGTTCAAGGCTGTTCCAAGCGGTAAAGTATCACCCACAACTTGTAAAATTTACGTAGAATCCGAGAAGTCAGAAATATAAGGTTAGATCAGACCAACTCAGCCACCCAATTCTTGCAGCAGCTTTATGCCAAGCACCGTGGCCGGAAGACGGTAGCCGGAAGCCAGGTTTGAGAGGATCACTACCGCGGTTTCTGTCTCAGGACAAAAACCAAGATAGCTGTTGTAATGGCCCGTTCCACCATTATGCCAGATGAATCCGTTTTCTTTATCAATAATCCAAGCCATTGCAATCTCATCTAAATTAATGCCCAAGGCTCGAAAGGTTTCCGTTGAGTCGTCAATTGTTTTCAAACTCTTATGGCATGGCCCAAAACGTGGATCATTCAACTGCATCTGAGCATAACGCAACATATCTTCAATGTCTGAAGTCATGGCCCCTGCTGGCATATAGGCATCGTGTAGCTGCCAGTCCCAATATTTTCCCAAATCGCCATCTTGTTCTGATATTTTTGTCGCTGATAGACCCAGATCATTCTGTACATAATCATTAAGCAGCGCAGTGTAATCAGATTCATATACGGCTTCCAGCACCAAACCCAGAACCGCGAAGCCAAAGTTGGAATACTTAAAGTCATAGTTTTCCTGGTCCAGATCCAAGCTTCTTGCTCTTGCAAGTACCATTTCCCTGCTGACGCCGTTGAAGCTGTTCTTACCGCTAAAAAAGTTGCCAATCATGGGCGTTTCGAAGTAATAACCTTTATAGCCGGAAGTATGCGTGACTAATTCCTTGATGGTTGGATAATGCTTTCTCTCCGGCAGTTGCAAATAGTTATCTATGGTCGCATTCAGCTCTATTTTTCCCTCATCGATGGCCTGGTTGATTAAGGCTGCGGTAAAGGTCTTAGTCAACGAACCGATTTCATATGTGTGTAACTGGTCAGGGAGTTTCTTTGCGTTTTCACCGTAAACTTTCCAAGTTGTTTGACCACCTTGTATTATTCCGACTGTGATCACTGCATCCTTATTGTCTTCAAGAGTGTATAGAAGTGCTTCGCTGAAAGTAAGGTCTGGGACTTTAGCCAGCTGCGCTTTGCCGTAAAGACTAAGCCCGACCAGCAGTAAAGCGGCAGACAATAGCACTACAATAAAAATGATGAATTTTTTCTTTGCCACCTTTTTTACCACCCAAAAAATTTCCTTTATTTACAGAAAGCCCGGATCAAGCGACTTATAAAGCCTGATCCTTCTATCAGAGATTCCAAAGTGCTCGAATTTGCTAATTTAATTACGTCACCCACAAAACTACCTCTTCCTATTTTTTGTATAAATTATAGCATCTTTATACAAGATGAAGATATCAACTTTTTCTACATTTTACCCAGACATAAAAATTTCTTTGCTAAGATCTATTCTATCTGCGTTACGTCATACACGATGTTTGCTAGAAAGTAACCGACAGCGACAACTTGTCGATAAACATGTCGCAATAAATATTCGACAACCTAAATTATCGTAGATCAGATTTGCGACAGGAATATACGCCAAGATACGGGAATGTAAGTGGAGTAAAGATGTCTTTCGGAAAATTAACTAAAGAGTTTGATCATTTGCAATTTATTCCGGTCATACGAAGAATGTATGACAATAACAGCGTGGAAGAAATAAAAGCGTATGCCGGCTATTCTCAGCTAGAGCGTTTCCGCAAGGAGCTTGCGACCCTTCACGAGTTCGGCGTACATAAGCAGCTGGAAATTAGTGTAGATAAATCCCTTGAAGATCAAAGCTCCGCTCGGAAATATTCTGACGGCAAAATGGATACGATTTTCTCTGTTTCCAGAGCAAAAGTTAATGAAACTTATCTAGATAACAAGGGCAAAAAGCGCTACCGCCGCAAGATCAAAAATGCCTTTATTATTAGCAATGTGGCCAAGAGCAATAAGGACTTATCTTATGATAACAACCACCCTCCGCACTGCCTTAACTGCGGCGCTCTTCTGGAAGCCGAGGGTGAAAACTACCATTGCTCCTATTGTCGAAGCGAGTATTGCACCGAAGCTTACAAATATATGTTGACCCGATTTTTCATTGAGCCCGTCTTCCGTGATTTGCGCTTTCTTTGGTTAATATTTATACCCGCTATTGCACTAGGGATTTTACAGGAAACAGGCATCACCAGTGAACAATTTACTGAATCACTTAGCTTAGTTTTTTCTATGGTCATGGGTACTCTGCTAACAGTGCTCCTTTTATACGCTTTGGGCAAAGGCTTGCGAAACTTTTTGCGCGATCGCGCGGTAAAAAGAAAAATTAGAACCCATGATCGTGATTTTTCCGAAGAAGTTTTCACCCAGCGCGTAAATGATCTATTAGCCGTACATCCCGAATTATTAATCTCAGATAAATTAAGCAAAAACGGGCGTGTTAGCAGTACCAGTCATTCCATCTCAAACACAGCCAGAAGCGAAGCCATACTCGGAGCAACCAGCGGCTCTGCTTCGGTCATTAATCACGGAGAAGAAACACTTGGCATCATTTGCCGCAATGTCCGACAATTACAGTTTTGCAACTACGAAAGAGAAAACGATTTGGAAATTGTTGAATGCTGCGGTTTAGCTGATGCCTTATTCATAAAGGGCGATGTTCGGCATGTGCGGCTAAAAGACAAGCGGCAGAAGTTTACTCTACGCCTGGCTCGAATTTATGGTGTCTTAACTCCGGTTCATTACATTCCTGATCAATTCACCTGCCCCAATTGTGGCAGTCATCAGTTTACCGAACATGCCGGTGTGCAAGTGTGCAGCCACTGCCACACCGAATTACCTATGGAACGCATTGATTGGGTTATATTCCATCGCGCTTAGTCCTTAGCCTTGTGGAATAACAACTGGCGATCATAATTACCTTTGAACTTGGTGCTCGTCTAGATTCGACTTTTTGGTTTCTGCTACAAATCTGCAGTTAATGGGTGGGCTTAGCGGTTGTGGAACATCATCTGGATGCGACTTTTCAAATTCTACGTAAAATCTGCAGTTAATGGGTGGGAAAATCACCCATTACTTGCAAATTTTACGGGGAATCCAGAATTACCAATCTATCTGGGTCTTCAAAGCCAGCTTTACCCTGTTGGCATCACCCACTACTTGCAAATTTTACGGGAAATCTCAGAACTCAGATGTATCAGGCCTGCCCAACACCGTTACACCACCCATTACCTGCATATTCTACGGAAATCCAAGTAGTCGGATCTGCGAGGTCCTGCAACAGCTGGGCCCGGCATCCACAACTTGAAAATTCAACCATCCCTCGTTCTCACGGCCAAGTACGCCATCAGCTTTTTGGTGCTCTTAGCAAATTCCGGGCACTTGACCTTGTGTTGTCATTCCTCATAATAACGTGTGCCGTGCCTAAAACCAAGGAAGTCTTAATATAGTAAAACTTAAATTATAAAATAACGTGTGCCGTGCCTGAAACGAAGGAATGCTCTATGTATGATGTGAACATACGAAAGTTTACGGCTTCCGTAAGATCTTAAAAAAATAACCTACCGCCTCTTCTATTCTGTCCTCTTTGATACCGCCAAAACCGAGAATTATCTCATTATCCGGCCAGGGACCTTGGGCATAATTCTTGACCCTTTCCGCATAAATCGCGTGCTCTGCCATTACCTCTTCAAAATGCTCTAGATCAAAGTGCG
The DNA here is from genome assembly GCA_030532065.1 of Eubacteriales bacterium. Lineage (GTDB taxonomy): Bacteria > Bacillota > Clostridia > Saccharofermentanales > DTU023 > SFFI01. Next base: position 27,133 of record JAUNLW010000014.1, on the reverse strand, counting down.
CTGGATCCAGTTCGACAATGATATGAAGGCCAGCATCGGAGCCATAAACCTCGACATTTTCTTCTTGTTTCACGGCCTTTAAAAACTTGCGTCTTTTCCGGCTATAGAGGGTGTTCATGCGGTTTAGATGTTTCTCAAAGTTACCCCTGGCAAGAAATTCTTTGAGCGTATATTGCAGGAGCGGAGATACCGGTTGAAAAGGAAATTGCGCGCAGTAATGCTCGAGGGACTCAGTTGCACGACTTCGGGAAAGAGGATATACCGGTTGTAAGGGCAGTTGAGGATCAGATTGCTCAAGAGGAGGTGATACCGGTTGAAAAGGAAGTTGCGCGCAATGATGCTCGAGGGGCTCAGTTGCACGACTTCGGGAAAGCGGAGATACCGGTTGTAAGGGCAGTTGAGGATCAGATTGCTCAAGAGGAGGAGATACCGGTCGCAGAGGAGTATGCAAACGGTTTTCACCCATAATAAGCCTATCCGGCAGCACCAGATAAGAAATACCCAGGAACTTACCAACTGACTGAGAGAAAGAGCCGGAGAGGATCACTGATCCAGTTTCGTCCATACTTTTGAGAGCCGGAATTGGTCGACCGGTGTACTTAAAATCGCTGTTGTAATCGTCTTCAACAATGTATCTCCTTTCGTCATCTTTTGCCCAGTTAAGTAAACGTTGCCGCCTTCTGATACCCGTGATCAAGCCCGTAGGAAACTGGTGATTAGGACTTGTTATGACTACGTTTGCAGTTGTTTTTTCTAAATCTTTTACTGAGAAGCCGTACTGATCTATGGGGACATAGATGTAATCTTGTCTCAGAGAATCTAGACTATAACTAAGCCGCGTGTAGCCCGGACTTTCCAAGGCGAAGACAGGCTTTTGCAGGAGCGAGCTCAGGATAAAAAGGTTATCCTCAAAACCACTGGTCACAACGATGTTTTCCGGTGAAGTTATTACCCCACGCCGTTCCTTCAAATATTTGGCAATTACATAGCGCAGCTCCCAAATGCCTTCATTGGGATAATCAACGACTTCTATCGATTGGGAAACAGCCGCTTGAGCACACTTTTTAATCACAGAAACCGGTATCCTGGAATTGTCGGTTAAAGAATATTTGAAATTATATTTATAGCACTTTTCTGGAGGCGGCAAAAAATTCTCAATTTCGCCCGCTAAATTGGGGAGGTTTTCCGAGAGGATTTTATCCACATAGTAGCCGGATCTCTCCCTGGAAACAATGTAACCTTCATCCAGAAGCATCTCATAGGCTGTCTTTACGGTGTTTAAGCTCACCCCTAAATGATCAGCCAATTTCCGCATTGACGGGAGTTTGTCGCCCGAATGAATTCTTTTTCCCTCGATCTCATTTACAAAGTACTCAAAAATCTGAATGTATAGCTTTTCGTCCTGTGTAAAACAAATGGTTTCCATATTTGCCTCTATACGAGCTACCCACTGGTAGTGAATAGTCTTGCTATAGTCGATACCGAACCTCACATAATTCACGCTCTCACGTAATTTTCGCTTATTAATTACGCTTATTAATTACGCCTATTAATAAGTGGGCCATTTTCTGTACCCATCAGTAATTATAGTTTTGGTCCTTTTAATGGTATCAATATACCACTAAAGTAGAGAGCATGAAAGTAATACAACTTGCATTGGAGGTTATCAAATGACTAAGTACACTAGAGATGAAGTTCACAAAAAACTTTATGGAGGCGTAATCATGGACGTAACTACGCCCGAACAAGCCAAAATTGCGGAAGCTGCCGGCGCCGTTGCTGTTATGGCCCTGGAAAGAATTCCGGCAGATATAAGAGCGGCTGGCGGTATTTCACGCATGAGTGACCCAGCCATGATCCAGGAGATCATGGATACAGTTTCCATTCCCGTTATGGCCAAAGTGAGAATTGGACATTTTGTCGAAGCGCAAATCCTGGAATCTATCAGCGTGGACTACATTGATGAATCCGAGGTACTCTCCCCGGCCGACAATGTCTACCACATCGACAAACATAAGTTTAACACGCCTTTTGTCTGTGGTTGTCGCAACCTGGGCGAAGCTCTGAGAAGAATCGCTGAAGGCGCTGCCATGATCCGGACCAAGGGTGAGGCCGGTACAGGCGACGTTGTCCAGGCTGTCACACATATGAGGACTATTCAGAGACAGATCGCTGAAGTAACAGCGAAACGCGAAGATGAGCTCTACAACTGCGCTAAAGAGCTGCAAGTACCTTACGACCTGCTGAAATACGTTCATGATAACGGTAAATTACCCGTACTCAATTTCTCCGCCGGTGGTGTCGCCACTCCTGCTGATGCCGCACTCATGAGACAGCTAGGCGCGGAAGGCGTATTCGTAGGTAGTGGTATCTTCAAATCTGGCAACCCGGAAAAGAGAGCCAAAGCTATTGTTAAAGCCGTTGAAAATTACGACAAACCGGAAGTATTGGCTGAAGTATCCAAGAACCTCGGCGAAGCCATGGTCGGTCTCAACGAGGATGAGATTAAAGTTATTATGGCTGAGAGGTAAGTATTTCTACGAGATAGTTTTAGGTCGGTATGAGGCCATTATAGTTTTTGATCGATATGAGGCAATTATATGTTTAGGCCCATATGAGGTCATTTAGGCCTCAGATAGAAAAGCTTTACACAATAAATAAATCGACGTGATTGATGAAAGAGTGATTGCTTTACTAGCAGATCGAAAAGTTGTACACAATAAATAAATTGACCCCCTCCGGCTGAATCCGTGCCTGGTCCAGCTTTTGGGGGTCAACTTATTTTTTTATTTTTTTCTTGCTAGCCTATCTAGAGCAACTAAAAGTCGCAGAGAAAGCCTGTTGAAGCCCTATGCAGCTAGCCACCTATTAGTAACTAGTCTTCGTAAGAATCCTTTACAGTCCACTGATCCCAAACTCTTCCCACCAGATCAATACCGGGCTTCAGAGTTTTACCGCCTTCTTGCCAGCCGGAAGGAGTGACTTCCGCGCCCTGGGTCTTGCGAACTAATTGATAGGCCTTAATTTGGCGCAGGGCTTCTGTGACATTTCTGCCAACAGGAGGAGTCAGAACTTCCATAGCCTGGATGATACCGTCCGGATCGATAATGAAGCGTCCTCTTACATTTACACCAGCCTCACGGTCATATACACCATATAATTCACCGATTGCGCCGGAAGAGTCAGAGAGCATGGGGAAGGGAACATCTTTGCCAGCCATAGCCTTCAATTCCTGGTCGTTCCAAACCTTATGGACAAATTGGCTGTCTACTGATACTGACAGAACTTGTACACCAAGCTCTTCGAATTTTTCGTTCTGAGCAGCAACTGCTGCAACTTCTGTCGCTCAGACAAAGGTAAAGTCACCTGGGTAGAAGCAGAGCATTACCCACTGGCCTTTATAGTCTTCTAGATTAACTTCTGTAAATTCTCCATTGTAGAATGCGGGAGCCGTAAAGGACGGCGCAGGTTTTCCAACTAACAATTTGTTTTCCTCCTTATTTCTTACTTCTATATTTTCGTTTACGTCTTGTTTTTCCTGGTTTACAACCGGGATACTAGGTCTTGAACATCCAGCCATATAGATCCTCCTTAAAATAGGTTAGGCAAACTATACATGACTTTTGCCTGATTCTACTTCCGAATCTTTATGATTTATAATACGTGATTTCCGATCATATTGCACGGCTTTTCCGATAACAAAAGCTAAAAGTAACAAATGTGAACATTTTTTCTATTAAAAATAAGGGGATACCTCATATTACAAAAGTGACAGAAGCATCCCTTTTTTCTCAAGTTATGCTTAAGTTACACTTAATGTTCACCTTATGTGACGAAATAAATCTAATCTCATAACCTAGCTATCTGAAGCACAATGCCCAGCTTTTATTTTGGAAGAAAAGCTAAAGTTCCTCGGGTTGAATGATAAAGAGATAAATGAGTTTATCATTTACTGGCTGCCGCAAATGGAAGATAACCCTTACAATGTCATCTGTTTTCAGAAAGAAAGCTATACCGAACACGCTAAGCTTACTGTATCACCCAAAGAAGATACTATAATTAGGGCAGCTGAAGTGTAGCAGCAGCGTATTGGTCGTAAAAATTGACAAACTCTTGAAACAAGTCTTTGTCCAGTCGATCTGACCATTTCTGCCTGTCCAGGTAACTGTTGATATATGCCGCTTTATCGGCAGCAAAGCGCTCCTGGTTGCCTTTCGCTTTGTGGTCGTAAGCGAGCGTCTTTAGCCATTGGTCAAATCCTTTATTGAACTCCTCTTTATAGGTATTTCTGCTGTCGTACATCACATCGTGTCCACGATCCTGCAGGCTTGTAAAAATAAAGCGCGGATCGTCTTTGTACTTTTCGTAATACTGGTCATAGCCATAGGAAGGCGGCACAGTAGTGTCATCCGTGCTATGCACGATCATGACGGCTGCCTGACTTGCCTCAAAGCCATCCATAGCAGTAAGGCTCGCATATTCACCATATTTTATTTGCTCGTATAGGCGGACAAAGGGCGTCATGGTATAGGCAAAATTGCCCAACTCCATTTTGGCGCCCACTTCAAAAACATCTGACGCACGATTGCAACCAGAGCAGGCGATCACCGCCTTTACCTCCGGATGCAGCTGCAAAACACTGCAAACACTGTAAGCTCCCCAGCTGTGTCCGAAGAGAAAAATAGGCAGATCGGGGAAGCGATCATCTTCTTCTATAAAAGAAATTACATGGTTTAGATCGACAACCCCCTGAGGAATCCCGCCTACCCCTTTTCCCTCACTCTCATCGTTACCGGTTGCGTCGTAGGCAAAGACAGCGTATCCATGTTGGGCAAAATAATTTGCGCAATCCATATATGAATTGTGGCCACCTCCTCCAAAGCCATGGGCGATTACCACGATTCCCTTGGGATTTTCTCCGAAACTGTACATATAGCCGATCAGCTTTTGTCCTTTATTCGAAGTAAAAACATACCTGGTACGATTTAGCCCCGCAAAATCTTCCACCTGCAGCATTAGAGGTGGATAGCTTTCAAAACGTTGGTTCACGTTTTTCTCGTAGGCGATAATTGTAAACCCTCCCCAGACGACTATACCCAGGGCAAAAATAATAAGTATCATGACCGCAATCTTGCTACTCTTTTTTCTGAGAATAAGTAAGTTCATTAGAGCCATCGTTGTCTTCAACTTCTTCCGCAAGGGAAAGCAGCCTGTCATCTTCAAACATAGATTATTTAAATCTATCAGACAGCGCTCGAGGTGAAAACCCTTTGTTGTACCAAATTCTACTGTCGTTATAGGCATCCATGACTAATTTAAAAAAAATCTGGATTTCTTCTTGACTATTAAAAATGATTCCATATTCGTCAAAAATCTCTGTGAATAAACTAAAATCAAAATAGACCTTTGAGAAAACCATCGCTTCAACAAACTCGCTGAAAAAATTTTCAATAAAATTTTTGTTTTTGCGATGAGCATTACTATCCTTGTCAAAGTAATCTTCAAAAAAATCCAGTACATATTCCCATTTGTCACTCAAGCTATATATGGCGTCTTTATAAGATAAAAACTCTTCTTTCGGCGGAAGATAGCGTTCCTTATTGGCTTGAGCACTAATAAGATCTTGTATTAAGGTCTTGTTAAGCCGTAATATGGAATGGCAAAGGTAGCCATCGTAGAAGAAATATTTCTCGTTTTTCAACACCCGGGGTAGCAGCAGGATATGCATCTCATCAATATCTGTGAGCTCTTTGTCGTCATCACAATAATCGTTATAAAGATCGACAAAGTCCTGCATGGAGATAAGTCCATAAAGCTCTACAGCTGCTACAGCGTAGTCGTCTAATTTGTCTCGGACTGAGGCTCGTCCACGGGGGCAGCACACTACGTCCTTTGGCGGGTTAAATTTATCAAATTCTTTTTGTTTAATCTCGTACGATTTTAAATTTTTCTCTTTCATTATCCTTCCCTCATTTCTGACTTCTGTCATCAAAAATGCTCTTCTTGGCTCACGGAACACCATAACTCTTGACCTAATTTTATGGTCTTGCTGTCTTAAGCACAACATTCAGTTTTCGCAAAAATACCTTTTTAATAAGCATGGTGAGGTCAAGTCGATCGCGCAGAAGAACCTTACCCAGTTTTTTCCTAATCCCGGCTGGGTTAAGCATAACCCTAATGAGATCTGGTCCACTTCCTTAGGCTAACAAGTCCGAAATCACCTTAATAAATAAAAGAATGAGCACCACAATTATCAATGGTCTCACATACTTCTGTCCATCCTTAATAACCAGGCCGGATCCCAAGTAGTGCCCTAAGAGGCTGAACGCAGCCCCTACTAAGCCAAGGCGATAATCAATCAGATTAGTGCCCAGGAAAAAGATCAGGCTCCCTATATTAGATGAAAGATTGATAGCTTTGGTTGTAGCGGCCGAGCGTCTGACATCTATATGAGCCACTTGAGTCAGCAGAAGAATCAGGAAGGTCCCCGTGCCTGGGCCATAAAATCCGTCGTAAGTACCCACGACAAGAGCCGAGGCAGCAGCAATGAAAAATTGTTTTTTCGTAAGTCCGGCAAAGAAAACAGGCGCTACTGGCATAGTTGTCGAGTCCATAGATATTAGCTCACCCTCACCGTCTTGGACAGACTTATTCCTCCTCACGCGATCGCTATAAAAAGAAACAGCAGCCACGATAGGCAGAATAATTAGCATGAGATATTGGAAATAACGCTCAGGAATCCGCACAGCCAAACTGGATCCCAGGTGAGCGCCACCCAAGGCCAATACGATATATACAAAAGCATCCCTATGCATGTAGCCCTGCAAAAAGAAGCGGGCCGTAGAGGCTGTAGTACCAATAGAGGAGGAGAATTTGTTCGTTGCCAGGGCCATATGTGGCGGCAGGCCAGCCAGGAGAAAGGCAGGTAAAGAAATAAGGCCACCACCTCCAGCAATTGAATCCACAAAGCCAGAGCAAAACAACAAGATGGCTACAATGACATATTTGAGCATAGATTAGACTCCTCTGCTTAGGATTGGGCCTATTAAGTCTAGCGCAAATAGCTTGGCAAATGTATTGCAATTTGGCTGGGTACTACATTTTTTATTTTACCTATAGCTTAGTGAGTTTACCTACAGCTTAGTGATTTTACCTAATTCCATGCGATGTACGGTATCGCAAAGGTTGGAAATATCCTCTTGACTATGGGTAGCTATAAGAATCGTTTTGCCTTGGTTGCGGAGATCCCTAAAGACCTTATGCATTTCTTTAACACCATTAGTGTCTAGGCCAGATAAGGGTTCATCTAGAATAAGAAGTTCAGGGTTTTCCATAATGGCTTGAGCAATACCCAAACGCTGCCTCATCCCAAGAGAATACTCACTCACCTTTTTCTTGTCTGCAGGATCAAGCCCCACTAGTCGAATAGCATGATCTATTTCTGCCATAGAAATCTTTCCGCTAATCATAGCGAGCATTTTTAAGTTCCGCTTACCTGTTTCGTATGGTAGAAATCCTGGCCTTTCAATAAGCATCCCTACATTCGGAGGAAAGTCAAAATCCTTACCAACTTCTTGTCCCCTCACTAAAATCTTGCCCTCATCACAAGAAATAAGACCAAGTATAGACTCAAGGAGCATGGTCTTACCTGACCCATTTCTGCCAACCAGACCATGAATCGCTTGCTCGGCAAAGTTTACGCTGACATTTTTCAGGACTTTTTGTTTGTCATAACTTTTTGAGACGTTTTGTACTTCAACAATGTTATTCATCTGCTCTCTCCTAAGTAATTATAAATGTCTTCTTTACTTACAGGACCAAGTGACAAAATTACAGCTAAGCCGATTATTGCTAACAATACGAAATAGGCCCCATTTAAAGTAATCAATTTGCCACCAGAAGAGTTTCTAAAATCTAAGAGAAACATTTCCAGCCAGGAGGCAGGCAAAAATTTATACCAGCTCATAGACCCAAAGGCTCGGGCAACGTGAGGGGAAAATATATACGCAAGAGTAAAAACACCCTGCACAAATTTCCTTTTTGGGAAATTAAGCGCCAATGCCTGCATGGCAAAGCCTAAAAGACAATACTGCAAAAAGTTCATCAATACTGTACGCCATAAAAGTCCCAGTGGCGTGAAATTGTTAAACAAAACAGTTTTATACTTAAAAAAGCCAAGAGAGTATTGCCAATCTAAATTTGCCAAAAAAACTGAGCTAATCAACTTGCCCCAGCCCTCAACAGCAGTGACATAAGGGATCAGTAGTAAAAAGCTAACAACAAAAATAAATAAAATGTATAACACCGACAGTAAAATTATATAAATGCAATGCCCAATAAAAAGTGACTTCCTGTTAGATCTAATTAGCTCATAAGGTGTTAGAGGCTTTATAAATGGAGCATCGGCAAACAACAGGGCTGCGCCTATCAAAAGAAAAGTATTATGCTCACCACAAATTAGGAGAGGAAAATAGCCAAAACCTATTCGGTAGCCCACATCTGAGCACATCCTACGCAGTGGTAATATTACGGCCATGATATTCGCAACAGCAAAGATTAAAAATGCAATAAACTGTTTACTCTTGATGAGTTGCGTCAGTCGATTCCTGGTATAACTAAAGCTAGTTTTCACAGCGGAACTCACTTTCTTTCAAAATTAAGCCTGACTCTTTTGTAAAACAAGGCAAAAAGCACCACATAGATAACAATGTATTGAACAATATTAAGTAACATGGCAAGCGAGAAAGGTACTCCTTCCACCCCCAGCCAAGCTCCTCTCATTGCTAGCTTTGAAAACATAGGCAAGGCAAATTTGGTTAACTTTAATTTTCCCGTAACTAGTACACCCGCATAGGTTAAAGCAAAGATAATATATAAGTTTTCTAAATAGCTACTAATTGCTAAGACAAAGCTACTCCACATCCCACAATACAAAGAAGAATATAGACTCAGTAAGAGTATATAGTTTATAGGAGACTTACTAGCTATTGCTCTCGTTAGGCTACTACCATCTCCCTGCATGATTTGGCCTGCTTGGCCACCACAAAGCAAGATGAAGACAAGAACTGCTAAGAGATAACCAAGGAAAGCAACAAAAACTGTAGCCAGCAGATTTATAACAAATTTTGAAAGGCTGTATCTCTTGATGTCGGTTCGGGATATAAAATAGCGATCATAATCACTTTGCTTATCCTCTAAGTACGCCATGGCATACGGTAAGCAAGAAATGGAAACCGCAAAAATATTAACCGCAGCACTTAAGAAAAAGCTTGAATAATATAGATAGCCATTAGATGCGGCAATGTCATATCCTTGCACTGGATTTTGTCTAACAACAGAAAGAAATTCAGGCATGGCCACACTAAGTCGCGACAAGCTAAATAAGCAAAGAGCCAGCCATGGCATAAAGCTGCTAAAGGCTCTATATGAATCTGTCTTAAGTAAATTCTTCACTGCACTCTTGAACCCGTTTGCGCATCATAAACCCATCGTCTAAAGCGATCGCCATGATCACCACCCAAAGGGTCAGGTCCGGTTGAGCGTAGAACCACGAGAAAATAAGGTTTCAATCGATAATCCTGTGGAGCATCTTCACCAAAAGCGCGTGCCTCATCACTGCCCCATAATAACTCTAAGCTGTCAATCTTAAAGGTTTCTCCTACGCCATCAATGACACTATCTAACTGAGCGTTCACAATCTCAATCATATCTGCTTTAGTGATAATACTAATAATTTCATGAGTCTTCTCCAGGTTAGCCTTATTAGCTGTAATATAAGCAAAGCCTTCCTCATCAATGGCACAACAAATTTTGTTATAAACACCCGACATATCAGGTCCAGGGAAATAAGGAATGTTAGGCTCATCGGCAAGCGGAATACCTTCTAAACACTGCATAAATTCTAAGTAATAAAAAGGTTTTCCTGTTTCTGCCTCTCTTACCGCATACAAGCTCTTAAGGATCAAAGATCCCAGGCCTATATTTGCGAAAAAATCCTCAGCCATCTTTTTTGCCTCAGATCTCGTCAAAAAAGGTAAATCTTCGTTTTGAGGGACCGTTAACACGCGTCTGGAGGATATATAGGAAGAACTCAAGATATTAATAGTTGCCTTGTAACCATGTTCGCCATACTCATCACCTTGCCAATTGGGTCTTGAGTAAGAGAAATTATGGTTTTGGCCAAAAACCAGAGCACCTTTATCGCCTTGCAGTGAAATAATTTGACCTTCCTTACTCATTTTATAGTTATCTGGCAAGGCAGATTTAATCGTTTCGATATCTTGTTCAGAAAAATTAGTATTATGAAAACTGCCAGTTTGAAGCTCGTCTTCTGGATTTATTTGATAAAGAGCCTCCATGTAATCTCTTTGATGGGCATAACGAGCAATATTTATCATATCCATATCTTCAGGTTGTATAATTTTGACCTGATCTACTCCCGAATCAGTAGCTTGAAGGTCCAGATTCTCATCCGTAGTAGAAGCCTCTGACGTTTTCTCTTCCTCTGTAGCTTGCTCTCCCGTACTCTCCTTGTCTAGCGTTGAGTTCTCTTGCGGCAAACTAGCAACAAGGCTAGCCGGACTAGTTTCGGATTCCTTCTCTGGCTTAATCTCCTCAGTACAGGCAACCAAACTAATTCCGATGCTTGCAACTAGAAAAATGCTTAGTACTTTCTTTTTTAACATATACTTACCTCCTACTTGTATCTTTTATAAATCCACCGAGAGAGAAGAAACTCTCTCGGTGAATAAAGGCTTTCTATGGAAGCCAAGTACCAGCAATATTTACACGTCCGCCACTAATATCTGAATACATATTTGCATAGAGTCTGTAATCGGTTGACCCCCGACTCCTCCAACTCGTCTTATTAGTTTGTACAAAACTATAGAGTAATAAAATGCCAATTACCACCAAAAAACTTTGTCATTTTTCAAATTTTTGAAAAACTTTTTTATAAATTGCCTGGCATTACAGGTTCCGCCATCACTTAGATGCCCAGGCGTTGGAATTAACAGATCTTTGTAATCACTAATACATAGCATGAATGCAACTTCCCTGCTCACTTTGCTGTGTGCAGGGAAGTTATTTGGCTTTGTTAACTTGTCAATGCTTTAGAGCAGAGGTAACTAAGCTTTAGCTCCGCCATTGCTTTAGAGCAGAAGAAGCTAAGCTTTAGCTTCGCCATTTTCCAGCTTTTCTTTGGCTTTCTGATGGTGAAGCGCTTTTCGTTCTTCTTCCGCGGCCTTCTTTCTGGAGTAGGCGTGCATGACCAGAGCCAAGGCAACTACGCCGTAGGAAATAAAGGAGCGGAAATACTCACCGATAGCCGGGTTACCTGTGAAGTTCTTACCGGCATTAGGCATAACGATAAACATAAGGTGGAAGAGGATTACACCAATAAGGGCGTTAGGTATAGTCGCTGAGGCTACTGAAGCGCCACCGATTAGCAGAGCTGCAGCCGCAAAGAGCGAGGTCTGGTCCGTACCGTTGTAGGTGTTCATGGTGCCGATATTTTGCAGATAAATGAGTTGACCCAACATTGCCATTACTGTAGAAATAATAATGGACTGTAAGCGGATCTTATCTACCTTCATACCGGCGCTGTCGGCTACTCGTTGGCTTTGGCCAACAGCCTTCATGTCATGTCCGATCTTAGTCTTCTTAAACCAGACAACAAATACACAAGCCAGAGCAATGACAATAAAGGTCACTACAGGGATACTAAGAGGACGCATTATACCAGGGATCTTAAATTTGATGCTCCACAGGTTGTCCAAAGCGCCTTTTATCTCCAAAGTTATGGAGTTCTTAATACCATAACCACGAGAGAGGAGGATATCCTTGTTTTGAATGGGGATCAAGCCTCCCATGATATAGAGCACGATGAATTGGTAAATACCAGAAATCAAGAAGGCTAAAATCATAGAGCTGATCATTTCGCGGCCTTTGGCTTTATTCATTACTGAACCGGCAAACCAACCCAAAAGGATCGCGATCGGCAGGCCAATTAAGGCTGAAAGCAGCATGCCGCCAATACCACCGATGTGGAAATTTTGTGTAATGATGATACCGATTTGCGCTGCCATAGCGCCCAATGAGATGGCGAAGTTGATACCCATACCAGCCAGGATAGGGATAATCAGAGAAACTGCCAGGAAGGTATCACGGGCAAATCTCGCCAGAATTTCTCCGATCAAGTGGGCTGATGAGAAACCGGAGAGAGGAATTGCCAAGGCAATAATGACAATGAAAAGCAGCGGCACCAGTGACTGGCGCAGTGTACTTCTCCAATCACGTTTCTTATTTAGCATCTTTCTCTCCTTTCCTCGTCAGCGCGATGATGATCAAGCCGTTAGTGATGATCATACGCAGGACCTCAGACATATCAAGTTGAATAGCGCTATTGATGACGGATGGCGTTAAGGTCAACACCCCCTGGAAGAGGAAGGTACCCAGAATAACATTGGGAATACTTGCTTTATTAAGCGAGGCACCACCTAGCAGTATGGCTGCGACCGTGGGGAAGGTAAAGAACTGTGGCGCGGTATAGAACTGAGCAAAACCATAGCTTTGGCCGTATATGATCATACCAACAGCCGCTAAAGAGGTGCTAAGCACGACTGACGCCATACGCATTTTTTTGATGCTTACACCACCGGCCATGGCGTAGGTCGGGTTAGAACCTACAGCGGTCATGGCGGTACCGGTCTTGGACCGGAAGAAGAGCCACATTAGTAAGGCCAGCAAGGCAAACAGTAAGAGAGTGCCAACCGGAATCTTGAGCTCCTGGGGAATCCACTCACCGTTCAAAAATTCATGAATTGTCAGCACCACGCCCTTACCTGGTTCACCAGGCCAGTCATCAAATACGTGAAGCCAGTGGTTGTCTAAACTAATAGTGACACGCAAGCCTTCACCGGCATAACCTTGTACGCTTGAAGGGTTTTGAAAGGGTAAAGTTAGCCACATCATGTTCATGAAGTAGATTATGGCGTAACCAACATAGGTAGCAATAACCATCTCGTCACCACGAATACGGTTAAGGATAAAGCCATAGAACATACCCATAAGAGCGCCTATCGCGGCCCCCAAAAGCATAGCCAGGATAAAGCCCTTAGCTCCGGGAATATCGTATTCCCAAATAATTGCTTCTGCTAAAAGACCGGAAACCAAGCCCAGAGGTACGCCGAAGTTCAGTCCGCAGCCTGATTGAATCATAGGAACCATGGACAAGACCAATACGGCGTTCATGGCAAAACGTGTGAGCATATCGTTTAAGGAGGTCACTCGGCTTACACCAAAAACCGGGGCAATCAAGAGCAATACCACGAGGAAGATCAAAATGATCATCCTTGCATGGCCGAAGCTCTTAATGGCATGTTTTAATTTTGTCATGATGCACTCTCCTCCAGTTTTTCACCAGACATCAAGAGGCCAAACTTAGCAGAAGATTCTGTTGCCGGCAATACGGCAGCAATTTCGCCTTCGTCTACTACGGCAATACGGCCGGCAATAGAACGCAGTTCCTCAAGTTCTGAAGAAACGATAATAATAGTTGTACCGTTGTCACGGTTATATTTTTTCAGGGCTTCAAGCACTAATTCCTTAGCGCCAACATCAATACCCCGCGTAGGTTCTGAGACCAAAAGTAATTTGGGATGCATACAGAAGGCCTTAGCCAGGCAGACTTTCTGCTGGTTACCGCCTGAAAGATTTCTCACCAACTGGTCAGGGCCGGTACACTTGATCTTTAACTCATCAATATACCTCTGAGAAATCTCAGTCATTTTTTTCTCGTCGCGGATCTTAAAGAATAAGAATTTCTTGAGACCTACATCTTGGATCTGCATGGCATTAAAGCAAATGTTCCAGGAAATAGGTTCGTCCAAAAGCAGTCCTACGCCGCGGCGGTCTTCTGATACAAAAGAAATACCCATTTCTTGCGCGGCCTTGGGGTTATTCAAAGGCACTTCTTTGCCTTGGAAGATGATCTTGCCAAGGGTGGGATAAATACCCATGATTCCGTTAGGAATACCAAGTTTGCCCTGGCCCGCCAAGCCGGCAATACCGAAAATCTCACCTTCGTGTACGGTTAGATCAACACCGTCTATTGCTTCACCAGGCATATCCACGAAGAGGTCTTTGATCTCCAGGATCACGTCCCCCTTGGGCATGTACGCTTCTACTTCCGCATCACTCTGGACTTCCATATCCACGTTACGGCCCGTCATTAAAGTAGCGATTTCCGGAATAGTAATATCTTTCTTCGCTTTGTCCGCCACAATCAGGCCGTCACGCATGACCACAATCTGGTCACATACATCCATCACCTCACGCAGGCGGTGAGAAATAAAGATTATGCTGATGCCCTCCGCAGATAACTTGCGCATTGCTGTCAGCAAGAGTTCGGCTTCACTCTCCGTTAATACGGCGGTTGGCTCGTCTAAAATCAAGAGCTTAACATTTTCTTTATTAATTTCGCGGGCAATTTCCAGGAATTGCTTATAACCTACAGGTAGTTCCCCGACTAAGGTACGAGCATCTAATTCAATTTCCAGTTTATCAACAGATTCCTGGGAACTGTCCAGCATGGCTTTTGTATCTACATGTTCCAGTTTTTTCTGGCGCGTAATCTGAGAAATTACGTTTGATTTTGTCGGTTCACGGTTGATCATTACGTTCTCTGCCGCTGTAAATCCCGGGATCAGTGAGAATTCCTGGTGGACCATTCCGATTCCAGCCTCCAGGGCATCCGACGTGTTTTTGAAATGAACGACTTCGCCATCGATAACAATTTCTCCCTCATAGCCACCTGTTTCATGGATGACTGGCATACCAAAGATGATGTTCATAAGGGTCGATTTACCGGCGCCGTTCTCGCCGCACAATCCCAATACCTTCCCGGCTTCCAAGGAGAAAGAAATATCTTTTAGAACGACATTCCCGCTAAAATCCTTACCAACATTGCGTGCTTCAAGCAATGCCATAAGCACCTCTTTCTATACGTGTTATTTAATAAGGCGGGAGTATCCCATCAAGGATAAGATATCTCCCGCCACAACTCATCAAGTCATTACACAGCTAAATAGCAGGTAATCAAAAGACAGTTAACTATTTGTTATCGTCAGCTTCGGCCTCAGCTTCTAATTCTTCTTGAGTCTTCAGCTCATAGGACAGCTCACGATACTTTTCAGGAATTTCTACTTCGTCCAGGCCCATGAAGCCATCGCCGAAGATATAGAGGTCCTGGGATACCAGGTAGTAGTTCTGCCAAGGCTCAGCTTCTTCGCCGCCTACGTTCATGAAGTAACCACCAGTCCAGTTGGTGCCAGGAGTGTAGACTTCGAAAGATTCAACAATATCTTCCGGTTTGTAGTAACCAGTCTCTTCGTCTTTCTCGTACATTCCTTCAACTACGCGCTTACCGAATTCGCCTAAGCCAGCAGTGCAGGTAAAGCCATAAGAGAAAGCCCAAGTACCCATGCGGCCTGAAGCGCCAGCATCAATAACTGCTTCTTCAACTCTCTTTAAGATAGCAGGCCAGTCACCAGCAACATCTTTAAGCTTGATACCGAAAGCGCCAGGATAACCCATCAGAGGGCTGGGCAGGTCAGCTTCAATGAAGATAGCGCCGAGCTCAGCGATCTTCTTAAGCATAGGTTCGGTTTCTGCGTCGTTGGTGCAGAAGAAAGCGGTGTCTTTACCATATTTCTCTACCCAAGCATCCATGTGCTCAAGGATAAATTGTTGAGCGCCGGGAACGCCGATATCAGACATGGGGTCAGGTGCAGTTTCGTCAGCAAATTTAATGCCGATTTCTTCGCAGGCTGCTTGTAAAATAGCATGACGTTGAGCCATGATTTCTTCACTCAAGTGACGGGGGAAAGAAACGTGGACAAAAGTCTCGGCGCCCAATTCTTTTGCGGCATAAGGCATGAGGTAGCCTTGACCAACTTTATCAACACTTACGCAGAAGTCTGCGGCAGGAGTAATAACGGTTGGATCCTCGTGAGCATCACCAGCTAAGAGGATAATGTCATCACGGAACTCACGAATTTGGTTAAAGGCAGCAGCAGTACCAGGAACAGCCTGGTTAACTACGATTACCCTCATCATGGGGTCATCAGCGAGACCAACAATCTGAGAGATAGTGGTTTCTTGCTCAGACATGAAGTTATCGGGATAGGTCAGATGGGTAATCATACCACCATCTTTACTGTCTCCATAACGGCGGATCAGTTCTTCCGCGCCCCGCAGATCGTCTTCGGTTTGAGAAACAGTACCGGTAACTACGCCGATATGGAACTCAGCTTCTGTACCGTCCCAATCCGGGACTTCTTCTACTTCTGCGTCTTCTGCTTTATCATCGGCTTCTTCTGCCTTTACAAAAGCGGGGACTACGAGGATGCTCAGCATCATGACTAGCGCGAGCAACAGACTGAAATATTTCTTCATTTCTTCCTCCTAAATTTTGTTCTAGCTGATCACTTGTCTGCTTATCCTTATTAGCAGATAGTCTTCAGCACCATTAACCAAATTTTACGCCTATCAGTTACTAGTGTCAAATGTGCAAAAATTTACCTAATAGTAAAGTTTTTGTAGGTAAAGCTTTACAAAAGCGAATTCAAAGCCATAGCAAATTTAACCACACGTTAATGCGCAAGAGAAAAAGATGACTTTGTTAGTTAGGTAGTGATTGTTTTAAGGTGAGCGTTTCTGTTACAAATCTGCAGGTATTGGATGGCCCGTCTATCCTTGCTTGGCTTAGTAAATCGATGGTTTGCGTTTCTTCTACAAATCTGCAGTTATTGGGTGGCCCGGTCTTGAGTTTGGTGTTTGCCAATGTTAATGCATCGCTGGGTAGCGTTTCTGCTGCAAATCTGCAGTTATTGGGTGGCCGGGTCTATCCTTGTTTGGCTTAGTAAAGCGATGGTTTACGTTTTCGCTACAAATCTGCAGATAATGGGTGGGCTTAGCGGTCGTGGAACACCGTAGAGATTCGACTTTTCAGTTTCTACTGCAAATCTGCAGATAATGGGTGGACAAATCACCCATTACTTGCAAACTTTACGGGGATTCCAGGATTTCCAATCTATCTGAGCCTTCAAAGCCAGCTTTACCCCGTTGGCGCCACCCATTACTTGCAAACTTTACGGGAAATCTCAGAACTCGGATTTAGAAAGCCAGCCCAGACATGCTGAGCCACCCACTAATTGCAAACTCTAAGGAAAATCTCGAGCCTTGGACCTATTTCCAAAGCGCTACTACAGCGCAAACAACGCTGCCCCCAGCGCACCGCAGATTTGTGCTTCTTCAGGGACGAAGATCTTCTCTCCGAGCTCTTTTTCCAGGGCTTTTACGACACCGATATTTTTAGAAACACCGCCGGTCATAATGTAGGGCGGTCGGCCATTTGCTGCTCTTACCAGTGAGCCAGTTTTAGAGGCTACTGACTGGTTGAGTCCGTTAATTATGTCCGGAAGTTCGGTGTTGTTTGCAATTAATGAGACTACTTCAGACTCGGCGAAGACGGTACAGGTACTGGAGATAGTTACGGGCTTTTTCCATTCAAGACCTAAGGCACTCATTTCTTCAAGTGACAGTTCCAAGGCTTTGGACATGTTTTCCAAGAACCTGCCGGTACCCGCGGCGCATTTATCATTCATTACAAAATTGACAACATTGCCTTCGGCATCGAGGATAATAACCTTAGAATCCTGGCCACCAATATCTATTACGGTTCTGGCTTGAGGATAAAGGAATCGGGCTCCTTTGGCGTGGCAACTAATCTCTGTGATGGAAGAATCTGAGAGTTGCAAGTTATTTCGGCCGTAGCCTGTGCTAATAATTTTATTAATGTCTTTTTTTCTTAAGCCAGCGCTTTTTAAACAGGCTTCGAACGCCCGCTGGCCACTTCTTTCCACGCCGGCTCCGGTAGCTAAAACTGAGTAGGCTACGATATTTTTGTTTTTATCTAAAATCACTGCATTAGTGCTGGAGGATCCTGAGTCGATGCCAGCGACATATCCTATTTCACGGCTCTCGCTTTTAGCTAAAGCCACTGCATTCGTGCTGGAGGATCCTGGGTCGATACCAGCGCCATAGCTTATTTCACGGCTCTCGCTTTTAGCTAAAGACATGGTGTTAGTACAGGAAGGGCCGTGGTCTATACCTGCAACAAATTTCGCGACACTCGCTTTTCGCAGTATTTGGGGATTAATCAATTCGGCAAAGGCTTCTAAGCGGGTTTCGATTTGGCCTTGGCTTTGGCTGGTACAGTCTGTTTCGATTTTCAGGACCGGATCTTGCCGAGAGTTTAAGTCGCGATATTGCAGAGAGTAATAGTCGCAAAATTTAATGGTGTGGCAGATTGTCCCGACACCTTTGGGCTCTTCTTGTCTTTTAAATTGCATGCGCATACAGGGGCTTTTTTGAGAGAGCAGGGCATCGCTATAGTCGGCGAAAAAATCTCCGCCGTTTCCACTTCTCAATTCTCGGTTGCCATTACAGGTATCGTCCCATACCAGGAGATCTGTGACTCTTTCTATTTGATCTTTTAGGCTGGCGTTGCCGTGGGCGCCTGTCAGCACGACGTAGTCGCCTGTGGGTCTCCCTTCTCTAACTTTGCTAATGCCTTCACGCCAGAGATCTCTGGCTTTTCCCTGATCAAAATCTCCCGAGGTTTTTTCCTGCAAAAACTTATTTAGCTTTAATAACTCTTTTTGCAGCTGCTTTTGTTCTAAGAGGCCATTTTTATGCGGTAAATCCATGAGGTATAAAAAGTCCAGCTTCTTTTTGACCGACAAAACGTCGTCCGACAAATTGTTGTCCGACAAAATGTTGACTGGCAAATTGTTGACCGACAAAATGTCGTAAATCCGTCTACAAACGTCGCAACAATTTACCAGAAAAAGTCGGTCAATTTGCCCTTTTTCGACCATTTGCAGTACGGACTTTCCATACCCACAAAAATTGGGATGAGCCAGGGATTCACCGCACTCCATCGTGTCTAAGTCTGGGTCCAATCTTTCTAATCTATAACCATAGGACTCTAACAGCTCCACTGGTGTGTATTTGCAAACGTAATAAAGTGTATTTTCCATAATTATTATCCTAAATCATCTCGACAAATGTGGTAAGACAGGTCTAGGCTCGCCATAGAGCAATAACTATTTTCCACGTTATTCTCCATGTTTCCTGCTTTTAACTATCTCAATAAATGCGTTGAGGCGAGTGGAAACTTGTCCATCGGATGAGTTCATCTTGTCGACTCCATCACCGTCCAACACCAGAAGGGGTATGCCTTCAGCCTCAAAGGCTTCTTTGAATAAGCCTGAAAGCCCCATGGTTTGTTTACAGCCCCATTGGCAAAAGCAAACTACTCCATCGACATTCAGCTTTTTGCCCATGCTTACCGCCTGATCAACGCGGGCTTTTCCGCTTGCCCAATGGCTATACACCAAGCGCCTGGCCATACTTTCATATGGTTTTTCCGGATCCATTTCGACAAAATTTTCAAAATTCATGTCGCTGGCAATTATTTGACAGTCTTCGTTAAAGTTAAATAAGTCCAGAAGCGGCCCTTGCCAGTGAGGGATAGTATGCAACCAGAGAATTTTTATACCTTTAAAGGGTTTAGCGCCCTCGAAATCATGTAGAAAAGTTTTGGCATAATCGTAGCTCATGTTGGTTCCCAGCCCGTTATGGGTTAAGTAAATCTCATATAGCTCGCTGGTAACATCACTGGGAAGATAGCAGTTTCTCTTATGCTCTAAGACCTGCTGGAACAAAGCAATGGTATCTTTTGATCTAGCCACTGTGGCTTTTAGCTTATTTTCATCCAAGGTTTTACCTGTAACTTCTTCTAGAAAAGAGGCGGATTCTTTAAGCTGGCCAGCCACGTATTGGATGCTCTCCTCTGATTGGTCAGTAGGGACGTCAATATAAAAATGAGGGACATCCAAAGTGGAGGCCAGCTCCCTGAATGTGATATTATTCGCGTCACAGACGAAAGAGGTATTGATAATTGCCTCTGGTGGTCGCATCAACTGACTATATGCTGTGCCCAGAAAAACCTTGTGATAGGAGCAGTAACTATTGGAGATACCTTGCTGTTTAGCCGCTTCCACAAAGGGGGCTTCGCACCAAGTTCCGGTGATAAAACTCGACAAAAGCTCGACACACATGGGGACGATCTCCATTGCCTCCAAAATCTCGCAGGGCATAAAAATATTAACCAAAGCCAGATTTTCCGGATTCTCAAAGGCATCTACAATTGTCTTATTCAAATAAACGGCAGCTTTTTGTTTGGCCAGGGGCAGTCTTTTGTCAGGGAAATACTTGAGTTTTAGGCCAAATAATTTATAAGCCAAAACCAGCCTCTCTCTGGCTTTGTCGGGCGAACGCACTAGTGTCTTCTCTATGTATTTGCCAAAATCTTCAACTGACTTGATCATACTCAATGATTGCCAACGCGAGAGACAACTGCTCTCTATTAGATGTTACGATCTCCGTTTTTGTCACTTAATAGTCTCCAATTCTTGCTAACGATATACGGTCTCCGTTTTTATCACCTCATAGCCTCCAATTCTTGCTAACGATATTATGGATATCATTGTACCAAGCTTGTATTTTAGCATCCCGCGCTTTTATAATCAGCTTACTCTGGAGCTTTGGAAGGTTGAAGGAGGCTTATGCGTAGGTTTATTACAGCACATTCTAAACTTAAGAAGGAGGCTTATGCGTAAGTCGAATACTGCACATTCTAAACTTACTAAACTTAAGCCAGTTAGTTTAAGTGATTTTTTCAACTCTCTGCAGCTGAATCCACCTTTGGTTTTATTGATTGGCTTTGCCAGTCTCATTACCTTGGGCGGTATATTGCTTTCTATGCCTTGGGTAAGCAAAAATGGTCAGTCCATAGGCCTGCTCAATGCGTTTTTTACTGCGGGATCGGCCTCTTGTGTTACCGGCCTAACTGTAGTCAATACCGTTAAGACCTTTAACCTGGCAGGACAAATCATAATTCTTTGCTTGATCCAGGCTGGTGGTTTAGGAATCATGACTCTCACCACCCTGTTTCCACTCGTTATGGGGAAAAAAATTGGCCTTAAAAGCCGCCAGATTTTAAAGGAACAGCTGAATTTATCTAGTCTGTCCGGTATTATCCGTCTGTTAAAATACATAGTAAAATTCACGTTTATTGTTGAAGGTGTTGGCGCTCTACTTCTGGCTAGTCGCTTTATCCCCGCCCACGGCTGGCTGCAAGGAGCTTGGGAAGCAGTATTTCATGCTGTGTCCGCCTTCTGTAACGCTGGTTTTGATATTCTTGGCGATTCTATCTATCCCTGGCGTGACGATCCAGTCATTAACTGGACAATCATGGGGCTCGTCGTGATCGGCGGTTTAGGCTTCCTGGTCACTCAGGAAATCCTGAGGAAACGTAAATTCAGACTACTTTCTACACACAGTAAGTTAGTATTGATCATGTCGGGCGGACTGATTCTTTTTGGCGCCGTAATCTTTTTCATCTTGGAATACAACAACCCTGGTACCTTGTTGGGAGTGAGCGTGCCGCAAAAAATTCAGGCTTCGTTTTTCCAGTCTATTATCAGTAGAACGGCAGGATTTTATTCACTACCCACACGCAATCTGCACGAGGAGACGGCTTTCCTCTTAATCTTCCTTATGTTTATTGGTGGATCTCCGGGCTCCACCGCTGGTGGCCTTAAGACTACAACTCTGGGCGTGCTCTTAGTGACCACCATGGCGACCATTAAAGGGCAGGACGAGCCCACTCTCTTTAATAAACATCTGGGATCCAAGACTATCCGTCGTGCTCTGGCTTTAATTGTGGTCGGCATTTTCTTAATAGTTTTTGTAGTTTTCATTCTCACCTTAACAGAGAATGATAAATTCATAGAACTCTTATTCGAAACAGTTTCTGCCTACGGAACCGTAGGCTTGTCCATGGATGTTACTTCCCACCTCTCAGCAGTTGGTAAAATTATCCTCATCGGCACGATGTTTGCTGGACGTGTGGGTCCATTAACCTTGGGTTTTGCTATGGCTAACCGCAACAAGCGTTCCAAAATCCGCTTGCCCGAAGCCAATATCACTGTAGGTTAAGCAGGAAGGAGCAATATGCATACCAATACCAATGTAATAGTTTTTGGCGCGGGCCGTTTCGGCTCCGCCTTAGCGCAAAAACTCTTTAAAGAAGGCTTGGAAGTCATGCTCGTGGATAAGGACTATGAGCGGATTCAAGACTTAGCCAATCTCGTTACCAGCGCAGTCCAGTGCGATCTCAATGATGAAAAAGCCGTGGCAGAACTGGGTATTAATAACTTTGACGTGGCAGTAGTGGCTATCGGCTCAGATCTGGAAGCCTCCATAATGGGTACTCTCGCCGCCAAAGAACACGAAATCCCCCGTATTATCGCCAAAGCCTCCTCCTTCACTCAAGCTAATATCCTCAAAAAATTAGGAGCAGATCAGGTTGTCTTTCCCGAACTGGAAATGGGCGAACGTTTGGCTCTAAGTATTGCTGGATCCAGCATCACGGACTATATCAGCTTTTCTGATGAGTACACTATCTTTGAGCTGAAGTCCATAAAACCCTGGTGGGGTAAGAACCTGGCCGAGTTAAATTTCCACTACAAATACAAGATGAATGTTATCGCCTATCACCGCGATGGCAGCACCATTATTGCCCCCATGGCCGATTACACCATAGAAAAAGGCGACACCCTGGTACTCATTGGTAGTACCGAAGACGCCGCCAAGCTGGAGCAGATAGCTAATAAAATGCTATAAGCAGGCTTTTGCCAGCACCAGGACTTCCGATAACTATAACGCGTTTCATAAACTTTTTATTATCCTTTTGTTAAGCATCTTGCTTTACTGCATCAACATTGTGTTGCAGACTGAACATAGTAAGAGCGAGAAAAATGATGGTCCAGTCCAACAATGAAAGTACGCCGTGACTAACGGTTAAGTCAAGGTTAGCGTATTTCACCAGGCTTTCCCCACTGACGAGAGGCTCTATGTTTAAAGCAATAAAGGGTAAATTGGCAGCTATGGGATGTTGGCCCAGGGCCAGGTTACTAAGATAGGCAATGATTAGTATTAATATAGTCACGCCAAGAGAGGTCATAACACCAGAGAAGAAAGTTGAGACAAAGAGGCTAAAGGCTAAGATGAAGGCCATCGCGCACAGAAGCAGGAGAAAAATTTGGCCAATTATGGAAGCCAAGTTAATAAATTCATATGTGCCGGCAAAATTGCCGCCAAATTGGGCATCCTCAGCCAACTCAAGATAACGCATAACCGGGAAATCTACCCGGCCAAAGCCTCCACTCACTAGCCCGACGGCTAAAACTGGCAGGCAGAATGCAAGCAGGTACTGTACAGCACGGACAAAGGAGGCCAGGTATTTTT
The DNA here is from genome assembly GCA_030532065.1 of Eubacteriales bacterium. Lineage (GTDB taxonomy): Bacteria > Bacillota > Clostridia > Saccharofermentanales > DTU023 > SFFI01. The sequence continues at coordinate 3,694 of JAUNLW010000014.1, read as the reverse complement.
GCCAGGCAATGCGGTAGCGGTGCTGGGGCAAGGTATAAAGCCAACACAAGCTGGCAGATTTTTCCCTCTCAATTGCATAACTAGATCCGCAAGTCGCCAAGAAAAACACAAGAAGGATGATATCCAGTCGGTAATAGTGGAAAAGGCGATGAATGAGACCTAAAACAGAATGGTCTGCGATTTGGCTGTCTAAGTCAATTATTCGCTGTAAGAGAGGATCTTTCATCTCGTCATATATAGTAGGAATCGCTTCGCTCCGCAGGAGTGGAGGTATATCTCGATCAATCAGAAGCTGAGTCCGTTCTCGGCTTACCTGATAACCAAAATTAGAGGGGAAATCACCCTGGACATAGCGGCTTTCTCCTGAAGCGCTGACACCCTCTAGTTTTCCGAATGAGAACAGCTGATCAGTAAAATCAAACTGATAGTAACTTGCTGAATCGCCTTCCCCGAAAGCTTGTATCCTATCCTCAATCTGAGCCTCATCCGAATTATTAGATTCAATTAACATCTCCAGGAAGCTCTTCTGATCTCTAAGCTCATCTCGAGTCTGTTTACTACTGCTAACCTGATCAAGTTTTTCCTCTATTTCTTCGAGTTCGGCTTCTAAATTAGCGTTTTCACTTTTATAGTAATCAAGCTGTTTGGGCCAGAGTTGGTCGTCAAGTGTAAATAGGTCACGAAATAGCAACATGCCACTCATAAAAAGGCCAAGCATAACCAGGGCCACAAGACCCTGACGGAAGTGTAAAAGTCTATCCATTTTTCTCCACTCAAAATAGACACCGTATAATTGGGACTGAGCCAGTCTTCTGGTCCGAGGAGTCAAAGTATAATCTTCTTGTTTAAGCTTCCAGGATTTTTTCTTACGAGGTAAAAGGCTTAAGCCAAGAAAGAATAAACCTATGAGTAAGAGTGGTAGAAAATAAAACAGTGCCGATCTGGGGGGAGTCGAGCTATGACCTGTTACCACCATGCTTTCTCCCAAATCCATGCCATAACTACCTAAAAACCTACTTTGGTAGCTGAAATAAAGAGGGTTAAATTGGCTTTGGAGAGCACTTATTTGAGACGTTATGTAGTAGCAAAAAAGGACCAAGAGAGAAGCAAGAATATTCGTAGCAATACGCGATGAAACTCGGACGGCCAGCCATTGCCCTAAGCTGATTATGACTACAATACGTAAGAAATAATCCAAGAGAATCAAGACTAAGAGAGAAATAGTGGAAAGATGATAACCTGGTAAGCCCATGACTTGATTGGGTAAGCTGAAGTAGCCTAAAGGCAGACCGCTTAAGCAGCTTGCTAATAAAGATACCAAAGTCACCTCAAAAATATACACAAGAGCCAGCAATAGCAGGGCTATAAATCTCGATTTTAGACCCGTGCTTTTTGTTTTTGGTAGGCAAGTATTATAGACCAAGCTACCCTTCTCCTCATCCTCACTGTTAAAATGATGACTAAGGATTAAAAAGAATACCAGAGGAATCATACCAAAAATAAAGGGCGAACCTCTCTTCAAGAAATATAGCGCCGTAGGATAGTCTAAACTTTCTTCCTCTGTCTCATGTTTATCCAGGAAATCCGCCAGAACAAGTCCAAAACGAATATTGTTTTCTTGGTCAGCAGTCCAGGTATAGTCTTCTGCATCAATAAGGATAATGGCCCTGGCAAAAAGCTCTCGGCTGGGCGGTAAAACAAAACTATAGCCTGCCTCAAAAGTATCACCCTTTTGATAGCTTAAGATTACTTTCTCGGCATAATTAGCTTGAGGTTTTTTGCCGCTGCTTTGAACCCGGAACGGATCTGGTGTGTAATCTCTGATGATGACATCTCTCACATCCCGGCTTGCTTGGTCAAGAGAAGATGTGTAGGTGATATCTAGCGATAAATCCGATTTGGCATAGATTTGATTCACAAGTCCCATAGTCAGTGCTAAGAAACATACCAAAAGGAGCATGCCATTTTTCCTAAGTTTTTTTAGTTCAAAGGATATGTGTTTCATGGTTTAGGCTCCTTTTCTAGTTTTGCTCTAAGAATTCTTTCGCATCCTGCTCCAGGACAAGGATAATTTTCTCAAGGCCCAATTCTTTAAGTTTATCTTCCATTTTGTCTTTGGCCTCTTTACTGCCCGCTTGAGGGTATAAGATCTGCCAATACAAGGTCCAACCTTCTTCACTCATAAGGAAGTCTAGAATGGCATCTGTTTCAGGAGCGTGATCAAAACCAGGAGAATAAAAACCAAGCCAAAGGTCCTCGTCTCCTCCTAGTTCGTTTTTTTCCATATCATAACTAGCTAAAAATTCCTGACCTGCCGGTAAAAGATACTGGTTAAAAAGCCTTCCTTGAGTTATCTGCAGTTGATACCATTCTTTAACATTAAGAGACACAGCGTCCTGATCTGCCGCTATGATCAGGGCCAAGTCCGGATCCTGGTAAAGTCTACGAGCAAAGTCCATCGCTTCTGGCTTATGTTTGCTGGAAAGAGGAATCAAGTTTTCAATAGAGTTCGCCCAATTTGATAAACGTTTCTCTTTACCTAAAGGATAAAAATAACCAACTTCTCCCGAATCCAAATGACAGTAACTTCCGTCGGCTTTCTTTTGTAAATCAAATTCTTCGCACAATATCAGGGGGCAGGAAGGATACTCGTTGTGCTTCTCACTATTCTCTAAATTACCTTTATAGATCAAAGCATAGATCAAAGCTGAAGGTTTCAAAGCAGTCATCGCTTCAGTGTAAGCCTGGAATACACTCGTATCCCAAATCAAATTAGCTTTCCCATCTTTGTTCAGAGCTAGTAAGGAGCTTGAGCCTCTCGGAAGGACTGGACCATCACTAATCCATATTGGATTAAGGTCGTGATAAAGGACCGGTTGTTCTTGCTGGTCGCTCCAGCGATTAAGAGCGTCTTTCTGTTGAGAAAACCAGGACCATGAAAGAAAACTGTCCGCCTTGAGTTCCATTTCTCTAGCAAAATCTTGAAAACGGCCTCTTGATTCGTTCCCTCTTCCGGCGGAAATTCTACCGCCATCCTAACGCTTTCCTCTACCAGGAGATTTGACATATCCGGGTTAGGCGCCAGGCAAGAGCTTAGCATAAAGATACTTAGTAAGCCCAGCAATAAAAAAACATTTTTATTCAATCGTTGATGTAATCCAGGGCTAAGACTTTTGGTCAAAAGTCGGGGAATAAATTTCGCGATAGCGATCTTCGGCCCTTTGTTGGTCATGGTTGCCCCCCTTTGGAAGGAGAAATTCTTCCTGAATTGTATGGTTTTTTAGGGAAAAAATATGCTTAGTCACCGCATCAATTTCCGCCAAGCTGTGGGACGACAATAAAATAGTCGTCCCTCCAGCTACCAGATCCAACATCATCTGTCTAAAGCGAATGACATTACCCGGGTCAAGGCCATTGAGCGGTTCGTCCATAACCAGAACTGCAGGTTTATTCAGAATGGCCAGGGCAAGCAGAATCAGCTGTTTCATACCTAGTGAACAGGCCACAGTCCTTTTGTGGATAAAGTCCCCGATGCCAATATAATCGATAACTTCGTCCACTCTGCTTTGTGGTAAGCCATAACACTGCGCAGCATAGAGCAGGTGATCTTCTGCGTTCAAGTAAGGGTAAAGTATAGTATTATCCCGTCTTTGACAGTATAAAGGTATGCGGTCGCCCGCAAAGCCTTGAGGAG
>JAUNLW010000013.1 GCA_030532065.1 Eubacteriales bacterium | reverse complement strand
AAACAAAAGCCCTGAAACGTAGTCGCTCCAGGGCTTTGGCGGAGAAGGGGGGATTAATGTAAAACGCTTATTTTGCAGGCTTAGGAAGCTCCTATCCCACACTTTATCCCGCACTGTTGTTTGCCGTATCTTCAATTAGTTTCTTTATTGTAGTGTCAATTGTTTGCGCGTTCTTTCGGTCTTTTTCTCTACGCTCAATTAATTCTTCTGGTGACGCATTTATTTCATGTACATATACTTTGTCTGTATCCATTCCCTTGGAGTGACCATATAAACGCTTTAAGTCATCGAGAGATATATCAGTCTTTAGACGTGAGTACGATATGTATGTGTGTCTCAGCTCGTGTAATGTGATATCTATGCCATGCGCTTCGCGCCACTTTTGCCACTCATTCCTTAGCACTCTTGGACTAATGCGCTGTCCATGCTGGTCACAAAACAAATATTTTCGATCACGTATACCAGCTGCCATTAGCTGAAATTCAAGCATGTGAATGCATTCTTTCGCTAGATAACCTAAATATAGCGTTCGGTTAGAATCAGGGGTCTTTCCATTTGTTATGTATCCCTGATGTGAGATGGATTCCCTAATTGTGATTTTTTCACCATCAAAGTCACGTTTCCGCTGCAAGGCACATAGTTCACCCCGTCTTACACCAGATACAGGAAAGAATCGAAAAGCATTGATGTACCAATTGCTATCATCTTCTTCAGGAGCAAAAAGCATAGCAAATTCTTCAGGTTGGAGAATTTTCTTTTCCTTGGATAGTTTTTCTGTTGGGTATGCAAAATATATCGGCACATCACTGTCTGCAATATAACCTTTGGTGCTAGCCCATTTACAGAAGGTACGAATTGTTGTAGCGGTTCCTTTTAATGTAGCTTTACTTCTTGCTCCATTCTCATAAGCAGTAAAGATCACATTTTGCCAGTCGGATTTAGTAATTGCTGCCAATTTTTTGTGCGTAAATGCTGGAAGCAGATGCGCCTTACCTCTTGCTTCAATTTCTTTGAGGGAGGTAATTTTGTATTTTTGACCGTAATAATCTAAATACTCTTCCCAAGCATCAGAAAAGTAAATATCTGATGGAGCCTCAAGGCTCTCTATCCATGCCTGGGCTTTTCTTTTGCATTCTGCGGGCCCAGCTCGCCGGCTGGGATTAGATGAGTAAAAATCTTTGCGTTTGCCTTCTCGTTGGACTGATACACGCCAGTGCTTGCGCTTCTCATTCCATCTAGGTTCACCAATAACGCTTTTTGTCATATGAATACCTCCTTTAATTTGAGGCTATGCTATTATGTAGGCAAGCAAAAGCCTCCGGGCTTTGTGGTATGGCCGTCTCCGTGACTTTGCGAGGGTGTGGGAGGCGGCTAGTTTTTATTTTTTCTCTAACCTCTTTCTGGCAGAGCAACCATTTTGTTGACGCCAACAAAATGCTAAGCTTCCTTACTGTAATAGCAGTTTTTGCTTCAAGGCTTCCTGCAGTGTTTGAGAAAAATTAATATTAGCAGCCTCAGCCTTATTATTTAGCCAGGCTGGAATCGTCAGATTCTTGCGGACTGATTTACCCATATCTACTTTGACATCTGTAGCTACTAAGGAGACAAAACCAGGTGCAGACACATTTTCAATATCGGTAATTTTAGACGGTATGGGAAAACTAGGGTTATCTGTGTCAGGCTCAAGATACAAGGCCAAAGCCTCTTGTGCGTTGAGTAAGGCTTGCTCGGCCGTTTCTCCGTAAGAAAAGCATCCGTCTAAATCCGGGAAACTTACCCAAAATGAGTCATCCTCATACTTAAATACTGCTGGATATACAAAGCGCATACTGTGTCCTTTCTTCAAATGTTGGGGCTTATTTCAGCCCCAACTGTTTCTTTATCTGGTTTAGCATTCCGATTGGTATGTCTTTATTGTGCATGGGGATTACAGTTATTCTTCCATTTCTCTCGAGTTTGTAGTGACTGCCCTTAATACTCTTGACTTTCCAACCATCCTTGAGCGCTGCTTTTATCAGACAAATACCATCATGATATAGCAGAAAAATTTACATTCCATTTTTTAGTCCCGTTTGTACTTAACAAATCGCATGCCATTCTTATCGGTCGACTCTATCTTAAAAATTGACAGGTCTCCTGCTCTATCTTGAGTGCAGTAGATTTTATGATGCGCTTTATTCTTCCAATGGGATATTTCTATGCGTGACACAAGACCATCTTTGTCAATAAAAAGTTTCCCGCACACTTCGTCTACTTGGCATAAATTATCACTATCATAATGACGCTTCTTTTTTGTGTAGAAATTAATAACAAATGGGTGTTTCTTTATATTCCCAAGTGGAGTAAAAACATGTTCTTCAATTTGCGAAGCCGGCTGAACCTCTTCAATCTCATATCCATAATCAAGATTCCAGACATAACTTTCAGTGAAGGATTCAAAAACAACATCATCAGCTTTTATAAAATTCGAATCAAATGTGGGAACTAAAATAGCAGAGCGTTCCAAAATTGGATTTAGAGCAAAAACCATATTTATAACAGTGGGACGATATTGAGGGGCAATGTTGTACAGTACCTTTTTCTCGTTTTCTTTCACAACGTGCGCTTGGGTGATACCCAGAAATGGTTTAATTTCATTAGGTAAATCAACGAATTCTGGGGCGTTTCTATTACGCATGATCTGATATAACCGATGCGTACAATTAGCATCAGATAATGCTCTATGGTCTTGCTTATCCGCTAGCCGTAGTTCAGAGATTAGGGTAGCCAGTTTATGGTTTTGTAGATTTGGGAATTCACGTCTAGCGAGAGGCAGTGTATCTATGTAATCTCTAGGACTAACTGGAAGGCCACAGCGTGAAAATTCTGAAGCCAAGAACTTTAGGTCAAACACAACATTGTGGCCAATCAATGTATTATCGCCGATAAACTCATTTATTGTGCCGATAACGTTTTCTATTACAGGGGCAGCTGTAAGCATACCGTTCGTGATACCTGTTAGACTTGTTATTTCTGGCCTAATTTTTACCCTGGGATTAACAAGTGTTGTGTATGAGTCCGCAATTTTGCCATTAATAACTTTTACAGCGGCAATTTCTATAACTCTATCTTTACCAGGGGAGAGACCGGTAGTCTCGGTGTCAATAACTACGTAATCATTTTCCCATGTGGATAATCTATTGCCCAAGCACAATTTGAAAATGTCGCTGTTGTTTTTGCCATTTGATAATTCACCAACTGAGGTTGGCGCGTCATTATAGCAATTTACCTTATCTAATTCCTTGCTTTTCTTTACCACACGATAAATAGCATAGATCACGAGGCCCATAAGGATGACGAACAACCAGTATTGCGCCAAAATTGCGCCAATGATGGCGATAAGGAAAATGATTAAAAGTCCTTTTAACATTTGGATCCTCTCTTTCAAGTCTAAGATAGCTAGTTCCTCATCTTGTTCTCTTTGTGATGATTAAGGTGCATTACTGAACTGGTGTTTCCCATCCAATTACTTCCCCTAATAATCTGGTCGATGCTAGCTCTTGACCAGTCACTATGCGATCATCCCAATCAGGATTATCAGATATGAGAGTAATTTCGTTATCGCCAAAAACTACTCTTTTAATGACTGTCTCGCCATCAATATCAAGTACGTAAATTCTTTTGTCTATGTGGTCCACGGTCTGCTTTACAAAAGCAACATCGCCATCGTAGATGGTTGGGAACATTGAATCGCCTACGACATCTATAGTAAAGTCATGCTTCGGTATCTCAGTGGTCATTATGACTCTATAGTTGTTTATCTCATCTCCGTAGGTAAAACCGCTTCCAGCGGCGGCAGAGCCAATTGTGTATAAAGAAACAAATTGTTCTTCGTTGAATTCAATAACCTTTTCTGCGTCGTATAGTCCTGATTGTTTTAGCAACTTTGCTTGGTCTAGCACTTTATCCTGGCCGTCGCTATTCATTTCGCCCATAAGGTTAACTGTCTGATAGATTTGCAGGGAGATTTCTGCACGGTAATTATTAGTGTGATTTGACTCGCCAGTAATGAGCCACTCAATGGAAACCCTTAATGATTTCGCAAGCACAGGAATCACAGATTGTCGCGGATCTGATTGCCCATTTTCATACGCTGATATCATGCTTTTGCTAGTCCCAACTTTTTCTGCTAAATCTTGCTGAGACAAACCCTGAGCTTCTCGTGCAGTCTTTAGACGTTGACCAAAAGCTAACAAGTAAGAGTCTTTTTCAAACATGTCTGTCTCCTCCCTATCGTTGTAAAGAAATTGTAACTAATAGTGTTCGAAAAATCAAGACTGTATCTTGAAAAATGTTCGAAAAACCGGTTGACAATGAGGGGAAATTGATTTATGATGCGATTAGTTCGATAAATCGAACGAAAGGAGGTGGCTAAAGTGCCAATAAATTATGACTTTTCTGAGATTAGAAGTCTTATGGATGCACAAGGCGTAAGCATGAGAAATCTGGCAGAAGCTACTGACATTCCTGTAGCTACACTCTCTGACAAGTTTAATTGCCGAACAGAATTCAAAATTAGTGAAATGCAAGCTATTGCAAATGCTCTTGGCTTTAAGGATGTCAAACGCTATTTTTTTAAACAGAAGGTTCGATAAAACGAACAGCCTAGCCAGCTAGGGGAGAAAGGAGAATTGTAAATGAAAATTATCATCACTGAGCACGTAGGGCGCGGCTGGATTGCCAGCAATGAGAAAGGGATAAAGATAGTAGAGATGCCCACCATGGCTGAACTCACAAAGGCTCTAGAACGAATGTCGCACGAAGCTGCGACTTCTGGTTTTTGGCAATTTCCCTTCCGAGAAGCAGAAATTGAGATGCTAGAAGATGAAATCAATAATCTCATGATCAGGACACAGGAAGAATACTATGACTACAACTAAGCCCAAGAGCTTCAAGGCATTAAGAATGTATGCACAAATGCGTAATTGTGACACTAAGGATCTGGGTAAGCCAATCAACATGGATCCAGGAGCCATTAGTCGGCGCATGACGGGCAAGGTTGAATGGACCCGAAAAGAAATGTACGCAATCTTAGAGTTCTTGGACCTGACAACAGATTTTCTACCGGTAATTTTTCCTGAAGATATTTACGAGGACTACGTACTATGAAACAACATTACTTACAAAAAGAAAGAAACCCGCATAGTAAGCAGGTTTCTAACAAGATAACGGGGGCGAGTAATTACAGTCACAAACCCTCAAGTACATCTCATTCTATCACAAACCTAATTAAAGATTGTACTGGCTATGCCTTATTTCTCTTACTAATTGGCATTGCCGGAGGTATTGAGCGTAACACCATCTCTTTTATACACGGATCAATTATCTGTGTAGCTTGCCTCAGTGGCCTGGGCTTACTAGCTAGGAGCGTATCTTATGACAATTAATGCTGTACCCATATATCCTACACAAATTGATTGGTCTAAGCGTCATAAGGCGATAGCAGAGTACAAGCGTACTTATACGCCACAAGTCTATCAAGTCAGACGACTAAGTACTGATGAGCGAGATATGATTACTTATCTATCTCCTGACCAAGACCAGGCATCGCAAATTATCTATGCAATTGAGCATGACCAAGTATTAATTATCGACAACTCTCCACGATACAAACACGAGCGTAAGCAACTCATAGCGTACCTAGATAACTTAGGTGCCCGCTATATTGATGCAGCAAGCTGCGTTGCTGTTACTTATGCACCTACGAGAGGTTGAATTTATGGCTGATTGCTTTAAGCGCAAGAGATGCAAGGATCACGAGAGCTGGCTAGCTATGCGTACACAGGGCATAGGCGGCTCAGATGCTGCCTGCATTTTAGGGCGTAATCCATGGAAGACTAATGTCGACCTGTGGCGAGAGAAGACTGGCCTAGTGGAGCAAGAAGACATCTCCGAGAAGCCAGCGGTCAAATACGGACACCAGGCTGAAGGAAGCCTCCGCCGCCTATTCAAACTAGATCACCCTGAACTAAGAGTTTATTACCGTGACAATGAGCAGCTAATTAACAAGGCCCTACCATACTTACACGCAAGCTTAGATGGAGAGCTGACTGATGAATCGGGCCGCAAAGGAATCTTAGAGATTAAGACAACAACCATTCTGCAATCTATGCAGAAGGAAAATTGGAATAACCGGATACCTGATAACTATTACTTACAGTGCCTGCACTATCTCTTAGTAACTGGCTATGAATTTGTAGTCTTGAGGGCACAACTTAAATACCAATATCCCGAAGAACTCAAAATCGTGACAAGAGAGTATCGGATCGAACGTTCCCAAGTTGAAGAAGATATGCGGGTATTACTTGCTGCTGAAATTGCTTTTTGGGAATTTATTCAGCGCAAAGAAGAGCCGGCATTGATATTACCGCCATTAATCGCGTAACTGAGGAGAAAAATATGCAACAACCACTAACATTAGAGATTATCTCTCCTAAAGACTTAGAGATGGAGCCTATCAAATTTAATTTTGATGACTTGAAAGCAGCTATTGCAAATACCGCTGAGATCTACAAAGGCATGGAGTATACCGAGGAGACCATGCAGGTAGCAAAGAAAGATCTCGCTACACTTAGAAAGTTTCGCGGTGCGATTGAAGACAAGCGTAAAGAAGTCAAAAAAATGTGCCTTGCGCCGTACGAAGACTTTGAAGCAAAAATCAAAGAGCTAACAGGCTTAATAGATGAACCTATCAACCTAATTGATGGTCAGGTCAAAGAGTATGACCAAGCCAGAGTTGATGCAAAGGTTGCTAAATCTAAAGCTTACTTTGAAGAACGCGCCGAGGCTCTTAATTTACAGCAGATCATTCTATGGGATGTCTTTATTAGATCTGACTACGAAAAATTATCACTTAGTGACAAAAAAATTCAAGAGGACATAGACTCTCGCTTGAGTAAATGGCGAGACATTAGACCTGGCGGAAGCCTTGTCGACCGGACAGAAACTGCAAAAGCAGGCCGAAGAAAAAGCTGCATTTGAAGCAGCACAGGCAATTAAACGCGCAGAACAGGATATAGCTAGAGAAGCTGAAATTAAAGAAGTAGTAACTAGTGTTGGGGAAGATATGCCGGAGGATAAGAAAGATCCAAAAGTTGAGACAACATACACGCTTAGCTTTAAGGCTACCGGCACACAAGATCAATTAATGAAGCTATCCGAATTTGCAAAAACCAATGGATTAAAACTTGAGAAAATATAAGGAGAAACAACTATGGCAATTCACAATAAATTAGCTGCAAAAGAAACTAGTTTTTCAACTTTCATGGCTCTTCCGGCTGTACGTAAGAAAGTTAATGAAGTAGTAGGAGGAGACAATGGAGACAGGTTTATAGCATCAATTGTTACAGCAGTTGGTACCAATCCTGGCCTTGCTAATTGTGATAACTCTAGCATTTTGAGTGCTGCACTTTTGGGAGAGGCTCTTAAACTTAGTCCAAGCCCTCAACTTGGTCAATATTACCTAGTGCCATTTAACGATCGCAAATATAAACGCAAAGTGGCGCAGTTTCAGCTTGGCTATAAAGGATATATCCAATTAGCTATACGGTCAGGCCAGTATCAAAGGCTTAATGTTATGCCAGTTAAAGAGGGAGAACTGCTCGGCTACAACCCATTCACCCAAGAAATTGATGTACGCCCTATCTTAGATCCAACGGAACGCGAAAAAGCTAAAACAATCGGTTACTTTGCTTTCTTTGAACTCTTAAATGGCTACAAGCAACATCTGTATTGGACCAAGGAACAAATGCAAACCCATGCTAAGACTTATTCTTTTGCTTATTCAAACGACTTAAGAAATGGCACAAGTAATTCATTTTGGGCAAAAAACTTCGACGCAATGGCCATGAAGACAATGTTTCGCCAACTCCTGAGCAAGTATGGTCCGCTAAGTATCGAGATGCAGTCGGCCTATATAAGTGATATGGCAACTATCACAGAGGACGGACAGCCAGAATACTTAGATGATCAAGATCTAGACTTTGCCATTGATGTTCCGGGTACAGATTCTCCAATAGAAGAAAACGCTGAAGATTCTGACACAGGGACTCAAGGTTTTGAGGCACTACCTGAAGAAGCACAATTACCTTTCGATTTAGAAGAAAAGTTCTTTACTTAGGAGGAAGTATGGAAAGTACAGAGCAAAACAAGTTTGACATTGGACAAATTGCGAACGGGCATCTAGGCGAGAGAGTAGCGGAAGAGTGGCAGAAACTCTTAGAGAATATGCAAGACCCTAATGTGCCGTACAAGCCAGTTAGGAAACTAGTTGTCACGCTAACATGCACACAGAACGAGCAGAGGAACGCCGTTGCTGTAGACGGTACAGTGGCCCTTAAATTACCTCCGCAGATTAGTATCAGCACTCGATTTGCAGCCGGACAGGATCTAGCTACCGGCGAATGCTATGCACGTGAATACGGCGCACTTGACGCGAGACAGATCACGTTCCGTGACGTAGAGAGTGAGGAGCTACAAAACATTGACGGCTATTTGGTCAATTCAGAAGGTGAAGTCGTTGGCCGCGAAGACGGCTCAGATATTGTTGACTTGAGAAAGGCAAGGTAAAAGACATGGACTTGACAAAAGAAGCATTAGAGTTTATCCAACAGAGCGCAGGACCGAATATTATCAATCACATGGGCGACAGCTACAGCGATAAAGCGCTCCATAAGCTCCCTAACTACAACTACCCGTGTTGCTTAGAAGTTTCTACCCTGAGTGCTGTTGCAGATTACATGAACAGCGAGATGGATGACGACCTAGTGAGTATGTTTCTTGTCATTATCGATTCCCCTAGTCGAGTTAGACTTTTATCTGAAGTGGATGACGATATGAAGCGCATGCACTTAATGACAGCAACGGCTTGTCTTCCTGACATTAAATTCGATAGGTTTGTTGACCGAGAAAGTTTTAATATTCAGCTGCAAAGCTGCTTTGTAGGTGCGACTGAGGATGATATATTGACAGACAATATTGGGGACAAAGAACTGCTGCTAAACATTATCTCCTCAATACAAACGGGTAGCATCGCAGAATATACAGACGATGGTATCTCTCAAACTGCCAACCTCAAGCATGGCGCAAAACTTCAGACGGCGCTTATTCCCAATCCAGTTACACTTGCTCCTTATAGGAGCTTCCCGGAGATTGATCAGGTGGAGTCGGAGTTCGTATTCCGGCTTAAAGAAGACGAAGGAACGATTTTATGCGGACTTTTCCCTGCAGATGGAGGCGCATGGAAACTTGAAGCGAGAAAGAGAGTAAAAGCTTGGTTCGAACAAGCCCTGGACGAAGAGGTGCTACAGAACACCGTTATTTTAGCTTAGCCTAACAGCATAGGCAGGCAACAAACCTGCCTATGCCTTACGTACTATATAAATCGGACAGGGAGGAGGTTAATTAATGGCTAGAGCAAGCGGCGCAGGCTTGCTTTACTTCCCCTTAGATTGCGTACTTGACGATAAATTCGATTTGATCGAAGCAGAGTTTGGTCTGAAAGGGTTTGCTGTAGTCGTCAAACTGTACCAGAGAATATACGGGCAGGATGGTTACTACTGTGAATGGAATGACGACATTGGTATGTTGTTCTCTAAAACGATAAATGAGGATCGCACACTCGTGTCAGACATAGTTAATAGGGCGGTTGACAGAGGTTTGTTCAGCGAAGAGAAGCTGAGGAAGTACCAAATCCTAACCTCAAGAGGAATACAGAAGCAGTATTTCGAATCAACGTCCAGGAGGAAAAACGTAAGCGTCATACGTGAGTACCTCCTAGTTAATGCTGACCAAATTCCGGAGAGTGTAAACATTATCGGCTTAAATGTAGACATAAGTGCACAAAGTAAAGGAAAGGAAAGTAAAGTAAAGGAAATTAAAGTAAAGCAGAAGAGAGAAGAAGAGGATCCCAAACTGCTGCTTGAGAATACGAATTGCATCCAGCATTACCAGAATAACATTAACCCGGTTATGACCAATAGAGAGTTGGAGATCTTATTAAAGCTAAGAAAAATGGGAGCAGAAGATGGAATGATTGTTTTGGCTATTGATGAAGCCATTGAGAATAACGCCCGAAACATTAAGTACATAGCGAAGATAGTAGGCTCTTGTCTGTCGGAAGGTTGTACAACAGCAGACCAATTCAGAGCTAGACAAGCGATCTGGGAGCAGAAAAAGAAATACGAGGAGAAGCGACAAGGAACTTCTAATGTGGCTAACTTTAGCCAACGTGAATATGATGCTGAATTTTATGAGCAGTTCGATAGGTCGCTAGACTTATTGAAAGATGAGGATCAAGGATAGATGGCTATAGATATTGATCAATTACCAAAGGCTTACAAGAAGCAAGCCTTAGCTAAAATAGCAGCTAGCGAACAGCTACCAGCCCAAAAAGAGCAACGGAGCAAGTACGGTAACGTCAAGACCACGGTAGACGGAATACGCTTTGATAGTCGAGCGGAGGCCAGACGATATGAGGAGCTAAAGTTATTATACAAGTCAGGACAGATTTCCGGATTTATGCGGCAGGTGTCCATACCGCTACACGTAGACAGATATATAGCAGACTTCTTGGTCGTGGAGCTTGATGGTACATTCTGGCTCGAAGACGTAAAAGGATATGAAACGGATACATTCAAGAAGAAAAAGAAAGAGATTGAAAAACTGTACCCGTGGCTAGATTTCCGAGTTAGAAAGGTTTAGGAAGATTGTAATGACTGATGCTGCTTATGAGAAAAAGCTCAAAGCATATGAATGCGTCCGTAAAATGCACTCCGAGCCACTTTCTAAGAGGGATGTGACAAACTTGCTGTATGGCTATAAAGCTGCAAGAGCATCGATTAGCCTCCTGAGGGCTCAGCTGCGGGAAGATGCAGACGTCCTACTGTACCCAGATGGCAAGCCTATTGAGGCGGACAAGGTGACAGGGACACCTAACCCTACGGCGCAGGAACTCGCTATGATGGCGCGAAGCGAAGCAGCGCAACGCTACTACCAGGATACCCTAGAGATCCTAGATGAGAGCACAAGGATCTTAGACAAGCTACTCTTGTGTGTATCTAAGCTTGCGCCTGCGTATCGCTTGGTCGTTATGGAAGTGATGATCAACCAAAAGACCATAGAGGAGGTTTCAGCGCAGATGGAATTATCACCAGCTACGATCAAAAGCTATAAGTCGCGGGCTATAGATTTAATTGTGGAAAAGATTAATAGCCGTAATTAGCTCATTTTAGCCAAAATTATCCTAATTTATCCAGCAATAACTTATTTGGAATGATATATTCAAACTAGAAGTTTCATCACTCCTTCTCAGGCAGAAGGGCGAAACGGGAACAGGCAGAACAGGCAAAAGGCGGATCGCGAGGCGGTCTGCCTTTTGCTTTCTAAAGGGAGTCCGGATCATGACACTGAGACAAGATAGATATGGCGCGCATAGACAGGCGTACCAAAAGAACCGGAGGGTCATCCTAAAAACGCAGGAAACATGCGGTATATGTGGCAGGCCTGTAGATAAGACATTACCCGCTGGGGACCCAATGTCAGCAACAGTTGACCATATTATTCCCATTAACAAGGGAGGCCACCCAAGTGCTCTTGATAACCTCCAGCTAGCCCACTGGATCTGTAACCGACAAAAGTCAGACAAGATATTCCAGGAGCAAAACAGACCTGAGAAGCGAACTGTAGGAAATCGTAACTTACCACAGTCGAGAGACTGGACTACATACAAGGCCGCAGAATGACGCAGTAAGGCGTAGACAATAGGGGGCATACCACCCCCTCCCCGGCGGAGACCGGACCTTCACGCCGTACTGTACACTTTTTCTCGTGAATTATTGAAAGGGGGCTCTATGGCCGATTATTACGGAGTAGATTATCTAAAAAGAAAGCTCGGTCATTACGAATTAAGAGGCCGATTAAGATATAAGGAATACGACCAGAAGTACGAGCCTAGTAGCCCAGGAATTACAATTCCCGCACAACTTAGAGAACAATATAAATCCGTTATGGGTTGGTGCTCAAAGGCAGTTAATTCGCTTGCAGACAGATTAGTATTTCGGGAATTTGCTGGTGATAATTTTGAGATTAATGAGATATTCCGGGTCAATAACTCGGATATTTTTTTTGATTCGTCCATTTTGTCTGCTCTGATTACTTCTTGTTGCTTTATTTATGTTTCAAGAAACTCTAATTCAGACATCCCGCGCTTACAGATTATCGATGGTACTAATGCCACCGGCATTCTTGATCCGATAACTGGGCTATTGTGGGAGGGGTATGCAGTTCTTGCAAGAGACAAGTTAGGCAATCCATATGTAGAAGCTTATTTTTTGCCAGATAGAACTATTATTTACGAAAACGGAAGAGTTGTGAATAGACAGATTCATACTGTCGGCTATCCATTGCTGGTACCAGTAATTCATAGACCAGATGCTAGTAGACCTTTTGGGCGGTCTAGGATATCCAGATCTGCCATGTATTATCAGCAGTACGCAAAGAGAACCATTGAGCGAGCTGACGTTACAGCTGAGTTTTATAGCTTCCCACAGAAGTATGTAACAGGGCTAAGCCAGGACGCGGAAAGGATGGATTCCTGGAAAGCAACGGTTTCTGCCTTTTTATCGTTTACGCGAGATAAAGACGGTAACTCACCGCAACTTGGTCAATTTACAACATCAAGTATGAGTCCTTTCACAGAACAGCTTAGGACGGCAGCAAGTCTTTTTGCAGGTGAAACAGGATTAACACTAGATGACCTTGGTTTTGTACGAGAAAATCCGTCGAGCTCAGAAGCTATCAAGGCAAGTCATGAAACCTTGCGGGTCATGGCAAAGAAAGCACAACGGTGCTTTGCGAGCGGCTTTCTTAACGTTGGATATGTCTCAGCTTGTCTCCGCGATGAGTTTCCCTATCGGCGGGAGCAATTCTCCGAGATTAAAGCAAAGTGGGAACCAATATTTGAACCTGACGCGTCGACTATTGCCTTGGTAGGTGACGGCGCGATTAAACTAAATAAAGCGGTTCCTGGGTATTTTGATAATGAAAATGTTAGAGATCTTACAGGTATTGAGGCAGGTGATGGGATAGCGCTTGAGTCTGAGGACTTCTATGGTTAAGGATCTAGTACCCGGACTGTTGAAACAAATCGAACGGGAATTTGCAAATGGTATGGCCAACAGTCGAAAACTGTTCTTGCTACTTGATAAACTGGAAAAGCACATGGCAACTTATGCGGATGCTAATGAACAGGCGATTGAAGTAGGAGAGATTTTGGCCAGAGTTTTTGCTGAAACTATCAAGCCAGAGGATTTGCCTGATGGGATTATGTACTATAACATCGCTGAGCGCATTATTGACCCTACGCTCAAAACAAATCACCACCTTGTTACAGCATATGCTTCTGATGTGCAGAAGACCCTTAATGAGAAAGCGGGGCTTCGCATCAAACCCCAAATACCAGAGGTTAATCAAGAAAGAATCGATGGCATTGTAAAGCGTATCTCTAGTGAGCCGTTTAAGAATGTCAAATGGCTTCTAGGTGAACCTGTTGTAAATTTTACTCAATCCATTGTCGATGACATGGTTAGAGAAAATGCCAATTTTCAATATAATGCCGGCTTACAACCCAAGATTGTAAGGAAAAGTTCTGGTGATTGTTGTGAATGGTGTGACAATCTAGTCGGTATCTACGGCTACCCTGATGGTGTTCCACTAGATGTGTGGCGGAGACATCGTTTTTGCCGCTGCACAGTTGAATATGATCCCGGAAAGGGCAAACGAGAAAATGTACATACCAAGAGGCGCTCTGGTTCGAAAGAAGATATCGAGGCAAGGGCTAAGCTACGCAACAAGCAATGGGATGAAGTTGAAAAGGAAAGAGAAAAGCGGCGGCGTAGTAGAATCGAAAAAGCCAAAAAGTTAAATCAGCAAATAGAAACGAGGAAGCAGAGCCCGTATGATAAGGAAACTCTAGCGGAACTGGAGCAGAAAAAATGGAGCATCGCTTTTAAGAACAAAGCCATTAAGTTCTACCGAAATGCGCATGATGCCGGCCTGGAATTTAACTCCCATGCCGTTGCCAGAGTTATGGATAGGGCAAGAAGTGCAGGGCTGTCATATGAAGATGTGGTGAGTGCATGCAAAGGATTACCCCGATATATTCAAGAAGATGGTAGATTAGTGTACAATACAGGTAAGAATATTTATTTGATTCAAGATCCAGAGACAGGCTCGTTTGTTAGCTGCGTGAAGCGCGAAAAACTGCGTCGCGATTGGTTGGATTTAGGGGACGAATAATTATGACTATTGAAGATTTCTTACGAAAAACTAAGGAACAACTTGAGGCTGGAGCTAAGGATAACGATTTATCTATCTGGGTGGAGGACACTCTTTGCGACAATTATTATGCTTTCGAGAAGGAAAATGCTTTTTTGGCTGCAGAGATGAATGACTATTTGCCTGATATCTGCGAGCAGATGGAGCCGGGTATGGAGTCAGAAAAATTTGCTAGCGAACTACTAGAGGAAGTAGATAGATTGTTAAAATTAGCAGGAAAATAATTTTGATTTAGAGAATTTCTGCGTGAACACTTAGCCGCCCTTAGAGGCGGTTTTTATTTTGAGGTATATGTATGGATAAATAGAAATTGAGGTGAAAGCATGGCGGAAAAGCGAATCGGAAATCAAGATCCTACTCGTAAAGTCGTGCTGGATTACAAGAAAACTTTCGGCCAAGAAGCCGTAGATCTGTATGAACAATCCGGAAGAACGGCTCAGACGTGGCAAAAAAACATAGCGGATGCCATCCTAGCAACCAGAGATGATGACTTGTGGGCGCATACAAAATTTGGATTTTCTTTGCCTAGACGTAACGGCAAAAATGAAATTTTGCTAATAAGAGAGCTGTGGGGGCTGCTAGATGGCGAGTACATTCTGCACACGGCACATAGAACAACGACAAGTAAAGTCGCATGGGAAAGGCTTTGTCGTGTACTTGATGAGGCTAAAATAGAATATCAGTCACTACGGGCAGTTGGAAGAGAGAATATTCGGTTAGAGGAAACCGGAGGGCATATTGAATTTCGGACGCGCAGCACAACTGGTGGCCTTGGTGAAGGCTATGACTTACTTGTCTTAGACGAAGCCCAAGAATATACTACCGACCAAGAGACGGCTCTAAAGTACACTGTTACTAGTAGTAGAAATCCCCAAACTATCTTAACGGGAACTCCGCCGACGCCTTTATCAAGTGGAACGGTCTTTCCTGACTATAGGCGGAATATCCTGGATGGAAATACTAAAGATTGGGGGTGGATGGAATGGGGTGTTGATGAGGAGTCAGATCCCGATGATAGGGACTTGTGGTATCGTGTCAATCCATCTTTAGGAACAGTTTTTACTGAGCGTTCCGTAGCAGATGAGATAGGTAGTGACAAGATTGATTTTAACATCCAGCGACTCGGACTTTGGATTAGATACAATCAAAAATCCGCAATAAGCGAACGGGATTGGGACGCTCTCAGGATCAGTAGATTACCAGCCCTTGTGGGCAAACTATTTATTGGCATTAAGTTTGGCCAAGACGGCGAGAATGTGGCTTTGAGTATCGCTGTGAAAACAAAAAGTGGATTGGTATTTGTAGAATCTATTGATTGCCAATCTGTTAGAAATGGTTTGCTTTGGATCATTAGATTTTTGCAGCATGTAGATGTTGCGGAAGTAGTGATTGATGGCGCTAGTGGACAAAACCTGTTGGCCGAAACGATGAAAGAGTATGGGTTAGAAAAACCTGTTTTGCCGACTGTAAATCAAATTATTATGGCCAATTCAGCTTTTGAGCAGGCGATATTCCAGCAGATGATTTGCCATAGAGGTCAACCAAGCTTATCAGTTGTTGCAACGAATTGTGAGAAACGGAATATTGGCTCGCACGGTGGGTTTGGGTATCGCTCACAGCTAGATGATCATGATATATCGCTCCTGGATAGCGTAATGTTGGCGCATTGGGCTTGTATTAACGACAAGCCAGGGAAAAAGCAAACGATTAGTTATTAGCTGACATGGCCCTTCGGGCCTTTCAGATAGCGATTGCCGATAATGGCTTTCGCAACCTTAGGACAGGGCCTCTACGGAGGCCTATTTTATTGTCTTTGTTAATGGCAAAAAGACAGACATCAGCAGAGGCGACCTGCGACAACAAAGCGAGGATGGAGGATTAAATGACACGAGAATTTTTAAGGAAACTCGGGATTACAGATGAAAGCGTTATCGACAAGATTTTAGACGAGAACTCCAGCGACATCGGTGAAATTAAAAGCGAAAAACAGAAGCTTAAGGATCAGACCGATGAGCTTACGAAAACTAATCTCAGCTATAAAACGAAAGTAGCAGAGCTAGAAAAGTCGCTGGCGGAGTCTAAGTCCGGTAAAGAAACAACTGATAGTGAAATGGCAAGTCTTAAAAAGGAACTTGATGCGTACAAAGCAAAAGATCTCAAAACTAGGATTGCTGTTGAAGTTGGAGTGCCTATACAGCTTGCGGAAAAGTTAACCGGTGAAAATGAAGATGCGCTTCGAACAGATGCTGAGACCCTTGTTAAATATCTCAAGCCACAAGAACAAGAGCTGCCCCTTAGAACCACTGAGCCAGAAGTTTTAGTTGGTACTGACGGGGCGTACAAACAATTGCTAGAAAATTTAAAGGAGAAATAAAATGGCAGGCAATGTTTTATCTCGTGGGGAACTTTTCCCTGAAGAACTAATTGAAGGACTTTTTAGCAAAGTCACCGGTAAATCGTCTTTGGCGAAATTATCCGGTCAAATTCCGATCGCCTTTAATGGCAATGAGTTTTTCACTTTTACCATGGACGACGAAGTCAATATCGTAGGTGAGAATGAAGTAAAACCCGCGGGCAAGATTTCCATCGCTCCTCGGACCTATAGGCCTCTTAAGATGGAGTATGGTGCTCGTGTTTCTGATGAGTTTTTGTATGGCTCCGAAGAAGTTGGAATCAATATCCTGAAGGCTTTTGCTGAAGGATATGCCAAAAAGCTTGCAAAGGGTTTAGACCTTGCAGCATTGCATGGCATCAATCCCAGAACTGGCACGAAATCTACAATCATTGGCAGCAATAACTTTGCTGATCAAGTTACTCAGACTGTGGAATTCAATATGGCTGAACCAGATGATAACATCCAAACAGCAGTTGACCTTATCCAAGGCTCTGAACGAGAAGTAAATGGACTAATTTTAGCTCCTGCTTTCGCTTCTGCTTTGGCCAATTACAAAGTCAACGGTATTTCTCAATTCCCGGAATTTCGTTGGGGTCGGGTGCCGGAGGCTACAAATGGTCTAAGAGTTGATGTTAACTCGACGGTTTCTGCTAATCAGGCCAAAGAGCGAGCGATTATTGGTGATTTTGCAAACTTATTTAAGTGGGGCTATGCGAAGCAAATCCCCATGGAAGTCATTCCCTATGGTGATCCTGATCAGTCTGGCCAGGACTTAAAGGCGCATAACCAGGTTTATATCCGTTGTGAGACCTATATCGGTTGGGCACTTATGGATCCTGAGTCTTTTGCACGTATCGTTGAGGCAGGTGGTGAGGGTTAATGGCTAAGAAACTTAATAAGTACTTCAACACTGTTACAGGGGCTGTTGTTTACACACCCGATAAGGTAAAAGGTGGTGACTGGGAGCCGTGCGTTGACCGCAATAAAAAGCCGGAGGAAGAAGTCTCAAAAACCGAGACTGTGGAGATCCTCAATGAGGGAGAACCCGAAGTGGCGGAGACTGTGGAGATCCTTGAGGTTTCCCAGTCTCTTGAAGAGTACACGGTCGCTGATTTAAGAGAGATGGCCGTTGAGCTTGATATTGATCTTCACGGCGCAACGAAAAAAGATGACATCATCTTAAAGCTTAAGGAATCTGGAAAGATTTTTTAACTAAGGATAGGAGCTTTTATGTCTACTTTTGCTACAACTGATGACTTAACTAACCTCTGGAGAAATCCTAAACCCGAGGAGCTAGAACGAGCCAATTATCTTCTTGACGCAGTTTCGAATGAGCTTAGATTGGTTGCAAAACAAGAGGGCAAAAATCTTGATGAGATGGCTGAAGATCCAGTCTATATGAGCACTCTGACATCTGTTGTCGTAGAAGTAGTTGCAAGAGAGTTAATGACGTCAACCAATCAGGAGCCGATGACACAATTCGCAGAATCGGCTCTTGGTTACTCTTACTCTGGGAGTTTCCTTGTTCCTGGGGGTGGGAGATTTATAAAACGGTCGGACTACGAAAGGCTCGGACTCAAGCGTCAGAAGTATGGGGTGATTGATTTCTATGGCACGGATTAAGGGTATTACTGTAACACTTATCACTAAGATCGACACCGGCAAGGATGCGCTCGGCAATCCTATTTCGAAAGAAGTAAGAATTCCGGTTGATAATGTTTTAGTATCTCCGACCAATACCGAAGAGATACTCAACTCATTGAATCTATATGGGAAAAAGGTAACCTATACGCTTGCGATTCCAAAAGATGATTCTCATGACTGGGAAGACGCGGAAGTCGAATTTTTTGATGAGCGCTGGCAGACTCTGGGGATTCCTCTGGAAGGGATCGAAGAGATGATCCCTCTTGACTGGAATAAGAAAGTGATGGTGACAAGATGTGAATAGAATTAAATTTAAGCTTAATAAGGCCGGAGTCAGAGAAATGCTTAAATCCGAAGAATTGGAATCCTACCTCAAGTCGATCGCCGATAAAGCGCAAAACCAGCTCGGCGAAGGCTATGAGGTAACAACCCATGTTGGTAAGAACCGGATTAATGCCTCAGTAATGGCTAACACCGTTGAGGCCAGAAAAGAAAATTCCAAGAATAACACCATCCTTAAGGCGGTGATCGCCAATGGTGATTGAGAGGATTATTTACGAGCATCTTTCTAAGATTATGATGGTTCCAGTTTTTACAGAAGAACCGCAAGAAAAGCCAAACGAGTATGTATTGTTTGAGAAAGTTGGCGGGAATGAGAGAGATTATCTCCGGTCAGCGACTTTTACTTTTCAGAGTTTTTCCACAAGTCTTTTTGGCGCATCTTGTCTTAATGAAATAACAAAGGATGCAGTAAAGGGACTTGTAAAATGTCCGGAAATTGCTGGAGTAAAGCTTAACTCAGACTATAACTTTACTGATTTGGACATGAAGCGCTATCGCTATCAAGCGATCTTTGATATTACGCATTACTAGACAGGAGAAATACTATGAATAACGCTAATGACGTAAAAAACGTAAGTGCCGGTAAGCCTAAGGTTGGTGGCGCAATTCGCGTGGCACCGCTCGGCACAAAATTACCTACGGATGCAACTTCAGAACTCGATAAGGCTTTTAATAATTTGGGCTATGTATCTGATGATGGTTTAACCAACGAAGACTCAGTTGAAAGTGAAGAAATTAAAGCCTGGGGCGGTGACACTGTTATGGTGGTGCAGACCAATAAAACTGATCGCTTCAATTTTACTTTGATTGAGTCTATCAATATTGAAGCTCTAAAATTTGTATACGGCCCAGAAAATGTTGAAGGCACGTTAGATACAGTAATTAAAGTACAATCTAATGCCTCAGAATTGCCCATTCGATCGATGGTAATTGATATGATCCTGAACGGTGGTGTTCTGAAACGCATCGTTATACCACATGCAAAAATTGCGGAAAAAGGTGAGATCAATTACGTTGATAACGAAGCAACGGGTTTCCCGCTTACTATACAGGGTATTCCTGATGAGCAGGGAAATACTCACTATGACTATATCCAAAAGAACTCTTCAGAACAGTCTGGCTTAGAGGGATAAGGAGCTAGTTTATGACGAAAAATATTACAGGTAAGACCTTATCTGGTTTTGAATTCGAACTTAATCCAATTGTACTTAACGATTATGAGCTTCTTGAGGATTTAGCAGAGGTTGAAGAAAATCCTATCAAAGCAACGGCAGTCATTGAGCGAATCCTAGGTAAAGACCAGAAAAACCGATTACTTGACCACGTTCGTGGGGAGGATGGAGTCGCCAAAATTGATTCTGTAATGGAAGAATTCGCAAACATTTTTAACGCCGCATCTGACCTAAAAAACTCTTAATCCTTGCCGGTATCCTAAGCAACTACAAACAAGAGCTTATCTGTGACTTGGCGGAGACTTATGGTATTTACGATTACCATAAAGTCCCGCCTTTGTATTTATCAACTTTAGTTGCCGGTCTTGGTGAGGGGTCGAGAGTTAGCCTGGCCCTGTCTGGTAGCAAGGTCAGTTTAGATACGCTGCTACTTGCAACAATTGCAGATGATTTAAACCTACTAATGTGGTCGCTCACAAGAGATGGAGGGAAGGGCCGAAATCAGCCGCGGTCAATTGTGGAACTTTTGACAGGCCACGAAGAAACTAAAGATGAGCCACTTGTATTTGCAACTGGCAAGGATTTTGAAGAAGAAAGACAAAAACTGTTGCGCAACGTAAAAATGGAGGGGGTATAGTATGGCAACCGAACTGGGTAAGGCTTATGTGCAGATAATCCCATCTGCGAAAGGAATATCTGATTCAATAACGGACTTGCTTGCCCCTGAATCTGAAAAGGCGGGCGAAAAGGCCGGATCATTATTTAGTGGCGGCTTCAAGAAAAACTTAGAGGGTATTGGAAAAAGCTTTGAAAAAGCTGGTAATTGGATGACTAAGCACATCACTAAACCAGCTTTAATTGCAGGTGCCGCCATCGAAGGTTTAACTATTGGGGCTGGTTTTAAGCGCCTTGTAGGTATTGATACCGCAAAAGCACAGCTTGCTGGCCTAGGCCATGATGCAGAAACTGTAAGTTCGATCATGGATAACGCTTTGGCAAGCGTTAAAGGTACAGCTTTTGGTATGGCTGAAGCTGCTACTACAGCCGCAACGGCTGTAGCCGCCGGTATTCAGCCAGGCCAAGAGTTAGAGCGCTATCTTAGCCTAGTAGCCGATGCCGCCGCCATAGCGGGCGTTGATATGGGTGAGATGGGTTCTGTATTTAACCGGGTGGCAACCTCAGGTATTGTACAAGCTCAAGAGCTAAATATGATGCTTGACCGTGGCATTCCCATTATCCAGATGCTATCTGAGTCGATGGGGGTAGGAGTTGAAAGCGTACGAGAGCTTGCTAGCGCTGGAGAGATATCATCACAAGATTTTTATCGAGCTGTAGAATTGGGCATGGGCGGAGCGGCTCAAAAAGTTGGCGAACTTTCCGTTTCGGCTGCCTGGGATAATACAAAAGCTGCACTAGGCCGACTCGGAGCTGCCTTTTTAGGTGCTGGTGACGACGCAGAGGGTGTATTTGACGCAATCAAACCGTTACTAGGTGAGCTGACTGACTGGCTTGATGGCCTTGCTCCTATGGCAGAAGAAGCTGGGAAAAGGCTAAGAGAAAGATTTGATCGCTTGATCGATAAAATCAAAAGCTTAATTGATTGGTGGAAGAAGCTTTCGCCGGGGATGCAGGAATTTATAAAAACTGCTGGTGCTGTTGTAGTTGGCTTAGGCCCATTATTGAAAATGCTGGGTAAGCTTTCCTTAGCCCTAACTTCGCCGATTGGTATTGTTGGGGTACTTGCTAGTGCTTTTGTTAGTCTAATTTTAGTAAGCGATAATTTCCGGAATGCGGTAGTTGCTATTTGGAATGGTCTAAAAGCCTTTTTCACGCAAATTGTTCCGGAGATAATTATGGGGATTATCGACTGGTTTGCGAAGCTTCCGGAGAATATTGCGACATTCTTTTCTAATGCATGGGGTACGATTAAAACCTGGGCGTCTAATGTTTGGCAAGCAGGCATTGAAGCAGGATCTGATTTTATCGCTAGCATTGTAGAATGGTTTTCTCAGCTGCCAGCTAATATTGCGGACTTTTTTGCATCTGCTTGGGAACAAGTAAAAGCCTGGGCTTCTAATATGGCAGCATCGGCTGTGGCTACCGGTAAGAGTTTCTTAATTAATATTCTGCAGTGGCTTAATCAGCTCCCATATCAAATCGGTTACTTGCTTGGTGAAGTGATTGCTACAGTCGCTAGGTGGGCCGCGAGCATGGTCAAAAGTGCCGTACAGCTTGGCAAAGAATTTATTAAATCTATCATTGATTTCTTTAAGCAACTTCCGAAGACCTTAGCAGATTTTTTCAAGGCAGCTCTTACCGCTACGGTTGCTTGGGTCAAAGATATGATTTCTAAAGCTGTAGAGATTGGCCGAGAATTTTTACGTAATGTTATAGATGTTCTCAAAGATTTACCGGGCCAACTTTGGGATATTTTTACGGAAGCAGTAAGTAGAGTTGCAGAATGGGGGACCAACTTATTTAAGGCCGGTATAGATGCCGCAAAATCTCTTGCCCAAGCTGTTTGGCAAGGAATAAAAGACTTGCCTAAAACCATGCTGGATATTGGCAAACAAGTAGTACACGGCTTCTGGGAAGGTATTAAGTCTTTAGCTAGCTGGCTTGCGCAACAAGTTGCCAATTTTTTCAAAGGTATTATTGACGGAGTAAAGAAAGTATTTGGTATTGCTTCTCCCTCTAAAATCTTTGCCTGGATGGGCGAGATGAATATCGTGGGCCTTGCCGAGGGTATGGAGGATAATCTCAGTTTGGTATCTGGGGTTATAGATGAGCTTGAGCGTGATACATCTCGAGAGTTGCAATCTAACTTAGCCATTACAGCAACTAGGAACGCTAAAGACCTGCAGAAGGCTTACGAAAATCCAGAAAATCAACTTTTATTCAATGATCAGATATTAGGCAGCGCAGAACGTCTCAAAGTCCCTGCCGATTTACACGTATACCTGGGCAAACGTGTTTTTGAGAAGCACATTGAAGACATTACAAATGAACAGAACCGAAAACTTGAGTTTGAACTTTCTTATTAGGAGGACTAATGGACTATACACGTTATTGCGCCTTGGAATTTAACAACATCGTTCTTGATTCCGCCATTGAGGGATATATGACCATTAATGTGGATGGCCGCGGCCTCTTAAGAAGAGAAATAAAGACCGTAAAAATTCCAGGGAGAGCGGGAGAGAGGATAGTAGATCAATCTATTCCTCCGCGAGAATTGAAAGTCTATTTTTTCCTCAAGGCTGATAGAGACAGAGATTTTCGCAAGCGGCTTATCTATCTACACGAACTCCTGACATCTGATGAAGATGCCAGAATTCGTTTTGGCGATGAGGTAGGTTCGCGCTTTGGTAGATGTACGGACATAGATGATCCGCCATACGACAGCAATCAAGGTATAGGGTCTTTCATGCTCTATTGTCAGGATCCTTTTTTGTATCAGGAGGCTAAAATTTTGACCGGGAACAGAGTTATTATCTATCCCTTATCTGTTTACTCCCATAAGTTAGAGGAGATAAAAATTAAAGTTTCAAGCGATAGAAACGGCTTGTTTGTACGCAACATATCAACTGGCCAAAGAATAATCCTCTTAGGAGATTTTGCTGCCGGGGATAACGTTGTTATGCGTCCAACGGACGGCGTGTTGACGGTTAATAATAAGCCAGACCTGCCAAGGCTTGACTATGTCAACTCTGCTTGGCAAGACTTTGAAATTTTTGGAGAAGACGTAATTGATTGTCCGGAGGAGATGGTCTTTAAGTATCGGGAGAGGAGATTATGACAATTTATTTTTTTGATAAAGATTTTGGAATCACAGCAATTCCTCCTGCAGATGAGATTATTGCTTATGATGATAAGCGCACTCTGAACGGGTTACATTCGGCTAGCCTTACCTGTACTTATCTAAAAGAAGTAGAAGAGGCATTTTACTTTGGCTCTAAAGATCCGGATCATCCTGATAATTTCCTTCTCTTTAGAATTAGCTCCCAAATTAAGTACGAAGGGAAAATGGACCTCATCGGGGTTCATATTTTTTTCTACGAGTTACAAGGGGAAATTACCCGGGATATTAGGCCAAGGGGTGTTCCGGCCTGGAGTGCTTTGCAAAGAATTTTAGTGGATAGTATTTGGCAACCGGGAGTTAATCAATCAACTAAGACCGGTGCCGGTAGTTTCTATTATCAATCTAAGCTTTCGGCTTTCCAGGAATTTCTTGAATTGTGGGGAGTTGAGTTCAGGGCGCGTCTAGCCTTTAATGAAAGCAAGATCGTTGGTCGCTATGTTGACCTCTATGATGATATCTCTGCCGACTATGGTAAGCGCTATGAGTACGGTGACAAGCTGATTTCTGTTGAAGCAGAGACTAGTAATGATCATCTCTACACCGGAATTCTCCCACTAGGGAAAGGTGAGGAAGTAGGAGAAGGTTATGGCAGGAAAATCAGAATAACTAATGTTAAATGGTCTAAGGCGGGTGGCGATCCTGAGGATAAGCCGGAGGGCTCTGATATTTTAGAGGATTCTGACTCCATAACGAAATTTGGCCGAAGGATCGCTGTAATTGATTTTCCAGATCAAGATAATCGAGAAGAGCTAATCAAGGACGCATACGAGGAGCTTCAGCGGCTTAACCGACCTAAAGTCGAATTCCGTAGTGCTGCTATTGAACCTAGCAAAGTTGATCTGGGAGAAACGGTAACAATCGTCCGACGTGATATCGGAATCACATACAAGACGCGGGTTTTTGAAATTGAACGAAATCTCTTAAATGATTCTGTCAAAGCTTTCCGTTTTGGCGATCGGGTCATAAAAACTCAAAGCCAGAGAATTAAGTCAACGGAAAAGATTATCCGAGATAACGCTGAAGAAACTGCTGAACTCTACAACAAAGGTCAAGAAGCTCTAAATGGCTTGGAAGAAACATTAAGCCAGGAGTTAGATGATCTCAATACAGAGCTTGCGGATAATGAGCGGGATGTTGAGGAAGCTATGCGCTTAACCGACATCAAAATCGAAGATTACTACAGAGATGCCAAAAATAAAATCGAAGAGAGTTACTACAATGAAGACGCGTATGAGTACCGCCTAAAGACCGGTAATGCCTATGGACTACCAGCCGGTACATACTCTTTTAACGCTCCTATCGATCAGAATCCCACAAAAGTAACCTACTACGGTGCCGGCAAGATACTGATTGCTAATCGCAAGAAAGCTGATGGAGAATGGGACTGGACCACCTTTGTTACTGGTGATGGCCTGGGAGCGAACATGGTTGATGCCCACTCTATACAGGCAGGCGCAGTAACATCGGCCGCTATTCAGGCAGAAGCGGTAACGTCTGATAAGATCATGGCGGGAGCAATAACCGCAGGCAAAATTGGAGCAGGAGCGATAATCTCTAACAAAATTGCGGCAGGGGCAGTAACAGCAAACGCAATCCAAAGCGGGGCCATTACTTCTTCCAAAATACTAGCTGGAGCGATAACGACTGATAAGCTTAGCGCCTATAACGTTTATTCGCTTAATGGTACTTTTACTGGCACGATCAAAGCTAACGATGGCTACTTCAAGGGTAAGCTAGAGGCATCAACGGGTTCATTTGGATCCCTGACGGTCTATAACAACAGAACTCAAGGTAACTATTACGGCGGTTTAAATAACTGTCTGGGATCTGTTAAGGACTTGGGCGGCAGCCTTAAAGGCATGGGTGGCACCATAACCAATATGGGAGGATCTGTTTCTAGCTTAGGCGGCTCGCTTAATAAGACTCTCGGCATTCATGCAGGCCAGACTACCGGTAGCCATACAGGAAATGTCAACTCGAGTAGTATTAGTGGTTCACTAAATGGGGTTTCAGGATCTGCTAGGCTGACAAATTCAACCTTATCTGGAAATTTTAACGGCACTGCTGCTACAACTAATTATTCGACCATCGGAGGGAATCTCCAGAACACCGACGGCATACACGCAGGGCAGCTAAAGTGCAGCCAAGGATATTTAGGAAATACTCAGTTCTATTCATCTAATGGCCACCTGCACTTTAACGCGGGCTTATCTGTTGGTGGCCAGCTGCAAGCGATGGGTGGACTAGTTAGTAGTCGTAATGTGGCAGCCAATTCGGGAACCGTATCTGGGCAGTATGGTAGCTTTAAATACCTATCTTACACAACGATCAACCAGAATAGTGACGAACGACTTAAAGAAAATTTTGAGTCCATACCAGATGATCTGATAGATGCTTTTTATAAATTGCCCCTAATCAAATACAACTTTAAGGAACGACCAACTAAGCCCAAAGTTGGTATTAATGCCAGTGAGCTCTTTTGGAGAAGTGACTCTCAACTAAAACCCTTTCTGATCGGAGTAGGCCCAGATGGGTACTTGACTGCAGATTACTCTTGCTTAGCCAACATTGGACTAGCTGCTCTGCAGCAATTGAATTTACGTGTGCAAAAATTGGAGGAAATTGGAGGAAAAAGCAAATGATTACTAGCGTAACAATTTTTAAAAACCAATCAAGTTTGGGCTGGGGTCTTCATTTTATGAGGGAAGACACGGAAACTATTGATATTGAAGAGCTACCAGTTGAACTTGCGGAAGTCGCAAGAGTATTAATTAAATATTGTTGCGGTTACCAAACACCAGCAGAAACAGCGGCAACTCAAGCTTTAGAACTACTGGCAGATGAATTGACAGACGAAAAGCGCTTAGAACTGAAAGATATGCATCCGACATGGAATCCGTACGCAGACTACAAGCCTGGTGACATAGTAAAGTACAAGGATCATCTCTGCCGGTTTAATCGACCAGTGAGGGCTCTGGCCGTCAGAGCTGAAATTGGCGCCGCGTCAAGTGGAACAATTATCCCTAATAAACCTCCTGATAAGGATTCTTATTGGGATCTTATCGGAGAACAGGTTGAAATCCTTGACTGGACGCCACAAGGAGAATATGACGAGGGCTACAAAGAAGGGGATCGTGTGAGATTTGATGATGGCGTCGTACGAATATCCAAGATCAACAATAACCGCTATAGACCTGATATTATGCCGGAGGTTTGGGCAGAGGTATAAGTATGATAAATGTTGAGAATACACCGATTGATGCTAATAAACTTTTAGAAAACTTGAAAGCAACCATAGCTGATTTGCAGTTACAGGTTGCCATTAAAGATTGTGTAATTCAGGAGTTGGTAAAGAAGTTAGATAAACCAAAAGAACTAAAGAAGTTAGACGAACTCATGAAATCTAAAGAGGGTAATAAAGATGAGCAAGCGAAGGTATGACATTGATATTTGGCGCACGCCGATTGTCCGGCTAGACCTACAGCAGTTAGAAGATGCTGGGAGAGTAATTGAATGGCATATCACCGATAACGGTGATTTTTTTGATTTGTCAGAATGTACCGTTAATTTTGAAGCCATAAAACCCGATAACAACCTAATCCGGCAGGCAGCGAATATTGTTGATGCCGAACTAGGTGTATGCGAGATTACAGTGACTAAGCAAATGGTCATTATCCCTGGAAAACTGAAAGTGAGCCTGGTAATCGAACAAGGCGAAACAATTCTCCGGACCAGGAATATCCCTATCCATGTCCTTGAAACGCCTGACATTGACTCTGAGGTAAGCTCCACAACCGAATGGGACAACCTAACTGATGCGGTTGCCTCTGCTGAAACAGCAAGAGACGATGCCAAATACTGGGCAAATGATGCAAAAAACAGCGCAGATAATGCTGCTAATAGCGCTGAGCAAGTTTACCGAAGAATAGAAGTTGTCAAGGACGAGGTAACTCCCACCATAGATCTAGAGACAGGTAATTGGGTAGTTGATGGCCAGGATAAAGGTGTGCGAGCGCAAGGACCTAAAGGTGAACGCGGTGAAAAAGGTGAGGTTGGTCCTCAAGGTGAACGCGGACCTCAAGGGGAGAGAGGTTTGCAGGGTGAGCCTGGTCCGAAAGGAGATCAGGGTCTCCAAGGCGAAACCGGCCTCCAGGGTCCTCAGGGTGAAAAAGGAGAAAAAGGTGATACCGGCGCAACCGGAACGCAAGGTCAAATTGGTCCCGAGGGAAAACAAGGGCCTAAAGGCGACCCGTTTCTGTATGAGGATTTTACGAAAGAACAGCTCGCTGGCTTAGTCGGACCAAAAGGCGACCAAGGTGATATTGGGCCTAAGGGAGATCCTGGACCGGTTGGTCCAACTGGCCCTAAAGGCGCAGATGGAACCATGACTTTCGAAGAGCTTACTCCTGAGCAAAAAGAGAGCTTAAAAGGAGACAAAGGCGACCAAGGAGAAAGAGGGCCTCAAGGAGAGCAAGGACCCCAGGGTGAGCAGGGTCCGAAAGGCGAAGCCGGTCCAAAAGGTGATACAGGTGAACAGGGCTTAAAAGGAGAACCTGGTCCTCAGGGTGAAGTTGGCCCCCAAGGTCCAATAGGTCTACAAGGACCTATAGGGCAGTCCGGCCCAAAAGGTGATCCTGGGCAACAAGGCCCGGAGGGTCCGCAGGGCCCACCTGGTCCGCCTGGGAAAGATGCGCCAGCCATTGGTCTTGCAACTCATACTACAGACGGCCTTATGTCTGCAGCAGATAAGGGTAAGGTGGACAGCATTGGAGACCCAGCGGAGGCTCCTAGTGTGGTAGACAAGTCAAGTATGTGGGCCGCTATCAACGAAGCAGCCAGTAAAGGCGGAGGGGCAGATGAACTTACAATTGGCCTATTGCACGACAGATTACAGCAATCCATTAACAAAACCACGGAGGTATAAACCATGCCAGAAGAACAAATACAAGAAATGATAGACAGATTAACAGAGACATTGAATAAAACCAGGGAGGTCTAAAATGGCAAATGAATTAGTTGACAATTTCGTGGCGAATCTAAACATACTGGATGGTGAAATAGATAGAATATCCAGAGGAGCGGACGATATCAAACAAGCCTTCTCTGCTATTAAAACTATTCCGGAGGGGACAAAGATTAACCAGTTGGCAAGTTATATAGACTTTTACGGAGCAAAAATCGTCCCAGGAAATAAAGAGCCAATTAAAACGATGAATGGAGCAGAGTACTACGGGACTGTATCCGCAGCTCAACTTGGTACATTCCAAGATGGTAAAAGTGTAACCGGATCTAACTTTTCAGCTGCTTGTAAAATTACCGATGGAACGGCATTTAATGATGTGATTACTTGGCATAAATTTAAGTTTAATGACGAAGTAATTTTAATTGCAGAAAAGCCAATCAGATACGCTATTGCTTGGATGCACATAGCTAGAGCAGGATGCGTATTTGGACAAAGAAAACTCAAGATAGGAGGACTTAACTATAAGGTCAGCCTACTTCGAGGGATGACGAAAGAAATCAATAGCAGCGCGGCTCTGGACGAAGCTTCCGAATGGAATCGACTACTTGTACCATTGATCAGTGGGCAGTATGCTAGTTGGGGTACAAATAAAAGCGCAGCGGATTTGGGAATTGTATCTGGTAATGGAGGTTATAGTTGGTGTCAAGAAACAACAAGTGAATCTAGTAATAGTAACTATCGCTTGCTGATAGGTTATTCGTCGCCGGTCTACGCCTATTACGGTAGTGTTGATTCTACCAGTACGGGTTTTGGATTTCGTCCCGCTTTGCGTTTTACATTCTAGGATAGCGGCCACGAAGGTGGCCGTAAGAAAGGTTAGTGGATGGAGCTAGGAACTGAAGGATTGCTGGTAGCAAGAAGAGCTGAAGTCTTATTCAATATGATTTATCCTAGCCTGAGGAATTACCCAAAGGCCGAGAAGTTTGCATTATGTAATGAGATAAAAAGCCATTTCTGCGGATTGATATCTAGCGTAGAAATGGCTAATTCGGTGCCTAGCCTACGAAAGCAATATGCTCAGAAAGCCGATGGCCATTTACAGACCTTGAAAATTCTTTTTCGCCTTAGCCGCAATCAGGAATACATCAGCAAAGCCTTTTACGCTAAAATAGATCAAGAGCTAAGCGAAATTAACAAGCTACTGTCTGGCTATATTAAATCAGCCAGTAAAAAATGGTAGGAGGATAGGGTTATTAGGACGGCTCTTATTCGTCGCCGGTCAACGCCAATAACAATAATGTTGATAATACCAATACGAATAATGGATTTCGTCCCGCTTCGGTCTTGAAAGTGCGATGACTAAGATTACGGTTTTAGTCACATGGGCTGCAAAGTCAGCAGAGCAAAGGAACTCTATTCTTTCCCGTAAGGGTAAACACAACAAATGGCCATATAGCCAAGTTAGCCTGGAGGTTGAATGCCTATATGGCCACATCTCTTTTTGAAGAAATTTTTTCAGTAGACCGAATTGAAAGAGCCTACAAGCAAGCTACCCGTGGCAAACATAAATTCACCCCAGAAGCCTTAGTATTCAGCCTTAATGAAACGGCCAATCTCAACACTTTAAGAAAATCCTTATTTGATGGAACATATGAGTTTAGCGGTTACTATCGGTTTATTGTGCGAGAACCAAAAGAACGCATAATTCACGCACCATTCTTGGCAGACAAAGTTGTTCAGCTCTGCTTAAACGAGAGGTTAAGTGAGCTGTATCTACCGAAGTTTATTCCAGAAACCTACGGATGCTTAAAGTACAGAGGAACCCATAGGGCTGTCGATAAGGTTCAGCGCAATTTACAAGCTGCATATGAGCGTTGGGGCGCAGGTGTTTACATTTTGAAAGTTGATGTTAGAAAGTTCTTCTATAGCATTGATCGGTCGATTCTAAAGCGGATTTATCGGAAAGAGATCAAAGAACAAGATGTTCTTGTGGTATTAGATGAGATAGTTGATAGTGCGAACGCCATTGGAGAAGTAGGCTTGCCTTTGGGTAATACGATGAGTCAACTATTAGCTAATGTCTATATGGACAGATTAGACCAGACGTGCAAGAGGTATTGGGGGTATCGATACTATGTGCGCTATGTAGACGATGTTGTTATTGTCCTTCCGAATAAGGAAGTTGCCCAGCAGGCAAAAGAAAGATGCGCTATGTTTCTTAAGGAAAGTCTGAATTTAGACATAAACGTCAAAAAGACACAGATATTTCCGCTTAATCAGGGTGTTAATTGCTTTGGATATAAAGTCTGGCGTACGCACCGCCTTCTCAGAGATGACAGCAAGAGGAAAGTTAAGAGGAAAATTAAGGCTTTCCCCAAACTAATAGCTGAAGGTAAAATAACGACTCATAAAGCTAACGAAATGCTGGCAAGTTGGACTGGCCATAGCAAGCACGCAAATGCGCATAATTTTATTACGAGCTTATCTGCACGATGGCCTTACATCTATTTAGATGAAAAAGGAGTACTTAGGCTAGACCCTGAAAAAATGAAATAACCAGGGAGATTTTTTAAGTAACAAGGCACCGAAAGGTGCTTTTTTATTGCCGAAAGGAGGCAATTGATGGAAAGAAAAATTATAGCTCATGGCATCGATATCTCGGCTCATCAGGGCAGAGTAAACTGGAAAAAAGTCGCTAATTGGAGAGGTAACTACGGCGAAAAGGTAGACTTTGCTCTACTTAGGGCTGGATATGGCAGAGGTAATCAAAGCATTGCTGAGCCATACATCCATCAGCATATCGAAGAAGCTGCGGCAGAGGGCATTGGCATTGGCATTGGCTTGTACTGGTTTTGTTACGCAACGAATGCGGAAGAAGCAAAGCAGGAGGCCAGAGAGTTAATCGCTATTGCAAACCAGCATAAAGGGAAAATAACCTTCCCGCTCGTCTATGACTTAGAGTATGACAGCGACGACTATGCTGTAAAGCAGGGCCGTCCGCTAAACAGGCGAATAAGAACAGATATGATAAAGGCATTCTGCGAAGAGTGCGAGCGGGCGGGATATTTCTCTATGTTCTACACGAATGAGGACTATTTGCAAACTAAGCTGTATGAAGATGAGCTCATAGGACGCTATGACTTATGGCAAGCTGCACCATTTGCTCGTGGATCTCTGCACAACTTGAACATCGCCAACGATGGAACGGTAAACGCCTATGTCCGTAGCAATGCCAACATCTGGCAATACTACTGGTGGGGTGAGATACCTGGAATCAATGGTGTTGCCGACTTGAACCTGGCCTTCCGTGATTATCCCAAGATTATATCGGAGGTTGGACTTAACTATCTGAAGCCGAATGTACCTGTCATCGAGCCTGAACCTGTTTATAAATTAGTGCTAAAAACAAAGGACAGGGCAGAAGCAGAGCGCATTTTGTCAATCTTGAAAGAAGCAAATCTCATTAAAGCCTAGGAGGTATAGCCTATGTGGCCAGATTCTGTCCAGGGATGGCTAACACTTATCGCATCGGCTTTGGGCCTCCTTGGCACTCTGACCGCAACAGTTCATAGCCTGCTGAAGAGGTATAAGACTGCTTTG
This sequence comes from Eubacteriales bacterium, assembly GCA_030532065.1. Taxonomy (GTDB): domain Bacteria; phylum Bacillota; class Clostridia; order Saccharofermentanales; family DTU023; genus SFFI01. The sequence goes on along the minus strand of JAUNLW010000013.1, from coordinate 1,852 downwards.
ATAGAGGCAACTAGCAAACTAGATGAGGTTAGCGAGCTGATTGAAGAACAAAAGATAGTGAATACCGAGCAAGCAAAGGCGATAGAAACTTCCATAAACGACCGAGGCGAGATTAGAACAATGATTAGTCATCTAATCATTGCCCAGCAAACGCAGATGCGAATTGAAATTGACAAACTTGCAGAGAGAGCTCTAACGAGAGGATGTATCACAAGCAGGGAAATGTCTCAATTGAGCCCTCTGTGGAAAGCTTATGAAAAAAATCGGTGGAATGATGTGGAGAGAGGGAAGGTTGAAGCAGCTCTGGCGCTGCCATTGATACCTGAAGAGAAAGCGAGGAAAGAGTAATGCCTATCAATGAACTTATAACACTAATTCTGCAAGGAGTGGTAGTGCCCCTGCTCATTTGGGGGATCTACGAAGTGCGAAATTACTTAACTGCAAAGGTGAAGAATGCAACTGCTAGGCGCATTCTAGTACAAGCTACAGATGCCGCAGAGAAGGCTGTGCGAGAGACGATGCAAACCTATGTTGACAGCATTAAGGACACACCGGAGTGGAGTGTCGAGGCGCAGCGCATAGCTTTTGATAAGGCTAAGCATAGCGCTTTAGAAATACTGGGTGAAGAGGGATGGAGCTTACTGCAAAGCGTAGTCGGTGATGCCAACGCCTACCTGACAGCAGCTATTGAGTCCGCTGTAGCGGATATTAAAAGGGAGGAATACTATGAACCAGCGTATTATCTTGACTAGCGATGACTTCACCGGAACAGAACGAATTGAAGCCGTAACTTTTGACCGGTACGGTGGCGAGATTGCAATCACACTAAGTGATGAAGATTTAAGCTATATGAGAGCCCTTTTTGGCCGAGCACTTGAACTAAGGCCAGCTCATGAACTTGAAATAGCTGCTGCTGCTAAGAAGGTAGCAGAGGCCAAGGATGCTAAATATTTAGCAGAGCAAGAAACGAGACAGGCAAAGGCTGAAACAGCAAAAGCCTTAGAGGCCGAGCAGAAGTCAGCAGCTAAGGCTCAGGTGGCAGAGGCAGAGAAGGTAAAAGCTGTAAGAGTTGCACAGGAGGCAAGTGCAAGGGTTGTGGATTTAGAAGCCAGGAACAAGGAGGCAAATGACAAAATCGCCAAATTACTTACAGGGGGCTTGTCGGAAGAAGCAACTACGGAAACAATCCTGCTCTATCCGGAGCTGAGTGAGGCGGATTATGGCCGCTCAATTGATACCGGAGAGGCTTTCCGGATTGGAGAAGTCCTATATGTGGCCAAGCGGAACATTGATGGCCTTACTGCTGATACAATGCCAACCGCACCGGAAGCCAGCAAGTACTGGCGAGGTGGCGGCATCGGCGAGAACATACCCACACCGGACCCGGATTACAAATATCCGGCGGGGACGGAGGTTGAGTATATGGGCGCTATGTATTACGCCACGATTGATACTGACTTAGGCCCGGAGGTAGGTTATCCCACTTGGGATTTACTTGAAAACAAGCTGCTAGATTAAGCTTTTGACAAAACCTTTATATACCTGAATTGCCCCGCCATTGCAGCGGGGCTTTTTCATTTTGGCCAGCTAGACAACTGTTTCCATTTTGGAAATTGTTCCCAGCCTGCAAGGGTGTAGGCTTTTCGAATCCGAAAATTCTGTCCTAATACCCGTATTTTATCCCACACTTTATCCCACACTTAAAATTATTAACCAGCAGAATTGAATTTCGCTAAAATAACAAAAGGCCCGTAGAATGGGCCTTTTGCGCAATTTGATTTTGCTGTCTACACACTATGGCGGAGAAGGGGGGATTTGAACCCCCGCCAGAGTTGCCTCTGCTAACGGTTTA
>JAUNLW010000024.1 GCA_030532065.1 Eubacteriales bacterium | reverse complement strand
CAGGTAGATGATCAGGTCGATCCTTTCCGCGTTGTAAAGCCAGCCCATGAGCGCGGCTCCACAGAAGAGAGCCAAGCCATAAGTCGTGTTGAATGCGCCATAACTAGGACCAGCTATTAACTTGCCTCCGTAAATACTTATGAATTACTATTACCTAAAGGCTTGTGGCGAGTCGCGCATAGTTAGAAGCCGGCGAAAGCGATCTCGACCGGCGAGCCGGAAGGTGAGAGCATGGATATATTAGTGGTAGATGATGAGAGAATTGAGCAGCGTTTTGTCGAGGCGATTCTTACTGATCTCTGCCCGGAAGCTCGTGTGTTCGCGGACTTGGCCGATTCCTACGCGGCTTTGGAGCTGGCCCGTAAGCAAAAATTTGATCTGGCTTTTCTGGATATCAAAATGCCGGGCATGGATGGTCTGGAACTGGCTGCCGAGTTGCGTCGCCTGCAAAAAGGCTGTTATATCGTGATCCATACCGCCCATGCCGACTTTGACTTCGCGCAAAGAGCCATTGAGGCCGGCGTTGATTCTTACACCTTAAAACCCACGCAAAAAGAAGACTTTGTGCATGTATTAGAAAAATATTATCAACGTCAAAACAAAGCCATGCAGGGTGCTCCCGTACATCTGCCGCTTCCCAGGGTTGGAGTCTGGGATGACGAAAAACATGGCCCGCCCGATTTGATCTCGGAGATTGAAGACTATCTCTGGGGACACTATAAATATAATTTCACCCTGGAAGAGATGGGCCGCGATCTGCACTACAACGCGGAATATCTCTCACGCGAATACCGCAAGCAATGCGGCATCACCATTAACCAGCGCCAGCAACAGTTGCGCATCAAAGAAGCCTGCTATCAGCTAATCAACACCAACCGTTCTATTGAGCAGATCGCCGATGGTCTGGGCTTTTTATCCCTGAGCAACTTTTACAAGCAGTTTAAGATTTTCACCGGCTCCACCCCGCGGCAATATGCCTTGTTACACCGACCTTGGAGTCAGACGGAGGACCTCTAAGTAATGAACCTTATCTACCCGCCTTTTACTGCTCCCGCCGAGGATAGCGCGGCAACTCATAGTAGTGACCAGGAAGCCAATAACGCTGAGCCTGGCTTCTTTCGTCCCAACCGCGATTACGCTCTGCGCAAGGTAATCACCAAAGAAGTACAGGATCAGCTCCAGGAAGCCAACAACGCTGAGCCTGGCTTCTTTCGTCCCAACCGCGATTACGCTCTGCGCAAGGTAATCACCAAAGAAGTACAGGATCAGCTCCAGGAAGCCTTCGCCTACGCCACCGGATTCGGCGTGGTTTTTATCGATCCAGACGGTGCCCATATCGGTCCAGGCAGCAATTTCTGCGAATTTTGTCAGAAAATAAACTGCACCGAACGCGGTCGCGAGCTATGCTATGAGTCAAATCGTTGCGGCGTCAATTTCGCTATTGAAAGCGGTGAAACCACGATATACATCTGTCACGCCAACCTCGTGAGTATCTCCGTGCCTATCATCGTAGAAGGTGAATACCTGGGCGCCATGACTGCCGGCCAGGTGAAGACAGAAAATCCCTCACTCTATGCCGCGAAATCCGCTCCCAGCAGGGTAGACTGGCTGCAAGATCCCGAGATGGCCACCCTTTATGAGCGCCTGCCTTACATGACCGCCAAGCAAATTGAAGCCAGCGCCGTCGCCATGGAAAAGATCGCCCAGTTCGTCATGGAGAGCTATCAAAAGCTGCAACTGGAAAAAGATCTGCGCCGCATGGAAAGCGATTTACGTCTGGCCGAAGAAGAATTAAACCGCACCCGCTACTATTCCCTGGTCAGTCAGGTGCGACCGCATTTCCTCTTTAACGTGCTGAATACCATCTCACATCTCCTGGTTTTAGACGAAATCGATAAAGCTCAGCTTGTGCTCAAGGACTTTGCCCAGCTTTTGCGCTATCAATTGCGACAAAACCACGACCTGGTCTCACTGGAAGAAGAAGCAGACTACATTATCTCCTACCTGCAGATACAGGGTGTACGCTTCGAGGATAAATTGACCTATGACCTGGACCTGGACCCGGCCTGTAAGGACTATCAAATACCCTTCTTCAGCCTGCAAACTCTGGTTGATAACGCTATGGAGCACGGTATCCTTGCCCACAGTCAGAGCGGACGCATAGAGCTGGTTTGCCGTCAGGAAAGCGACGGACTCTTTATCAGCATCAGCGACACCGGACAGGGCATGAGCCAGGAAAAACTCACTCAACTGGAAAAGCTGATCAATACCGGCCACGGTTCCAATCAGCATGTGGGCCTGCGTAACAGCTATCTGCGCTTCAAATCCATCTATAAAGATCGCTTCAGCATGCGCATCTGTTCCAAAGAAAATTGCGGTACCCGCATTGAGCTGCGCGTCAGGGATGAGGCCGATAATATAAGCTCTGGGCTGACAATTAGACATATTGACCCCAGGCAAGTCGAATTAAAGGAATTATTAGTCGATTCTTACTAATACTTATCTCCTAGAATGAATTGTAAGCATAAGCCTCACTACAGAAAAGGAGAAATTTATGAAGAAATATGACTTTAGCCTCCTGATAAAACTTGTTATCGGGATTATCGCGGGTATCCTTATCGGCCTGTTCGCGCCGGAGTTTATTTTGCGCATCGTGGCCACCTTTGAGGGACTCTTCTCTAACTACTTAAACTTTGTAGTTCCTCTCATCATCGTCGCCTTTGTTATTCCGGGCATTGCCGATCTGGGTGGCGGAGCACAGAAAGTATTGGGCTTCTCAGTCTTTATGTCCTACTTCTCCACCGTGCTTTGGGGTTTCCTCGCCTACTTCGCCTCTCTGGCCATCATCCCCTCCATGTTTAAGGGTGTAGCTCAGGCTGCCGTTGGCGAATCTGCCGCGGCTGTCGCGCCTTACTTTACCATTGAGATGCCGCCGCTGTTAAACATCACTTCCGCCATTATCCTGGCCTTTATCATTGGTATTGGCATCTCCGTTACCAAGGCCAAGACCATTCGTGAAGTTTCCTTAGACCTTAACAACATCGTCAGCATGATCTTAGACAAGACCATCATTCCGCTCCTGCCTTACTTTATTGCCTCCATCTTTGCTCAGCTCGCCTACAGCGGCAGCATTGGTGAAATCCTCAAAGTCTACGGCATGGCCATGCTCTTCGTAATAATCTTCCAGATCATAGCCAACCTCTTAGAGTTCGTCGTCGCCTACGCTTACGCCAAGCCCGAAGTCTCCTTCGGAACCCTCTTGCGTAACACCATCCCTGCCTGGCTGACCGGTCTTGGCACCCAATCTTCCGCTGCTACCATTCCTGTAACAATGCAAACCGCAGAAAACAACCATGTCAGCAAAGATGTGCGCGACTTCTTTATCCCCCTCTCCGGTACCATCCACTTCCCCGGCAGCTCCATCGCCATCACCATCTTCTCCATGGCGGTAATTTACATGAACAACATGACCATCAGCTTTGGTTCCATTGCTGCCTTTATCCTGCTCATGGGTGTAACCATGGTCGCGGCTCCCGGTATCCCCGGCGGCGCCATCATGGCAGCCATCGGCCTCCTGCAGGTTCACTTCGGCTTCAACGACGCCCAAGTAGCCCTCATGATCGCCCTCTACCTGGCCCAAGATAGCTTCGGTACCGCAGCCTCCGTAGCCGGCAACTCCGCTCTGGTCCTGATCATCGACAAGAACGCCCAAACTCACGCGGAGAAAGCGTAAGCGGCGTAAGCGTATAGGAAAATCGTTAGCTGCTGAGAAGATGAGAAGAAAGGAATCAATAATGCAACGCGTAGAAAATACCAACGTCATCTATAACTTCACTCCTGATATGAAGCCCGTGCAGACCGTAGGAAATGGCGACATCATCCGTTTTGAGTCCAACGACTGCTTCTACCAACAAGTTCTGAAAAACACTGACGTGCTGGAAGAGATCGACCAGGACCGTTTGAACCCTGCTACCGGCCCCGTATACATAGAAGGCGCTGAACCTGGTGACATCCTCAAAGTAGATATCCTGTCCATTGATATCGCCGAATCCGGCTGCTCCGCTGTAGTTCCCGGTCACGGCATCCTGCCCGATGAAGCCAAAGAGGCCATCGTCCGTATCATTCCCATCAAAGACGGACACGCTGACTATCTGGGCCTGCATATCCCCGTAAAGCCCATGATCGGCGTTATCGGTGTTGCACCGGCAGCTGCTGACGGCTCCTGGCCCACCGCTACCCCCTGGAAGCACGGAGGAAACATGGATACCCATGATATCCGCGTAGGCAGCAGCCTCTATTTCGACGTAGCCCAAAAAGGCGCGCTCTTCGCTCTGGGTGACTGCCACGCCATCATGGGTGACGGCGAAGTTTGCTTCACCGGTCTGGAAATTCCCGCCGAAGTAACCGTCCGCCTCACCGTAATCAAAGACCAGAAGAACATCGGCTGGCCCTTCCTGGAAACTGAGGAAGAAATCATGGTCATCGGATCTGGCGACAACATCGAAGCCGCCTGCCGCGCTGCGTTATCCCCCATGGTACGCGCCCTGTCTAACTTCCATAACATCAGCTGGGAAGAAGCCTATATTCTCTCCAGCCTGGTAGTAGACCTCAAGATCTCCCAATTAGTAGATCCCAAGCTCACCGCCCGCGCCGTCATCTCCAAACACTACCTCACAGCCGAAGGCTTCTTAGCCAGTCTTTAGGTTCTCCTCCGGCTTCCGGCTTCCGGTCTCCGGTCTCCGGTCTCCGGTTCAGCTAAAAGTTCTCCATAATGCTAAAAGGGGTAAGCGGCCTAGCGCTTGCCTCTTTTAGTTTGGGCGGGTTAGTAGTTAAGGATTAGCATATAAGCAAAAGTATTTGCTCGTAATTTTTCTCCTTTTTAGTTTTGGTGGGTTAGTAGTTAAGGATTAGCTGGTTTGACATATGACTCACTTGTGATGGTCGTTGAGATTCGACTTTTCCGATTCCACTTTTCCGCATTCTGCGTAAAATCTGCAGCTATTGG
>JAUNLW010000012.1 GCA_030532065.1 Eubacteriales bacterium | reverse complement strand
GCAATGGCAAAAAACTGATTTTTGTCGAGATGCGTATGCTCCACTGGCCGGACAGTATGGCCACCTTCATGACAGGTGACAACATCCTCTTTTCCAGTGACGCTTTTGGCCAACATTATGCGGTGGAGGAGGTCTTTAACGACAAGGCCGACCAATGTTTGCTGCATAAAGAGGCCATGAAGTATTTCGCCAATATTATCAATCCTTTTGCCCCCCTGCTTACCAAAAAGTTGGCTGAGATTGCGAGCTTTAATCTGACGATTGACATGATTGCTCCCTCCCACGGTGCAGTCTGGCGCGATGATCCCTTACAAATTGTCAATAAATACGCCAAGTGGGCCGAGGCATATCAAGAGGATCAGGTTACCATCATCTATGACACCATGTGGGAAGGCACTATGTATATCGCCCACCAGATTGCCAAGAGCATCCATCAGCAAAGCCCGGATACGGTAGTCAAAGTCTTTAATATTTCTAAGACCGACAAAAACGAGGTCATGACGGAAGTCTTCAAATCTAAGGCTATTGCCGTGGGCTCTCCCACCGTCAGCAACAGCATTCTGTCCAGTGTCGCCGGTTGGCTGGAGTTCTTGAAACAGCTTAAATTTAAAAACAAGAAGGCTGCTGCCTTTGGCTGCTACGGCTGGAGTGGCGAAAGCGTGAAGAAACTGCAAGACATGCTGCAGGAAGCGGGCTTCACCGTGATTGAGGAAAACCTCCGTTGCCAATGGAAAGCTGAGGAAGAAGATCTCGCCGGCATTCCTGCTTTAGTAGAGAGTCTGCTGCGTTAAATGCTGTACTATATAGAGCTAAAAGGGATATCCCCAAACTTACAGGCTTAAATATTTTCCCCTCCAACTCCGGAGGGGGCTTTTTTATTTCTGGTATACTTGTTAACTAGTTGCCGCGTTATCTTTTGTGAGATTAGAGAGGTTTATATGTCTAGTTTTTTCGAACTTTTACTGCTTGCCTTAAGCTTATCTGTAGATGCTATGGTAGCTGCTACCACCATTGGTCTTTGTAAAGCTGATCTCAGTGTAAAAGATGGAATTCTTGTAGGTACTTATTTTGGAGGCTTCCAGGCTTTGATGCCGCTACTGGGTTATCTCCTTGGTTCTCAATTACGAAAAATTGTTCAACCTTATGATCACTGGATAATATTAGCCCTCTTACTCTTTGTTGGGGGCAAGATGATCCTAGATGGTAGAGAGATGGAAGATGAGGAAGTAGTCTGCAATCCCTGTTCGCATTCGAGGCTATTACTATTAGCGATTGCAACTTCTATTGACGCGATGGCTGCTGGTATTTCACTTTCTCTTAGCGAAGCTCCCATGCTTAGTTCGGTCCTCGTTATCGGCATTGTAACTTTTATCCTTTCGTTTGTCGGCACCATGTGGGGACAATCTTTAGGGTCGCGCTTCCGCAGCACCGCCTCAATGATTGGTGGTCTGGTTTTAATATCTATTGGCATAAAAGTTGTAATTGAGCATATGGTTCAGGCAATTTAACTATCTGCTTTAGAAAATCTTATTTGTGTGACGAATAAGTCACTTCTGGAGGACGGTATGAAACACCGCACGCGACAAGGTTCCTGGATATTTAAAACTATCTTATTGCCGATATTGGCGCTGGCCATACTTTCCTCGTTATTTGCGTATCTTACTCAATCGCATGACCAGCATTTGGTCATTCTAGGAACTTCTGATATGCATTCTGATGTCTATGGGTACATCTATGAAGAAAATAGGGAAAGTCCCAACGGAGGGGCAGCTAGAGTATACAGTTATATAGATAAAGTGCGAAAAGCTAATCCAGGAGCAACTGTGCTTGTGGATAATGGTGATAGCTATCAAGGCAATATCTTAAGTGATACTATTTACAGCCACGATTCGGCAAGTGAGCATCCCATGAGCAAGTTCTATAATTATGCCAATTATGACGCGATGGTACTAGGAAATCACGAATTTAATTTTGGCCTGGACTTTATTGGACGCATAAATAAAGAGTTGAACTGCCCAGTCCTGGCAGCCAACATGAACTATGAGGAAACTATTAATGAAGCTTCTCAAGAAAGGACCCCACTAGCTAAACCATATACAGTCATTGAACGCCAAGGAATTAAGATCGGTATTTTAGGCATTACGAATCCCAATATTCCTCGCTGGGAAGGAGATAAAGTAGACTCAGTTATTTTCCAGGGTATTGCGGAAACTGCTGCTAAATATGTGCCAATTTTGCGTAATAAAGAAGGTTGTGATTTGGTCCTGGTATCAGTACACGACGGACTCAATCCTGAGTACAACAAGGATGGTAAGGAAGATGGTGTTGTAGCCATGCTAAACGAGGTGGATGGTATTGACCTGGTTATGCTGGGTCATAAACACGAGAGTGTTGCCAAACGCATTAAGGGTGTTCCGGCAGGAATGCCAACTTCTTATGGGCGCCAGCTTGTACGTTTTGACGTGGAACTAACTAAGCAGGCAGGTAAGTGGCGGCCAAACGATACTCAGGTTAGCTTGGTGGATATGAATAAAATGAAGCCTTCAGCGGAGCTACGTAAGCTTGTCCAAGCTGATCATCAGAGGACTTTAGACTTTATCTATGGGGCTTCAGGAACGAAAGATAGTGGCGTTTTGGCTTATGCCACAGCAGATTTTCAACCTCGTAATGAAATCAGAGGCTTACCTGTGGCAAGACTCGAAGATACGGCATTGGTAGACCTCATTGCCAAAGTTCAGCTCCAGGTTTCCGGGGCAGATGTGACCAGTGTGGCCTTGTTCAAAGATAGTGCTGGCATAGCAAAAGGGCCGATAGATTATACGACTCCCTTTAATGTCTATAAGTTTGACAACACACTTTATACCGTAGAGGTTACCGGCAGAGAGCTAAAAGCCTATATGGAATGGTCTGCTGCTTACTACAATACCTGGCAGACAGGTGATATATCTATCTCATTTAATAAAGACAGGCCAGGCTACCTTTACGATATGTTTGAAGGGGTCGATTACGAAATTGACCTGTCTAAAGCACCAGGAAAAAGAATCCAGAATGTAAGCTTTAAAGGACAGGCTTTGCAGGATGATCAAGTACTGACTTTAGCTGTAAATGACTACCGCTATTCCGCTACGCTGAAGGCACAAAACTTAGTAAAAGGAAATTACAATTGGGTATCACCTCTGAGCATTAGAGAATACCTGGCGCAATACTTGGCAGAGCAAGGCGAAATAAATCCGGAAGTAAACCATAACTGGCGTATTGTGGGCGTAGACTTAGAACATGAGTTGCGCGACGAGATTATAAACCTGGTAAATCAAGGCTATTTGCCGACTCCTTATGAACAAAGCCTAAATATAAAGGAACTGGAAAAAGAAGGTGTCATTGTGGGCGACCAAGTACGCACGCCTACCCACAAGTAAAAAAAGCTTTAGAACGCGCAATTTGTAGTATTAGCAACTGTTTAGTTATACAATCACAAGTAGGAACTAGTCTGCTACGGTGACCTTAGCATACAAGAATTATGTTGAGCTTACCGTTCGTGGCTGTAATGAGCTTAGATCAAAGCTACTGACTAAATGGAGGTTAAGATGTCTAAAGAAAAGAACTCTAATTGCAAGTCCAACCCGTATCCTTTACCAGTGCCAACCCCTTCGCACTTTACCTACGCCGTGCGCGACTTGCCTAAAGTGACAGTCGAGCAACGAGAGAGAGCGCTCCAAGCCACGCACTATAATGAATTCGCTTTCCCCTCGGGACTCTTGACTGTTGATATGCTGTCAGATTCCGGTACGACCGCCATGACCAATACGCAGTGGGCAGCGCTGTTCCTTGGTGATGAGGCTTATGGACGCAATACCGGTTATTACGTTCTGTTAGATACTTTCCGCGATATTTTTGAGCGAGGTGGAGAAGCCAATTGGAAAAAGACGCTTGATTTAGTACGCACAGATTGCCGGGATGTAGAGAAAATGATGGAAGAAGTTTACCTCTGTGAATATGAAGGTGGCCTCTTCAATGGTGGCGCCGCGCAGATGGAACGCCCCAACAGCTTTATTTTGCCTCAAGGTCGCGCTGCAGAAGCTGTCTTTATGGAGATTGTACGCGATATCCTTACAGAGCGCGAACCCGGCAAGGTATTTACTATTCCTTCCAATGGCCACTTTGATACTACTGAGGGCAATATCAAACAGATGGGTTCGATTCCGCGTAACCTCTACAACAAGGAACTGCTCTATGAAGTACCGGAAGGTGGTAAATACGAGAAGAATCCCTTCAAGGGCAATATGGATATTGCTAAGTTGGAATCCCTGATCAATAGCCTGGGTGTCGAGAATATCCCGCTGATCTTTACCTGCATAACTAATAACACTGTCTGCGGACAACCGGTTTCCATGGCTAATTTACGTGAAGTAAATCGGGTAGCCCATCACTATGATATTCCTCTAGTCTTTGACGCGGCACGTTGGGCTGAGAATGCGTACTTTATCAAGACCAATGAGGAAGGCTATCAGGATAAATCTATCGCTGAGATTGCGACTGAGATGTTTTCTTACTGTGACGCTTTCTGCATGTCAGCCAAGAAAGACGGCCACGCCAATATGGGTGGTATGTTGGCTTTCCGCGATAAAGGCCTCTTCTGGCAGAAATTCTCAGATTTTAACGAAGATAGTAGCGTTAAGACAGATGTAGGTGTCCGTTTCAAGGTTAAACAGATCTCCTGCTACGGCAATGACTCATACGGCGCAATGAGTGGACGTGACATTATGGCACTGGCAGTAGGTCTTTATGAAAGTTGCAATGAGAACTATATGGCTAACCGTGTTGAGCAATGCGAGTACCTGGCCCAGGGATTCTATAAGGCCGGTGTAAAAGGTGTTGTACTGCCGGCCGGCGGTCACGCGGTATATATCAACATGGATGAGTTCTTTGACCATAAGCGCAGCCATGAGAGTTTTGCCGGTGAAGGATTCTCCCTGGAATTGATTCGTCGCTATGGTATCAGGGTAGCTGAGCTAGGTGATTTCTCCATGGAGTATGACCTAAAGACTCCTGAACAGCAGGCAGAACTTGCCAACGTAGTGCGTTTCGCAGTAGATCGCAGTCGTTTGAGCAGGGAACACCTGGATTATGTAATCGCAGCAGTAAAGGAACTTTATGAGGATCGAGAAAGCATTCCCAACATGCGGATCGTATGGGGACATAAGCTGCCAATGCGGCATTTCCATGCTTTCCTGGAACCCTATCCTAACGAAGAATAAGCGTAGTTTAGTCCGCGAGTTTAGGCGGGGATAAAAATTAAACAAAAGTTAAAGGAGGGAAGGCCGCGAGACCTTCCCTCCTAACTTTTACTGTGAGTTGTTTACCAGCTGGCAGATTTAATGCAATCTTTGACCTTATCTACCAAACTGAGCGTCGTTGTTACCAGATTCAGTGGTCCACATTTCGAGGAAGTTGATCGGGTCGTTAAAGTCAGCAACCCAGCCGTGTCTCGCGACGTCGTAGTTACCGGCTTTACGCTCGTTCTGGAAGGTAGCCCAGTCCATCTGGCTTACATTGACGGTGATACCCAGTTGAGCCAAGTCTTGTTGGATACACTCAGCGATCTTTTCGTGAGATTCCATCTTGTTGGTGACATACTCGATGTTCAGAGGAGTGTCAGCGGTCAGCATACCATTTTCGTCAAAGACATAGCCGGCAGCTTCTAAGAGCTCTTGAGCCTTGTCCAGATCGGGTTCCAGAGGGAAGTAGCCTACTCCGTCTTCTGCAGGATAGGTGTAGTCTTCGTCGTTTTGTCTGAAGATACCACCGTGACCGTCAGCCATGCCTTCAGGTACGAAGGTGTTAGCAATGAGTTGGCCGGTTCTGGCTACGGTGTCAACGATGTATTGGCGATCGATGCAGTAGGAAATAGCTTTACGCATGTTCATGGCTTCTTCAACGGTCTTGCCATCAAACATAGGAGAGTTGACGTTGAAGATTACGAAGTAAGTGCCAAGTTGGTCTACTAAGTGGTATTCCGGGCTGTCTTTTACGTTCTCAATCTCGTCAACAGGGATGCTGTCGATGAAGTCAAGGTCACCAGCCTGGAAGGCGGAGAAGATTACGGGCAGGTCATCAGAGAGCATGAACTCCAGGCGTTCGACCTTAACGTCATCAGCGCGATGGTAGTTGGGGTTCTTGACGTATACGATGGATTGGTTATGTTTCCATTCCTCGCAGGTGAAGGCACCATTGGAGATGAAGCCGGCTTCTACAGCCCAGGCACCGGGTTGCAGGATATTACCGTCATCGTCACGATAGCCGGCAGCAGCTTCTACGGAAGCTTTGTGTACAGGATAATAAGTTGGGAAAGCGCAGAGGTCTAAGAAGTAAGCGCAAGGGGAGTTGAGCTCAACGGTAAGAGTCTTGCCGTCTTCAGAGGCTTTAACTGCCAGTTGGTCGGCAACTTCGTTGCACTTTTCTTCGTCCATCTCAACATCTTCGGCGGGAACATCAGGATAACCCTTGATTACGTCGAACATGTAAGAATAGTCAGCAGCGGTAAGCCAGTTAACTGCACGTTTCCAAGAATACTCAAAGTCTTGGGCATCCAGAGGATCGCCGTTAGACCATTTGAGGTCATCTTTTAAGGTAAAGGTGTAGATTGTGCCGTCTTCAGATACTTCATAAGAATCTACGAGATCAGGTACTACAGCACCGTCAGCATCATAAGTGAAGAGGCCTGCGAAGGAGTTAACTGCCAGGCAAGCGCCGTCAACTGAGGTGTTGAGCGCGGGGTCCAGTTTATCCGGCTCAGAGGAAAGGTTGAGGCGGATGGTATCTTCATCGCCAAATTCGCTGAAAGCGAAATATTTGAAGCCGTAAGGGTTGGAATAGTAACCTTGCAGGTCTTCTTTAGCCATAAAGACGTCGTTATAGTAGTAGAGAGGGCAGATAGCACCGGTATCCATGAGGATGTCTTCTGCTTGGTGTAAGATGCCTTCACGTGCTGCGAAGTCAGTCTCTGTTTTGCTTTGCTTGATCAGGTTGTCAAACTCTGTCCAGTCGAATTTTTCGACATCAGCTTGGACACTTGCGCCAAGGCCGGCGAATAAAGTAAAGGCCATGACCAGGGCTAGTAAGAGTGACAGACGTTTTTTGAGTTGCATAATTTCCTCCTAGAAAATTGGTGCTGGCATTATTTATTCCAGCATGCTACGTAGTGCCCGTCTCCACGGTCTGTAAATGGAGGGGCTTCCTTGGCACATTGTTCGCTGGCATAAGGGCAGCGAACGCGGAATGAACAGCCCGAAGGCATATTCAAAGGACTTGGTACATCCCCTTGTAAGATGATCCGCTTGTTCTTCCTGGCCGTTTCCGGGTCAGGGATGGGAATTGCGGAAAAGAGGGACTGGGTATAGGGATGTATCGGGTTGCGGTTGATTTCCCTCGTGTCCGCGAGTTCAATTATCTTGCCCAGGTACATGACAGCTATGCGGTCAGCCATATACGTGACTACAAGGATGTCATGGGCAATAAAGAGGTAAGAGATATTTAGTTCGTTTTGCAGATCCTTGAACATATTGAGGATCTGCGCCTGAATAGATACGTCCAGAGCGGATACCGACTCATCACATACGATGAAACTGGGGTTAACAGCCAATGCTCTGGCTATGCCGATGCGTTGACGTTGGCCACCGGAGAACTCATGAGAGTAACGGGTAGCGTGGTCAGAGGAAAGTCCAACCAAGTCCATCAAGTGATTTATTTTTTGTTGACGATCGGCTTTGCTTTTGTAGAGATGATGTACATCTAAAGGTTCACCGATGATATCGGCTACGGTCATACGCGGATTAAGTGACGCATAAGGATCTTGGAAGACCATCTGCATTTCTTTGCGTAGTTGATGGATGGACTTGCTGTTAACATCCTGACCTCGGAAGGTTACCTTGCCGGAAGTAGGCGGGTAGAGCTGGAGCAAAGTACGTCCAACCGTAGTCTTACCGCAACCAGACTCGCCTACAAGTCCCAAGGTCTCCTTCTCGCCAATGTCAAAGCTAACATCGTCCACTGCTTTAAGCGGCTTGCTCTTTAGAAAACCGGTCTTAACCGGGAAGTATTTCTTTAGGTGTTCAACTTGAAGCATGGGTTCTTTCATACTGTTACCTCCCTTACTGATCTTGGCCTTTTGCCTCAGCCTTAGTTGACTTGAGCGCTTTTAGCTCATCACGTATGTTGAGCCAGCAGGAGGCGTAATGATTGCCACCCAGGTAAACTTCTTCTGGTCGTTCGCTTAGGCAGATCTGCATGGCTTCTGTGCAACGGGGAGCGAAAGGGCAGCCCGGTGGCAGATGCAGGAGGTCGGCAGGTTGTCCGGAGATAGGAATCAGTCGTTCGCCGGTTTTAGCCTCTGTGGGAATGGACTGCAAGAGGCCTCTGGTGTATGCATGCCTGGGATTATAGAAAATATCGTCAGCCGTGCCACGTTCGCAGACGTGACCCGCGTACATGACAATAATATCGTCACAGATCTGGGCGATAACACCCAAGTCGTGTGTGATCATAATTACCGCCATCCCCAGCTTCTTTTGCAGGTCTTGGATCAGATCCAAAATCTGAGCCTGAATAGTGACGTCGAGCGCGGTAGTTGGCTCGTCAGCGACCAGAATATCCGGCTCACAGGCTAGAGCCATGGCAATCATTGCTCTTTGGCGCATGCCACCTGAAAACTCGAAAGGATACTGCTTGATGCGGCGATTCGGCTCGTTGATACCTACTAAGGAGAGTAGTTTTTCTGCATGTGCCCAGGCTTCTTCGCGCGTCCGGTCTGTATGAAGCAGAATGGCTTCTACAAGTTGGTTGCCGACGGTAAAGACCGGGTTGAGTGAAGTCATGGAGTCCTGGAAGATCAGGCTGATCTTGTCGCCTCTTATAGAGCGCATCTCTTTCTCACTCAGATCCAGAAGGTTCTGACCGTTCAGCAGAATCTCACCACCTACTACTTTGCCGGGGTACTGGAGAATTTGCATGATCGAGTAGGCGGTAACACTTTTACCGGAACCTGATTCGCCAACAATACCCAGTACCTCGCCGGGTTTTAGGGTGAAAGATACGCCATCTACGGCTTTGACCTCACCGGCTTCGGTAAAGAAGCTGGTTCTAAGATCTTTTACTTCTAACAAATATTCACTCATATATGCCACCTACTTCTGCAATTTGGGGTCGAATGCGTCACGCAGGCCATCGCCGATAATGTTCAGTGAGAGGACCAAAAGCGAGATCAGTATGGCTGGGAAAATCAGCTTGTAGGGATAGGCTGAAAGGCTGCTTCGGGCATCAGAGGCCAAAGAGCCTAAGCTGGGTGTAGGTACCGCTACGCCTAAACCCAGGAAGCTGAGGAAGCTTTCTGTAAAGATTGCTGACGGAATCTGTAAGGCAGTGGAGATAATGATTACCGATATACAGTTAGGCAGTACGTGGCGGAAAATGATTCTCGGTTTAGAGGTACCTATCGACTCGGCCGCCATAACGAAGTCCATCTCACGAATTGATAATATCTGACCACGTACCAGACGGGCCATGCCGCCCCAGTATAAAAGTCCGAATACGATAAAGAGGGAAATCATGTTAGTGCCTACCGTAGCCAGGAAAGTGCCTTGGATTTTTTCTTTCAAGGCATCTTTGAGCACTACCGAAAGCAGAATGATCATTAAGGTATCTGGTAGTGAGTTGATCAGGTCAACCAACCTCATCATAACTAAGTCGACCTTACCTCCAAAGTAGCCGGATATGGCGCCGTAGATCAAACCGATGATCAAAACGATCAAAGCCGCAAAGAAACCTACGAACAAAGAGATCCTGGTTCCGTATATGCAGCGGACAAAATAGTCACGGCCTAGACTGTCAGTGCCGAAGATGTGAGGGAATAGTTTTTCACCGTTATCTATGGCTTCCTGCTCTAGTTTGGACCAGGTAAAGGGGGCCAAATTACCCAGGGTCTTATCACGTTTACCGTTTACTCGGATAATTTCTTCGTAGCCGTAAGGGTTGAAGAGAGGAGTAACCAGCACCAGCACGATAATTAAAATAAGAATCCAGAACATGGTTATTGCCAGCTTGTTCTTACGGAAGTTATGTATACCATCTTTGAAAAAGGTGGATGAAGGTCTCATATAGATTTGTTGAGCCTTCTCATCCGAAGAAGCCGGGTCGAAAACACTTAGGTCTGGCTTAAGTGAAAAGAACTTCCTGGCCGCGGTTTCCAATGTATTATGTTTAATATTTTCTTGTATTTCTGGCATAAGCTTATTCTCCTATTCGAAGCGGATTCTGGGGTCGACTACCTTATAGATGAGATCGCAGATTAGATTCATAAAGACCATGGCGAAAGCGAGGATAATCGTACAAGCCATAATCAGGGGGTAGTCCCGGTTCATTATTGACTGGACAAAGGCGCGTCCCATTCCGTTGATGGTAAAGACGGTTTCTACGACCATGCTGCCGGTGATGGTATAGGCCAGCATGGGGCCCAAATAAGTAATGATCGGCAAAATACCGTTTCTCAGTGCGTGTTTAAAGAAAATAACCGGCGCGGAAACGCCTTTAGCTTGTGCCGTACGAATATAATCTTCACCCAACACGTCCAACATGGAGGATTTGGTCATCCTGGTGATGTAGGCCATGGGATACATGGACAAAGAGATGACCGGCAAGAAATAGTTAGGCTTTGCTGCCGTCCAGATGGGGAACCAGTTAAGCTTAGTAGCGAAGATGTACAGCAGCACCGTGGCTAGAACGAAGCTTGGTACGGATACGAAGAGCGTGGTCAAAAAGATGACCAGCCGGTCTGGCCAGCGATTACGGTTAACAGCAGCCACGATACCAAGAGTAACTCCGATCACTATGGCAACTAAGGCGCCAAGAAGGCCCAAGGTCAGCGAAGTGCCAACACCTTCACTGATGATGTCTCCAACCTCACGACCGTTCTTTAAAGAAACGCCCGCGTCACCTTGGAAGAAATTGCCGATATAAAGCAGGAATTGTTCCCACAAGGGCTTATCCAGATTGAACCTGGATTCCAAGACCGCCTGGACAGCGGGACTGGGGGCTTTTTCTTTAGTAAAGGGACCGCCGGGGACAGCATGCATTGTGAAGAAAGTAATCAAGAGAACCAGGAAGATGGTAATAATTGCCAACATGATTCTTTTGAGAGTGTAACCTAACATATAGTCTCCTCCTAAATAAAGAGCTGTCTAAGCAATCGCTTATAACGATGGCTAGTTAAGCTCAAGTTAATTCTGCCACTCTCCTGAGACCATTGCAAGCGTTTGGCCAAAAAAGTACGTAAAATCAGCGCAAATAATAGCAAGTAGCGATAAATATCGCAGGTGTAAATTTAATTAATAAACGTCTGTTGTAAGATTAGACCAACGGAGGAACTATGGTATTAGTGAAAAAATTAAGCTCAGAAGAGTTGTTTGACCTCTATGACACTCCCGGTCTGATTGACTGGCCTTATGTTTTAGAAAAGACCAAATGAACACTGCGCTGCGCCTAATCTTAAAATTGATGTCCGCGCCTGTTTTTGATATGCGTAAAAGCTACCAAGCGGTACGAGATCTGCAGCGCCTTATGTTGGCGCCGGTAGGAGGAAATGTGTCTGTACTGGATTATGCTGTGCGTTCTCTAGAACCTGGCGTGGAGATCCCGGTGCGAATTTTCTACCCTCATTATGAGAAAAAGCCTGGCGTGATTATATATATACACGGTGGCGGATGGGTGATCGGTGACCTGGACAGCTATAGTTCTATTTGCGGCAAATTAGCCGATACACTGGGTAAAACTGTCTTTTCTATTGATTACAGTCTGGCTCCGGAAAGCCCTTTCCCTAAAGGTCTGGAAGATTGTCTCACTGTAGCCTATAAAATAATTGGTTACAGCCCTTTTCTGGATGAGAATCTGCGTGGGACCATCACGCTCATGGGTGATTCTGCCGGGGCTAATTTGGCTTTGGTTGTGACCTTATTGCTCAAAGAAATGAAGAGCGAGCTGGCGGACAATCTGGTGCTCTTTTATCCCGCAACTTATTGGAATCACGCGGAAGCGAGCAGCCCATTTCCTTCTATAAAAGAAATGGGTAAGGACTATGGGCTAACCAGCAAGAAGATCCAGGAATATATGGAACTTTATCTCCCGGATTCAGAGTTGCGTAAACGTCCGGAAGTAGCGCCGCTACTCGCTGCAGACTTATCCGGTTTACCAAAAACTTTGGTGTTGACATCTGAATATGATCCTCTACGAGATGAAGGCGAAGCTTTGGGCAGAGCAATGACCCTGGCTGGCAATCGTGTAATAACGCGCAGGTTGTTAGGGGCGCCTCATGGCTTTCTCACTTATCCGGATGTGACGGGTGCAGTAGCGGAGAGCCTACGCCTGGTCAAGGATTTCCAAGACTTGCTTGAGGATAAAACAGGTGTGTGGTCAAACCTGGATTCTGAGAAAACTGAATCAGAAGAAATCAAGAGTAGAGTTAACACTGCTGAAGAATTGGTTGTATTGGATGAGATACTTGCTAAAATAGCTCCTGAACGACAAGGTTTTGAGGATACACCTATTGCGCGAACGGAAAATGTCCAGCGACTCAGCGCGGAAGAACAGAAAATAAAAGTGCCAAATCCTAAAGAATTACTGGAAGAGAAGCGGGTTCCAATCCTTGATAAAAAGCTACATACTGAAGAGAAAAGACAAAAGCAGCAAGAGGCTCGCTCTTTACGGAAACAAAAACAAGCAGAGCGCAAGAGCAAAAGGGAAGCTAAAAAGCAACAACAAAGACGCAACTGGCTCTCACTGGATAACGCATCTAAGATATTCCCCGCTACCATGACCGACATAGATACAAAGGTCTTTCGTATTAGCGTAGAACTCAAGGAGAAAGTAAACCCAGATATTTTACAAGCAGCACTGGACAGAACCTATGCTAATTTTCCGCTGTATCACTGTGTGCTTAGGCGCGGCTTCTTCTGGTATTACTTCCAGGAAAGTCGGCTAAAGCCTCAGGTCCAAGAGGAAAGCGAAGCTCCGGTTCAAGCTCTCTATTATTTTGACCACCACAATCTCCTGTTCCGTGTACTCTATTATGGTAAACGTATCCACCTGGAAGTCTTCCACGCGCTATCGGATGGCACAGGCGCTCTGCACTTTATGCAATTATTGGTTGCCGCTTATCTGGATCTTCGATATCCTGAGCTGCGCGACTATAGCCCGGACATCATGGAAAAATACCAAGTCAGCGAGTTGGAACGTTACCGTCAGTTAGAAGACAGCTTTAGTCGTTATTTTGCCAGGCCTAAGCACAGCCAGGGCCGGAAATGGTGGAGTAACTGGAGAAAATCACTTTCGAAGCAGTCGGAAAAAGCACGTAAGTGGAAGTATGTTTATCGAATCAAAGGCACCAAAACTCCTGACAGACGAATGAGGATCTTTGAACTAAGCTGTCCTGTAAAACCGCTCTTAAACGAGGCCAGGTCTCGTGGCGTTAGTTTATCTGAGTTCTTAACCGCAGTCTTTATCCTGGCTATCTACCGCGCACGCCTGGCTGAGCCTCGCAGAAGAAAGAAGAATCACAGCGTGACTATTTCTGTTCCGGTAAACCTCCGCAAATTTTTCCCTTCACACTCGGCGCGCAACTTTTTTACCACGGTAGTAGTGGGCTATGATTTTTCGCGAGGGGAGGCTGACATAGATCAAATCTGTGGCGCAATCAGCCGCCAGTATCAAGAGGAGATAACCAAGGATAATTTGAGCAAAAAGTTGCTTAAGCTCTACCGCTTTGAAGAAAGCCTCGCCTTGCGACCGATTTTTCGTCCGCTTAAAGATTTTATCTTGAAAATATTCTACAAGCGGGAAGACCGCCGCGTGACAACAGCGGTTTCTAATATGGGAAGAATCAACTTACCGGAGGAATTGTCAGATTATGTGGAGCAGGTATCAGTTCTGACTGCCGCTCGCAGGCCACAATTTGTCTGCCTGACTAAAGATGAGATCTTCAGTCTTAGCTTTAGCTCTCCTTTTATGGAAACAGATATTGAGCGCGAGTTTATACGCATATTAAGTGGACTGGGCCTGGAACTGAATCTGGCCTTCAATTATATTGGTAATGAAGATTTGCCAGATCATAAGAGGTATAAGCAATGAGTTACTGTGAGACTTGTAAAATAAGTGTCAAAGGCAAAGCCAAAGCTTGTCCTCTTTGCGGCGCTCATTTAAGAGGAGTACCGGAGGGGGAGGATATCTTTCCCTGGGTACCTTTGCGCTATAACCAGCATATTTTATATAAAGTCCTCGGGCTGATTTCGCTACTTTTAGCTATCACGCTCTGGCTATTCAAACGTATTTTCCCAGCAAGTTCGATTAACTACTGGCATATCCTCTTGACTGTGGGATCCTTTTGGAGTCTGGTCCTGGCCATGGTTCGCAAAAGAAGAAATCTGGCCAAGAGCGTGCTCTATCAGCTATTACTATTGTCGGGATTTTTCCTGGCTTGGGATTTTCTGATCGACCAGCGGCTGGGCTGGTCATTGACGTCAGCGTTGCCACTCTTATCTTGCCTGGCTATTGTAGCTATCATTTTACGCATGCTCTTTGTGCGTTATGAGCTGGGTGATTATATCCTCTATCTTCTGGCTACCGCGTTGATTAGTCCTGCGGCCTTGATCTTCGTGGCCGTTTTCGGCTTGCGACCTATATGGCCTGCTATTGTTGCTGCCAGCTTGGGTGCCTTAGTTTTCACTCTTACTTTTATCTTCAGACATAAATTGATATTTCATGAGCTAAAAACTCGCTTCCACCTCTAGTTAAATTTGAGTAAATTGTGAAGAAGCGCATAACAGCAGATTATTTCAATGGCACCGGGGGGGTTAGCAACACAGGTTGCAGGAGTCAACTGTGTTATAATAAAGGCTCAATCAGCAACGTGTGATGTTTTAGGAGATGTAGCTAGTGGCCTTATTTGGAAAACAAAGAAATGACGGAAACCTCATCGATGATGGTTATCCAATCCAGCACATCATGCCTTACGTAATGAAAGGCAGGAACGAATCGACAGTCTATCTAAAGAAGACTATCGACATAGAAAATGTCCGTAAGTATGTGCGTAAACAGCGTCGAGCTGGAAAGAGGATTACGGTCTTTAATGTCGTTGTTACGGCTGTTTTGTGCACGATTTATAGACGCCCGCACTTGAATCGTTTCATAGCCGGCAGACGCATGTATGAGCATAAGGTAATTGATGTTTTGTACGTGGTTAAACGTGATCTTACTGATGAGGCCGAAGAATCTATTGCTAAAGTGGTACTTAGCCCAGAGGATAATAT
The DNA here is from genome assembly GCA_030532065.1 of Eubacteriales bacterium. Lineage (GTDB taxonomy): Bacteria > Bacillota > Clostridia > Saccharofermentanales > DTU023 > SFFI01. Next base: position 21,644 of record JAUNLW010000012.1, on the reverse strand, counting down.
TTTCACAGTTGCCGAAAAAATGAGCCGGAATATCGAAATTATCCAAAAGGAGCTGGAAGAGAAAAAGGACGATAAATTTATGTCCTTCCTGCAAAAGCTACCTCGCTGGACCTTGCGTTCTATAGTTAGTATAGTGCGCTGGCTGGATTTCCATGGTATCTTGCCCGCTAAAGTACAAGACAGTATCCCACTTTATTCCACTGTTTATCTTTCTCACATTGGTAGTTTGGGCGCAGAAGCCCCCTTCCATCACCTCTATGAGTTTGGTACGACCTCGCTTTTTATCACTGTTGGTAAGTTTTATGATCAGCCCAGAAAAGCCAAGGATGGCTCAGTTGAGTGGTATAGGGCTGTCGACCTGATGTTTACCGTAGACGAGCGTATTTGTGATGGCTTTTACCTGATAAAGAGCCTCCGCCTTTTGGAAGACTATCTCATCAATCCGGAAAGCATGGAGATTTCTCCAGCTGAGTCTGAACGTAGAGAAAAAGAAGCCAATATGGCCAAGAAAAAACAACAAGAGCAAGAAAAAGCCGAAAAAGCCGAGCTCTTTGTTAATGAGCCTGTCTTAGATGAAGGATCAGACCTTGCAAATGATGAGTCTGATTTAGCTACTGATCTAAGCTAAATGCCGCTCGTAGATCTCAATTAGATTATTGATAAAGTGATCAACTGAATATTTTTGGCTGTATTTTTTAGCACCCTCGCTCAATCGTTGATATTGATCGGGGGTATTTTTTATATTTAGCACTGCTTCCGAGAATTCCTTAGCATTGGTGAAAGACAGGCCATTTACTCCATCCAGGAACACCTGGTCCAGGCAAGGGTCTGGGTAAACCAGGATAGGCAGGCCGGTTGCCAGCGCTTCTATATAAGTTAAGCCCTGGGTTTCACTTTCGGATGCGCAGACGAATACGTCACCCACAGCGTAGTAGTCTTGTACCTGATCAATAGGTACGCTGCCAACCAGCTTGATATATTTCCCCAATCTCTCTCTGTCTACCCAGTGACGGTACTCATCCAATTTAGGACCGGAACCTACAATAAAAAAGTAGATTTCTTCGCCTTGACGCAAGAGTGGGAAGAAGTGTTCCAGTACTACATCAATTTTCTTTTCCTGCGATATACGGCCCACATAAAGCAAGCTGAAGGCATCTTCTGGTATGCCGTATTCTTTGCGTAAATCCTGGCGACGCTTATGGTTTTCGCCGGCTCGGAAAAATTTGTCTAATTCGATACCGGTAGGCAGAATGGTCAAGGTCTTACCTAACTCATAACCTTCAACGAAAGCTTTTGCCTTGGGCGTGGGTACGATAATCTCATCACAGTTTTTGAGAAAATAGCGAAGATATTTGTTCATTGCTCTCACTATAAAGTGAGAAAAGCCATTTTCTCCTAATTGGCCGTACATCCAGTTGTCATAAAGGGTATGGAAGGTGTGAATATGAGGGATGCCCTGCTGTTTGGCAAGCCCCTTGCCCATAAGACCTACGCCATATTCGGTTTGTGTATGCACCAGATCGAGTTTGAGTTCTTTTACTTCCTGGGAGATCTTGGGATCAAAATTTCCACCCACTCTTTTCTCGCTAAAGAAAGGAAGGCTGGGAATACGGATAACATTTTTTTCTTCTGGAGTATTCTTTTCGGTCGTGGTGATCACGTAAGCCTCGTGACCTAAGGCATTTAAATGGTTTTTTATCAGCTGAGAAGCTGTAGACACGCCACCAATTTGGGGGACGTAGGCGTCAGTGAAAATTCCGATGCGCATGCTTTTCCTCATATCTCTATTCAGTATTTTGTCTGCAAGTAATTTTAGCTTATTTCTTCTTAGTTAGGTAGCTGGTAGAGGGCAGTAGACAAATAATCCAGGGTTTCCTGTGGTGTATGACAACGCCAACCCAAGTTCGCGCTGGCTAAGTCACCTGCGCGACCATGCCAATAAGTACCTAAGACAGCAGCTTGTAAGGGATCCGGCTTTTGTGCGAGTAAGCCAGCAACCAGACCGGTGAGGATATCTCCGGAAGCTCCTTTTGCGAGGCCAGGACCACCTGTGGGATTTACATATAAAGCACTGCCGTAGGGATCAGCAATTAGGCTGGATTCGCCCTTTAAAATCAGGTAGCAAGAATAGTTTTTTGAGAGATAAGTTGCTTGTTCCAGGCGGGATAACTGCTTCCAGGTTGCTGGATCCATACTGACCTGAGCCAGACGTTGAGCTTCGCCAGCATGGGGAGTTAGCAGAGTTGCTCGACCTTTTTTCTGGCGATCAAGTAAAATTTGCCTCAGGGCTTTTTCTTTAGCTAGCAAGTTGAGCGCGTCTGCGTCTAGGAGCAAAGGCAGATTAAGCTCCAGACAAGAGGCAACTAGTTTAGCGGCACCTTCTGATTGCCCCAGTCCAGGCCCAATGGCGAGAGCGTCAGCCTTGTGAATCGCGGCAGAAATTGCAGCTTGCCAAGCTTCTACTTTAGCTTCCGAAGGAATGTGATATAGTGCCTGCGGTAAGTGAGGAAATACGTCTTGGTATACTTCTCTGCCTGTAACGATGTGTAAGAGTCCTATACCGCTGAGAACTGCGGCTTTACCGGCAAAGTAAAGACTACCGGACATACCAGTGCTGCCTGCGACAAGTGCCAGACTCCCCTGCCTGTATTTGTGAGTGTCTGAGTTGATGGGCAGGAGGTTTTGGAAGAACTCCTCATTATCCAACCTATAGTAGCCTTGAAAAGGTGACTTCTCATCTCTGCTGCTTTGGGCAAAGAAGTTTTCTACTGTTTCGTTGCTGATACCCAGAGACTCAATTTGCAATTCGCCGTTATAGCTCAGGGCGGGCGAAGATACCTGGCCTAATTTGGGCGCAATAAAAGTAACAGTCTGGTCAACTGCTACCACGAAGTCAGCGACTTGACCCGTTGTAGCCTCAATGCCGGAGGGGAGATCACAGGCAATGAGATAAGCGCCCGCGGCTTTGGCTTTGCGCAGCTGTCTAAAGGCGAAAGCCAGTTCCTCACTTAGAGCGCGTTCTACTTGAAAACCGGTGCCTAAAAGTCCATCAACAACCAGGAGGGATTCAACTTTATAGTCATTAAGAGTCAAGGGAGAAAGACCCACGGCTAAAACCGCGGAGCGCATAGAGCCAACCGGTGAATCAGACTCTATAGACAAAGCTTGATTTCTACTGGATTCGTAAATTTGACAGCTAAAACCTTCGGCTGCCAGCACTCTGGCCGCAACATAAAGATCGCCCCCGTTCATGCCGGGGCCGATTAAAAAATCTATGCTATTTTTTCCTAATTTATGAGCTTGCTGCGCAATGTGCCGGGCTAAAGCTCGACCGGCAGTTTCCATCAGCAAAAGTAACGGGAAGCCCTGGCTAACCAGGTAATTATCCAACTCTTTTTGACTGTTACGGGTTAATAAACGCATGTATATCTCCTCCCAGTAACTTAAGTCTAGGTCAATTAAAGATCTTAGGCAAAAACTCTGCTAGCTTCGTAGCTTTATACAAAGTTGTGCTATACTCAACACAAATGTTTGGCTAGTTCGCAGATGGTGTACGAAAGCCTACTACTAGCTCAAGGAGGAAATTCTTAATGTCAAAGGAAAACCTTAACCCTTTTGAAAGCGCGCAAGCTAAGATCAAATCTGCCTGTGAAACTCTGGGATACGGCGATGACGCCTATGCCTTGCTCAGTGAGCCGCAACGTGTCCTCGAAGTAAACTTCCCTGTTCGCATGGATGATGGATCTATTCGGATGTTCAAGGGTTGGCGCAGCCAGCACAACAACGCCGTTGGTCCCTACAAAGGTGGCGTACGTTTCCATCCTCAGGTCAATTTCGACGAGGTCCGCGCTCTGTCTGTATGGATGACCTTCAAATGCGGCGTAATGGATGTGCCTTACGGCGGTGGCAAGGGTGGCGTAATCTGCGATCCTCTACAGCTGTCCAAACGTGAGCTGGAAGAAGTAGCCAGAGGCTATGTTCGCGCAATTTGCCCGATCCTCGGTGAAAAAGTCGATATCCCTGCCCCTGATGTAGGTACCAATCCTCAGGTTATGAGCTGGATGCAGGACGAGTACATCAAACTCAACGGCGGCGCTAACACCTTAGGTGTTTTCACCGGCAAGAACCCCAAATGGGGCGGCTCGTTAGGTCGTAGCGAATCCACTGGCTATGGTATTTATCTGGTAGCCAAGCTGGCCGCGGAAAAACTGGGTATCAAGATGGAAGATGCTACCGTTGCCGTACAGGGCTTTGGCAATGCGGGCCGCTTCACCGTCAAGAATATGTGCAAACAAGGCACAAAAGTGGTGGCCATTTGTGAATGGGAACCGAAGAACGGTGTTTACTGCATTTACAAAGAAGACGGACTCGACTTCGACGAGATGGTTGCTTATGTTGATGAGCACAAGAACCTCTTAGGTTTCCCCGGTGCTAAGGCTATTTCGGCAGATGACTTCTGGAGCTTACCGGTAGATATTATCGTACCTGCCGCACTGGAAAACTCCATTACCGGCGAAGTCGCAGAAAAACTCAATTGCAAGATCGTCGCTGAAGCCGCTAACGGACCTACTACTCCTGAGGGAGACGAAGTTATTAATAAGCGTGGCATCCTCTTAACGCCTGATATTCTCACCAACGCCGGTGGTGTAACTGTTTCCTACTTTGAATGGGTACAGAACCTCCAGGGCTATTATTGGAGTGAAGAAGAAGTATTCAGCCGTCAGGAAGCTAAAACCAGAGTGGCCTTCGATAAGATCTGGCATCTGGCCAGCGAGAAGAACGTTACCTTGCGTGAAGCCGCTTATCTGATCTCGGTAAAGAATACTTACGAAGCCATGCAGCTGAGAGGCTGGTGCTAAGCTAAGTCATAAAACTTTTGCCGTACAGTTTCGGGCGGAGTCTAACGATTCCGCCCTTTTTTATTATCGGTTTTTGCGCTTCTTCTCATACCAAAAACTGGATTTGCTCTTCAACTTTAGATGTTAGGATAGTTTCAGATGTATAGTTACCAGCTTGAGCCTCAAGATATTCCTTTGGAACGCCGTTCCGTCTTACGCCTACTGGGCAGGGAGACGGCGAAGTTTACGGCTGCTTTGGAACAAAGTTTAACTAAGCAGGAGGCCTTGATACGAGCCAAAAGCCAGCACCGCTATTTTGTTTGCCGTGAGCGGCGCTCAGACATGGCTCATTTATTAGTAGGTGAGGACATACAAAGACACCTTGGTACGTGCCCTGAGGTTGTGATTTTGGCGGTCAGCCTGGGCCCAGAGCCAGATCTTTTGATACGTAGAGCTCAACTACAGGATATGGGTGAAGCAATGGTCTTGGACGCGGTAGCTTCTGCATATGTAGAAGCTCTGGCAGACGCTGCAGAAGAACGATTAAGAAAGCATTTCCGTAAGTTTGATTTGGTCTTGTCCACCCGTTTTGCGCCTGGTTATGGGGATTTTCCCTTGAGCTCGTTACAGGGACTTTTAGAATTTGTATTTGGAGCCAACCCTCAAATCTACTGTGATACTAAGGGGCTTATGCAGCCGCTTAAGTCTATCGTAACGGTTCTAGGACTTATGCCAGGCAAGCAGCTGGCAGTGAGCGCAATGACAGAGGATGCCTGCAGCCTTTGCTTCATGGCTGGTCGCTGCGCGTTGCGCAGCCGAGGCGGTTACTGTGGCAATTTTAAACAGTTTCAGGCTGAGCGTAACTAAAGACAGCTAAATATAGTATTTGGAGACTGGGAGGCGATAATAATGTCAAACGCTAAAGAAAGATTCGAGAGGTTTTTGGCAAAAAAAGAATTTATTTTCCTCGATGGAGCTACAGGCACGGAGTTACAAAAGTTTGGGCTTAACCTCTCGCAGCCTTCAGAATACTGGAATTTGGAAGAACCTCAGTATATCCAGGCTATTCACCAAGGTTATTTGGCAGCTGGTTCGGATATTATCTACGCCAATACCTTCGGTTCTTCCAAGGCCAAATTGGCAGGCTCGCCCTTTGCTCAGGAAGACCTGGTCAAAGCGGCCTTGGAGATTGGCCTGAAGGCCATCAGAGAATCCGGTAAGGAGGCACTCTTGGCCTACGACATGGGTCCACTGGGTAAGCTTATGTATCCCTCAGGCAATTTTACTTACGACAAAGCTTACGAAGACTTTGCCGGTCAGGTTCGCTTGGCGGCCACCTATGGGGCTGATCTAATCCTGATTGAAACCATGAGCGATCTTTACGAACTCAAAGCAGCGATCTTGGCCGCCAAGGACAATTCTAGCCTGCCGGTTGTTTGTTCCATGACTTTCCAAACTGATGGCCGTACCTTCAACGGCACAGATGTGGAAACTTATGTGAATTTTGCTACTAGCCTGGGAGTAGAAGCTTTGGGTATTAACTGCTCTAATGGCCCTCAGGCACTTAGCCGCGTCATTGAAGATCTCCTCCGCTATAGCCGTATACCAATTCTCCTTAAACCTAACGCGGGTATGCCAGATCCGGCTACTGGACAATACAACCTCACTCCGAAAAGCTTTGCGAAAGAAATGGGGCATTTTGCTAAAAGAGGCATTAAACTCCTGGGTGGTTGCTGCGGCACAAATACCGAATATATTAGAGCTTTATCCAGTTGGTTGTCCAAAATGGAGAGCGCGAAGAGAAAGCCTGTCTATCAGGGGAGTGCCTCCTCGTCAGTGGAAAGCTTAAATTTCGCAGAAGGTCCTTTCTTGATTGGTGAAAGAATCAATCCCTCCAATAAAGAGGCCTTACAAACTGCCCTGCAAGAAGAAAATTATGCTTATGTGGCTAAGATGGCTGTAGAGCAGGAAGCATGCGGTGCACAGCTCTTAGATGTAAACGTAAGCGTTCCCGGAATTGATCAGGCTAAAGCCATGGAACAAGTGGTCTTAACTTTGATTGCCGTCTGTCAGATCCCTTTGGTCTTGGACAGTAAAGATCCGGCAGTTTTAGAAGCCGGACTAAAAGCCTATAACGCCAAGCCGATTATTAATTCTTTAAGTTATCGGCGTTCAGAGCTCCAGACTATTTTGCCCTTAGCAAAGCATTACGGGGCAAGTTTGATCCTCCTGCCGCTTAGTGATGAGCGTATGCCGTCTTCAGCACAGGAGCGAATTGAGGTTTTGGCCAGGCTCAAAGAAGCCTGCCTGGCAGCTGGCCACTCAGAAGCAGACTTGATCGCAGATATCCTGGCCTTACCTTTGGAAGCAGAGCCTAAGGCGGCTCGAGATTGCCTGGAGACTCTGCGCCTCTGCCAAGAACAATTGGGACTTCGTACTCTGGTAGGTCTTTCCAATCTTTCCTACCATCTACCAGGCAGAGCTAAAATAAATGCCGCGTTTTTGCAGGTAGCCCTGTCAGCAGGACTAGATTTCGCCTTGGCAGATCCTTTGCAGGAAGAAATTATCGATAGCTGCCTTACTTATCGTATCCTACAGGCGGACTGGGATGCTTTGGATGCTTTTTCCCGCCGAGAAGCAGATGACAAACGAGCAGCTGTTGACCTGAAGATTGACCGCATTGACGCGGATGCTAATCCAGAAACTGCTTTAGCGTTTTCTATCCGCTCTGGCCTGCTTGATGAGGCGAAAAAACTGACTAAAACTCTACTTGGCCAGGGCAGAGGCCTGGACCTTATTGAAGCACTTTTGCTCCCCCTACTGGACGACTTGGGCAGGGCTTATCAGGAAGGTGAGATATATCTGCCGCAATTGTTGCAAGCAGCTTCTGCCGCCCAGTCTGCCTTGGACTTGATCCGGCAAAAACTTAGCCTTGAGAACCACACAGAAAATGCAGAAAAAGGTCAGGCTATCGTTATGGCAACGGTTCAGGGAGATATACACGATATCGGCAAAAATATTGCTAAGACCATTTTGGAAAACTATGGCTACCGGGTCGTTGATCTGGGAAAAGATGTTGCGCCGGAGTCAGTACGCGACGCAGTGCTGGAGCATGATTGCCGATTAGTAGGATTATCCGCGCTCATGACTGCTACTTTACCGGCCATGGAAACAACTATCCGTATTACTAAAGAGGCTGCTCCTGACTGTAAGTTTATGTTGGGAGGGGCGGTGCTCACAGAAAATTATGCTTATAAGATTGGCGCCGACTATTTCTGTGCGGACGCCAATTCTGATGTAGCTATTGCCCGGGAGGTGTTTAAAGACCGCCAAGAGCTTGGTAAACGATGAGGCAGTTCTTTAACTTAACTGACTTTGCGCTCCACGATCCGGTAATAGATCTTAGTGGTCCACAGATAGACTAAGAAGTAGAAACCGCCCAAGATCAGTACTGAGATCAGAGACATTTTGCCAAAGTAGCTCTGGTTATAGGATTTATTAGTCAAAGCTTCCAAAAGTGCCCAGAGTATTTTATAGGAAGCAAAAACGTTGACAATGGCAAAGGCCAGAGGCAAGAAGAAGGTAATTAGTACCTGAGTGTTAATCATCGCTTTTACGCCTGTTCGGTCCAGGCCCAGTTCCTGTAGGGTGTAGAAGGCCCAGCGATCGCTGTAGGCTTGATTCAGTTGTTTGAAGTAGAGGATCAAGCTGCTGGTGATCAGGAAGAAAATAATAAAGTAAATACCGATAAAAAAGAGTGTACCAAAAGCAAACAGCATGGCATCTTCCATTTCGGCACGCGAGTTATAGCTTAACCATTGGTAGGAAACGCTTATGCCATCTCGACTACTGACTTTGCGCAGGTCGCTTTCTTTTTGCATATCGAAAAGACCCATGCTGTAGTCTTCTTGATCCTCTGGGCTAAGATCCAGGTCAAAAGCATAGAGATAGCTTACCTCATAGCTGTTACCGGCCTTGGCGGGGACTGTATCGTCTATCTCTGCCCAGCTGGAACTATCATTGGGGTCTTTTAAGTAAGATACTCTGACCAGTTCCTGACTAACTTCCAGGCCCCTTTTGCCGGCCAATTTACGGTTGAGCTGAGGTAGCTCCTGTAAAGACGGCTGTCCAGTTACCAAAGCTTTTAAGCTGGGCTTATCGTCTTCAACTTCAATGGACAAACGCTGCTCAAAATTCATTGCGCGAGGAGCCATTGAATCCACCGTTGCCGCGCTGCCAAAATAGAGGGTAGCGGTGACGGAGAAAGTTAAGAAGGCGCAAGTAAATAAGACACTGATGGTGGCCAGGCTGCCAGCATTTGCCTTCATGCGGAAAATCAGGTTAGAAATATTAAAGAAGTGACGGGGCTTGTAGTAGAGAGATTTATTCCTCTTAAGAGCTTTGAGGACAAAAACTGCCAACCCTATGAAAAGCAGGTAGGTGCCGAGCACGACCAAAGGCACGGCGATAAGAAAGTTATTTAACGCGCCAAAGATACCATCAAAGTTATTGGCGATATGGTAGGCATAAGCCAGGGTAACGACAGCCAGAAGACTTAAAATAATAGAGGCTTTAGGTTCTTTCTCTCCGCTCTCTTCAGCTACCAGTAAATCTACGATCTCGCTTTTTTTGATAGTTGCGAAATTATAAGCCAACAGAACTAGAAAAATAGCCAATAAGACTACCCCCACCGATATCACGGCGCTAGTAGAGAGCTTAAAAGAAAAGACGACCGAGCCTTTGAGTAATTTCAAAATGAGGGTATAAGCTAAGCGTGAAGCTAACATACCTAGCAGCAGGCCCAAGACGGCGCTTTTTGAGAAAAAACGAAAAGAATCTAATGCATAAAGTTTTCCTAAATCTTTTTTATCTAAACCCAATACGGCATAAAGACCGTATGACGCTTGACGGCGTTTAGCCAGGAAAGAGTTTATGTAGAAAAAAATAAAGACGGAAATGCCAACAAACACAAAAGCCAGGACTTGCATTAGCCGGGAAATGGAGCGGGCTCCAAGGAAGCTGGAGCCTCTTAACATGTCGGAAATAGCAAAAATGATATAGAGGAGTACCGTCATAAGAATTGCGGCAGCCTGTGAGGGACGATAGACTAAACGATTATTTTTCGCTAAGTCTGAAACTAATTTACGGGCAAGGCGGAAGTCCATAGCAAAACTCCTCTGTTTTTAGCGCGCGCGGGCAGCACTTTGAAGGCGGGGAGCAGCGTGTGGCTTGCGGCTTAAGCCATTCATCACGCGACCGATTTCTACCATTTGTGCTTCTTGGTCACGGCCCTCGCGTAAGAGAGAGGCGTGAACCAGCCCATCTTGGATAAAGAGGACTCTACTGGCAAAACTGGCAGCCCGGTGACTGTGTGTAACCATTAGAACAGTTTGGCCACCGGCCTGGAGCTTGACCATTAAGTCCAAGATCAGATCACTGGAAAGTGAGTCCAGCTGGCCGGTAGGCTCGTCTGCCAGCAAAAGACGAGGACCAATGGCTAGAGCACGGCCAATGGCGGTTCTTTGCTTTTCACCACCAGAAAGCTCAAAGGGATACTTTTGTAACAGGTCAGGGAGGCCGAGTATTCTGGCTAAATAATTGATGCGTTGGTCAATGAAGTTCACTTTTTGTCGAGACAGCACCAAAGGCAACGCCATATTGTCGAAAAGATTGAAGTTATCAAGGAGCTTAAAATCTTGAAAAACGTAGCCCAATTTGTCGCGGCGGAAGTCTGCTAAAGCCTGGTTATCTAGAGTGGCCATATCGAGTCCTTCCAAGAGTATCTGGCCGGATGTGGGGCGATCTAAGCCGGCAAGAATGTTGAGCAGAGTAGTTTTACCGGACCCGGACTCACCCATGATAGCGATAAACTCACCAGATTGAACCTGGAAATTGATATCACGCAGGGCTTCCACTTCCTGACCGTTTTTAGGTTTATAAACCTTGCGTAAATGGGCAACTTCCAATATCTGAGATCCGTTAGAACCTGTATTCTGGGCAAATTGTTTTTCTTCACTTGTCATGGGACATCTCCTTATTATCCATCTTTTGATGTGCCGTACTTTTGATGTGACGTAGCTTACAGATACTGCTGACGCAGACTGACAGCACTAATTCGCAAAATTTATCTTATTTACTGAACTGCCTGCACCAACTGTGTATACGCTACTAATACAGACTAACAACGCGTTTTATAATTGTCAAGAGCTCTTGACTTTTTAAGGGCGATATTTGTTAACAAATCTTACTTCGCCTGCTTTCCTTACATAGTTAGGCTGGACAATTCCTTTTCGAGTCTTATAATTATGGACAAAGCAGTGAAGGAAAGAGTAAAAAGCGGGAGCAAATTCCAAGCACCACTACTGTCTCAAGAGAAGGGAAGCCCCAGGCTGTAAGCTTCCCGACAGAACGCTTTTGAAGACCACTCCGGAGCTGGACGTGAAGAGCGTGCCCGTAACTCGGCGTTAACGAGGTGGATGCATAATCCCGTAAGTAAAAGCACAAGGTGGAACCGTGCAAAAAATATTCGCACCCTTGGCAAGCAAATTAATTAGGCGGCCAGGGGTTTTTTCTTGGAAAGATCCTCCGAAGGGCCGCCAACGGGAGGATTATTATGAACAACATTAAACTTAAGGATGGCTCTGTACGTGAATTAGAGCCCGGCAAGAATCTTCTGGACTTAGCCAATGAAATCAGTCCTGGCCTGGCTCGCAAAGCCATGGCAGCACTGGTTGATGGTGAACTCCAGGACTTGCGTTATGTTCCCAACTCGGATGTAGAAGTTGAAATTCTGGATTTTGACAGTGAAGGTGGCAGATGGGCTTTCCGCCATACTTCTGCTCATATCCTGGCTCAGGCCATTAAGCGTCTATATCCTGATACCAAGCTCGCTATCGGACCGGCCATTGAAGATGGATTCTATTACGATGTGGATCCGGTAGTGCCCTTGATTGAAGCAGACTTGGTTAAGATTGAAGACGAGATGCGAAAGATTGTAAAGGAAAATCTGGAAATTACCAGATTTTCCCTGCCTCGTGCTGAAGCTTTAGAAAAAGTGCGGGCAATGGGTGAGGATTATAAAGTTGAATTGATCCAAGATCTGCCTGAAGATGCAGTGATCAGTTTCTACCAGCAAGGTGAGTTCGTTGATCTTTGCGCTGGTCCTCACCTTATGAGCACTGGGTCTGTGAAGGCTATAAAGCTGCAATCTCTAGCCGGGGCCTACTGGCGGGGAGATGAGCACAATAAAATGTTGACCCGTATCTACGGAACTTCTTTCCCCAAGAAGAAAGATTTAGATGAGCACCTGGCCATAATTGAAGAGGCTAAGCTACGTGACCATCGTAAATTAGGACGTGAGCTAAAACTTTTTATGTTCAGTGAAGCAGGCCCGGGTTTCCCCTTTTGGCTCAATAACGGCATGATCGTCCGTAACAGCATTATTGAATACTACAAAGAATTACATAAGAGAGACGGTTATCAGGAGATTTTGACGCCGATCCTCTTAAATCGCGATCTCTGGGAGACTTCTGGCCACTGGGATCACTATCGTGAGAACATGTATACCACGGTGATTGACGAAGAAGACTACGCAATCAAGCCGATGAACTGCCCCGGTGGCATGCTGGTTTATAAATCAGAGCAGAGGTCTTATCGTGATTTGCCACTGCGTCTTTCTGAGATGGGTCTGGTTCACCGTCACGAGCTTTCCGGCACTTTGCACGGCCTCATGCGAGTAAGAAGCTTTACTCAGGATGATGCTCATATCTACATGACTCCTGACCAGATTACGCAGGAGATCAAGGGCGTTTTACGTCTGGTAGATGAGATCTATTCACGCTTTAACTTTACCTATGAAGTTATGCTTTCAACGCGCCCAGAAGATTTCTTGGGAGAAATTGAGGATTGGGATCGGGCAGAATCCGCGCTAAAACAAGCTCTCAATGAAGTGGGTGTTCCCTTCCAGATAAACGAAGGTGATGGTGCCTTCTATGGTCCTAAGATTGATTTCTATATCCATGACTCCATGAAGCGTACCTGGCAGTGCGGCACGATCCAACTGGACTTCCAGCTGCCACGTCGTTTTGAGGCTGAGTATGTGGGCGAAGATGGTGAGAAACACCGTCCGATTATGATCCATCGCGCTATCCTGGGCTCTCTGGAACGTTTCTTTGCGGTACTTATTGAGCACTGTGCCGGTAAATTCCCGGTTTGGCTGGCTCCTCAGCAGGTACGTATCCTGCCGATCGCTGAAGCTAAGCATGGTGACTACGCGCAAGCACTAGCTGATGAAATGTCTGCTTTGGGACTCCGTGTTGATGTAGATATGCGTAATGAGAAGTTGGGTTATAAGATTCGCCAGGCTCAGCTCGATAAAGTTCCCTATATGGTTATCATCGGTGATGAAGAACAAGCTGGTCAGACCGTATCCGTGCGTCGCCGTGACAGTGAGAAGAATGAACAAATGAGTCGTGACGCTTTCATTGACCTAATCCTGCGTCAACATAAGAACCGCAATTGGGAACTGGAATAGTCATGAAGTATGAACTTAGAACAAAAGCCGATTTCCCTGTAAGCGAGTGGTCAGGTGGCAAAACCTGGGAACTCTTGTTATTGCCGGAGTCTGGTTCTTATCAAGAACGGGAATTTGATTTGCGCATTAGCTCAGCAAGCGTAGATTCAGAGAAATCTAAATTTACACTCTTGCCGGGCTTTGATCGTCTGATTTGTCCTTTAGATAAAGAGCTTACGCTCTTCCACCAAAAGGGCAAGGATGACACTATTATCAAGGCGGAGCTTAAGCCTTATCAGTTCCATTTCTTTAGTGGTGGCTGGCAAACTGAGAGCGTAGGCAAAGTACAGGACTTTAACGTAATGTGCCGAAATGGTTTCCCGGTGAAAGTAGACCTTATGACGCCTGGAACCCGCTTGCCCTCTCAGTCTTTAAACCCTTCACCCTATATGCAGGGCAGACAGGCGGCCGCATTCTTCACTTATGAGGGCAGTCGGATCTGCTGGGGACCGGCGGAAGAACTGGAATTGCCGGCTTTTTCATTGCTCTTGGTACCGGCGCTTAGCGAAATTAGTTATTGGGAAGTAGTGGGCAAGTCAAACGTCATCTCCGTAAGCTGGTTGCGTTAGCGATTAGTACTGTTTTGCGCTTGGCTGTGTGGAAGGAGAACATTGTGCCTATGGGACGAGCTAAAAAGCTGATTTTGTCTCTGCACTTGTGGTTGCTGATTATTATGTTGGCGATCATGCTGACCATGGTACAGCCCTGGGTGTACCAGCGCTTTATGGAAGACTTGCCCAATAGCCATGAATTGACCAGATCGGAAATAAAGGAAAATTATCGGCGCTTAATCGTCTATAATCTTTCTCCTGCCGCTGATAAGCTGGAATTTCAAAAACTGGCAATGTCCGAGCAGGGCAGGCAACATTTTTCTGAAGTGCGACTAATTTTTCAGCGCTTGTTCTGGGGTCTCATCATTGCTTTGGCTCTTTGGCCCTGGTCGTTGAGAATTATGCGCAAGAATAAAAATTATCGGCCACTGACTTATGCAGCATGGACATCACTCATGACCCTGGCGCTGAGTCTGTTGGTATTTTTGAACTTTGACCAGAGCTTTACGCTTTTTCACAAGCTGGCCTTTGACAATGACTACTGGCTGTTTGATCCAGCTACTGATCCTATTATTTTGTACTTGCCAGAGGAATTCTTCCTGGCCATGGCAGTTACCATAGAGGCCTTGGTAGGAGTTTTGGCTTTGCTGGCTCTATATGTTGGACGCAAGTTACGATAACCCGGTTGGAAATTATACTCCCAACCGGGTTTACTTATCTGCTCAAATTCTGGCAGGTTTGATTAGATAATTAGTTACGTGCGAAATAGGATTCTGCAAAACCGGCTAAGAGTTCTGCGCCTACACCGCTAGCGCCCTTAGGGGCCAGATCGGAACCGCTCTCATCATAGGCGGTTCCTGCGATGTCTAAGTGCAGGAAGGGCAGGTTGTTGGCAAAAGCACGTACGAAGAGTCCAGCAGTGATGGAACCGCCACCACGGAAGCCACCGTTCTTGATATCTGCGCGTTCAGACTTGTTCTTTGCCTCATATTCTTCATCCATGGGCAGGCGGTGTACGAGATCACCACACTTGGCGGATGATTCTTGTATGCACTCGGCCAGCTCTTCGTTATCGCAGATAGAACCGGTAACGTGACCGCCCAGGGCGACGACAACAGCGCCGGTCAGAGTAGCGATGTCCGCGATGGCGTCAACACCTTCCTTCTTCCAGGCATAGGTTACAGCGTCAGCCAGAGTCAGGCGGCCTTCAGCGTCAGTAGACATGATCTCAATGGACTTGCCGGACATGGAGCCAATAATATCGCCGCAGTGGAAAGCATGGCCGGAGATCATGTTTTCACAAGCAGCGACCAGGGCGACCACGTTTACTTTAGCCTTAGTGCCAGCCAGGATGGACATAGCGCCGATAACGGCTGCGGAACCAGCCATATCAGAATTCATAGTGCGCATGCCACTGCCGGGCTTAATGTCATAGCCGCCGGAGTCATAGCAGAGGCCTTTGCCTACTAAACCCAGTTTTTTGTCAGAGTCGGGGTTGTTCTGATAGCGCATGATAATAAAGCGAGGCTCTGCGTCAGAACCTTTAGCTACTGACCAGTAAGCGTCCATACCCAGTTCCTGGATTTTCTCTGGCTCTAAGACCTCAACTTCGAAACCATACTTTTCGCCTTGCTTTTTAGCTTCTTCAGATAGGCGAACAGGAGTCATGATATTAGCCGGCTCGTTGACTAACATACGGGTGTGAGCGATTGCTTCGGCCATTACTTTGATCTCAGACTCTAAAGCAGCAGTATCGCTCAGAGCGATGAATAAAGTGACTTCCTTTAAGGCTTTCTCTTTATCTTCCTGGCTTTTGTCTTCGTAGCTGTTCTTATAACCGGACTTAATGTGCCAGTCGAAGCAGTTGTCGGCTAAAGACCAGAATTTAGCTACCTGCTTTTGCTCATTCTCGTCGAAGGAAGCAGTCAAATAACAAGAAACTTCAGTAAGACATAACTGCTTGACTTCTTGATAAAAATTCTTAATGGACTTTTGAATAGTCCGGAGGTCTGCGTCTGCTTTTACAGTATTTACTACCAGGCTGAGGACCTTTCCGTCCCCGGCAATACGTACGGTGCGTACACCGGCTTCGTCTTTGTCCTGGTCAAATTCCGCCTGGAACTTGGCTAACTGGTCTGGCCACTGATCGCCTGCTTTGCGCATTAGGGCCTGCGGAGTTTGCTTGAGCTCAGAGTGGTTCTTAAGGATTACTTGCATAGATTTACCTCCAGAGTTTCTATTTTTATTAACAGACACAGTATATCAGTTATTAGAGCTCTCACTCAAAGACAAAATTTTTCTGCCGATTTACTGAAAATTCTAATGAATGCCTAAATTAGCACTTATGAGTCGGGAGTGCTAAAATGTTTGTATTGAGTCCATAATCTTTCAGGATTAAGTGTGACTTTGTCATGTTTAGACCATGGGCAAAATTTAATATGGTTTAAGCAATTAAGGTAATTTGCCAATGAGAGAGGTGATAGATATGGCTTATGAAAATTATGATGATAGCGCTCTGAAAGTTGTAGAACAGGCGCAAAATTTAGCGATTAAGGCAGGTAATCCAGAAGTCTCAGACCTGCACCTACTTGCTGTTTTACTGGAAGACGATAAATCTTTAATTGCCGGTGTCTTGTATGGCTTGAATATAGATGTGGCAGCTTATCGTAACCGCGTACAAGCGGAACTGGCAAGACTGCCCCAGCAGTCAGGTAATGCCAAGACCTACGCTGCTACCCTATATCAGCGTATTTTGCTTAAGGCGGAAGATGAGGCTAAGGCTCAACAAGCCACAAAGGTCTATGCTGAGCATATTTACTTGGCCCTTTTAGGTGAGAAGCAGAGTCCTTCTGCTTTGATCAGCCGACAGTTTGGCGTGACCCGTCAAGCTTTCCTTACCGGCTGGACCGAGTTCCGTGAACGCCAGAAACAGACTAACGCTGGTTTGGGCCAGGAAGAAGCAGAAGTACTGGAAAATTTCGGCCGAGATTTGACCGAAGAAGCGCGACAAGGCAAGATCGATCCAGTTATCGGCCGAGATGAAGAGATTCGTGACGCAATCCGTATCTTGTCGCGGCGTAAAAAGAACAACCCGGTGCTTATTGGTGAGCCGGGTGTTGGTAAAACCGCTATCGTCGAGGGATTAGCACAAAGAATTGTAAAAAACGATGTACCTGAACCCTTGCAAGGTAAGCGTATTTGGTCATTGGATTTAGGCGCTTTGGTAGCCGGCGCAAAATACCGGGGTGAGTTCGAAGAAAGACTGAAAAAGGTTTTAGACGCCATTCAACAGTCTGCCGGCGAGATTATCATTTTCATTGATGAGATCCATATGCTGGTAGGTGCCGGTAAAGCCGAAGGCTCAATGGATGCCTCCAACATGATGAAACCCATGCTGGCCAGGGGAGAGATCAAGGTTATCGGCGCGACAACTCTTAATGAGTATCGTGAATCCATTGAAAAAGACGGCGCGTTGGAACGGCGTTTCCAAAAAGTCCTGGTTCAGGAGCCCAGTGTAGAAGACACTATCTCTATCTTAAGAGGTATTAAGAATAAATATGAAATCTACCATGGTATTCGAATTTCAGATAACGCGGTTGTAGCTTGCGCTAAGCTTTCTGATCGCTATATCAGCGACCGTTTCTTACCGGATAAGGCTATTGACCTTATGGACGAGGCCTGTGCCATGGTCAGGACTGAGATCGATACCATGCCGGAGGACTTGGATGAGATGCGGCGCAAGATCCTGCAAATGGAGATCGAAATTGCTGCTCTAAAAAAAGAAGAAGATAAGCAATCTAAAGCCAGTCTGGAAGATCTGGAATCATCAAAGGCTGATTTGCAGGCTCAGTTTGACAGACGCTATGCTGCCTGGGAAGCCAGTAAGCAGGAAATTAATCGAGTCAAGGACCTTAAGTCTGAGATCGACTCCGTCAAAAATGAGATGCAAGAAGCTGAGCGTCAGTATAATTTTGAAAAACTTTCGGAGCTGAAATACGATAAACTGGCTAAGTTGGAAGCAGAGTTGGAAGAAGCGAACGCTAAAGCTTCCAGTGATAACTCAGGCCTTAAGGAGGAAGTAGTAGAAGAAGATATCGCGGAAGTGGTTTCCAAACTTACCGGCATTCCTCTTCAGAAACTACAAGAAAGCGAAAAAGATCGTATCCTGCAGTTGCCGGCAATCTTGCACGGAAGGGTAGTGGGGCAGGATGAGGCTATACAGGCGGTCAGTGACGCGATTATTCGCAGCCGTTCTGGCCTAAAGCGCGATAACCGTCCTATCGGCTCCTTCATTTTCCTGGGACCAACCGGTGTAGGTAAGACCGAACTGGCTAAGACCTTGACTCAGGCACTCTTCGACGATGAGAAAAACCTGGTCCGTCTTGATATGTCAGAATACATGGAAAAATTTAATGTATCTCGCTTGATCGGCGCGGCTCCTGGTTATGTGGGTTACGAAGAAGGCGGTCAACTGACCGAGCAAGTGAGGCGTAAACCTTACTCAGTTATTCTCTTTGACGAGATCGAAAAGGCGCATCCGGATGTTTTCAATATCCTCTTGCAAGTATTGGATGATGGACGTTTGACTGATGGTCAAGGTAGAACTGTAGACTTTAAGAATACGGTAATCATCATGACTTCTAACCTGGGATCTGAGTACCTTACTGAGGGATTAGACGCTGAAGGTGAAATCACCGATGAGGCGAGAGTACAAGTCAAGAACCTTATGCAAGTAAGTTTCCGACCTGAGTTCCTTAACCGTATAGATGAGATAGTCTTGTTCAAGCCTCTAAGTAAAGCAGAGATCTCTTCAATTGTTGATCTGCAGATCAAGTATCTGAATCAGCGTCTAGCTGAGCAGGATATGAGCCTTGAGCTAAGTCCTGCCGCTAAAGAACTGGTTATGGAACGTGGATTCTCAGCCAGCTTCGGCGCCAGAGCAGTTAAGCGTTATCTGGAATCTGAGCTTGAGACCGCCTTGGGGCGAGCGATTATTGACGGCTCTGTCCTTCCTGGAGAAAAGATCATAGTAAATTTAGACGAGCAAAAACGCTTCAAATTTGATAAGGTCTAATCAAGTGATAAATTGCTAAAGGGCTTTCTCATGAGGAAGCCCTTTAGTATCTTCAAAAGGATATAGACCATGAATACAAGAACTCGCGCTCATCTGATCCTCTTTTTTACTGCCCTGATCTGGGGCCTTTCTTTTGCTTCCCAGGCGGCTGCCATGGATTATTTGCCGCCTTTTGCTTTTAACGCCATCCGTTATCTTCTGGGTGCGTTGGTGCTGTTGCCTTTAATCTTGTTTAGAAAAACAACTTTTGACAGACATCAGGTACTGACCGGCCTTCTAATTGGCCTGGTCTTGACCACAGCTTCTTCCTTGCAGCAAGTATCCTTGCAAGTAGCTTCCGCTGGTAAAGCCGGTTTTATCACCGGCTTATACATTGTATTTGTGCCATTTTTGGCGCGTTTCGCCGGAGAAAAAGTAAATCCGCGGCAATTTATTGCCCTTGCCCTAGCGCTCGCGGGACTCGCTCTCATGAGCCTAACAGAAGGGGGTGGCTTGGACTGGCCAGATTTTTTCCTTCTTATCTGCGCGGTCTTGTTTGCCGTACATATAATTTTGATTGAGCGCAGAGCCAAAGGCTTAGACTCACTGGCACTGGCTTTTGTCCAATTTGTAACCGCCGGCAGTCTGGCAATATTACTCAGTCTTATTTTTGGCGAAACTCTTAGTTGGGTAAATGTAAAGGCATCCATGGGTTCTATCCTTTTCGTGGGTATTTTCTGCTGCGGCCTGGCTTACACTCTGCAGATCGTTGGCCAAAAAGGAAGCGATCCGACCACAGCTTCCTTGATCATGAGTTTGGAGTCGGTCTTTGCTGTAATTGGTGGCGCTTTGTTTTTAGGAGAGAGACTATCAGCCCGTCAATTGTGGGGCTGTGCCTTCATCTTGGCAGCTGTGGTCTATAGCACCATATTGGATAGTAAGAACCGTAATTCGCTCCATAAAGAAGACTTATCTAATGTAGAAGAAACGTCGACAAATAATTCATAATCGTTCACAAAGGGATGTTTTTCTGTTCATAGTGTTTAGTTAAGATGTATTTGCAGTCGAGAAGAACTGCAACAGAAAAACCTCTTCATACGTCTCCTCAAAGAAAAACCTCCGCGTTCTGCGGAGGTTTTTTCTTAGGGGATTTCTCCATACGGGATAAATCAACCGTCTAAAGACTATCCACATTCGGCTTGCTTTATCGTCAAACGCTAAATTAAAGTGTAAATATCCAAAATATTTTTGTGGGTATACGCAAAATACATAGGGGAGGATTAGGGCATGTTTGATCTCTTAATAAAAAATGGTCTGATTGTCTCATCAGAGGGAGTAGAGAAACTTGACCTGGCAGTCAGAGATGGAAAAGTGGCTGCTCTGGGAGTCTCAGGTTCTTTAGCTGAAGCTAAAGAGACTGTTGACGCGGCAGGTAAGTATCTGTTCCCAGGAGCTATCGATACCCACGCGCACTTGAACGATCCCGGTTATAACTGGCGTGAAACTTTTGACAATGGTACCGCCGCGGCAGCGGTGGGTGGTTATACGACTATCATTGATATGCCCCTGCAAAACGAACCGGCCATGACTAACGCAGAGATTATGCGTAGAAAGCTGGCACATGTACAACCGAAATCCTTTGTAGATTTCTGCCTTTGGGGTGGTTTGGTAGACTACAATTTCGACGATCTTAAAGGCTTAGAGGATGAAGGCGTAGTTGCTTTTAAATCTTTTATCGGACCCGTATCTCCGGACTATGTTTCATTGAACTATGGTCAAGTTAGAGAAGCTTTGGAAATTATCGCTTCATTTGGTGGAACAGCAGGTTTCCATTGTGAAGATTTCTCCATGATCAAATGGGGAGAAGCCAGGGCGCAACGTAAAGAAACAAACACTTGGCAGGATTTCCTGGACAGCCGTCCGGTAACTGCTGAGTTGATAGCTACTGAAGCCGTGATCTCTTTAGCAGAAGAAACTGGCTGTCGCGTACACATTTGCCACGTATCGCATCCTGATGTAGCGGAAGTAGTAGCCTGCGCCCAAGAAGCCGGACTCCCGGTGACCGCTGAGACCTGTACTCACTATCTTTCTATGACAGATAAAGATGTAATTAAGAATGGAGCATTATTCAAATGTGCTCCCCCTCTACGTAGCGAAGAAGCCAAGGAGCTTATGTGGGAATATGTACTGAACGGCACTTTCTCCGGTATCGCGAGCGACCACAGCCCTTGTGAACTCTCTGAAAAGAGTGAAGAAAAACACGGTATTTTCGGTGCCTGGGGTGGTATCTCCGGTATCCAAAGTGGTATGCAGGTGGTGTTCTCCGAAGGTGTGGTAAAACGTGGCTTTGATCCATCTTTTATGGCTTTGGCAATGTCAGAGAACGCTGCGCGTGCTTTTGGCATATGGGGTAAGAAGGGTGCTCTAAAACCTGGCTTTGACGCAGATATCGTCATTCTAGATCCTGACAGAGAATGGGAGATTACGAGCGATTCCTTCCTCTATGTAAACAAGATATCTGCATTCGTAGGCATGAAGGGTAAGGGCTATCCTGTCCGTACTTATGTCAGAGGTAAATTAGTAGCCGAGAACGGTGCCGCTGTAGAAGATGCCCGCGGTTACGGAGAATT
>JAUNLW010000023.1 GCA_030532065.1 Eubacteriales bacterium | reverse complement strand
TGGCGGAGAAGGGGGGATTTGAACCCCCGCCAGAGTTGCCTCTGCTAACGGTTTAGCAAACCGTCCCCTTCACCACTTGGGTACTTCTCCAAGTCAACAGACTTAGAGAAGTATAACACAGATTTTCTTAAAAGAGAATTTCTTTTCTAGCTTTGTATTCGCGCCCCATTAAGAGAAAGTAAACTGTATAATGGAATGGCAGACATTGGAGGAGGTCTGGCAGCGCCTTAACTCGAGGATCAGTACTGCGACCTACGCGCGGTAGCAGACGCCAGGCCTTCGCCACTTGCAGGAGCGTTTATGGATATTTTTGATGTTTTGTCTTTGTTTGGTGGCGTAGCAGTTTTCCTTTATGGAATGCATGTCCTAAGCGACAGTTTACAGTCTTTAGCTAGTGGCAAGGTGGAACGTCTCTTGCGACGCCTTACCAGTAATCTTTTTATGGCGGTACTTTTAGGAGCGGGTATCGCGGCGGTAATCCAATCTTCTTCGGCCACTACAGTCATGGTAGTCGGTTTGGTCAATGCCGGTATGATGAGTTTAAGCCAAGCGGTTGGCGTGATTATGGGCGCCAATATCGGTACTACGGTTACCGCATGGATTTTGAGTTTGGCTGGCCTTTCTAGCAATAATCCCTGGATTAAGCTTCTAAGTCCGGACGGTTTTACTCCTATTCTCATGGCGATCGGCGTGATTCTTATCTTTGCCGCGAAGAAGGACAGACACCGTATGCGAGGACAGATTATGATTGGCTTCGGTATCCTCATGATGGGGATGAAGGTCATGAGTTCAGCGGTTTCACCCCTCCGGACAGATCCTAATTTTGCCAAATTCTTCCTGGTGTTTAAGAATCCAATACTTGGTGTTTTAGCCGGCGCTATCCTTACAGCCATTATCCAGAGTTCTTCTGCCTCAGTCGGTATACTCCAGGCTTTGGCTGCTACCGGCCAGGTGCAATGGGGTTCTGCTATTCCTATCATCATGGGACAGAATATCGGTACTTGCGTTACCGCCTTGATTTCCAGTTTGGGAGCCAAGAAAAACGCCAAGCGGGCGGCTATGATCCACCTGCTTTTTAATTTGTTAGGTTCGATCCTTTTCTTCTGCGTATTCTATCTGATCCATGCTCTGCGTCCTTTCTCATTCTTGGATGGTCAAGTAAGCGCCGCTGGCATCGCGGTTTTCCATACCGCCTTTAACGTTTCAGCGACAGCGCTCTTACTGCCTTTCCACAATCATTTGGTTAGCTTGTCCATACGAATCGTACCGGATCGTGAAGATAAGCACCACTTGGAGGGAGTCGCGGTTTTATCATCAGAGGAAAACCAGCTCTTACGTCCTCTGGAGCAACGTTTCTTAGAGACACCGGCTTTGGCTTTAGCTTCTGCTGAAAAAGTGGTGGCTCGGATGGCGGATCTGGCGGAAGAAGCTTTAAGAGAAGCTAGCGCCATGATTGATGATCCTTCGGAAGAACGCCGTGAGCGGGTTATCCATCATGAGAATTTAATGGACCGCTTAGAAGATAATCTACAGACTTACCTTTTGAAAATCAGCCAACAACAACTGCAGGATGACGAAGTGGTTAAGCTAAATATCATGATGCACTCCATAAATGACCTGGAGCGCGTTACTGACCACACTGTGCATGTGGCAGACGCTTTAAGGTCGCAGGCAGATGGTCTTAACCCCTTCTCGGAACAGGCTAGAGATGAGATGCGCGTTTTCCTGGGCGCGGTCCAGAAAACCATGCAGCTAACCGTAGAGTACTTCCACCGCTACTTTGAAGAATTGGGGCAAGACCCGGATGCCGCTATGGAGATAGAGGCGATGGAGGAAGTGGTGGATACTTTGGCGGCGGAGCTGTACCAACGCCATATCGATCGACTTAGACACGCCGAATGCTCAGAAACGACGGGGATGCTTTACCAGGATATGCTGGCAGCTTTGGAGCGTATCAGTGACCACTGCTCCAACATTGCCTTCTACCTTCTGGAGATTGATAACGGCACTTTCGACCGCCATTCCTACAATCAACGGGCGCATACCGGCAATGGACTCTTTGACGGCTTCTATAAAGAGATGAAAAAAGATTTCCGTCTGCCGGCTGCGCGTCATTACCAGCCTTTCGAATAGGCTAGGCATATGATTAGCGCAAGATTATGATAACTGTCAGCTGTTACGAGGCAATTTATCGAAAAATGTTGCTTGAACAACTTAAATTAGACAAGCCAGTTGCTATAATTTACAGCGTAAGTCCTCTATAATATAGCGACCATATAGCGACAGAAATTAGACTGTCCCACGGGTTACAACATGTGGAGCAGCTATTTGCTAAATTGGCATTAGAGAACCCGCGCGACGGCCAATACGGCCAGCGCAAGAAAGGAATAAAACATGACCAAGATTACTAAGGATATGACTATCGGTGAGATCATCAGGGTTTGTCCGCAAAGCATCGAACCCCTGCTCAATGCCGGCATGCACTGCCTGGGCTGCCCCGGCTCCCAAATGGAAACCTTGGAGCAAGCCGCCTATGTCCATGGTATGAACTTAGACGAGCTGCTCGCATCTATCAACGCGGTTGCTGAGTAATAGTTAATTGATCTGACGGAGACCTTCAATGATCCTACCGCCACCGACGACTAAGTCACCGTCATAGATGACTAAAGACTGACCGGGAGCAGCAATTTGCTTCCGGTTTTCTTCTGTGTAGACAAATTCCAATTCTAATTCATTGATGCCTTTTTGCCAGATTCTGGCAGGGATCTCCGCTTGGTGGTAACGGCAGCGTACCTGATAGACTTTGCCATCTTCTAACTGCTCACAGGCGATGATATTTACCTGGTCTGCTCTGAGTCCCGAGTAGTAAAGATCTTTTTTGGTAACGAGCAGAATTTCATTGGTTTCTGGCAGGAGCTTTAAGACATACAAAGGCTCTGAATAGGCGATGCCCAGGCCTTTTCTTTGGCCTACGGTATAGGCGGCCAGGCCCCGGTGCTGGCCCAAGATATTTCCCTGTAGATCAACAAAACTACCGGGAGTAAAAGTTTGGCCGCGATAATTTTCCAGGAAACTCACATAGTCACCATCGGGAATAAAGCAGATATCCATGCTTTCGGCCTTGCTGTAATTGGGTAAACCTGCTTCGGCCACCAACTTGCGCGCTTCTTTTTTATTTAATTCACCTAAGGGGAAGAGGGTATGAGCCAGCTGTTCTTGGCTCAGTGTGTAGAGTACATAAGATTGGTCCTTTCCCAGGGCTTTAGCCTTGAGTAAGAGGTAGCGATGACGCTCAGGGTCATACGTAACACGCGCATAGTGGCCGGTAGCGATATACTCGCAGTCCAGCTCTTTGGCCAGCGTATATAACTTGCCAAACTTCATTTTGCGATTGCATTCCACACACGGGTTGGGCGTCAAAGCGGAGCTGTAGGCTTCCACAAAAGGTCTGACAACCATCTCATCAAAGTCATGGCTGAGGTCTGCTACATGGTGAGGAATACCCAAGGTTTTGGCGACTTGAGCTGCTATCTCAATGTCTTCTTCATTATGGCAAGCAGAGGCAGAGCCTTTTGGTTGCAGGCGCATGGTGCAGGCAACCAGTTCGTAGCCCTGCTTTTGTAAAAGAACGGCCGCAGCGGAAGAGTCAACTCCTCCGCTGAGGGCCAGTAAAACACGTTTGTTTTGCATGATTACGCTGCCGAACTAGCGTCTTTTCTTAGCCGGCATGGTGTGGATAGACATCTCGTGGATGCTTTCCAATGCCTCGGAGATACCTTCGCAGTAGGTGGGATGAGGGCGCATGCCGGAAAGCAGCTGCTTTACAGTTAAGCCTTGAGCCATTGCCGCGGTGAACTCAGAAATGAGATCAGTGGCGCGTCCGCAAATCATCTGTACACCCAGAAGCTTTTCTTCCGGATCACTGACCACGAATTTGATAAAGCCTTGATCTTCGTGATCAATCATGGACTTACCGTTACCGGCCATGAGATATTTGCCGGTCTTTATCGCGATACCTTGCTCTTTGGCTTCCTCCTCAGTTAGGCCGACAGAGGAGATCTCAGGGCTGGTATAGATGCAGGAAGGAACCATACGAGGATCGGTGTGAGATTTTTGGCCTGCCAAAAGTGCCGCTACGTACTCACCTTCGCAGGATGCTTCATGGGCTAACTGGAAACCACCAATGAGGTCACCTATAGCGTAAACACCAGGTAGGGAAGTTTGGAAATTCTCATCCACTTTGACAAATTTGCGGTTCATCTCCAACTCAACTCCGTCCGCTAAGAGGCCTTCCATATTGGGGTGGCGACCCTTGGCGACCAGAACTGCTTCAACTTCCAGCTCGGACTGGGTATCTTTCTTAACATCGGTAAGCAGGAGTTTTGCGCCACCGTCAGCTTCTTCAATACCGGTAACGGAAGTGTTGGTTAAGACCTTGACGCCTTTCTTCTTGAAAGCACGATTAAGGTTAGAGGCCAGTTCTTTGTCCATTAGACGGAGAATACGAGGGGAGGTAACGATGAGTGTTACTTCGCTACCGATGGAGTTGTAGAAATCAGCGAACTCTACGCCAATAACACCGCCACCTAAGATCGCAACGGATTTATAAGGCTTAGTCTTACCTTCCAGAATATCGTCGCTGTTAATTACGCAAGGTAGTTGATAGTAATCCTCCTGGGGCATAGTTGGCACAGAGCCTGAGGCTAGGATCACGTGATCAGCGGTCAGAGTCTGAACGTCACCTTCTGCTGGTGTAAACTCTACTTTACCTGGTGCCAAAAGCTTACCATGGCCACGAAGCATTTCTACGCCGTTACCTTTAAACAGAGCTTCTACACCACCACGGACCTTGAGTACAACTTCTTTTTTGCGCTCGTGCATACGCTCCCAGTCCAAGCTAGCGGAAGACACCTGAATACCCATGTCTGCAAAGTCACTTTCCAGACTGCGGTAGGAAGCACCTGCGTGCAGCAGGGCCTTAGTGGGGATGCAGCCGCGGTTGAGGCATGTGCCACCGGCATCACGCTCTTCAATCACTGCGACTTTGAGACCGTATTGGGCTGCTCTAATCGCTGCTACATAGCCACCGGGACCGGATCCGATAATAATCAATTGATAATCCATGCTGTTAGACTCCTTTGTTTTTATTAAATGCCAGAATGCAGGAAAAGACTACTACAACAGTATTTTAGAGGGCCAGAGAGGTAAGGGTCAAGCAGTTCGGGGCATCGACTTTGAGCATCGTCTTTGATAAAAAGATAGAGGGTGTTTTCGCTGTAAAGATGGTTTACGTTTCCACTGCAAATCTGCAGATAATGGGTGGCTTATTAGTCAGAGAGGATCGTCTAGATTCAACTTTTCAGTGTCCACTGCAAATCGGCAGTTAATGGGTGGCCGATCTGCCCTTGCTTGGCTTAGTAAATCGATGAATTGCGTTTCCACTGCGAATCTGCAGGTAATGGGTGGAAAAATCACCCATTACCTGCAAATTCTACGGGAAATCTCAGAACTCCGATCTAGAAGACCCGTTTAAGTCTGTTTCAAGCTGCGACGATC
>JAUNLW010000011.1 GCA_030532065.1 Eubacteriales bacterium | reverse complement strand
GCTTTACCCCGTTGGCGCCACCCATTACTTGCAAATTTTACGTAGAATCCGAGAAGTAGGATTTTCAAGGCTTGCTCAGGCTAGCTCAGGGCCAACTCAATCACCCATTACCTGCAAACTTTACGGGTATTCCAGAATCTCGCATCTATCTGGACCTGCCAGCCCTGCGTAGCACGCTGGCGATGCCTACAACTAGCATAAGAAAGGAGGAAGTGAGATGCCGCATAATCGACGAGGAAGCAAAATGCGGTAGAAGCGACGAGAGATCAAGATACTTGAGAGTAAGCAAGGGATCTTGAAGCTCTGGATCTACCCTACCTACCGCTTATGGAACTGGTCGTGCAGGTGGTCGTAATGGCGTAGGAGTTTTTCCTGGCGTCTTTTTACGATTAGGCGGTAGGTCAGTACAAGTACCAGGAAGATAAAGATGGCCAGGAAGGCGATTAGCAAAGTGAGCTGCAAGCGGTTGACGACGATCTCATCTTCGCCCACGGCGGCTTCCGCGGGTTCTGGCCAGGTAGGGATCACGAAGGTTTCCTGAGTGGTTTCTTCTACAACCTGTTCGGCTAGATAGGGATCGCGCATGCTGGGCCAGGCATAGTAAGCGTCTTCTTGGCGCACGACATTTTCTTGGCGCGGAGCTCCCATGCGTTTAGCTCCTTCTTCCAGAAGTGTACGAGAGAGGGCGATTACGCCGACATAGTTGGGCGCCTGGCCTAAGAATACGCCATCAAAAAGTATGGCGATAATGTGTCTGCCATCATAGGTAGTGGCAGCTGAGGCCAGGCAATGACCGGCAATATCGGTATCACCACGCTTAACACCGTCGATAGATTTCAGCCAGGGCGATTGGTAACCGGAGTCTTGGAAGACTACCAGGTAATTACCATTGAAATGATTGGACCAGGCCGACATGGGGTGGAGATTTGTTGGCGGCATGGAATAATATTTGCAGGATACCAGGGACTGGAAGAGTGGCAACTGCATGGCGTACCGTGTAATCTTGGCCAGATCCTGGGCTGTAGTGTGATGGTCTACATAGCCGAAGCCACAGGGATCCAAGAAATTAGTATGCTCACAGCCCAATTCCTCCGCTTTTTGGTTCATGAGATCCACAAAGCCTTCGATCGAGCCACCATAGTTTTCGGCCAGGGCATTGGCAATTTCGTTAGCTGACTGCACCATCATCATATAGAGGCAGGATATGGTCGGGGCTATTTCTCCCGGCTGCATACCGGCAGTCGCAGATTCTGCCGCGGGCATAGCGCAGGCACGCTCGCTAAAATAGACTGGTCGGTCCGGCGCAAAATCCGGATGTTCCAGAACCACCAGGGCCGTCATGATTTTGGTCATGCTGGCTGGGTAGGCTTCAGCGGTGCTGTTATAGTCCAGCAGGACATCACCGGTATCGGCATCGATAACAATGTAGGAAGAAGCTCCCACTTCCTCCAGGGTGGGCCAGGCATCCTCCGGCCGCGGCACATCTTCAAGAAGCCCTGAGAAATCTTTAGGTAAGTCAGCGCTGGGTTTTGCTTCTTCATCAGGATTTTCGCCTTCCAGGTAATCTTCCAGAGGTTCACCTTCCTGGTCATCCTCCAGATTTTCGCCTTCCAGGTCACCCCCCAGAGTTTCACCAGTAAATTCATCTTGCGGAGTTTCTGCCGTTTCGGCAGTGGGTGGAGGTAAGAGTTGCTGTGCCAGGATTTGGCGGGAATTATGTGCCTGTCCCCCAAAAGTTACTGGTCCCAGCCAGCCGCTAAGTAAGAAGCTTGCCAACAGGCAGCAGATCAGCAGGCTGCGTTTGAGGTGGACTTGCTTATTGAGTGCCCCGCTATCCGGTGCCAGTTGGCAGCAGATAGGCAGGCTGCGTTTGAGGGCTGAGTGCCTATTTTGAGGACTATTCTTCCTCATATCGTTCCTCATCTCGTTCCTCAATCTCTACACTGTAGGCTTCTACTTCATCCAGCAGTTCTTTGTGGTCATCGGCAGCAACCAGCTCAGCAGTTTCCGAGCCAATCTGCCGACTCAAATAAAAGAGTAAATCGGCCAGGTCAGCACCGGTAAATTTAGGATCTAATTCCTGGAAGATACGTGTATCGTGATTTGCTGCATCTTCAAGTTGGATGAGTCCGGATTTCAGGTCAGGAGGATAAGCGATGCCACTTTCTTCAACCATGGCTTCGGCTAAATCTTCCAGATTTTTGCTGCGGTTAAAAGAACGACTGAAAAGCGATTCCGCGCATAAGTCCAAGGTCCAGAGAGGATTCTCGGAAGATACCACCACAAAATAGTCTTCTTCCTGCCGGTTGCGCAATTGCAGTTTTCTGGCCGCGAAACAGGCGCAGGCACCGGCATCTAGCAAGTAGTCTGTGGTTTCGTAGAGGCTGCGGCATTGAGAAACTAAAGTCTTATCGTTCGAATAAATCGCTGTGATATGTTGACCCCAGGCACTACGATACTGGCGGTCCAGTTGACATTGCCCGTCAGTCAAAAGCTCACGGAAAGAGGCCTCTGCCTCTTCGTAACTACGGCCTAATAGCTCAAAGAGCAGGGCTTCAAAGCAGGGATGGAGCGCCTGATCCAGATTTTGCGCCAGGCTGGGCTTGTTGTTGCGCTTGAGATTGAAGATCGCTGAGCGGAAGAAGTCACTGTATATACGATTACTGTTCTCCGCCAGAACAATTTGACCCAAAGGCATGCCCATGCTCTTTAGATAGAGAGCTGCCAGGACTAGATCTAAATCGCAGGCTGACAAACAAATATCCGGACCAGCTGGTTCATCTAAAAGATTTTTATCTTTCAGACTGGAGAACGCGGTCAGTAAGAGACTTAAGTTAGTCACTAAACTAATTACGGAGCTGCCGTCGGCCGGCAAGAGCCTGATGCCTGCGCTACTCAGCTGCCGTGATAATTCGGAATCAGTTACAGCGCGCAAGATTGCGGCAGCAGCGGCATCCGGATCAGAGTCCAGCTTAAAGCCCATGCCTTGGCTATGGCTCAAGTAAGCTTCCAGTCTGGCCAGACTTTGTTGATCCAGGCGTCGGTCTACAAAATAGACACCGGCCAGAGTAGGATACTTACGCAGGCTTTGCACTAAAGAAAGCACGCTACTGAGATCCGGTCCGGCATAAAGGATAGGACAGTCTGCTTTTTCAAACCAGGATTCATATAAAACCGCGGCCAGGGCATTAGCAAAATCGCGGCGATTTCCGGTTGGTCCACTATCAGCTAAGACCAACATCTCACCTGCTTTATAGGGGTTGAGCAAGCCCGCTTTCAAAGGATTGCTGCCAAAGACTTCGTCTGGGTAAGCCTGGCGCACTAAGAGCTCAGCTTTGTAGGGGCGAATATCCTCAACGAAATAAGACAGACAGCAGGCCATCTTGCCCCAAAAGTCCAGGCCGCTCAGGTTATCCCAGAACTTGTCTGTCAGGGGGGTCAGATCTTCAGGTACAAAAATGCCTCCTTGCGGGCAGCGCCCCAGACAGGCGGCTTCACGAAAACTATAACTGTGTTCAGCAGATCGCGTAGAAATGTAACGCAAAATAATCTCCTCTCTGCTTTAGCTTATCTCTATATCTGTCAGCCTCTAGACTGGCAATAAAATCTGCTCTGAGCCCGGTCTCCACTCTTCCAGGCTCAAGAGCCGTTAAATTTACTCAGGTTTTAAGGTTGGTCCTCTAGCTGCCAGGCTTGGTAGTCGGCGTAAAAACGTGCCAGGTCTTCCGAAGTCGCGGCTCGTTCCTGCAGCTCTGTTTCTAGCCAATCCAGTTTAGCTGCCTGCTCAATGCGTCGTTCTTGCTCACGCACGATGGCTGGCCGCCAGAGGAAGAAAAAGAGCAAGAGCATCAAAACTGCGACCGAAGCGGCAATGATCGCCGTCATTATGGTCTTATGTTTCTCCTCTGGGTCCTCTAAGATAGATGAGCTTTGCTGGTCCGAGCTGCTCTCCTCGTCCTCGTCATCTGAGCTCACCTTGTATAAAATACTTTCGCGCGCCACTTCTCTCTTGACATGAGTGAGCATTTTCTCGCGCTGGGCCTGTCTTTGGCGGTCACGGCGCAATTGCATGGCTTCACTTTTTGCCTGGCGCAGCTCCTCTTCCAGGTGTGCCCTTTCTTCATCCTCGATATCTAAGAGAGATACTCGTTCTAAATAGTAATAGGCAGCCTCCAGATCTCCTTCACCGGCCAGTAATACGCCGTAGAGATGAGAGGCTTGTGGAAAGAGTGGATAGTCATCGCTGATTTGCCTGAGCCGGGCTAAGGCTTGGCTCTCATTACCCTCCAAATAGAGGGCCAGGGCCACGTTATAGGATTGGGCGGCTAAGCGGACCTCTCCCGGTGGAGCGAAGAGACTCAAATTCTCTTCCTCCAGTGGGTAGAAATAATCTATGCGCATCTTCCAATTCACTATTTATCACCTACAACGCTTCTTGAAATTCCGACTGGAGCTTAGCTCCGGCCAAAACACTCATTAACTGTTCTCTTCTGATTTTAAAGCCTGGCGTATAACAGGCCGGATATTGCCCACCAAATACAGCGAGCCGAAAACCACTAACGGCAGCTTTCGCTCTTCCGCAGCTTTAAGGGCGCTCAGGCCTGCATGCTTATAATCGTCACTATAGTATATAGGAAGCTCTGGTCCAAGGTAAGCTTGTACCGGACTCTGCACTGATGCTCGCTCGTTCTGAGCTAAGGAACAGCGTGACACAGCTACAGCATTGGTCAAAGCCTCAGGCGCGTTTTGTACGGATCCGTCCGAGGCTAACACTCGCGGATGGTTTTTCGGCAATCCCAGGCTTGTCGCTGCCGCCTCAGCTATTTCACCAGCGGATAAAGTGCTGGGCAAGGGGGTGCGAGTACAGTAGATGCTGTCTATCTTATTTTTGCGTTGGCCGAAAACTCTGTCCAGCATACGCGGATAATCTTTACCCCGCATCATGGCCGTGAGATAAACGGCTGGCTGGTCACCCAATAAAAGGTCCAGCTCACGACAAAGCGAGGCACAGCCTTGGGGATTATGCGCACCGTCCAGCAGAATCAAAGGCTGGTCGCGCAGTACTTCCAGGCGGCCGGGCCAGATGGCGCGTTCCAGACCTTCTTTGATAGCGGCTTCGCCAGCAAAAGATCTGGCGGCCTCAATTGCCACGCAGGCGTTATGGCATTGATAATCGCCCAGAAGGCGAATCTGGTAGTCCTCACCTTGATAGTGGAAACGTTGGCCTTTTTTGGCCGGCAACTGCTGGTAGTCGGAATCACGGACCAGCGTGACTGGCACCGACAATTCTTCCGCATGCCGCATAACCTCAGCCATAACCTGATCGCCTTCTTCCCTGCTGGAAGCCACGTTGTGAGGATCGTAGAGGATTAAAGGTACACCGGTTTTTAAAATACCGGCTTTATGGTGGGCGATCTCACGCAGACTGTGGCCCAGTCGATCCATATGGTCAAAGCCCAAGGCGCCAATCACGGTAGTTAAGGCCGTGCTGTTAACGTTTGTCGCGTCATAAAGACCACCCATACCCACTTCAATAATGGCGATGTCCACTTGCTCGCGGGCAAAGTAAAGATAAGTGGCGGCGGTTATTAGCTCAAAGACGCCTAAACGCTCGATACCCTGCTTTTCCACAACCTGGCGCAGTTCCGTGACCAGCGCCGCGAAGACTTCCGGTTGGATCTCCGGATCGCGGAAATCCTTTTCGAAGCGCTCTAAACCGGCCCTGCCGTCCAAGATACGGATGCGGTCAGTAAAATTTTCCAAGTAAGGAGAAGTATACCAGCCTACTTTGAAGTCACTCGCGGCGGCGATATGAGCCAGATAACTGGCAATACTGCCTTTGCCGTTTGTACCGGCTATGTGAACTATGGGGTAACGTTCCTGCGGTTGACCCATAGCCCACATGATGGCGCGCATTCGCTCCAGGCCTGGTCTGATACCCAATTTATTGGCTGAGAATACGTATTCTAAAGCTTCTTGGTAATCCATACTCTTTGCTTTGTCACTTTCTAAAACCGCTTATGGCTAATCTTTATCAGTAGCCTGTGCCCCGTCTTTAGATCCGTGGTGACGAAAGACCAGGAATTTGCCTGCCAGATAATTGGCTATGACCACCAGGACCTGGCCGATCAACTTGGACCATTCTACGCGCAAGACGGGCACCATGCCTTTGACACCGATTAGGTCGGAAAAGAGCCAGTAAAAGCCATTATCAAAGACTAGGGAAATCAGGATACGCGAGCCGAAAAAGCTCAAGAACTCCTGCCCGATGGGGCCGTCAGAGTGGAAAACATAGTAACGATTAATAAAGAAAGCAAAGATAATTGCGCATACGATCGCTATTGTGTTGAAGATGTACTTGTATTCGAAGCCGAAAGTATTGGTGAGCAGGCTCAATACCAAAAGATTGACCAAGGTCGTTAACACCCCAGCTACCAGATAGCGGATGATCTCTTGAAAGGATTGTTTGCCAAACATTTTGTCTAAATTTAGCCTCGCAGATTTCTGGCGGTAGTATAGATCAGAACCGTCAAGGCTGACAAGCTTAGCAATGACCAGAGCAAGATTTTCCAAGCTTCGGTTGGCTGAGATTTAGCAGAAAAGCGTGACTGCGTATTCGCGGCTTTAGTTTCTTCTGTCTCCGCCTGATAGGGCTTAAAGCGATCGATGGATCGATCATAAGTATAGAAGGAGGCTTTGCTTTGGTTAGTAAGATAATAAATCGTGATTTCACCAGAGGAGCTTTGCCCTTTGGCGCAAGGCACAAATACGTCAGAAATAGACTCAGTATCGCCTCGGAAACCGGCGGGGATCACACTTACGGGCAGTCCGTCGGCAGGCACATAGAGCAACTCCCCTGTAATCGAGCGCAAGGGAGACTCCGTCTCTCTGGGTTGAGGCGGTACTGTGCTCTTTGGCTCAGGCATGGTAGGCTTGCTCGGCGGGCTGGTAGTTTCTGTGGGACGCGTTTCAGAATTAGGCGCTCCGATAGCGTAAGAGCTGTCATCGCCACTGTCTCCTACCGGTCCAATCTGATTAGCTGGATCGTAGGGTACGTCGATACCAGGGCTGGTCGGAGGAGCTGTTGGCGGAATCGGTTCCAGGGGGGTATCTGATACCGGTTCAGTTACTGCGTCAATAATCTGTAAATTGAGCTTATCCATAGTGGCGGTGATTTTGTCACCTGCTGGGGGGCTTACAAAAGAGCCCTGACTGAACTGGAAAGAGGCAGGCCCTATATTGGCATCTGCCTTAGCAATAAACTCCAATTCAGCAATTACGCGATCTACTGGTACATAGGAAACTCCACCGGCCAGAAGACGCACTTGTCCCAGATTATCTTGCAGTTCGAAAATGCCGGTATTAGGAGAAGCTACCTGGCTACCAGGAGTACCCAGGAAAACAGAATTAGCCTTAACGAATTGGAAATTGGCGCTGTCATATTGCAAGCTGGCTTCTACTGCCGCCACACCGGCTTCCAGGCCGGGCGCCGTCACGGTTATTCTAAAGCTTTGTCCCCGCATAACATCGTCAGGGGAGCGCATACCTAAAAGACCTTCGGCCCACAGATCACTTGAAAACGAAGCCAGTAAAGCCCAGGCCACGAGGAGCAAACAAGCTAGCTGCCGCTTTGTACGCTTACGCATCATCCGCAATTACTCCTGACTAAATTTCTAAATTTAACGCAGACTCTGCTGGATGTAGCCCTGACCCAATACGTGATTGCGCAACAGCATCATATCCAGCACATCAATCTCGCCATCTTGATTGATATCCATAGCCAATCGCATAGTGGTGTCTAAAATTGGCTGACCGCTGCGGATCTGTTCACCGAAGGCGTTGAAGTCCAGAATATCCACGTTGCCATCGCCGTTAAGATCGCCCATGATCACTACTGGAAACTGGTTCACCAGCGCGCCATTTTGCCGCAATTCAAGAAGAGAGCCGGTTCCGGCTCTTTCCTGCGCTTGGCCTGTAGCGTTTACCAGGTCCAGACTGTAAGACTCCGGCAGTTCGTAACCGCTCAAAATACTCGATCTACTGTTTGTCCCCGCTATGGGGTCTGCCCCGAATAAATAACCCAAGGCGTTGATCTTATAAGACTCGGACTGTACCTTAGGCAAGTCCGTCGGATCCTGGTTGGCTGTAGCGGCCTCCTGATCCACATGAATCCGGTAATTTCGCTTGCCGCCGCTGGGCGCTACTACTTGTAAAATGATCTCGTTACTGCCCGGTTGGAGCAGGTAGACGCCGTTACCGATAACCTGTGAACCATCGTTCCAGCTTTCACCTCGCACAGCGAGTCCTTTGCTGGCAGCCGTTACGCGCAGCTTGTATTCATAAACCTCAGGCTTGAAATCCGTGAGCGGCTCACCGTTGATGCTGATCGAGCGCAGCCAGTTATTGGGGTTACCACCGCCGGTAGGCTCGGGTACGACGTCTGGCATATCCAGGAAGACCGGAATCAGGAATTCTTTGGGTTCAGCCAGAGCACCCATCTGCTCGTAAGATTTATAGACATTAATGGCTTCGTATTCGGGAGCTAGCACGTTGCCCATGTACTGGTGGGTAAAGGGCCTGGTGTAACGCGAGGCCAAGTTGAATTTTTGCAGGTAAAGTGTGTGCTGGTCGACATTGATATAGTCTTCACCAATAAAGATCGCGCCGCCGGTTATCGCGTCGGAAGGGTTATCCCAAGGGAAACGGAAACTGGCATTCTTCATGGCTGAATAGCCGTTGATGCCATCACGAGCGGTAATCAGACCGGCGTAGACCGGATCGCTGCCACCAAAGGCACCGATATTATAGAAGTTGTAATAGCCCTTCATATCCAGATAGTCACCGGAGTTGGAGGCAGAACCCTGAGGACCCAGTTCCTGCAAAATACGCGCCGCCAGATGATAAGGACTAACACCGGAGATCTGACCGGCCTCCAGGAGCAGGTCCACGTAGCTGGCATCTAAAGTATGCTCGTCACCATAAGAGTCCAGGTAGCGCACGGGGTTTTGTGCCATGAAGGTGTTGCTGACGATCTGCGCCAGGCCGTGCTGGTAAGATACGTCGTTGCTGTAGCGTTGATTCTCGAACTGGAAAATCTGAGTCTCTGACAGAAAGTTACGCGGGTCCATCTGGAAGGCTAAGAGGGCTTGTGAAGCGCCCACCCAACCCGGCTCGTACTCGTGCCAGGTATTGGAAACATAGTTGAAGTCAAAATCTGCGGTGGACTTGTACTCAGGCGGGGCGTTGGAAGAAACCATGTTGACACCAGGTCTCAACTCACCTTTTACCGCTGTGGCGAAGCTGTAATTGAGATGGATGGGAACGAAAGTCCAATAGGGATATTGCTTATGCAAGGCCACCAGGGGCTCAACATAGTCAGCCGGGAAACCTTTGGCAGAGAGATCCGCTCTGAATTCCGCCTCACCGGGAGCAGGTCCCAAGTTGCCAGGTGAGATCTCTGAGAAATCCACGGAATAGTCCAGACGTACGAAGACAGAACTGACATAACCATGGATGTTGCCATACATGATCTCATACCAGATAGTATTGCCTCCCACGTCCTGGCCTTCTACTTCTGAGAGCACCTCTACGGCGACCTCATCCGGCAGTTGGCGCAAGGGTTCGCGCGAAGTATTGGGATCGCGCCGCATGTAGCAGAAGGGATCTGCGGTGATGAAACCCTTGGCTGGGAATAGTGGTTCCGCCACGCTTTCTCGGCGCGTTAAGACGGATATCTCTAACAGGATCACGAGGACCATTACGGCAATAAGTAAGATAGTAGACTTCTGTTTCACAGCTCTTGTTTCCCTCCCTGGCGACGAGAGCTTTTTGGCGCTCTACGCCCACTTTCTCCGTAATTCTAAGGAGGAGATATTACGCCCCCTTTGCGGGAAGCTAAAAATAGGGAAAGTATCGGCTATGACCGAAAAACTTAGAATCTGCGTAACAGCTGAGTAATATCTTATTTCGTCGGAGTCTCGCCCTTCAGCTCGTCTAAAGTCAGTTCAAAAGTCGGCAGGCAATGCGTCATAAACCAATCCAGCTCTGGGAGTTTATAGCTTTGTAGTTTCTCCAGAATTGAAGCCTCGGCCTGGCTAAACTCAAGGTTGCCCAGGCGGCGCTCATCTAAACATTTGATATAGGCGGAAAGGCTGTCAGCTGCCTTGACAACACGATATGCGGCGGCTATGGTCTCATCTTCCATATCCGGCTGTAAATAGGGCTGGTAAGCCTTCCTCAGCTTAGGCGGGAGGCTGGCCAGCAGGAGATCCAGAGCTTCAGCCTCTACTTCGCTGTAGGCAGTGTGGATCTTGTCGTTATAGTACTTGATCGGTGTCGCCAGATCACCGGTGATGATCTCCGCCACATCGTGGTAGAGAGCCAGCATGACACATAGCCGTGGGTCAAGAGTCAGGGCCTCTGGCGCGACTTCTTTTCTGATCAGGGACAGGGCATGAGCATAATAGGCCACTTCCAAACTGTGTTCTTGTAAGTTTTCCTGCTCGCTGTTGCGCATCAGGCTCCAACGCTTGATAAAGCGCATACGATGGAGCAGGGCATAAAAATTAGTTGGGAACTTATCTGATTCTGATGTCATAAATACTCCTAGCTGAAAAGAAGCTAAATTAAGCTCTAGATCTGGTAAAGCTGGTTAAAGGCCTGGGTCGCGAAACTGTCGGTCATACCGGCGATGTAATCACAGATTTTCTGTTCGTTGGAGCAATCCTGTTCCGGATGATCATCGCAGAAATCCAGGAAGGCAGTCAGTGGTTGCAGGCTTTTAGCTCTAGCCGCTTCCGGATCTAGCAAGGCGTCACTAAAAGATTGATAAAGACCATCTATATACTGGCGCGTAATAAATTCGAATTTATGGACTTTCTCTGCTCGATAAATGCGGAAACTGTTTAGCTGCAAGAGATCGGACATACACTGGGCTTTCTCGGGCGACAAGCGAATAGCATCCTCACCTTTACTTTCCGCGATAACGTCGTTAACCAGGCTGTTAACGATCTGCGCATTGCTGGAACCCAACACTTTTTGGATGTCTTTGGGGATATCTTCAAAATCCATAAGACCCGCTCTGGCTGCGTCCTCAATGTCGCGTCCCAGATAGGCAATACGGTCTGCTATTCGCACGACACAGCCTTCCAAAGTAGCCGGCATGGCATGAGTGCGGATACCGGCCACAAGTTCGGCTTCTGTTTTATCGCGTAGCGGGATCAGATGGTCTTCCTGGTATCTCTCACCACAGTGAGAGGCTACACCGTCGCGCACTTCAAAGCTCAAATTAAGGCCCTGTCTCTTACCGTGACGCTCAGCCAGGATATCGATCACGCGCAGGCTGTGAGCCTCATGCTGGAACAGTAGGTCAGCGCCCGACTTGCGCAGGAGCGCGTTGAGCTCCGCTTCACCGGAATGGCCGAAAGGAGCATGTCCCAAGTCATGAGCCAGGGCGATAGCCTCAATTAGGCTTTGATTAAGGCCCAGGCCACTGCCAATCATGCGGGCAATATAGGAGACATAGTAGACATGTTCTATGCGGGTGCAAACATGGTCACTGCGAGGGTTAAAAAACACTTGGGTTTTATGGCGCAAGCGACGAAAGTCTAAAGAATAGATGATCCTGCCGGTATCGCGCTCAAAGATAGTTCTCGTGGGGCAAGGCAGTTCTGGCTGCAAACGTCCGCGTGACTCGGAAGATAGCTGGGCATAAGGGCTGAGCATGGTTTTCTCTGCCGTTTCTTTTTGCTCACGTACGGATAATTCATTACTTTTAGCCGATCTGTTATTTTTCTCTAGTTGAGACATAGGTGCCAACTTTCCAGCGCTAGTCCAACACCTCCAGCTTGGCCATGCCTGCTGTCAGGTGTTTGGTTTTGCCGCTAAAATCAATGGTCAGTATAACGTCGTCAGCGATCTCTTCTCGTCCAATAACTACACCTTCGCCGTAACGGCGGTGGCGCACACGGGTTCCCTCTTCCAGGCGCGACAGCTCCGCTTTTTTGCCTGCCTGGTTCTTACTAGCTGTAGTAACAGGACGCGGTTGGCTAAAGGGATTTGGCGTAGAAATCGCAGAGTGCCAAACGGGTTCTTTCTTGGGAGCAGAGCTGGAAGCAGCGTTGCTCCAGCTGTTACCACCGAAATCGTGGCCGAAACCTCCGGCAAAGCTATTGCCGTAACCACTATCCAAGCCATAGGAAAAGCCGCTGTCCGCGCGCAGGAACTCACCGTCACCAAAGCGTGAGCCGCCTAACTCCTCCACTAAGTGGTCAGGGATCTCCGCCATAAAACAAGAAACTGGGTTATAACTAGTCTTGCCGTAGAGCAGGCGCGAGCGCGCTGCTGTCAAGCCCAAGTATTTGCGTGCTCGGGTTATGGCCACGTAAGCCAGACGACGTTCTTCTTCCATCTCTTCTTTGGAATCCTGAGCACGATAACCGGGGAAGATTCCCTCCTCCATTCCGATGACAAAAGCGGCATCAAATTCCAGTCCTTTAGCAGAGTGCACCGTCATGAGCGAAATTGCCTGCTCGCCAGCTGCCTGGTCCATGTTGGTATAAAGGCTGGCGTTTTCCAGGAAGGCAGCGTTTAGCTCCCTGAGGCTCAGATCCATGCCCAGGGATCCGATGGAATCGACCAGGAGGCTCTGGGTCAGCTGGCTGTCCTCGTAGCGGTCAGCCAGCTCAGCTAATTGTCTGGCTTCTGCCTCTTGGCGAGAGGCAAATTCCAGAGCGTCGGAACGCAGTTCTTCCAAGTTCTGGAGTCTGGCCTCCGCCTCCAGATTTCCTTTTGACAATTCCTGCTTCCAATAGTTTTCCAAACCACTTTCTTCTTCTACATATCGGATGAAGTCGGCAAAATCCAGTTTATTTTGCTCCATGACTTCCGCCAAATTCTGCATGAGAATACCAAAGGAGGTTAGTCGGCCGGCTACGCGGCTAAGTTCGGGGTATGATTGGGCTGAAAGGCAGATAGATAGAGGATCACGGCCGGTCCGCTCCGAGATAGATAAAACCTTCTCCACCGTACTATCGCCGATACCCCGTTTAGGTGTATTGACCGCGCGAGCAAAAGCCAGACGGTCTTCTGGCGACTCCAGAAGCCTCAAATAAGCAAAGACATCACGAATCTCCAAGCGGTCGTAGAAGCGGAGTCCGCCGAAAATCTGATAGGGTATACCTGCCTCTCGCAGGGCAAATTCGATATTACGCGAGAGCGCGTTGACGCGGTAAAGGATGCCCACTTCTCCTAAAGGCAATGGGGCACTTGTACGCTGTGAGAGGCGTTTTATCTCTTGCGCTACCCAGCGTGACTCATCGTACTGATCCTGCGCCCGGTAGAAAGAAATCTTCTCGCCTCCCCGTTTACTGGTCCAGAGGCGTTTTTCTTCTCTGGCCTCATTGTTGGCAATAATGAGGTTAGCTGCTTCCAGGATCACCTCGGTGGAGCGATAGTTCTGCTCCAGCTTGATCACTTTGCAATCGGGGAAGTCTTCGCGGAAGTTGAGAATATTGGTGTAGTCGGCCCCTCGAAAGCCGTAAATGGACTGGTCGTCATCACCTACCACGCAGAGATTGCGATGGTAGGACGAAAGCAGTTTTACGATCTGATATTGAGCTTCGTTGGTATCCTGATACTCGTCCACCAGAAGATAACGAAAGCGCTTGGCATAGATGGCCAAGATATCCGGGTGCTCACGGAAGAGTTTTACCGAGAAATAAAGAATATCATCAAAATCCAGGGCATTTTGTTGCAGGAGATTCGCCTGGTAGGCCCGGTAAATGCGCAGGAGATCCTGACCACGAGAAGACTGATAAGTTGCCTGCTTAGCCAGGTCCTCCGGTCCCAAAAGTTTGTTTTTGGAAGAGGAGATTATATTGCGCGCCTCGTTGACGCTGATATAACGATCATCGATTTTGAGTTCTTTGAGCAAACGTTTTAGCAGGGCCTTCTGGTCATCCGTATCAAAAATGGCAAAAGAAGGCTTGAAGCCCAGGAGTTCGGCATGCCGGCGCAAGATGCGCAAGAGCATACTGTGGAAGGTGCCCACCCACATATGCTGAGCTACGGGTCCCAGAAGCTGTGTCAAACGATCCTTCATTTCCTGAGCTGCCTTGTTGGTAAAGGTTATCGCCAAGATCTCCGCTGGATGCACACCGTTGGCGATAAGCCAGGCTATGCGGTGCGTGATCACGCGAGTCTTGCCGGAACCGGCACCCGCAAAAATCAGGAGCGGACCTTCGCCGTAGACCACTGCTTCTTTCTGGCGGTCATTAAGCTTGTCCAGGATCTGGCCCTTGTCAGCCATGGGGGGAGCGTAAGCGTTGTCTGGTGAATTTACCTGCATCTTTCTGGCACTATTTCCTTTGCGTTGAAAAAAGCTAGGGATAGTTCCCTAGCTTCTCTCTATTTTTATCTAGTATAACTTATTGCGCCCCGGTCTTGCGACCGACGGATCTTAGTATTGAGGTTCCAAGATACCGTAGTCGCCGTCCTCACGCTTATACAAGACACGCACCATGCCGGTTTCAGGGTCCAGATAGAGGAAGAAATCGTGGTCGATCAATTCCATCTGCAGCGCGGCTTCCTCCGGAGACATGGGTTCTATATTGAAAGTCTTGTGACGTACTACCTGAGCAGCCGTTGGTACAGCCGGAGTCGGCTCTAATTCTGGCAGCGTGTCCAGGTACTCGGACAAGGCCTTATCTGTCTGTCTTCTCTTTTTAAGCTTAGTTTTCTGCTTACGCAGTTTGCCTTCCAGCTTATCAATGGCTCCTTCCAAGGCAGTGATATATTCGGTTTCCTTGGCTTCAGCCCTTAAGATGTCGCGGCGGATCTTGATCGTAATCTCTACCCGCATTTCTTTGCCTTCGTTGCGAACTTTTACCTGGCAGGCGGCATCTTCATCAAAGAAGCGATGGAACTTTTCCAGCTTATTCTCGGTGATTTCGCGTTCCTGTTCACTGATTGAAGTGTTGACAGTAGTGATATCGATTTTCATATGTGACTCCTTTCTGGCCGGCTAGTGTTTCTGGTCCTGCTCAATTACATATCTGAGCATGTCCACAGTCCTCAGAGAGTAGGCCCACTCATTGTCGTACCAGCCGATAATCTTGAAGAAACGTTTCTCGTCCGGCAAGTTATTGGCCAGCGTGGCTTGTGAGTCATAAACAGAGGAATAGTCACAGCCGATAATGTCGCTGGAGACGATGGGCTCAGTCTGGTATTGCAGAATACCCTTGAGATAGCTTTCCGAAGCTTTGCGCATGAGGCCATCAATCTCTTCAATGGAGCTGTCCTTTTTGGTCAGGACGGTGAGGTCTACCACAGAGCCGGTGACAGTCGGTACCCGGAAAGCCATGCCTGTCATAATGCCTTTTACTTCAGGGATAACTTCGGCTACCGCCTTGGCAGCGCCAGTGGTAGTGGGAATAATATTTTGCGCGGCCGCACGGCCGAGACGCCAGTTTTTCAGAGAAGTGCCGTCAACTGTCAGTTGAGTAGCCGTATAAGCGTGAATGGTCGTCATTAAACCTTTCTCAATACCGAGACCTTCTTTGATCAGGACATAGACTAAAGGTGCCAGGCAGTTGGTTGTGCAGGAAGCGTTGGAGATAACGTTGTCATGCTCAGGATCATACTCAGTATTGTTTACGCCCATGAGCAAGGTCTTTACGCCACCTTTACCGGGTGCCGTGAGAATAACTTTCTTAGCGCCCGCTTCCACATGGCCCATAGCGGCTTCTTTGTTGTTGAAGCGACCTGAGCTCTCAATTACGTAGTCTACTCCCAGCTCATGCCAAGGCAATTCACTGGGTTGGCTGGCCCTTTGGATAAGCTGGATGGCGTAATCGTCAATGACCAAGACGTCATCTTTTTC
Source organism: Eubacteriales bacterium (assembly GCA_030532065.1). GTDB lineage: Bacteria > Bacillota > Clostridia > Saccharofermentanales > DTU023 > SFFI01. The sequence goes on along the minus strand of JAUNLW010000011.1, from coordinate 25,035 downwards.
TTTATCCGGGCTGGATTTTTTGGTGGAAACCTGCTCCGGGGCTCTGCCTTGTGCTGAGTCATATTTGAATTTGTAGGCCTCATAAGCCGCGTCACAATCGCGAGTGGCAATGGCAACTAAATCAAATTCTTTACCCAGCAGTCCCTGTTTTGCCATGGCGCGCACGACCAGACGGCCGATACGCCCAAAACCGTTGATAGCTACTTTGATCGACATTTTCTTCTCCTCTTGAGATAAAGTAAGGCAACATTGCTGCTGCCTTTGCTAAAAAGTCCGGCCTGGGAAAATTTGCCTTCATTGAAGGCCATAACCAAGCCGGACCATTAAACTATTTCGTGTACTTGAGCACCAGGTCTTTGGCTGCCTTCACTTCGTCCGGGCGTCTTACCGGAGTATGGTGTGGCGCCTCATGCAGGAGCTCAGGGTTGGTCTCTACTTCTTTTGCGATTTCTTTGAAGGTGTGGACTATCTTGTCTAAGCCTTCCTTCGTTTCCGTATCAGTCGGCTCGACCATCATGGCTTCATGTACCGTGAGTGGGAAATAGACTGTCGGCGGATGGATACCATAATCAATCATGCGCTTAGCCAGATCCATGGTGGTGCAGCCTTGCTTGGCTTGACGGTCACCGGAGAAGACAAACTCGTGCATGACAGGATTATCACTGGAAGTATCATACAGATCTTTGAGGCTGTAGTAGAGGTAGTTGGCGTTGGCAACTGCCGCTTCAGCCGCATCGGCCAGGCCTTCTACGCCATTAGCCAGCATGAAGGCGTGGCTGCGTAGGTAAACCGCGATCGGTCCGTAGAAAGAACGTACACGACCGTAAGACTTGGGTCTGTCATAGTCCCAGTAATATTGGCCATCTTCCTCGGTCAGGACAGGATAGGGCAGATAGGGGGCGAGGAACTCCTTGCAGCCTACCGGTCCCGCGCCTGGTCCACCACCGCCGTGAGGCGTAGACAGTGTCTTGTGGACATTTAGGTGGACCACGTCATAACCCATATCACCAGGGCGCACGTGCATCATGATCGGGTTGAGGTTAGCGCCGTCGTAATACATGAGACCACCGGCCTCGTGTACTAGCTTGGCGATCTCAGCCGTGTTGGGGTCGAAGATACCCAGAGTGTTGGGGTTGGTCAGCATCATGCCGGCCACTTCGTCATCCAACTTAGCCTTCAGGTCTTCGATATCTACCTCACCACTGGGATTGGATTTGACCTCGCGGACCTTAAAGCCTGCCATAACAGCGGAAGCGGGATTGGTACCGTGCGCTGAGTCAGGAATGAGCATATATTTACGCTTTTCGTCACCCTTATCCAGGTGATAAGCATGAATCAGCAGGATACCGGTCAATTCACCATGCGCGCCGGCTGCGGGCTGGAAGGTAAAGCGATCCATACCGGTCAGGTCACACAGGGCCAGTTCGTGGTCATGCATGACCTTGAGCGTGCCTTGAACGGTGGGACAAGGTTGCATAGGGTGCAGGCCAGCAAACTTAGGCATGGCGGTGACGTCTTCGTTGACCTTGGGGTTGTACTTCATAGTGCAGGAACCCAAAGGATAGGGGCCGTTTTCTACGCCGTAGTTCTTAGCCGAGAGATTGGTGTAATGACGGATTACCTGGATTTCCGATAAGTTGGGGAAATCCAGCTCATCACGCATCTTGTCCTGGCCATACCAAGCTTCAAGATCTTTAGTCAAGCGCTCGCCTTCGGGGATATATTGACGTCTGCCACCGGTTTCCGGCAGTTCAAAAATCAACTTTTTGTCATCAATAATCATCTTAGTCCTCCTTCTTGGCCAGTTTCTTGACAGTGGCTACGAAATTATCCATGGCCGCCTGATCTTTCTTTTCGGTAACCGCTAAGAGCCAGACATTGTTTTCCAGGACAGGACCGCCGATAATGCCTTGTTCTAAGAGTTTCTCATTGAGTTGTTCCAGATCCAGGCCATCTTTTGCCTTAAGGGCAAATTCACGGAAGAAGGGGCCGGAGTAGAGAGGCTCAAAAAGGCCGGTGTCCAGCAGTTGTTCTTGGAGATAGCGAGCCTTATCGGCGCACTGCCATGCTATTTCCCGCATGCCGTCACGACCCATCAGGGCCATATAAATGGTAGCGCCAGTAGCTAAGAGTGCCTGAGCTGTACAAATGTTAGAAGTAGCGCGCTCACGACGGATGTGCTGCTCACGGGCTTGTAAAGTCAGTACGTAGGCATAGTTACCGTCTTCATCTGTAGTTTGGCCGCAGATACGTCCGGGCATCTTACGTACCAGCTTATCGGTGCAGCAGAGATAACCCAGTGAGGGGCCACCGTAGTTGAGGCCACCACCCAGTGCCTGAGCTTCACCACAAGCGATGTCGCAGCCGGCTTCGCCAGGGGTCTTCAAGAGCGTCATGGCGATTGGATCACAGACTGCTACTGCCAGGGCGCCTTGAGCATGGGCTTTCTCAGCTAAAATCTCTAAATCTTCTACTACGCCGTAGAAGTTAGGGGATTGAACGATAAAGGCCGCGTAGTCTTTACCTGTCGGGAAGGAATCGTAAGACTGACCTTCAGCGTTTAGCTCGCCTACTTCGTATTCCAAACCTTGAGAAGCCAGGTAAGTCTCGACTGTTTCAATATATTGGGGGTGCAGACCAGCAGAGAGCCAGACTTTGTTAGCTTTCTTCTTGTCACGCAGGGCCATAAGCGCGGCTTCCGCTACCGCGGTAGCGCCGTCATACATAGAAGAGTTAGCCACATCCATGCCCGTCAGACGGGTAATGTAGGTCTGCCACTCAAAGGTCGCCTGAAGCGTACCTTGAGAAATCTCTTGCTGATAGGGCGTGTAGGAGGTCAAAAACTCCTGACGGCCGATAATATGCTTGATGGGCGTAGGTACATAGTGATCGTAGTAACCGGCACCTAAGTAAGAGTCATACTCATCAACCGTAATGTTGAGATCAGCAGCAGCCTTGAAATAGTCAAGCAACTCTTTTTCGCTGAGACCCTTCTCACCCAAGTATTTGATATTTTCGTGTTTTAACTTGAGTTCTTCAGGAATGTGGGCGTAGAGCTTATCGATAGAGCAGCCTACCGATTCCAGCATTTTGGCCCTTTCTTCCCTGGAAATGGGTACGTAGTACATTAGGCCTCCTCGTCTAAGAGTTTTTCGTAGGCATCAGCATCCATCAGCTCGTCTAACTCAGCAGCGTCAGCAACTTTCATCTTGACCAGCCAGACTTCATAAGGAGTCTCGTTGATGCTCTCAGGCTCGTCTTCAATATCCTCATTGCCTTCGACGATGGTACCGCCAACAGGAGCAAAAACGTCAGAGGCCATCTTTACAGATTCAACGCTGGCTACGATATCGCCTTTGTCTACTTCGGTGTCTTCGGGTTCTGCTTCGGCATATACCAGGTCGCCCAGCTCGGTGGCGGCGTAAGCGGTCAGGCCGATGGAGATGATATCGTCATCTTCTTTGCGCACCCATTCATGGCTTTCGGTGTAAAGGAGATCTTTTCTGATTTCTACTTGTGACATGGTTCAATTCCTTTCATGTGCTTTGCGTTTTCGCGATTTTTTATTATAAAACTTACTTAAGTAGCCGAGCTTTTCACTCGGTGTCCAGGGGTCTTATTTACCTTTGCCTTTAACAAAAGGAAGGGTCGTTTTGGTGAAGGGGCGATCCTTACGGTGGATCTCAACCTCAAAGTGCATAACATCATCCGGGAAATCTACATCTACCATGGCGTAGGCAATACCTTTTTCCAGAGTAGGAGAATACATACCAGAAGATACGTAGCCGACTTCTTTACCATCAACCTTTACCGGGTAATGAGAACGCGGGATCGCCTTCTTGTCGCTGATCAAAGGAATAATCTTTTTGGTACGGACTAATTTTCCCGCGATGAAGGGTTCGTGCTCTTTTACAGCAAAACCGACTCCGGCGTCTAAAGCATTAAGCTCTGGGCTCATCTCATTGCCATAAAGAGGCATGCCGGCTTCCAGACGCAGGGCGTCGCGTGAGCCTAAGCCACATGGCTCGCAGCCTAATTTAGCAAACTCATCCCAAATAGCAGCAATATCTGCTACCGGAGCATATATCTCATAGCCGTCTTCGCCGGTATAACCGGTGCGGGAAATAACCAGAGAAAGTCCATTATCTAATTTACGGCGGAATTGACGATAATTCTTGAGGCCTAGAATCTCATCAATAACTTCCTGGCTCTCGCCTCTATCATCCAGGAATTTCCGCATAAGTTTCTCACTGTCAGGGCCTTGAATAGCTACCTGACCGTAGGAGTCAGACTCATCCACAATTTCCAGATCTTGCGGCTCGTCCGGGAAAGCCTCATAGTATTTGGGCCGCATATCTAGAAGATATTGGTAATCTTTATCTTTATTCGCAGCGTTGACGACCAGCCAATAATCATGAGCAGTGTCGAAGCGATAAACCAGGAAGTCGTCTACAGCGCCACCGTCGGCATAACACAGTATTACGTAACTGATAATATCTGTTTTCTTACCATCAATGGGGCGGCTCAAAAGCCAGTTCAAAAAGCCTTCCGCGGCTTTACCGGTAACCCTGATCTCACCCATGTGGGAAACGTCGAAAATACCGCAGGCCTCACGCACGGCTAATGTTTCTTCGCTAATACCTTTGTACTCGATAGGCATCTCATAGCCGGCGAACTCAGCCATTTTGGCACCTAACGCTATATGCTTGTCATATAGTGGTGTATGTTTCATAAATGAACCCCCTTTTTCCTTTTCTTATAGAGTACAAACTCTTACTGTATCTTAACATGATGGGCTTACCCGTGCTAGTAACTTTCAGCTAAATAGCATAAGTTTAGTAGCAAATGTGCCGTTCTTTCTGGCCTTGTCACTGTAGTTTACAGCCGCTTTAGCAGAGTTGCTGATCAAGGTCTTCTTTTCTTGCCGCGAGCAGAGTCCACCAGCCACGCTTGTAATGCGCTTCCTCTAAAATCAGTCCAACTTCTGCCATTTTTTTCCGTACTGCCGGCATACGCTCATCAATTATGCCGGAGAGAATAATGCGGCCTTCAGGACGTAATTTTTCCCGGTAAGCAGCAGCCAGATCCAAGTGTAAAGAAGCAATTAAATTGGCCACGATAAGATCAAACTCACCCCTCGTGTCAGCCAATTCACCTGTATAAACACTGAGTGTTCCCGCTTGCGGTTGATCAGACCAGTCTAGTCCGTTGAAGGAAAAGTTTTCTTTGGCAGTCGCTACCGCCTGCGGATCTATATCGATCGCCTCAATTTCAGGCACACCCAGTCGGGCCATAAAAATAGCTAAAATACCAGATCCTGTGCCTAAGTCTAAGGCTCTGGCCTGAGTCGTGAAGTCAGGCTTGTGCTTTTGCAGCTGATCTAAGAAAAAGGCGGAAATCTCAGTGCTCTCGTGATAACCGGTGCCAAAAGCCTGACCGGGGTCAATCCGAATGACGATCTCTTCCGGCCGAGCATCGGGATAGTCAATCCAACTGGGGCAAACAGTAAGACGCGGGCTTAAGGCCAGCGGTTCGTAATAACTCTTCCAGTTATTAGCCCAATCTTCTTCTTTCACGATTTCACTGCCTATAAACTCATAGCTACCACCCAGATTCTGTTTATAAGATTCTAGTTCGGCAGCCAGGCGAGCAAGAAGATCTAGCTGGCTCAGGCTCGTGTAATCGCGAGCCTCATAGAGCAGGCCTTCATAGTCATCCTCCGCAACTCGCAGCAAAGGATTGTCTGCCGAAGAAGCGTCATTCGCCTCATTTGAATCCGCATAACGGAAATAGCCTTCGACCTCTGCTCGGTCAGGCAAGCCGTCCAGGTAGTCGTCAAGAGCGTAATTTAATTCACCCTTGTCGTGGTAGACACCTGCCAGCTCTGTTTTGTCCACAACAGAAACGCCCTCGGCGCCGAGCTTGTTTAGCTCGTAGCTAAGGGCGTCCGCTAGACTATGATCTGCTAAAAAACGCAGTTTTACGTAGTCCATAAGTATTTACCTCTTTGTGGTTCTCAGGTTTCAAAGTTAATGTTTACCAGAGAACATTTGTTTTAGTTTATCCAAGAATCCTTGCCGTTTTTGGTAGTGGCTCTCGCTCACGGATTCATCAAATTTCTGCAATTGAGCTTTTTGCTCGTCCGTGAGGTTCTTGGGTACTTCCAGTACTACCTGGAATTTATGATCACCGCGGCCTCGACCTTGAACAAAGGGAATACCTTTGCCCCGAATCGTATAGATATCCCCCGGTTGAGTACCTTCATTAAGTTTGAATTTGGTTGGGCCATCAATCGTAGGAACATCCACTTCCAGGCCTAAAGCGGCTTGGCCAAAGGTTATAGGCAATTCGCAGAAAGTATCGTTACCCTGGCGGGTAAATACGGGGTGAGGCTTGATGTGGATCACGATATAAAGCATGCCGTTGGGGCCACCCCTGTATCCCGGCTCACCTTCTCCTCTGAGCGTGAGCACTTCGCCTTCGTTAATACCAGCCGGGACCTTAACCTGCAGGCTCTTGGACCGCTCCTGGCGACCGGTGCCATGACAGGTATGGCAGGGGTGCTCAATAATCTCACCGCTACCATGACAGTTAGAGCAGGTCTGCGTGCTGGTCATCTGGCCAAAGAGCGTCTGCTGACGCACCTGAACTTGGCCTGTGCCGTGGCAGACCGGGCAGGTTGCCGGTTTTTCGTCACCCTCGGTGCCACTGCCACCACAAGTGGGACACAAGTCCTCCTTGCGGATGCTAATTACACGCTCACAGCCGAAAGCAGCTTCCATAAAGTCCAGATTCATCCGGTACCGGAGATTTGCTCCCGGCATGGGGCCTCGTCTGCTGTTACTGGAACTGGTGAAACCGCCAAAATCGTTAAAGCCAAAATCTCCAAATAAAGTGGAGAACAGATCTTCAAGATTGATGCCGGAAAAACCGCCAGCTCCGTAGCCAGAAAAGCTGGAAGGATCAAAGGCTGCATTGCCAAACTGGTCATAGCGCTTGCGTTTATCCGGGTCGCTCAGGACCTCGTAAGCCTCGTTTGCTTCCTTAAATTTTTCTTCTGCTTCTTTATTGCCGGGGTTGACATCCGGGTGATATTTTTTTGCAAGCTTCCAATAAGCTTTCTTTATTTCTTTATCGTCCGCGTCTTTGTCTACGCCTAGAACCTCATAATAATCGCGTTTTTGCGCCATCTAGAGATCCTCCTTCCCTGACACATCTGAAAACAGGATCACCCACTCCTTAGCGGAGTGGGTCAGCCTAATATTTATAACATATAAATCAGTTAAAACAGTTACTAGCACAAGTTTTTTAACTAGCTTCAAGAACGACTATTTAACTAGTTGTTATCGTCATCGCTACCGGCTTCTTTGAAGTCGGCCTCGTAGCTGCCAGGCTCAGAAGAAGCATTGTGATCATTATGACCTTGTTCCTGGCCGCCGGCTGCTGCTTGTTCAGCCTGGGCACTGGCCATTTCTTCCTGGTAGATACGCTCAGATACGCTGTAGAAACTTTGCTGCAGAGCCTCAGTCTTGGATTTGATCTCTTCTGTATTGTCAGAATCCTTGACTGCCTTCAACTCGTCAATCTTAGACTGGATGTTGCTCTTTTCGCTGTCCTGCAGTTTGTCTGCCAGCTCTTCAATACTTTGCTCTGCCTGATAGATAGCCGAGTCAGCATAGTTCTTAGCGTCGATCAGCTCTTTGGCCTTCTTATCTTCGGCCGCGAAGCGCTCAGCGTCCTTAACCGCCTTATCGATTTCCTCATCACTGAGGTTGGAAGAAGCAGTAATGGAAATGTGCTGTTCTCTGTTGGTACCCTTGTCGACAGCAGAAACGTTAACAATACCGTTGGCGTCAATATCGAAAGTTACTTCAATCTGCGGGATACCTCTTCTGGCCGGAGCAATGCCATCCAGGATGAAGCGGCCCAAGGTCTTATTGTCTTTTACGAACTCACGCTCACCTTGGAGCACGTGGATCTCGACAGAAGTCTGGTTATCAGCCGCGGTAGAGAAGATCTGGCTCTTCTTGGTCGGAATGGTGGTGTTACGGTCAATGATCTTGGTCATGACACCGCCCATGGTCTCTATACCCAGAGACAGCGGAGTAACGTCTAAGAGGACCATGCCCTTTACATCACCGGATAAGACACCGGCCTGGATAGCGGCACCGATCGCTACGCACTCATCAGGGTTGATACCCTTGAATGGCTCTTGGCCGAAGTAATCTTTAACGGCTTCCTGGACTGCGGGAATTCTGGAAGAACCACCAACCAGGAGCACCTTGGAAATATCTGAAGGCTTGAGACCGGCGTCTTTCATAGCCTGCTCGACCGGAGTCATGGTCTCGTTGACCAGATCACGAGTCAGGTCTTCAAATTTTGCTCTGGATAAAGTCAGATCCAGATGTTTGGGGCCGGTCGAATCTGCAGTGATGTAAGGCAGATTGATATTAGTTGAAGTAACGCTGGACAGCTCAATCTTGGCCTTCTCAGCGGCTTCTCTCAGGCGCTGCATGGCCATATTGTCCTTGGTCAAATCAAAGCCCTGCTCCTTCTTGGTTTCTTCTACCATCCAGTCGACGATACGGTTATCGAAGTCGTCGCCGCCTAAACGGTTGTTACCGGAAGTCGCTTTTACTTCAAACACACCGTCACCGATCTCCAGTACGGACACATCGAAAGTGCCACCACCTAAGTCAAAGACAACAATGGTCTGCTCGTGGTCTTCTTTGTCCAGGCCATAGGCTAAAGCTGCGGCAGTCGGCTCGTTGATGATACGTTGAACATTAAGTCCGGCAATCTTACCGGCGTCTTTGGTGGCCTGTCTTTGAGCGTCGCTGAAGTAGGCCGGTACGGTAATAACCGCGTCAGTAATCGTGGTGCCTAAGTAAGCTTCAGCATCGGTTTTCAATTTTTGCAGAATCATCGCGGAGATCTCTTGCGGAGAATATTTCTTGCCGTCAATCTCTTTAGTGTAGTTGCTGCCCATCTCACGCTTAATGGACTGGATCGTACGATCGTGGTTAGTGACGGCCTGACGTTTGGCGATCTGGCCGACCAGTCTCTCACCATCTTTCGTAAAAGCCACTACGGAAGGAGTAGTTCTCGCGCCCTCAGCGTTCGGAATAATAACGGCTTCGCCGCCTTCTAATACTGCTACGCAGGAATTAGTTGTGCCTAAGTCAATACCAATAATTTTTTCCATCTTGTACCTCCTTGAGTCTCCCTGTATGGAGACTTACTGTCTATTTATAAATTTGAGTTGTAGTCTTTTCTATGTATAAAGGCTGGTAATACTGTCCCGTTTTAGTTAGCCACGATGACTAAGCTGTGACGGATAACGGTATCCCCTGCCTGATAGCCTTTCAGCAGGACCTGGGCTACTTCGTTGGTGCCCATATTTGCGTCTTCAATGTGTTGGACTGCTTCGTGGTACACAGGGTCAAAGTTCTGGCCCAGAGCCTCGATCTCTTCTACTCCGATCCTGTGCAGGCAATCTTCAGCTTGCTTGCCCAGGAGGGCCATGCCTTCGATCAGGCTTTCACTGTTCTCGCATTCCAGTTTTTCGTAACTGGCCTGAGCTCTGTCCAAAGCATCAAGGAGCGGTAAAAAGTCTTTGACCAGGTCGACTTTGGCTCTCTGGTAAGATGCCTCCTGCTCTTTACGACTGCGCTTTCTAAAGTTGTCAAACTCCGCGGTAAGGCGCAGGTGCTTATCTTGCAAATCATCAAAGTCCTGTTGAGCTACGACCGGTTGATCAGAAACTGCGCCTTCTTCCTTTTCGGGCACTGCTTCGTCCGCATTGGCCTCAGCCTGATCCATCACGTTTTCGGTTGGTTGAGTCTCTTCAGTTGCCGTATCGTCTTTGGGCTGCTTTTCGCTTTCTAGATCGATCTTGGTCGGCTGCTTTTTCTCTTCGTCCTGATTATTTCTTTCTTTCTTCGAGTGCGTATGTTTACTCAAGTTCTCTGCCCTCTACTTCCTTTATTATTTGCGGTTCCGTTAGGCCCTCATTCATCGCCTGATACTGGTCTTCCAACACGTGATTGACAAACTCCATCTGCGAGATTATCCTGGCGTATTCCATGCGTTTGGGGCCAACCACAGCGATCTTGCCGCGCACATCAGCGCCTAAGCGGTAGGTGGTGGTGACAAAGCTACATTCTTCTAAGCCTTCCAGGGCTATTTCCTGACCAATCCGGATGGCGAACGCCGCCAGGTCTCGGTCTTGCTGTCGGTTGGCCGCGTCCGGCTGCAGATCAGATAAGTAGCCTGCCACCAAGCCATTTTGGCTGATCGTGTCTAAAACTTGGTGTGCCATCATGGGATCCGCGAATTCCGGCTGTTTGAGCAGTTGATGCGAGCCTTTCATATAGACATCTATATTCTCAGCTTGCTTGATGGCGATATAGGTTTCGTAGAGCACCTGATTCAATAAGGATTCCGGTATACCCTCCGGTTGGCCGGCATCTGTAATGGTCAGCAAGGTAATGCTGCTGAGTTTTTGTCCTGCCAGGGCCTTCTCAACAGAGCTGGCAATCTGTGCCAGTTGCTCCTGACTTAGGACATCCGCCACATGGATGACGCGATCACGCACCACGCCCGCCGAAAGTACTACTACCACGACAGCTTTGCCCGGCTCAATCTGCAGTATGCGCACTTGGCGCAACTCACTCTCGCCGTAAGTTGGAGTAAGGACCAGGGAGGTCAACTCCGTATTTTCCGCGAGACTGCCGGCAGCCAGCTCGATGAGGCCTCTCACTTCACTGACATTCTTGCTCAATGCTTCCTTGTAGCTCGCCACGTCCTTCGGGCTGAGACGGTCAACAGTCAAGATGCTGTCAACATAAGCTCGGTAGCCCTTATCTGAAGGTATGCGGCCGGCGGAGGTATGCGGTTGCATTAGATAACCCAGATCCTCCAATTCGGACATCTCATTGCGAATGGTGGCGGAACTTACGCCCAATTGGTGTCGCGAAAGAAGGGCTTTAGAACCTACCGGCTCACAAGAAGCAACATAGTCCTGAATCACGGCAGTTAAGATCTGCTTCTTGCGTTCACTCAACTCCTGATCTGGCACATAGCCTGTGCTTATCTTATCGGGCTGAAGCTTGGATTGATCCTGCTTACGCTGTGGCTTCTTATCGTTCCTGGCCATAGTCTAGAGACTCCTTTCTGGGTATTAGCACTCATCTCTATCGAGTGCTTAAAACACTCTAGCACCCCTAACATAGAGCGTCAAGCAGAAGCTAAGTAGTAAATCTGAACGATTGTGAAGTAGCCGTAATTTTTTTCAGAAGGAACTCCGGCAGGGCTAATTGGACCTCGAAAAATAAAATTTAAATTAAAAATAAACGCTCTTTTGGTCGGGGCTTACACGAATTCCAGGAATACCTGATTGGCCAGATCGCGCCCTAAAAGGGTTAAGGCAAAACGATCCTCATCGGGGCTTTGCTCAATTAGCCCTCTCTGGATTAAACGGTCCAGCTCTTCACCAAAGCGCTCTTTCATGTTTTCATCAAAGCAGGCTCTGTAGCGTGTTTCTGATACACCGGCTAGCATACGAAATCCCAGAAGCATGAATTCACGCCTGGCTTCTTCACCGTCAATCATTTCGCTCTCACAAGCTTTTGCGCGAGCATCTGTATAAGTATCTAGAGAAGGCCCCTGGTCGATATAGTTTTCCCAAAGCTCTAGATCTGCCGGCCTATCGCGCCTTTCGCCGCGTGTGTAAGAAGACGCCGCGGGTCCGAAGGCAAAATAAGGCTCAGCCTGCCAGTAGAGAGTATTGTGGCGTGATTCAAAGCCGGTCCTGGCGGCATTGGAGATCTCATAGGGGAAGAGGCCATGCTGCGGTAAGACCCGCATCAGTAAGTGGTACATGTCCCGTTCTTCGTCTTCACTCGGCAGAGAGCTGGGATCGTCTAACAAAGTGTCTCCCAGGGCTGTGCCTTCTTCTAACTGTAAAGAATAGAAAGAAAGATGGTCTGGCGCTAAAGCCAGGACGGTTCTTAAATCCTGTTCCCAGTCCTCCAGCTTTTCGTAAGGGAGGCCGAAGATCAAATCTAAAGAAATATTCTGAAAGCCCAGCTCACGCGCGCCTTGGTAACTTTCGAGGAACTGTTGATAATTATGGCGACGTCCTAAATTTTTTAGCAGATCGTCATCGGTAGTTTGCAGGCCCAGACTAAGCCTATTGATCCCCAGCTTACGCCAGGCTCGCAGCTGCGGTGAAAGGCTAGAGGAAGGATTGGCTTCCAAAGTAATCTCGGTTTTATCTGTGATGAAGAAATGTTGTTTAAGCCGTTCCAGAATTTCGGCCAGTTCTTCGACAGGCAATAGACTAGGCGTGCCCCCACCAAAATAGAGGCTGCTTAGAGGAATTTGATGGCCCTGCTCTCCCCGTTGATGCCAGAAGTCGGCCATTTCCAAATCTATTTCCTTCAGCAGATGATCAGTATAATTACGGTAAAGCTCTGGTCCCGCCGCAATGCTGTAAAAGTTGCAGTAGGCGCATTTTGAGAGGCAGAAAGGCACATGAATATAGGCTCCGCGCGGTAGTTTGCCAGCAAAAGGATTAAGCACGTCTCGCCTCTTCCACAGCCATGGGCAGGATCTTATCCAAACGGCGGATGAATTTTTGCAGGCTGGGCGATTGATTTCGCTCAATTTTCATATAAGGAGAAATACGCCTGGCCCATTCACTTTTGTAAATACCTACAGCCGGGTAGCCGACACGGATCAACTCGTTACCCTTATGCTTGCCTTCTAAGACATGTGCCAAGAGTTCCCAAGTCCCGCAAACTGAATCCTGCCGGTAGCTTTTCCAAAGCTTGTGGTCAGCTTCTGGATATGCGGACTTGATCGCCGACCAATCACCTAAGAGCCAGGCTTCCAGTTCTTCGACAGAAATGCCAAGCACAAAGAAGTGGGCAGGAGCAAACGTGCGGCAAAGATATTCCAACTGCCGGTAACAGTCATCTGCATCCCGGTCGTCGGAATCATGCACGATTACCAGGACAAAATGTTCCCGACCAGCAAGCTTTTGATAGGCTCTCAGCTTCGCCGGCAAAAGATCGTATAAGCCTGTCTTGCTAGCCAAAGGGCGGGCATTCAGTTGGCCTGGCAGGCTGCCCAAGCCGCGGTGAGGATGTAGATAGTACTCAAAGTACCGGCTCAGTTGCAAGCGCTCTAAGACTTGCTTTAGCACCTGATCCAAAACCGGCTGGGCGGATTTATCTTCACATAGCACTTCGATCCGCATCAGATATTACCCAGATAGCCACCGTACCAGAGCATACCCATATCCAGGCCTTCCTCATACATGGAACGTACAATGGGGTCTTCAGAAGCCGGTCTGGCACTAATACTGTCATCTTTGCGCGAGCGGTCCATAATCCAGACTTCCTCGGGCTTTAATCCCTGTAAAAGGCTGGAGTTATGGGTGCTGAAGATGATTTGGCTGTCGGGAGATTTGAGGCCGTAGTCGCGCATTTCTACTAAGAGGCTTTCCACCATCTTGTAATAGAGGCTGACATCCGGCTCATCCAGGCAGATTAGACTGTAGCTTTCTTTCAAAACCAATAAAAGCTCAAAGAATTTTCTCTCACCAGTGCTCATCTCTTCCAACTTGAACTGATCTGCCGACATCTGCTCGCCGTAGATCTTGCCTAAGCTGTCTGCCAGCCAGGCATCGTAAGCCTGGGGATCTTTCTGGCGCAGGAAGGCCAGGACATTCTCCAAATTATCTCCGCGGTCACGCAATCTACTGTGACCACCGGCCTCTTTTTTCGCCGGTAAGGTCTGTTCCGGGCTGATGCGATACACAAAGATCCGATAAAAGCTGCGGTAGATATAGCTGACAAAGGGTAATTCATCGACGCGTCCTAAAAAGGCAAGGCCGGGCTCTTTGGCATCGGCTAGAGTTAGTCGACGCTTTTCGCCTTGAGGATCCAAAAATTCCAGCTGGCTACCACCTCCGGAGATTGCTTGCTGGCGGAAGTGGCAGATTGCTTGCTGGCTGCCCTGAGGCCAGCACTCTAACTTTTCTTCATAAATATAGGGCCGCTGATAAGTATCATCGGCGAGGACCAGCCGGTAGGAGTAATGCTCATCATCAGGCGTTTCGCCAATGACTTCCAACTCCACTTTCTCGTCTTTGCGGTCTGGTCCTTTGCTCTTCAAGCTGGCAAAACCGCCACGGCGATCCATACTGGACGCCCGGCTAAGACCGAACTTCACGATATCTCTGAGATAGGCCAAACCATCAAAGACAGTGGATTTGCCACTGGAGTTTTTGCCAATCAAGCCTAACAAGAGGCTTATACTGGCAGCATCACTGTTCGAGCTTTCCAGATCTTCCCTAGTCAAGCCCAGCGTAAAATCGCGTAGTACTGAATAGTTCTTAAAATGTATGCCTTTGATCATGGTCCCTCCTAGTAATAGTAGAAGCTGCCCCATACAGGAACAGCTTCTACGATTAGATCAATCAGTTAAACCAAGCTCGATTTTTGCCGATAGACGCCGGTATATGCTGGATTTAAAAACACATGTCACCGCGCCATCCTCCCAGCTTTATAGGTTCCTGACCGGCGGCTTAGGTGTGGGTGGATGTTCCTTCGGTTTGGACGGTGCCACAGTCGGCTTAGGATCTGTCATCACTTCCTGTATAGAAGTCGCTAAACCAGCCAGGCCTTGGATTTCTGAAGGAATAATGATCTTAGTAGCCTGGCCATTGGCTACGGTCTTCATGGTATCCAGAGCTTGCAGGCTGATCAGGCCTTGATCAGCTTCTACATCCTTGATCATTCGCAGACCTTTAGCAGTTGCTTCTTGGATATCTAAGATGCCCTGAGCCTTACCTTGAGCCTCCAAAATGGCAGATTCTTTCTGAGCGGTAGCCCGTAAGATCTTGGCTTCTTTCTCACCTTCTGCTACCAGAATGGCCGCGTTCTTTTCACCTTCTGCCAAGAGAATCTGTTCACGTTTTACACGTTCGGCCTTCATCTGGCGTTCCATGGCATCTTGAATTTCTTTGGGTGGAATAATGTTTTTGAGTTCTACACGGTTGACCTTAATGCCCCAGGCATCGGTTGCTTCGTCGAGGATGATGCGCATTTTAGAGTTGATGTGATCACGGGAAGTTAAGGTCTCGTCCAGTTCCAGGTCACCGATAATGTTTCTCAAAGTTGTAGCTGAGAGGTTCTCAATAGCCGTAATTGGATCATCAATACCATAAGTGAAAAGCTTGGAGTCAACCACCTGGTAGAAGATAACTGTATCAATCTCCATAGTGACGTTATCTTTAGTGATAACGGCCTGTGGCGGGAAGTCGGCTACGTTTTCTTTAAGAGAGATATGGCGTACAACTTTATCGATAAAGGGCATTTTGGCGTGGAGGCCAGCATGCCAGGTCGTGTGATATGTACCCAAACGTTCCACCACAAAGGTATGAGCTTGCGGTACAACGCGAATGTTGCGGATAATTACGAGCAGGATAATCGCCAATATAATCAAAATAGCGATTGTACCTGCATTAGGAATGGCTAAAAATACCGTCATGGTGAGTTCTCCCTTTCTGTTTTTAGATAACTAATACTGTCGGTATTAAGGCTTATTCGACGCGGTAGTTATTTTTCTTCTTCGCAAGGTCGTACTACAGCTCTGATGCTGTCTAAACGTACCACCCGCACTTTTGTACCCCTGGGTATCTCCAGATTCTCGTCTTCACTTAAGGCAGACCAGACTTGTCCCAGTACTTTGATTTGGCCTTTTTCTTCCAGAGGGACAATGTCTGAAATTACCAGCGCTTCTTGGCCAATGATACGGTCTGCGTTGGTGCTGACCGGCTGATTGCCCTTCTTCTTGAGCCGAGGCTTGAAAACGGAGATAAATATCCAGAGACCCAGACCGGAGACCACCAGGAAAATCACCAGCTGCCAGATAAACTCCGCAGTGAAAAGATCAGCTATCATGGCAGCCAAGGCGCCTATGGCGAACCAAATGCTGACCATGTTGATGGTAGCTGCTTCTAGAACTACCATGAGGATGACTATAATCAACCAAAAAATCCACATAGCGACCTCCTTTTCCCTCAAATTGTAACATAGCGGGCCAATCTGGGAATGTATCGTTCGTGCCTCTAAAGACTAGTAATTAATTCTTTATTTCCAGGCCGGCAGGCGCGGTTTTGGAAAACTCACTAAGAATAAAAGCCAGATTATTGATCCTGATCTCCAAGGGGTCGGTTACCTGAACGTAGTCCACCTTTTCATCGTCAGTCTCAGAGCTGGCCTCTTCCGAACTTCCAAAATAATCTTCGTTATAGAGCTGACCGGCAGGGACATAGTAGTTAGTCAGCAGACGGCTGGAGTCATAAGCTGTGCCAGAAATCAAGCCATTTGTAGCAGCAAAATAAGGGTCACTGGACTGACGGAAAGGTAAGTCACAGTCATCCAGATCATAATCAGCAGATTCAAAGAACACTACAGATATACCCCGCTTATCAAAGACCGTATGGTCACTTTCCCTGACGGTCCACTCCCGATATACACAAGGTCCTTTACCTGCCAGTTCCTTCTCACAACCCATCTGGTTGGTGTAAAGGGCAAAGCCGTTATTGGTCAGCAAAAGATTGTTGTAGTAAACGTCTGTGCAGACATAAAGGTTCTGTCGCAAGAGATAATCTTTTTCGTTTCCCGGTCGGACGGAATTCTGGCCGGCGTGAGCATAGACCTTATCGCCAGCATAAATTGACTCAAGATTGAGCATGCAATAAAGCTGATTTATATCCGCGTCATTAAGGTTTTGCAAATAAGCGGAAGCGCCGGCAAAGTTCGCGTGACCGGCGCCAAAAAAGACCACCTTTACGTTGAAAGCTGGAGCATCGGAACGCAGAGTATTGCACAGGGTTAAGAGAGTAGCTACCGCAGCCGCGTTGTCGTCTAAGCCATCAGTATTGACCATCTTAGGCAAATCGGTATTTACCTGGATGGGATTACCCTCCTCATCTACTTGCGCCATGGTGGCCTGGGCATCCAGATTTTCTGCCTCCTCTCGCGAATAACGGCTGTCGTAGTGAGCGCTAATCAAGACCCAGGCATCATCCGGCTGACTTAAATTCACAATGTTGGCCGAATCAGCCATGGGATCAGAGGGCTTAGTTTCTGCCGGTTGAAAGCCTTTGCCAGGTATAGTCACTACAATATTTTCTGAATTGCGGGCTTGACCGCTCTCATCGCGAAAGTCAAAAGCCTGACGTTCGTAAGTCAACTTAAAGCGATCCAGCTGCTCACAAATAAAATCTGCCGCCTGTTTCTCTCCTCCGGTTCCCGCTTTACGGAAAGGCACGGTTTCCACGAGTTTAAGAGCCAGGCTTCGTCCCATATTGCCGTAGCGCGCCACGGTAACACGTTCTTCTTTGTCGTTATCTGAACAGGCCGTAGTAAGGCAAAGCAGGCAAAAAATCAAAACCAGGCAAAGAACCTGATGCCAGCTTTTACGGACTTGAGAATAGGCTTGCTTGTTTTCCATAGTGTACATTCTAATCTCTGGCCTGAGGCTCGGCAAGCAACTTCCAGACCTTAAGCTCTCAATAAAAAATCAGCCGCGTAACGCTCAGGCAGTCTTAGCTTATGACCCTGCTTATCCAGGATCAAAGCCTTGAGTGACAGCAGTTCTACGCATTGCCCCAGAGCAGATGACATCTGTTCTAAGGTGTAGCCGGTTTGAGCCATTTCCAAAAACTTGTCATCATCTAACAAGATTGTAGCCGCGAAAAGATTGGCCTCCAGCTCCGGCGTAGAAGCCAGGTCAAAGTAACTTACTTCTTTCATAATCTGCAGTTGATCTAGAAGCTCACGGTGTAAAACATCGTGCCCCAGCTCATGCGCCAGCACCAAGTCTCGCAAGTCCTGCGGAAGATCGCTCTTGATAAAAACGCAGCGGCGGCTGCCTACTTGGGCATACATGCCCTTCAGCTCATCAAAATCCGGGCACTCATAAAGGTAGAGCTCCTGCATCTTGTAGAGCTGCCTCAGATCTTGACTGTTGGCTTCGGAGATCAGCTGTTTTGCCGCTTCCGTCACCCGACCAATACTGTAAGACCAATTCATAGCTTGCTACTGATCCTGTTTGCGGCCATCCCAATAGGCCTTCTGCAGTGCCTGCATGGCTGCGTCACGATCCTGCTCGTTGAGCTGGCCACCAGCAAACAGCGCAGCCAGCTGTCGTACCAGGATATCCGCGTCTTTCTGACTGACTTCCTTTGGCACATCCGGCTCATCTGAGAGCAGATAGTCTGCCGTAACCCCCAATTGTTCCGACAAGTTTGCTACAACTGAAGCCTGTCGTGGATAGCAACGCCCCGTTTCGTAATTGATAAGGCTGCGGGTCGAGACTCCAATAGCCTTGGCCAGATCCTTTTGAGTCATATTTTTCTCTAAACGGAGAGCCTTTATTTTACTGCCAAAATCCATATCTACTCCTTAAAACTGCTGTCACTGCTTAGCAACGATTAACTGCAATTATTTTCTCATAATCACTTGACAAGTGCAAGTATCTGCACTTACACTTTAGGTGAAACTACATTCACGTGCTTCGATTATATGGGTCTGGAGGCCCTGGGTCAACAACCTGAAACTTATTTGCTATGTCTAAGCCTTGTATTTTGCATTGTGATATGAATTCGTACTACGCCTCGGTCGCGACTATGCTCAACCCTAAACTTAAGGGTAAGCCGGTCGCGGTGGCAGGCTCTCGCGAGGACAGGCATGGGATCATTCTGGCAAAATCTCAAGAAGCTAAGATCTGTGGAGTCAAGACCGGAGAGATTATCGCCGAGGCCCAGGCCAAATGCCCTGACCTTATCCTCGTACCACCACAGTATGAAGCCTATGTATACTATTCAAGGCTTTCGCGTGAGATCTACTACCGCTACACCGACCAGGTGGAGAGTTTTGGCCTGGATGAGTGTTGGCTAGATGTGACAGCCAGCAAAAAGCTCTTCGGCAGCGGTCCGCAGATCGCCGATGAGCTGCGCGCGGTCATGCGCCAGGAGCTGGGGCTCACTATCTCCGTTGGCGTCAGTTACAACAAAGTCTTCGCCAAGCTGGGCAGCGACCTCAAGAAGCCGGATGCTACAAACATTATTCGTGAAGATGATCTGGAAAAACTGGTCTGGCAGTTACCAGTAGAGAGTCTTCTGGGCGTCGGGCCGGCTACCAGGACCAAACTGAGCCGCTTTGGCGTACGCACCATCGGCCAATTAGCCAAACTGCCACCTTCCTGGTTACAGGCAAAATTTGGCGTTAACGGCTATAAACTCTGGCGTTGGGCTAATGGCCTTGACGATGGCAAAGTCCGTCACTGGGGCGAGCCGATACCGGTAAAAAGTATTGGCCACAGTCTGACTCTGCGGCAAGATCTGTACCTGAATACGGAACTTAAAAGCCTATTCCTTGACCTTAGTCAGGAAGTCGCTCGCCGCTTGCGTCTGGCTGAGTTCAAAGCTGGTGGCCTGCAGATTTCTCTGAAAAGCGCCAACTTTAATTATCAGGAATGGCAAACACCCCTGCCCTATCCCAGCCAAAGCTCGGTTTACCTGGCCAAAGCAGCCTATCAATTAGCTAAAGAAAAATATGATTTTAAAGAACCTCTGCGGGCCATTGGCATCAGAGCCATTTCGTTAATTCCACAAGAACAGCCGCTACAGCTAAACTTCTTTTCTGACGCGGCAGAACTAGAGCGCCTGGAGCATCTGGATGACGCTATCTACGACCTAAGGGCACGCTACGGCGCTGATTGCTTAACCTGGGGAAGTCTCCTGGGTGAGCAAAAAACCGCCGAGCCCACTCCCTGGGAGATTTGCCCACCCGGACTGCCGTCTTAGTTTAGTGAACGAATAGAGCGGGCCAGATTCAGTTCGTGTTCCCAGCGCAAGACTTCAATCAAGCCTTCACGTTCGCGCGCAGCTGAAGTAAGAGCCAGGCTGCAGCAGGTGTCAAAGCTAAGAACAAATACGTGAAGGGCAAAGAGGCCCAAACTGAGCCAGATGAAGGCGCCATCAACAGTGACGGCAAGCAGCGAGGCCAGAGCGAATCCCAGTCCATAAAGGCTATCCCATTTTGTAAGCAGCACTTCCAGGCTGGAACTCAATAACAGCAAAAAAAAGACAATAGCTAAGCTCATCACACACTCTCCTCAAGCTGGCTTAGGGTCTACGGTCCCGCTCATAGAGCCGGAGCAGATCCTGGGCTTCCGCGGCATCCAGTTTGCCCGCGAAGGTCAGGTCTTTTAAGCGATCAACGAATTCCGACTCTGCCGCTTCTTCACTGTTTTTGACCTTGTCAATCAGGCGGTCCAGGCGCAAGCGTAGAGTCGGGTAGGAAAGTCCATAAAGCTCTGCCATGGCCTTCAAGGAACCCGAATGCAAAATAAAATTTTTAACGAATTCCAATTCCCGCTGGTCCATTGCTGCCAGCCAGGCGGGCAGGCCTTTAGTCTCCATGAGCTCTCCTCTTTTACTTTTTCTATAATATATCTCCTGAAAATTAAAAGCAAACCTAAAATTTATTTCAATTTTGTTAAAGTCATTACATAAACAAAGAGAGCGCCTTAGGCCAAGCACGCTCCAGTCAAATAATCTATAATGAAGAACAGTATTTTACCCGGACCCGCTCCTCGGGCTGGCCCTGGGATTAAGGAGTATGTATGGAAATCAAACAGCAAGCCCTTGCGGGTACTCTGGAATCCAGTGATGTATTAGTAGAGATGATTCCGGAAGCTTGCCCCCTGGAAATCGAACTTTCATCGCCGGTAAAAGCACAATTCGGTGAGGAAATACTCAACACAGTACGTGAAGTGATGGCTGACCAGGGAATTGACCAAGGCCGAATCCGCTTAGAGGATCGTGGCGCCTTGGACTGCACCATCAGAGCGAGGCTCTTAGCCTGTCTGGAGCGCGCTCAAGGTCAGGGAGGTAATCAATAATGCGCCGCTCAATGATGTTTTTGCCGGGTAACAGCCCTCGCATGATCATGAATGGTCCGGTCCTGCCTGCTGACAGCCTGATTCTGGACTTGGAAGATGCCGTTGCTCCCGATCAGAAAGATGCTGCCCGTATCCTGGTAGCCAATGCCCTGAAAAATCTCGACTTCGGTAAGAAAGAAATCGTCGTCCGCATCAACGATTTGGCCGGTAGTGACTGGCAAAAAGACCTGGACGCCATCTTGCCTGCCAAACCGCAGGTTATTATGCCACCCAAGGTAGCGCGAGCAGAAGATATTGAGCTTCTGGCTTCTTACTTAGACAAGAAAGAAAACGAGCTTGGTATTGCTGTAGGCACAACGAAGATCATTCCACTCCTGGAACTGGCCATCGGCGTTGAAAACTCCTACGCCATAGCCTGCGCTTCCCCACGGGTAGCTGCTCTCTTCTTAGGCGGTGAGGACCTCTCAGCTGACCTTCGCTCTCCTCGCACCAAGGAAGGCTGGGAAATCTTCTACGCACGCACTCGTCTCGTTTGCGCCGCCAGAGCGGCAGAGATTGAAGTAATCGACACTCCTTTCACTGATACCAATGACCTTGAAGGCCTTGAGATAGACGCCAAATTTGCCAAGAGTCTCGGCTTCTCCGGTAAAGCCGTCATTTCTCCGCGGCACCTGGATATCGTCAACCAAGTCTTCTCGCCTACCGAAGAAGATATTCTCTGGGCCAAAGACGTAATGGCTGCTATTGAACAAGGCAAAAAAGAAGGCAAGGGTGCGGTTTCTCTGCGCGGCAAAATGATTGATAAACCTATCGTCATGCGCGCTGAGCAGATCCTGGCTGCCGAAAGGGCCTTAGCGGAGGAGTTTTAAGATGGATAAAGTTATAAATAGTTTAAAAGAAGCTCTAAAAGCGGCCGGTATCCGCAATGGTTCTCGCTTGTCTTTCCACCACCATATGCGCAACGGTGACTATGTGCTCAACGCCACTTTAGCCGCTGCCGATGAGTTAGGTGTCAAAGATCTGCATATCAACGCGTCCGCTGTTTTTCCCATCCATGAGCCTTTAGTCGATCTGATGCACCGCGGCGTAGTAACCGGTCTGGACTGCAACTATCTGTCCGGTCCTGTTGCTCAAGCTATTTCTCACGGCATTCTGGAGCGCCCCGTAACCTTCCGTACTCACGGTGGTCGTCCAGCCGATATCGCCAGTGGTCAGTCTCCTATCGATATTGCTATCGTTGCCGCGCCTACCTGTGACAACATGGGTAATCTCACCGGCAAACTTGGTCCTTCTCAGTGTGGTTCCTTGGGCTATGCCATGGCCGACGCTCAATACGCCGATAAAGTTATTGCTGTCACCGACAACCTGATGCCTCATCCCCTGCCGGAATTCTCCATTCCTGAGACTCAAGTTGACTATGTAGTAGTCATGGATAAGATTGGTGACCCCAAGGGCATCGTCTCCGGCACCACTCAGATCACCCGTGACCCTGTCGGTCTTTTGATGGCTCAATACGCAACCTCCTTAATTGAGGCCTCACCTTACTTCAAGAACGGCATGTCTTTCCAGACCGGCGCAGGCGGCGCTTCCCTCGCTACTGCCTCCTTCCTTAAAGAAAGAATGCTGGCACAAAATATCAAGGGTTCTTACGGCATGGGTGGTATTACCTCTTATATGGTCGACATGCTGGAAGCCGGTTGCTTCGAAGCCCTGGTAGACGTACAATGCTTCGATCTAGATGCTGTCCGCTCTATCCGTACCAATCCCAAACATCGTGAAGTCTCTGCCCTCCATTACGCCGCACCTCAACCTGTCGTGGCCTCTTCTCTGGTAGACAGCCTGGATATCGTCATCCTCGGCGCTACTGAGATGGATCGCAACTTTAACGTCAACGTCCATACCGACTCCCAAGGCGTGATCATGGGCGGTTCCGGCGGACACTCCGATACCGCTGCCGGCGCCAAACTTGCCATGATCATCGCGCCGCTCACCAGAGCTCGCATGCCACTGATTCTTGATCAGGTCAACTGCATTTCCACTCCCGGAAACACCATTGACGTCCTGGTCACCCAATACGGCATCGCCATAAATCCTAAGCGCGACGACCTCATCAAGGCCTTCTCGAACGCTAAGCTTCCCTTGCGCTCTATTGAAGAGCTGCAGGCCAAAGCCGAGTCCATCGTGGGCAAGCCAAAACTTCTCCCCAATACAGGCCGAGTAGTCGGTGAAGTCCGCTATCGCAATGGTGACATCATCTCCGAATTAAGAGCAGTTGAGTAATCGCTGGCGATCGATTGAGCAAAATCTATTGAAGAAAAATCGCAATTTGGCATGCTAACGCAATTTAGTAGCTAAAGTCCCGGTCACATTCGACCGGGACTTTTTGTTGCTAACCTGCGTAAGTGATCTAATTATCAGAATGATACAATTGGTTTCCGTAGTAGTTTCATAATCTATCTCAATGATAAGGAGTTAATAAATACAAGAGGGAAACATTCGCAGTTCAATTGAATACTATCGGATAGCGGACGAGAACCAATTTTTCGACCGAAATTTATCATGGAAGCGCGCAACCGAAACTACTCGATAAGAGGTGAGCACATTAAGTTCATAATGTTTAACGACAGAATTGAGATATATAGCCTTGGTCTCCTTCCTAACATAATTACTGTAGAAAATTTCATGCACACACGCTACTCTCGTAACCCTCAAATAGCAAGAGTTCTTTCGGAGTTCGGCTGGGTAAAGGAATAATCAAATTACAACCAAACAAGCTGTTAGGTTAACTCAGAGAAGCTTTGTTACAGCCAGGAAAACTCTCAAAGGTCTTGAAGAACGTAAATTGATTTGCTGGCATGGGAATCACCCAAATGATCCGACTCAATATTGTAATTTAGTTATTTAAGATATCCTATATCTTTCGAGTGCTTTTAAGTAACTTTCGAGTAACTGATCATCTACAAAATTATTGCCCATAAAAATTATCAGGGATAAATGCCGAAAGCCTTTGATACCAGGCATTTGGGCTTAAATTATTCCTCTGCGAATAGCTATCTAGTAGCTTTCGAGTAACTTTCGACTAGCTTTCTAGTAGATTTCGACTAGCTGTCACTGTTTAGCTCCTTGATAGTGTATCTGTAGATGGTAAGACTGCACTGGACCGGCACTTTAGTTTTGGAATTCGAAATTCCTCGTAAAGTTTGCCCGCTGTTGGTGCTGCAGCGGGCCTGGACTGGCCTTTTAATTTCGAGATTCTGAGATTTCCCGTAAAGTTTGCAAGTAATGGGTGGTGCCAACGGTGTTGGGCGGGCCTGTTAAATCCGAGTTCTGAGATTTCCCGTAAAGTTTGCAAGTAATGGGTGGTGCCAACGGGCCAGAGCTGGCTTTGAAGGCCAAGATAGATTGGTAATTCGGGATTTCCCGTAGAATTTGCAAGTAATGGGTGGTTTTGCCACCCATTATCTGCAGATTTTACGTAAAAACTGAAAAGTCGAATCTAGACGGTGTTCTACGACCGCTAAGCCCACCCATTATCTGCAGATTTGCAGTAGAAACGCAATCCATCGATTTTCTAAGCCAAGCAAGCCCTGCCCGGCCACCCATTATCTGCAGATTTTACGTAGAGTAAGGAAAGTCGGATTTAGGCAATCATCCCAGGCCAGTCTAGTTGGCCCTGGCCGCCCACTAACTGCATATGTGCACGATAACTGAGTCCAATTCCCTGGCAGTACATGCCGGGCAACAATTTTGCCTCTCAGGCAAAAATAAGGTACTTGACAAGCTTTGAAGTAATAGTGTATCTTGGTCAAGCGTTTGGGCTCTTAGCTCAGCTGGTTAGAGTGCCTGCTTGACATGCAGGAGGTCGTTGGTTCAAGTCCAATAGGGCCCACCAAATACAAACCCCGTAACTGCGAAGAGTTGCGGGGTTTTTAATTTTAGATACGCTAACGTGGTATAGCAAAATTTCCCGTCCAATTTCCCTTCTTTTAAAATTTCCAGAAAAGATAGCCCTTGCAGTTGCGGGATTTTATTTTGCGCCGTCAATTA
>JAUNLW010000022.1 GCA_030532065.1 Eubacteriales bacterium | reverse complement strand
TTCTCGAGCCAACTCTTTTCCCGAGTTAACTCTTTTCTCGAGCCAGGCCGAAAAGTTACTTGGCCCAATCTTCCGGACCTAAAGCCGACTTATCCAGTACGGCCTGGGTCTGTGACTTACGGAAAGCCGCATAGCGTTCGTGCAGTTCAGGGTCAGACAAACTCATGATCTGCACCGCCAGGAGAGCAGCATTGTAAGCACCTGAACCGCCGATAGCGGTGGTGGCTACGGGGATGCCACGAGGCATTTGCACAGTGGCGAGCAATGAATCCAAACCATTAAGTCCAGACTTCATCGGTACACCGATTACAGGAATGAGCGTGTGGGAAGCAGCTACTCCGGCCAGGTGAGCAGCACCGCCTGCGCCACAGATAAGCACCTGCACGCCGCGCTCTTCCAGACCCTCCACGTACTCAGCCACCCGCTCAGGGGTGCGGTGAGCGGACACAGCCTGAGCTTCAAACTCAATTCCGAAATCTTCTAAGAGGCGGCAAGCTTCCGCCATAGCATCGAGATCCGAACGGGATCCCATGAGAATTGCGACACGAACAGACATTTTTTCTCCTTACATATTAATTAAATGATTTACATACCAATTAAGCGAAGCTCAACCTTTGGGGTCAGGCTTCTCGGGCTAAGCTTCCCAGGGACTGCCGGTCAGGCGTAACCATGCCTCTCTATAACGGGCAGCGGTCTTATCAATAATCTCTTGAGGCAGGGTGGGTCCCGGCGGGGTTTTATCCCAATCCAAGCTGGATAGCCACTCGCGCAGGAATTGCTTATCAAAGCTGGCCTGTTCCTTGCCAGGTTTCCAAAGTTCCTTATCCCAGAAACGGGAGGAGTCAGGTGTAAAAGCCTCATCGCCCAGAGTCAGTACGCCATCATCTAAGCCAAACTCGAACTTGGTATCGGCCAGGATCAGGCCATTAGCCTCAGCATGCTCTGTGGCAGCCGCAAAGAGCTTCAAAGAAGTTTCTTCCAATTGCTTAGCCATATCAGTACCAATAATGTCAGCTAACTCCTTAACGGAGATATTGATATCGTGGCCGCCGACTTCGGCTTTAGTAGAAGGTGTAAAAAGCGGCTCGGGCAGCTTATCGCCACGGACCAGGCCGGCCGGCAGCTTAACGCCGTTAACCGTGCCGTCTTTTTGGTAGGACTTGAGAGCGGAGCCTTCCAGATAACCGCGCACAATACACTCGCAAGGCAGCATCTCCAGCTTCTTAACCAGCATGGAACGCTTAGCCAGGTCTTCAGCATAATTGCTGAAAGGTTCAGGATATTCGGTGGAGTCCGTGCTGAGCATGTGGTTAGGTACCAGATCTTCCAGCTTACGAAACCAGAAGGCGGAAATGCTGGTTAAGATACCGCCCTTATCAGGGATCAGTCCGTCTAATACAACGTCAAAAGCGGAGACTCGGTCAGTAGCCAGCAAGAGCAGCTTATCGCCCAAGTCGTAGATATCCCGGACCTTGCCCCGGGCCAAGAGTGGATAGTCCTTGATAGGACTTTCTGCCATTAGCTTCATGTGATTCCTCCTAAGCTAGTGTCAGCGCGGCAAGGCAGCTTTCTATATACTGAAAGTCTTCTAAGTGCTAAAAGTCTTCCGGATACTGAAATTCTTCCAGGTATTGAGAGTCTTCCAGATACTGAAAGTCTTCCATATACTGGGAGTCTTCTAGGTTGAGGCCTTTCAGCTTTTACTTCCTGGCCGCGCAAAACCACAAAAAAGGGTGTGATGGCTTTTGCCACACCCTGTTGCGGTTCGTTAGATGTCTTACTTGGCTTATAATAGACTTTTACCGGGCTTTTGAAAAGAGAAAGCAGCTGGACTGTCTGGCTTTTGCGCAGCTGTTTCTATGGAGGTACAGGCCGGTGTTTCTACCTCTGTTTTACTAGTATTTCCACCTGTGTTTTGATCGGTATTTCTATCTGTGCTTTAATCTGTATTTGCATCTGCGCTTTTACGTAAAATCTGCAGATATCAGGTGGTTTGGTTTGGAGCTAGCAATATAAAATGAGTCCTAGTAAATCGATGTATTGAGTTTCTGCTACAAATCTACAGATATTGGGTGGGCTGTTGACTGCGACTGAGCTTAGTAAATCGATGGATTGCGTTTCTACTACAAATCTGCAGATATTGGGTGGGCTGTTGACTGCGACTGAGCCTTAGTAAATCAATGGATTGCGTTTCTACTACAAATATTCAAGTAATGGGTGATTATCCAAGCATTATTTCAAATATAAGATGGCTACAGCCGAAAAAGCCACCCATTACCTGCAAATTTTACGAAGAATCCGAGAAGTCAGATTTTCAAGGCTAGCTCAGGGGAACTCAGCCACCCATTACTTGCAAATTTTACGGGGAATCTCAGAAGTCGGATTTAGTAGGCCCGTTCAAGGCTATTGTAAGCTGCGACAGCCACCCACAACCTGCAAACTCTACGAGGATAGCAGAATCTCAGGTCTATCTGGCTCTGCCAAGCAAGCTTAAGCTCACTGGAGCACACCCATTACCTGCAAATTCTACGAAGAATCCGAGAAGTCGGATGTACAAGGTTGGATCAAAGCCGTCACAACATCTGCAACAGGCGGATAATACGGGGAAAATTGAAAATTAGAGCATCTAACTCAACTTTTTCGCAAAAACAATTTACATCTCGCGAATATAGGACTATAGTATGTGTGTCAAAGGCCATGCAAGTCCACTGGGCTTGCTTCTTACGGACGATTACAAGTAAAGGAGCGTATGCTCCACCACAAAGGAGCTTAGACTCCACTTAGAGAAGGAAGTTTTATTAGCTTTCAACTAAAATACGTCTAGATTGTAGACAAAAATAGTCGACTTATCCGAAACGCACTGCCTGCCGCCTGTCAACTGGGCTGTAGCCGGAGGAGAAAAAAGGAAGGGAAGAGTATGAGAAACAAGAGAAAGTTTGTTGTTTGTCTGATTTTGCTATTGAGCTTCTTTGTAAGCACTTTCGGCATTGTAAGCTTAACCCCCGCCCTCACTATCTGGGCTGAGGAGCAAGAACTAAGCGCAGAGTCAGACGAAGTTCCTAGCTCTGAAGCGAAAGCTGACGCAACTGCCGACAAGGGTAAGAGCGATGCAGACGAGAGCCTTAACTCAGAGGAAAAGGCTGCGCCTAAAGCTGAGGGTAAAGCCGCTGATGTAATACCTGCATCGGAGGGAACCCCGGAAGCCGATACGGAGGGCTTGGACAGCTCCAAAGACGCCGGAAACTCAGATACTCAAAACACTACGCAGTCAGATACACAAAACACCAAGCCGGAAGATGCTAAAACTGGCGAGGCATCAGCAGAACCTAAGGGTGACTCTGAGTCTGGCACGGCACAAGGTTTAGCTGACAAAGAGCCTACTGAGAAAGAATCACCTGACAAAGAGCTTACTGAGCAAGGAGCAGTTGACCAGGATTTAAATGAGAAAGAATCACTTGAGCAGGATTTAAATGAGCAAGGATCGGTTGAGCAGAACAATCAAGCAGGGGATAATGACATTTTTGATTCCAATAAGACTGAAAACAACAGCGAATCAAAAACAAAAGACTCTGCCGATGAAAACACTGGAGATAAAAACACTGTAGATACAGGTTCTGAAGCTTTAGTAACAACTGCTGAGGAAGAGCAGGATCTCTTACCTATGGCGAAAAACGAGAGAGGGAAACGGGAAATCCTGAGCAAAGAATCAAGCCGGAAGATCCCGCAACTTCTTTCGAAAAATGAGAATCCTGCGAAAGAGGAGGCGAACGCAGACTCTAAACAGTCAGCAGAAGAAGTTACTGCTAAGTCTTTGCCTGTAGACGAAGAAGTTACTGCTGATCCTCTCCCTGAAGACAATAACGATGACAAAGCAATAATCATTGTTTCCAAGAACAAGGATAAGACTGCTGACTGGCTCAAAGAAGACGAGTCTAAAATCAATAACGAAAAGGGTAATAAACCAATCTTTGTTGATGAGAAGGGCCAGCTTTATACGCTAAATAAAAACAACACTGATGAAACTCGCACACAACTGAGCGAGAAGAATTTTGCTGGTACATATACGGACGAAAACGGCAATGTACACAAATGCCGTTATGAGTTTAGCGTTACTGTTGACAACGTGCCCCTTTATCGCGTAGTTGATGCTGACGGTAAACCCTTAACTGATGAAGAAGGCAACCCTGTTTTACAGGGAGCGGATAAGAACGGTTATGTCAGATGGAATAAGCAGGAAGGCAGTGCTGGAGCTTACGAACTTGATGTTACTGACAAAAATGGCGAAGCCCAAAAGCTGCAATTATCCTATACCAACCGCCTGGAAGACCAAGTCGAAGACGGCAAACTTGAACAAACCTATTATGTGGGCAAAGATACGGACCTGAATTTTACCGTGCAATTCACTCCCGCTGCCGGTGTGGATGAAGAAGATACAGAAAATCTTACGGGCACAGCAGGTATTACAATTGAGCTTACGGGTATAAAAGATCCTGACAGCGTAAATTTGAGTGACCTGAAGTTTGCCCAACAAGAATACTCTTTTACTAAGAAGGTAGATCCAGAAACAGGAGCTATCTCCTTAGTGCTTTCTGATATGCCTGTCAGCGCCAAAGGCTTGGCAGATGTAAATTTGGATATCAAAGGATTGAGTGGTGCTCTTGGCGACAAAGTAACCATGACGGTTACGACCACCCGCAGTTTAGATATTAATGGTGAACCTGAGATAAAAAGAAACACCGTTAGCCGTGAGTTTGTAATAACTGAGTCTGCCTTCAAAGATCCTCAGGTTAAATTTGACGGAGTCAAGGACAACGACAAAAAAGTTTACGAACACTACGCAGGTCCAGTAGACAAGGACGGTACTATTGATGCGGACTATGCTGAGACTTTAGTAACAGAACTGGTCCTCAGCCAAGACCCAGACTCCTGGTACAAAAAGAATGGTGAGAAGCTGGAAAAAATAAACAGCCTCTTACGTGCTGATAAAGCTGCGGCTCAGGAGATACAAGATCTCACTATCGTGATTGACCTGCCTCGCGATAATCAAACAGGTGTTTACGCCCAATACGACAAAACAAAATTCCCCCAGAATCTGGTCTGGGAAGAAGTAACAGATCCTGACGGAACTGTGACCCACTTGCGTCTCCAACTCAAACGTGAAGAGATAAAAGCTAGTGATCTCAAATTTGTAGAGAAAGATGGCAGCTTGGTGCTCCAGCTCGGCGACGAAGAATTAGAAAATGCTAGTATCACCAATGCTGTGCTTAGCCAAGGCAAAGAGATGGTATTTGTCGACGGCCAGGGAGATTCCTATAAAGTCAACCGAGAATACTATCAAGAAGTGGAAAACAGCGGCTGGAAGCTGGATGTAAAAACACAGAAATTAACCTACGTTGGTCCTGAGACTGGTGAAACAAAAGATCCTGACTTTATCAAGTCTTATGATATTGTGGACGGTAAGATTAAGCATAACGATAAATATTACAATTTAAGCTTAACTCAGACACAGCCAGGGGACGCTTCGGAGGCGATTTACCAAGCAGCTTTTGATGAAGTAGGTAATCCGGAAAGCGCCAAGCGCTTCCAAAAAGTCAACGATAAGCTGATTTCTTACGACAATTCCTTTGTCGTAGGTTTAGGTACGGTCGTAAATAATCTGCAAGAGATTAAAAACGAGGAAGGCAACCCTGTTGTTGACGAAAACAATAAGCCTACTTACGAAGAGAAGGCTAACCCAGTCTTAGATGTTGCTTTAGCCACAGCGAAAGGCCTGTACAACATTATCCTCCAAAAAGAAGGCGAAAAATTCTACGGTGGTACGATCTATGATCATAAGGTCTTTACCATCAAAGAAAATGGAGTTACCCGCGAATTTTCTGACGTTAATGATGAGTACGTTATCCAGGAGGGAAAGGTCTATCGCGCAGGCGCAGACGGTAAGGCTGAAGGTGAAGCCTTAGAAGGCTGGTCAATTTCTGAAAATGATAAACGCCTGGTCTACGACCAATACGG
>JAUNLW010000021.1 GCA_030532065.1 Eubacteriales bacterium | reverse complement strand
GTGGGAGCCTCGGTCTCTTCTTCAGTCGGAGCCTCAGTGGTTTCCTTTTCGGTGGGAGCTTCAGTCTCTTCTTCGGTCGGGGCCTCAGTGGTGGCTTCGGCAGTGGTAGAGGCTTCTTCCGCAGGAGCTTTAGTCTCCTCTACGGTCGTTGTAGCCTCAGTGGTAGGAGCGGGAGTTTCTGATACTTCTGCATCCGTAGCGACTTCTTTGTCAGTAGTGGTGACTTTCTCTACTTTCTGGCCATTACCGCAGGCAGAAAAAATCATGACTACCGCTAAGAGTAAGGCTAATACTTGTGAGAATTTTCTAGTTGTTTTTTCCATTTAGCTTCTCCTAATACGGTACTTATAGAACCAGCTAGCTGGCTACAAATTGGGGGCAAAACCCCCAGGTTGATGGTCTTATTATACAAATCTTTCTGCTATCTTACAATTAGATTTCACAAAACTGCCTAGACTGGAGGGAAGAAGAATTGTTCGTTCAGACGGGCAAAAGTCCGTTTAATTACGCGCTTCTGAGAAGACAGATTTTTTGCGGTAGACCAGCATTGTCGCGACGAAGCGGCTGAAGTTGTCCAGGAAAACGATGACCCAGAGCCAGACAATAGTCGACTGGGGGAAAGAGGCTGCCAGAATAGACAGGGGCACGCGCACGATCCAGATGCCGCCCAAAGCCACATACATGGGAATGCGATGTAAACCGGAGCTCTTGAGCGCTCCCTGGTAGACCTGAACGGCTGTGCTGAAGGGCAAGACCGCGCCCATGATGCGGCAGTAGATAGCAGCGAGGGCGATAACTTCCTCATGTGGTGAGAGTGGGCGTAAAAGCTGGTGGGGGAAGGCAATGAGCAAGACCATACCAAAGGCAACCACGAAGGAAGCGATACGGAGAATCTGTTTGAGATAGTCCTGTCCTAATTTCCTGTCTTCGGCTCCGATTGCGCGGCCGCAGAGGGTAACTGTTACAATGCCGAAGCTGGCGGCTGGCATATTGGCAATGGATTCTGCCTGTACACCGATCTGGTTGGCGGCGTAGGCCAGTTCGCCATAACCTAACATCAAGCGACCGATAACCATGGCGGAGAATTGCCAGAAGACGTTTTCCAGTCCGGTAGGCAGTCCGACCGAGGCAATTTCCAGCATTTCTTTAGGCCTGGGCTTGAAGAAAAACTTGCGTTCTTCGTTATCTTCCAGAGCCAGAGGGCCGCGGTGATTGAAAAGGGCGTATAAGCCGATGGTGGCCGTGATCACTTGGCCAATTACTAGGGCAATGGCGGCACCAACTACGCCTAAAGGCTGGCCAATGTAACCAAAGATAAAGGGGATACCAGCCAAGATGAAGACTACGTTTAGAATGGCGGACATAATCATGGGGGTCTTGGTATTACCTACGCCCTGTAAAACGCCAGTGGCCGTGTGCATTATGCCCAGGAAAGGAAAGCCTATACAGGCTATACGGATATAGCGTACAGCAAGAGCCCCGGTGGCCGCAGCCGGATTGTAGAGACGAATAAAAAGCTCCGCGGCGCTGTAAAGCGTTACGGAACAAACCAGCCCGAGAAATATATTGAACAAGAGGGTCTGGATACCGACTTCCTTGATCATATGGCCTGAGCCGGCACCATAGGCCTGAGCGACTTTGATGGTGGAGCCTATGCCGACGCCCTTGAGCAGCCACCAGATAATACCGGTTACTACCGTGGCCATACCTTGCGCGGCTACGTGCGTTATGCTGTCCAAACCTACTTGGTCAATACGACCCAAGATCGCGATAAAAACTAAGTTGCCGGAGAGAGCGAAAATACTCTCCATGATAATGGGCAGAGATAAGCTTCTAATCTGCCGGCGCATTTCTTTGGCTTCCATGGACTGGGCTTAGCTCCTATCTTTTTAGCTAACTAGACCCCTACTTTCGATGAGGATAAGTAGAGGTCTAAGTCATGGCTTCTGAAGTCCCGCTCTCACAGGAAGAACGGGCGCTTTTTACAAATGTCTATTGCTCGACTGCCTCCTCAGCGGCTGCGGTCGGGGTGGCAGGTCCAACCAGGAGATAGTCCAGAACTGAGTCTACGACTTCGGTCTGGCTCTCAGCTTTGATCTGATCGAGGAAAGCCGCCTGGTCGGCCTGACGCAGGCTTTGGTCAGATTGACGTTTCCAGTTTGCTTCCTCCAGACCTTTAAAGAAGATCAGATGGTAGCCGGAATAGTTTGTGCCTTCGTAGTTGACCAAGCCTACATCGCCTTCCTGGCGATCAGGAGCAAGGCAGAACTCTTCGTAAGGGGGGACAAAGCTGCCTTGACTTATATCTTCGTATAAGCCACCTTGTTGCTTGCTGCCCGAATCGTCGCTGTATTTTTGGGCGAGCTCAATGAAGTGTTCCTCAGTGGGATCTTGCTTATAGGCAGCTTCAATGGCTTCTATGGTTGCCAGGGTAATGGTTTTGTCTTCCTCGCGACTGCCCTTGTAATTGACCAGAATATGGCGAGAGTTGTAGTTTTGACGCTCGTCTTTAGCGCTAGAAACAAAGAACAGGGCATAGTTCCCGTTTTCACGCTGGATTACAGTTGAGTCGCCTTCCTGGCGGTCAGCGCTCACGAGCCAACTAGCGCTGGTTTCATCTAAGCTGCTGGAGGCAAATTTCTCTTTTTGAGCTTGCTCTGTAATGAAATCTTCGATTTCGACAGAGTTATCGTAGCCAATCTGGGCTAAGAAATCGGGCGTCTTGTCCGCGTACTGCATAGCGGTTTTCGCGAAATCCGCAGCTTCTTTTTGCTCGCTGAGGGCCTGGGTGGCAGACACGATCTCTGTATCGGTGAGCTCAGGATCCAGCTTGATTTCCCAATAATCTACCAGACTGTATTTCTCGGGATGGGCTTGGAATTCCTGCTCCAACTCCTCATCGCTGTAGTTGTAAGAATGATACTTTTCTGCCAGGTAACTAGATTCCAGGAGGTCGCTGGTCACGAACTCACGCAGTAAATCCTCGGTTATACCGGGACCAAAGTGTCCTTCCAAAAATTCCGTGAAGTCTATGCTTTGAGCCGCGGCATTATCTTTTAGGGAAGAGATGAAGTTGTTGATAACTAGCTGATCGTCATCTGACAGTTGATGGTCGCTTGCCTGGGCCAACGCAATGACGCTGTATTTTCCAGGAAGTTCTTGCAGAACCAGATCGCGGATGACTTGACGCATCGGCTTGTCACCTTCTTCCGCAGGCAGCTCAATATCTAGATATTCCTGGGCGTCCGGGCTAAAGGCGGGTACCTGAGCCAGCTGTTGGAAGAGCAGGGCAGCGTGGAAGTTTAGTTCCGCCAGGCTAACGTGCTGATCGCCATTTACGATCAAAGCATCTTCCAGAGCCAGTTTACGTAAGGTTTCCAGTTGTTCTGAAGTGTCCGCGTCCTCGGATTCGACTGTGTCAGAAGGCTCAGCTTCCTCTTCGGCGTTTGTCTCAGCGTCTGTGTTTTCTTCTGCGGCACTCTCTTCCGCGACTTCAGCTGTTTCCTCAACTTCAGAATTTATTTCTGCTTCAGCAGGGGCAGAGGTTTCTTCAGGAGCGGAAGCCTCCTCTGCCTGCAGGCTGAGGATACTAATAACGCAGATAAAGGCTAAAAGAAGAACTAGTAATAAAAGGTTAGTTAGTTTATATTTTGCGCGTGGCATAATTACTCCCTGACGATGCCTTTAGCTTGTAGTTGTTTGAGCATATCGGTGACCATCTCGGAAAGACCGTAGTCAGGTTGCCAATTCCACTCGGCGCGAGCGCAGCTGTCATCCATCTTGTTAGGCCAGGATTCGGCAATTTCCTGACGGACCGGGTCAATGTTATAAGCCAGCTCAAACTCAGGAATGTGTTTCTTGATCTCGGCGGCTAATTCTTCCGGCTCAAAGCTCATAGATGCAATGTTAAAGGCGTTGCGGTGTTTAAGTTTGGCAGGGTCGGCTTCCAAGATCATGGTTACGGCCTTGAGGGCGTCCGGCATGTACATCATATCCATGTAGGTACCAGCAGCGATAAAGCTCTCGTAGCGGCCGTGCTTAATGGCATCGTAGAAGATATGGACTGCGTAGTCAGTAGTACCGCCGCCGGGCAGGGCTGCGTAAGAAATAAGGCCAGGGAAACGTACGCCGCGGGTATCTACGCCATAGCGGGTATGGTAGTAGTCACAGAGCAGCTCGCCGGATACTTTGGTAACGCCGTACATGGTAGAAGGACGTTGGAGTGTATCCTGAGGAGTATTGTCCTTAGGGGTATCCGCGCCGAATACAGCGATGGAAGAGGGAGTGAAGACCTGGAGGTCATGCTCACGCGCAACTTCCAGAACATTGTGAAGGCCATTCATATTGACGTTGTAGGCCAGCTGAGGTTTAAGTTCGCCTACGCCTGAGAGAATAGCGGCTAAGTGGATAATGGTATTTACTTTGTGCTTTTGCGCTAACTCGGCTAAGTGTTGGCCGTCGGTAACATCTAACAGCTCGAAGGGACCACTCTCCATAACTTCCGGGACATCTTTGGCGACAAGGTCAGAGGCGATGACATTATCATTGCCGTAGGTCTTACGCATGTGCATGGTCAGCTCGGTACCGATTTGGCCCAGGCAGCCGGTTAACAGAATTTTCTTTTGCATAGGCATCTCCTTATTGCTCAGGGCAGCGCCGTACTGGCGTTTTAGCCCTGCTAATTTGCTCAAGTTACGGGCTAAGTTTTCCTGCTTATCTTAACATAGTTAGACACGAGATTAGGCAAAACATCTACAGGCAGTCCGGCTTTACCGTATAATAGTTAAAAGTGTAAATTTCTAGCTGGTTTGAGGGTAAGCCTCTCGTCGGGCGGGCTTAGCTCGGTTAAGGCGTGGCTCTTGGCTAAGTGCTAGTTGATTATTGTAGCAGGAGGAAGCATTTGCAAAGGAATTCATCGAGAAAGATTGTTGCCAGTGTCTGCGCGGCCTTAATGCTGGCCCTGGAAATATTTGGTGTGAGCGGACTGCTCATTCCCTATTCCACAGAGGAAGTCGGTATTCGCTTCAACACGCTGGTATACCCCCATCGCTTTATGCTGGCCTTAGGCTTCCTGGCAGACTTTCTGATCTTTCTTTACCTGCTCTACAGCTTTGGCATGCTGGGCAGGGCCAAAACCGACCCTGAGCGTCAATTCGTACATTTTACAGATGTAGGTCTGATCCTGTTGGCTACGGTCAAGGCTGTGGATACGTACTTTTGGCACTATGGACTTTTCGGCCTCTGCATTATCTTCCGTATCCTCATGCTCTTGATCCTGCTGCGGATCAATCTGGCTTTCCAAAGTGTGCTGGGACGACGCAAAGGTATCTATTGGCCTCGCTGGCCTTTTGATATCTACTGGGGCTACTCGCAGTATCTTCTGGTGTTGGCGGTAGGTACATCTATGGCAGCCTGGCCCTCGGGCGATCAGATTTTTACCTCCGGAGCGCGGGCGGTCTTGTTGCTGCTGGCACTGGCGACTTTGGCCATGGTAAATGGGCTTAAGCAGCTAAACGTTGTTTCCATGCTAACCGTGGTGGTTATCGAAGGCCTGATTACCGCTCAGCATCTCTTGCCCGAGCCGGCCTATGACGGACGTTTCCCGGAAGTGTATATTGCCTCCGTCCTTTCTATGGCCGCCCTGGTAGCCTCAATCCTCGCCGCTCTGATCAAACGCAGACGTAACTGATTTCTGGTGATAGGAGAAAAAATTAATGTTGAATGAAAATATCAGCCCAGCAATCGCTGAGCAGTATAAACATTTTGCCGGACAAGTTGAGCGCCAGAAGAAACTGGCCTGGCTGGGTCCCTTGCTCTGTTGGGCTTTTTCCTTTTTTGTGGTGGGCTTTGATTTACGTATGCCGGCAGCCAATCTGCTATCGCGACGCATTTGGAGCCTAATTTTTGCTCTGGTCCTGGCTGTTGTGTATTTCATCTTTAATCTCAGCCAGATCAAGGCTGACCAGAAGGCTTTGGACGAATTCGCGGTAACAGAGCGGCTTCCTCGCCGCCTGGAGCGTAGTTCCTACTATCTCTACACGCAGATCTTCTCGCTGGCCGTGATCGTGCTGATCGTGCTTGGCAGTCGTATTATCCAAAGTCCCAGACTCCTGCAAACAACGGAAGAGATGACCGCCGCGGGTATTAAGCTTAATGCTCAGCCCAGTTTTGAAGAGACCTTTGGAGGACCGGCTGACAGCTTTGAAGTGAGAAGCGTGCCAGATGTCTTTGCCCCTCGCCAGATCCACATGGAAGGCGGACGCCTGAAGCAGGGTGTAGATCCAGAAGTTGAGGATGTAAGTAATAAGCCGGAGGCCTGGCAGGATCTGCTGTTTTATGAATTATATGAGATGAGTTCAGAAAATCTGGCTCAGAAACTCTATCTTCAGATGGATAAAGTGGCAGCGGAAGAAGCCGCCAAGGAGTTGCTGTCTGCCGATCAGTTTGTCGATTCCTATGGTGATTATCCAGGGGTGGAGGACCTGCCGGAGGGCGTAGAGATGCGCTACCAGGCGCGCGTGCGTGAGGGGATGGATGGGATGGGTTACTATTTCCTGATCCATGAGGACAAGAACGTCATGGTAGCTTCCTACTTTGGCGAGCTGGAAGCAGAAGACGTTCTGCCTTATTTCTTAGCCCAAATAAATCCTGAGACTGAGAATTAGTTTCAACCAGTAAAGATAAACGAGGTAAGTTATGAGAATATTTGTGATCAATCCCGGTTCTACTTCTACCAAATTCGCGCTCTTTGAGGATGGTAAAGAAGTCCAAAAAGAGACCATTCGCTATTCACGCGATGACCTGGCAGGCTTTGCTACGATCTACGATCAGCTGCCCATGCGGGTCAGGGATATGCGTAAGCTCTTAGAGAGTTGGCAAGTGGAAATAGCTTCTCTGGACGGTATCGCGGCCCGAGGTGGCATGCTACCACCCTTAAAAGCTGGCGCTTACGTAGTAGATGAAACTTTGGTCCGTGTCCTGCGCTATAAACCAGCAGGTATCCATGGCTCAAATCTGGGTGGCCTGATGGCCCATGAGCTGGGAGCAGAAGATCAGATCCCGGCTTTCATCTATGACGCGGTATCAGTCGATGAGATGATGGATGAAGCCCGTCTTTCCGGTATTAAAGAATGGCCACGCCAAGCCTTCTCTCATGCTCTCAATACCCGGGCAGTCGCGCGTCGTTACGCGGAGCGGATAGGCAGGAAATATGAAGATCTGACCTTGATCTCTGCTCATCTGGGTGGCGGTATTTCCCTAAATATCCAGCATAAAGGCCGGATAATTGATACCGTGGCCTGCCAGGAAGGACCTTTCTCTACGGAGCGGGCCGGCAGCCTCGATATCTTTGTCGCGGCTGATATCTGTGATCAGGAAGGCAGCGATGGCCTGCGCAGCTACCAGGTTGGCCGCGGCGGCCTGGTGTCATATCTGGGAACTAACAACGCCATGGAAGCGGCAGATCTGGTAACAGCCGGTAATGAGGAAGCTGCTTTGGTCATGCGCGCCATGGCCCTGCAGGTTGCTAAATATATTACGCTACTGTCCGCGGACGTAAGCGGTCAGGTGGACGCGGTTATTTTGACTGGCGGCATGGCCTACTGGGAAGACCTTTGTGCTGAGATCATGAAGCGCGTCAGCTTTTTGGCCCCGGTTGTTATCTTTCCTGGTGAGATGGAGATGGAAGCCCTGG
>JAUNLW010000010.1 GCA_030532065.1 Eubacteriales bacterium | reverse complement strand
TATTGCCAATCACAGGAGGATATAGTGATAATCAAAGAGTATACAAATTTTCAATTGCCCGAGATAGTCAATTTGTATAAGAGTGCTGGCTGGTCCAACTATTCTTGTCGCCAAGACATTCTCAAACAAGCCTACAAAAACTCGTTTTGTGTGCTCGCAGCTTATGAGTCCGACAAATTGCTTGGTATCTTGCGAGCAGTTGGTGATGGCTTGACTATTATTTTTATTCAAGACATTATCGTCTTGCCTGAGTACCAGAGAAAAGGAATTGGTACGAAGTTGCTACACGCTGTCATGACAAAGTACAAAGATGTCTACCAAATGGAACTTTTGACTGATAACACCGACAAAACGGTAACCTTCTATCGCTCAAATGGTTTTGTGCCTGCGGAAGATATTAATTGTATGGCTTTCATCCGAAAATAAAATGAGATGGAAGTCCTGTCCGCAACTATTGACCAGATTAATGAGCGTGGTTGATTTTGTTACGATTTAAGTAGCAGTCAATTGGAAACGCTTTTTTGGGCAATAATAGACATGGGGGAGCCCTTGTCTATTATAATGGTGTTGGTTTCTATTACCGAACTCGTGGATTCAGATGCAAGCTGGCAACTGAGAAGTAGAAATCAAAAAAGAGCCACTGAAAGCAAAACTAATACGGCAAGCAAGACTGATAACTTATATGGCAAGCAAAACTAATATGCTGGAAGTTAACTCATTTTGAAATACTGGAAGTTAACTCATTGAACATAGAAAGTAAGGTTTAATGCCGATGAAAAAACACCTAACTAATGCCCTGATTAGGGGCGTGATAGCCTTTGCGATTATGACGACCATAGCCTTGATCATGAGGTCTCAAGATTTTGACCAATTCCAGGTAAAGTCAACTTTTATGGCGGGGCTTATTGTCACTGCAGTAGCGGCTGCTTCTGTCATTTATGATGTCGAAAAATGGTCATTGTCGAAACAATTAGGGATTCATTTTTTGACCATGTTGGTTACGGTGTTCCCGTGCCTGCTACTTAGCGGTTGGTTTCCGCTCAATTCATTTTTAGACTATTTGAAAGTATTTGGCATTTTTATCCTGTGGGGAGCTGTTCTCGTGTCGGTACTTTATTTCATTTTTGGCAAACTTTTGACGAAAAAGACTAATCAAGACAATCATCAAACAACATCATCAAACATGTCATCAAAACCAACATCCAAACATTCGTCTAAAGAATAAGCAATAAGAACAAGTGATAAGAACAAACAACAAGAATAAGCAAATATACAATGCCGATCTGCCGTTCAAGCATTAACCAAAACGCAAACGTTGATCAAGATATTAGGATAAGATATTTGAGCTAAACGTTAAATGGAACGCACGGAAGCATTGGGAACGAAAAAGGTCTTAACTCTTTTCTGGCACATGACACTGCCCGCGGTGGTCGCGCAGATTGTAATACTGCTCTAAAGCATAATTGACCGGATCTACAAGGGGAAGTTTGCCAGCTCGCGGTAGACTAATTTCCCCCTTTCTCTCTCAGAGCTCATTAGGCTAAAGCTGGAAACAGTCATGCGCTGTTGGGGAAAGGCAGGTAAAGCCTGTTCTCCCAGGCGTTCAATATTGGTTCTGCGAGCAAGTGTGATATGTGGCTTGAAGGCTTTGTGATCGATTTCAATTCCCGCTGTTTGCAGATTCTTCCTCACGCTCATAGCAAGATTTTCCAAATCCTTACTATAGGTCAGCCCCAACCAAATAAGATCGCCAAAATGCCCTAATACCTGTGTTTTAAGGTCAAACGCAGGACAGTAGACTTGCTCCAAAGTACTAATTACGCCTGCCGCGTTATCGTTTTCTCCGATAAAAGCAAGCGTAAGGTGCAGGTTCTCTGTCTGCGAAAAATTACCTTCAAAACCGCTCCGGCGCAGATCCCGCAGGAGTGCTGTCAGCGCTTTTCTCATACGAACATCAAAGGGTATGGCTACAAATAGGCGCATAATCTACCTCCCTGATTGACATAACACTTGTATTATAGCTAAGATAATAAAAATTAGTTGCTTGGATCGGAGACGGGAAGATGAACGTGCATATTGATATTTCCGGAATTGAGTTAAGAACGGATAGGCTTCTCTTACGCCCTTGGCGTGAAAGTGATGTGGATGACTTCTTTGCCTACGCTTCAGTGGATGGGGTTGGACAAATGGCCGGCTGGGCACCTCATAAATCCAAGGAAGAGTCAGCTCAAATCCTCAAGCGCTTCATCGAAGGGAAGAAAACCTTCGCTGTTGTTCATAAAGGCAAGTTGATCGGCTCTGTGGGCATCGAAAAATATAACGAGGAAGAATTCCCAGAATTCCAGGAGTTGCGAGGTAGGGAATTAGGCGCTGTCTTAGCTAAAGATTATTGGGGACAAGGCATAATGCCGGAAGCCTTAATGGAAGTCATGCGTTACCTCTTTGAAGAGTTAGATCTCGACTTTTTGCTCGCCGGTCATTTCCCGGAAAACATCCAGTCAGCTCGCATGCAGGAAAAGTGCGGGTTTGTGCCCTACAAGGAAGTTCCTTACACAACACAGATGGGAACAGCAACCACGTCCATCATGAGCATCTGTATGAATCCGGCTAAAGATAGGTAGGGCAGTTATAGATTTGGCTTTCTGTGTTACCCGTAGAAAATCCGATTCTGCGTGGTGCACAGGACCTTGGCTGCGTGGTGCACAGGACCTTGGCTGATTTTCTGAAGTCGACTTTACGGTTTTTACGAAGAATACTTCAGCCTGTCAGATTTTCAATCTCTTTCCTGTCTTTGAAAACCGATTTGTTGGGTTTTTCGTAAAACTTGCAATTAACGGGTGGCGCCGCGGAGCTTGGTTGGCTAAATAAGTTCGAGATTTGAGATTCCACGTAAAACTTGCAATTAACGGGTGGCGCCGCGGAGCTTGGTCGGATAAATAAATTGGAGATTTGAGATTCTACGTAAAGTTTGCAAGTAATGGGTGGCTGTACCGGAGGAAACTCGGCTTCTAAGAGGATTTTTCTGGTTAAAAGCACCCATTATCTGAATCTTTGTAGGGAATCACAGCCTTTAGCGGATGTTTTACTTGAAGGGTTTGAAATCGGCCACCCATTATCTGCACGGATGCAGTAGAAACGCTAACCATCGAAATACCGTGAGGTCAGAAACGCTAACCATCGAAGTATTGAGAGCAGAAATACTAACCATCGAAATATTGAGGTCAGAAACACTAGCCATCGAAATATTGAGAGCGGAAACCATAACCAACAAGGTACCCAGGTTGGAACTGACCGATTAGACATTTATTAAGCAACGAATTTAGCTGTACTTTAGCCATTGCCTATATTATATCTACCAAAGTAGCTTAGAATACAATTGCTTGTAACAGAACTATATAAAATATAAACATTTATAATATAATGCGGCGGGCTTGCTGCTCGAGGAAAATTTGCCAGGCAAAGCGGTGAGAAACTCTGGAGATTTGATAGTAATTCTACCTTCTTGTCGATAAATAGTAGTGCACACGGCTAAGCATAAATTAAACTGAGCTCATGAAGAAATACTTATGTGGCAGGAAAGCGTTGGAATACTGGGGTTTGTATGCGGTTTGCGAGAAGCTTAGCTTACCCGAGGTTGAGGAATATGTTGTTTTTTCAGAAAGAGATTTTAATCGCAGCCCAGAAATACATTGGTGCCAAATAACTGCAGCGGAGAGATATACAGAAAATGGAGTTTGCACATTACCTTATCTCTTTTTAAGGTATGCCAATGAACTAAGCTTTCTTCAGCTGATTTTTCTTGGCCTGAATATTTGCGGATGCCGCATAGGCCAGGATCCACTATGCACAGTACGCAAATTAAAATATTGTGCGCAAAGCCTTAAGGAGCATCAAGGACGCAGGAATGCCTTACAAGCCATTCGACACATCCAAGAAAGATCAAACTCTATTATGGAATCTAAGCTTTATATGCATCTCTGCCTGCCAAACCATCTTGGTGGTTGTGCTTTCCCTAAAGCTGTTTTTAATAAACCGATAGAGGTTGGTTCTAAACGCTTTTACTTAGATCTTTATTTTCCTGAGGCAAGGTTGGGAGTTGAGTACGACAGCTATGAATATCACAGCAATGCAAGGTCATTTTCC
Source organism: Eubacteriales bacterium (assembly GCA_030532065.1). Classification (GTDB taxonomy): domain Bacteria; phylum Bacillota; class Clostridia; order Saccharofermentanales; family DTU023; genus SFFI01. The sequence continues at coordinate 47,116 of JAUNLW010000010.1, read as the reverse complement.
GTAGACAATATTCGTGCTTCTAAGATTCACACAGCCGGTTACCGTATTGTTCATGTAAAACCAGGCCAGCTGAATGATATTGAGGCATATCAGGATTTGATCCTAAATCTTTCTCGTTTGCTGCAAAAACCAGTTTACATTAGAACAGACAAATTTTTTGAGCCGTTCAAAGAGTTGTACTATTTTTTTGAGCCTCCTGCTTATAGTCCTGTACGATTCTCAGACGTACCGCAGTTTGCGGGCGTGTCTCAAGCGTATGAGCGCTATCTCAAGACACGCCGATAAAAGATATTCTTATTCAGTCTACAATCTGACTTGGTAGAACCGGCTTTCTGGATTCTACGTAAAATTTTCAATTAACGAGTGGCGCGACTGGGCATGGACGGGCTTATAAATTCGAAATTCGAGATTCCACGTAAAGTTTGCAAGTAATGGGTGGCGCCGCGGAACTTGGTCGGCTAAATAAATTCGAGATTCGAGATTCTACGTAAAATTTTCAATTAACGAGTGGCGCGACTGGGCATGGACGGGCTTATAAATTCGAGATTCGAGATTCCCCGTAAAGTTTGCAAGTAATGGGTGGCGCCGCGGACTGGGTCGGCTAAATAAATTCGAGATTCGAGATTCCACGTAAAGTTTGCAAGTATTTGGTGGCGCCGCGGAACTTGGTCGGCTAAATAAATTCGAGATTTGAGATTCCACGTAAAATTTGCAAGTATTGGGTGGCTGTACCGGAGGAAACTCGGCTTCTAAGAGGATTTTTCTGGTTACAAGCACCCATTATCTGAATCTTTGTAGGGAATCACAGCCTTTAGCTGATGTTTTACTTGAAGGGTTTGCAATCGTCCACCCATTATCTGCACGGATGCAGTAGAAACGCTAACCATCAAAATACCGTGAGGTCAGGAACGCTAAACATTGCTGTTCCAAGGCTGGTAAGGGCTAATTTGCCGTTGAATGGCTGAGAATATGCAGTGTACAAGGCTCAAAATTCCTGGCAATGACGCTTGTTCCTCAAAGGAGTAGCCATATAAAGAATGCCATGCAAATGCTAACCACCCTAATGAACAATGATGCTGAATTGATCAGACTTGGAATCTGATGAAGCTTTACACCTTTTGGCTTATCTTTTTACCTGAAATATACAGAGTTGATTAGAGTTTTGCCTTCGACCTGGGAGAGGCTAAGCTGTACTTTGTAGGTTAGTTCTTCTGTGCTACCATCGGCTTTGGTTTCTTCTAAAGCTACCGTGCCTTCCCAGAAGTCGGCTTCGGATTTTTCAGCTTCGTAGTTTTTGAAGCGAACAGAGCTTTCTTCCTCAGTCAGCTTCTTCTCGTACTTCAAAGGTTCGCGATTTCTCATAAGTGTATCCAAGCATTCGTCAGTGATCAGGTCTTTTAGCAGGGCATAGTAAGTATCCGCATCTTGATTCGCAGCAAAAGCAGTGTAACGACCTTCATAATCGCTGGTGAAGAAAATGGTGAGAAATTCCTTCAGGTCGGCTTCTGCCAGCCCTGAGTTATTAGCGGGGTTAGCTTCAGCCTCAGTAGTAGCTTTGGCATCAGCTTCGGTGGTGGCTTCAGCCTCAGTAGCAGCTTTAACATCAGCTGAAGTGGTGGCGGATGCGGCACTAGCATCTTCTGTAGGTTGCTCGACTGGCTGACAAGCGCCTAAAAAGCTAACGAAGAGAACTGCAAGCAGAATTGTGATTAGACGAGAAAGAGAGTTAGACCTTTCGTTTTTAGACATGGAATCCATATTATTATTTCTCCCTGTTGGCTACTATGAAAAGCAATCAGTTACGCTTCCTTGCGGTTTTATGACTATTCCATGTGGCTGCTATGAAACGTAATCAGTTACGCTCTTACGTTATTATGGTAACAATTTTTACACGAGTTTGGAGATTAGCAATGCATATCAAATAAGTTTTAGCGGGGGAGAGAAAACGACAAATTGCGCGCTTAATACTGGAAGCGCTGCCAGAAGGGTTTGTCCTCCCGGAAGCGCGAGAAGAATATATCCGAGAGAGTACAAATTTAGATTTCTTTGCAGCTTATAATGGTGATAGACCCATCGGGTTTATTGCGACAAGAGAGACGGGTAGAGATACATTAGAATTGTATGTCATGGGTGTCTTGGAGGAGTACCATAGGAAGGGCGTGGGGCGAGCACTCTTTGAGCGGGCTAAGGCAGCGGCCGCACGAAAAAGTTATTCGTTCTTGCAGGTAAAGACAGTCCAAATGGGAAGTTACGACAATTACGATCGGACAAACCGTTTTTACCAAGCTGTCGGATTTAAGGAATTTGAGCTTTTCCCCTCACTTTGGGATGAAAACAACCATTGCCAAATTCATATAATGTCGTTGAAGTAAAGCGGCTATAAAGATCCTGTACAAATGTAGTTGCTTTTGCAAGTGAGCCAAGATAGAACGCAAAAAAGTTTTCTAAGAACGCAAAACCGGCTCTATTTATGCTGCTGCTTGTCGCCCCATTGCTTCAAGGCTATTGCCAGGACTATCCCGATTATCATGACGACAAGTCCAATGATAAGAGCGGCATTGGGGATGATGTACATAAAACTGCTGCCAGGTGGTTTGTAGCCCATTTGACCGTTGATTTGTCTGATTACTTCCGGCGGAAGATCGTCAGGAGTTATCACGGCAGAGTCACCAATACCTATAAAGGCTGTATCGCGCATAAATCCTCCTGTCACGGCTTTGGCAATAATACCAAAAACGATGAAGACCAAACCGGATAAGGAGATGCGTACCCCATATAGCCAGCCGTAGCGGTAGATGCCTGTTTGTAAAAATTTAGGAAGGCCGTCCAGCCAGTCAGGATAGATGCTCATATCTAACTCATCTAAGCTAGTATCTTCGTCAAGTAGGAAGTCCACGGACACACCTAAGGTTTCTGCCAAGAGAGAGAGCTTTCCGATTTCCGGATTAGCCGCTCCTGTCTCCCAATTGGAGATGGATTGTCGTGAGACATTAAGCGTGCTGGCCAGATCTTCTTGCGACATACCCAGGCGCTTTCTCAGAGCATAGATTTTTTCACCCAACTTCATGCTTGTGACCTCCAATTCTTCTGGAATAAGTATAACTTTTTCTCTAACGTAGACAAGCTAAGCTCTTTATCAATTACGCAAGCAATGCTTGCGCAATTGATGGGTTATTATACAAGGCTATTTTTTAGGTGCGTATTTGCTGGGAAATGGACACTCTGTTCTTGATGACTTAGAATTTTCGCTTTTCAAGATTAGAGCTAATCCCGACACCAGTATTGCCAGTGCAAACCACAAAGTCTCGCTGTGATTCTCGCCGGTCTTGGGCAAGTCTTTTGCCTCTCCTGCCTACCTATTTCTGTATATGGTGAGGATAACCAATATTAATTCCAACAAAATTATTAGCGATTAATGAATATTGTTAAAAAGAAAAATCCATCATAAGGAGTTTTGAGATCGTTACTTAATGAGTGATCATTACTGACAAAAGCCCTAAAATATCCTTTTAAAATAAAAGTAGACTTGAATCGTCCGGCATGAGGTCTATAATACTCGACGTACACAAAAACAAGGACTCTGTACTTGAACTGTTACAGTAGGCCCTGTGTATGATTAGGAGATAATATGCAAAAATTTTGTAACAAGCAATTTCTAAAGAACATTATTATTTCTGTTACTATTCTAGTCTTGATTGTTTTATCTGTACCTTTTCCCGCAGCGGCGGATGAAGGTGATTTGACCAATCAAGATGAAGGCTTAGTTGAAGGTGGTTTGACCAGTCAAGATGAAGGCTTATCAGTAATAGAAGCGGAAAACAAAGAAAATAGCCAAGAACCCTTGACTGTAACTGTTAAAATGCACACGACCATCAACTTAGTGACAAATGGCTTGATATGCACAGGAGATGATGTGTATATTTTTAATTTAAATGGAAAAGAATATTCGGCCACAGGAATAGTGCCAGTGAAAAATGATGACTATTATGTGTTTGAGTATAAGTTTGAAGGAGTTAGCGCCTCGGCTGAGGATACTGATTTGAAATTAGACCACTTATCTACGACACATCCAGAATATGATCCTACCTTTAGTGATGTTTGCAGTGTAGTAAGTAGCAGCTATGATTCAGTTAAGCACGAACTTAACGTTGAATTAGGACGCAACCTGCATATTTTAATTTCGCCATTAAGAAATACTAATTTTGACAACCTTGCGAATACTTACACTGGAGAGGATGGCTTCGTGGTTGAACTATACACAACAGAAAATAAAAGCATCCCCATTCAGACGGTAGGAATTACAACAACTAAAGCAGGCTATAAAATTGCCCGATTAACTGGACTTATACCCGGTAAGTATTATCTTAAGATATCGTCAAGTTCAGATACTTATAAAAACTATGATTTTAGCAAATTTTATGGACTTACTATTGAGAATGATGGAACCCCTAAGTTGGAGATGTATCAGTGTACAGACTATGGCAGTAAAGAGACACAATATAACGATGCATTAGTATGGGGAATGGAAGCAAAATACGCAGGTCCTGCTCTATATCAGGGATACAAGTCACAAATGTTTTTATTCATTGCTAAAAATAACCCTGTAGAAAAAGTGGTCCTGGACTCCAGTGAAGCTAAAAGTGATATGGAGGTTTATAAAAACGATATAGTTACTTTCCAGTTAAAAAAGAAGATTAGCCCTGACCACAAAACTGTTTTATACACTACAGGCTTTTATAAAGGTATATTCAATTGCGGTACATATTGTGATCAATCATTCTCTGATATCCTGGATGACCGCCTAGAATACGTAGACGGATCTTTGCAGGTTACACTGGATGGCAAAGCTACTAGCGAATATGTAGCAAAATATGAAGAGAACGAGCGTAAAATTGTGGTAGAGGATAACTCTAAGCCTAATATTATCGAATTTGATGATAGCACGACCGCTGTCCTCCCTGAGCCTCAAGAACTCATCGTCACTTTCAAAGTCAAAGTCTTGGAAGCAGTCGATACAATTTACAACACAGTCGATGAGAGCACTGTTACACTGATTCCATTCAAGGTGGAAGGTCATAAAATCTGGCAAGACCAGGATAATCAAGAGAATAAGAGACCTGAGAGCATAGTTGTTCGACTTCTGGCTAATGGAGTAGAAGTTGCTAATAAGACTGTCACAGCCAATGAAGATTGGTCTTGGTCTTTTGTTGATCTGCCGCGCGTGGATGATGCCGGTAACCTGATCAATTATTCCTTGCAAGAAGATCCGGTGACTAACTATGAATCCGAAGTCAATGGCTACGACATTATTAACACCTATACCCCAGAAACTCCGCCTCCTACGCATCCTACTGAACCCACAATACCTGACGAGCCTACATCGCCTCCAACTGAGCCTACATCACCCACGACTGAATCAACCATGCCTCGGACTGAGCAAGTTACACGGCCAACAGCGCCTAAGTTGCAGCAAGTTAAAGCGTTACCCAGAACCGGTGAAAGATCGTATGCTCCGGTTATAGCGGTTTCTCTAATCAGCTTGGCGATTATTGGATTCTTTAGAAAGAACCACGGCAGCTATTAAGGCAGAGTTCAACTCTAAAGCAAGCGAACGAATTTTCCTGAAAAAACGACCCCTTGGTATTGCAAGCGAACTATTTTTCCAGAAAAAAATCGACCCCCTAGTGATGAGAACATTAGGGGGCCATTTTTACTTTAGATTGTGGCTCAAAGCCAAATTAACTTCTGGCCATTATGTCAGACGATTAATATTTCTTATTGTTAAGGATTAACGCAACGCCGCAAGCCACAATGATTAAAGAAGGTAGTAATACTTTGTTGCTTTCCTCACCCGTCGCCGGTAAATTATCTACCTTTACCTTATTAGTGAATCCCTTGCTAAAGCTAGGAGGGGAGTTAGGTTTAGTGAGTTGTGAAGGCCCACTAGGCTCTGTCGGCCAACTTGGCTCACTCGGTTCGCTTGGTTTAGTTGGTCCGCCAGGTTGCGTAGGTTTGGTCGGTTCGGTAGGCTGATTTGGTTCAGTGGGCTTAGTAGGTTCTGTAGGCCGTGTCGGTTCTGTGGGCCGAGTAGGTTCAGTAGGTTTAGAAGGCTCAGCGGGAGTGTTTGTGATTACAAAATTGCCATTCATATCTGGAGTTACAGTCCCAGTGTAGCCTGTTACGGCGACCTCTTGGACAGTGTAGTTTATACTCTGGCCAGCATTTTCTGTTGGTAATTCTGTAAATATGTGTTCCCAATTATTATTGGCACTTAAGGTAGCCTTATCGACAACAGCGCTAATGTTGCCATAAGTAGCAACAAGCTCTACAGTGATTGATTCAGGACGCTTTCCGTCAGCGTTATTGTTATCATCCCATTTTTTAGTGACAGAGACCTCGGTTGTTCCTTCATCACCAAAGATAACAGTGCCATTGCTGCCAATGCCACCACCACTGGTTGCGGATTTATTGCCACTGATGATGACTGTAGCTAAAGCAGTAGTTAAATCATTAGCTTTTTCATTCGTATGCAATGGAAGTTCATCGACTGGGGCCTTGAGTGCATCTTGGTACTTATCTTTCGGTAACAAAGTTCCATCGTTGTATTTCCAGTTGTAAGGAACCCCACCTAGCATTCTTTTCGAAAGCTGGTATTTAGGAATTCCTGCATGTGCTCCGTAATCTAATTCATTTTCGTAACGCAATATATATAAATCATTGCCGTAGTTATGGGCATCATTATTAAAGATAGCACATCCATTGGTGACATAAATTTTGGTCTCCGTGACAGGGCAAGCAGCGTAACCTGCACCACTCCATACAGCAGTATTACCGGTAATAATAACGTTCTTTATATACAGCTTGGCGTTATAAAAGTTATAGCCCGGGGCAATACCGTTGACGTAAATGCCGCCACCGCCAAAGGCGTGATTCATCTTTCCGGTACCTTCCATAGTGTTGTTGGTGATTGTTCCCGAAGTAATGTACGCTGTGTTTCTATAGCTGCTATATCCAACCTGGATGAATATACCCCCACCACAAGCACGAGACGTATTAGAATCAATTAATCCGCCTGTCATGTAAAGCTCATTATTTCCACTGTTGCTAATCTCTTGTGTGCCTATAGCAAGACCGCCGCCAGTTTCTTCTGAGTAATTGCTAGTTATTGAAGCGTTCCCGGAAATATTTAATGTCCCGCCATTATGTACACAAATGCCACCACCCGAAGCTGCGTTGTTTGGGGATCTGCTAATATCGCCAGACAGCGCTTGGTTATTGGTTATCGTACCTCCAGAAAAGTTAAAAGTACCGCGCTTAGTGACAAAAACGCCTCCGCCAAAGGTTGCGGTGTTGTTCTGGATTAACCCGGCAGACATATTTAGAGTGCCACCGGAAACATAAATGGCTCCACCAGGATTTTGGCTGTTTTCTCGCGTCGCAATTTTATTGTTCTCTAGAATAGTTCCATCTTTAATGTCAAGCGTACCATTTACTTGAATTAAAGATTCCATTCCCCGTGTGGTTGTAGCCTCAACCCGATTGCCATTGATCCTTATATTCGATAGGGTGGCAGTGGTTGCTGCTGGAATCCTTAACAAGTAATCTCTGAATTCTGGGCCTCTTACGAGTTCGGCTTTTGTACCCGCTAACGACACGTCCCCTTCAACATCTGTAGTACCAACAACGATAATCTGAGTAATATTTTGGTTTTCTGCGGCAATTTCTTTTGCTTTAACAAAAGTTTTTACAGCTTTGTCGGATGCAGAACCTTCATTGCTATCGGAGCCATTCTTTCCATCCAAATAGATGGAGCTACCCTCAATAGTCGGCACAGGAGCCTCACCCACTGGCTGCATCAAATCGCCTAATTCCTCAGAACCTGAGACCTCAAGACCTGAGCCTTCCGAACCTGAGATTTCAATAACTGAGACCTCAGGACCTGAGCCTTCCGAACCTGAGATTTCAATAACTGAGACCTCAGGACCTGAGCCTTCAAGACCTGAGACTTCATGGCCCTTCTGGCTGCCTTCTTGATCAGCAACAGCCTTGTCATCTAAAACAGTAGCTTCATCCGCGCTTACCACAGAAAGAGGTGCGCCTATGGCGGGCTTGCCGGCTTGCTCCATGTCATTTTCATCCGCGTTTACCGCAGAAAGAGGTAAGAGGAGGCTGCACAACACGGCGAGGGCTAAAACCCAGGTTAAAACGATTTGCTTGAGATTAAAATTTCTGGAAAATTGATTTCTCATACAGGCCTCTCCTTTTAATAATTTTGCGGGAGATAATCTAACCAATTTGACGATTCTTGTCAAGATTGTTTTTTCTGAGAAAATAGATTTTGTTTCCCTCACTAATAGGGGCTTACTCAAAGACGAAAATGCACCGAGATGTTACACTTTCTGGAGGTGAACCTTACTTTTAGGCCGGACGGATAGCAGATTTTGTCGCGCTGGTCCACGAAAGGGGATCATCCCTTTGACTGACCAAGGTCTTGTCTTGGCTAAGGAGATCCCTCAGACCGACAAAGATATATAAGTCTATGAGTAGCTAGGAGATAGGATGGACTTAGAATACATTAGAAATAAATGGACGAACGGGATGCAGGCTGATATGGCCGCAAGCATCAGTACCTGGGACAGCGTGGCGGAGAATTTTGTCTACGATGATCGGGTTAATTTAGATGAAGACTCTTTTCTCTTGCTTTTGCAGGATAAGGTAAATTTAACCGAGGACATGACGGTCCTGGATGTTGGCTGCGGTGCCGGTGCTTATTCCATCGCGCTCGCCCACAAGGTCGGCAAAGTCGTGGGTGTAGACTATTCACCCAAAATGATCGAAGCCGCTAAGCGGACGGCTGCTCAGATGGGTATAGACAATGTGGAATTTCTGGTCCGCGACTGGTATGACTTAAGCGATCTTAGCTTTGAGGGCCAGTTTGACCTTGTATTTGCGCATAACACACCAGCGATTGTGGATTACGGCAGCTTTGTTAAAATGATCCGTTCATCTCGGCGTTACGGCCTGCTTTGCAAGCCGGCTCGGCGTACGGATGAGGTTTTCGACGAGCTGCGTAAAATGGCGGGGCTGAATGCCCAGCATTTTGATACTTCTGTTGCCTATGCCTTTGATACCCTGTGGGGACATGGCCTCAATCCGGAGATTTTCTACCAAGACGCTGTCTGGCAACCTTCCAAATCGCTTGAAGAAGCAGAAAAATGGTATTTAGGCAGGCTCAAAGGCTCTATAGCTATTTCTGAAAAAACCGAAAATCAAATCAAGGAATATCTACGAGCCGTCAGTAAAGACGGCCAAGTGGAAGAAACTATACAAAGCACCTTAGTCAATCTGTTCTGGGAAGTTCCACAATAAAGAACGGCTTTGTTTGTTATAGCAAGAGGTTTGAATGCAAAATAAGGAACCGGGAACGGTAAAAGAACAAATGACGCCTGGAAACGTAGGCATTGCCGGCTACCATAAGTCCATACGCCGTAATCGGTGATGATGTGAAAATCGCTGCGGACATTTTCTGGACCTTCGGTGATCTGGGGCGTATTTCCTGGAGTGAAAACTTGATCATGGCAATCATTGTCGCCGGCGCTCTTGTTTATTTTATGTTTATGCGCTGGAACTACAACGCCATAGCCAATGGTGAAGAATTGGCCAAAAGCCTCGGTGTTAAGACATCTCAAGTGCGCTTTTGGGGGCTTTTACTTTCCTCTTTACTGACTGCCGTCTCCGTCGCTTTCATGGGCATGATCGGCTTTATCGGCCTGATCGGACCGCATATTATGAAGCGCCTTATCGGCACCGACCACCGCTTCCTCATACCTGCCTCAGCCTTGATGGGCTCAGTGATTTTGCTACTTGCCGACACCGTGGCGCGCACCGTGATCTCGCCCATCATTTTGCCGGTGGGCGCGGTAACCTCACTTTTAGGGGCGCCTTTGTTCTTTTATATGCTGCTGAAAGGAAAACGCGTGAGATGAGTTTGGAAGTAAAAGATTTACATTTTGCCTACAACCAAAACCGGGAAATCGTCAAAGGAGTTTCTTTCAACGCTAAAGAGGGTGAGTGTCTTGCTGTAGTGGGTGTTAATGGCGTAGGAAAAACCACGATGCTAAAGTGCATCAACAGGATCCTGAGTCCCACTTCCGGTGAAATATTGCTTAACGGCCAGTCTGTTCGTTCCATGGATGGTACTACTCTAGCCCAGCATATCGGCTACGTGCCGCAAGGCTGCGATTTCGCTGACGCCTCTGTTTTTGACACCGTCCTGCTGGGCCGCAAGCCCTTCATCAAATGGGACGTAACACATAAAGATTTAGAAATAGTCCAGCAAGTCCTGCACCGGATGAATCTGGAAGATTACGCCAATCGCAATGTGAATGCTCTCAGCGGCGGTGAAAGACAAAAAGTTTCCATTGCCCGTGCCCTGGCTCAGCAGACTCCCATCCTGCTCTTTGACGAGCCAACCAGCAACCTGGATATCAAGAATCAGCTGGATGTATTGGACATCACCAGGCACATAGTAAAAGAACAGAACCTGACTGCCATCGTAACTATCCATGATTTGAACCTGGCACTCCGCTTCGCTGACCGCTTTCTCCTGATGCGAGACGGCGCTGTCTATGGCTGTGGTGACTATTCCATCATAAACCCAGAAACTATCAGGGATGTCTATGGCGTAGAAGCCTATGTGCTAGAGCATGGCAAGCATCAAGTAGTAATTCCCAATTAAAAGCAGATAGACCACGCGTGGGAGCTGATCACCTAGAACCCGTATAATATAAATTCATGATTCCTAAATAAAAAGGGGGAACATATGAAGTACTTAAAAAAATCTCTGGTATTCTGCCTGTGCCTGGTGCTTGTCTTTAGCCTGGCCGCGTGCGGTAATACCGGAAACCAGGAAAACACCAAACCCCAGCAGACCGAAAAAGCTGCGGACGAGAGCAAAGAGAAAGCAACTCAGGGCAAAAAAAAGCTCGGAGCAAGCTCCCAGTGAAAAAGAGTCAAAAGATGATTCGACCGAAAGTAATCCAGAAGCAACTGACGACAAAGAGGCTGATTCTTCCACCGAGAAAGATGGATTTGTCCTAACCGATATGAGAGGAAGGGAAGTCAGCATCCCTGGAGACCCTCAGCGCTTTGTTTGTATTGGACCCGGCTGCCTGCGCTTATATTGCTATGTAGGTGATAAAGCCCAACTGGTCGGTGTAGAAGAAGCAGAAAAGTCCTGGGGTGAAGTCGGACGTACCTATCGCCTGGCTATCGATAATATCGATGATTATCCTAGCATTGGACCAGGTGGCCCCGGCAACGCGCCCGACGCGGAAATGCTTTTTAATGCCGAAGCAGATGTTATTTTCACCTGCTATGACATGGAACTGGCTAAAATCGACGAACTCCAGGGTAAGATCAATACGCCGATCGTAGCGCTCAGCTACGGTGAGGCCAGCTTGTTCTCCGAAGAAGTAGATGAATCCCTGCGCCTGATCGGCAAGGTCACCGGAAGATCAGGGCGAGCCGAGGAAGTAGTTAAATATTTGACAGATGCCAAAGCCGACCTTGAAGCCCGCAGCGCAGACGTAAAGGATCGTCCTGGCGTTTATCTGGGCTGCATGTCCAACCGAGGTTCTCATGGTATTGAGAGCACAACCGGGGACTATCCCATGTTTGATGCCCTCAAGGCGGAGAACGTAGTCGCAAAGGCAGGTATCCACGAATATGTGCTGTTTGACAAAGAGAAATTACTCGATATGGATCCAGAGGTCATAGTAATTGACGCTGGAGGTTTAACCATCCTGCAAGATGACTATGCCGCAAATCCTGATTTCTATAACTCTCTGTCCGCGGTAAAGAACGGCAAACTCTATCTGCAGATGCCCTTCAACTTCTATTCCACCAATATCGATATTGCCCTGGCAGACGCCTATTATATTGGCACTGTCCTCTATCCCGAATAGTTTGCAGATATTGATCCCGCCGCTAAATTCAACGAGATTACTCAAGAAATGCTCGGCATCGAAGCCTACGACAAGATTTCTCAAGCCAATTATGGTGGTTATCAGAAAATTGTTCTAGGAGAAGGAAAGTAGGGAATTAGGCAGTCCATATAGAATCCTGAGAAAGCCATATAGGTTCAAGGCTCAAGATTCTATGTAAAGCTTGCGAGCAGTGGGTGGCTAAGTAGTTCTGAGTAAGCCATCTAAATTAGAAACTCGAGAGCCTATGTAAAGTTTGCAAGTTGTGGAGAGTGGCGACGAAGAAAATTCAAGTTGTGGGAGCTTTTTGAGTTGAAAACATCCACTAACTGAATCATTGTTAGGGATTTCATCCATTACCTGACTTATTGCAGGCCATGACCTCCCACTAACTGAATTCTTGAAAGAGGCCTTCTCCACAACTCGATTTTTTGCATAGACTAAACTCAAGATAAGTATGGTGATACCATAACTAACAAGGCAAGCCACTTGATTGATATAATAAATAAGTAGAGTGACACCGAAAACCACAGGGATGAGACCTTGACTGATTTCTGCAAAAGGAAAACTGACCCGTATGATACAATCTTACAAACCACAACTTAAAGACCTTTGGTTTCGCCAAAAGATGCTAGAAGACCCGGAAACTATGTCCTATAACCAGGCTTGGGGAGGAGTCATCTCTTTCCCCAAAGAGCGCTGGGAAGATTGGTATCGGCGGTGGGTTCTTGCACCGGATGATGAACGCTATTACAGATATCTACAAGATGATACTGGTACTTTCCTCGGCGAGATAGCTTACCACTATGACCCTGAGCTTGATGCTCACCTTGCCAATGTAATCATCTACGCTCCATACAGATCCAAAGGTTTTGGAAGCAAAGGCTTAGACATCCTCTGCCAAGCAGCAAAAGCAAATGGTATCAGTGAGATTTACGATAACATTGCCATAGACAATTCAGCTGTTGATTTGTTCCTCATGCACGGTTTCCACGAAGAATACAGGACAGAAGAGATCATCATGTTGAAAAAAGAGCTGTAGCGTAAAAGGGTTAGGCTGCAAATCTAATCTATCGGCAAGAGTCTATTATGGTAAATAACGAGCTGCAGTTTAACAGCTAATAGGAAGATGACAATAAAAAATCACGCAACCATCTTCCTGTTTGTGAGTCATGGCAGTCGGTGAGACCGCGTGCTGTTCCAAAATAAACAACTCTACCCCCCATCAGATCCCGCTCCAGGTCCAATGTCAATATTGTAGTCAGCTTGGGCTATCAGGTTAGGGTTATGATCGACAGTGATTATAGTGAATCCTTCTGCTGTAAGCTGGTGGAGAAATGTGATTAGTTGTCCTACATCTTTTGGATGCAAACCGGTGGTAACTTCATCTAGCACAAGTACTTTGGTTTTGTCTTTGCGGTGGTGCTTTAAAAAGTTTACAAACTTAAGTCGTTGAAGCTCACTTCCAGAGAGAGTATCCAACGTGCGCCCAAGCTTTAAGTAACTAAGCCCCACGTTTTTAAGTAAAGCGATTACGTTTTGTACTTCAACTTGTTTGCGGAAAATCTCCTGCAGATCATCTGAACTTGCGTCCAATATATCCGCAATTGAAAAAGATTTTCCCTTAAAAGGAAGGAAAAAGAATTGCTCCCTCATTTAAACTCCTATTCTGATCGATCAATTCATCTAAATCTATGTCATCAATGTAACCTAGACCTCTACACATTTCGCACATGCCACGAGGATCATTAGGAGAGTATGACGGAGAATATCCGGCATTAGGTTTCGCGGCGCGAGAAAATAACAAACGCAGATAAGGAGCGATTCCAGCTACAGTACTGACGGACGAACGCGCATTTTTACTGAACTTTCTTTGGCTGACAATTGCAGTAAACGTAAGTCCTGCTAACTCATCCACTTTTCCCGGCTCTATGGTTCTCATCCGAGCCTGCAAAAATGGAGGATATAGGGAAGCAACAGCCTGTTGAGCGCTAGCCGCTAAAGTAGATATCAGAGACGTTTTCCCGGAACCAGAAACTCCAGCTATCCCAATTAATTTGCGCTTAGGTAATGAGATCGACACGTTACGTAGATTATGAGTTTTGGCACCGACTATTTTAATAAACCCAGCATTTTGTATATCTGCGCACTCACTTAAGTCACTCATATTTTTCCACGCGCTCTTCTTTTAGAGCATTAGATAATTTTTCTGAGAGACGGGCAAACTCGGTCCGTTCTTCTTTTGTCATAACTTTTATAGCTGTTTGGTACAGCGCAGTATGCTTAGCGGAGATATTTGCCAGTAATTGCTTGCCTTCGTCGCTTATTGAAGTGCGAAGCTCTCTGCCATCTGCCGGATTCGGGGACTGTATGATAAAGCCGGAAACCTTTAGCTCCTTTAGAGCTTTCGATATGTAAACTATCGCCAAAGAGAAAATTAGTCAATGTCTAAAATTACTCCCCACGCCTTCTTCAAGTCCTCAAACCGATACCTGGCATCGCTAGAGCCGATAATGTTACACTGCGCTATGGAGTCATATATTGAGATGTTATGTCGCGGGAGAAAATATCCGCGCTCTTTAATTTCCAGTTCCAACTCTTCCTGGAACAAGCTTGCCATAAGCGGTCAGAAGCGGTTTTGAGGATGTCCCTAGTTATTACACCATCGCGCTAATAAGCAACAAGATGAATGTCTGTAGATCATCTATTCTTTTTAAAATTTCGCCGGCGGCTTGGCCTTCTAGTTCTTGGATGCTCTCATCAATTCTTTGCTTGAGTTTATCCTGATCATGGGCAGAAAAGTAATGCTTGAGCAGTCCGGTTTTGTCTAGTAGGCGGGTAAGGACAATGACAGCGTCGGACACTGGTTCCTGTCCTAGTAGCTCCCTGCGCAGCTCACTGACAATTTGCTCGACCGCATCCGACTTAGCGCTGAATTTGGTTGATTTTATACCAAGCAAGTTTTTCGACGTTGTCTCGTCAATAACTTCTAAGGTTTTTAGCCGAGTTATTCTCTCTTCGACAAATTGTTTGGCGAGTTTGTCGTTTATGGAGAAAATAAATGGTGAAAGTATTTCTTCGATAGTCTTATGTTTACTGTCGACAATTGCCTCATAGACAGCTTTGCAGGAAGCATATTCCGCTGGTAAGTCACCTAAGATACTGACTTCCGCAGTAGGTTCCAGGGGGTTTTCCCTAAGGCCATTGAAGCTGATAATCCCCGCGGTATCAAGCTCAGCCATAACACTGGTCAAAGCGGCGGTAAAAATATCTAAATTAAGGGCTGATAAAATATTTTGCTTGCCTTGATCTAGGGCTAGGACAAGTAGTGAATCTGTGACGGTCAAAGCTGGGGCTGAGTCAGCTTGCTGGTACTTCAATTCCATGTATAATTCATAACCTTTCAAATTATGCTGTGCGCTTACAAGTTTAAGTTAACTGCCATACTAGCATTAAATGAGGTATTCATCGGTAAAAACGATGTTAACCATCGAAAACGGAATGTCTTTTGCTCTTAGCTGCCGCTGACCTCTAGAATAAAACCATTGTGTTTCTGTTCTTATTTGCAAAAATGAGAACCGTAGGCAAGAGGCATGAGAGCCTCAGCTAATGAAAATTTGGAGGGAAATATGAAGAAAGCAGCCATCTTACTGCTCGTCGCTTGCATCTTAGGCTTCAACTTTTTCGCGCCGGTAATGGCCGAAGAGAGCAAAGAACCGG
The DNA here is from genome assembly GCA_030532065.1 of Eubacteriales bacterium. Lineage (GTDB taxonomy): Bacteria > Bacillota > Clostridia > Saccharofermentanales > DTU023 > SFFI01. The sequence goes on along the minus strand of JAUNLW010000010.1, from coordinate 31,412 downwards.
CAGGTCTAGAAATCACGGTTTTGGTTGATAACAACGCCTTGATCGGCAAAATGCTGTTAAGTGAGCCTGCGCTAAGCATGTTGATGAAAGACGGTGACAAGACCATTTTGTTTGATACCGGCTACAGTGATGCCACTCTTAAAAACGCCGATGCTTTAGGCTATGACTTAACTAAAGTTGACGCGATCGCTCTTTCACACGGTCACTTTGACCACACGGTTGGACTGTTCTATCTGGCAAAGTATATGAGAGATCATCATATCGACAAAAAGATCGATTTGATTTGCCATCCCGATACTTTCTTACCTAAGGATGCCAACGGTGACTTCTTCGGCAACATATTAAACGAAGCGACCTTAAGCCAATATTTCAATATCATCAAAACTTCTGAGCCATACCAACTGACCGATAACCTGACCTGGTTGGGAGAAATCGAGCGTACATTTGATTTCGAAGAATACACTCCCACGAGCAAGATCTTCAAAGATGATGAATGGGTGGATGACTATTTGAGCGAAGATACCGCCATTGCCTACACCAATGATGAAGGCGTTGCCGTTATCACCGGCTGCTCTCACGCCGGCATTTGCAATATAGTGGACTACGCTAAAAAAATTACCGGCCAGGAAAATGTATTTGATGTAATCGGCGGCTTCCACCTTTTGAACCCTTCAGAAGAAAGAATGCAAGCCACCCTCGATTATTTTAAAGAACTAGGCGTAGAATCCATCGCGCCTTGCCACTGTGTTGATCTTCAGGCTCGCATGACCTTGAATGAATCCATTCCTGTACGTGAGATCGGTACCGGCTGCGTGATTGAGTTACCCTAAGTTTTGTTGAAGTAATCAATACTTGCCGCGCTGTTTTATATAAATCAGCGCGGCTTTTGTTTTCAGATTTTTGTTAGTTGTCTATTGGGACGCATTGATAAGAATCAATTAATTTATCCTGCTTAACTTTTTTCGCTGGTTTATTTAGGCTACTCTACTATCCTGGATAACTTTCTTGCTAATGTTTATATATGATGCTCTACTATCCAGCTTAACGTTTTTTCGCTGGTTTATTTATGCTGCTCTACTATCCTGCTTAACTATTTTGCACTGTTTATTCATGCTGCTCTAAGGCAACGCATCCAAAATCATCAAGATAAGAGGGAACAGCATAATCGTGATAAGTCCAGTGATGGCAATGCACAAACTGGCAATTGAGCCTTCGACTTCACCCATCTCATAAGCGACGGCAGTGCCAGAGACGTGGGAAGTTGTCCCCAGGGCAACTCCAACGGCAATAGGATCATCTACCCGTATGGCCCTTAGTATACTGGGGCCGAAAACTGCGCCGGAAGTGCCTGTAATAATTACGGAAAATGCGGTAATGGCACTATAGCCTCCCACTTCTTCAATTAATGGCAGTGACATGCCCAGCGTGATTGATTTAGGAAGTAGGGCTATGATCAGGTCTTTGTCGATTCCCAGTAACTTGGTAAACAGAATGATTGTACCGGCTGAGACAACAATTCCCACCAGCACTCCACCTAGAATGGGAAGAGCATTTTTCTTAAGCGAGTCCAGGTTTTTGTATAGAGGTACCGCTAGGCTCACGGTAGACAAGAGCAAGAGCATATCAAAAATTGTCATGGAGGAGAAGTAATCCTCAAAAGAAACTGGCAGCAGATAAATCAAAATGATTACGATCACTGCCGACCAAAATAGAGGGTTAGCCAAAGGATGCTTTAACCGTTTTGAAGCTTTGAGCGCTAAGGCATAGGCCGCCAAGGTAAGTGCTATATAAAAGAAACTACTTGTCATTTTGCATTTTCCTAAAAAATTTTACCGTCAGACCAACAGCAACCAAAGTGCAGAAAAAAGAGATCATCACCACGATAAAAAGGCGAAAACCATTAGACTTTATCAAAGGGAAGCTGTTTACAATCTTCACCGTAGCGGGCACAAGAAATAGGGGCATCAGGCGAATGAGCGGAACTGACGCTGTTTCCATGTCTTTTAGTTTAGCAATACCGAGGATCAAGAAGATAAATAAGATGGCAAAACCATAAATCATATCCGGAATGGGATAGTCAATGACGCTCCCCAGCAAGGAGCCCAAGCCTAAACACACAAACAAAAAGAAATAAGACGTCAATTTTTCCATCTTGCCTCCTCAGAGCATCCGCAGTTTTATCAGCTTCATATCGTAAATATTATCCCTGATTGCCATACCCTAACTAATTGCCATAGTAGACTAGCATATCAGGTTTTACTTGCTTTATGGCTTCCCGAATTGCTTTCCTCCGCAAATAATAAGGCCTCCACTGATTATAAGAAATAATCCGCTTATTATCCGAGTAATATCCAATTTATCCAAGTTATCCGGGCATTATCCAAGCGTTATCCAAGTTATCTAAGTTATCCAAGTAGAAGCAGGTGCTAAGTAGTCTTGTAAGAGAGTCTAGATCGAACTTTACGTAGAATCCCTAAAGGTGGCCGGCTAGTCCTTATTTACCTTGTTAAATCTTTATCTTGGTCCAACTTTTTGGGGTCGCTCTAGGGCTTAGTAATGGGAGGGCGGTCTGGGACTCCTTATGCAAAAATTCAAGTTGTGGAGAAGCCTCACTGCAATAATTCAGGTAGTGGATGGAGATTGTTGCAAATATTCAAGTAGTGGATGGTTTATTAGGCATTATTTCAAGTAGTGGATGATTTCATCTGAAAAAAACCTCCCACAAGTTGAATTTTCTTCAACGCCACTATCCGCACAACTTGCAAACTCTACGGAAAATCTCAGAACTCGGATTTAGAAGTCCCGTTCAAGACTGTTCCAAGCGGTGACAAGCACCCACAACTTGAAAACTCTACATAGAAACTATCAACTCGGATTTATAAGGTCGTTCAGAGCCGAGACAGGCATACAAAACTTTAAGAAGCGAAGTTAAATAACGGATCTTGGATTTACTAGCTTCAACCAACTCTTCCAGGTAGCTATTATTTGAAGAACATGAGAAATCTCACGTCAAAAATTTAATCAAAACCTATTGACAAGTTACTTGCGGCTAACTAGACTGTTCCTAGTTAGCAAACGGTAACTAATGAGACTACTTTGCGGTCTTATTTGACCTATGCAAACCAATCTAGAGAGAGGAGAACACATGATGCCGCTAAATCTGGTAAATACCGGTGAGTCCCAAGTCATAAAGAAGATTGGTGGGAATCCCGTGGTAAAGAAACATCTGGCAGATCTGGGTTTTAACGTAGGTGGTGAAGTCTGTGTGCTAAGCACTTTAGGCGGAAATCTGATTGTTAAAGTCAAAGAATCGCGCGTCGCTGTGAGTGACGAACTAGCTAGAAAAATCATGGTCTAGTTGACCAGAAGGAGAACGTAAATGAAAGTACTTAAAGATGTCGACGTAGGTAAAACTGCTACAGTCATCAAGATTCACGGTGAAGGCGCGGTAAAACGCCGCATTATGGATATGGGTATAACCAGGCACACGCCGGTCTATGTGAAAAAACTGGCGCCATTGGGTGACCCGATTGAAGTTACTGTGCGTGGTTATGAGCTTTCAATCCGTAAAGCTGACGCCGCAATGATTGAAGTTGAGTAATATTTCAGAAAACTTACTTGAAATCGCTAAATAATAGCGGAGGATTAGATCCCGTTTTTTTTCGGATTGCGGTTAGCTGAGGCTAACCGAACGGAGTTTGAATGCTAACAAGAATAATCAGGTTTTAGATACAAAGAGTATAGCTCAAGGATTAAAGCGAAGTCCTAAACGCTAAGGTTCAAGACTCAACACTCAAAACTCAAAACCAAAGGCTGAAGGTTGGCAGAGCAGAAAGGAATTATTCACATGACTGTACGTATCGCGTTGGCTGGTAATCCAAACAGCGGAAAAACAACTTTATTTAATGCCTTGACCGGTTCAAATCAGTTTGTTGGCAACTGGCCGGGCGTTACAGTGGAAAAGAAAGAGGGCAGGCTAAAGCAAAATGATGAAGTTAGCATAATCGACCTTCCAGGTATTTATTCGCTTTCGCCATATACCTTAGAAGAAGTTATTGCCAGAAACTATTTGATTGAAGAACGGCCGGATGCCATCCTCAATATCATTGACAGTACTAATCTAGAGAGAAATCTTTATCTCACGACGCAACTTACTGAGCTTGGTATTCCTGTGGTTCTGGCTCTTAACATGATTGATGTTGTCAGAAAAAACAGCGATGAGATAAATATCGAGGAGCTTTCTCGTCGTATGGGCTGCCGGGTGGTGGAGCTTTCCGCTCTAAAAGGCGAGGGAGTAACGGAGGCTGCGGAAGCTGCGATTGAAGCGGCCAAGCATGATCGGACAATACCGCTACATACTTTTTCCGAACCCGTGGAACACGCTCTGGCTCACATTGAAGAGGCAGTCTTGCGTGAATTGCCGGAAGAACAGCAACGCTGGTATGCTATCAAAGTTTTCGAGCGAGATGATAAAGTTTTGGAAAAGCTGCAGATCTCTGAAGAGAAGCTGGCGCACATCGAGAAAGATATTAAAGCTGCAGAGAACGAGTTGGATGATGACTCTGAGAGCATCATTACGAATGAGCGTTACATCTGCGTTGGGGAATTAATCAAAGCTTGCTATAAAAAGCAACATGACGACCGGCTTTCTGTATCTGATAAGATCGATAGAGTTGTCACTAATCGCTGGTTGGGCCTGCCAATTTTCATCTTGATTATGTTTCTGGTTTACTGGATTTCCATGGTAGGCATAGGAGCGCAAGCAACTGACTTCACCAACGATAATATCTTTGGCGACGGCTTTCATCTATTTGATGACGGTGGTTATGAAGAGCTGGCTGAGCAATATGCTGAAGCTTCGGCTATTGTCGATGCCTATGACGCGTATCAGGACAAGTATGCAGAGTCTCCCAGCAGTAATTTCATATACAGCGTGGAAGATGAGGAAACGCTGGAAGTTATTGAGAAAACTGCTACATTGGCGGATTATGCTTCTGCGCGAGATATTTTGGCTGAGATCGGTGATGAGCCGGATCCTGCGAATTATGGAACTTGGGTTCCCGGTATCCCGGTATTGATCGAAAAGGGTTTGGATGCCCTGCATGTATCTGATTGGGTAAAAGGCTTTATCTTGGATGGCATTGTCGCTGGCGTGGGTGCGGTTTTGGGATTTGTGCCGCAGATGCTGGTGCTATTTTTACTGCTCGCGTTCTTGGAAGCTTGTGGCTACATGGCTCGTATCGCTTTTGTGCTAGATCGCGTATTCCGTAAGTTTGGCCTCTCAGGTAAATCCTTCATCCCCATGCTAATTGGCACCGGCTGCGGTGTCCCTGGCATCATGGCCAGCCGTACCATAGAGAATGAACGTGATCGACGCATGACTATCATGACGACTACCTTCATTCCCTGTGGCGCTAAAGTACCCTTCATCGCCATGATCTCAGGGGCTATCTTCGGCGGTTCGCCCTGGGTTGCGACTTCCGCGTACTTCATTGGCATGGCAGCGATTGTGATCTCTGGTATCATGCTGAAAAAGACTCGTATGTTTGCTGGTGAGCCCGCCCCTTTTGTTATGGAACTTCCGGCATACCACTGGCCCACACTGCGTAACGTATTGCGGTCTATGTGGGAGCGTGGCTGGTCTTTTATTAAGAAAGCAGGCACTATTATTCTGCTTTCAACGATCGTAGTGTGGTTCACTAGCTTCTTCGGCTTCACTTCTGAAGGTTTTCGCATGATCTCAGAAGACGAACTGAACCTTTCGCTGCTCGCTGCTTTCGGTAATGCCATAGCCTGGATATTTGCGCCGCTCGGTTGGGGTAATTGGCAGGCGGCCGTTGCTTCAATTACCGGGCTTGTGGCCAAAGAAAACATTGTTGGTACTATGGGTATTCTTTATGGCAGTGGTGAGCTTACTACTTGGCAGGCACTTGCGCATTCCTTCACCGGTATAACGGCCTATTCATTCTTGGTTTTCAACCTTCTTTGTGCGCCATGTTTCGCCGCTATCGGCGCTATTAAGCGCGAGATGAATAATGCCAAATGGACCACTTTTGCCATCGCCTATCAGACAATTTTCGCCTATGTAATTGCTCTCATGATCAACCAGTTTGGTGGTCTTTTTACAGGACAGATTGACGTTGTTGGTCTAATCTTTGCTTCTGGTTCACTTGTCTTAATCATTTACATGCTGTTCTTTAAGAAATACAGCGAGCCCACAACTCTAGACGATAAGATACCAGAGATGCCCGGAGCGCAAAAAGCCTAACTGATAGAAACTACTTATTTCATCTCCCCATATTTCATCTTCACATATTTCCTCTATTTCCTCTCTTTTCCGAAGGTCAGACCCTGAGGTTGTCGCAAGCAGCCTCGGGGTCTGGCCCTCTTTTGAGTTGACACTTCTTGCCTTATATTGAAAAAAGCAACAAAATTGAGATAGAGAAGTTAGTGAGAAAATTTGGACAGCAGGGATTTGGAGAGAATTCAGATGTCGGATAACCCAAACGAATCGGATAACTCAGACGAAACAAATGAATAAGAGGAGTAACTAAGTTAGTATGCTTGATAACAGAGGATTTGACCTGTGGGCTGATGGTTATGATCACAGTGTCGGCCTGTCAGACGAAGAGAATACTTATCCCTTTGCCGGATACAAAGACGTGCTCGGGAGTATTTTTCAGATCATTATGCAAAAGCCTAACGCCATGGTACTGGATTTGGGCTTTGGCACTGGCACGTTGACCACTAAACTATATGAGCACGGTTGCCACATCTACGGTCAGGACTTCTCAAAAAGCATGATTGATTTGGCATCTGAGAAGATGCCGGAGGCGCAACTTTATCAAGGAGATCTGTCCACCGGTTTAGTGGAGCCGCTCAGGCATGAGGCTTACGACTTCATCGTGGCAACTTATTCTTTACACCACCTAACCAAGCCTAAGAAAATTAGCTTTATTAATGAATTACTTGAACTGTTGCGTGATCATGGGGAAATTCTTATTGGTGATATAGCTTTTGAAACCCAAGAAGATCAGCAGCGCTGTAGAGAAATGGCAGGTGAGGAATGGGATGAGGAGGAGATCTATTTTATAATTGATGAGCTTAAACAAAATTTCCCTCAACTCCGTTTCCAAAAAGCTTCTTTCTGCGCCGGCATAATCAGAATTGAGAAGTAATGTCGTGGTGGTCTTGGGCTTCTATCTCAAAAAGCTAACTATCGCCACGTTCTAACACTATCGACCTTAAGAAAGGACCATAAAATGACTTATATTCCAAATTTGCAAGAGGCTTTAGAACTCCTGAAAAAGTACAACCAAGAGCCTTTCCACATTAAGCACGGCAAGACAGTCGGTGCGGTATTGGCTCAATTCGCTGACAAATACGATCCGGAAAACCGAGACTTCTGGCAAGTGGTAGGTATATTGCATGACCTGGATTTTGAGATGTATCCGGATGAGCACTGTGTGAAGCAAGTCGAACTCATGCGCGCAGAGGATTTGGATGAGAGCATTATTCGCTCCACTACTTCTCACGGTTATGGCATGACCGGTTCTGTATACAAACCAGAACATATTATGGAAAAAATTCTTTTCGCTGTAGATGAACTGACCGGCATCATCTGCGCAGCTGCCCTGATGCGGCCTTCTAAGTCGGTCCAGGATATGAACCTGAAATCAGTAAAAAAGAAATTCAAAGACAAGAGTTTTGCCGCTGGTTGTGACCGAGACGTCATCAAGAGCGGTGCCGAAGCACTAGGTTGGGAATTAGATACCTTATTGTCTGAAACTTTAGCTGCCATGCAGGCCACTGAAGCCGATTGGGTTGAGTAGGGATGTTGCCTGTGCAACAGGAATTAGGAATAACGTAGATGGATGTTGCCTGTGCAACAGGAATTTGGGTGGCTTAGGCCGGCTGTGCTTACTTTCGATGACCACCTAAATCGGACTTCTCCGATTCCACGTAAAATCTGCAGATATTGGGTGGCCTTAGCGGTCGTGGAACACCGTCTAGATTAGACTTTTCGGATTCTACGTAAAATCTGCAGATAATGGGTGCCAGGCCAGTCCTTACTTACCTTAGTAAAACGCTGGATTGCGTTTCCGCTACAAATCTGCAGATAATGGGTGGAAAAATCACCCATTACTTGCAAATTCTACGGGTAATCCCGAATTTCCAATCTATCTTGGCCTTAAAAGCCAGCTTTGCCCCTTGGCACCACCCATTACTTGCAAACTTTACGGGAAATCTCAGAACTCGGATCTAGACGGCCCGATCAAGGCTATTCAAAGCTGCGACAGCCACCCATTACTTACAAATTTTACGGGGATTATTGAATCTCAGATTTAAAAGGTAAGTCCAGGACTGTCAAACAGCCCTGGACTAAAATCTTCACCGGGCTAGTACAACTCTGTTCTACAAAACTTCACCGGGCTAGCACAACAGCTCTGTACTCATAAATAAGCCTTTGACCATACCTTACAGACAATCGTTATAAATCGCGACGACATCTTCCTGGCTAAGCGGAACATAAGAGGCGTCAAGGCGTCCGCCACGGTTAGCGTGGACGGCCATTTCCTCAAAGTGTTCCGTGCCAATGTTGAGATCTTGCAGGTTCATGGGAATGCCGGTGGAGATAAAATATTTTTCCAAAGCATCAATGCCAGCAAAGGCGAGTTTGGACTCATCATCTCCGGTCAGCCCCATGACGTTGCGGGCAAATTTCGCGAAGCGTGGAGTGGTTGTGGGGTCTTTTTTCAGAATCAGGCGCATCCAACGCGGGGTAAGAATAGCCAGGCCTACACCATGCGTGATGTCATAGTAAGCGGATAACTCATGTTCCATGGCGTGGCAGGGCCAACCGCTGCTTTCTTTGCCGTAGGAAAGCACACCGGAACAGGCGATGGAGGCGCAGGCCATGAGATTGGCTCGGGCGTTGTAATTTTCTGGTTCTTGGATGGCCAGGGGACAATTCTTCATAACTGAACGCAAAACTGTCTCAGCCATGCCTTCCGACAAGTCGCTGTCCATGGTGCGAGAAAAATATTCCTCGCAGACGTGGCTCATTATGTCGGCGGATCCGGCTGCGGTTTGGTAGGCGGAAACTGAGAAAGTATATGTAGGGTCACAGATAGATGCGGTGGGGTAGGTGTAAACGTTGCCTAATTTCTCCTTGGTTTCAGGGTTGGAGATGACCGCGGCGGGATCAAATTCTGATCCGGTAGCACTCAGTGTAAGAATGTCTACAAGAGGCAGCGCTTTTAACAGGTCGTGCTCGGAAGTAACCATATCCCAAAGGTCATTTTCGTAGTAAACACCGGCGGCAACGGCCTTGGCACAGTCAATGGTACTGCCACCACCGACCGCCAACAGAACATCGATATCTTTTTCATGACAGATCTTTACGCCTCTTTCAACAGATCCAATACGAGGGTTAGGCTCAATGCCTGACAATTCAGAAACTTCAAATCCGCCTTTATTTAAAATATTCATTACGGTATCGTAGAGACCATTTTCTTTGATGGAACCACCTCCGTAACAGAGAAGCACCTTTTTCCCTAATGGCTGGAGAATAGCCGCTAATTGTTCAATTTGTCCTTCGCCAAAGAAAATGCGAGTGGGGATGTCGTGGATATAGTTAAGCATGGGTGTTTTACCTCCTTTTTCTTTCTTTAATATAAATCTAAGGTCAGGCTACCGCAAGCATGCCTAGATAAAGACGACTAGTGGCTATCTGGCTAACAAATTTGGCTGTGAAGCGGCAAAACCTTATTTGCCGTAGCGCTAGAAAATTAGCTGGATGATGTTTTTTTATGAATAATGCCGTATTATTTAAAATGCAACGCACAGGGGAAAGTTATTCAAACACAGGAGGTTTACTTTATGGAATTTAAAGATTTGGTCAAACACAGGTATTCATGCAAACAATACAGTGACCGCAAGCTGGAGCCGGAAAAGCTGGAAGCAATTTTGGAAGCCGGACGCTGGGCTCCTACCGCTAAGAACCAACAAGTGCAGCGCATCTATGTCCTGCAGTCAGAAGAGGCCTTGGCCATTGTCGACAAAGTGACTCCCTGCCGCTATGGTGCGACGACTGTGCTGGCCGTGGCCTATGATATTAATGATGTATATACCTATCTTGGTGACCGCTATAACTCAGGCGCTGAGGACGTGACGATTGTGGCTACCCACATGATGCTCGCCGCGGCAAACGAGGGTGTAGATAGCTGCTGGCTAAACCGTTTCAATCCGGACGAGTTAGCGAAAGAACTGAAACTGCCGGAGAATCAAAGAATCGTGATACTCATGGACTTGGGTTATGCTGCTGAAGGAGCAGGACCTTTGCCCAACCACCACAGCAGAAAGCCCTTGTCCGAGACAGTTACCTATCTATAGAGCAGCTGTAAACTATAGAGCTGTAAACTATAGATATGACATAGTTAAGTGGCAGCAACCAATTTGACTGAAGTGACTCGGTCAGGCATTTATCGGTCAGGTATTTAGAAGAGAATTTAATACATAATCTTCCAAACATCCACTACCAGGTCCAATTGGCTACCATCAGCAAGAAACACAGACTTTTGGACCCGGTATTCATCTGACGTAATGTAGTTAGAAATTAGATTGTTCAGGTCTTGCGATTGGCCTGCTTCTATTGACAGCATCTCATCGGTATTGGCATAGGCTGGGGTTACGTTTACCCATTGGTTGCCGTCCCATTTTTGCAGGATGAAATCCCTGCCGATGCTGATGCTGTCCGTTCTTTTATTAAAGACGCTGACGGTGAGTTTACCGTCTTCTCCCACTGCGGCGAACAGGCGTATGCCATCTTGATTGGTTCCTGGCTCATCATTAGGTTGGTTGGTTTTGCCCTGTCCGTCATTAGACTGACTATTGGTTCCTGGCTCGTCATTAGCCTGGTGAGTATTGCCTGGCTCGTCATTAGGCTGGTTGGTATTGCCCTGTTCGTCATTAGACTGGCTATTGATTCCCGGCTCAATATTGGACTGTCCAGTTTGGCTAGGGTCAGAATCTTCTGTTCCTGGGATACCTTTAACTCGGCTTTCGTGTGTTTCAGCGGGTGGAGTTTCCGTAGGTATGAGAACAGCTGGAGCGTCCGGCAAGGTCTCTTCCAGCACTGGCTCACCGGCTTCATTTTCCCAGTAGATCTTATTGCCTGTGGTCTCACCTTTGTAAAGCAAGTAATTGCTATCAATAGCCGGGATAGAGATAGTCATCCGGAGGGTGGGTAAAATTTCGTTGCCCGTATTGAGCTCATCTGTTGCAGAATTGCCTTCCTCTGATTCAGAATTGCTCTCCGGTATCTCGAAAGTAGCTCCCTTGGTTTCAGAATAGTCTCCCGTGGTTTCAGGGATACTTACCATGGCATCAGAACCACTCGCTATTGCCTCAGCATTGTTTTCCATGGTATTTATCTCAGCAAAATCTGCTTGTACCACAAAATCATAACAGGGAATCAAATAGCGAGGGAATCCAGCGTGGCTGAAGCTTTCCCGATAGCTCATGCCGGTGGCAATCACTTTCCAGTTGGCGTTTAATGGAGCACTAACCGATTCTGAGATTAGGCTTTCGGCTTCTTCCGGCGTTTTTAAGGAGTAGTCGTTCACATGTTTCACTTGATCAGTGTAATCAATAAAACTATAAGCGATGGGTCTTGCTTCAAAAAGAGTGGAATTTTTATCGGCTCTTACTTCTGGGAAAGTTTGTTGATAAGTTTCTGTCAAACTGGCCGGCACAGGTAGCATATAGGGTTCCAACATATAAGAGCCGTCCGCTTGCAAAACTAACTCGTTTTTGGTATGCCAGGTTATTTTGCGTAAGACGCTGTTTAGCAATTCTTGAGACCAAGGCTCCTCCGGCTGATTCATTACTTCCGGGAAGTCCTGTTCTGGGTTTGCGGCAGGATAGCTAAATCTGTAGAGCAAACCATAGAATGCTTCTGGCAGACCAAATGCGCCACGCTGAGCAAAGGGCAAAATCTTTTGTGTTTCTGACCAGGGCAATACATCCTGCCAGGACTTGGTCACCGCCTGCGCCTTCTGGAGTGAGTTTTCTACCAGCGTATTTACTTGTTGTTGGCGCAATTCGACGTTCTGATTTTCTTCATCCATCCGCTCAATCATGCTGGGGCCTTGCTGGCTATTAACACGCTGCAGAAGATCAGTCAAATCGAGTGTGTGGTAGTCCTCCATTATCGCTTGCTTTACAGTGTATTCAGGCCATTCGGCACTAAGCTCAGATAGCTGAGTGGGGAAAACATAGATCACAATACCTTCTGATGCATAAGCTGCCATGACGACCTTGCTCTCATTTTTGCTGCGCGCTGAGAGGGCTGCCTGACTCATGCTTCCTTCCGGTAGAGTTTCTTCTACAGCTTGATCCAGGTCAAGATCCCAAGCTAAGGCTTGGTTCACATTGGCTAAGCTTTGGCGAAGTGGCTCGTATAGTAGAGGGATGCCTTCTGCTTGTTCGCTGGCATTAGCTCCGTTAGGGGCTATGATGTCATCTAGAATATATACAGGCAGTTCTTGAGGCAGCTCTTGATCTTTAGCGAGAGGATGGTCAAGCAGGACCGGATCTTCCGGATAGACCATGTGCGTGTTTGGGTATGGGGCCTGGCGGAGCAGCTTTAATTGTTGCTTATCCTGGTCGTAGCTATCTATTTTGGACGCGACGGCTAAAGGCTGGGAATCAACCCCCGGTTGTTGGCTGTTGCCAGTGCTATTCAGTGGATTAAAGTTGACCTCCGGCTTTGTAACTGTGTAATAAATCAAACCGGTGAACAAAGCGAACACTAATACTGCTGCCACACTTAAGCGTTGCAGGCGAGAAGACCAGGCAGAAGCTTTGTACTGATCCTGTGGCTGCATCTCAGATATTCTCTTGGGTCTATTTATGGCCAAGCTGGGCTGAGTGATTGCTATCTGATCATAGCTAGAGGAGATGCGCTGCCAGATCCGGTCTAATTGGCTCTGGCTGGGGGAAAAACGATTTAACTCCTGGCGGTAGAGTGCTGATTCTATTTCTCGTAAGTTTTCCATAATTCTTTGAGATACCTCCTGGCTTCCGATAATCTGCGCCTGACACTGGCACTATGGATGCCTAGCATATCGGCAATTTCCCTGCTGTTATAACTTTCGTAGTAATAGAGATAGACGGTAAGGCGTAATCTCTCTGGCAGTTGACGTATACAGTGAATCATTTGCTGTTCTGAATCATAGGCTCCAGATCCGGTTTCTCCGGTTTCTACAGGACCATCCCAGCCTTCCAGCGGAATATTCTTGCGCTCGCTCTTGGCCAGGTAGTTCTTGCATAAGTTACCCGCGGTGACAATCAGCCAGGCCTTCTCGTGCTCTGCGTCATTGAATGCGGGATTAGCGCGCAGAAGACGGATGAAAGTTTCTTGCACGATGTCTTCACAATCGACTACTTGCAGACCATAGCTCACGGCAACCAGGTAAACTGTGCGCGCACGCCTTTGATAAATTCTTGCAAGTTCCTCTTTAGTTCGCATATCCTCACCACGCGTTCTCTGGGCCAAGCTTGTTCCGGGCTTCTAATAAGTACACCGTTAGGAAACTCAAACTGTAACCTTGCTAGTTATAATAGACTGTGGATAGGAGGGAAGGACAATGATTTTATTTTTTAGTGGTACCGGAAACAGTAAATATGTGGCTCAGAGGCTGGCTGCAGGTTTAGAGGAGCAACTTGTAGACCTCAATGACCGGATTAAAAACCATAATTCAGAAGCTATAGAAGTTGACGGCAAATTAGTTGTAGTGACGCCGACCTATGCCTGGAGGATCCCTCATGTGGTGTCTGATTTTTTGCGCAAGACAGAACTAAAAGGTGTTAGCCAGGTTTGGTATGTTATGACCTGCGGTGATTCAAACGGCAACGCCGAGCGCTATAACCGCAAGCTTAGCTCCGACAAAGGATTTATCCATATGGGTACAGCCAAGGTAATCATGCCGGAAAACTATCTTGCCCTTTTTGCTGTGCCCGATGTAAAAGAAGCCAAAGCTATTATTGCCAGGGCAGAACCGGAGATTGATCACCTGATCCAGATCATAGCTGCCGGTAGGCTTTTTAGCTTACCGCACACTGGTTTTATGGACGGCTTTTACAGTAATATAGTAAACCCACTTTTTTATCCCGTAGTCGTAAAAGCAAAGGCCTTTTATGCCAAACCCAATTGTATCGGCTGCGGCAAATGTGTGTCGGTCTGTCCTTTAAATAATGTCAGTCTTGTTGATAAACGTCCTGTCTGGGGCAAAAACTGTACTCACTGCATGGCCTGTATTTGCCATTGCCCAGTAGAAGCCATCGAGTACGGTAACAAGACCGCTGGCAAGCCACGCTACCACTTGGAAAAGTGCTTGCCACTGGAGAAAGAGTAAGGGAAGGCTCTGAGCCTATTAGCTCAAGCGAACTAGTGAACTGCTGTGCAAATCTGCAGATAATGGGTGGGCTTAGCAGTCGTGGAACACCATCTAGATTCGACTTTTCCAATTCTACGTAAAATCTGCGGATAATGGGTGGCCGGTCAGCCCTTGCTTGGCTTAGTAAATCGCTGGTTTGCGTTTCTGCTACAAATCTGCAGGTAATGGGTGGAACAATCACCCATTACTTGCAAATTTTACGGGAAATCCAGAATTACCAATCTTTATTGGCCTTCAAGGCCAGCTTTGCCCTGTTGGCACCACCCATTATCTGCAAACTTTACGGGAAATCTCAGAACTCCGATTTAGCAGGCCCGCCCCACACCGTTGCCACCACCCATTACTAGAAGAAATGACGAAAAATCCAGAAATATCAAGATTGAAAAGTAAGTTGAAAAATATAAAATATCAGCAATTTGAAAATTTTACGACCAAAAGAAGATACCAACGTTACGCAATACAGCCATGTTGTTAAAACAACACAAACGGCAGCTCCCACCAGGCATAATAGACTCAGTTAACAAAGTAAAGGAGAAGAATCCTATGGCTAAACAAATAGATCTCAATAAAACTGTATATGAACTAACCAAAGCCTATCCTGAATTAATAGATATTATGGTTGATCTGGGTTTGACTGAAGTGGCAAAACCCGCAATGCTCCATTCTGTGGGCAAAATAATGACCCTGCCTAAAGGCGCAAAGATGAAGAATATTCCTATGCTAGACGTGGTAATTGCTTTACAGGCTAAGGGTTTCCAGTTGGTTGGGGAGATGCCTGACTTGGGAGCGAAAGACAAGGCGAAAGGCCAAGTAGAGAACGCTTCAGCAGCTAACGAAGTAACTCAAAATGATGGTTCAAAAAACGCAACTGAAGATCAAGCGCTCAAGGAGCATAAGCAACGGAAATCCGAGGTCAATAACCGCAAAGAACAGCTTAAAGCCTTATTGCGTCGCCTAAGTGAAGGTGAAGATCTGGAAGTTGTAAGAAAAGATTTTGTGCGTGATTTTGAAGCGGTAGATGCTTTGGAGATCATGGAAGCCGAGCAGGAAATGATCAAGGAAGGCACGCCGCTTGAAGAGGTGCAGCGACTTTGTGATTTACACTCTGCTCTCTTTCACGGCGCTACTAAAGAAGAACAAATAGCTCAGGCAGAGCAAGCGGTGGAGGAATCATTGCGCCGGCAACAGACAGTAGAAGCTGACTCAGTCAGGCATAAACAGGTAGCTGTGAAGGAACAAGTTCGGGAAAAACAGGAACAAGTTCGGGAAAATCAGGTAGCGGTAGAGGAATCAGTACGCCAAAAACAGATAAAGGATGTTATGGCTAAGCAGGCCAGCTTTAGACCGGTAGATGGTACGAACAGGGAAGCGCGAGCCCAGGCTTTGGCTGAAATCCCAGGCCATCCGCTCTCTACCTTCACTAAGGAAAATGAAGCTTTGGCTAAACTGCTGTCAGAGTTCGCATCTACTAAGAACGAAGAACTTCTACCTGACATTCGAGAAGTAGCTATCCACTACGCTAAGAAAGGAGATCTCATCTACCCTCATCTCAAGGTTCAATATGGGGTAACCGGACCGTCCGATGTTATGTGGACAGTGGATGACGAGATTAGAGATGAGTTGTCAGAGTTAAGTAGAAAGACTGAGCATAATCAGGAATGGCAAGATCGTCTAGCCGCTGTGCTACAGCGCGTGGAAGAAATGATCTACAAAGAGAAAAATATTCTCTACCCCCTCTGCGCGGTCTACTTTACGGAAGAAGATTGGCAAGGCATTTACCATGACGCGAAAGACTATGCCACTTGCTTGGGTGTTGAACCAGAAGTCTGGCCGGAGGCGGAAACAAAGGTAAAAGCAAAGACCGCGGCAAACAAAGAGGAGAAACCTTTAGAGTTGATCGATGAGATCGTCCTTCCTGGCGGCCACTTTACTTTGGAACAGCTGACAGCACTCCTTGACACCATTCCACTGGAAATCACATTTGTAGACGCGGATGATATCAACCGCTTCTTCAACGATGTACCCAAGGTTTTCAAACGCCCGAGTATGGCCATTGATAGGAATGTTTACTCTTGCCACCCACCCAAAATTGAACCCTTAGTGCGCCAAATTATTGAAGATTTCCGTCACGGTAGACGCGATCAAGTACCTGTATGGATGGAAAAGGGTGGACGGACTATGTTCGTCAATTATATGGCTGTTCGCGATAAACAGGGTAAATACCTGGGTACGCTGGAGATTGTCCAGGATATGGAATTTGCCAAAGAACATTTCTTGGGCTAAAAGGCATTATTTACTGCTGACATGGTGAATACACAGGCCCATACCTTTCCATGGCGTTGGTGTCTATTAGGCGCAGAAACTGATATCGTGGCTAGTGACCTGTCGATTACTTTCGCAAAAGAGGATTAAACTCAACTGTGCGGTTAGCGCTCTTGACACCCCAAGAGTGTATATATACAATATGAACAGTTGGGAAAGGAGAGGCTTGTGAACATACAGATAAAAAACTCAAGCAACGATCCCATTTATTTGCAGATAAAGAATCAGATCCGAGAAGCGATTCTCAGTGGCAAATTGGAAGAAAATGAGCAATTACCTTCTATTCGTTTATTGGCTAAAGAACTGCGTATCAGTGTGATCACCACTAAGCGAGCCTACGACGAGCTAGAGCGCGAGGGTTATATTCATTCGGTCCAGGGCAAGGGAAGTTTTGTAGCCGCCAAAAATCAAGAACTGATGCGGGAAACTCTCTTACGAAAGATCGAAGCCAGCCTTACAGAAGCCTTGCACTATGCCAAATTGGCAGCAATCCCCCCAACGGAGCTGGAAACGATGTTGCGACTTTTGGAGGATGCTGATGACAAATGCGATTGAGCTTAAAGGCATTTGGAAAAGATTGGACAGTTTTCAACTTGGCCCGCTGGACATGCTAGTACCGGAGGGCTCGGTGGTCGGCTATATTGGTGAGAACGGCGCTGGCAAAAGTACCACGATCAAGCTGATGCTTGGACTTATGCGTCCTGACGGAGGAACGATTAGGCTCTTAGGCCATGATACCCAGACTATGGGGCCGAAAGAGAAACAAGACCTGGCTTTTGTTTTTGATGAGCTGTTTTTACCTGGTGAGATGAAGCTTAAACAAGCCGAGACTTTCCACCGCTATTTATATGGAGATGCTTGGCAAACGGAGACCTTTAGGGCTTTGTGCAAGCGCTTCAAACTGCCAGATGAGCGAGCGATCAAGTTGTATTCGCGCGGTATGCGAATGCAACTGGCGCTGGCCCTGGCGTTATCTCACCAGGCTAAATTATTGCTTTTGGATGAGGCGACTAGTGGACTGGACCCGGTGATTCGTGATGATGTCCTGGATATTTTGTTGGAGTATCTGCAAGATGAGCGACACACAATTTTGATTTCTTCTCATATCTTATCGGACATAGAAAAGATCGCGGATTATATCGCCTTTGTGCATGAAGGAAGACTGCTTTTTATGGAAGCGAAGGATACGCTAACAGAAAAATACGGCCTGACCTCGCTAAGCAAAGAACAGTTGGCCGAGCTTGACCCCAGCGCTGTTGTGGGTAAACGAGTCCACCGTTTTGGAGCAGATGTGCTGGTTAAGCGAGATCTGGTACCAGTAAACATGGAACTTGAGAAGGCTACGGTTGAGGAAATCATGGTCTATATGATTAAGGGGTCACGCTAATGAAAGCGGTTATCTATAAGGAATTTTTGACTATCTGGAAGCAATTACTTTTGGCTTTGCTGCTCTTGCTGTGTCTTTGTGTCTACACCTATTCAGATGGCAAGCTGGCAATTATGCCTTTGGCTTTTGTGTGGTTGCCTATGATTACGATCTCCGCGGTTTTTGGCGCTGATCTTGTGTCACAAATTGATAAATATTTGGCTGCCTCGCCGCTAGAAGCGCGAACTATTGTGCTTGGGCGATATGCTTTCATCTGGCTGATGTGCTTACCGGGAATCTTTTCTGTGCCGGCGATTAGCTGGTTTGCGCCGCAACAGAGCTTACCTCTGCCCTGGTATGCACAAATGAGCTTGATCATGCTTTTAGCAGCCGGGACTTCTGCGGTGGAACTGCCCATCATTTATAAATTCGATACGCAAAAAGCAAGTGTTGCTTTTATGTTCATCTATGTCATAGCTTTCAATTTTTTATTGCCGCGGATTTTACCGCCTATGGTGTCTTGGCTACAAGGCCAGTCACAGCCTGAGGGACTGCCTTTTGTGCCACTTAGCCTTGCGGGTCTGGGACTTACGCTGGTGCTTAATTTTATCTCTTACAGGCTTTCAGTAAAAATTTATAACAAAAATCAATACTAAATAATGAGCAGGTACAGGTTGCTTTACGACTGCCGGTTGATAGTAGACGACCAAGTAAAGCATTTTAACCAGGAAGACGGCTAATACCTATCTAGATCGGCTTTTTTCAGGATAAACTCATTCTTGTGGAAGTCAATAAGGCCGTCACGGCGCATTTTGCTTAGTTCGTTGGACATGGCAGAACGTTCTACACCCAGGTAATCGGCCAACTGTTGACGATCAAAGGGAATGCGGAAATGCTCGGAGCCTTTGAGTTTTGCCTGTTCTGACAGATATGAGAGCAGCCGATCGCGCGTACCGCGCGGCCCTATATGTAACATCCTGCTGGAGAGATTGAGATTCTTTTGGGCGGAAATTTGGAGCAGATTGTTGATCAGGAGTTGGTGAAAATTACAAAGCTGGCGACATTTAGTCAAGAGCCTCTGCAAATTGAGGAACAGTATTTGACTGTCTTCTGCAGCCACTACATCACAAAGCAATTCCTTGCCGGGAATGGCGGCATAATTTTCGGCAAAGATATCGCCGGCAGGGATATGGCCCAAGATCTGGCTGTCTCCCCAATAAAAATTGACCACAATATTGACACTGCCGCTTTCCACAATACCAATGTCTGTAACAACGGTATCGGTCGAGTAGATTATTTCACCTTTGCGATAATTGACTTCTCGAGCGCTTAAGCAGGACATCAAATGCTTTATTTCATCCTCACGGATACCTTGGAATAGAGCTGTACTTGCCAAAAATGAATAGTCCATAATTCTGCTCCCTTGTTGTTAGAACAACATAAACTTTATTCGCAGCATAGTAGACTATAAACAAGAAGTCAAGCAAGAGAGACCTGAGTCAAGCGATTCAGAATCTTAGCTTCAAAGGAGGAATTTATGCGGTATTTTGTAAATGAACAATGCATCGGTTGTGGACTTTGCGCCGATATTTGCCCGGAAGTCTTTTCTCTAAATGATCAAGGTAAGGCGGAGGCCATTGACGCTGATGTACCGGAATCTGCGCTGGACAGCGCGGCCGAAGCTCAAGCTAGCTGCCCCGTATCAGCCATTGAGGAAAAATAAGCTCGGATCTTACTTGTAATTCGATCTCAAATAAAGTACCCCCAAACGAGTGTTGGTTCGCCTGGGGGTACTGTTAGTTTAAGAGTTAGTTTGTGGTTTATTGGGCCGCCGGCTGATGATGACAGTGATTGAAGAGCCAGCCGAAGAGGCAGCCGCCTACGATGTTACCAAGAGTGACAGGTAAGAGGTTTGCTACAAAAAAGTTGCCCCAGGTGAGATTGTTAAGACTAAGTTCGGCGGTGCTCAACCAATTAGTGGCTTGAGGTAAACCTTGCAGGAAAAGGCCTGCGGAAATGTAGTACATATTTGCCACGCTATGCTCAAAACCGGCAATCACGAAAGCGGTGATGGGTACAGCGGCGGCGATGGCTTTGGCACTGCCGGATTCTGCCATCAAGGCTGTGGCAACAGCAAGGCAAACCAGAATATTACAGCCGATGCCTAAGAGAAAGGCTTGTCCAAAAGCCAGCGAGCACTTGGTATTAGCAGTCTTGAGCATGGCTAGAGCCAGTTGTTCTTTGCCGGAGGCAAAATTACCGCCTAAGGTATAGCCAGCGCTTAGGAGCAAAGAGCCAATGAAGTTACCCAAATAGACCCAGAGCCAATTATGCAACATACCGGAAATCTTTACTTTGCCGTCCAGTACGCCGATGAAGATCAGGCAGTCACCGGTAAAAAGTTCCGCTCCCGTAAAAATAACCATGATCAGTCCGACGGGAAAGATAAGGCCAGCAACTAACCTGGCGACGGAGGGGTTCTCTATGGCGTAAGAAGCCATGGTAGAGGCCAGGCCACCCATACCGATGAGAAAACCTGCCAGGATGCCTAAGAGTATAAGTTTACCGGCGGAAGCCCGACTTTTATTTACGGCGATGTTGTCGTAATTATCCAGGAATTTATTAGCTGCTTGCATAAGTCATCTCCTTAGCTCTGCTTCAATATACTCGATGATAAGCAATTAGCTTAGATCGACGGCTTTAAGTATAGCACTCTCGAGCCATAGGGCTTTAAATACACTACTTAATTGCCAGATACTTTTTGCTACCTGTAAGTTTTCGTCAGACCAAGCGATCTTACCGCGTCAATGATCGCAAAAACAGAGAGCAGATTGTCAGTTTGCACAAACATTTAGAACGTGTTGTTTTAACAACACAAATCCCTGACCAAAAACTATAAGCTAGACGTGCAAGGTCAGGTAACAGTGGCCTTTTAAGTAATTGAATAAGGGAGAGAAAAAAATGGAAAATAAGATGTTTTGTTATCAATGTCAGGAAACCGCGAGAGGCCAAGGTTGCACCATACAGGGTGTTTGTGGCAAGAAGCCGGAAGTCGCTAGCATGCAGGACCTTTTGATCTATGTTACTAAAGGCCTTTCCTGGTTAACGAGCAAATTACGCGCATCGGGAAAAGAAATCAGCCCCGATATCAACCATTTGGTGAGCGTTAATCTTTTTACTACTATTACCAACGCCAATTTTGATGAACAGGCCATCCGTGAAAGAATTAAAGAGACACTCCAAGTAAAAGCGGAGTTATTGGCTAAGATGAGTGATCTTAAGAATCTGCCTGACGCAGTCAGCTGGCAGGGAACTGAAGATGAATTTGAGGCTAAGGCCCGAGCTAATGAAGTAGGTGTTTTGGCAACAGAAGATGAAGATATCCGCAGTCTGCGCGAGTTGGTAACTTATGGTTTAAAGGGACTTTCGGCCTACAGCAAACACGCTAACGCTCTTTTACGGGATGATCCGGAGGTCGATGCCTTTATCCAACGCGCCCTGGCCGCTACTTTAGATAATAGTCTTAATGTAGATGACCTGGTGGCTCTGACACTGGAAACCGGTAAATATGGTGTCCAGGGTATGGCCTTGCTCGACGCGGCTAACACTGGAGCCTATGGTAATCCGGAGATTACTCAGGTAGATATCGGCGTACGCGATAATCCCGGCATTCTGATTTCTGGCCATGACCTCAAAGACTTAGAGCAGCTCTTAGAGCAAACTCAGGGAACCGGCATTGATGTGTACACGCACTCTGAAATGCTGCCGGCACAATACTATCCTGCCTTTAAGAAGTACCCTAACTTTGCTGGTAACTACGGTAATGCCTGGTGGAAACAAAAAGAAGAATTCGCTTCTTTTAATGGTCCCATCCTCATGACCACTAACTGCATTGTGCCCCCAGCAGACAGCTATATTGATCGACTCTGGACTACTGGCGCCGCGGGCTATCCCGGCTGCCGCCACATTGAGGGAGAATATGGTAGCGTAAAGGACTTCTCCGGCATTATTGCTCAGGCCAAGACTTGCCAGCCGCCAGAGGAAATTGAGAGTGGCAGCATTGTAGGTGGTTTTGCCCACAACCAGGTTTTTGCCTTAGCCGATCAGATCGTAGAAGCGGTCAAATCTGGCGCGATAAAGAAGTTTGTAGTAATGGCTGGTTGCGATGGCCGTATGCGTTCACGTGAATACTACACTGAGTTTGCCGAAAAACTGCCCAAAGACACGGTGATCCTTACCGCTGGCTGCGCCAAATATCGTTATAACAAATTGCCACTTGGTGACATCAATGGTATCCCCAGAGTACTGGATGCTGGTCAGTGCAATGACTCCTACTCTCTGGCTTTGATCGCGCTTAAACTGCAAGAGATCTTTGGCCTGGCCGACGTCAACGACCTGCCCATTGTCTACAACATTGCCTGGTATGAGCAAAAAGCAGTTATCGTACTGCTGGCTTTGCTCTATCTGGGGGTAAAGAATATCCACCTGGGACCCACTCTGCCGGCTTTCCTGTCGCCCAACGTCGCGGAGGTGCTGATTGACCAATTTGGCCTTAGTGGTATTACTACAGTGGAGGATGATCTGGCTCTCTTCTTCGCATAAATAAGGAAGTGGCAAAACAGATATGCAACATGAATTAAAGACTATTTGAAGCAATGGCTGGCTCACTAGCCCTTGACAACAATTAATATAGACATAACATAAGTGATTAGAGACTAGCACCTTTTGCGGTGTTGGTCTCTTTTTACTTAACGATTTAACTTTATTTTTGCTAAAGCTCTCAGCTCTTGTTAAGTTAATGTTTATTGAAAGATAAAAGTTTGACGGCTAGCTGGATTCAGACACCAGACTCTGCACTTTACTAAATATTTTGTCGATTTTTGTAGAAAATATTAAACTTTCATCACTTGTATGCTAAACTTCTAGAGAAAAAGGAGGTTGGGCTATGACAGAAGAAATGATCAAAGAGCTTAACTTACAGGAAAGGCTGATTGAACGGTTTTTCCGCTACGCCGCTATCGAAACACAGAGTAAAGAGGGTGTGGAAGAAGTACCCAGTACTCCTGGCCAATGGGATCTTGCAAAATTACTGGCAGAAGACCTTAAGGAACTGGGTTTAGAAGACATCAGCATCAGTGACCATTGCGTGGTGATCGGTCATCTACCGGCCAGACTGCAGAAAGAGCGCAAGAATGTACCAACTATTGGTTGGATTGCTCATATGGACACCGTGGATGTTGCTTTGTCACCGGAAGTCCATCCGCAGCTGATCCGCAATTATCAGGGCGGTGATGTTTGCCAGAACGCCGAGAAAAACATCTATATTTCCGTGGAAGAACACCCAGAATTGCTGGAGCATATTGGTGAAGACCTGATCGTCAGCGACGGTACCTCGGTTCTGGGCGCTGATAATAAGGCAGCTATCGTCAATATTATCTGCGCGCTGGAAGTCTTACAAAATCATCCCGAGATCGAGCACGGAGAGATCTATGTGGCATTTGTTCCGGATGAAGAAGTCGGCCTCTGCGGTGCCCGTAAAATGGATCTTTCCAAGTTCCCCGTCGACTATGCTTACACCATTGACTGCTGCACTCTAGGTGAAGTAGTATATGAAACCTTTAACGCCGGCGCGGCTACGCTCCGTGTCAAAGGCGTAACTGCTCACCCCATGTCATCTAAGAACAATTTGGTAAATCCTCTCTTAGTAGCAGTTGACTTTATCAATCTGCTCAACCGAGGCCAGGCTCCAGAATTTACTGAAGGCCGCGAAGGCTACATTTGGCCCACTGATATCAATTCTGACGTGCTCAATTGTGTAGTGCAGCTCAATATCCGTGACCACGACAAGGCTGGCTATGAGGCGAAAAAAGCCTATCTGGAAGAAGGCCTCAAACTGATTCGGATGAAGCACCCCAAGGCAGAAATAGAACTGGATCTCCGCGACGTCTACGGTAATATCGCCGATGCAGTTACCGACGAAAACAGACAGTGCATCGATGACCTGTATACGGCTCTTGAGGAACTAGGTATCCCGGCCAAGACCATCCCCATGCGTGGCGGTACGGACGGCTCCTATATTTCCACGCAGGGTATTCTCACACCCAACTATTTCACGGGTGCGCATAACTTCCACTCGCGTTGTGAATTTATGCCTATGGGTGCGGTAGAAAAATCTTGTCTGGTGACACTAAAACTCATGGAACTTGCTGTAAGAAACAAATAATTAACTTGAGCCAAAAAGTTTTTGTAAGTTAATCACAGAAGTTCCTTTACTTCAGTAAGTCGTGTACAATACGATTAATGTTTGAAAATGCAAAATTTTCAGACGACTACTCCAAGGCACAAAGTGCCGAGAAAGAAGAGGTTTAAGAAATGAAAAAGCTATCAGTTCTGCTCTTAGTTTTCTGCATGATGCTCAGCGCCGCAGTCGGTGTTGTTCATGCTGAAAAGATCGATGATCCCTTAGCCGGACCCGCGATCGACGAAAATACCGTTGTTATCTGCACCGCAGATGAGACTCCGTCTCTGACTACCGCTGGCCACAACGCCGTTGCCGGTGACTATGTCAACCACCTGACCCACAACGGCCTGGCACGTCTGAACATGGATCTCAATCCTGAGCCCGACCTGGCTGAATCCTGGGAAGTAGAAGAAGACGAAAACGGCGAAGAGACCATTTGGATCTTCACCCTGCGTGAAGGCCTGAAGTTCTGCGACGGCTCTGACCTCAAAGCCGAAGACGTAGTTGCTTCTCTGCTTTATGCTAAAGAACAACCTGACGCAGCTAACTACACCCAGTCTTTCGACACTGTTGAAGCTATCGACGACCTGCAGGTAAAGATCACCACCCCTGGCCCGTCTGCTGCTCTGCTCTATGACCTGGCTCACCACTGCTGCTTCATCAACCCCAAAAAGTTGATCGACGAAGGCGCTGACCTGAATGAGCAAGTTGTTGGCGCTGGCCCTTACAAATTCGTTAAATGGAACCGTGGCGAATCCATCGAGTTCACCGCTAACGAACACTACTGGGATACCGAGCGCGCCCCCAAGATCGAGAACGTCATTTGGCGTATCATCAAAGAGGGTTCCTCTCGTACTCTGGCCATGCAGGCTGGTGAAGTTGACTTCATCATCGAATTAGACTCCGCTTCCGTAGATATCCTTGAAGGCAACCCCAACATTGTTATTTCTATTGAGCCATCCGTATCTCACAACTGGCTCTGCATCAACAATGAGAAGGAACCTTTCGACGACATCAATGTGCGTAAGGCTATTAACTGCTCAATCAACAAACAAGACGTAATTGACGTAGCTCTGGACGGCTATGGCGAAATTGCCAGAGGCCAAACTCCTGAAGGCATGCTCGGTTTCTCCGATAAAGGCATGGAAGAGTACGACTTGGACAAAGCTATGGAGTACATGGAAGCCTGGGGCGGCGATCCCGCGTCCATCGAACTTGATATCATCTGCTCCAACGACATGAAGCGTCGTGCTGCTGAAGTTATCCAAATGAACCTGGCTGATGTCGGCATCAACGCTACTATCAGCTCCATGGACCTCGCAACTTATCTGAGTAAGACCGCTGACGGTGACTTCACCGGCTTTATCGGTGGTTACACCTCCAACGAGATGATGTCCTTCCTGAAGGGCGTATTCCTCTCCGATAGTATCGGCGCCGCTAACAAGACTCGTACCAACAACCCCGAGCTTGACGAGCTGATCAGAGAATCCATGCGCACAGTAGATCAGGATGAGCGTGAGAAGATCCTCATCCAGGCTTCTGAGCTGCTGAACGAACTCTGCCCTGAGATCCCTCTGTTCCAGGATAACTACCTGAAGGCTCTCAAGGCTAACCTTGACGGTTTCGAATGCACAGTCGGTGGTACCTTCTGGGTACAAGACTGGTCTTGGAAATAGTTTAGACTCTTTGGCTGCCTCCCTTTAGGAGGCAGCCGCATTTTTTATAGGATTTAACTTATGGGGAGATATATATTAAAGAGAATTCTAACGCTGATCCCGGTTCTTCTCGGCGTTACTCTACTCGTATTTTTGATCTTGAGTTTGGCTCCCGGTGACCCGGCGAAGACCATACTCGGTGAGATGGCTACACCGGAAGCCATTGAGCAATTGCGTGAAGAAATGGGTCTTAATGACCCAATACTAGTCCAGTATGGACGATATATGGGCAACTTGATCCGCGGTGACTTTGGTATTTCTTATAAAACCAAAGTTGGTGTCGTAGAAGAGATAGGCGCTCGATTCCCAACTACGATGAAAGTGGCTTTCTCCGCTATCATAATTGCTATTGTGCTGGCTATTCCTCTGGGAATTGTCGCAGCTGTTAAACAGAACACCTTGGTCGACGGACTCAGTATGTTTATCGCCCTGCTCGGTGTATCTATTCCAATCTTCTGGTTCTCGATGCTCTTGATACAGCTGTTCTCAGTAAAACTTGGCTGGTTCCCGGTTCAGGGAACTGGTACTTGGAAGCACTATGTTCTGCCGGGCCTGGCTCTGGGTTTCCAGTCCATGGCTTCAATCGCGCGTATTACGCGTTCTTCCATGCTGGAAGTTATCCGTCAGGACTACATCACCACAGCAAGAGCTAAGGGCTTACCGCAAGGTAGAGTTATTCGTCACCACGCCTTGCCTAATGCCTTGATCCCAACAATTACGGTTACAGGTTTGCAGATCGGCTCACTTCTCGCGGGTGCAGTTATGACTGAAACGGTATTTGGTTTACCAGGTATTGGACGCTACATGGTCCAGTCCATTGAAGGACGTGATACGCCTGCCATCATGGGCTGTATTATCGTGTTCACGGTTGTATTTACCCTGGTCAACCTGATCGTCGACTTGCTTTACGGCTTGGTCGATCCGCGCATTAGAGCGCAGTATAAGAAATAGGAGGATAGAGATATGGCTAATACCGGTAATTCTTCCGTTTCCGATCTGCAGAAAAAATATAAAAAAAGCGGCATGAGCCGCCAGGTCTGGCGTCGTTTTAAGAGAAATAAAACCGCTATGCTGGGTCTGATTATCATTACCCTTATTGTTATCATGGCGGTCATCGCACCACTGATCTATGACTACAACGAAGATGTAATCAAACAAAACATCAAGGAAAAGTTGCAAGCTCCCTCAGCTAAACACATCCTGGGTACCGACCACGTAGGCCGTGACGTACTCGCTCGTATCATCTGGGGTGCCAGAGCTTCAGTGTTCATTGGTCTCGCGGCAGTAGCGCTGGCCTTCATTGTAGGCGGTGCTTTGGGCTCGATAGCAGGCTACTATGGTGGGCGTGTTGACGGTATCATCATGCGAATCATGGATATTTTCCTGGCCATACCGGGCACCCTCTTTGCTATTACCTTGATGGCAGCCCTGGGCAAGAGCATACCTAACCTGGTTATCGCTTTGACAATCTCGACTATTCCGGGCTTCGCGCGTATTGTTCGCAGCTCAGTTCTGATCGTCCGTGATGTTGACTACATTGAAGCGGCCAAGGCTATCGGCTGCAAAAACAGCCGGATCATCTTCCAGCACGTTTTGCCCAACAGCCTTGCTCCGGTTATCGTGCACACCACGCTCAGCGTAGCAACGGTTATCCTTACCATTGCTGGTCTGAGTTATCTGGGACTTGGTATTTCCGCTCCTATGCCGGAGTGGGGTCAGATGCTAGCTGAAGCCCGCAATTACATCATCAATCCAAAGTATACCTATTTAACGCTGTTCCCCGGCCTTTCTATCATGATTACGATTCTTGCTCTGAATCTGCTCGGCGACGGCTTGAGAGATGCTTTGGATCCCAGATTAAAGTAGAAGTAGGGTAAGGTATGGAACAAAAAGACGTATTGTTAGATATTAAAGATTTGGTGGTGGAGTTCCGCACAGATGACGGCGTAACTCACGCCCTAAACCACTTAGACCTCCAGATCAACAAAGGCGAAACCCTGGGTCTGGTGGGCGAGACCGGTGCCGGTAAAACCACAACCGGACTCTCCATTCTCAAACTGGTGCCCAGCCCTCCGGGTGTAACCGTGCAGGGAAGCATTATGTTTGATGGCGAGGATATTCGTGAGCAATCCGAAAAAGTCATGATGACGTTGCGCGGTAGTGAGATCTCCATGATCTTCCAAGACCCCATGACCTCGCTCAACCCTGTCCACGTGATTGAAGACCAGATCGCGGAAGTTTACGAATACCACCAGAAAGTGAGTCACGAAAAAGCTGTAGAAAAAGCACATGAGATTTTGGAATTGGTTGGTATCCCTGCTGATCGTGGTAAAGAGTATCCCCACCAGTTCTCCGGTGGTATGAAGCAGCGGGTAGTTATCGCGATTGCCCTGGCCGGTAATCCGCGCCTTTTGATCGCTGACGAACCTACCACTGCGCTGGACGTTACTATTCAGGCTCAGGTACTGGAAATGATGAAAGACCTGCGCAATAAGTTTGGTACTTCTATGCTTATGATCACCCACGACTTGGGTATTGTCGCGGATATCTGTGATAAAGTATCGATTATCTACGCCGGCCATGTTGTGGAACACGGTAATCTGGAAGATATTTTTGATCACACCAGGCACCCATATACTGAAGGGCTCTTCAACTCCTTGCCTAATCTCAACGACCGCAAGGCCATGCTCAAGCCCATTCGTGGCTTGATGCCGGATCCCACTCAATTACCTCCCGGTTGCCCTTTCGCTCCGCGCTGCGACTACGCAATGGATTGCTGCAGTAAGAGCAAGCCTAAACGTGTCTACCGCAATGACGAGCACTATGTAGAGTGCCATCTCTATAATGAACAAAATATTAAGGAAGGCGGGGTGATCAATCGTGACTGATACATTACTTGAAGTAAAAGGCCTTAAGAAATATTTCAATACGCCCCGTGGTCAACTGCACGCGGTCGACGATGTAAGCTTTACCATCGAAAGAGGTAAAACTCTGGGTATCGTAGGTGAGTCCGGTTGCGGAAAATCCACTACCGGTCGCGCGATCCTGCGTTTATTGGAGCCTACTGCAGGCGAAATCATATTTGAAGGCCAAAACATTGAGGAACTGAGCGACAATACGATGAGGGAAATGCGACGCGACATGCAGATTATTTTCCAAGACCCCTTCAGCTCACTCAACCCTCGTAAAACGGTCTCTCAGACTATTATGGAACCCATGCAGATCTTTAACCTTTACAACAGTAAAGAAGAGTGCATGGAACACGTACTGCATCTGATGGAACTGGTAGGCCTGGCCGAACGTCTGGTTAATACCTATCCTCACGAACTCGACGGTGGCCGCCGCCAGCGTATCGGTATTGCCCGCGCTCTGGCTCTGGAACCCAAATTTATTGTTTGTGACGAACCCGTAAGTGCTCTGGACGTGTCCATTCAAGCTCAGATCCTCAATCTGATGAAGGAACTACAGAATCAACTGGGCCTGACTTACATGTTTATTACGCACGACTTGTCGGTAGTCAATCACTTCAGTGATGATATCGGCGTTATGTATCTGGGCAAACTAATCGAAAAAGCACCAGCGGATGAACTCTTTGAACATCCTATGCATCCCTACACCCAAGCTCTCTTATCAGCTATCCCGGTACCGGATATCCACTATAAGACCGAGCGTGTATTGCTTAAGGGTGAGATCACTTCACCTATCGAGCCGCCTAAAGCTTGCCGTTTCGCTGCTCGTTGCCGTTACGCGACCGAGCAATGCCATAACGAAGATCCGGAATTCAGAGAGGTGACTCCCGGTCACTTTGTCTCCTGCCTGCGCCTGGGTGAGTTCTAAGAACTGCCGGCCAGGCAACTTGGGCAGCCTGCATCAGCAAGCGGCAGACTGAGCTCCCCAGCCCAAGATTAATTGCTAGAAGACCGCCCGCCAGCTGGCAGGCGGTCTTTTTTCTGATTCAGATTTTCAAATCAGACTTTCAAATAGGTATGCTTGGCTTTTCTATTTGCACTATTAATTAAGAGTTTATGCGAGCAAAATACAGACCCCATTATTAATTATCGTAAAAACAGATGTTATATTCATGTTGACCGATTGTACTTTACAACATATTCGCTGAAATGATAAAGTAAATCCATAAGGCCATATAGCGTCTTAAATAATTTACCATCGGAGGTATTTCACAATGTACAGATGCTATTGATTCAGCTTGGTTCGCTACTCCTTCGGGAACACAACTTATTGAGCATTGGTACAATTTCCATGGGTACGGCAATTATGAAGTGCGTGTAGTGAAATCTTAACGGAGGATAATATGAATAATAAAATTGTAAAGAAGATATTAGCATTAATAACTGTTGCTGCAATAAACTTTCTTTGGATTAGTACTCTAGTTGAAGCTGAACAAGGTACGGGACAACTATCTACACTTAAAGCGCAGCAAGAACTAATCAACGCCTTTTCAGAAGAAAGTCTGGAAACAGAGTTTCGCGCGATAGTAAATAATTGGCTGGCTGAGCAAGACGATTATAAAGGCGTAGAATTCGAGTTGGAATTTACAAAAAATCCTTTACTCATGGATGAGCAGGAAGGCTTCAAAGTTTATTCCAACTGGGACTTAGCATTGCACCTGATCTATGACTGGGAGTCCCTGAGTGATCAAGAAGATGGAGCGATTGATGCTTTCTGCCAGAAGGCCACTAATATTCTCACCTCGCATCCGCTAGGCAGATTACTCATCCATTCAGTAGAAGTGCGCTGTTACGACCCAGATCGAATCTCCAGGGCGGAAACTAACTCCGGTATTATTCCCGTGACTCAAGACTATACACAATCTGACGCGGAGCTAAAACTTCAAGCAGAATTACTGACTTTCACCGATAAACTGGATGCCCAAGTCGAAAAGAGTACAGAACCACGAGAAATCAAAGAGGTCTGTCTCAGCGAATTTGGTCCAACAGAAGAAAATAATCAACTTTATGCTCTAGTAACCCTCTATCAATCGCCGGTGGCGGAAGACCTGCCCAGCTATCTAGAGGAAGAGGGTCAGACACTATGGGACAGCTTACAAGCTGATCCAGACTTAAAGGCAGCTTTAGATGAGCTTGACATCAACAGCCTAAAGCTCGAATATCGAGTGAGAGATGTAAAAGAACTACAAGAACCACTGATTCTTGAATTTAAATAGTTGTTGCTTCTAGCTTCTAGAGTGAAAGGCCTCAGGGGTGCACACACCTTTGGGGCTTTTTATATAAAACAAAAGCCCTGAAACGTAGTCGCTCCAGGGCTTTGGCGGAGAAGGGGGGATT
>JAUNLW010000009.1:15524-52144 GCA_030532065.1 Eubacteriales bacterium | reverse complement strand
GACGAAAGAAAATAAGACGAAGAAAAATCAGACGAAGGAGCGACATCATGGATAAACAACAACCGGTAATTGAAGTAAAGGATCTGGTAAAACGCTATAAAGAAATAGTGGCTCTGGACCATCTTAGCCTGGATGTCTATCAGGGAGATATTTTCGGTTTACTCGGACCTAACGGCAGTGGCAAAACCACCCTGATCAACTGTATGCTGGCCTTGCTCCGCTACGACTCAGGGCAAATCAGGATTTTTGGTCAGGACATGACGCCAGCCTCTAATGAGATCAAGCAGCAGATTGGTCTGGTACCCCAAAACCCCACCGTTTATAACGAGTTGACCGTATATGAGAATATTGACTACTTCACCAGTCTCTATGTTAAAGATAAGGTTAAGCGCAGCCAACTGGTGGAGGAAGCTATTGATTTTGTCCAGCTGGGTGATTTCAGAAAGACTTTTCCTCAAAAACTTTCCGGTGGTCTCTTGAGGAGATTAAACCTGGCCTGTGGTATTGCCCATAAACCTCGTCTGCTCTTTCTTGATGAGCCGACCGTAGCCGTAGATCCGCAATCACGCAATCGCATCCTGGAAGGTATCAAAGAGCTTAACCGCCAAGGTACGACCATTGTTTACACCACGCACTATATGGAGGAAGTAGAGATGATCTGCAACCGCCTGGCCATCCTGGATCACGGCAAAGTTCTGCAAAGCGGTACCAGCAACGAGATTATCTCCATGTCTTCCATCGGTGAGACAATCACAGTTCAGATTTTTGACCTTCCCGAAGCAATCCTCACACGTCTTAGCAATGACCCGGCTGTTAGTAGTGCCAGTTATCAAAATGGCTTGTTAAAACTGAGCATTAAGAACGGTCAAAGCTATCTCCTGACCCTCCTGGAAACTCTGAAACATGCCGGCATTGAGCCTATGAATATTAGTTCCAAGCGTCCTACGCTCAACGATGTCTTCCTGGAGATCACCGGCAAGGAGTTACGCGACCATGCTTAGTCAAATAAAATACCAATTTCAAATTTACCTGAGGGAAAAGAATAATTTCATCTGGAACTTTATTTTTCCCTTTGTTTTCATACTGATCTATATCATGGCCATGTTTGCCCTGCCCTCTGGATCTTACCAACCGGATCCGATTGAGATCGCTGTTGTTGAAGGACAGGAAGATAAAGATCTGGCGAAAAATCGCTATGCCTTAACCTTCCCTCGCTTTCTCTCTTACATGGGGAAAGAGGCGGAAGAGTGTGATATGACTGAGGACGGTCTCCAGGCTCTAGCTACGGATGATAGCATCTCAAACAGCAAAGCGGACGCGACAGACAAAACGGACCATACAAAGCGATCTGAAGAACAAGAAAAAACTGACCAGCCTCTGATCAAATACATCATTGCCACTGAAGAAGATGCTCTTGATTGGCTTAAGCAAGGCAAGATCTACGCTGTGGTTTATCCCGGACCAGAAACGCATTTTACCGTTAAGAATGCTGATGCCAGAGTTGCTCCTTTGATCCTGAACGGAGTGCTGGAAGCTTATATGCAGACCAACACCAACCTGGAACAGATCCAAAAATCTGTGGAAGAAGGACGTCTTTCCTATAGCGATCTCTTTAAGATTCAAGAGCAGTTTTCCGGCGAAAACCTGCGTCGCATCGACAAGAGTCAGCGCAAACAGGGTTTACCAGAATCAGCCGTATATCATTTTGCCATGGCCGCCTACATTTGCTTCTACCCGGTCAATGCTGGGATCCAGGCCGTGTCAGGTACCGAGGCTTATCGCTGGTCCGTCGCCATGCGCGAGGCGGTCTCTCCACGCAGCAAGCGGAAACGCTTCCTGGTGCACATTTTGCCGGTGCTCTGTATCCACCTGATCTTGACCACGCTCTTTTTCTTTTTCCTACGCGCCGTGGTGCCTACCTTCGCCGATGCTGGGTCCTGGACCTACCTGCTATTTATCACGACATCTTTAGCCGCCATCTTTACGGGTACCGCAATCGCTTCTATCTTTTCCTTCCGGGAAGAAATAGCCATGGCAATGGCTATCGCCATCCCCTTGATTTTTGGCTTTACCTCCGGCCTGATGAATGCCGGCGTACGCAATATGATCACCAATTCTTTCCCTCTCTGGCATAAGCTTAACCCCTTAGGTGCCTGTTCTACAGCTCTCTATATCCTCAAAAGCGGCGGTGGCATGGCCCACTTCCAGGAGTATTACTTCAGCATTCTTATCTACACAGGCGTTGCAGCCTTGCTCAGCTTGATCGGTCTACGGAGGTCCTCTTATGAAAGTCTTTAGTCTTTACTTTAAAATTCTGCGTCGTTCACTCCCTTCTATCTTCATTTATCTTGCGGTCTTTACCTTTATTTTCGCAATGATCGGCGCGCAGACAGGAGGCGATAAAAAGCAGGATAAATTAACTTTTAGCGAGGTTAGTGTTGCTGTATTTGACCACGAGCAAAGTCCACTTACGCAAAATTTTACTCAGCATCTACTGAGCCAGACACTGGAAGTAAATTTGCCAGAAGATGAGGAAAGCATCCAGGAAGCGCTTTACTCCGATAAAGTTAACTATGTGCTGATAATTCCGGAAGATTTCTCTGAGAACCTGGCTAAGGATCAGGACACGCTCCAGCTAAAAACCTATAGCTCCGGCCAAACCTCCAGCATTACTTTTGTGGATTCTCTGATTGAGTCTTATTTTTCTAACTGGAAGATCATTGAATGGAGTTTCGGTGGCGAGGTTGCGCCTCGGGACATGGAACTTGCGCTCAGTCGCCTGGATGAAGTTTTGCAAACCAAACCCACCAGTAGCCTCATCTCTGGCCACGATACCGATGACATTGTCCAGCTGCAATATTTCTTCGCGGTGATGAATTACGTAGTTATCGCCAACCTTTTCGTCATCGTGGGAGACCCGGTCGTAGCCATGGAAAAGAAAGAAATCAAGGAGCGTGATATTTCCGCCGGCTATCCTGAGCGCAAGCGTACCAGCCAGATTTTCCTGGCGGCTTATATCCTCAGCATCTGCCTCTGGCTGGTCCTCATGCTGATAAATCTTATTTTGGTCAAACCCAACCTCCAGGCAGAAGCAAGCGGTTATCTCTTCCTGTCCAGCTTTATCTGCCTGATCGCCAATGCCTCTTGGGCTCTCTTTCTGGTCCATCTCTTTAACAATGCCAACGCTAATGCTTTCCTGGCCAATGTGCTGAGCCTTTTGGTAGCTTTCTCCGCTGGCATCTTTGTACCGGCCGAATTCCTCTGGCCGCCCTTCCACAAGTTTGCGGTGATCTTTCCCAGCTACTGGGATGTGCAGAACCAGTTCGATCTGCCTGGCATTCTGGGATCAGGTCAGAGTCTAGCTCCTTACTACCGCAACCTCGCGGTCATGGTGGTCATGGCAGTGCTCTTCTTCTGCCTGACTTTAGTCAGACGTCGCTTTAATCAGAAGGCACTGGCTGAAATCTAAGCTTCAGACGTCGCTTTAATCAGAAGGCGCTGGCCGAAATCTAAGCTTCAGACGTCGCTTTATCAGAAGGCACTGGCCGAAATCTAAGCCAACGAAATTTTACTTATATTCTTAACAGAATTGAGCTAGAATAAACAAAAATAACTTGTGAGGCCGGCTATCCGGCTCTCAGCCAAAGAAAGAGGGAACTATGGGTTTAATTCGAGCAGCTGCCGCCTCCATTGGCGGTTCACTAGGCGATCAATGGCTGGAAGCTATAGAAGCCGACGATATGGGCGAAGGCATTGTCTTCACCAAGGGTATACAACTCCGTACGAAAAATGGTCAGAGAGATCGCCGCGATACCAACCGCCGAGGCACTCCCGACGCTATCTCCAACGGCTCACTGATCCACGTCTATGACAATCAGGTGGCTCTTCTGGTTGACGGTGGCGCGATTGTTGACATCGCGGCCGAACCAGGTGTGTTTGAGGTCAGCAACTCCTCGCTGCCCTCTGTTTTCACCGGCAAACTTGGTGATTCCGTCAAGGAATCTTTCCGCCGCTTCAAGTTTGGCGGCGCCAACCCCACTAAGCAAGTGGTCTACTTTATTAACTTACAGGAGATCAAAGGTATCAAATTTGGCACCCGGAATCCGCTTCAGTATTTCGACAATTTCTACAACGCTGAACTTTTCCTGCGTGCTTTTGGTACCTACTCCATCAAGATTGCCGACCCGATTTTGTTTTACAAAGAGGCTGTACCGCGCAACAGCGAACACCTGCATATCGACGAGATCAACGAGCAGTACTTAGATGAGTTCCTGGAAGCCCTGCAGACTTCTATCAATCAGATGTCCGTTGACGGAGTGCGTATCTCCCAGGTCACTTCCAAGATGCGCGAGTTGTCCGATTACATGTCCACTACCCTGGACGACAAATGGCGTGAGCTGCGTGGTATTGAGATCCAATCCGTTGGTATTTCATCCATCTCTTACGATGATGAATCCAAAGATCTTATCAATATGCGTAACCGCGGCGCTATGCTGGGCGATCCCAACATCCG
Source organism: Eubacteriales bacterium (assembly GCA_030532065.1). GTDB lineage: Bacteria > Bacillota > Clostridia > Saccharofermentanales > DTU023 > SFFI01. The sequence continues at coordinate 47,631 of JAUNLW010000009.1, read as the reverse complement.
CCAGGGTTATGTCCAAGGCTCTATCGCCCGTGGTCTGGAAAACGCCGGTTCCAATGAAGCCGGTGCCGCGCAGGCCTTTATGGGCATGGGTATGGGTATGAATGCGGCCGGCGGTTACATGGCCGGCGCTTCACAGGCTAATCTGGAGCAAATGCGGCAGCAACAAGCTCAACAGGAAAGTGCTAATGCCACCGCTCCCACTCCGGCTACCGGCAGCTGGATCTGCCCTGAGTGCTCTACTGAAAACACCGGTAAATTCTGCACCAACTGTGGTACACCCAAGCCTCAAGCTTCCGGCTTCTGCTCTAACTGTGGTTTTAAATTTGAAGGTCCCAAACCCAAGTTTTGCCCTAACTGTGGTGAGGCTCAGAAATAATGGCCAGCTACTCTTACAAATGCCCCAACTGCGGCGCTCCTTTAAGCTGGGATCCCGGCAGTGGCCAGGTGGAATGCGAGTATTGTAAGAGCTCTTTTTCGGTTGCGGAAGTAGAGGAATTTAACAAAAGGGCTCAAGCGGCCAGTGAAGAAAAAGCCAGAGAAGAAGCTCAACGCCAAGCCAAGGTAGAGGAAAAACTTGCTTCCAAGGCGGAACAGGAATTTACTGAGGGTGAAGTGGAGGATCTGGCCAGCTACCATTGTGATAACTGCGGCGCGGAAGTGGTTACTAACCCCAGCACCGCTGCCAGCTTTTGCTATTACTGCCACAGCCCCGTGATCCTTACCAATCGCTTATCCGGCAAATTCCGTCCGGATAAGGTCCTGCCCTTCCGCATTTCTGAGAAAGAAGCGCAAAACCGTTTTCTCAAGTGGGCTAAGAAAAAACGTTTCGTGCCCAAATCTTTCTATTCGCAGGCCCAGCTGGAAAAAATGACTGGTATCTACCTGCCAGTTTGGCTGGCCGATGTGCACAGCGATGTTTATTTCCGTGGTCAAGGTAAAAACACGCGTCGCATGGGAGTCAATAGAGAAGAAATCAGCGAGTACTCAATCGTTCGCGAAGGCGAAGTTGAGTCCAGGCAGGTAGCAGAGGTTGCCTTTAAAGAAGGAGATAAAATCAGTCCTGAAGCATTTGAGTCCGTTGGTAACTTCCAATGGAATGACCTGGAAGATTTTTCACCTGCTTATCTGTCCGGCTACTTTGCCGAGATCTGGTCTGTACCCGCTGACGAAGCTGGCAAGCGAGCCGTTCAACAAGTGGAAAATTTGGTCCACAGCTCAACTATGAATGATTTGCAAGCCAGTTATGATACGGTTAAATTGTACGAAGATGGAGTAAACAGCCAGCTAAAAGACATTGACTTTGTCTTGGCTGCCGCTTGGGTGCTTAGCTACCGCTATAATGATGACTATTACCTCTACGTGCTGAATGGTCAGACCGGTCAGGCTTTTGGTGAGCTGCCAATCGATAGAAGAAAACTCCGCCTCCATGGCGCTGTAGTTGGCCTTATCGTCCTGGTCATTCTGCTTTTGATCAGCTACTTTTTCTTCAACTAGGAGGTGGTCTTATGCGTAAGTTTCAACAGTCCAGGCACCAACTGGCCCTGGCAGGCTTTTGTCTCCTGCTGGCCTTGCTTGTCTCCTGTCTATCCCCCATACCAGGCCATGGACTCATAGCCGCTGAAGGCAGCGTAGCTCCGGCTGAGGAGAACTATCGTCATATCTTTGATCTGGCGGAAGAGCTTACTCCGCAAGAGATCAATAGCCTGGAAAGTGATTTCAGCGACTTTACTCAACGTACCGGCCAGAATCTCATCTATGTTATTTCCAACAACATGCAGGGCAAGGCCACGCGTGACTATGCTGCCGATTTCTATGACGAGCTCTTTCCGGAAGATCCGGCCAATGGCGCTATCCTGCTCCTGGACCTGGAAAACCGAGAACTCAACCTAGTAACCTCCGGCAGCCTGATCGACATTGTGACCGATTACGATGAAGAGACCGTTTACGACGCTGCCTGGGATAACCTGGTAGAAGGTTATTACGCGCGGGTTGGCCTGGATGTGCGCCAAAGACTTGATGAATTAGTCGAGCGCGGCGTAGTAGCCGGCCACAGACGCGTCGCCGAAGAAACAATCCCAGAAAATAAGATCAGCCCAGTCGAGGGCCTGATCTCCGCCATCATTGCTTTTATCGCTGGCGGCGGCTATGTCTTGAGAACCAGGGATTCCTATAAGCCGCAGTTTCGTAAGCTGGGTTATAATTTCGCAGCCAACAGCCTACTGGCTTTTACTGATCCTATCGATCAACTGCTCAAGCGTCGTGTACGTCATATTCCGGTAGCGACTTCCAATTCCTCGAGCTCTTCCAGAAGCTCACGCACCACAACAACTACCTTCACCAGCCGTTCTGGTCGTACTCACGGTGGAGGCAGTGGCCGGAAGTTCTAACGGATCAGATTGTTCGGATACGAGCAAAATACCTTTTCAAAAAGGCGGGAGCTACTTATCAGTTCCCGCCTTTTTTAGTTAATCATTTTTGGCTATGCCAAGACTGCTAGATGCCGGCACAAGAGCCTATTCGTAAAGGAATTTCTCAGGGCTTTTAACTGACAAGCTGAAGATCAGGACAGCGCCCAAAAAGAGCGGTAAGAGCTGTATCAGTAAATTACCATCAATGGCTGCAATCGCCCAGTGGAAGGGTGAGAGGTAAACCAAAGCAAAGACGGCCTCCGGTACGTCACCCAGGACCGGCTTAAGTGCTTCCAAAAAGCCCAGGGCAAAGAAGGCCAGACTCAGGAACATGCCGGAACTGACAGCCAGCCCTGACTCTTTAAAGATCCGCAGGGCCAAAATCTGCAGGCTCAGCGCAAGGAGGCAAAGTGCCAGAGAGATTAGGACCATACGTCCCAAGATCAGCCAGGAGAAGGCGGTATTTACCAGGAAACGGTACAGCAAAAGCACGAGCGTAATGCCCACGAACTGTGCCAGGCCTATCGGTAATAAGCTGGCTGCCAGGAGTTTGGCAGGGCTGGTGGGGCTGGATACACCCCGATAGAAGACTCGCTCTTTTTTGCGTTGCACCAGGCTGGCTATGTAAATGGAAGCGCCGTAGAAGATGGAGAAACCAGCCATCAGAGTTAGATGTTTGGCTTCTTCATATTCCGCGTCTTTCGTAACCTGCTCAGTGTGCCAGTCAGTATTCAGGTCAATATCCTGGACACCTGCTTCTGCCAGCATCTCAGACAGAACTTTTTCTCTAATTGCTTCCTGCATATAGATCACGAAATCCGGAGCCACGCCGTTCCAGGCATCTACATCTACTGTCTTGACCTCAATCTGTGGGAGTTTTTTGTCAGCTAACTGCGAGCTGAAGTTGGCTGGAAGCACAAAATAGACTTGGATTTTTTCGTCTAATAGCTGTGCCTGGGCTTCGTCCCTATCTAAGATTGTGAATTGATGTCTCGCGGGATAATCCGCCAGGAGGTCGGCAGCTTCCTGCCCCTGATCTTCATTTACCACAGCATAACTAAAGCTCTCTGTAGTCACCTCGCCCTGGCCGATAATGCCGGGCAAGACCAGCATGAGAAAAGGAAAGAGGAAAGCAGAGAACAGATTAATAGAAAAATCACGGCCAAAATTGAGTTTGGCTAGTTCCCATATTTTACGCATTAGATCTTCTCCTTTCTGCCGGACCGAATCGCGGCTCCCACAAGCACCAGAGCCAGGCCAATGGCGGCCAGAATCAGATTAGTAGCAAGATCAGCAAAAGTGAGTGTGCCCAATCTCACGTGGCGGCAAGCGTCCAAGATCAGTTTGTCCGGCCGGACATCAGCCAAGCCCAACATCCAGTCTGAAGACGCACCAGGTTTAGCCATGGAAGAGAAAGTCGCCATGAGGATATAGACGAACATTACCAGGCCCATGACCGACTGGAAAACCTGATCTTTCCTGATCAGGACCGAAAGGAACATGACCAGGCCCAGGAAAAAGCAGCTAGCCATGCCCATGATTACAAGATAGAGCAAGAGCGAGCCCGCCAGCACTCCGTGGGCTAGGCGCATGACAATCAGGTAGACCAGGCAGAAGAGCAGGCTATATACGATATATGTCAAATAGTCAGCCAGCACGTATTGGAAGCTGGAAGTAGGTACTGATGCCGATCGCTTAAGGAGGCCGCTTTCGCGCTCCACAACTCTGGCGCTGCTGATGGAAAAGGCCAGTACCACAATGATGTAAACCATATAAGTAGCGGCGATGTCTTCGCGCATTTGTGACACAAGGCCCAGGTTGCCGGAATTATCTACTTTTTCAACCTGGAAAAGCTCAGGCACATCCTCCGTTAGCTCGTTCACCTGCTCTGAGAAGCTCAGCAGTTCTTGCGGTTTTAGATCAGCCTTGGATAACTCTTGCTCCAGCCGCGCCGCAAAACGCAACTCACGTCCCACCTGGTCTAGCAGCGACTGGACCAGATTTACTTCCAGTGCCTGGTCTCTGGAGTCAGCTGACAGCTCGGGAAAGATCGGATCGTCCGTACCCAGGCGCTCGGCAAAACCTTGTGGTACTTTCAGATGCAGTTTGGCATCCGAGCTTAAGGTTATAAAACCAGATTGCTCAATAGCCTGGCGCAAGACATCAGACATTAGGCTTTGGTCTTCATCTTGCAGTTCCAGGCGAATATTTACACTTTCAGAAGTAGACAGCCCACCAATCAGAGCCAACATAAAGGTGGCCAGGATCAGTGGTAAAAGCACGTAACTGAGCAGCAGATTCTTGAGCTGACTACGGCTTAGGTAGAGCATGGACCCCATCAGGGAGAAAAGTTTTTTTGTTCCGCTCATGCCGTCCCCCTAGGCCCGCAGTTCTCTGCCGGTGAGAGCCAGAAAAACTTCTTCCAAACTTACTCGGCGATAATCGATAGAGAGAATCTCCGTATCTTGTTCCAGTGCTTGCAGGAAATCGTTAAGTGAAAATGCAGCGGCAATGATCTCCACTTGCAAGTGGTCTGCCGTTTTGGCGTCTGCTGCCTGGGCAGCTTGAGCCAGTTTTTCTCCGACTAGCTCCGACTTGGCTTCGCCCTTCTTCTCTGCATCAACTGTAAGCTCCTTAACACCAGGGAAAGCGCTCAGGCTGGCAAGTTTTTCCTGACTTAAGGGGCTGGCAAAAACAAAATCGATTTTACGCGTATCCGCCACCAGGCCACGGATCTGATCTTGAGTGCCACAGGCTACTTCCTGCCCCTTATCGATAATAAAGACCCGGTCGCAGAGCTTTTCAATCTCTTCCATATAGTGAGAAGTGTAAAGAATAGTTACTCCTTGAGCGTTGATCGCTTCCAGGTACTCAAAAATAAAATTACGTGACTGGGCATCAATGCCGACCGTCGGCTCATCCAGGATCAAAAATTCCGGCTCGTGCATGATGGCACAGGCCAGGTTAAGTCGGCGCGCCATACCGCCAGACAGTTTTTTGACTTTAGTATTGCGCTCAGCCGTCAGGCCAACCACTTCCAGAGCTTTCTCCGCCTTTTGTTTGCGCTCCTGGCCAAACAGATTGTAAAGCGTCGCAAAGTAAATCAGGTTTTCCCAGCAGCTGGAATCCTTATACAAGGCCAGTTCCTGGGGCACATAGGCTATCCTCTGCTTGAGAGCCAAGTCGTTATGCGCCATGGGGCAGCCATCTAGGAGGACCTCGCCTTCATCGGCAGGCAAAAGGCCCATCATGAGATTTATCAGTGTAGTTTTGCCGGCTCCATTAGGGCCGACCAGGCCCATAAATTCGCCTTTATCAATAGAAAAGCTGATCTTGTCTAAAACTTGTTTATCTTGGAACTTCTTGGATAAAGATTTAATTTCAACGAATGCCATCTAAGGGCTTACCTCCTAATATAAAACTGGCAATAGCCAAGCTTAAACCTGTGTTTTCACATATGAAAAGTAATTTTAACATATTCGCCGAGAGGACCTTTTATTTACATGTAAAATATTACCCTCCGTAGCATCAACAGACAGGTCGGCAGCTGCGCTGCCTTTGCTTTTACAAACAGACCATTTTACTTGCCGCTAATCAGCTCCTCATTTGTACAAAACGTCCGGGTAATAGAATGGAGTTGATTTAAGAAGTAAAGATCAATCAGTTGCTTTAGCCCTGGGCCGTCCTTTGTCGCGATGCGGCCGGTTTGAGAGGAATTTATGACCAGTCAATCTTGTTTATCTCAGTCTCAGAAACAACAGCAGTTTTCAAAAAAACGCAGGCCTCTACTGACCAGCTTGCTCAGCTTACTTGTCCTCATCGGGCTTTGCTTGCCCCTGGCCGCCTGTGATGACGAAAGAAACACTTCCTCCAAGTCCAGTAACACAAAATATGCCGCCGAGTTTGGTCCGGAGTCTGCCAAAAGTACACTCAGCCTGGTCTCCGGCTCCGAAAATTCAGCCTTAGAGCCGCTGCTGGATCGCTTTGCCCAAAAAGAAGGCGTAAGGATAGGCGTGGATTATTTAGGCTCACTGGACATCATGCGCCTGCTCCAGTCCGACACTTTCCCTTATGACGCGGTTTGGCCAGCTTCCTCGCTCTGGATCGCTTTGGGAGATGAGGGACACCGCGTTAAAGACATGGAGTCCATCTCCATAACACCGGTTATCTTCGGCATTCGCGACAGCCTGGCCGAGGAATTAGGCTTTAAGGATCGAGACGTATTCGTGCGTGATATTCTGGAGGCTATCCAGGCCGGCAAATTACGCTTTACCATGACCTCTGCCACTCAGTCCAATTCCGGCGCTTCGGCCTACATGGCTTTCCTGTATGCTCTTCTGGGTAATCCCTCCACCATTGAAGAACAAGACCTGGATGATGAGACTTTACAGAAGGAAATCACGGAGTTGCTCTCCGGCGTTGAACGCTCCTCCGGCTCTTCCAATTGGCTGGTAGATCTCTATGTCTCCGGCAACTACGATGCCATGGTCAACTACGAAGCCCTGGTCATATCGGCTAATCAGCGTTTGAGCGAAGCCGGCAAAGAGACTCTCTGCGCCATCTACCCCAAAGACGGGCTGAGCCTGGCCGATTCACCGCTCGGTTTTGTCGCAGACAATGGGGTAGCAGGTCGCAAACAGGAAGAACAGGAAGAGCTCTTCTTAAAGCTGCAAAACTATCTCCTCTCCGAGGACAGCCAGGATTTTATCCGTTCCACCGGCCGCCGTACCGATATGTTGAGCGCGCCTAAAGGATATGAATCTGTTTTCCGCTCAGATTGGGGTATCGATTTGGAACGCACCCTCACCGTGATGCGCATGCCCAAAGCGGAAGTTATCAGAAAGAGCCTGGATCTCTACCAGTCTGAATTCAAAAAGCCCGCCTATAACATCTACTTGCTAGATTTCTCCGGTTCCATGTACGGCGAAGGCAATGAGCAGCTAATCAAGGCTCTGGAAGCAATCATGATCGAGAAAAATGCCAGGCAAAACCTCCTGCAGGCCTCCAGCAAAGAAGTAAACGTCTTCTATCGTTTCAGCGACCAGGTTGGCCTGATCGGACGCGCTACCGGAAGTGGTCAGGGCCTTGAAGATCTCTACTCAGAAATCAAAAGCAACCAGCCAGAAGGTGGCACTGCCCTTTATTCTGCGGTAAAAGCAGCCTTGGAGGAGATCTCACAGATAGATCTCAGCCTGTATTCACCGGCCATCATTCTCATGACCGACGGCCAGCCCAGCGCCGGCATCCGTTTTGGTGAATTGGAAGAATATTACGAAGCGACAGATATCGATGTGCCAGTATTTTCCATCCTCTTCGGCGACGCGGTGGAAGCAGATATGGACAAACTGGCCGAGATGAGCCGAGCGCGTGTCTTTGATGGCCGCGGCAACTTAGTCGAAGCCTTCCAAAAAGTCAGAGGCTACAACTAGGAGGTAAGCGATGAAAGTAAGCGGACAAGTGTTGCTCTCTCTTGTGATCGCCTTGGGCATCTTCTCGCTCCTAGGTTTTGTACTCAAGTGGAGCCTTCTGGTCGCCGCGCTATTGTCTGTGCTCAGCTATTTCGCGGTCTATCTGCTCTCCAGGCCCAAGCTGAGGATCGGCAATATCGTGATCGAAGATTACCGGAAAGGCGATGAGTTGCGCGCCCTTTTAGATGACGCCTATGAGGACATGGAAGCCATCCGCAAGGCCAGTCGTAGTATCACCAACCTCAATATCCAGAACGAAGCCAGGAAACTGTACAAGACCGGCACCAAAATTTTGGAATATCTCAGTCACGAGCCGGACAAGATCAACCTAGCACGGCGTTTTTTCTCTTACTATCTGAATACGGCACGCGGCATCTTGGAAAAATATCTCAAGATCCAGTCCAGCGAACTGCAAACAGAAGAAGTACGCCAGGTAACTCGCTCTACCGAAGCAGCCATGCCGGTACTGAACCAAGCCTTTGAGAAGCAATTCTCCAATCTTATCGCTAACGATCTCATGGACATTGAGGAAGATATCAAACTTCTCAAGATCAATCTGAAAATGGAAGGTTAGCTGGAGGTAGCATTGTGAAGAATAGAAAAACCAGTATGATCACGGGGCTGATCATTCTTTTAGTCGCCATCGGCATTGCTGTTGGCTATAGTGTATTCCAAAGTAAACAGGTACCTCTGACCAAAATCGTTGGCTTTGTCGGCGGTGAGAAAATCAACTTTCTTAAAGATCCGCAGGTAGAAAAGATCTTGTCCGAGCGTTACAAACTCAGCCTGGATATTCGCAAGGCCGGCTCGCTGGACATGGTTAGGGCGGATCTTGACGGCATGAATTTCCTCTGGCCCTCTTCCCAAACCGCCTTAGAGCTATATAAATCCTTGCACGGCACGCCCTACAAAGATGACATGATTTTTACCACACCCATTGTACTCTACTCTTTCCGGCCAGTAGCGGAAGCGCTGGTCCAGCAAGGAGCGGCTACGTCCGATGACGGCGTTTACTATCTGGAATTAGAGCCTTTTATCCGCATGATCGTGGAAGACAAGCAATGGTCGGACTTAGGCCTTGATCTCTGGGGAGACATTCTCATCCATACCACTGACCCCTCTAAGTCCAACTCGGGCAATATGTTCGCCGGGCTCGTCGCCAACATGCTGAACAAAGGCCAGGTCGTACAGGCTAACGAGGTCAAAGGTATTTCTGAGGAACTCCTGCACGTCTTCAATAAGATGGGCGTGATGTCGGTCTCCTCCTCAGACCTCTTCTCACTTTATCTGCGCAATGGAATCTCTGACCGCACGATCACTGCCGGCTATGAAAACCAGATGTTGGAACTATCCAAAATGGAGCCGGAAGTTTGGGGCAAGCACAAGCAGGACCTGGTTATCATTTACCCCGAACCCACCGTCTGGTCCACTCACATACTCATTGCTCTGGATGAGCAGGGCGCCCGTCTTATGGAAGCGCTCAAGGATCCGGAAATCCAGGCTATTGCCTGGAAAGGCCACGGTTTCCGAACCAGTGTCACCGGCGCTGGAGATGCCGTCGCCGAATTCAAAGAAGTCTCCGGTGTCGCGGAAAGCATACGTAAAGTAATGCCCGCTCCCGGCTACGACGCAATAACGCCAATTATCTCCTACTTTCAATAGCCAACAACACAGGAGGAAGCTATGAACCAAAAAATCAGTTTAGCGGATCTCGCGCAAAATCAAGCCGCCCGTCACAGCGCCGAAGCTGAGCTAAAGCAACAGCAAGAGCTTGCCGACGCAGCGCTCATGCAGCGCGAAAGCCGGGAACTCAGCCCGGAAGACCGGCAAAAAGTCGACAGCATCAAGGCAGAAGTCAACCTGCTAGATTCTCAAAACGTAGTCACCTATGGTGTCGGCGCTCAGCGTCAGCTCACCAATTTTTCAGAGCAGATCCTGGCTCAGGTACAGAGCAAAGATGCTGGCCAGATCGGCGATACTTTGACCGACCTTTCCGTATCCGTCCGCTCTCTGGATATCCAATCCCTAAATAAGGATAATTTCTGGTCACATCTACCCTGGGTCAACAATCTTCGTAAATTCATGGCTAAGTACGAGACCGTGGAGTTGCAGGTAGATAAGATTGAGGCCAAGCTTGACGAATCCATCAATGTGCTTCTGCGCGATATCGGCATCTTCGACACGCTGTTTGAGAAAAACCTGACATACTACAAAGAGCTGGGACTCTATATCCAGGCCGGCGAAGAGATCGTCAAGGAAGCCCGTGAAGTAACAATTCCCGCACTTCTGGCCGAAGCACAGGCCAGCGAAGATCAAATGGCGGCCCAGCTGGTTAAGGATTTCGAGGACACCATCAACCGCTTTGAGCAGAAGGTCCACAATCTCAAGCTGAGCCGGACCATTGCCATGCAGACCGTGCCGCAGATCAGGCTCATCCAAAACAACGACAAGCTCCTGATCGACAAAGTGCAAACTGCTTTGAACCATACCTTGCCTCTCTGGAAGAACCAGATTGTCATTGCCCTGGGCCTCCGCAATCAAAAGAACGTGCTGGAACTCAACCGCAAGATCACCGATACCACTAACCAGTTCCTGAAAGAAAACTCGGAGCTGCTCAGGCAAAATACGGTGGAAGTAGCCAAAGAAACGCAGCGCGGCATCGTGGATATCGAAACTCTGAAGCAGGTCAACCAGGACCTGATTGAGACCATCGACGAGACCATGACCATCCAAAAGCAAGGTCGTGAGGCCCGTCAAAGCGCCGAGCTGGAACTGGCGCAGATTGAGAGCGACCTCCGCGCTAACCTGCTCAAACATATCCAGAAAACAGACGTCAACATTCCCACCAAAGAAGCAGGTTCTGATCTATAATCATCTAACTGTCTTTTCTTAAAAAACTGAGTTAAACCCAAAGCGCCGCCCCTTGTAACAGGGAACGGCGCTTTGGGTGTATATGGGAGAAAATGACAGGTCGCATGTCCTGTCCGCGATGTTCTTTGCTAAAAACCAGTCCGGAAGCCTCGGCCACTTACTTCTGAGGACTCGTTGATCATCACGAAAGCGCTCGGATCTATTTTTTTCACGGCTTCGCGCAGGTAGTAAGATTGGCGCAGATCTACCGCGCAAATAAAGACCGTTACCGGGTTTCCGGTATACTGTCCCTTACCTTCCAGGCGCGTGCAGGAGCGCTGCAGCGTTTTGGTTACCAGATCGCCTACCGCGTCGGGTTCGGTTGTCACTATGGTAAAGAACTTTACCAGATTGAAATTTCTGATTAAAGAGTCGACCACGATGCCTTTGGTGAGTACACCGAGCGTAGACAAAAGGCCGGTTTGGGGATCAAAGATAAAGAAGGTAGCCAAAGCGATGGTGATATCGCTGATCAGCAGGGCACGCCCGATATCAGCGTTGGTGTACTTCTTGATGATCATGGCGATAATATCGGTACCGCCGCTGGAAGCGTCCAAGTTAAAAAGGATGGCCGAACCAAGCGCGGAGAGCAAGATGGCAATAATCAGCTCCATAAAGCTCTCGTTGGTAATAGGTTCGGTCTGCGGGATTACTTTCTCAAAAATTACCAGGAGGATGGACATGAGTCCTGAGGCATAGAGAGTCTTACCGGCAAAGGATTTACCGAAAATAACGAGGGCCAGCACCAAAAGCGCGGCATTAATCACCAGAGCAGAAACGGCAGGAGTCCAGGCAGGCACCAGGGCGGCCAAGACGACCGAGATACCAGAAACTCCACCTAAAGCAAAGTGGTTGGGGTACTTAAAGAAATGGATGCCAAGGCTGACAATGATCACACCCAGGTTGAGCAGTAAAAAGCTTTTGATCTTGCGCTTTTGCTCATAACCGGATCGCTTGTAGTCAGGACCCAGTTCCTTAGGTTTTTTGGGCATAAAAAAGCTCCCTTCCGGCAAAAAGAGAGTCTAAAGGCGCGTAAACCCAACGTACGCGCTAAAACCCGCTTTTGCCATCTTCCGTGACACGGGTACCCTGGGCTAACGTATTCTGGCTTCGCCCCCCTCCCGAGGCCTTCCCAAGTCTTTAAGACTCAGTGGCACAATCTCGAAATTTGTTAGGCGTTACAGCGGCGGGACCGCGCAGGAATTACACCTGCTTCCGTTCCGGCAGATAAGTATCAGTAAAAGTCGATCGCTTATCTTTTCCAGGCCCAAAGTACATATTCATGATCTGGATTCATTAAAGCATTTTTCAGGACGCCGGTCAAACAAAATCCATCGCCTTTCCCCGCCTTGACGAAAGCTTGTATAATAGCTGGCAGTGGCTGGAAAGTGCCCTAAATAAGCAATGAGGAGGCAACTTATATGCAGGAGATTAAGCCCGCTGCCATCCAACAACTGCTGGAGGAAGCGGCTCCATATTGTGAACAGGGAGAGTTGGCCAGCTATATTCCCGAATTAACCAAAGCTGACCCCCAACATCTAGGTATTTATCTGGTAACTTCTGACGGCAAAGCTATCGGTTTTGGCGATTACCAGGTTCCCTTTACCATACAAAGTATTTCCAAGGTGGCCAGTTTGTTGCTGGCTCTCCGTCTTTACAGCCCGGAGGAAGTTTTCTCGCGTGTAGGTATGGAGCCTTCTGGCACACCTTTTAGCGAGCTTTCTGGTTTCCGTGACCTGGCAGATACGCCGGCCAACCCTTTTATCAATTCCGGTGCCCTGGCAGTAGCTTCTCTCCTGGCAAATAAGATCAGCTTTGAAGAATACCGTGCCTTCGTCGCCGCGCTTTGCCATAAACCTCAGCTCATTATTACTGAGTCCGTCTATCGCTCTGAGATGGCTCACTCCGAGCGCAATCATTCGCTGGCCTGGGAATTAAAGCGTATGCGCCTCTTGAGCGCCGATGTGGAAGAAACTCTGGATTTTTATACCAAAGCCTGCTCGCTTTCTGTAACTGCCCAGGACCTGGCCTGTTTTGCGGCGTATTTGGCCGGTATCTGCCAGGCCCAAGTCGATAATTCCGGAAGCAGTCCGGCTGATCAGAGCCAAGTCGACTTAAGCCTGGATCCGGAGCACCAGAAGATCTGTCTCAGTCTTATGTTTACCTGCGGCCTATATGATGGCTCTGGTCGTTTCGCCGTAAAAGCAGGACTGCCCGCCAAGTCAGGTGTGGGTGGCGGTATACTCGCTATTCTACCTGGTCAGGCAGGCATCGCTACTTTCGGGCCAGCGCTGGATCACAATGGCAACAGCATCGGCGGCATCAAGCTTTTAGAGCTCTTATCCGAACAAAACGACTGGCATTGCTTAGGCTAACCAGCCTAAGCCAGCCCTTCTCTCAAATATTGCAGTAATTTGGGAATAACCTGATTTTTGCGGGATACCACGCCTTCATGGAAGGTGTGTTTTTCGCCCGGCTTGTTGGGGAAAATAGCTTCAATGGCCGCGCTGCCTTCACCGGCGGCATAGAAGATTGAGCCGGAGTCGCGAGCAGAAGTAAACATCATGGCCCAGATATAAGCGCCTTCTCTGCCAGCTCCCTCACGCAATTTCTCTTCCACCTGATCGCTGATCGCGTTGGCCTCGTTGAGCCGGTACATGGTGTGCTGCGAAATCAGGATCTTGTGATCACCCACCTGGTATTCCTTCAGGTCATTGACTAGAAGTCGATTCAGATCCTGCAAAAGTTCCTGGGAGGAGGCGGCAAAGATCTCGCTTGCCAGCTCAGCCATATCCAGACCGGTAAATTCGGCCCAGTGTTGGGCTATGCGGATATCTTTGGGACTGGTAGTTGGTGATTTGAAATTAAGTGTATCGGCAATGATCGCGGACAAGAGCAGGCCGGCAATCTCCTTATCCGGCTCTACATTCTGTTCCAGGAACATATCCGAGATGATAGTCGCGGTAGCGCCCACTGGCTCATTACGCACATAGATAGGATTGTCGGAAGTCATATCACCCACGCGATGGTGGTCAATAATTTCTACCACTTCAGCCCGGTCGATATTGGGCACAGATTGCTTGGCTTCGTTATGGTCTACCAGAATAAATCTACGCTTTTGCGCGTTGAGTACGCGGTAGCGCGAAGTAAGGCCTAAAACCCGGTTGGACTCATCTACGACCGGATAGGCACGGTGGCGGGTCTGCAGCATCTGCTTCTGTACATCATCAACGAATTCGGCACGATTAAACGACACCATGTCTTTTTCCATGACATAGGATACTGGGATCGCCTGATAGATCAAGTGCGAAGTCTTCATCGCGCCATGGCCAGACAAGATCAGGGCACAACCTTGCTGTTTGGCTTCGGCAAGTACCATGGGCGCTACTTCTTTGGTCCAGACCAGGACCAGGGCAGCCGCATGTTTGCGGATAGCCTCCAGCTGAGCTTCCGTATCATTGCCCAGAACTACGATTCGACCTTCCAGCTCGTAGAATTTGAGATTATTGACCGACAGAGCCACTATACTCACGTCACCGTTATGGCTGGTTTCTTCCGGCGCGTACAGGAGTTGGCCGTCAAGCGCGGTAGCGATGTTTTCGATCGGCGTCCTGGCCAGAAGCGCTTTGGCCAGATCGTTATCCTGCAGGAGTACACGATCCAGAGAAGAGTTAGTTATCAGGCCTAAAAGGTGGTGACGCTGATCTTGCACCGTAAAGACCTTTTGCTTGGCTGATGGCATACGCTCAATAACTTCTTTAAGAAGCGTATCCGGACCAATACCATTGGAGTCGTCCAAATCAGTCTCATCGATCTGCGTGCGCGCATCCGTGATCAGGAGGGGCGACCGTTGGTCGAATTTTTTTAAAAGATAGGCGGTCTCAGGCGTGGGCTTGCCCAGAGCGCAAGGCACGATGTTGGCCCCCTGCTTTTGGCGCAGATGCGCGTAAGCGATGGCAGAAACGATGGAATCCGTGTCGGGATGGCGATGTCCGGTCACGTAAGCGACACCACCTCCTTGGGCTCCTAACAGCAAATGGTCAGCAGACATAAATCAAAACTTATCCTCGTCTTTTTAATATTTTTTGTCGACCCAGGAGGGCTGCTCCTAAGGCGCCCGCATAACGTCCCAGGGTGGGATGAGTATGCACCGGCATTTCCAGCACACGTGAGAGCGACTCCACGATGTAGGGTGAACTGGAAAGGCCACCTGTCAGGAAAACTTTCTGGCCTTCCAGGCCGTGACGCAAAGCCAGGCCTGCAACTCGCCTTATGACGGAGTCTACCACGCCGGCAGCGATGTCTTCCCGCTTTTCGCCGTTACCGATATGGCTAATTACTTCGCTCTCGGCAAAGACCGTGCACATGGCTGAGATCGGCAAGACCTGACCTCTGGCCGCCAGATCAAACAGTTCCGGCAAGGTCACGCCCAGGCGGTTAGCCATGATCTCCAAAAACTTACCCGTACCCGCCGAGCACTTGTCGTTCATCAAGAAGCTCTTGGGCAGGCCATTCTCTACCGTGATAGTCTTAGTGTCCTGGCCACCGATATCGATCATGGTGCCGTCCGATCCCATGAGTTCATAGCCTCCCCGGCCATGGCAGGTGATCTCGGTGATGGTACGGTCAGCAAAATCGACAGCTACCCGGCCGTAACCGGTCGCAACCACGTAAGAATCGGGGATCAAATAGTCAAGCGCTTCCAGACGTTCACGTACCTCTTCGGCCACTTCCACACTGGACCAGCCTGTAGGCAGGACCATGGTCTCCCGTATTTCGTGGTCGTCCAGAACTACTACTTTGGTAGCGGTTGAACCTATATCTATACCGATAAAATTGCGGCAAGCACTTGGATTTTTAGCTGTCACTGTTCAAATTTCCCTTCTCGCGTTGATTATAGCAGGAGCGGCGGCCCATAAGGAGCCGCCGCTTACCGATCTTCGTTATTATTTAGTCTTAAAAACTCATAGTTTCCACAAAGGCGGCCAGGCGGGTAGAAATCTGACCAGAGTCCGAGGTGGAATAGTCGGTCTCAATACCAAGATAGGCCTTGCCTTTCTCGTTGACCATGCGACGCACAAAGTGTGATTCGATATTAAAGGTATGGCAGGCTTGCAGGATGACTTCAATTACGCCATCGGCCTGGTATTCGTCGATCATGTTGGACAAGTATTCGATACGGCTGGGGTTGGGCGACATGACAGAGCAATTGATATCCAGGTATTTCTTAGCCAGGGCCAGATAGACATCCGGCTCATTCTCATCCACCAACTCTACTTTCTCGCGGGTACCGTTGCAGGCATCAAAGCCAACTACATCCGCGCCCAGCTCTTCTACGCGGCGGATAACCTTGTCGCGAACGCCGGCGTTGGGGCAGCCGGTGATAATTACGCGCGGACGCTCCGGATCCAGCTGGTCCTTGTTTTGCTCATACTCTTCCATGATTTCTGCCACTCTGGTTTCCATGCTGTGGATGCGCTCTTCAATATCAAAGGAGAAAGCACCTGCGTCCAGGCGGGTACCCATCTCATAACCGGAGATGGGTGAAGGCTTGTTCTTACCCAGTTCCAGATAAGACAAGACAGCCTTGCGCTCACGGTTCTTGTCGCTGATCGCCTGGAGGATATCATCCTCGGCAATGGTAACGTCAAAGAAATCTTCCAGTTTTTCCTTGAGTCGTATGATCTCATCGCGCCAGACCTGCAACGCCACTTCACTTCTCTGGTGGGGCAGCTGCATGACATATGTCGGCTTGATCTCATTCATCAGCTCAAACATCTTGCGCTTACCGTCACAGGTGGTCTCACCCACGATCAGGTCGGAGAAGTAGAAATAGGGGCAGGTGTCAGATACCGCATAGCCATAGGAAGCCTTAATTAAAGGGCAGAGGTTACGGGGCAAGTCGCGCTCACCGGCCGGGATGGATTCCTCAGAGAAGGAACAGAGGCCAACCGGTATCAGGCCGGCCGCATGGATAATCTCTAAAGGCACAAAGGAACAGAAAACACCGACCACCTGTCGGCCTTGCTCTTTCAGCTCTTTCATGCGCAGGAAACCCTTTTGCTTGCCTTCGGCGTAGGTCTCGAAATTGGCGGGAAGTTGTAAGCTGGTTTGTTGTAGTAAGGGCATGGTTGATTCTTCTTTCTGTATCTGAAATCTATTGTTTTAGTGAAACTAGTTTTGGCTAGTAACAAGCTCAAGTTCGCCTGCCGTCATCTTGTAGTGGGTTAGTTCAGGTGCCAGAATCTCCAGCTTGTGGCTGGAGATGAGAATAGTCTGACCTTCTTGGGCCCGACGCTGGAAAAAATCCATGACCAGACGAGCATTGACCGGATCCAGATCACTGGTTGGCTCATCCGCCAGTACCAATTGTGGTTGGCCGACAAAAGCTCTGGCAATTGCTACGCGGCGTCGCTCACCGAAAGAAAGATTGGCCGGATACTCCTCAGCCATCTGAGCTAAGCCGAATTCCGCTAACAAGCTATGAGCCTTACTGTTTAGGTCTCCCCCCAGGCCGACCAGGCGCTTGGGCAGGCAAATGTTGTCCCGCACGGTCAGATTATCCAGCAAATTATGGCCCTGCAAAATATAGGCTATCTCTTGGGCGCGTATCTGTTCCCACTGCTTTTGCCTGTACGTGGACAAATCCTGACCATTTAGCAGGATTTGACCGGAAGTGGGCGACAACAACCCGGTCAAGAGATTAAAAAGCGTCGATTTGCCGCAGCCGGAGGGTCCTGTAATCACGGCAAACTCTCCGGGGCTAAGGCTAATGTCTACCGCTTTGACAGCAGCAAAATCCTGGCCTTGACGGCGGAAGGTACGAGTCAAGTTGTGACATTCTAAGATCATAATTCAGCCCCCTTGATTAGTTCTGCCGGCTCTGCGGCGGCTATCCGCCAGGCCGAATACAAAGAAGCTAAAAAAGCGACCAACAAGGCGAGTCCCAGGCTCTTGCCGCTCACACCCATAAGATAGAGTGGGTCACTGGCTATGCGAGGCAAATCTAAGGCCAGTTGCAAGGGCATTTTGAAGAAGGCCAGGAGAATCACTCCCAGTAGCGCGGCCAGCAGGCCACCACCTAGGCCAAGCAGGCAGGCTTCTACACAAATCACGGCTCCCAGACGCCTGCGCGGCACCCCCAGACTGGCCAAAAGCCCGAACTCACACGTCCGCTCATTTATCGTCAAGGTAAAGATGGTGGTCAAAGCCAGGATCACTACGAGCAAAATTATGATCATCAGTGATTGAGAATAACCGTTCATCGCCTTAGCAGCTACCTCAAAAGTCTGGAAAACATCCAGAGTCGGGTAGGCCCTGAGCGGCGAATCCTTGATGCCAAAATTGATCTTGCGGGCTATAGCCTTGGGGTCTGCGCCAGCTTTGGCGCGAATCATCACCGAGGAAACCAGTTCCTCCGCTCTTGCCTGCGGCTTGCCGAAGGCAGCGCTGTAGGCTGGAGAATCCATGATCATCTGAGCCGTATCCTGGGTCATGAAGAGACAAGTGTCAAAGGCTGTATTGCTCTTTTCCAGTTTTCCGACCACGCGGTAGTCCTGTCCAAAAAAGGTTATCTTACCGGTCTCGGCAGGTAGGATCTGCCAACCAGCGTAGAACTCCCCCGGTCCGGGCAAGGGCAGCCCTTCTTCTTCCAGCCAAGGCTTGATGATAAAGTCGGTTTCCGGGTCAAAGACGATAAGCTGAGTCGCCGCCGAGCAGCAGTCTGCTGCCAGGGTGGCAATATAAGTTTGCGTTGTATAGGTTTCAATACCTTCTATTTCGTCCAGCTTGCTCAGCCAACTCCGCTCAAAATGGAAATCTGAGAGGCTGCCCAGGAACAGCGAATCCGCAAGCTCCTGATCGTAGTCCTCCGGCACCACAATAACATCCGCGCCCAGGCGGGCCAGAGTAGTATCCAAACTACCTTTGAAGCTGTCGTCCAGGACGGTGGTGGCAAACAGCGCAAAAGCCAAGACAAAAACCAGAAAAAGCATAGACCAGCTACGGACCGGTCTACGCTTAAGGTTTTCTTTGGCCAAACGCAAAATTGGCGCGCGTGTTTGGCTCATGCTTGACTAAGCCTTATTTTTAGGCCGGTAAAAAATGGCCCAGATCTGAACTGCCACAGCTATCAGGCTTATTACATTGATCGCGGGAAAAGCCTTCACATTGCAGCTCATATCTAACTTCATGCAACCACCAATCAGGAAACTGGTAATGCTAAGGGGCATCAGAGCAGTTACACTGCCCACCAAAGCCAGTTTGCGGAAAGCCTCCGCTTCTTTACTGAAGATTTGCAGCAAGGAGACCACAGCCAGGATCACTGCCAGCGGGATAATGGCTTTGGCGGCCCAGTAGCATTTCATCACTTTTTCTCCTACCGGGCATACCGGGAAGAAGGTCCAAGGTCCTACAGCCAGAAGTATGGCGGCTACTAAACTAATATAGGGACTGAGTTTCTTTTGCAAGGTTACATTCCTTTCTATTTAGCGTCATCAACGTCGGTCCAAGCCTTGTCAATAACTTCGTCAAGATTATCTGTGGAGGTGATAAGACCTAATTTGATGTACTTATTCGCTATATGCTTGAGGCCTTCTAAACCGAACTCATCAGTCAGGCCGAAATGCAGGCTCTGGTTGAGCTCAACGTTCATATCGAAATCTTCAGAGTTGAGGCCTTCATCAATAAGGAGCTGAGTGGCTTCTTCCGGATTTTCTCTCATCCAGCAATGAGCTTTCTTGACACATTCGGTTACCAGTTTGGCGTGCACCGGATTCTCTTCTACGAATTCCTCGCTCATGGCGACGATGCAGCAGGGTAATTTTTGGAAGTCCTCATCCCAGGTCAGAGAACGCACGACACGAAGCTTGCCGTCTTGTACCATGTGATAGGCAAAAGTATCAGAAAGCAGCGCGGCCGCGATCTCACCGCGTTCCATAGCGGCTACACAGGCGGAAGTTTCTACCGGGGTCAGCTCAACTTCGGTCAAAGGGTTGATACCGTCAGCATCAAACATCATGCAGGTGATGTTGTAGTCGGAAGCGCCGATACCATTAGGTGTGGAAATAACTTTACCTTTGAGGTCTGAAGTTGATTGATAATCGCTATCTGCCAGAACATAAAGACTTTTGCAGCCTACGTGAGCAGCACCGGTAAAGGTAAGCTTAACACCGTTAGTGCAGGGTACCAACATGGTGGCAATGTGGCCTACCGCTACATCGGTGGCGCGCGTACCCAGTGCTTCGGTATAGGAATTTCCGCGAACACCTTCTGCCTTGAGGCCGGCATCTTCATAATAGCCAAGCAAGTCAGCGACTGCAGGGCCGGAAGTGCAGCCGTCAGCGATCCAGTAGTGGATGGCCTTACCATACATGGGCTCTTTTTCCATAGCCTTCTGCTCTTCTTCAGTCAGTTCAAAGTTGTAGTCATCAATGGAAGCCTCGCGCACGATGCCGTCTTTAAGCTGGTACTTATCCGCGGCCGTTTCTTTTTTGTCATCGACAGCAGCTTCTTTGTCACTGGTTTCTTCTTCAGCTTCAGCCTCAGCTTCTGTCTCAGTCGAAGCCTCGGTGGTGGCTTCTGCTTCGGTCTTCTTCGGAGCTTCCGTGACTTCTTCTTTTGCCAGTGTGGTCTCTTCTTCTTTAGCAGGTTTGTTCGTATCATTGCCACAAGCTGCTAAAGTAAAGCACAGGGACAGGGTCAAGATAAAACTCAGAGTCTTTTTCATCTTTTGATTCCTCTCTATTCCTTTCAAAAACTTTGAACCGGCCAACTACAGCCTCACTAAGGCTGAAAGAGCGCGGTCACTATCTGGATGCGCTAAAGCGCTTTATCCCAATTAGAAATCCAAGGCAGCCAGAATCTGGCTACGACAATCCGTAAATTCCTCGCTGCTTCTTTTGCGGGGATAGGGCAGATCTATGACAATGTCTTCTTTGATCCGACCGGGAGACGGCTCCATCACCAGGATGCGGGTGCTCATGTAAACGGCCTCGTCTACGTCGTGGGTTACCATCATGAAAAGATTGCGGTTCTGCTGCCAGATATTTAAGATCTCGTCCTGCATATTCATCCTGGTAAAAGCATCTAAGGCGCCCAAAGGCTCGTCCAGGAGTAAGATGCGTGGCTCAGTGATCAGAGATCTGGCCAGGGCCACTCTTTGCGCCATACCGCCGGATAACTGGCCGGGATAATCTGTACGGAATTCCTCTAAGCCAATCATCTTGAGAATCCGCTCCACCTCGGCGTGGTGTTGGTCTAAAGTGCCGTCCATACGAAAGCTGAAGTTAATATTGTTTTCCACGGTCAGCCAGGGAAAGAGCGTCGGCTTTTGGAAGACCATGCCACACTCGTCAGAAGGCCCGTTAATATCCTGCCCGTTAAGCGTTATCTTGCCCAGAGTTGGCGGTATCAATCCCGCGACCATTCGTAAAATCGTAGATTTACCGCAGCCGGAAGGTCCGACCAGGCAGACAAATTCGCCATCGTGGACGCTCAAATTAATATTAGTTACCGCATGGGTTACTCCATCGGTTTCTACGCGAGGAAAGGACTTAGAGACCTGCTCGAGAACTAAATGGCTCTTTTTCATTAGGCTACTCCTCCTTCCTGCCAGCGGAGGACATAATTCTTGAAGGCTTGCAGGAGCTTGGTTACCGCTGTAAATATCAGCGAGATGACAAAGAGAGATGCAAACATTTTGTCGTATGCCGCCCAGGCTTTCGCCCAAGTGATATACCAACCCAAACCGGCTTTAACACCCATCATCTCCGCGATCATGATTGCGGTACAGGCAGAAGACATGCCTTGTGTCATACCCTGCAGGATATTAGGCATGGCGGAGGGGATGGCTACGCGGAAAACCAGCTGGCTTTCCTTGGCGCCTAAAGTGCGCGCTACATCGAAATACGACTTATCTACATTGGAGATGCCGGTCATGGTGGCTACAGTCACAGCAAACCATACACCCAGAGCAATGATAAAGACCGAGCCGCCAAAGAGATTGCTGGTAATAACCATGATGATCGGAATCCAGGTTGAGGTAGGAATGGGGCCGAGGAACTTGATCACCGGATCCAGCCAATAGCGGAATCTGGGACTGTAACCACAGAAAATACCAGTAACCAGGCCCAGCGCTACGCCGATAACATAACCCAACATGAGCAGGCGCAGCGTATGTAAGGAGCTAAGGATAATCATCTCGCGGTCGATCCAGGCAATATTCATTATCTGATTGATCGGAGGAATAAAAGGCTGAGTCAAAATACCGGTTTTTAGGGTCAGCACGTCATAGGCTAACAGCAGAAGAAAAAGCACCGCCTTTCTGGGCGCTAAATACAAGAGGTCCTGATAAGCCTGACGCTTATTGCGAGAACGTTGGAAAAAGGCCCAGGCCAGCTTCAGGCCATAAATTACGAGCATGATAACCAGAAGGTAAAAATAAGTCATCGGATTATCGTTACTGAAGGCATCCGGCACCAGCCGGTATTCTAAAATAGCCGCCAGACCACAAAGTAGCGGTGAAAAGATCAGGAAATAATCCCAGGCCAGTTGGCGGGGAGTTTTCCTTTTTTCTTCCAGCTCCGCAAGTTCCTGCCGACTCAGACTGGCACCAGCCAGCCAATCAGTCTGAGCGCCCAGGCTGTCTTGCTGTAGAGTAGTTGTTTGTTTAGCTGACAAATTTGCCCCCCTATATTGTTTCGCGAAAAAGTCTACTAATGCCGAATACTTAACATTTTAGGAAAGATTAAGGCAGATGGACTTCAGTCTTTGCTATGGCTTTAATCGCTAAAATAGATAAGTGCAGGGCAATTGCCAAGTAAAGCGCGAAAAAGGGCCAGGTGCTTTGTGCAAGCGCTGGGGGCTTGGCGTTCATTACAAAATGGGTCAGGTGCTTTGTGCAAGCGCTGGGGATTGACGTTCAGTACAAAAGGGCCAGGTACTTTGTGCAAGCTCTGGGGGATTGACGTTCAGTATAAATTTATGCAACCACTGGCGGCTTGACGTTCAGTATAAAATGGTAACTACTTATCCCTCAGCACCCATCGTAGTAGAAGACAACCTCATCATCCAAATCATTTATATATTTGCCTGGTATATCTTTGCCTGGGCTTTGTCCAAAGTTCTGAAGGCTGGTTCGTATCGCCCGGTACGCAATGGATAAAAGTTTGCCCTCAACTTATTGAATCGCTAAAATAAATATGTCAGAAGCAGATAATGCTTGTCAGCTAGACTGACGCGAAAGGAGAACTAGCAATGCAAGAACTTAAATTTTACAAATGCGCCCACTGCGGCAACTTCTTCCTCGTACTCCATGATGGTGGTGTAAACCCTGTATGCTGCGGTGAAGACATGATGGAAATGAAAGCCGGTACTACTGACGCTGCTCAAGAAAAACATGTACCCGAACTGACCCGTAATGGCAACAAACTGCACGTCCAAGTCGGCTCTGTAGAGCATCCTATGGAAGCTGATCACTGGATCGTAGCCATCGTAGCCCAACAAGGCGATAATATCCAAGTACAAAAACTCAACCCCGGCGAAAAGCCTGTAGCTGATTTCGAAATCGCTGATGGCCCGGTAGTAGTTTATGAGTACTGCAACAAACACGGCGTTTGGAAAGCAGAAGCCTAAGCTAAATAATTTACCAGCGTTAGAGGCAGTTTAGCCTGCCAAAACAGACTTACACAAGACCCGTAGCCTTTGGCCCGGGTCTTTTTTCTAAAAGCAACAGTCGCTGACCAGGTCAGGCATGCTAAAATACAAAACATGTCTAGAGAAATGCAAACTAATAACTATAGGCCGGATACCGCGCCTGCGCGCAGGCGTCATAGCGGTTCCGACGGTCTGCGGGTCATTGCCATGTTGGGCGTGGCCGCTTTCCATATCCGTCCTGATGCCGTTCCCGCCGGTTTCCTGGGCGTGGTCATTTTCCTGGTTTTAGCCGGTTATTATACCACCAGGTCCTTTACCGTCAGGCCTAACTTGCGTTTGGGTCCTTACTACGGCAAGAAGATCACTAAACTTTGGCCTCCCCTGCTCTTCGTCATGGTCCTGGTTGGCCTCTTCTCCGCCTTCCTCTTGCCGGAGGTCTTCGGCTTTTTCCGTGAATCCGCACCCTCCGCGGCTTTGGGTTGGCACAATATTGCTGAGGTATTTAAGGATCGCTCCTACTTTGCCCGTCACGGTTCCTTTGATCCGCTGGTCCATCTCTGGGCCATGTCTTTGGAAATGCAGTATTACCTGCTTTTCCCCTTGCTTTACCTGCTCTTATCTAAGATGGCGGATAACTTACCCCGCAAACTGCGTCTTTACGGCCGGGAAATAGCCGGTTTTATCCTGTTAGCGCTCAGTATTGTGGCCACCATGTACCAAGCCTTCAGCTTTGATCCGGCTGGTGATCCCACTCCCTACTACTACAACTCCTTTATGCGTTCCAACGCTTTCCTTTTGGGGGCCGCCTGCTGCCTGATCGCCGCCGGTCGGCAGATGCGGGTCAGTTTCTTAATCGCTGCCGGTCGTATGGAGAAAGAGCAAAGCTTTCGTATGCCTAAATGGCTGCGCGCCATATTGACCTGGATCTGCCTGGTCCTACTCATTGGCGCATTCTTTATCTTCGACGCTTCTTCAGCCTTCCTCTACCGCGGCGGTTTCTGGCTTTACAGCTTTATCGCCACGGCCTTTATCCTGCTGGGTGGTATTAAGCCAGTCGCCGGCATGGGCTTTCTGGATACCGGTGTTTTCCGCTACCTGGCCAGTCGAAGCTACCATATCTACCTCTGGCAGTATTCCATTATGGTGCTCCTGGAAGCCGGCCTGCGTTTCTCTACCCTGTCTTTCTGGCCTCGCCTGGCCATCCAGATCGTATTGGTTCTGATGATGTCAGAACTCAGCTATCGCATTTTCGATCGCAAGGGACTGCGTCAAGGTGTCAAAGCCTATTTCTCCGCTGTTTTAGCGCTAATTCTTTTCACTTTGCTAATCTTACCCCCGCAGGTACAACCAGATGCGCCTAGTCTTCAGGGTGACGCCGTCTTAGAAGCCATTCGCGAAAATGAATCTGTCCAGGCTTCTCTTGCGGCTGCCGAGGAGGCTGAGCCTGAAAAAGAATCTAAGCCAGAGGAGAGCAATATGGCTACGGAAACCACTACTCCTCTGCCTTCGGCAACAGAAGATCTGCTGGAAAAAAATCTGGAAATAGCAACCGAGGATAATCCTTATGGTTATTCTAAGAGCGCCTGCGAGGTCCTGGATCGACTCAATCTGGTAATCGTGGGCGACTCGGTTATGGCTATGGCGATGAATGGCATCCGAGCTTATGTGCCGCGGGTCTATATTGATGCCGCTGTCTCACGTCATTTCTTCCAGGGTCCCTCCATTGTGGAAACACTGGACGCCTCCGGCATCCGTGGCGATATTATCGTCATTGCCCTTTCCACCAATGGTGATATTCAGGAGGGAGACATTGATTACTTCGCCAAGCTGGCCGATGATCGCCCCATCATCTTCGTTAACACAGTCGTTCCCGGTAGCTGGGAGCAGCCCAATAACAACAAGCTGGCCGCTGCCGCGCAAAAATACAGCAACGTCTTTGTGGCCGACTGGTACTCCCGGGCCAAAAACGTACCCGAATACTTCTACCAAGATGCTACGCACCCTGTACCCTTAGGTGCCGATGTCTATGACCAGGTCATCTTGGAGACGGTCTTACAGGTGATTTCGGAAGGCAAGTACACACTCAATCCGCCTATCCACTTCCCGCCTTCACCCCCGGTTACTGCACCCACAAACAACGCTGCTCCAGATCCGGATTCAGAACCCGGATCCGCTCCCGAAGGAAATGGCAATCAGGAAGAGCCTGCTGCTCCAAGCAATCAGCCCAATCAGCCTTCAGCTACTCCCGCACCGCCTACCCAAGGCCAACAGTATGCTCCTACGGCTGCTCCGAGTGAGGCTGAAGCGCCGACCGCCGATACTATAACGGGTGATGAGTATGCCCCGACCGCCGACACTGTAACGGGTGATGATTATGCCCCGACCGCACCACCCGCGAATTAGCGAGCAACAAAGGCGGTATGTGGGACTGCCTAATGGAAACACCCGACCGCCCCACTCGCAAACTAGCGAGCAGCAAAACCAGCTGCGCTCGCGTTTTTCGTACCCCTCACGCCGCTCGCGAGCTGAAGGGCAGACTTACGCGCAGCGGACTCATCAGTCTTGGGCTGCAAGACAGATCGGCCGTCAGAAGCCGGTCCGCTCGCAATACAGTAGGCATCCTGGCCATAGAAAGCCATGCCGTCACAGCGGCTCGGATGGCCTACGTGTACTGGCCATGCTTGGCGTAGCTGCCTTCCACATCAGCCCGGAAACAGTGCCGGCCGGTTTTCTAGGCGTTGTCATTTTTTTAGTTTTGGCCGGCTACTACACTACTCGCTCATTTACGGTAAATCCTCGGCCTAACTATGCCGCTTACTATGGCAAAAAGATCCGCAAACTCTGGCCACCCTTACTCTTCATGCTGGTTCTGGTCGGACTGGTCGCTGCTATCTGGCTGCCAGAAGTGGAAGGTTTCTTCCGCAGTTCTGCGCCATCAGCAGTCTTAGGTTGGCATAACCTGGCCGAGATCTGGAAAGACCGCTCCTACTTTGCCCGCCACGGATCTTACGATCCTTTAGTCCATCTCTGGGCCATGTCTTTGGAGATGCAGTACTATCTCGTCTACCCCTTGCTCTATTGGTGCTTGTCGAGGCTTGTGGATAATTTACCGCGTAAGCATCGTCCCTACGGTCGTGAATTGTCCGCTGCCCTGCTCGGTATCCTGGGCTTCATCTCCGCTCTTTATATGGGCCTCAGCTACAATCCAGCCGCGGACCCCACGCCCTATTATTACAACAGCTTCATGCGGGCCAATGCCTTTCTCAGCGGAGCCTCCCTCTGTCTTTGGGCCTCCGGCAAGGAGATGCGCGAGGCCTATTACATGGCCAGTGGTCAACCTGCTGCTCGTCACGCAACGCTTAGCTTGTCACTTCCCCTGCGTACACTCCTGGCCTGGCTCTGCCTGCTGCTTTCCGTAGCGGCCTTTTTTATCTTTGAGGCTAACTCCGCCTTCCTGTATCGTGGCGGATTTTATCTCTATGGACTCTTGATCGCAGCCTTTATCTGGCTCTCCGGTGTAAAGCCGGTGCCGGGCATGGGTTTTATGGAAAGCAAAGTCTTCCGCTACCTCGCCAGTCGTAGCTATTACATCTACCTCTGGCAGTACGCCATCATGGTGCTGGTAGAGACCGCGCTTCGCTTTTCCACGCTGTCATTCTGGCCACGACTCCTGATCCAGCTTACCTTCGTCCTGGCACTCTCTGAAATCAGCTATCGGCTCTTCAGCACAAAAACATTGTCCGAGAAAGCTCAAGCTCTCCTAAGCGCTGTACTTGTTTTGAGTTTATTTACCATGCTGATCATCCCTGCTCGTAAAGAGCCTGCAGCGCCCAAACTAGATAACGAAGCCATCCGCCAGGCGCTTGAAGAAAACGCCTCTATTCAAGCTTCTCTGGCAGCGGCTCAAAGTGAAGAAGACGCCTCCAGTGATGCTTCTCGCGCAGCGGCTCAACGTGAAGAAGACGCCTCCAGTCAAGCTTCTCTGGCAGCGGCTGAAACAGCTGAAACTACCGCCCAGAAAGCAGCTGGCAGCGATGCGACTGAAACAAGCGTGCTAGAGTCTGGATTGCCTGGAGATCTTTTACTCAAGGGATCTCAATATATAAGCGACAACAATCCCTTCGGCTACTCTCCGGGAGCCTGCCGCACCTTGGATCGACTAAACCTGGTGATCATCGGCGACTCTGTTCTGGCTATGGCCATGAAAGGCATTCGCACTTATATTCCCCGTGTTTATATCGACGCGGCTGCCGCCCGTAAATTCGCCAATGGCCTCCCACTTTTAGAATCCTTCGAAGCAGATGGACGTAAGGCCGATATCCTAGTTATCTCTCTCGCTAATAACGGTCACTTAGACGAAGCAGATCTGGAGCAGTATATAAAGCTGGCTGGCGACCGGCCTTTGATTTTCGTAAACCTGGTAGTAGCTGCTTCCTGGGAACAACCTAATAACAACAAATTCGCCGCCGCTGCCGAAAAATACAGCAACGTCTACGTTGCCGATTGGTACTCAGCAGCCAAGCACGTCCCTGGCTACTTCTACCTGGACGGCACCCATCCCGTACCCGAAGGCGCGGCAGTCTATGACCAAGTCGTGCTGGACACCATTTTGCAAGTTATCTCCGAAGACAAATATACGCTCCATCCCGCCCGCCGCTTCCCTATGTCGCCTCCACCAGTTATGCCTATCTTAGATAAGCCCGCGGAGGAGTAAGAGCTATAGCTCTGCCGCCTGACCGCGTCCTCTGCCGCGGCAGAATTAGATCTCAGGTGATTATTCTGCCTTATAATCTGAGATCCGAGATTTCCCGTAAAATTTGCAAGTTTTGGGTGGCTGGGTTGGTCTGATCTAACCTTATATTTCTGACTTCTCGGATCCTACGTAAATTTTGCAAGTTGTGGGTGATGCGTTACTGCTTGAAACGGTCTTGAACGGCCCTTCTAGATCCGAGTTCTGAGATCTCCCGTAAAATTTGCAGATAATGGGTGCTACCAACGGGGCAAAGCTGGCTTTGAAGGCCAAGATAGATGGGAAATCCTAGATTCCCCGTAGAACTTGCAAGTAATGGGTGATTTTTCCACCCATTATCTGCAGATTTGCAGTAGAAACTGAAAAGTCGAATCTAGATGGTGTTCCACGACCGCTAAGCTCACCCATTATCTGCAGATTTGTAGCGGAAACGCAAACCAGCGATTTACTAAGGCTCACTCGCAGTCAACAGCCTTCTAAACAGCCTTAACAACTTGCGAAATGACCAACTCCACTACCTGTCTTTTTGGAGAAGAGTTTGTATATCTAATGCATTCCAAATTGACTCCTAGAATAATGGATTACAGCCATGACAAAGCGGCGATTTCTGAGCAGAAATCTAAATAATTGTCAATTTACAAAAAAGTTTGTCAAGAATTATCGGAATGACAAATATTTTTGGTTTTAATCTTGAGAGAATCAATATAAAATATGTTCGAATGATAATAGGAGGCGATTCCTGTGGATGATCTCAACATAAAACATATGCTAAACGTTAACATCCAACAAGCCAGAAAGAACAAGAAACTTTCACAAGCCGAGTTGGCTGAAATATTAAATGTGTCAAGGCAAACCGTTTCAAATTGGGAGCGTGGCATTAGTGTTCCCGACGCAAGAGTACTTGAAGAAATGAGTCAAGTATTTGAAGTCTCAACATCTACGTTGCTAGGTAAAGAATTTATTGCGGATGACGAAGAAAACAACGAACCTTCTGATACAGAGATTGTAAAGGAATTAGCAAGACTTAATGCGTTTTATGCAAGGGAGTTAGAAAGGGAGTTAGAAAGGAGGAAAGAACAAGAACAAAAATTGAAAAAATGGCTTTTAATAGCAATTATAGCCATATCCTTAATTTATGTATTTGAAAGAGTGCATTTCCGCCCAACTGAAATACGAATTTCCCCGAACGTTGAAGAAACATGCTCAGATATTCGTAGTGAGAGCATAAGTGAGGATTCAAAATGAAAAAAAATCTATGCACTTTAATTTTAGTAATGTTCATACTATCCCTATTTTTACCTGCTCAAGTTTTTGCAGAAAATAGTGAAATATTATCTGATATCAATTCCAGTACAAAGTTTGACAAAATAGTTAAAGAGTCTATAAATCAGTTTGATTTATACCTTCCAGCTAATAAAGAGTCAGTAGTAAAAAACATTACGTTGGTCAATGGCTACACAATATCATTTTCGCTCTATGCCGAGGAAGATAATGATGAAAGACTCCTATCAAGTACAAGCAAAAAAAGAAAGCTCACCTCTAAATGTGAAATAAAGAATACTTTTGGGATAGTTATTGCAACCCTTAAAGCAGTAGGTGAGTTCGACACAGATGGTGTTCTATCAAAACCACTTCAGGCAAACGGAACAAGTAGTGTAAATGGTGTAAAAAATATTGAAAACGTTTTTGGCCCAAATCGATACAATTCTTGGGTAAGAATCTCATTTGCAGGTACACTTCCTACTGGAATCTACAGTATTAACTTTAAATGTACTATCTATTGTGATGCAGATGGCAACAATAGCTCATCATGGGAGTAGTTAAGAACTATAACCTTGGTTATTTCAAGTTTTAGGTTAGAGAAATCGTATCACCTAAATAATTCAACTGAGTCGATCTAATTCAATTAAATAGAAATGAAAAATGGAGCGAAGTGTTTTTTTCATGAAAATAACAACTAAATATACTCTTGCATATTTCTTTTATATAACAAGCGTTTCTTTACCGGTCGTCTGCGTAGTCTTAAGATGTTCTCTCCTTGTTCGATTCATTGTCGTAGGAATGCTCATTTCATCTTTAGTAATATTTTTACATCTATCACGATGCCCTCATTGCAATAAATATGGAATTAGAATTCGACCGTTTCGTAAAGAAAATCCTCACTGTACAAAGTGTGGAAGACAGCTTTAATTATACAAAGGTTGTTGCGTATGCCTGGGTAAATTCAAGTATACGTAACAACTATTTTGAACTATAACGATTCCTGATCAAAAATTTCAACCACCAACAGCCTTCTAAACAGCATTAACATCTTGCGAAATGACCAACTCTTCAATTATAATTAAACAGCCGCTTATGCCAGTGGCACGGGACACTATAAAAGTTTTTATATGGCAAAAATAGAGGAGCGGAGGACTTGGTAACCTGGGCTTAAGGCAGGGATTGGCCGCCCAGAGTGAAGTATCCTCTGCCGAAGGAAAAGTGGTTTTACCCTGGGCCATTTTTTCTGGTGGTTGGGCAAAAGGCCCAACTCACTGTCATGCTATGGCATGGAGCGCTATCTAAGTCTCTGGGACTAGGTGGCGCTATTTTTATTTAAGGGAGGAATTAAAATGACCAAAGTAACTTTACGCTTGAGAATGAGCAACCATGATGCCCACTACGGTGGCAACCTGGTGGACGGAGCGCGCATGCTGGGCCTGTTTGGCGATATTGCCACTGAGCTCCTGATCCGCCGTGACGGCGATGAGGGTCTTTTTGTCGCCTATGATGACGTGCAGTTCAAGGCTCCTGTTTATGCTGGCGACTACATTGAAGCCGAGGGCGAAATCGTTTCTGAGGGCAACAGCTCACGCAAAATGCGTTTTGCCGCTTATAAAGTTATCCAGGCTCGCCCTGATATCTCCGACTCTGCTTGTGATGTCTTAGAAGAGCCGATCCTGGTTTGCCAGGCTTCCGGAACCTGTGTCGTCCCCAAGGACAAACAGCGCAACAATAAATAGGCGGTAGTAATAATGTACAAAGTAATCATTACGGCTGCTATTTCTGGCGCGGAGGTAACTCAGGAACACAACCCGGGCGTACCCTACACTAAAGAAGATTTTGTACGTGAGGCTAAATCGGCTTACGATGCCGGCGCGGCTCTGATCCACTTGCACGTGCGTGACGATGACGGCACTCCTACCCAATCCAAAGAGCGCTTTGCCGAAATCATCCCGGCAATTGCTGAAGCTTGCCCCGGCGTAATTATCCAGCCTTCTACTGGTGGTGCTACCGGTATGAGCGCTGCTGAGCGCCTGCAACCCGTTGAGCTTGATCCAGAAATGGCTACGCTCGACTGCGGAACCTTAAACTTCGGCGGTGACGAGATTTTTGTTAACACCGAGAACATGATGATAGAGTTTGCCGAGAAGATGAAGGCACGCGGTATCAAGCCGGAACTGGAATGCTTTGAGAAGGGCCACGTCGATTTGGCACTTCGCCTGTATAAGCAAGGCTATCTGGTTGGACCTCTGCACTTCAACTTTGTCTTAGGTGTAAACGGCGGCATGACAGCTACTCCCAGAGACCTGCTTTTCCTGGCAGAATCCATTCCGGAAGATGCAACTTTTACTGTCTCCGGCGTAGGTCGCCACCAACTGCCGATGACTACAATGGCCATCCTCTTGGGCGGGCACGTTCGTGTAGGTTTTGAAGACAATATCATGTATGACCGCGGCATCTTAGCCAAGTCCAACGGTGAGCTGGTAGCTAGGGCCGCCAGGATCATCCGTGAGCTTAATTACGAAGTAGCCACACCGGACGAAGCCAGAGCTATCTTGTCTCTTCCGGCCAGGAAATAAGCCTTAGACCATAAAACAAGTGTTAGCTGAGAGGAAAAGTTGTTCGGCTGGAGAAAATATAAGGCTTGAGAAAAC
>JAUNLW010000009.1:0-15514 GCA_030532065.1 Eubacteriales bacterium | reverse complement strand
CATAAGGCTGAAAAAGCCAAAACAAAAGGCTGAAAAACCAACCGCGCAGAAAAGAAAGAGGAAAATATGTCAAAAGGAATCGCAAATAAGTACGGCACTCACCGCGTGCTGGGTGGGGAGACTCTCCTGCCCCAGGGCGCAAAAAAAATCGATAACAACATGGAGATCTACGATAATGAGATCTTAATTGATGTAAGCGCTCTCAATATCGACTCCGCCAGCTTCCGTCAACTTTGGGAAGCCAGCAGGGAAGATCCGGAAGCACTCAAGACCGCCATAATGGAAATCGTAAATGAGCGGGGCAAGATGCAAAATCCTGTCACTGGCTCTGGCGGCATGCTGATCGGCACCATCGCTGAGATTGGACCCGCGCTCAAAGATCGCGACCTCAAGGTAGGCGACAAAATCGCTACTCTGGTATCGCTTTCACTCACTCCCTTAAAGATAGAAGAAATCACCGCTATCTACCCTGAGATAGACCGTGTAGAGATCAAGGGTCAGGCCATTCTCTTTGAATCCGGCATCTACGCTAAACTCCCTGAGGATTTGGATGAGAACCTGGCTCTGGCAGCCCTTGACGTTTGTGGCGCTCCCGCCCAGGTCGCCAAGATCGTAAAGCCGGGTGACTCCGTGCTCATCCTGGGCTCGGGCGGTAAGTCCGGCAAGCTCTGCTGCTACGAAGCCAAGCGTCGCGTTGGCCCTACCGGACGTGTAGTAGGTCTGGACTATTTCATCAATCCAGAGGGAGCTGGTGCACGCGGCAAGAAATTCCTGGAAGATAACCATTTTGTAGATGACTACGTCATCGCGGACGCCCGCAACGCGGTAGAAGTATTAGATAAGGCCCTGGCCGCCAACAACGGCAAAGAGTACGACCTCTGCGTCTGCGTAGTTAACGTAGAAGGCGCTGAGATGTCCGCCATCTTGCCGGTAAAAAACGGCGGCATAGTTTACTTCTTTAGTATGGCCACTTCTTTCACCCGCGCAGCTTTAGGCGCCGAAGGTGTAGGCAAAGATGTCACCATGGTTATTGGTAATGGCTACACCAAAGACCACGCCGAGATCACCCTCAGCCTCTTACGTGAGAGCCCTGCCCTACGTGAGGTCTTTGAGCAAGAATACGTAAAGTAAAGGAGAAAGGAATAAAGCTATGACAAGTGAAGAAAAATATATCAACGTAAAAGGACAGGCACGTCGTCAGGAACTCTTTCCCCAGGTCAGTGACGCTGACTGGAACGATTGGGGCTGGCAGGTTAGAAACCGTATCAGCAGCCTGGAAGAATTGAAAAAATATATCCCCTTGACTCAGGAAGAAGAAGAGGGCGCCGCGGAGACCTTAAAGCTTTTCCGCATGGCTATTACACCTTATTATCTGACCCTGATCGATCCCACTAATCCTCAGGATCCGGTACGCCTGCAAGCCGCGCCAACCATCCACGAGTCCGTAAGAGCCCCGGAAGACCTATTTGATCCACTGGCCGAAGATACAGACTCACCGGTTCCCGGCTTAACTCACCGTTACCCGGACCGCGTACTCTTCCTTATTACCGATATGTGCTCCATGTACTGCCGTCACTGCACCAGACGTCGTCTGGCCGGCCAGACCGATGGTGGCAGAAGCAAAGAAGAGATCGATGCCTGCATCGACTATATCCGTCGTACTCCTGAAGTTCGTGATGTGCTGCTTTCCGGCGGTGACGCGCTTTTGGTTTCAGACGAGCGCCTGGAGTACATCCTGAGCGAACTGCGTAAGATCGATCACGTAGAGATTATTCGTATCGGCTCTCGTGCCCCGGTAGTGCTGCCGCAGAGAATCACCGATGACCTCTGCCAGATGCTGGCCAAATACCATCCGCTCTGGCTCAACACCCACTTCAACCATCCGCAGGAAATCACTCCGGAATCTCGCGAAGCCTGCGCCAAGCTGGCTAACGTTGGTGTCCCTCTGGGTAACCAGTCTGTACTGCTCAAGGGTGTAAACGACAGCGTGGCTATCCAGCGCAAGCTGGTCAACGGTCTGGCTTACATCCGGGTACGTCCCTATTACATCTACCAGTGCGACCTCTCTCTTGGCCTGTCCCACTTCCGCACTCCGGTAGCCAAGGGAATTGAGATCATTGAAGGCCTGCGCGGACACACCTCCGGCTACTGTGTACCTACTTACGTAATCGATGCCCCCGGTGGTGGCGGCAAGATTCCTGTAATGCCGCAGTATCTCATCTCTGCTGGACCTCACAAGGTTATCCTGCGCAACTATGAAGGTGTTATCACCACCTATAGCGAGCCTGACCCCGATGCTGAGAACGCGCCGATCACGGCAGAAGATATGGAAGATTATCCTCTTGGCGGTGTCAGCTCTCTGCTGGCAGGTAAAACGCTGGCTTTAGAACCCAGCAACCTGAGCCGTAAAGAAAGAGCCCAAAAGACCCACCAAGACAGCGAGGAATAAACATTGAGTCGGAGGTATGAGGCCAGTGAAGGCCAAAATCCCTCCTCTTACCTCGGCCGCTGTGAGGGTAAGAATATATCCGGTCAAGAGCTTCTGGACTTGGCCGGTCTATTTTCGGCTGACTCGCTGGCCATAATAGGCAGCGAAAAGAACGCCGGCAAGACTACTACCCTAAACCACTTGATCCAAGCCGCCAGAGAGACCGATTATCCTCGGCCTCTGGCGCTTACCTCTATTGGTAGAGATGGCGAAGGCGAAGACGTTGTGACTGGCGGTCAAAAGCCTCGTATCTACATCAGTTCCGGCAGTTATATCCTGACCGGACAAAAGTCCCTGGCTGCCGCAGATGCG
Organism: Eubacteriales bacterium; assembly: GCA_030532065.1. GTDB lineage: Bacteria > Bacillota > Clostridia > Saccharofermentanales > DTU023 > SFFI01. Next base: position 12,714 of record JAUNLW010000009.1, on the reverse strand, counting down.
CTGTTAGACATTCGCGCCTTGACCGGCGTACGTGATGCCATGGGAGAGATCGTACTGGCTCAGGCCTTAAGTGATGGTTTTGTGGAGTTAGTAGGTCCTTCCCGCGCGCAGGATTTGAACGTCTGCGAGCAGGTTTTGCGTGAAGAAGAGCCCCAGAGCTTCTACATTGTGGATGGCGCGCTATCGCGTCAATCCTCAGCCGCCAACGATCTCACAGATGGACTGATCTACGCTTTATCAGCCGGTGAGGCCCATAACCCTCAGGAACTGCTGCGCAAGGCGCGTCATCTTTTGGGACTCTTAAGAGTGCCCGCGGTCTCGGTTGAGACCCGCGACCTGGTCAAGGTTGTGCTGCGAGAACTGCAACAGGTAAGCGATGCGCCTCTGGCTGCTTTAAGCCTCAACCGAGGTGAACCGGCCCTGGCTCTTTATCAGGAGACATTATTGGGGCAGCCTAACCTGCTGCTGGATCTGGTCACAGACAACACCTATCTGGTCTATTTGACTGGAGCCTTGACGGACAGTCTGCTCCAAGCCCTTTTGCGGACGGACTTAGCCGCCGGTTCCAAACTGGTGGTAGAGGATGGTTCCAAACTCTTTCTCTCTCCAGCCAGTCTGGAGCGCTTGAGGGTGAGAGAAATTGAGCTCTGCGCCTTGAATGCCCTGGACGTGCGCTTTATCAGTTATAATCCCCGCGGTCGCTACGGCCATCTTTTGGCAGATCCGGCACTCTTGTGGGAATTAGAAGCCCAGTTAAGCTTGCCGGTGCTTGACCTGGGTCCTGCTCTGAACGTCAGGCCTCTAGCTGAAAGCTGAGAACAAGCGGCAAATATTGCTGCCAGTAGACAGGCATAAACTCGAAAGAAGCATGATTTAGGAAGGAGTGTAGATATGTTTTTTGCTAGTAAACAAGACAAAGATCTGTTGGGTCTAAGACGGATCTTGGAGGAAGCCCCCTGCTTATCCCCTCAAGGGCGGCAGCTCCAACATCAGCTGCACTTCTACCATTCTGGGGACAGAGAAGATCTGGAGCGGGAATTTGCGACCTTGGAGCAATTGCGCCAATTCGCTACTTCCCATCCGGTTGCCGTACGCGACGCCGAAAATATTCTTCGTCGCTTTCGCCCACTCAGGCTGACCCTGGCCGGACTGGCTGAAGGTCGGGCTCTGGACGCTACGGAATTCTTCGAACTCAAGCGCTATTTGTCCCTGGAACGCCAATTGGCCTTCGAGCGTGAGCTGTGGCAGGCTGCCGGGCTTATGCTGCAGGATTTGGATGCTGCCTGGCAATTGCTAAACCCCAAAGGTTCCGACCAACATGGCTTCCACGTCTATTCTTCTTATGCCGAAGACCTGGACGAGTTGCGCCATGAGAAAGGCCGCCTGGAAAAGGCAATTCTCGCCTCCGCGCCGGAAGAAAGAAACTTACTTTTAGAAGAGCGCGCCCAAGTCGCTGCTCAGGAAGCGGCCGCTGAAAACCGGGTTTTACGAGACCTGGGACAAGAATTCGCAACCTATCTGCCGGCCTTGCGGGCCAATCTTCAGGCCCTGGCCATGTTGGATTTTCGCCTGGCCAGAGTAAAGCTAGGCGAGCGCTGGTCTTCTCCTTGCCCCCGTTTTCTGCCTAACGGCGGTGGCGTAAAATTGGAGGGAGCCAAAGAGCCCTGGATCGCGCGCAAACTGGCAGCTCAGGGCCACGCCTTTACCCCGCAGGATATTCGCATGGAAGCGGGAGCTACGGTCATCACGGGTGCCAATATGGGTGGTAAATCAGTAGCACTGCGCTCGATATTGTTGCAGCTGCTTTTGGTCCATCTGGGCTACTACCCCAATTGCAGCTATCTGGAGCTGGAAGTCTTCGACTTCTTTGCTTTCACTACAGATAACTCCGGTGACGGCTCACTGGGTCTTTCCTCTTTTGGCATGGAAGCGGCGCAAATGCGCGACCAACTGCGCCTGATCCGCCATTACAAGGGTTTTGTAGTGTTAGACGAGCCGGCGCGCGGCACCAACCCTCAAGAGGCAAGAGCAATTGTCACCGGTCTTTGTCAGATCTACACCGGGACCAACTCTTTCCTGCTCTTAGCTACCCACTATCGGATCAGCCCCGCAAAGGGCATCCGTTTTTATCAAATTCGCGGCCTGGCTGCTACCGACTCTGCGGAAGCGGCAGCACAGGCCCAACCGCCCCGGCTACCGGAGAATTCCCCTGCGGGACAAGAAGCGCCGGATCTTACCGGCTCAGAAGAGATTTGGGCGGAGCAGCGCCAAAAAGAAGACCTGGCTGCTGCTAAATGGATCAGGGGAAAAATGGATTACCGACTCAGGCCTAATGACGGCAAAAGCCTGGTCCCGGCTGAAGCTTTGCGCATAGCCGAGTGGATGGGCATGGACAGCGCCGACATTGAGGTCATGCGTCAGGCGTATATGGAGGAAAAATAGATGGCAAAATTGCAAATTGACTTCGATAAAGTAGCTGCCGCCAGAACGGCCGCTCACAATATCGCGGTAGAAACCAACGAAGAACTGGCTTCTTACTCAACCGAAACGGTAGAGCGCGCCATAGCCAGGCTCTTGGGTATTGATGGTATCAACGACCAAGCTGTACCTCTGCCCAACCTGGTCGTAGAGAGCCTCAAAGATGCAGGCGTACTGGAGCAGGGTACTGCTTACTGGTTGGCCCGCGCCGCCATAGACCAGGGCATCTCCGCTCAGGCAGTAGCGGAAAGAGTCCGCGATGAGGAATTGAACTGGCATAATCTGGGCGCGGTAGACGACTTCCAAGTCCAACTTTGGCTGCAAGATGAGGCCGAAAAATCCGTAGGCAAAATCCGCGCCAATCGGCTCAAACGAGATGCGCTGCTCAATGAATATGGCGATCCCAGCGGCGCTCTACTCTACGTTATCGTGGCCACCGGCAATATCTATGAAGACGTAATCCAGGCTCAGGCCGCTGCCCGTCAGGGAGCGGACGTCATCGCGGTTATTCGTACCACTGGTCAATCGCTTCTGGACTACGTGCCCTACGGACCAACCACCGAAGGCTTTGGTGGTACCATGGCTACCCAGGAGAACTTCCGCCTCATGCGTAAGGCTCTGGACGAGGTAGCCGTAGAGACTGGTCATTACACCCGCCTCTGCAACTACTGCTCCGGTCTCTGTATGCCGGAAATAGCCGTCATGGGCGCTTTTGAACGCCTGGATGTCATGCTCAATGACGCTCTTTACGGCATCCTTTTCCGCGACATTAACATGAAGCGTACCCTGATTGACCAGGCCTTCTCTCGTATGATAAACGGCGCAGCCGGCATCATCATCAACACCGGTGAAGACAACTACCTGACCACCTCGGATGCCTTTGAAGAAGCGCACACTGTCTTAGCTTCTCAGTTCATCAACGAGCAATTCGCGCTGGAAGCCGGCATGCCCGAGGAGCTCATGGGACTGGGCCACGCTTTCGAGATGGATCCGGCCTTGGAAAACTCCTTCCTTTACGAGTTGGCTCAAGCCCAGCAGGCAAGGCAGATCTTCCCCTATGCTCCCTTAAAATATATGCCCCCTACCAAGTACATGACCGGTAACATCTTCAAGGGTCATATTCAGGATGCTCTCTTCAACGCGGTCACCACCATTACCCACCAGAGAATCCATCTCTTGGGTATGATGACCGAAGCCATCCACACTCCCTTCATGTCGGACCGTGCTCTCTCTTTGGAGAACGCTCAGTACATCGCCACCGCCATGAAAGACCTCGGCGATGACATTGAGTTTAAGCCGAACGGTATTGCTGAGACCAGGGCTGCAGAGGTTCTGTCAAAGTCACTGGAGCTGCTTAAGAGTATTGAGCAGGACGGTATGTTCGCCACCCTGGAAGCCGGTAAATTCGCCGGTATCAAGCGTCCGATTGATGGCGGCAAGGGATTGAAGGGTGTTTTCTTAAAAGATCAACACTACCAAAACCCCTTCCCTGAGCTGTTGACGCGAGAAGAACAAGAGCAGGCCAAAGCCTACGCGGCTAAGCGTCAGGCTACTCGGCAATAGGAAAGGAGCAGTAGCGTGAGTAACTATTCTTTGGAACAACCTAAGCATCAAGGCGAACCAGGTAAGATCGACTTTACCCAGATTCGCCCTTACGGCGACACTTTGGATGACGGTAAGGTGCAAGTCTCCTTTACCCTACCCGTACCTGACGATGAGCGCGGCGAAGAAGCCGCCAGGCAGGTGCTCGCCCACATGGGACTCAGCAATCCTTCAATTACCTGCCATCAGGCGCTGGACCCACAATACACCTTCTTTGTCGGCTATGGCGCATTTGAGGCCGCAATCGATTACACCCAGATCAAGGTCCAGGCTGTGGACGTTAACGTCATGTCCATGGAAGAGACCAACGACTTTATCCGTGAGCACTTTGGTCGCAAACTGGTCGTACTGGGCGCCTCTACCGGAACCGACGCTCATACCGTAGGCATCGACGCCATCATGAATATGAAAGGATATGCCGGCCATTACGGTCTGGAGCGCTATGACATGCTGGAAGCCCTCAATATGGGCAGCCAGGTAGAGAATGAGGAATTTATCCGTAAGGCCGTAGAAATAAACGCAGACGTGCTTCTGATCTCTCAGACCGTGACTCAGAAGGATATCCACATTAAGAACATCAGCAACCTGGTAGAGCTACTGGAAGCAGAAGGCCTGCGCGACCGCTTTCTACTCTTGATCGGCGGCCCGCGCATCAGTCACGAGCTGGCCAAGGAGCTGGGCTGCGATGCCGGCTTCGGACCAGGTAAATTTGCTGACGATGTAGCGAGTTTTATGGTCGAAGAACTGGCCCGCCGCCAAGAATTGTTACAAAAGTAACTTTAAGTGACTCAAGCCCAGGCAAGCAACCTGGGCTTGTCTTATAATAGAGACAATGCTATAGAAAAAATCAAGGAGGAAAATATGCAAGTATTCATCGCCGGATGTGGAACCATGGGCTCCGGTATCATCCAGACCTTTGCCGTTACCGGCCACGAGGTCTATATGTATGACATCAAGCAGGAATTCGTGGATAGAGGCTATGACCGCATAGACAAGCAGCTCAAACGCCAAGTGGAAAAAGGCCGCATGACACAAGAAGAGGCCGATGCCAGCATGGCTCGCCTGCACAAGACCGTCCAACTTGACGACGCCAGGAACGCTGACTTAGTCTTAGAAGCCATCTTCGAGGAAATGTCTGTAAAGCGTGAGCTCTTCGGTCAATTAGACCAGATCTGTGGACCAGACTGCCTCTTCCTCAGTAACACATCTTCTCTTTCTGTAACCGAAATGGCGCACGGCTACGACCATGAGAGCAAATTCCTGGGCTTCCACTTCTTCAACCCCGCGCCAGTCATGAAGCTGATCGAGATCATCCGTGGCGCCAATACCTCGGACGAAGCTGTCGAAAAAGCTAAAGAGATCGCCACCGCCATTGGCAAGACTCCGGTTCTGGTACATGAATCCCCCGGTTTTGTAGTCAACCGTATCCTGATCCCCATGATCAACGAAGCAATTGACCTGGTAGATCGCGGCGTGGCTTCCCCCGAAGATATCGATACAGCCATGCAGCTGGGCGCCAACCACCCCATGGGTCCACTGGCCTTGGGCGATTTGATTGGCCTGGACATCGTACTTAATATCATGGAAGTTCTCTACCATGAAACGGGCGATTCCAAATACCGTCCCAGCCCCTTACTCAAGCAAATGACGCGTGCCGGAAAATTAGGCCGCAAAACCAAGCAAGGTTTCTACAAATACTAATCAAGCCACCAGGCTAAGTCAGGCCGGAGCAAGTAATTTGCCCCGGCCTTTATAGAGGTAAAGATATGTCTTTTGTTAATGTAAATCTCAGCGAAAACATCGCAATTCTCGAAATTAACCGCCCCGAAGGCCTTAACGCTTTAAATACCGAGGTACTGTCTGACCTCCTGGAAGCCATCAGCGCGCTCCATGAGGAAGAAGACTTAAGAGCCCTGATTGTGACCGGCGCGGGGGAAAAATCTTTCGTTGCCGGCGCGGATATCGGCGAGATGTCCGGCCTGAATTCTCGTGAAGCGGAAAACTTCGGTCATTTTGGCTCCTCTGTTTTCGAGGCTCTGCGCCAAATCCCCTGCCCCGTGATAGCAGCCGTAAACGGTTACGCGCTGGGTGGTGGCTTTGAGCTGGCCTTGGCCTGTGATATTCGCCTCGCTTCCACTACTGCCCGTTTTGCCTTCCCTGAGACCGGCTTGGGTATTACTCCAGGCTTCGGTGGCACGCAGCGTCTAGCCAAGCTGTGCGGAACCGGTGTCGCCTCTGAGCTTATCTTCACCGGCCGCAGAGTTAAGGCCGAAGAAGCTCTGGCCCTGGGTATTGTCAACAAAGTCGTGGAGCCGGATCAATTAATAGACGAAGCTCTCGAAATGGCTAAAGCCATTGCTGATAAAGCGCCGATCGCCGTTGCCAAAGCTAAACAGGCTATCTACGCTTCCGAAGAATTAAGCATCGAACAAGGTCTTGACCTGGAAGCCGCGTTCTTTGCCCATTGCTTTGAGACTCAAGACCAAAAACGTGCCATGAAGGCTTTCTTAGATAAGGAAGAATTCCACGACTTCCAGAACCTCTAAGAAAAAAGAAAAGTGTAACTATGTTAGTTAAGCACGAAGTTACCACCTTTTTGCAAGGCCGGACGCAGAGCTGAATAGATAAAAGACACGGCAATCACAGCGATCAAACCATTAACGCCGGTAGTCACAAAGCTGATCTTCGCTAGTTTCGCGGCGATATCTCCGGGAATACCGTAGAGCACCTTGTTGAACAAGAGCCGGATCAAAGGGTCAGCTATGACATTAAATATGATGCCCGCAGCCGATGCTACCGCTGCCTTCCAGGCCCAGTTTTTCTTATTCTGCTCCTTACTTAAGTGCAGAATTTTCTCCGCTACCAGGCCCACGATCAGGCCAATGCAGAGCTTGAGTACGAAGGTTGCTGGAGCGGCTTGAGCATAACCGGATGTCAAGTCAGCGATAGTCATGCCTAAGGCGCCGGCCATGCCACCCCAAAGCCCACCTATAAGCAGCGCTGCCAGGATCAGGAAGACATTGCCAAAGTGAAAGGCGGTCTTTTCCGGGCCTACTGGCAGGTCAATCCTTAAAAACTGGAAGCCAACGTAGGATAGAGCCGTCAGCAGGGCTGCCTGGGCCAAAACTAAAGTGCGGCGGCGCTCAGCGTTGAGACTGCTAGCGGGAGCTTGCTTATTTGTGTCACTCATGATGTTGCCTCTCTCATAATTATCCGCTGCTAACGCGCAGCTAATATTTAACTTTATCATTGTACTCGAGAAAGAGAACAAATAGCAAAAGGTAGGCCGAAAAACAAATAGCCGGACTAATGTCCAGCCATTTGCCTAATTAGGAGAAATAAGAGTAGCCGCAGAGGCCAACTTTATCTATTCGCTCACTACGTTCATGCGTACGGGTTCCAGCTCAAAGCTGAAGTTACCGTCCTCATCCATGAGAGACTTAACATGATCTACCACTACATCAATCATTAGACCTTCAAGGAGCACTTGCTCTTTGCCCTCAAACATGGTGTAACCATCACCACCGATGGCCATAAAGTCATTGGTGGCCAGAGAATATTCTGCAGCAGGATCAACAGGCTCGCCCTGGATCATAACGTTTTCTACCTTGTAAGCTTCCCCGTCTTGGACCAGATCAAAGCTGATACCAGCTACCTGCGGGAACTTACCGGCAGTCTCAGGATAAGCGTCCGTACCATAGCTCAAGGCATCTACGATGTCCTGCCCAGTCACTTTGATCACAGTTACCATGTTGCCGAAAGGTAGTACGGTGAGGAAGTCACCATAAGTAACAGTACCAGCAGGGATGGAAGCGCGGATACCGCCACCGTTAGTGATAACGGCGTCAGCGCCGGTCTTTTCCAGCATAGCGTCAGCGATTAAATGGCTGAGGTTGGTCTCGCCGGCACGAACCTGCTCACGCTCGCCGTCCAGATCAGCCGCTAAAGTGCCGATCTCAACACCAGTGATGCGTTCGTTCTCTGCTTCAATGGCAGCAACAGAATCCAGAGTAGCTTGGTCTTCGCCATATTGCGTAGCTTCCTGGAAGCTAATCAGGCGAGCGTTGGCATCAGTTAAAGCGCCATCGGTGAAAGTCAGAGTTACCAGACCGATATTGTTAAGATAGCTTCCGGTAGAGGCGATCAAGGTGTCATTGTAAACTTCACCTTCAGGGAGGTAGGTGTGGCTGTGGCCATCAACTATCAGATCGATACCTTCAACGGAATCCAGTAACTTGTAGCTGGTTTCAACAGACTCAGCATCCATACCCAAGTGGCTTAGCATGACAATAGCATCCACGCCTTCAGCCTTCAGAGCATCGACTTGCTCTTGGGCAACAGTAGTGGGATCTTCAAAGTTCCAGCCTTCGGTATTAACCGGAGAAGCTTTTACTTTAGTTTCAGGAGTGGAAATGCCAAACAGACCAATCTTAAGGCCGTTAACCTCAATGATGGTGTTGGAATCAAAGACGTTGCTGCCATCGGCTTCGTCCAGCACGTTTGCGCTCAGGACGGAGAAATCAGCCTCAGAAATAGCTGATTTGAGCTCGTCTTTACCATAGTTGAACTCGTGGTTACCCAAGGTCATGGCGTTGAGGCCCATGTCGTTTAAGAGACGAACTACAGACTGACCTTTGGACAGAGTGGCAAAGTTGGTACCGTGGATCATATCACCAGCATCAACGACCAGCACTTGATCAGGGTAAACTTCCTTGAACTTATCGATTACTGCCTTGTAGCGCGCAAAGCCAATCAGGCCTTCATCTACAGGCAGAGCGTCATCGCCGGGAACGGTGTCACCTATAACCCGGGCATGGACATCATTGGTGTGCAGGATATAAACAGTTTTTACTTCGGGTTCTACCGCATCTTCCGCGCTGACCATAGCAGGCGCGAGACCTACTAGTAAAGTCAGAACCAGCAAGATGCTGAGACAAAGCTTCGAAAATCTTTTCATGCTATACCTCCAAATACTATGCTCAGGACTTGCGAGGCAGTTTTCTGTACCTCTAAACAAGCCAAAGCAGTTGGCTTACTCTTTATTGTAGCCAAAATTAGTTAAATGGAGAATAAGTAAATATGAAATTCGGATTAGCTACTTCTGACTAAGGACTTAGTGAGCTCTCAAGCTCAGAAAGATCAAGGCCAAAGAAATAACGATGCCCGAGGCACTGGCTACGATCAAGGCAGTGCGCAGGCCGGGGTTCATACCCGGTGTATCATCCAGCGGGAAAGACTTGAGCGCCTGGCTGGACTCACTGGCAGCCGTCGTAATCTTAGTATCTTCAGCACTGGTTTCTGATTCTTTAGCTTTAGTCGTTTCCGCGGGCTTAGCCGTCGTAGTCTTGCTGGTAGCTGCTGTGGTCTCTTGGCTGGTGGCCGAACTACTGGGAGTAGTCTCCGCGCTGGGATCCGCTACAGGCGCGGCTTCTACTTCTACAGGAGAAGCTGCTGGCGGAGCAGTAGGAGTCTGCGGTGCCGTAGGAATGGTCGTGGCTGTGGGAGCTATTTGCTCGGCCACGGGAGCGGTGGGAGCATAGAGATTAGGAGCTTCCGTAACTTGCGCACTGGGCGCGGTAGGAGCGTAAGCGTTATTAGGTCCAGCAGGCTGAAGCGCGTTATTATCCGGCAACGGGTCAGCTGGAGCCTGAGGCGCAGGCTTAGCCGCGCTGCCATTTCCTACTACCGTGACCTGAATCCTCACGGTCTGAGTCGAGACTTTACCGGTGATCAGGCAAACACCCTGGCCCACAGCTGAAACATAGCCAGAAGCGTCCACTGTAGCTACCGCCGTATTATCCGAAGACCAGGAAGCAGCCACGATCTGGCCATTTACTCCGGCATCGATATGGATGCCATTACCAACCTTGATCGTGATCTTGTCGTCCAGATTGGAATAGCTCTCGCTGGTAGAAGACCCATTGGTCGTTACGTTAAAGGATTCTGTCGAGCTGCCGGACATTCCGTTAGAGCTTCCGGGATCACCACCACCTGTAAAGACCTGAACCCAATAAGACTTACCACCAATAGAGAGCACACCGCCCGCCATAGTGGTGTAGTTGGGATTAAGGATATTGGCGCGGTGGCCGGCGGAATTCATAAAAGCGCTATGCGCAGAATCTGCTGAGCCCCAGCCAATGGAGTAGTTTTCGCTGTACGCTACATTGGAGCCGTCTGCTCTTAAGTGGGCGTTAAGGATACTTACCTCCGCGGCTCTCAGTTTGGCGTAATACTCGAGATTGTAGTTATAGGACAAGGCATTAAGTCCGACCGCCGCCCGTTCCGCGTTGATCAAATCCAGCATTCTGTGGGCTGCGGAGTAGTCTACCGTAGCAGTGACGGAAACCTGGTCGGCCTGAACCAGACCGTTAGCAGTGAGCAGCAGAACCACCAGCAGGCCAGCCATCATGAGCCGCAAAGACTTATGGCTGGCATCCCGCCGTACAGGGGGAGTTGTTTGCTCACTAAAATACTTAGTCATGTTTTCTCCTAAATTATCGTCCTGCTATGCAGATCAGTCTTCCGGCTTATTCCAAGCCATTGACCTCACGGTAGCGCTGGTAATACGGATCATCTTCTGGCAATTGCCTGACCATGTCTTCGCTGGTGCTGGCATAAACCAGGATGCGGTTGGTCTCCATGGCATAGATCAGAGGATCACAAGTTACCAGCAACATTTCTTTACCCAGCATGGGGCCATACTCATAGTCTGAGCCGTAATAAGGATGGCGCTCATAATACTCTTCGCGTGTTACAAAATCCACGTGGTCAATCTTGTAAAAATAGCGCAGACCAGTGCGGAAGTTATCCACGTAGAAGGAGTCACCCTCTTTAAGCTCATCCATATAGAAGCCGCCGGTAGTAACACTCAACACGCGGTGGATGTAGATAGAGTCTATGTAGTCGCTAGTTTCACCCTTAGACAGGGGGACGATGCCGGAACCCCAGGCCAGCACAGACTCAAAAGCCAGGCTATAAGGAAAAAGCGGGCTATCCATACCGATTGCCGGCACAACTACCCGTCCCATAATGCTGGGGAAAGGTTTTTCTTCAAAGTCATCATCCAAACTGTTATCCACGAAGCGCGGGGCATCCACGGCTGCTTGGGTGAACTTAATATGTGAGCTGCCCGTAAAGGCCTCGGAGAGCTGGCGTAAAGCGCTAAAGTAGCTGACAGCCTCCGCAGAGTTATTCTGGTCTTCAGCCGCTACAGGCAGGGCGACCAGAGCGCTGCTGAGAAGCAGGCTGACCAGAGTCAGGATCAGGGCCAAATAGGACCACTTTTGCTTGCGTTTATCAGATTTTTTCATCTTATCACCACCCTAAAGGCTAATACGTATCAGGCCTAAGACAGGCCATTCTCGGTTTTGTATCTGTTATAAAAGGCGTCATCGGCAGGGATGTCTTCGGTATCCGTGAGCGCGCCGTACACCAGAATACGTCTTTCGGATTCGTCATAAATCAGAGGGTCGCAGGTAACCAACATGGTGGACCTTCCTTCAAAACGGCCGGCTGGGTCAAAGCGCAGGAAATACTCTTCTTCTGTAACATTCTCCACGATCCGTGTCGTGTAGATGTAACGCTTACCATTGACGTAATCGTCGATGTAATAGGGATCTCCTTCTTTCATCTGGTCCATGTACATCATGCCAGCCTCCGTAGTCAGGACACGGTGGCCTAAAATTACGCTCATTCCATCTTCATCCAGTTTCGGCATGAAGTCTACCACGCCAAAGCCATAGTAGAGAGAATCATCTGTTGCCACATCTGCTACCGGACCGTTGGTGCCGATAGAGGGAATAACCAGGCGTCCAATGGTAGCTACATGCTGTTGTTCGGTATATTCGTAGTCTTGGTTGGTATCAATAAAAGCCAACGCGCCTTGGCCAGGTGTGACTTTACCGGGTCCATGGGCAGCGTCCAGGAGTTGGATCTTCTGGTAGCCGCTGAAGGAGTTAGGCAGAGCAATCAGGCGGTCGTGCTGAGCCAGGATGGCCTCCTGCAGGTCAGCTGTTAAAAGGCGGAATTTGTTGGTGTTCTCATGGTAAGCCAGCACATCAGCGCTGTTGGCACCCTGACCTGGCTTGAGGAGCAGGAAAACTACCGCGGCAATCGCTACTAAAATAATCACCGCAGCAATAACTGGTCCTAGCTTGGACTTAGCTTTTTTGCGTCTGCTGGGACCTTCGCCACCGGAAATCTGCTCAAAGTCTTGGTAATGCTCCAGCGGCTGGGTTTCCATTTGCTCAAACTGTTTTTGCCTGATCGGTCCGTTATTATATTGCGGACCTTGGGCATTTGGCCTGCGTGGAGGCCCGCCGGCCGGATAATATGGCCGCTGCTGATAACCCGGCGGGGGCATAGGCCGTCCCTGCTCAGGTCTTTTGGGTCCGGGACCTGCTTGAGGTCTGGGACTCTGTCCGTTATATCCTCTACGGTTAGGTCCGGGGCCAACCGGTGGGTGGTCCGGGCCGTAATTATTTGGTCTATTCATGTGTTTTCTCCCTAAATATAGACAAAACCTATTACGTGGAGTGGCAACTGTTACTTAGCGGGCTAGCTTAAAAACCCGTCCACATATTTTAGCACATGTGGCCGGGCGTTTGATTGAGGCGGAAAACACTACTCCACATA
>JAUNLW010000001.1:154745-654052 GCA_030532065.1 Eubacteriales bacterium | reverse complement strand
AATTAGTAGCCGAGAACGGTGCCGCTGTAGAAGATGCCCGCGGTTACGGAGAATTTGTGAAGAAGCTTAGAGCATAACCTTAGTAATCTGTTTGTGAAATCTACTTTGCCTAAATTGGCTAAAGTTATGAGCTTTTGTTCTACCTATGATTCCATTGAGTCTGTGTGCAATACCAAATATCATTTGCTTAATAGCGCGAATCTGTTGAAATTATACAGGAAGGATGTGCGAAGAGATGTATTGCGATCTTATTGTTAAAAATGGCCGTTTAGTAAGTGCTGACCGCATTTATGAGGCGACGATCGCTGTAAATAGTGGAAAATTTGCCGCTTTTGTGGACCCGTCTTTAGAACTTGAAGGCAAAGAAATAATTGATGCCGGAGGTAAGCTAATTTTCCCAGGTATAATTGATTGCCATGCACATTTGAATGAACCTGGCTTTGAATATAGAGAAGATTACGAAACAGGATCAAGAGCCGCAGTCGCAGCAGGATGCACCACATTGATCGATATGCCTCTTAATAATGATCCTTCACTGATAAATAAAGATATCTTTCGCACAAAATATGATGTGATATCTAAGCGCTCTTATGTAGACTTTGCCATGTGGGGAGGTATAGTAGGAGATTTCGACAATAATCCCGGGACAATTAAAAATAACCTTAATGATTTAATTGATCTTCAAAAGTGCGGTGTAGCCGCTTTTAAGGGATTTACTTGCCCTAATGGTGGCCTTTTTCCCACAGTAAATTTAGGAAACATCAGGAAAGCACTAGAAATTCTTAAGCCGTATAATTCTCTTTGTGGCTTTCACTGTGAGGAATATGGGCAAGTTTGGGAGCGGGAAAAGGAAGCAAAGGCTAATCAAGGACGAACAAGCCAAGAAAAAATCCGAGACTTCTTGGATAGTCATGATGTTTGGACTGAATATGTTGCTACAAAGAACGTTATCGATATGAGTAGGGCTACTGGAGGCCGCGTACATATTTGTCATGTAAGCCATCCGATGGTGGCTCAAGTAGTTAAAGAAGCTATTTCTGATGGTTTACCGGTAACTGCGGAAACCTGTCCTCATTATTTAGGTTACAGCGAAAATTTTGTTTTTGAAAAGGGCGCACCGGCTAAATGCACACCTCCGATGCGTAAGCCTGAAGCAGTCGATGCTTTATGGAATTATGTTTTAGATGGCACGCTCTCTTGCCTCGGAAGTGACCATTCACCAGCGGCAGACTTCGAAAAAGACAATAAGACGAGGGATATTTGGCAGGCATGGGGTGGCTTAAATTCAATCCAGTTCTTCTTGCCTATGGTCTTTGACCTCTTTGTGCATAAGAAAGGCTTAAGCCCAACTTGGATTTCTAAGCTAATGGATTTAAACCCAGCTAAGATTTTTGGCTTATATGGTCAAAAAGGTGCTTTTGAACTGGGCTTTGATGCCGACATGGTGATCCTTGATCCGGACAAGGCATGGAAAATTGAACAAGAAAAGCTTTTTACTAAAGGTCATGTATCCTGCTTTGATGGTGCGGAAGGGAAAGGCTTTCCAGTATGTACAATTATTCGAGGTAAAAAAGTAGCTAAAGATGGTAGCTATATAGAAGGAGCAAAAGGTTATGGCCGCTTTGTTCGACCTGTTTCTACCCTCTAGAATATAAGCGATATAATTTCGGCTTAAATCTTGAAAGTCATATTATAGAATACTATATAGCCTAACAAAAGATATCAAACGTCTCCCCGTTCTCATGTTCAAGCGCCACCCTTCGGGGTGGCACTTGGAATTTATCCACTATAGATAATATTATTGCTGTAGCTTCAGCCTTTGACTCCATTGCGTGCTTGTAGTTGACCAAATAATATGATTAGTAAAATCACTATACTAGTGATTATGTCAAGAAGAAAGTGAGAAAAATTATGAGCTACCTCAATAGACATACCGGTTATCCTCAAGATCTTCTAAGTACCAGATCAGTCATTAAGAAAAATAATTACTGCTTAATTGAACCAGATGGTATTGTGAAAAATACTGTGCCAGGTTATCACAACTGTGATGTAACGATTTTAGGTTCTCCTGAATTAGGTGCTTCCTTCGTGGACTATCTGGTGACTTTACACGAAGGTGGTTACAACGATGGAATTGGTGGAGAAGGACTTGAAGTATTTCTCTACGTGCTGCGTGGTTCGGTTGAGGCGAAAATTGGCAATGAAGCATTCGCGTTAAAAGAAGGTTGGTACATCTTTGCGCCTGAAAGTCAGTTAATCAGCTTTACTGGTCAGGCTGATTCGCAACTTTTTGTCTATAAGAGACGTTATGATCGTCTGGAAGGCTATGAGGCTGAAAGAGTGGTTGGCAATGTAAATGATCTCGAATGGGTTGACTATGAAGGCATGACACACTGCCAGATAAAAGATTTATTACCTGCAGCCAATAATCTGGGATTTGATATGAACTTCCATATCCTGCGTTTTGCGCCTGGTGCTTCGCATGGCTATATTGAGACCCATATCCAAGAGCATGGCATGTACTTCTTAAGTGGTAAGGCTATGTACCGTCTTGATGATGATTGGGTTCCTGTAAAAAAAGGTGATTATGTCTTCTTAGATGCTTACTGCCCACAAGCATGCTATGGCGTAGGAAATGAAGAAGACCTTACTTATCTCTATTCAAAAGACTGTAATCGCGATGCCAAGATTTAATTAGACCCAAGGAGACCCTTATCATGAAGCGATTGGAACTGACAAAACAGCGTCTAATGCGTGATCTGGATGCAATGAAAGCTTTTACTGCCACACCTGGCGAGGGTTGTACGAGGCTTCCTTTCACTAAAGCTGCCCAAGACTGCGCTAGCGCACTAAGCTCTATGATGGTAGATGCCGGTATGGAGGTATTTACCGATCCTGCTGGTAATGTGTTTGGAAGAATACCAGGTAAAAATAGAGAACTTCCCTGCGTCATGATGGGGTCCCACTTTGATTCTGTACTACATGGGGGTGATTACGACGGTATAGCGGGTGTGATTTGCGCTATTGAAGTGGCACGCCTGCTGCTGGAGAGTGGCGATTGTTTTGAACGTGATTTTGTTGTCGCGGCTTTCAATGATGAAGAAGGCATGCGCTTTGGAACTGGCTATTTTGGTTCTGGAGCCATGCTGGGCTTACGTGATGCAAGTTATTGTCTTAAATATAAAGACATGGATAACGTCTCCATTTATGACGCGATGAAGGCTGTGGGTTTAGATCCGGAACACATTGGTGAAGCAGAATGGCCAGATGGTTCAATTTCTTGTTTCTTAGAACTGCATATTGAGCAGGGACCAGTTTTAGATAGAGAAAGAATTGATCTAGGTTTAGTAGATTGTATCGCTGGAATTAAGCGTTATGTTATTAAAATTGTGGGACGAGCAGACCATGCTGGTACTACACCTATGGATATGCGCCTAGACGCGGTAGACGCGGCCAGTAAAGTTATTTGCCAGATAGCAGATTGGGCCAGAGAAAGCGGCGAAGGTTCTGTAGCTACCGTAGGCGTGATTAAAGTACTTCCAGGTGGCATGAATATAATTGCTGAGGAATGCGAATTTACTGTTGATATTCGTTCGCGCAATGAAAAGATCCTAGATGATATTTCTTCAAAGTTAATCAATTCAGTAGAAGAAGAAACTAAAGCTATGGGCGGAAACTACCAAATTCAACAAAAACTTTCTGTTGAACCAGTAAATCTGTGTGGAGCAATGCTGGACACTATGGAAGCTTCCTGCAAGAAACATGGTTATTCTTATCGATATATGCCTAGCGGTGCAGGACACGATTCCTTGGAGATTGCACCCTACATTCCAACGGTTATGCTGTTTGTTCCCAGTCTTAATGGTCGAAGTCACTGTCCAGTTGAATACACAGACATCAAATATTTTGTCAAAGCCATACAGATAATGAAGGATTTGGCCGTTGAACAGTTAAATAAGAATTCAGAATATTCAATAACACAACGCGCTTTAATAGAATAAATAACGTAATATTAAGCATAAGTATTGACCGCTGTAACAAACGAGGCAAAAGGCATGATATGATTAAAACTATGAGCCTTTCAGTACGAGAATTACTTAAAATACAGTCCCAGTTAGCTAATGAGCCAGAAATGGAACTATTAGCGGGTGAACAAGGACTGGACAATAAAATCAGGGGAGTAACAATTATTGAAGCTCCTGATATTGTTAAATTTATTGAAGGCGGCGAGCTTTTGCTTACTGGCCTTTATGCCTTCAAAACTTGTACAGTGGAGGAATTCGCAAAATACATAGCCGCTCTCCATGAGAAAACGGTCAGTGCAGTTTTCCTTAAACTAGGTAGAGAAGTTGATTTGGCAGACGAGAAAATAAAGCTCCTAAAGGACTACTGCAATCAGTTTCAAATCCCTTTGGTGAATATTCCTTTTCATGTCTCTTTCCAAGTGATTATGAGTTTAGTCATGGAAAATCTATTTAATGAAGAGGTCACCAGACTTAAATATTACAAAACAACCAGTGATAACTTTTGTGCGCTCAGTTTAAGCCCAGCTGGCGGGTCAATTGAGCAAATTTTAGGGATGCTGGAGAAGCTTATTCGCAACCCAATTGCAATTTTTGATCAAAGAAATCAGTGCCTTTATGCCTCGAATAATGAATATCGAGAGTCGGATGATTTCCCAAATTTATTCCTATTGGACCCCAAAATCATTTCACGTAATCATTATTACCTCCAGGAAGGTGAGCCTAATCGTTACCGTGTAGATATGCAGCTGGCATCAGGACAAGAGCTTTATTTGTTGGTTTGGGAAGTGCAATCACCTTTTAGCGCGCTGGATATTATTGCTATTGAGAATGCATTAGTGGCCTTACAATATGAGTTTTTCCGTCAGTACTCAATTTTTGAGCTGGAACAAAAATTCCATAATGATTTGATCGAAAGCACTTTAAATGGCAAATTGAGCTCTAAAGATGAAATCGAGCGTAGTCGAGTTTTTACAGGCCTTAGCCCGGAAGCAACTTACCGTGTTGTCTGCTTCGCCTTCTCTAATTTGGATGATTCAGTGGACTTTAACAAGCAGATCTTAGAGATTAATTTACTTAAAGATTGTGTAGGTAGATTGATTCCTGGCGGTCAACTTCATTATACTCTGGACCGCGTAGCCTGGATTCAACCTGTAGCGCGAGAGCAAAGTCTCATTGATTATCGCGCTTGGTTTCATGAGTTTTACAATAAACTTTCATCATGTATTAAGGAAAAAGACGAACATTTATCACTGGTGGCTGGAATAGGCCGAGTGGTACAAGGTATTTCTGCTTTACAACACAGCTATGAAGAAGCTACCGATGCTTTGGCTGCTATATCTTTAGAAGGTGTGGCAAATTCGATTACTGATCAAAACTGTTTATTATTCTCAGACTTAGGCATCTTTAAATTGCTATATGGAATTGATAGTAGTGAAAAACTGATGGAGTTTGTGCCGGAAAGTTTGCTTTCGCTTTACAATTCTGACAATAAACAAAAAGATGAATTGATCCAGACTCTTGATTGCTATTTGGCAAATCAACTTAATTTATCACAGACAGCAAAAGATCTATTTATCCATTACAAAACTGCTATGTACCGTTTAAATCGTATCAAAGAGATAACTGGTATTGATTTTGAAAATGCCAACGAAGTGCTATCAGTAAGGATTGGTATGATCGTCTATCAGATGGCCCAATGGCGCAGCGACAATAATAATTTTAAAGAGTAGTCACTTAGCATTATCTACAATACCAAGAAGATTTAGTTTCTGGCTGAAGACTATTATCCAATTTAGACAATTAAATAAGAGATAATTTAGCAGGAGCGACTATAGGAAGAGCCTTAATTGATTCCTATAATAGGCTCATATAAATTTTGGGGGAGGTTTCGGCTATTTTGACTAATTCGCACAAAAATATCGAGCGCATAATAGAACGCTTGGAGCTCCTATATGAATGTGGCTTGCAAGAAGACGGAACTCATACCCGGATGGCTTTTTCTCAAGAAGATCAAAAGGGAAGAGCTCTTTTTGAAACTTGGTGTGAGGAAGCAGGACTGACCGTCCGGCAAGATGCTGCAGGAAATGTGATTGCTCGCTTAGAGGGCAGGCAGGCTGATTCGCCTGCTATAATCATGGGATCTCATTTAGATACGGTTCCTGACGGCGGGAAATTTGATGGAGTCTTAGGCTGTGTTTCTGGCCTGGAAGTCTGCCAAACGTTGTCTGAAAGCGGCAGACGGTGCGAGCATCCCTTAGAAGTGATTGTATTTAGCGATGAAGAAGGTTTTCGCTTTTCTGCAGGTATGGTGGGAAGCTCTGCTTTTGTAGGTGAAGCGCAAAATATGCAGGCCGATGACTTGGACATTACAGGCGCCAGACGTGAAGATGTTTACCATAATGCCGGCATAGATTTCCACAAAATGGCAGAGGCCAAAAGAAGCCCGGAAACTGTCCATTGTTGCCTGGAATTACATGTAGAGCAAGGTGGTAATTTGGACCAGATGGGTTTGCCTGTTGGTATTGTCTCAAGTATCGCCGGTGTAAAGCGAATGCAGATCAGTGTCGCGGGTGAAGCAAACCATGCTGGAAGCACTAGGATGGACCAGCGGCACGATGCTTTGGTCGCTGCGGCAAAATTTATCGCTCAACTCCCAGAACGCGTAAAAACTTTGGGAGATCAGTATACGGTTGGTACAGTAGGTATGATCCACGTGGAACCCTCCGCAGTAAATGTGATTCCTGGGGCATGCCAATTCTCTTTGGAAATTCGCGATCAAGAAGCAAAACTGATGGAAAGATTGGCTACAGCTCTCCGCGAAGATTTAGATCAAATTTGCCGCGAGGCCGGTGTTAGCTATAACTGGCAAGAACAGCTTAGCCATGCGCCGATGCCTATGCATGAAGGCCTTAAGCAGCTTATAAAAGAGCAAGCTGAGGCCAGCTCCATACCTTATACCGTTCTGCCAAGCGGGGCCTTCCATGATTCGCTCTTATTGGCAGAACATTTCCCCACGGCCATGATCTTTGTTGCCAGTGTTGCTGGTAAGAGCCATTGCAAGGAAGAATACTCTCGGCCAGAAGATCTGGGCTTAGGCTTTGACCTTTTGTTAGAAACAGTATTAGCAGCAGACCAAATTAAATTTTTTGATTAGAAAGGACAGAACATGAAGAAGAAAATCGGTATTATCGGCGGCGGTATTTCAGGAACTTGCTTAGCCTATAACCTCAGCCTCTACGATAACGCGGAGGTAACTGTATTTGAAAAGGACACCGTCGGAGGTGCGTCTACCGCTAAATCTGCCGGCACAGTTTGCCTTTTTGATGATTCCTTAAAGAACAGATACTGGGATGTTCGTCTCTATGGCTTTGAGACCTATCTCAAGATGGAAGCCAACGAGAAGGGGTCAGCTGGTTTCGACAACACCGGTACACTGGTAGTAGCTACCAATGAGCAGGTAGAGCAAACTATTAAGACCGGTATTGCTCTGGCTAAGTCAGCTGGTTACAGTGGTGAATATATCACTGATAAGGACCGGATCAAAGAGATCCTGCCTGATATTTCCACGGATAATATACTGGGCGCAGGCTACACTAAAGATGACGGTTACTTTGATGGTACCATGATTTCCAACCATTTCGCAAAAGAGTTTGTTGCTAACGGTGGCATCCTTAAGACCGGCGTAAAGGTTGAAGAAGTGATTGTGGAAAATGGCAAAGTAAAAGGTGTTAAGACTTCTGAGCCCGAGACCTATGAGTTTGACGTAGTAGTCGATGCCAGTGGCCCATGGAGTCGCTTTACCGGTAAAATGGCCGGCTTGGACGTACCTCTCTGGCACACAAAAGCCGAGGCATTCTTCCTTTCTCCTCCGGGAAAGAAACTCTCCTATACCTTCCCGGTTCTCAAGTATCCTGAGTTCTACGCTCTGAGATCAGGCGATAATATCTTCATCTGCAAATCTCACTTATCCATGGATCTCAGCAATCCTATGCACGCAGGACAGTGGGATCCCGACAAACTACCTGCCACAGGTGGTACCGACGATTATTTCATTGATTTCCTTTTAGATCAGTTAGAAATGAAGGTTCCCGGTATTGTAGACAGCGGCCTGGTTTCTTCCTGGCTCTCATATCGTGCTGAGCCGAAGGACTTCTGGCCCATTTTGGGTGAGACTCCGGTTGAAGGCTATATGCTGGCTACCGGTTACGGCGGTAATGGTGTAATTGAAGCACCTGCTGCCAGCCGCGATCTGGCTAAGCTCATCATGATCGGTGAATCAACTCCCTTGCTGGAAGACTGGGCTTACAGCCGTCTGCTGCCCTAATAGAACTTAGTACACGCCCTCTTCGGAGGGCGTGAATTTATCTGAGAAAAGAAGAAAGGAGAACGTCGTGAATATAGCTGTTCTTATTAAACAGGTACCGGTTTCCAATAAAGTTTCTGTCGACCCTGAGACTCATGCCTTGATCCGGGCCAGCGTGGAAGGTATGATCAATCCTTCCGACCGCAATGCTATCGAGGCAGCCTTGGCTTTGCGTGATCAGCAGGGCGGCAAGGTGGTCGTGTTTACTATGGGACCGCCTCAGGCCGAATCTTCGCTGCGTGAAGCCATGGCTATAGGTTGCGATGAAGCTTGCCTGATCACCGACCGCGCTTTTGGTCGGGCTGACACACTGGCAACAGCAAGAGTTTTAGCCAAAGCAGTGGAATATTACGGCGACATAGACCTTATAGTATGTGGCGCCTTATCTTCAGACGGTGCCACTGGCCAAGTTGGTCCTATGGTGGCAGAGGTCATGGATATACCTCATGTAAGCGAAATGCGTGCCATTGTGAGTGCGTCAGAAGAAAGACGCCAAATCGAAGTACTCAAAGATTTGGAATATCAGACTTACACGCTGCAAGTGAATCTACCTGTACTCTTAACTTTCCAATTTGGTTGTAACGAACCTCGCTTGGCTACTTTACGCAGTACACGCGCCGCAAAAAAGAAACCTTTGCTGACGGTAACCAATGAGGAGATAAAGATGCCGTCTACTCTTATCGGGGCTGAGGGTTCCCCCAGCCGTGTTATTGATTCATGGGAGCCTCAGGACGGCAGAAAGGCAGAAATGCTTAGTGGTAGCGAGAGTGAGTTAACCCAGCAATTGAAAGAATTACTGGCAAAAGGAGAGGAGGTATAAATATGAGACAAGGTATTTGCATTTATGTAGAGGCGCATAACGGTGTGATTTCCGCTACTTTTGCTGAACTCCTTACAGCAGCGCGTGAACTCCAAAAAATAACGGGCGAAGAAATCTCCGCGCTTGTTATTGATAACAATACAGCAGACCTTTGCAAAGAAGTTGAGTCATTTGGTGTAGACAGAACCTTAGTGTATGACTTACCAGAGGGTCACACTTTGCAAGATGATGCCATAGCCAAGGTGGTATCTGATATTCTTGAAGAAACCCAACCAAGCTCTGTGTTGGTACCAGCTAGCCCAGAAGGACGCTCTATCTTTTCTCGAGTAGCCATGCGACTTAATTGTGGTTTAACTGCAGATTGTACCGAGTTATTGGTAGGGGAACGCGAAGATGGTACTTATTACATAAAGCACAACAAGCCTTCATTCGGCGACAATGTTTACGTTACCATTGTAATACGGGATGAGTTTTTCCCTCAGATTTTGACAGTACGCCAAGCTATCTACTCTCCGGCAGAGCCGCAAACTCTGGTTACTAAACAAGAGGATTTTACTAATAAATTTTCCTTCCCGGATTCTGGTATCAAAGTGCTGAATCAAGAGGCTAAAGCTGCAGTAACCGACTCCATCAGCTCAGCCGAAAAAGTAGTAGTAGTTGGCAAAGGTATGGAATCTCCAGATAGCCTGGCATTGGTCCAGGCGTTCGCGGATAAAATTGGAGCAGCAGTAGCATGTACTCGTCCGCTCTCAGATGTGGGACTGATGCCTTTTGAACGCCAGATCGGCCAGACAGGCTGTACCATAAGGCCTAAACTCTGTGTTTCTGTTGGTGTTTCCGGTGCTATCCAGCACACAGAAGGAATAAAAGACGTGGAGACCTATATTGCGATCAATACGGATCCTCACGCGGCAATTTTCCGTGAGGCTGATTATGGTATTGTAGCGGATGCTAACGTGATCCTCAAAGAGTTCTTGGAACAAGCCTAATTAATAATTATCCTAAAACGAGAAAGCTCTTCCCTGAGTTTGTGACATAACAGAAGGGAGAGCTTTTAGTTTATGGATAATAATGCGATTAACCTTTTTCTGTACACCTTCCCTTGTTTATATACGCCTTATAGTAGTCATATCCATCTAGATCCACACAAGTAGACAGATGAGCCTTGACCTTGGCAAATGTTTCTTCGGAGATTATATGCTCTAAGGCGCAGGCGTCTTCGATGGCCGTTTCTTCATCGACGCCGATGGCGATAAAGTAGTTAGAAAAGAAAACGTGTTTCTCGTAAATGCTTTTGGCAGAAACCAAACCTTTGTCTGTCAATTTCAGGTTGCCGTTGGCTTCAATAGTCAGATAGCGAGCGTCCTCCAGATTGTGGACGGCACGGCTGACGGAAGGCTTGGAAAAGCCCATGGCGTTAGCCAGATCAATAGAACGCACGATCTCTTGATCTTGGTGTAGAACATAGATAGTCTCGAGATACATTTCTCCTGATTCTTGCAAGCTCATGGTAACAGCTCCTTTACTTTCCGCTTCTGCTTCAACTTTGATGTGAGTAGAAGTTCTCATAAAAATCGGTTAGAAAAACTTAGCTTTATTGTAACATATAGGGAAAAGTAGCGAAAAAGCCGCTCCTGAGCTCAGGAAAAGACGGCTTATAATCTGCTATACTTGACAGACGCTAAGAGCCCTGTTAAGGGCTCTAAGTAGGAAGGACAGTTATGAAATATTCAGCACCCCGTGGTACGAAAGATATACTGCCTACAGAAAGTCGGATGTGGCAGATCGTTGAAGATAAGTTCGCCGAAGTGTGCCGCCGCTTTGGTTACCAGGAGATTCGCACGCCAACCTTTGAGCAAACAGATCTTTTTGCAAGAGGTGTAGGTGACAGTACGGATGTAGTCCAGAAAGAAATGTATAATTTCGAGGATAAATCCGGCCGCCCTTTAACGCTAAGACCTGAGGGTACAGCCGGCGTAGCGAGAGCCTATATAGAGCATGGCCTGGCTTCCATGCCCAGCCCACTAAAGCTCTACTACAATATTTCCGCGTTCCGTTATGAGAAGATGCAAAAGGGTCGCTATCGCGAATTCCACCAGCTGGGCTGTGAGTGCTTCGGAAGTGAAGATGCTACAGCAGACGCAGAACTTATTAGTTTGCTGCGAATCTTCTTTATTGAGCTGGGCATGAGCCACTTCAATCTGGAGATTAATTCCATCGGCTGTCCTGAGTGTAGACCCCAATACCGGGCGGCCTTGCAGGATTTTCTGCGCCCCCTGCTGCCGGAGCTCTGTGAGGATTGCCAATCGCGTTTTGAGACCAATCCTTTAAGAATTTTGGATTGTAAAAATGATCACTGCCACAATCTGACGCAAGATGCGCCTTCTCCTTTAGAGTACTTGTGTCCCGACTGTCAGGAACACTGGGACCAGCTGCGACAGCTTTTAGATAATTATGAGATCCCCTATAAGATCAATCCGCGCTTGGTGCGTGGCCTGGACTACTATACTAAGACTGTATTCGAGTTTGTTTCAGATGCAGTAGGTAGCCAGGGCACTATCTGTGGTGGAGGACGTTATGATGGCCTGGTAGAATTGCTGAATGGACCTCATACCCCGGGCGTGGGTTTTGCGCTTGGCTTTGAGCGCTTGCTTCTAGAGTTAGAAAATCAGGGAGTAGAGTTCATATCTTATGCCGCCCCGGATATTTTCCTGGCCTGCTTACCGGAGTATCGAGTTTTTGCCAACAGCTTTTGTTATCGCCTGCGCTCAGCCGGCATTTATGCAGAAGCTGATACCAGCGGCAGGAGCTTCAAATCCCAAATGAAGCAAGCCAATCGTTTAGGGGCCAAGTACCTGATGGTAATTGGTGAAGATGAAGTAGATAGTGGCTCCGGTATGATCAAGCGCATGTCAGATGGTGAAGAATTTAAGATGAGTTTTGAGGAACTGGTACAATTTCTACTTACCGGAAACTAGTATTTTAACCTGCTGATTTAAGTCAGCCTAAATGTAAGATTTTTCTATATATAAAAAGGAGATAGATCAAGTATGCAAGAGTCAATGCAAGGCATGAAGCGTAGCAAGAGAGTAGCTGAGGTTACCCAGGCAGATGTAGATACAGAATTGTGTCTTATGGGCTGGTGCCACCAGCAAAGAGATTTGGGTAAGATAGTCTTTATGACCTTGAGAGACCGCTCGGGCGAGCTACAGCTGGTTGTAGACGAAGAATCACCTGAAGAATTGTTGGCCAAAGCCCAAAAGGTGCGCAGCGAATACGTGTTGGCTGTGCGCGGTAAACTACGTATGCGTAAAGACCCCAACCCCGGGATGGAGACCGGTGCCTGGGAGTTGCACGTTAGCGAGTTGAGGATCCTTTCTCCTTCCAAGACTCCACCTTTTTATATTGAGGACGAAGACCAGGCCCGTGAGTCACTGCGCCTGGAATACCGTTATCTGGATTTGCGCAGACCGGTGATGCAAAAAAATCTCATGCTGCGCAGTAAGGCTACTTTATTTACGCGCAACTGGTTTGCGGAGCGTGGCTTTATTGATGTGGAGACACCTACTTTTATCAAGTCAACACCTGAAGGCGCGCGTGACTATCTGGTACCTTCCAGAGTCTTCCCGGGTAAGTTCTTTGCACTGCCCCAATCTCCGCAAATCTTGAAGCAGCTCCTGATGGTTGCGGGTTTTGACCGCTACATGCAGATCGCTCGCTGCTATCGTGATGAGGACTTAAGAGCAGACCGCCAACCTGAGTTTACTCAGTTGGACTTAGAGCTCAGCTTTGCTTCGGAAGAAGAGATCTTTGACTTGCTGGAACATTATATGCATGATCTCTTCCAGGAAATCCTGGGTGTGGAATTGGATTTACCCTTCCAGCGCTTGAGCTGGGATGAAGCTATGTGCCGTTTTGGCTCCGACAAGCCTGATATGCGTATGGGCATGGAGATTCAGAACATCAATGAGCAAGTAAAGGACCTGGACTTCCAGGTTTTCCGTTCTGCCCTAGATGCGGGTGGTATGGTAGGTTGCCTGGTAGTGCCTGGTGGAGCATCCTTTAAGCGTCGCCGTTTAGATGAGCTCACCGATTTTGCCAGGAGTAGAGGAGCTAAAGGTCTGGTATGGATGGCTTATGAGGATAAATTACGCGGTTCGGCTACCAAGTTCTTAGGCCAGGATTTCATGGATAAATTGGCTCAGGATTTAGACGCAAATAAAGGTGACCTCTTCCTTTTCATCGCAGATGAGAAGTACAAGGCTCTGGATATCCTGGGCCGCCTGCGACTGGAAGTTGGTCAAGAACTGGATCTGATTGATAAGAAAGCCTGGCGTCCGCTGTGGGTTGTTCACTTCCCTATGTTTGAGTATGACGAAGAAAACCAGCGCCTGATTGCCGCTCACCATCCTTTTACCCAACCCCTGGCAGAGGATTATGCTGATGAAAGCAAAGACCCTCTGGATTGGCGTGCCAATGCCTATGACCTGGTCCTCAACGGCTATGAGTTAGGCAGTGGTAGCCTGCGTATCTTTGATCAAGAGATGCAAAACAAAATTTTCTCCTTGATCGGCATGTCAGAAGAAGAGGCACATGAGCGCTTTGGCTTTCTGCTTAAAGCTTTTGACTACGGTGTTCCACCTCATGCTGGTATCGCTCTGGGATTAGATCGTCTGGTAATGTTGCTTTGTGGCTGTGACAATATCCGTGAAGTAATCGCTTTCCCCAAGGTACAGAACTCTACTGATCTGATGATGTCTTGCCCGGACTACGTTGATCCGCAACAACTGGAAGAACTCGGGATTGCAATCAAACCTGGTGCGCAAAATTCGGAATCAGAATAGATTTGAGCGGGGAAAGGAAAGACCATGTCAGAAAACAAGTGGCAGGTAAAACAGTCTGAAGAGCCAACAGGGCCGTCAGCAAACGCGGATGCTCTTTCAACTAAGCAGAAAGAACCGATAACCGAAGGCTTTGATCCGGCAGAGATTGATAATGAATATCATCAAGAGAAAGAGCCAGGATCTGCCCCAGAAGGAGAGCCAACTCCCGAGGAAGACGAGGTAGATACTAAGCGTAAAAAAAAGGATATCTTAACCGAAGTGCTAGAGTACGTAAAGCTGGTTCTTATCGTTATTGTTATTTCGCTCCTGGTTACCAACTATGTGCTCCAACGCAATACGGTAAAGGGCGAATCCATGGTGCCGACCCTGCAAGACGGAGATGAGCTCTTTGTCGAGAAGGTCAGTCGTTACTTTGGCAAGATTAATCGCTTTGATATTATTACAGTAGATACTAAGGGGCTGGACCCCAGGCCTAATCACATTATAAAAAGAGTGGTAGGCTTACCGGGCGAAACCGTTGAGATTAAAGATAATCAGGTGTATATCAACGGAGAAGTTCTGGATCAGCCATTCTTGCTGGAGGGTGTACCAACTACCTCGCATAATCCGGCTTTTGACAGAGTCGTGTTGGGTGAGAACGAGTATTACTGCCTGGGAGATAATAGGAATAATAGTAATGACAGCCGTAGTTTTGGTCCTGTACCGCATACCAATATTATGGGTAAACTATTGATTCGCTTTTACCCGTTTGACCATTTCGGAGTACCTAAGTAAAATAACGGTTCACAAATTCTGTGAGCTTTATAATCGATTTCTGGCCGCCCCACGCGGCTTAAACTAACAAAGTACAGCGTACCAGGTAAGGACGCTGAGAAAGGATGGTGGCGATGCCCAACGATGCAGCAAAAATTGCCCATATTCGCAACTTTTGTATTATCGCGCACATTGACCATGGTAAGTCTACTTTGGCGGACTGCCTGATCGAAACTTGTGGCACTCTCTCACAACGCGAGATGCAAAACCAGGTTTTGGATAATATGGATCTGGAGCGAGAACGTGGTATTACGATCAAGGCTCAGGCTGCGCGCTTAACCTATCGCGCTGATGATGGTGAGGAATATCTTCTCAACTTGATTGATACACCGGGACACGTAGACTTCAACTACGAAGTATCCCGTACGTTGGCTGCCTGTGATGGCGCCATATTGGTGGTAGACGCTGCTCAAGGGGTAGAAGCCCAAACTCTGGCCAATGCGTATTTGGCGATTGAAGCCGGCCTGGAAATTCTGCCGGTAATCAATAAAATTGATCTCCCGGCAGCCAGACCGGAAGAAGTACGGCTGGAAATTGAAGAAGTGATTGGCCTTGATGCCTCTGATGCCCCGGCTATTTCAGCTAAGCAAAAACTCAATATTCACGAAGTTTTGGAAGGCATCGTAAAGCATCTACCTCCACCAGTAGTACCGGATCCAGCAGAACCCCTGAAGGCTTTGATTTTTGATTCGGCTTATGACAGCTATCGTGGTGCCGTTATGCATATCCAGGTAAAATCAGGTGAGATTCATCTGGGTGATGAGATTAAACTCATGCACACCGGTAAAAATTATGAAGTAGTTGAAATAGGTTATTTTGAGCCTGGCAGGGAAGTGCCAACCAAGTCGCTTTCCGCAGGAGATGTTGGATATGTATGCTGTGGCATAAAGAATGTCCAGGACTGCCGGGTTGGCGATACGGTGACTCATACGGAAAATGGAGCTAAAGAACCGTTGGCCGGCTATGAACCGGTCCAACAAATGGTTTTCTGTGGGATTTATCCCATTGACGGAGCCGATTACGGAGCACTCAGAGAAGCCTTGGAAAAACTGCAACTAAATGATGCGGCGCTCTCTTTTGAGGCAGAGACTTCCGCTGCCCTGGGCTTTGGTTTTCGCTGTGGTTTTTTGGGTTTGCTTCACTATGAAATTATCCTGGAACGGCTGGAAAGAGAGTACCAGTTAAATTTGATTTCCACCGCTCCTTCCGTTATTTATAAGATCAGGCTGACCAACGGCCAGTACATGGAATTGCAAAATCCCAGTGACATGCCGGATCCAGCCACGATTGAAGCCATTGAGGAACCGATTGTCCTGGCTAATATTATGACGCCGGTAGAGTTCGTAGGTAATATTATGGACTTGTGTCAGGAACGCCGAGGTGTCTTCCGCGATATGCAATATCTGGACCAGAGGATAGTGGAACTCCATTATGAGATGCCGCTCAACGAAATCATTTATGACTTCTTTGACGCTCTCAAGTCACGTTCAAGAGGCTACGCTTCCTTGTCTTACCATATCTTAGAGTATCGTCCTGGTAAGCTGGTCAAGCTGGATATTTTAATTAATGGCGAAAATGTGGACGCTCTAAGCTTTATCGTGGCGGAAGAAAAAGCCTATGCTAGAGCGCGCAGGATCTGCGAAAAGCTTAAGGATAATATCCCTCGCCATCAGTTTGAAGTTCCGGTACAGGCCAGCATCGGCGGCAAGATCATAGCCCGCGAGACAGTCAGAGCCTACCGCAAGGACGTTTTGGCAAAATGCTATGGCGGTGATATTAGCCGTAAAAAGAAACTATTGGAGAAGCAAAAAGAAGGTAAAAAACGCATGCGTAGTGTAGGCAGCGTGGAAATTCCTCAGGAGGCTTTCCTCAGTGTGCTTAAGTTGGATGATTAGTCTGGCTCTGCTCTATTGAATCTTTTTCTTTGCAAACGCGGCAAATTTAGGTAAAATAACTAAAGCAACTCCGATGCGGATGTGGTGGAATTGGCAGACACGCTGGATTTAGGTTCCAGTGCTTCACGGCATGCAGGTTCAAGTCCTGTCATCCGCACCAGTTTTGGGCACAGCCCGAACAGCAAGAGAGGTACCCGCTTTGAAGAAAGTCTGTGATGTTCTCAAAAACACCGCATTATTCGCTAATCTCGACCAAGACGTGTATTACACGTACTGTAATTCCAACTTAGTGAGAGTTTTCTGGAAGGGTGACCTGATTATCCAAGAAGGTGATGACTGTGAAGGTATCATCGTTATTTTGGATGGCAAAGTGGCCACTCTTATGACTTCTCCCAATGGTGATTATTCTACCCTTGACCTTCTTGGCGAAAACGATGTGTTTGGTGATAACTTGCTTTTTGGTAAAAGACGTAAGTACCAGTGCTCGTTGGAAGCAGCGACTAATGGTAAGTACCTTTATATCTCAAGGGACAAACTGCTTGAGATGATCGCGGAATCACCGAGACTTCTCAGCAACGTTTTAGCTTCGCTTTCCGACAAAGTAAATGAACAAGATCAGCGCATTTATTTGCTTTCGCAGCGTAGTCTGCGTAAGAAAATTTCTGCCTACCTCATAGGCCTGCTCAAAGAGGACCTGGAAGAAAGAGGCACACGCTTGGCTGATGAGCTCAAGGTGGTTTCTACGCCTGCTGTAGTTCTGCCAGTGACAAAAGCCATGGTGGCAAAACTCTTAGCCATGCCACGTCCTTCTTTTTCTCGGGAATTAATCAGCATGGAACGTGATGGACTGATCAAAGTATCTGGCCGGATCATCTGGCTCTTAGACCTAAAGGAGCTGTCAGCCGGTCAAGGCATTGAAGATTTTTAGAAGGCTAGGAGGATTTTTATGGCTTTCAAGAGTGACATTGAAATTGCCCAAGAGGCAACCCCAGAATTGATCGATAAGATTGGCGAAAGAGCTGGTCTAAATCCCGAGAACGTGATCCATTACGGTAAGTATATGGCTAAGGTTCCTTTTTCCGAGATCGATGATTCCAAGCCCAAGGGTAAACTTATTTTAACCACTGCTATTACGCCTACCCCTGCCGGTGAAGGTAAGACTACTACTACCATCGGTCTGGCTGACGGCTTGAGAAAACTGGGTAAGCGCAGTGCCGTGGCGTTACGTGAGCCTTCCTTAGGCCCGGTATTCGGCGTCAAAGGTGGCGCTGCCGGTGGCGGTTACGCTCAAGTAATTCCTATGGAGAACCTCAACCTGCACTTTACTGGTGACTTCCACGCGATTGGCGCTGCCAACAACCTGGCTTCTGCTATGCTGGACAACCACATTCAGCAGGGAAATAGCCTGAACATAGATGTCAAGCGCATTATCTGGCATCGTTGCGTAGATATGAACGATCGTGTACTGCGTAACACAGTAGTCGGACTAGGCGCCAGAGGTGACGGGGTTCCCAGAGAAGACCATTTTGATATCACGGTTGCTTCTGAAGTTATGGCGGCATTCTGCCTGGCAGACTCTCTGACTGATCTCAAAGAACGCCTCTCCCGCATGATCGTAGCCTACACTCGTGATAAGAAGCCGGTTACTATTGGTGACCTTAAAGCGGAAGGCGCAATGACTGCCTTGTTGCGTGATGCTTTCCAACCCAACCTGGTTCAGACTCTTGAAGGCACCCCGGCCTTTGTTCACGGTGGACCCTTCGCCAACATCGCTCACGGTTGTAACAGTGTAGTTGCTACTAAGCTAGCTCTCCAATGCGCGGATTACGCAGTTACGGAGGCAGGCTTCGGTGGTGACCTGGGTGCCGAGAAATTCCTCGACATTAAATGCCGCGCAGCCGGTCTGAAACCGGATGCCGTAGTAGTTGTCGCAACTATTCGCGCACTAAAACACCACGGCGGTGCAGACCTCAAAGACCTCAACCAGGAAAACCTCGAAGCTCTGGAAAAAGGTATGCCTAACCTGCTGCGTCATGTAGATAACATGAAAAATGTCTTCAATTGCGATGTAGTGGTAGCTATCAACCGTTTCCCGCAAGATACGGAAGCTGAGATCGAAATGGTACGCAAACTGACGGCTGAGCAAGGTGTTGAAGTAGCTCTTTCCGAAGTTTGGGGCAAAGGTGGTGACGGTGGTGTAGATCTGGCCGAAAAAGTTCTGGCACTCTGCGAGAAACCCTCTGACCTCAAATTCGCTTATGACTTAGACGAGAGCATTGAGGATAAGATTCGCCACTTGGCCCAACGCGTATACCGCGCTGACAATGTCGAATTTACCTCCGCCGCTAAACGCCAGATCAAACAGGCGGAAGATCTTGGTTATGGCAAACTGCCGATCTGCATGGCTAAGACTCAATACTCTTTCTCCGATGATCCCAAGCGTTTGGGAGCTCCAGAGAACTTCAATATTACTGTAAGAGACTTGAGAATCTCTGCCGGCGCCGGCTTCCTGGTTGCTCTGACGGGCGATATCATGACTATGCCTGGCTTGCCTAAGGTGCCCGCAGCCGAGACAATCGACGTGGACGAAAACGGCAATATCCAAGGCCTCTTCTAAAAGTAAACTAAACTTAATCTTTAGGTCACACAGCCGAGGCAGTATTGCCTCGGCTGACATATATAAAAGCTAGAATAAGAGGAAGGTAGCTACTATGGAAAAGATATTGGATTTAATAAACGACTTAGCAGCCAATTTGTCGGTGGAAGTAGGCGCGCTCTTAGCCGATAACATCAGCAGCCTCGTGTCCGAGGCAGAGATAAGCGACCTGCGGCAAGGCGCAGCCTTATCTTTAGAAGCCAAAGGTCCCATCGAATACCAGGGTTACACCTTCCTCAAAGTAGATCTTGAGGATAGGATACCTTTAGTTATCTATGTAAAAGGTAAGCTGAAGGAGCACCAGGACTTACTTTTTTTGCTGGAGCGCTATGTTGCCGACCACTATGAGTCTGCGGCAGAGTTCAGCGAGCGAAACGCATTTCTCAAGAATGTACTATTGGAAAACGAACTGCCGGGTGATATCCCTCTGAAAGCTCAAGAATATGACATCCAGTACAGCTTGCCCCGCAAAGTTATGCTGCTGCGTTTAACAGAGAAGATTGATGACAGCGGCTGCGAATTAGCTGAACAAGTTTTAAGCGATAAGCTCGATACGATGTTTGCTGTGGATGAGCACAATCTGGTGATTCTCTTAACTCACGAAGGTGTAGATGATGAAGAGATGGATGCCGCAGCTAGAGAACTTGTGGATCGTTTCGCGGAAAGCGGCCGTCAGATCTATATCGGTATCGGCCTTGAAGCCCCAGAGCTGAAAGACTGCGCTG
Organism: Eubacteriales bacterium; assembly: GCA_030532065.1. Taxonomy (GTDB): domain Bacteria; phylum Bacillota; class Clostridia; order Saccharofermentanales; family DTU023; genus SFFI01. The sequence continues at coordinate 633,911 of JAUNLW010000001.1, read as the reverse complement.
CTTCTTACAGACAGGCTGATTTGGCTTTAACTGTCGGCTCTATCTTCTACGAAAATGATCGAATTATGTGGTATAACCGTTTGGGTTTGGGCCGTTTGATTTACCAACTGCCTCCTACACTCTGCCGCATGTTCTTATCTGAAGTCTTTGAGCCAGATGCCTATGAGTCTTTGGATCCGGAGACTTTATTGACGATTGAAAAGTTCTTTGAAAACAACCTAAATGGCTCTGAGACGGCTCGCCAACTCTTTGTCCACCGTAATACCCTGGTCTATCGCCTGGATAAAGTTGAGAAAATAACCGGTCTAGACTTGAGAACTTTTGATGACGCGGTCCTCTTTAAGCTGGCCTCTATGGTAAGAAAATATTTAGAGCATCTCCAGCGCAAAGGGGAGGCTTATGCCGTAAATCGCCGCTGGCAATAACTTTTGCCTAATTGAGGTAGTTTCTTGATAGAACTAATTGACGTAAGCAAATTGTATGACCAAAAAACTCACGCCCTGCATCATGTAAGTTTTAAGGTTGACGCGGGTGAGTTTGTCTTTCTGATTGGAGAGAGTGGAGCGGGTAAATCTACCATGATCAAGCTCTTAACCCGAGAAGAAAGGCCTACATCCGGTACGGTCATTTTAGATAATTTCGATGTCAGTCGGATGAAAAAGAAATTTGTGCCCTTTTTGCGTCGTAAGATTGGCATGGTCTTCCAGGATTTCCGGCTGATCGAGAGTAAAACTGTTTTTGAAAATGTGGCTTTTGCCATGGAGATAGTTGGCGCGCCAAAAGATCTGATTGAACGTCGTGTGCCGATCGTGCTAAGTGTGGTTGGATTGCGCCACAAAGAAGATAATTATCCCAGTGAGCTTTCCGGCGGTGAAGCCCAACGCGTGGCAATAGCTAGAGCTATGGTCAACAATCCACGCCTGATCTTGGCGGATGAGCCTACGGGTAATTTAGATCGCCATAACAGTGAAGCAATCATGGCGCTTTTAGATGACATCAATAAGGCCGGTACCACCGTAGTAGCTTGTACGCACGACCTGGAAATGGTAGAGCGTATGAATAAACGGGTCATTGAGCTTCATCGTGGCAGGGTTATTCGAGATGACCCGCCTTCTATTCTAGCTGACCCTGCTCAAAATATGGTACCCGTCCATCCCCAAATATCTTCCGAAATGCGTGAACTGCTGGACGATGATCAGTATAGGGTAGCAAGTGAAGAAATCCTGGTGGAGAACGCGCAGGAATTTTATGTGCCGGACATCAATGAGTTGCGCCAGCAAGTGACAAGCGACTCGCGGAGGCGTCGTCATCCGAAAATCAATTCGCGCCGGCAAATAAATGAAGAAAGTAGAGACAACAATGGGCAATAAAGGCTTAAAATATGCTATCCGAGATGGTTTTGTGGGTTTGAGACGCCACCCGTTGATCATCTTAGTAGCAATAACTACGATGTTTATCGTGTTTTTTCTTTTAGGGGCCTTTATTATGTTTGCCCTTAACGCGAACCATCTGTTGAAGGAAGCAGGTGAAACACCGCCAGTAGAAGTTCAGTTTGAGGTAGGCGTAGATCCGAATGTAGTCCAAAATCTGGCCGAACAGTTCGCATCCAACGAAAATATCGTGGAATACAAGCTGATGAGTCCAGAAGACAACATGAAGGACTTCATCGACTTAATGGATAAAGAAGGACTCTTTGATGAGTTTGACTATACTCAACACATACCCTGGACTATATTATTACGTCTCTCAAATCCTCAGCTGGGACCTGCGTTCAAAGAAGCAGTTATGGCTACTCCGGGAGTCTATGATGTTATGATGGAAGCTAGTCTGATGCAGACCCTGCAGAAAGCAATTCGCGGTGTCAGCCTGGTGTCAGCGATCGTATTTGCGGTCTTGCTCTTTGTTTGTATACTGGTTATCAGCAATATGGTGCGGATGATAGCGCTGTCTAGATCCAATGAGCTCTCAATCATGAAGGCTGTGGGAGCTACTGACCTCTATATACGTATACCTTTTATTATCCAAGGCGTGTTCCTTGGCCTGGTGGCTGCCTTGATCAGCATAGCCCTGTTATCTGTTGGCTATCGTTTCCTGTTACAGCAGAAAGATAACATTATCGGTGGCAGTCTCTTGCCACTTGCCAATGTCGCGGGATCAGCCATCCTTATCGTAGTAGTATTCGCCATATTAATCAGTGGCGTTACTTCCTCTTTGTCTGTGAGACGCTATATTCAAGTTTAACTGGTGCAAAATGTTTAACAGATATTATGTAGATCGCAAAAAAACTAGATACACAAAATGCCTATTAGCGCTCTTGCTCGCATTCAATCTTTTGTTTATAGCTTTAGCGGGCACCGTATTCGCTCTGGATACGCAGTCCGAGTTGGATCGTCTTATGGCGGAGCAGGAAGAGCTATACGCTCAATGGGAAGAAGCGCAAAGTGCTTTAGACAAAGTTGAGAATGAGCAGGCTTTGGCGGATTCAGACCTGGCCTGGCTACAGGAAAGAAATGAAGAACAGAAAAAGCTCTATTCGGAGCATATGTTGCAAATTGCGGCTATTACCGATATGCAGCAATCTCTGGATCGTAACCTTGAGGTTGCCATCCGCCAGTATGAGCAGAGGAAGGCCAACTATGAGGCTCGCATGGACAGCATGTACAATCTGCAAAAGAAATCTCAGTTAGAGATTCTGTTGGAGTCAGATTCGCTTAGTTCATATTACACCACACTTCGCTTCATGAAGCTTATTTCTGACGCGGATGAGCAGGACCTGGAACATTTAAGGACGTCTAAGGAAGAGCTGCAAAAGCAGTATGAGCAAACTACTGCTAAACTTGAGCAATTACAGGAACTACTTAAGACGATTGAAAATAATATGGCTGAGATCCAGGCAGATGTAGATGCTAAAGAGTTGAGTCTTGCAGCTATGGATTCAGAAATGGCAGCTCTTTACCAGCGGGTAGAGAGTTATTCCAATGATCACTTCCAATTGCAAATTAATATCGATGAGGCAACTAAACGCCAAGAGCAGGAAGCTTACCTCAACAGCCTGGCGGCTGCCCAAAGTGAGGAGAGTCCTGCGGGCACCGGTGAGCCAATCTACTCCGGTAACGGATTTATCTGGCCTTTAGCGAATTTTGACTTTATCAGCTCTGAATATGGTGAGCGTTTTATTCCTGAGTTAGGTTACCCTGATTTCCACACTGGACTGGACTTTGCAGCGGACTTTGACGAACCCTGCTTGGCTTCCGCGCCTGGCGTGGTCGTTTTTGCCGGCTGGTACAACGAATATGCCGGTAATACAGTGCGTATTGATGCAGGTAGCGGTATCGTGATCATGTATTGCCATTTGAATGCTGTGTACGCTACGAATGGCCAGAGTGTAAGCGCTGGAGATGTTGTTGGCGCCGTTGGCTCTACTGGTAATTCCACCGGACCACATCTGCATTTCCAGATTGAAGTCGGTGGCAATCACGTTGATCCGCGTCTTTACTTGTACTAAGTTTTCCCGCAAAGCTCTCTTACTTTGTTATGATGGTCAGGTAAGAAATTTACCTGTAAATTGATCGATCTAGCTAATAGGTTGATCTCGCTTAGTAGGTTTTTAAGAATTGAGGGCCTGATCGTGGATAATCAAAACAACAAGCAAAATTTAGATCCGGAACAAGAGAATTCAATAAATCAGCCAAAGAAAAAGCGCTTAAATTGGCAGATCCTGCTCAGGACCGTAGGCGTTTTTGTCTGTCTGGTTTTAGCCTTTGGTTTACTCCTAAGTCACTGGGGACTAATCATAAATATTCAGAGTGCAAACAAGGGACAAATCTCTGAAAAATCAATGCCTGCCTTTAATGATTTGGTGCCTGCGAGTACCAGTACAGAAATGCGCAAGCTCCAGATCATCTATAACTATCTTAAAGAAAACTATTATCGTGAGCTGAGTGATGATGAGATGATTGAGGCAATGTATGCTGGCCTCTTAAATGAGATGGATAGTCCTTATACCTTCTACCTGGATGTTGAAGAATACGATATGCTTCAAGAATCCATGGAAGGAGAATACTACGGTATTGGTGCTCAGGTAGGAAGCAGGGATGGCGCATATTTTATCTTAGATATTTTTGATGACTCGCCAGCTCTCGCGGCAGGCCTGCGCAATGGCGATCAGATCTTGGCCGTTGATGGAGAACCCGCGGAAAATTTTGCCGACGTCAGTCTCCTGGCCAGCAAAGTGAGAGGCGAAGAAGGCACTAAAGTAACACTTACCATTTATCGCTCCAATGATAACGAAGAGATGGAAGTTGTGGTTACACGTGGCAAAGTCACGACAGCTAATCTTAAATATTCCATGTTGGAAGACCAGATTGGTTACGTACGCATTGTGGAATTTAACCAGGGTGTGGCCAAGAATTTCATCCACGCCTTAGATGATCTTAAAGAACAAGGAGCCAGGACGATTATTTTTGATCTGCGTAACAATCCTGGAGGCTATGTAAGTGAAGTAACCGCCATGTTGGATTATCTCTTACCGGAAGTAGACATTGCTGTTGCAAAAGGACGCAGCTACGGGGAAGAATTCTCGGAAGCCTGGACCTCTGACAGTTTTGTTGGTGTACCGGATGATTGGGAGTACACTATTCTCGTTAATGAGAATTCCGCTTCTGCCAGTGAGCTCTTTACGGGCTGTCTTAGGGATGTTAAAGGCAGTACCATCGTAGGAAAAAATACTTTTGGTAAGGGTGTTGGTTCTATTACTTATGAATTATCTGATGGTTCAGCGATTCAGATTACTAATTTCCACTATTATTTACCCAAGGGCGACAGCATAAACGAAATTGGTATTGAGCCTGATATGGAAGTAGATTTGGAAAAAGAATATAAAGGCTTGACCGTGAGCCAGTTAGGTGAGAACGATACTCAGTTAGCTGCTGCTATTGAACACGCTAAGACATTACGTTAGGAGAGGTAGAACAAAATGGCTGAACAAGAGCGCAAACAGGGAAAAGATATTGTATTGACCGGTGACCGCCCCAGTGGTCGACTGCATATAGGACACTACGCCGGCTCTATCGCTAATCGTGTACGGATGCAAGACTTGTATGATGAGAGCTATATTATGATTGCGGATATACAAGCCTTAACCGACCACATGCACGATTCACACAAGGTATCGGAATCTGTAATGGAACTGGCGATTGATTACCTGGCTTGTGGACTTTCTCCTGATAAGAACACTATCTTTATCCAATCTCTGATACCGGCATTGCCCGAACTAACCATTCTCTATATGAATTTTGTGACCTTATCACGCGTTCAACGCAACCCAACGGTCAAGAACGAAATGCAGCAAAAGGGCTTTGGATCAAGCATCCCTATGGGTTTTATAAATTATCCAATCAGTCAGGCTGCTGACATCACTGCTTTTAAGGCAAACTTAGTTCCGGTTGGCGATGACCAGCTTCCAATGATTGAGCAGACCAACGAGATAGTACGTTCTGTAAATCGGACCTGCAATAAAGATATTTTGCGTGAGTGTGAAGCCGTATTGTCTACCGTAACGCGTTTACCCGGCACTGACGGCGGAGCCAAGATGAGTAAAAGTCTTGGCAATTGCATTTACTTATCTGATGATGAGGAAACCATCAAACAGAAAGTGATGAGCATGTTTACTGACCCCGATCACCTTAGAGTAGAAGACCCTGGCAAAGTTGAGGGCAACACTGTCTTTGACTACCTGACTGCTTTTGATCCCGATAAGTCAGCTTTAGAAGAGATGAAGGCTCATTACGCTCGTGGAGGCCTGGGAGACGTCAAAGTAAAGCGCCATCTCAATGATGTGATGCAGGACTTTTTGGCTCCTATTCGTGCCAGACGCAAAGAGTTAGAGCAAGATAGGGGCGCAATCATGGATATGCTTAAAGAAAACAGCCTTAAAGCTGCAGAAATAGCAGAAAATACTTTGGAAGAACTTAAAACTGCCCTCGGCCTAAAATACTAATTTTGTGCATCTGCACGAATTTGTGCTTTTAGCTCTAAAAAGCGCGCTAAAGGCCTGATTCTACAGCTTCAGGCCTTGCACAGCGCCTAAATTACAGCTATACTCTTGTACGTCGCTTAATTCTGAGCGACCAACCGATGAAGTCTGAGATTGCCGTGGACCGGCGCTGCGCCGATCACGCGGGTAACTTAGACGGAGTAGTCCACCCGTAGAGGTGGATGGTTCACAACGCAGCATGATGAGGGTTAGTTTTCTTGCCCAGCGCATGCGTCTTAATGATGAAGCGACTGGGTTTTTGCTTGAAGAAAGATGAAACGCCCGGCTGAGTTGTGAAAAATGCAGACAACTAGGAGGAAAACATGGCTGTCAACCAAAAAATCAGAATCAGACTCAAAGCCTTTGACCATCAGGTCTTAGACGAAAGTGCCTCGAGAATTGTCGAGTCCGCCAAAAGGTCTGGAGCTATTGTCTCCGGTCCCATTCCCTTACCTACGGAGAAAGAGATCTACACCATCTTGCGTTCCCCGCACGTAAACAAGGACTCTCGTGAACAGTTCGAGCTTCGCACTCACAAGAGACTGATCGATATCCTGGCGCCTAACAACAAGACGATTGAATCTCTTATGAAGTTAGAGATGCCCGCTGGCGTAAACATCGAGATTAAGATCTGATTTGCAGATCCGGCTCATGTTCACAAAAAAGTGAACCGATAAGCAGGAGGAAAGTATATGAGTAAATTCATGCTCGGAAAAAAGGTAGGGATGACCCAGGTATTCGATGAAACTGGACAGGCAATTCCTGTAACCGTCATTGACTGCGGCCCTATCACAGTTATTCAGAAGAAAAGTGTAGAAAATGATGGTTATGAAGCTGTCAAAGTTGCCTACGATGATGTGAAAAAGGCAAACAAACCTGACGCGGGCCAGTTCAAGAAATTAGACGTGACCCCCAAACGCTATCTGCGCGAATTCGCTGCTGATGAAGATTATGAACTTGGTCAAGTCATCAAAGTAGATGAGATGTTTGAAGTTGGAAATCGCATTGACGTAGTGGGCACCTCTAAGGGTAAAGGCACTGCCGGACCCATGAAACGCCATAATTTCGGACGTGGACCGGAAGCCCATGGCTCCAAATTCCATCGCTCCAACGGCTCTCTGGGCAGCTCCGCTACTCCTTCTAAAGTAAAGAAGGGTAAGAAAATGCAAGGACAACTGGGTAATGCCCGCACTACTGTCCAGAACCTGGAAGTGGTCATGGTTGACGGGGAGAGAAACTTCCTCGTAGTCAAAGGCTCTGTACCTGGTTCCCGCGACAGTCTGCTGGAAATCTCCAGTACGATCAAGAGCGGACGCTAGAGAGTGAGAGGTAAGACAGATGACGAAGATTAACTTATACAATATGCAAGGTGAGCAAAAGGGCGAGCTCGAAATTGCAGAAAGCATTTTCGGTATTGAACCCCACGAAGATCTCTTGCACAGAGTTGTGGTCATGCAGCTCGCAAATAAGCGTCAGGGCACACAAAAAGCCAAGACCAGAGCTGAAGTACGTGGTGGTGGTCGTAAGCCCTACAGACAAAAGGGAACCGGTCGTGCCCGTCAAGGTTCTATCCGTTCACCCTTATGGGTTGGTGGTGGCGTAAGCTTCGCGCCCGTGCCACGTTCCTACCGCACCAGGATGAATAAGAAGATGAGAAGATTAGCTCTCAAGTCAGCCCTGTCCAGCTGCGTTATGGAAGATAAGTTCAAGGCGTTAGATGCCCTGGAGCTGCCCGAGATTAAGACCAAGCGGATGGTAGAGCTGCTTAAGAATCTTCAGCTCTCCAATAACACTCTGGTTATTCTCCCGGAAAAAGACCGCGTAGTGGAGAAATCAGCTGCGAATATTCCCGGCCTGCAGGTTGAGTATGTAAACACCTTAAATGTTTATGATCTCCTGAAACACGAGAACGTTCTGGCAACTGAAGCTTCCATTCGCAAAATTGAGGAGGTATATGCCTAATGAAGAACCCGCATGATGTTATCCTGGCACCTATCATTACTGAACGCAGTGCCTCCATCAGTTACGACGGAAAGTACACCTTCAAGGTGGCTAAGGATGCTACAAAGCCTGAGATTCGCCAAGCTTGTGAGACTCTTTTTGGCGTAAAAGTCCTAAAAGTCAACACTCGCAATGTGCAAGGCAAAATCAAGCGTATGGGCCTAAATTCCGGACGTACACCTTCTTGGAAGAAAGCTATTGTCACCATTGACACCGATCCTCAACCTCAGACCTATCTGGGCAAAGGTGGCAAATCGGTAACTTCTGATAAGAAGTATAAAGATCACATTGAAGAATTCGGGTTAGGCGTGTAGTCGCCTCCCAGACAGAAGGAGTAAAGTAACATGGCTAAATCATATCGCCCCACTTCTCCCGGACGCAGGGAAATGACCACGGCCGATTTTTCTCAGTTGACCGCCAAGCGGCCTGAGAAAGCATTAACCAGGGTTCGTAACCAAAAAGCTGGCCGTAACAACTATGGTCGTATCACTGCCCGGCACAGAGGTGGCGGAAATCGTAGAAAATATCGCGTAATCGAATGGAACAGAAACAAAGAGGGTATTCCCGCTAAAGTTGCTTCCATCGAATACGATCCTAACCGCAGCGCCCGCATTGCTCTTTTACATTATGCTGACGGCACTAAGACCTATATCCTCGCTCCCCACGGTCTCAAAACTGGTGACCAGGTTATTTCTGGTGCAGATGTAGACCCTGTTGATGGCAACTGCCTTCCCATCAAGAATATCCCGGTTGGTACCATGGTCCATTGTGTGGAACTGCACCCCGGCCGCGGCGCTCAAATGGTTCGCGCAGCTGGAACCGGCGCACAGTTGATGGCTAAAGAAGGAAAATACGCTCAGCTGCGTCTACCTTCCGGTGAGCACCGTTTAGTACTGCAAGACTGCCGGGCAACGGTTGGTATTGTAGGTAATATCGATCATGAGAACATCACTTACGGTAAAGCTGGTCGTGTCAGAAATCTAGGCCGCCGTCCGATGGTTCGTGGTAAAGTTATGAACCCCGTCGATCACCCCCACGGTGGTGGTGAAGGCCGTAACCCCATCGGTATGCCCAGTCCTAAATCTGCCTGGGGCAAACCTACCCGTGGCGTCAAGACCAGAAAACGTCGTAAGCATTCAGACAAATACATTGTCCGTCGTGAGAAGTAAGGGAGGTAAAGCATGAGTCGTTCTTCAAAAAAAGGCTTCTACGTAGACGAGAGACTGTTGGAACGTATTATCAAGATGAACGAGAACAACGAACATAAGGTTCTCAAAACTTGGTCTCGCTCCTCAACCATCTTCCCTGAAATGGTCGGACATACAATCGCTGTCCATGACGGTAAGAAGCACGTTCCCGTGTATATCACAGAAGAAATGGTCGGACACAAATTAGGTGAGTTCGCTCCTACTCGTTTCTTCCGTTCACACGCCAAGTCGGAACGCGGTGTGTAGTAGAGGAGGAATTACTGTGTCTAGAAAAGTAATGAGTAAGCAGGAATTGTTGGACAACCGTGAGGAACTCATCCAGCAATACAAAGCTGTTCAAAAGAAATCTGCTAAAAAACCTGTCCTGACCAAAAAGGAGCGTAAAATCCTGGGCTTAGGTAAAGATGAAGGTAAGGTCGAAGTCAAACACATCAGAATCTCTCCCTTTAAGGTAAGCCAGGTTTGCGATACTGTTCGGGGCAAAGATGTACGTGAAGCTAAAGCCATCTTGACCTATACCAATCGCGGAGCCGCTCCAATTGTGCTGAAGGCTTTAGAATCTGCTGAAGCTAATGCGGTTAACAACAATTCTTTAAATCCTGACGCTCTTTATGTCTCAGAGATTTATGTTAGCCCCGGCCCTGTCCTGAAGAGATGGCGCGCAGGCGGCAAAGGCTCTGCCAGTAGAATCAATAAGCGGACCTGCCACCTCAATGTGGTAGTTAGAGAAAGAGCATAGGAGGAAATTATGGGTCAGAAAGTAAATCCCCACGGTTTTAGAGTCGGCGTTATCAAAGATTGGGATGCCCGTTGGTACGCTGATAAGAAAAACTTCTCGCGCTTCCTCGTAGAGGACTACCAAATTCGCGAATACCTCAATCAACGTATGTCCAACGCTGGCGTTTCACGCCTTGAGATCGAACGCGAAGGTGAGGAGAAGGTTATTATCACTATCTCCACGTCTAAACCTGGTATTGTTATCGGCCGTCAGGGAGCAGAGATTGATAAGTTAAAGCAGGACCTGAGCCGTCGCTTTAAACGCAACTTTTTTATTAATGTTAAGGAGATCAAAACTCCTGAAACCGATGCACAATGTGTTGCTGACAGCATCGCCCGTCAATTGGAAGAACGTGTTTCTTTCCGCCGTGCCATGAAACAAGCTATGAATAGTGGAATGAAGGCTGGTGCCAAGGGTGTAAAAGTACGCTGCAGTGGCCGTTTGGGTGGAGCTGAAATCGCGCGATCCGAAGAGTACCACGTAGGTAGTATTCCTCTGCACACCATGCGCGCTGACATTGATTACGGCTTTGCTGAAGCTCACACTCAGTATGGTCGTTTAGGTGTCAAGGTTTGGATCTACAAAGGTGAGATTATCGCTCTTTCCCAAAAGCAGTTAGAAGAAGGAGAAGCCTAGATGTTATTACCTAAACGTGTTAAATACAGAAAACAACATCGTGGTCGCATGAAGGGCAAGGCAGCCAGAGGCAATACGGTAGCTTATGGCCAATATGGCCTCCAGGCTTTAGAACCCTGTTGGCTGACTTCCGCTCAAATTGAGGCTGCTCGTGTAGCTATCAACCGTTACCTCCGCAGAGGCGGTAAAGTATGGATCAAGGTTTTCCCTGATAAATCTGTAACCGCTAAGCCCGCAGAAACCAGAATGGGTTCCGGTAAAGGTTCTCCCGAGTATTGGGTAGCAGTAGTAAAGCCCGGTCGTGTGCTTTTTGAGCTCGCCGGTGTATCTGAGGAAATTGCCAAAGAAGCTTTCCGTCTTGCTGGCCACAAACTACCAATTAAATGTAAATTTGTTAAGAGCGACCGTGTGATGTCAGAAGCAGAATTCGAGAAATTTGCTGAAGTGCAGATGGATGTTCTCGAAAGCCTTGAAGAAGCAGACGCAGTCGCGGAAGCAGCTAATGCCGAACCTGAACTTGTAGGCGAAACTAAGTCAGATGAGGAGGGCGAGGAATAATGAAAGCTACCGATTTAAGAAATAAGAGCCACGAAGAGCTCAATCAGGAACTCCTGGCTCTCAAGGAAGAGCTTTTTAAACTTAGGTTCCAGCACGCTACCAACCAGTTGGCTAATCCTCTGCAATTAAAGACGGTCAAACGTGATATTGCTCGAGTAAAGACAGTCATGCGTGAGCGTGAACTGGCTGAGCAGAAGGTTAACTAAGGGGTAAATTATGGAAAGAAATAATCGTAAAACTATAACCGGCCTCGTTGTTTCCGACAAAATGGATAAGACTGTTGTCGTAGAAGTAACCTCCATGGAGCAACACCCGTTATACAAGAAGACCATGAAGCGCACCGTTCGCATCAAAGCTCACGACGAAGATAACACCTGCAATGTAGGCGATACCGTACGACTCATGGAAACTCGCCCCTTAAGCAAGGATAAGCATTGGCGTGTAGAGAAAATCATCGAAAGAGCTAAGTAGTTGGAGGCAAATTAGAATGATTCAAGTTCAAAGTTATCTAAAATCTGCTGACAACACCGGTGCTAAGCAACTGCAATGTATAAAAGTGCTTGGTGGTACCGGCATCCGCTATGCCAACATCGGTGATGTCATCGTTTGCTCGGTCAAAGAAGCAGCGCCCGGTGGCGTTGTGAAAAAAGGTGACGTAGTTAAAGCTGTTATAGTTCGCACTAAACGTGGTGTAAAGCGTAACGACGGATCTATTATCCGCTTTGACGAAAATGCCGCCGTTATCTTGAAGGATGACAACAATCCTCAAGGTACGCGTATCTTTGGACCGATCGCCAGGGAATTACGTGAGAAGAATTTCATGCGTATTCTGTCACTGGCGCCGGAAGTACTTTAGGAGGATTCCATGTCTACAATGCATGTAAAAGTTAATGACAACGTTTATGTCCTTTCAGGCAAGGATGCCGGCAAGACTGGTAAGGTCCTCAAAGTAGACCCCATCAAGGGCCGTGTAATCGTTCAAGGTGTAAATATTGTTACTAAACACCAGAAGCCCAATCCTCAACTGGGAACAGGTGGACTGGTGAAAGTAGAGGGTTCCATTGACGCTTCTAACGTCATGCTAGTATGCCCCAACTGCAAGCGCCCTTCAAAGACCGGTAAAGTAGTCAAAGAAAATGGCGAAAAAGTCCGTGTTTGCAAGGCTTGTGGTAAAGAGATAGATGTCCTGCGTCAGGCAAAAAAGTAGATTGAGGTAGAGTATGGAAAACAGATTGTACAATAAATACCAAGACGAAATTGTGCCTGCCCTTATTGAGCGCTTCCACTACGGCTCGATCATGGAAGTTCCCAAACTCGAGAAGATTGTGCTGAACATGGGTGTTGGCGATGCTAAGGAAAACGCTAAGGCCATTGAGAACTCGGTAAAAGTTCTGGAAACTATTTCCGGTCAAAAACCCATCGTAGTTAAAGCCCGTAAATCTGTAGCTAACTTTAAGCTGCGTCAGGGTATGCCCATCGGTATAAAAGTTACCTTACGTGGTGAGCGTATGTATGACTTCATGGATAAATTAGTCAGCATTGCTCTGCCTCGTACACGTGACTTCCGTGGTATCAACCCTAATTCCTTCGACGGCCGTGGCAACTACGCCTTAGGAGCTAAGGAACAGTTGATTTTCCCGGAAATCGATTATGATACAGTCGATAAAATTCGTGGCTTAGATATAGCTATCGTCACGACCGCCAATAGCGACGAGGAAGGCAAAGCCCTTCTTGAGGGCTTAGGCATGCCCTTCCGTAAATAAGAGGAGGATAAAATGGCCAAAAAGTCTCAAATTATTAAAAGCCAACGTCCAGCCAAGTATTCCACTCGGGAACACAATCGCTGTCTTATCTGCGGCCGTCCTCATGCTTATATGCGCAAGTTCGGTATTTGCCGTTTGTGCTTCAGGGAACTGGCCTATAAAGGCGAAATCCCCGGTGTCCGTAAGGCTAGCTGGTAGAAGGGAGCGAACATATGCAAATTACTGATCCAATTGCTGATATGCTCACCCGCATTCGCAACGCCGGAAGTGCTGGTCACGAATCTTGTGTAATTCCCGCTTCCAACATGAAGAAGTCAATCGCCAACATTCTGCTGGATGAAGGCTATATCGAAAAAATTGATTACACTGATAAGGGAGTTCAGGGAGAAATTATCGTAACTCTGAAATACCGTGACAGTAAGAATGTCATCAAAGGTATAAAGAGAATTTCCAAGCCCGGTCTCCGCGTGTATGCTAATGCCCAGGAAATGCCCAAGGTACTCGGTGGTTTAGGTATTGCTATCGTTTCCACTTCCAAGGGTGTGATGTCTGATAAACAAGCCCGTAAAGAAAACGTAGGCGGCGAAGTTTTAGCTTACGTCTGGTAGAAAACTCTGAAAAGGTGCTTAGGCACTGCAATCTTAAGAGCAGGAGGAAAGAATGTCTCGTATAGGTAAGAAACCCGTCCCCATTCCCGATGGTGTCGAGGTTAAGTATCAAAATCATATTGTTACCGTGAGCAAAGGCAACAACCAATTGGTACAAAAGATCGACCCATCTATCAATGTTGAGGTCCAAGACGGCGTAGTCCAAGTAAGTCGCTCTAGCGACACTAAAGAAGTAAGAGCCTTACATGGTCTTTATCGCTCTCTGATCCATAATATGGTAGTAGGCGTCGACGAAGGTTATGAAAAGAAATTACGCATTGAAGGCGTAGGCTATAAGGCTGAAAAGCAGGGTAATAAACTGGTCCTGTCAGTAGGTCTGTCTCATCAGGTCTTTATGGAAGAGCCCGCAGGCATTACTTATGAAGTGCCAGGTCCCAACCAAATTGTCGTTAAGGGTATTGATAAGCAACTGGTTGGTGAAATGACCGCCAAAATCCGTGCGGTTCGTCCGCCTGAGCCTTATAAGGGCAAAGGAATCCGCTATGACGGCGAAGTAGTCCGCCTCAAGGAAGGCAAGACTGGTGCATAGAAAGGTAGGGGCTAGATGATTAATAAAATTGATAGAAAAGCCGTACGTCAGAGAAAACAAGCTCGTGTACGCAAAAAAATCTCCGGCACTGCTGAACGGCCCAGACTTTGTGTCTTTCGCAGTAACAAGCATATCTACGCTCAAATTATCGATGATGTGACTCATACCACCCTGGCAGCCGCTTCCAGCCTGGAAACCAAAGATAATGGTTCTAATGTAGAAGCTGCAAAAGAGGTTGGACAATTAGTTGCTGAGCGCGCCTTAGCTGCTAATATCGATACGGTAGTCTTTGATCGTAGTGGCTACATTTACCATGGCCGTGTAAAAGCCATTGCTGAAGCCGCTCGTGAAGCCGGACTGAAATTCTAGGAGGAGCCGAAATGCAAGAAAATAACTTTGAAGCTATGGATAACGCAGTAGACGTTACTCCGGAACCAGTTAACAGCGAACGCGGCTCTGAGCGCGGCGGACAGTATCGTGGCCGCAATGATGAGCGCGGTGGACGTGAGCGTCGTGGTAGAAATCCTCGTGGCAACCGTCGCAGCGAAGAGAAAAAAGATCCTTTCAGAGAAGAAGTGATCCATATTGGCCGAGTAGCCAAGACCGTTAAGGGTGGTAGAAACTATCGCTTTACCGCTCTGGTCGTGGTCGGTGATGGTGAAGGTCGTGTCGGCCATGGACTTGGTAAGGCTGCTGAAGTACCTGACGCAATCCGTAAAGGTTCTGAAGCTGCCCGAAAGAACATGATTAAGGTTCCTTTAAAAGGAACAACCATTCCCCACGAGGCCATGGGTATCTATGGCGGCGGTAGAGTAATCATGAAACCCGCGCCTGAAGGTACTGGTGTTATCGCTGGTGGCCCTGTTCGTGCCGTCTGTGATATGGCCGGTATTAAAGACATTCGTACCAAATCTTTAGGTTCTAACAACCCGAAGAACATGGTTGAAGCTGTTTTCGCCGGCTTGGAAGACCTCAGCTCTCTGGAAGAAGTCGCCCGCAAACGTGGCAAGACTATTCAAGAGATCATAGGTTAGGAGGGTGAAAGTGAGCAAGTTATTAGTAACCCTGATAAAAAGTACTTCTGGTGCTAACAAGGCACAATTAGCCAACCTCCAGAGCTTGGGCCTAACCAAAAGAGGCAACCAGGTTTTACATGAGGATAACGCAGCAATCCGTGGCATTTGCCGCAAGGTAAGCCACCTGGTTTCCTGCGAAGTGATTGATGAGGAGGCCTAATATGAAACTTAACGATCTTAGCCCTAACGCCGGTTCCAGGCCGAAGTCCTATCGTAAGGGAAGAGGACACGGATCAGGAAATGGCAAGACCTCAGGCAGAGGCCATAAGGGTCAAGGCGCCCGTTCCGGCGGTGGCACTTATCCTGCCTTTGAAGGTGGCCAAATGCCCTTGTACCGCCGACTCCCCAAACGTGGATTTAACAACAAGCGTTTTGCTAAACAGTTTATAATACTGAATGTTGAGCAGTTGAATAGTTTTGAAGACGGTTCTACCGTTGACGTGGCAGCTGTTCGCGAGCAAGGCTTGATTTCCATTCCATTTATCAATGATGGCATCAAGATCCTCGGTGATGGTGAGTTAGAAAAGAAACTAACCGTCAAAGCTGCCGCTTTCACAAAAACAGCTCGAGAAAAAATCGAAAAGGCTGGTGGAACGGCCGAGGAGGTTTAGGCCATGGGTGGCGGAATATTCTCAACCTTTACCAATGCGTGGAAGGTAGAAAATCTGCGTAAGCGGATTATTTTTACACTGATCGCGATTCTAGTGTTCCGGCTGGGTACTCATATCCCAGTTCCGGGCATTAGCTCTGTTGCCTTCCAGGAGCTTCTGCAAAACTTTGGTCAATTAGGTGGCTTTTTGAACATTGTTTCCGGTGGCGCATTGTATCAGGTTTCGATCTTGTCCCTGGGTATCCAACCATTTATTAACGCCTCTATTATCATGCAGCTCTTGGCTGTAATTATCCCTTCCTTGCAACGTTTGCAGGAGGAAGGAGAATCCGGCCGTAAAAAGATTCAAAAATATACTCGTTATTTCTCACTGGGTTTGGGTTTGGTTATGAGCTTCAGCTACTGGAATGCTACTAAAACGGCTTCCACTAGCGCTCTGCCTGGCTGGCTCAATGCATTCGTAGTTATCTTGAGCTTTACTGCTGGTTCAGCCTTTGTCATGTGGCTGGCTGAATTGATTGGCGAACGTGGTATTGGTAACGGTACTTCCATCATTATTGCTATCGGTATTTTAAGCCGTATCCCTGATACTACCCGTATGGTCTACCTGACCGCTAGAGGTTGGACTCAAACTAAGAATGTGGCAATTGCTATTTTAGGTGTTGCGGCAATCCTTGCCTTCTTCGTGCTGATCATTGCTTTGGTAGTTTACATCTCCATGTCGGAACGAAGAGTACCGATCAACTACGCGAAAAAAGTTGTTGGCCGTAAAGTGTACGGTGGACAGAGTTCTTATCTGCCTATCAAGGTCAATCAATCCGGTGTTTTACCAGTCATTTTCGCTGTTTCAGTTATGATGCTGCCTGGTACCATTGCGGGATTTACCGGAAATAAAGGCAATGTAGCTCAGTTTTTCTTGAACTTTAACCAGCACTGGTCCTACTATGCTATCTATGCAATCCTGATCTTAGGATTTACTTTCTTCTATTCAAGCATCTCCTTTGATCCTGTAGATATCTCCAAGAATCTACAGAAGAACGGTGGCTATATCCCAGGTATTCGTCCTGGTAAGCCGACTGCTGATTTCATCAAGTCTTCAGCAAATAAGCTGAACTGGTTTGAAGCTTTAGTTCTGACCATTATCGTTTTGGCTCCTACTCTTATGAGTTTCCTGACCGGAACCAGCCAGGCGCTTTGGTTCGGCGGTACTGGTGTAATGATTATCGTTGGCGTAGCCCTTGATATGATCAACCAACTTGAGGCTCAAATGATGATGAGACACTATAAGGGCTTCCTTGACTAGTGGCTATTCTATGATTCGACTCGCTGCCCGCTAAGTAACTTAGCGGGCAGCCTTTATATGGAAGATAAAACGAGGTTAGTTTTTATGCGCTTAATTTTTTTGGGAGCCCCTGGTGTGGGCAAAGGTACTTTAGCCAGTCTCTTAGCTAACGAAAAAGATCTGGTACATATTTCTACCGGTTCAATGCTGAGACAACAAATAGCTGACCATACCGAACTCGGTAAGGAAGCTAAATCTTATATGGACAAGGGCGAGCTGGTTCCCTCAGAACTGGTTTCTTCAATTTTGGCTGCTTCTTTGAAGAATTTGCCTGAAGAGCAAGGTTATATCCTTGACGGTTATCCCCGCAGCTTGGACCAGGCAGAATATTTAGACCAGCTCTTAGCTGAGCTCAAAACGCCGCTGGATGCAGTGGTGTTGGTTGAGATCCCTACTGAGCTCATCATCAATCGTCTTTCTGCTCGTGTTACCTGTGCTGATTGTTCGGAAGTTTATAATCTAAATGATAATCCTCCTAAAAAAGAGGGTATTTGTGATAAATGCGGCGGTAAGCTGATTCAAAGAGATGATGACAAGCCTGAAGTTATTAAGCAGCGCCTTGAAGTTTACGAAGCTAATACCAAGCCCCTGATCGACTATTATGAGAAAAAAGAGTTGTTAGTGCGCGTAGACAATAGCTCAACCCCTGAACAAGGCTTACATAAATTATTGGCCGCCTTGGCTGATTAGAATCGTAAGGTAATTTAAGTGATCATTCTTAAAACACCTGAAGAAATTGAACACATTCGCAAGGCTTGCCTGATCACCGCTTCAGTTTTTGAAGCGGTGAAGCCTTGGATAAAACCCGGTGTATCTACCGGACAGCTTGATCGTATTGTTGATGAAACGATCAGGTCTCAAGGAGCGACTCCTTCATTTTTAGGTTATGGCGAACCGCCTTTTCCGGGTGCGGCCTGTATCTCTATTAATGATGAAGTAGTCCATGGCATTCCCAGCGATACTGTTGTCCTAAAAGATGGCGATATAGTTTCTGTAGACGTTGGCAGCTATCTAAACGGTTACCATTCCGACGCCTGTCGTACTTTCCTGTGCGGTAATGTGTCAGAAGAGGTAAAAAACCTGGTGAGGGTTACTGAGGAATCATTCTGGAAAGGCATGGAATATGCCTATCCTGGTAAACGTTTAGGTGACATTTCTCACGCAGTACAGGCACACTGTGAGTCCCATGGTTATGGCATTATTCGTGAGTTGAGTGGACACGGTATTGGTCAGGATCTGCACGAAGATCCTGAGATCTTAAATTACGGTAACCCTGGAAAAGGTCTGCGCCTGCAGGCAGGTATGGTGCTATGCCTTGAACCCATGGTAACCTTAGGATCCAGACAGATCATGTTAACTGAAGATGAATGGACCATTATTACTCGTGATGGAAAGCCCGCATCCCATTATGAGAACACTTTTGTGATAACTGATGATGGTCCCGAGATATTAACTTGTCCGGAAAGGCCAAGATTATAGTTGCGTGGCCACCCGATAAGTGGATAAACTATCAACAGACTAATTGAAGGGAGGCATGTATGGCCAAAGAAGATTTAATAGAAGTACAAGGTGTAGTGATTGAAACTTTACCTAACACAGTGTTTAAGGTAGAGTTGGACAATGGTTACGTGGTAACGGCCCATTTATCCGGCAAACTTCGCCAACACTACATCAAAATTTTAACTGGAGATAGAGTAACTTTAGAGCTTTCGCCTTATGATCTGACTAAAGGTCGTATTACCTGGCGTTCCAAATAAATTTTCTTGCTTTATAGCAAGATCCGTGTTACTGTAGAAGCTACGCTCAAAACCAGCGCGGTTTTGTGTGCTTAGATTTGTATGAAGGGAGTATTGGCTATGAAGGTAAGACCTTCCGTAAAGAAAATGTGTAGCAAATGCCGCATTATTAGAAGACGCGGTAGAGTCATGGTCATTTGTTCTGATCCGAAGCATAAGCAAAGACAGGGCTAATACCAACCTGACCCGGAGAGGGTAACAAAAGCGAATTAGCTTCTGATCAAAGGCTTTCGCTGATAAAGCACACGAGACAGGATGCGGCTGCATCAATCTGTAGATTGTTGTTTCCTACATTCGTGTTTGCATATAGATGATCGTAGATTAATAAACACCAGATTCAGATTGATGGAGGAATCTTAATGGCACGTATTGCTGGGGTAGATATACCCGATGATAAGCGTGTGGAGATTAGTCTGACCTATATTTACGGTATTGGACGCCCCACCGCTAAAAAAATTTTGGAAGTTTGTGAGGTCAACCCGAGTACCAGGGTCAAGGATCTCAGTGATGAAGAATTAAATAAAATCAGAGACAATATTGACGCTAACTACAATATTGAAGGCGACTTGCGCCGTGAAGTAGCGCTTAATATTAAGCGCCTGCAAGAAATCGGCTCCTATCGTGGCCGCCGTCATAGAATGGGTCTGCCTGTTCGCGGTCAAAGAACTAAGACCAACGCCAGAACCAGAAAAGGTGCTGGTCCCTTAAAGAAGAAGAAGAAATAGGAGTAGGTTGATATGTCTAAAAATCCAAAGAAATCAAGTCGCTCTGTTCGCGTCAGAAGAAGGGACCGTAAGAATATTGATGCTGGCATTGTCCACATCCATTCTACTTTTAATAACACTATTGTCACTATTACGGATATGCAGGGAAATGTTATTGCCTGGTCCAGCGCTGGCGGACAAGGCATGAAGGGTTCCCGTAAATCCACTCCCTTTGCTGCTCAACTGGCATCTGAAGCTGCCGCAAGGCAAGCTATGGAACATGGTCTGAGAACGGTTGAAGTAAACGTTAAGGGACCTGGCGCAGGTAGAGAATCCGCTATTCGCGCCTTAGGCACTATAGGCCTGGAAGTAACCGTTATTCGTGACGTGACTCCCATCCCTCACAATGGCTGCCGTCCCCCAAAACGTCGTAGAGTTTAGTTCTGTGGTAAAGGAGTAAGTACATGGCAAAATATAGTGACCCCGTTTGCCGTCTGTGCAGAAGGGAAAACGATAAATTATTTCTCAAGGGCGACCGTTGCTATTCTAATAAATGCGCAATGGCTCGTCGTAAGAACGCGCCTGGAATGCAACAAGGTAGAAGGCGCAAAGAATCAGAATACGGCCGTCAGTTGAGAGCTAAGCAAAAGACCAAGCGTTTCTATGGCGTATTAGAGGATCAATTCCGTCTGACCTATGCCAGAGCAGAAAAAATGCCCGGTATCACCGGTGAGAACTTGCTGCAATTATTAGAACGCCGCTTGGATAATATTGTTTACCGTTTAGGTTTTGCGGAATCCAGACCTATGGCTCGTCAGTTAGTTAACCACGGCCATTTCCTGGTCAATGGCAAACGCCTGGATATTCCGTCCGCAACTCTTAACGAAGGCGATGTAATCACCATCAGAGAAGGATCTAAGAAGATTGCTCCTTTTGTTGATTTAGAAGCATCTACCATGGTGCCCAAGTGGCTGGAGATGGACGTTAATCACTTAACCGGTAAAGTACTGAGCTTACCTGCCCGTGAGGAAGTTGACCTTAACGTGGAAGAGACCTTGATCGTAGAGCTGTACTCCAAATAATAGAGCGATTGCCTGATGCCTGCCTGAGAGCGGGCTGAGGGATTGCTATTAGGAGTTACTCGATCGTTCGCCAAGCAAGGAGGTCAAAATGCTAGAAGTAAGAGTACCGACAATTGAATGTATCAATCACAGTGATGACGGCTTCTATGGTAAGTACACCTTTGAACCATTGGATCGCGGTTATGGAACTACCATAGGCAATGCCTTAAGGCGTGTCTTGCTCTCTTCCTTACCTGGAGCTGCGGTTACTGCCATCAAAGTTGCTAATGTGTCCCACGAATTTTCTACGGTTCCGGGCGTGATTGAGGATATGACCGAGATCATCCTGAACATTAAGCAAATTAGGTCCAGAGTGCACATTGAGGGACCTAAGACCGTATCTATTCATACGGAAAAAGGTCAGTCCGGCCCGGTAACGGCCGCCAATATCATCCATGATGATGAGTTGGAGATCATGAATGATGATCTGGTTCTTTTTACCCTCAATGGCGAAGAAAGTGTCAACATGGATCTAACTTTCGCTAACGGTGTGGGCTATTGCACGGCTGACGCGAATAAGTGGCCTCATCAGAGCATCGGCGTTATTCCGATCGACTCTATTTTCAACCCAGTACGTAAGGTCAATTACACGGTTGAGAGTACGCGTGTAGGCCAGCAGACGAACTTTGATCGTCTGGTTCTGGAAATTGAGACCGACGGTACCATGAACACGACTGACGCTTTAAACTACGCCGCGATGCATTTGATTGAGTACCTCAAGCCTTTCACAGTACTTAACCACGAAGAGTTACAGAAAGTGGAAGAAGAGGAGCCGGTAGAAGAAGTACATGACGCTTTGCATGAGACCATTATCGAGGATCTGGACTTTTCAGTCAGGACTTACAACTGTCTTAAACGCGCAGGAATCAATACAGTTGGTGATCTGGTTGCTAAGACTGAGGCAGACATGATGAAAGTCCGCAATCTCGGTAAGAAGTCTTTAGAAGAAGTAGTTTTAAAGCTAGATGAGTTGGGCTTGGAGCTTGCCCAAGAAATTCACGAATAAGCAAGCGCGTATTTTAGGAGGATTTAAATAAATGTCTGGATATAGAAAGCTCAGCCGTCCCAGCGACCAAAGGCGTGCAATTCTGAAGAATCAGGTTACATCCCTTTTGTATCACGGTAAGCTGGAAACCACGGCTGCTAGAGCAGAAGAAGTGCAACGCATTGCAGAGAAAATGATCACTCTGGCGGTTAAAGAGCACAAGAATTTTGATACCAGGGAAATTGAAGTATCCCGTCCCAAGTTGGATAGTAAGGGCCGCAAACAGCTGCAAAGCAAAACTTCCAAAAATGGAGCCAGCTATGACGTTGTTGAGCGTGAAATGACTACTAAACTTGTGCAGGTAGACCGTCCTTCACGTCTGGCTGCGCGCCGTAAACTGCTCTCCAACATGGTAGAAATGAAAGACGCAGAGGGCAACAGAGTTAATACTGTTAACCACCTCTTTAATGAGGTTGCCCCTCGTTATGTTGACCGTAATGGTGGTTATACCCGCATCATTAAGCTCGGTGCTCGTCGCGGCGATGGTGCTAACATTGTTCGTATCGAACTCGTTTAGTCTTAGTAAGGGACTAGCAATAATTAAAAGGGCGTCCTTAGGATGCCCTTTTTTTGAGGAATAATATGCCAGAGAAGATGATTGAGTTTGAGGGTGTGAGCTTTACCTATAGTGATGGCCAACATCATGTCAAAGCTATAGATGATCTGAGCGTAGAGATCAAGCAAGGTGAGCATCTGGCCGTAATTGGACATAACGGTTCCGGAAAATCTACTTTTGCGCGGCTTTGTAATGCCCTGGAATTACCCGATAAAGGCGTTATTTACGTACAGGGTCTTACCGCGGATAGCATGGAACATATTTATGATATCCGTAAAACTTGCGGTATGGTCTTTCAGAACCCTGATGATCAGATCGTTGCTTCAACTCTGGAAGAAGATGTGGCCTTTGGTCCGGAAAACCTGGGCCTAAGTACTTCTGAGATCCGCCAAAGAGTAGATGATGCTCTTAGCAAGGTAGGACTATTAGATCAGGCAACCCGTTCACCGCTCAATCTTTCTGGTGGCCAAAAACAAAAGCTCAGTATAGCTGGTATCTTAGCTTTGCAACCTCAGTGCATAATTCTGGATGAAGCTACTGCCATGCTGGATCCGCAGAGTTCGATTGATCTAATGCAATTTATTATTGACCTCTGTAAGCAGCAGAACCTGACTTTAATCAACATTACTCACAACATGGAAGAGGTTCTGTTAGCGGATAAAGTATTAGCTCTCAAAGATGGAGCGCTCTTGCTCCACGGAACGCCAGAAGAAATTTTTGCTCAGGCAGATTTGATAGCTAAGGAGGCCTTACGCCTACCTTTCCATCTTTCTCTCTTTGATAGCTTGGCGGAATACTTCACGCCTGAGGAGCGAGCGGAAAATTTCCAGGAAACAGAAGTAGTCGAACTCATATCTAGAAAAATTCGCACACTTCCAGATGATTTCCACGCAGATACTAAAATGGAGAATGCAAAGAATCTTTCTACTGGGCAAGGTAAGCCCTTAATTGAGATAGAACATCTCAGTTATCGCTATAATCCTAAAAGTTCAAATTCCCACCTGGCTTTACAAGATGTGTCGCTGGAAGTATTTGCGGGAGAGAAGCTGCTTATTTGTGGCCATACCGGTTCAGGTAAATCTACTTTGATCGGCCACTTTAACGCTCTTAACCGACCACAGACAGGTTCAGTAAAGGTTATGGGGCTCAGTGCCAGCGATAACGCCAATATACCGGAGATTCGTCGCAGCGTTGGGCTGGTCTTCCAATATCCTGAGCGGCAGCTGTTTGCCAACACGGTGCGTGAAGATATCGCTTTTGGACCCACCAGGCAGGGTGTAAGTGAAGAGGAAATCGACAAGCGTATCAAGGAAGTACAGGAGCTTTTGGAGTTAAGTGACGAACTATTAGAGCGCTCTCCCTTTGAACTTTCAGGCGGACAGCAAAGAAGAGTTGCCATTGCCGGTGTTTTAAGTATGGGACCGGAGATTCTGGTCCTGGATGAGCCGGCTGCCGGCCTTGATCCGGAATCCCGTGAAAGTATGCTCCAGCTGGTAGAACGTCTGTCAGACCAGGGTAAGACCATCGTCATGGTTACTCACAATATGGACGATGTGGCTAGACTGGCCGACCGTATCGTTGTATTAGCAAGAGGTAAAGTGCTGCAAATTGGAACACCTGAGGAGATATTTAACCACGCTGAAGTCCTGGCTAAAAGCTCACTAAACCTGCCTCAGAGTCTGCACTTTTCTCGCGCTCTTAGCCAGTCCAGTGGATGTTCCTTTGCCTTTTATGATGAGGAAGAGGCAGTAAACTGTCTACGGCCCTATCTGGCAGCAGCCAAGTCTTTATCGGAGGAGTAAGCGCGATGTTTGAGAATGCGAGTTTTGGCCAATACATACCTGGTGATTCTTTCATTCACCGCCTTGATCCAAGAGTTAAGTTTGTAGCCCTAATGGTCTTTTTGGTGGCCGTGATCATGTGCCGCCATCCGCTGGCTGTCCTTATTATGGCAGGTGTGGCTGTGTTTAATGTCTTCCTGTCAAAGACCTCTTGGCGCGATGCGATGGGGTCACTCAGAGCGATCATACCTTTAGTAGTAATTGCTTTTATTTTTAATATATTTTCGGTAAGCGCAGATCATCATATTCTGGTGGAATTAGGCAGGTTTAAAATCTCCGTGGAGAGCATCACTCAGGCCATGACCATGTCTATTCGTATAATGGCCTTGATCCTGGCTTCTAATACTTTTTTGAGCCTCACTACCTCAGCCATGGACCTATCCAGCGCGGTTTCTTCCTTGATCAGCCCGCTGCGCCATGTGGGGGTACCTGTTCAGGATATTGGTATGATGATGTCGATCGCATTGCGCTTTATTCCTACGCTTATGGAAGAAACTGATACCCTAATGAAAGCTCAAAGTTCTCGTGGAGCAAACTATGATTCTGGTGGTTTTATGCAGCGAATGAAGGGTTTTGTGGCTATCTTGGTGCCGCTATTTATCTCCTCTTTCCGCAAGGCAGAAGCTTTGGCCGAAGCTATGGAAGCCAGGGCCTACCGCAGCGATATTAAGCGTGGAAAGCTAAATCCTCTGAGGCTGCAAGCTAAGGACATAGTTTATTTTGTTGGCTTTAGCCTACTTTGTGTTGGTATTGTGCTAGTGGAAAAAATAGCTCTGGCTTAGTTCAGAAAGAGGCCGACATGCAGCACTATGCTCTCCTAAGTGAATATGACGGTTCCTGCTTCCATGGTTGGCAGGAGCAGGCTAACGCTCACAGTGTCCAACAGAGCCTGCGTGAAGGCTGGTATAAGCTAAGTGGGGAAGATGTTCAATTCCGCGGCTCCAGCCGCACTGATGCCGGTGTTTCGGCTTGGGGGCATGTTTCTGATTTTTATAGTGCCAGTAAGATACCCTTTGAGCGTATGGCCAAGGTGTTTAACTCTTATCTGCCTGAGGGCCTAGCCGTAAGGAACGTGCGCCCAGTAGCAACGGATTTTGATGCCCGTTTCCAGGCTGTGGGAAAGCTTTACATGTATGCTCTTAATTGTGATACCAATCGCTCAGCCCTCTGGCGTAACCTTTCTACCCATTGCCCCAAACGCCCCGCAATCACCCCAATGAAAGAACTCGCCACGACCTTGGAAGGCGAACACGATTTTACTGCTTTTATGGATCAGGGATCGGTTGTGCGCAGGACTGTGCGTTCTATAGATCGTCTGGAGATTGTAGCGCCGGATAATTCCCCCTGGATACTTATCTTCTGTCTGGGGCGAGGCTTTCTTTATCATCAGGTACGCATTATAGCAGGCACGCTCTATTACGTAGGACTTGGAAAGCTTTGCCTTTACGAGGTCCAAAAGGCTATGGCTGCCAAGGATAGGAAGCCCTTAGGTAAGACCATGCCGCCGCAAGGCCTGAGCCTTTTGCGAGTCTATTATCCGGAGACTGTTTTTGGACAGGATGACGAGGCTGCTTACCAAAAAATGTTGACTTGCTCGCCGCGCGAGCTCTGCCCGCCGCAGGTTTTTGCCTTTATGGGTGATTGCTACTAAAATAGGTCCATAACTTTATTGAAAAGCCAGAGGAGCAGAGATGGCTGGAACTAACAAAACAAGCCTGATCTGGGCCAGACAATTTTCACAAAGTGCAGAAAGGCAGCAAGTATGAAAGAGATCCCTTTTGACAATAACTGGTTATCTCGTAGCAATATCTCTATGTTGACGGACTTCTACGAGCTCACCATGGCTAACGGCTACTTGGAGCGAGGCCTGGCCGAACGCGAAGTAGTATTTGACCTGTTCTTCCGAACAATCCCCGAAGACGGTGGCTTTGCTATTATGGCAGGCGTTGAGCAAATGGTGGATTATCTAAGTGCCCTTAGTTTTACTAAAGAAGATGTCGAATACCTACGCGGCTTAAATGTGTTCGGCGAGAAGTTCCTGGATTATCTGGCCAACTTCAAGTTCTCCTGCGACGTTTGGGCGGTCCCTGAAGGTATGCCGATTTTCCCGGGTGAACCTATTGTCAAAGTTAAGGGCCCCATTATGCAGGCTCAAATGATTGAGACTATGCTTCTGGTTACGGTAAACCACCAGAGCTTGATCGCCACAAAATCTGCCCGTATTGTGAGAGCGGCTCAGGGTAGACCGATAATGGAGTTCGGAGCGCGCAGAGCTCAGGGCTATGACGCTTCAGTCTTAGGTGCTAGAGCTGCCTACATCGGCGGTGTAGCCGGTACTTCATGTACCATCGCCTCGCGTCAATTTGGTGTTCAACCTATGGGAACCATGGCTCACTCTTGGGTGCAGGCCTTCCCAAGCGAATACGAGGCTTTCAAGGCTTATGCTGAATCTTATCCCGATAACTGTCAGCTCCTGGTAGATACCTATTCAACTTTACAGTCCGGTGTACCTAACGCTATCAAGGTAGCCTTGGAAGTTTTGGCTCCTATGGGTAAGCGTCTCAAGGCCATCCGTATTGACTCTGGTGATCTAACCTACCTGGCTCAGGAGAGCCGTAAAATGTTGGATGCGGCCGGACTTACAGACTGTAAGATTACAGTCAGTAATTCCATGGACGAGTACTTGATCAAAGAATTGCTGCGCCAGGGAGCGCCTGTAGACAGCTTCGGTGTGGGCGAGAGGCTAATTACTTCGAAGCAGGAGCCGGTTTTCAGCGGCGTTTACAAGCTCTCGGCAGTTGAAGAAAACGGTCAACTCATTCCCAGAATGAAGTTTTCTGATAACCCAGAAAAGATAACCAACCCGGGCAATAAGGAAGTATGGCGTTTCTATGATCTGGATAATGGACATGCTCTTGCGGACCTTATCACTCTGGAACATGAAACAATCGACGCAAGTAAGCCAATTACCATCTTCCATCCGCTTCATACTTGGAAACAGAAAACTTTGACTAATTTTCGAGTAGTTAGGCTCTTACAGCCTATTTTTGTAAGAGGTGAATTAGTTGCCGAAATGCCCAGCTTAGAGGCTATCCGCCAGCGTTGTGATCACGAGTTGGAAACCCTGTGGGACTCCATCAAACGCTTTGACAACCCTCAGTCCTACTATGTAGACTTATCACAGGAATTGTGGGACTTAAAGCACACCCTGCTCACAGAGCAGCGGCCAGTAGATCCTACGCACGCATAATTTAGGAGGTAAAGTATGCAAAAACTAGCTATTAACTCTGACAAAGCTCCCGACGCCGTTGGCCCTTATAGTCATTGCACTGAAGCAGGTGGTTTTGTTTTCGTCTCCGGCCAGATGCCTGTAAAAGATGGTAAAATCGAGACCGAGGATATTGCGCAAGCTACACGTAACTGCATGCAAAACATCCAGTACATCTTGGAGGCAGCTGGTTCTGACCTATCCAAAGCTCTCAAGATTACTATCTACCTGACCGATATGAATGACTTCGCAGAAGTGAATAAAGCTTACGGCGAATTCTTCGATGGTGACTACCCGGCACGAGTTTGCTGCGAAGTTTCCGGCCTGCCTAAGAATGTAAACGTAGAGATCGATTGCATTGCGCTTAAGTAGTTATTCACCTTAAGAGGGCGTGAGGGAAGTAAGCAACATGAAGAAGATCTGTCTCCTGGCTACTGGGGGTACCATAGCCTGTGTACCAAGTGAGCGTGGCTACGTGCCCGGTCTTACCGGAAGTGAGCTGCTGCATCTAGTACCGGAATTGGCTAGCATAGCAGATATCAGCGTTATAGATGTCAAGCAGGTGATGAACATTGACAGCTCCGAAATGCAGGTATCTGATTGGATCACCCTGGCCCGTGCCTGTCAACGCTTAAGAGATAGCTACGACGGCCTGGTGATAACACACGGTACAGATACCATGTGTTATACTGCGGCCGCCCTGTCTTTTATGCTGAGTGGTCTGAGGATTCCTATCATTCTTACCGGAGCGATGAAACCTCTAACTGCTGAAGTTACAGACGCCAGAGCCAACCTTCTAGATGCTTTTATTACCGTCACAGAAGCTCAGCCAGGAGTGCAGATGGTTTTCAATCATAAGCTTATCCATGGTTCTCGCGCCTTCAAAATGTATTCTCAAAACTGGGATGCCTATGTCAGTCGCAATTATCCGCTCTTAGGCACGATTGAAGATGGCCATTTGCAGGTACATCACACAGCTAAGATCAATGAGACCGGCCCCGCATTGTTTACCGGGCTGGACGAAAATGTGTTTCTCCTTAAGCTGACACCTGCTACCAGTCCAGCGGTATTAGATTATATCGCTGAGGATGACTATCATGGTCTGGTTATCGAAGGCTTTGGTACCGGAGGTATCTCCAATCTCAATCGCGGTATGGCGGCCGGACTCAGACGTTTCCACGAGCAACTGGGTATTCCTGTGATTATGATCTCGCAGTGCCCTTACGACGGAGTAGATCTGGCGGTCTATGGCATCGGTGAAGATGCTTTACAAGCCGGGGTTATCTCAGGCAACGATATGACCACGGAGGCTGCTTTGGTTAAGCTTATGTGGGCTTTGGGCCAGACCCGTGAGCTAAAGGAGATAAGACGGTTGATCGAAAGCAATATTTGCGATGAGATCAGCCCACAGCGTCTTGAGGCCTAGAGGCCTAAATGCTAGAATGACTAGGTTAGTATGACATATAGCGTATGTTATAGCCGGAAGCTAAAACATACGCTTTTTCTTTTTGGAGGTTAAAGAGATCTATGAAAGAGCAACTACAAGCCCTGGAGAGCCAAACTTTGGCTCAGATCGCGGACTGCGCCAGTGACAGCGAATTAAACGAGCTCAAACAGACTATTCTCGGCCGTAAAGGTGAATTAACCCAGATCCTGAAAGGATTGGGCAAGCTGGAACCGGAACAGAGAAAGATCATGGGACAAGCTTCCAATGAGACCAAAAACCGACTCAATCAGGCATTTGATGCAAAAGAGACGGAGCTTTTGCAAAATAAGCATATCTTGCCTTATGACCTGGATTTGACACAACCTGGCATCATGCCGGGCACCGGCGGCTTACATCCTATTACCAAGCTGATCTATGAGTTAAACGATGCTTTCCGCTCCTTGAACTTTACGATCTTTGAAGAGAACGAGATCAGTTCGGAGCAGTATGCCTTTGATAATCTTAACTTCCCTGAGGATCACCCTGCTCGCGAAAGCATGGACACCTATTGGCTGGAAGGTACTGAAGATGAGCAAGACCCAGCTAAGCGTCATTGCCTCCGCCCGCACCTTACCGGAGCGAGTGTTCGCTACCTGCAAGAACATGGAGCGCCTTGTCGTTTTGTTTACCCGGGACGCGTCTTCCGCAACGAAAGTACCGACCCTAGCCATGAACGTGCTTTCTACCAATACGAAGCTTTGATCATTGAAGAAAACTTTCCCTTTGCCTCGGGCCAGCTGCTCATTTCTACCATTCTTAATCAAGTATTTGGCCGTGAGATCAAGACCCGTATGCGGGCAGGTTTCTTCCCTTTTGTAGAACCAGGATTTGAGATCGACATGCAATGCATTCAATGTGGTGGCAAGGGCTGCTCACTTTGCAAACACGTGGGCTGGCTGGAAGTAATGCCCGGCGGTACGCCTCACCCCAATGTACTAAAAGCGGCGGGACTGGATCCTGAGCGCTGGACAGGTTTCTACATTGATATCGGACTGGAACGCCTGGCCATGATGCGCTACGGTATTCCTGATGTTCGTTTATTCCATTCGGCCGACTTGAGATTTCTTGAACAATTTGATTAAGAGGGAGATTAGAGATGTTAGTTTCACTTAAGTGGATCAAGCAATATACAGACCTGCCGGAAGAGCTCAGTATGCAACAGCTGGCTTATGACTTGACTATGCGCACGGTAGAGGTGGAAGGCTGGGAAGATCCTGCCGACAGCTTTAAGGGGGTCATTATAGGTGAGATCAAAGAAGTCTCAGCCCATCCGAACGCGGATAAACTCAGAGTTTGCCAAGTAGATGTGGGCAAAGAACGTGATCTGCAGATAGTCTGCGGTGGCACTAACCTTTATCCCGGCGAGTTAGTAGTAGTCTCGGCTCCTGGAGCGATGGTTCGTTGGCATGGAGAAGGGGAGCCGGTCGAGATCAAGCCAAGCAAACTGAGAGGTGTTCTCTCAGAAGGCATGATCTGTGCTTCAGATGAGTTAGATCTCGGTACACTGTTTCCAGCTGAAGACTCTGGCATCATCATGGATCTGACCGACTTCCACGGAGCGGCAGCCGGTAAAGACCTGGCTGATGTCCTGGACTACCACGATATGATTATCGATATCGATAACAAGTCACTCACTAACCGGCCTGATCTCTGGGGGCACTATGGTATGGCAAGAGAGCTGGCAGCTATTTACGGAACTGATCTCAAACCGCTACCGGCCTTTGATAAGCCGGAGGGCCTGGACGAATATGAGATAGAAGTAGAAGACCAGGCGGACTGCCCGCGCTTTACCGCTACGGTCTGGCACGGCCTTTATGCCAAGGAGTCACCCTATGAGTTGCGTAAACTGTTGCATCAACTAGGTCACAGCTCACACGGTCTGATTGTAGACTTGAGCAACTATGTGATGTTCGCAACTGGCCAACCTAATCACACCTATGACTTAGCCAAAGTAGGAGAGAGAATTGAAGTCAGAAGAGCTCGAGAAGGCGAAAAACTCGAACTCTTAGATGATATTAACCTGGAACTCACATCTCGTGATCTGGTCATTGCCAGCCATGACGAGGCTATTGGCCTTGCCGGTATCAAGGGTGGTAAAGACGACTCTATTTCTGACAGCAGTTCGGATATCGTCCTGGAGATCGCCAGCTTCAACCCCCAAAAGGTGCGTAAAACCGCCAGAACTTACGACGTACATACTGACGCCAGTGCTCGCTTTGAGAAGGGTTTAGACCAGGCCAGGATTGATCAGGCTTTGGGTTATTTCCAGGCTTTGATTCACCGCTACTTCCCAGAAGCTAAATTGGTTGCCATGGGTGATACGAATCCCCAACTGCCGGAGAAGGTGGTTATTAGTTGCTCCACCGAACACCTGGAGAAAAAGCTTGGTCGTGAGCTAAACTTTGCAGAGGTTGAGAGTTTATTAGAGCCCTTAGGCTATGAGCTGCAGCATTTGGCGGACGGAACTTTCCTGGTAGGCGTACCCAGTTGGCGTGCCACCGGCGATGTAGAAGGAGAAGCCGATATTGTTGAAGAGCTGGCCCGCATGATCGGCTACGAGAACTTCAGCTTCCTGCCTGTAAATACTCAACTTACCAAAGCTGTAGAATTTACCGCCGCGGATTTTGACCGCCAGATACGTGAGTTTTTAGCTTACCAATGTGGCTTACAAGAAGTCTACGTCTACCCTTGGGTAGATATTAACTACCAGCAAGTTTGTGGTTTGCCCAACGAAGATAGTATCGCGCTTGCCGACCCACCCAGCCCAGAAGAAAAATTCCTCAACATTTCTCTGGTACCTGCGCTTTTGCGGGTAGCAAAGCAAAATGAAGGCTACTCTAATCAATTTGGTATCTTCAATTCCGGCCTGATTTTTAAAGAGCTGGAAACTGAGCCAACGGATAAAGAAGGTCTGCCCAAGCAGGAGCGCCTGGTCGCTGGCTTACTCTTTGGTCAAGATCCGGTAGCTTTATTCCGCGAAGCCAAAGGAATTTTGGAATTGATGATACGCGCGCTTAACTTAGAAAATATCAGCTTTGAACAAGCAGAGAAGCCCGCTTGGTCTGATCCGCAAGTCTGGCTCAACCTTAAAGATGAGTCGGGTGAGATCATTGGTCAGTTAGGCCTGCTTTCTGCCTATGCTCGTCAGAACCTTGGTTTCAAACGAGGACAGATGGCAATCTTTGAGTTCGAACTCAAAGGACTGAAAAAACGTCTACCGGACAGCCAAAAATACGAACCTATCCCTCAATTCCCGGTAGTTGATTTAGACTTTACTGTACTTTGCCCGGAGAAGGTAAGCTGGGCTGAGATTGAGCGCTTCCTGGCAAAAAAAGTCTACCGCTTGGAATTTGTCGGCGAGTGGCGCGACCAGCAGTTGCCGGAGGGTTATAAATCTTTGACCTTCAGAGTTTATCTCAGCAAGCCCGATGGCACTTTGGATGCAGAAGAGATTGAAGCCAAACGTAAGAGCATTCTCAATACCTTGGAGCATGCGCTGAACGTAACAATCAGAGATTTTTAATAGAATGTCTTATTAAGCTCCGCAAGAAAATCTATAACAAAAGGTCCCACTGCCGTTGTTAGTGGGACCTTTTAAATACTTAGACCTTCCCGTACTACGCGGGATCTATGATACCCAAGGAAATTTTTAGCTCCAAAATGCGTAACACAGACTCATTGACCCTGTCTTCGCTGATAGTGCCATTTTGCACAGCTTGCAGGACGGCGGGAAACTGTAACTCAAAATCTGTACAGCAGAGCATGTCATTACCAGACAGAACTGCCTGTACGGCGACCTCAGAGTCTTCAGCAAAGTCTCGTACTCCATCCATGATTAGATCATCCGTGATAATGACTCCCGTGAAGTTCAAATCTTCCCTCAGAATTCTGTGTACTTCTGGTGAGAGGGAAGCAGGTTGATGATCGTCCATACTGGAGACGATATTGTGAGATACTAAAACCATATTGGCTCCTGCGCTAATACCTGCTTGGAAAGGCAAGAAATCCGAGTTTGCAAAGTTATCATAAGTACGGTTGTCGTAGGCTAGGCCAGTATGAGTGTCCTGATTATTGCCATAGCCTGGGAAGTGCTTAAGTACACTGCCCAGGCCTTCTTTAGACATTGTCTTAACTACGAGTTTCACGTAAGTAGCAGTTGCCTCTGCGTCCTTACCAAAGCTCCTCTGATAAATAAAATCAGCAGGATTTTGTGAGACATCGCAGACCGGAGCCAAGTTGAGATTGACTCCTAAACTCTGCAATAGTTCGGCTTTTTCTTCTGTGTCACTCTTAATTAAGTCAAAACCACCTTCCGCGAATAGTTCTTGAGGAGACCAGAAGGGTACAGCCCGTAGTTGGGGATTAATGCTTATACGATTTACAGTACCTCCTTCTTCATCTACGCCGATAAAGAGAGGAACTTTAGCAGCATTTTGATAGCTTTGGATGTCATGGATAACCTCATTCTTACTCTTAGCGGCAAAATCTTGGCCAAAGAGGACGTAACCTCCCAAGTGGTACTCCGATACTTTCTTAGCAGCATCTGTATCAGGGCAGCGAACAATAAACATTTGGCCGACTTTTTCTTCGAGGGTCATCTTATCCATAATTTCCTGAGCCTGTTTTTCTACTCCACACAGCTCAAAAGCTGCGTCAGTACTATTTTGGCTCTCTGAAGATCCGGTGGTAGCTGCAGAAGAAATCTCCGATAAATTGTCGCTCGTTTTGGGTAAAGCAAATATGGCGATGCCTACACAAACGAAAAGCAGCAAAAACAAACCCAAAAGGGAGAGGTTATTAGTTTTTCTTTTTCTATTACGCTTCATATAATCCTCCTTTAGGACGATTAGTTGAGAAAAGTATTCCCAGCTTTAGAATCTGCTGGTCTAAACTTTTTAGTTGTTCTTAATTGAAAGTATAGCTCTATGGATGAAATTAGACGAGTTTTTCAAAAAAGAAAAAGCCCTAAAACACAACGTTCCAAGGCTTTGGTGGAGAATAGGGGAATCGAACCCCTGGCCTCTTGAATGCCATTCAAGCGCTCTCCCATCTGAGCTAATTCCCCATGATGGTGCTCATAAATTGTTTTGCATGGTCCCTAAGGTGGAACATCAGCTATTTTAACACAAGTAACTTGCTTGTCAAGCGTCTATGATAAGATTGTTTGAGATAGTGAAAAATACGGCAAGAGAACAGCAAGGAGTTGCAGATGAGAGCGTTGATCCAGCGAGTAAGTGAGGCCAAAGTCAGTATCAATGGCGGTGAATACCGGGGCATTGACCAAGGTTATGTAATTCTTTTGGGGGTTGGAGAAAACGACAACGAAGCAGATGCAGAAAAGCTTTGGCGTAAGATAGCTAATTTGCGTATTTTCCCTGACGAAAAAGGTAAGGTCAATCTTTCTTTAGAACAGGTAGGGGGCAATGTGCTTCTGGTTTCTCAATTTACGCTATGGGCTAACTGCAAAAAAGGTAACCGTCCCTCTTTCGTGGAAGCCGCGAAAGTGGATAAGGGTGAGATCCTCTATGATTATTTTAAAAAGCTGGTCTCTTTGGAGTACCCTGACTTGGTGACAGGTGAGTTTGGCGCGCACATGGATGTAGCTCTGGTTAACGACGGTCCTTTTACCATTTGGTTAGATACGGATCAGTTGTAAGTTATGCCAGTAACTGCAGAAACAAATATTAACCGCATTTTGGGAATTGATCCGGGCTATGCCAGGACCGGCTTTGCTGTACTTGACCACAGCCGTGATTGTTTTAAGATCGTAGACTATGGCCTCATTACTACAGAGGCCGGAACGCCATTTCCTGAGCGCTTGTTAACTATAGATCGCGCGATAGATGAGATTTGTTTGCGCTATAAGCCGGATTGTCTGGCGATTGAGGAATTATTTTTTGCCCGCAATACTACTACGGCCATCGGTACGGCCCAGGCCAGAGGGGTAGCTGTGGCTGCTGCAGCGAGGCAAGGACTAACAGTTTTCGAATATACGCCCTTGCAGGTTAAAGTTGCTGTAACCGGCTATGGCAAGGCTGAAAAGACTCAGGTCCAGGCCATGGTAAAATATCTTTTGAGACTAAAAGAAGTACCAAAACCAGACGATGTGGCAGATGCTCTGGCGATTTGTATCTGCCATGGCCATTCTGGTGACCGGCAGCAAGCGTTGGCAGTGGGTGGGTATCAGGCAGAATCCATGGCAGATAGGCGCAGGGAAAAACAGGTAGAAGAAAATCTAAAAAGCTAAGCTTTGTTTCAGTAGGAGTAATATATACCAATGATTGCCTTTATTACAGGAAAAGTTTGTTATAAGCAGGAAGACTTTCTCATATTGGAAAATCAGGGAATAGGATATCAGATAAATTTTGATAGCCTCTATGCCAGGAAAATGCCAACTCTGGGAGAAGAAGCAAGGATCTTTACCTACCAGCATGTAAGAGAAGATGATCTAAGTCTCTATGGTTTTGCCGATAATGAGGATAAGCAGCTCTTTCAGCTTTTACTGCGTGTTTCCGGAATTGGACCCAGAATGGCATCTACTATCGTGGCTTCCTTAAGCCCTACAGAATTTGCCTTAGCCATCATGGGCGCGGACATCAAGCGTCTGACTGGTGTCAAAGGTGTGGGTAAGAAGACCGCTGAGCGTATGATTTTGGAGCTTAAAGATAAGATTGCAAAGGACATGGCTCCTTCAGCGGAAGATACAGAAGCTATCTTCAGTGGGGGAATAGCGCTTGTTGGAGACGGACGCAGTAGGTTGAATGAAGCCTTGGCCGCCTTACAAGTTCTGGGCTACAGCAGCCGCGAAGCAGAACAGGCTCTGGCTCGCGTTGCCAAAGAGAATGGTGCTGCTAGCTTAGAGCTGGATGCTTTGATCAAACAAGCCTTAAAACAGCTAGCTACGATCTAGTCGAGGATAAAAATGCCAGATTCCAATTTCTTTAGTATGTATGCAGGCGAAGACAGCCTGGAAGATCCAGGCGTAGAGGAACGCTTTATTTCCCGTGAACGCCTGGCTCACGATAATGACGACCAGGGTATGCGCCCGACCACTTGGGAAGAGTATTTCGGTCAACCCAAGATCAAGGCCAATCTGGAAGTCTATATTGAGGCTGCCTTACAAAGGGGAGATGCCCTGGACCACGTCTTGCTCTATGGCCCTCCCGGATTAGGTAAGACAACTTTAGCAGGCATTATTGCCAACCAAATGGGCGTGCAGATGAAGATCACCTCCGGCCCAGCTATTGAGCGCCAGGGAGATCTGGCTGCTATACTCACTAATCTGCAGGAAAGAGATGTGCTCTTTATCGACGAGATCCATAGGCTCAATCGCCAGGTAGAAGAGATTCTCTATCCCGCCATGGAAGATTACGCTTTGGATATTATGCTGGGTAAAGGTCCTTCCGCGCGTTCCATCCGTTTAGATCTGCCAAAATTTACGCTCATCGGAGCTACAACTCGTGCCGGTCTTTTAACTTCTCCTTTGCGCGACCGTTTTGGCATGATCATGAGGCTGGAACTTTATAGCCACGAAGA
Organism: Eubacteriales bacterium; assembly: GCA_030532065.1. GTDB lineage: Bacteria > Bacillota > Clostridia > Saccharofermentanales > DTU023 > SFFI01. The sequence goes on along the minus strand of JAUNLW010000001.1, from coordinate 597,355 downwards.
GATCAGTCAGATCCTGGCTCGTAACGCCAAAGTACTGGAAGTAGATATTGACCCCGTAGCTTTGACCATGATTTCCGGACGTTGCCGAGGAACGCCGCGTGTGGCTATCCGCATCTTGCGCCGCTTAAGAGACTTTGCGCAAGTCATGGGCAAGAAAGCGATTGACCATGAGGTCGTAGAGAGAGGGCTGGCTGCTCTGGAAATTGATGAGTTGGGTCTGGATGCCACAGACCTGTCTTTATTGCGCGTCATAGCAGAAGCCTTTGGCGGCGGACCGGTAGGACTTGATACCCTGGCCGCTACTACCGGCGAGGATGCCGGCACCATTGAAGATGTCTACGAACCCTACCTCATGCAGCTCGGTTTCTTAGCTAAGACTCCTCGTGGCAGGATCTTAACACCCGGAGCCTATGAGCACTTGGGAATCAATCTTCCACAGGCGGAAAAACCTGTTCCTGCTAAGACAGAAACCGCTGCAGAAAATGATGCTGATCAGCTCAGCTTTGATCTGGGAGACTTGAACTAATGGCTATTACTTATGATGATTTAATAAAAGATGGCCTGTTACTCCATGCCTGTTGTGGGCCCTGCGCAACTTATCCTACCGCAGAACTTCTGGAACGTGGTGTAAAATCTTTGCTATTTTATTACAATCCTAATATTCACCCCCAGGTGGAGTGGCAGAGGCGTTATCTGGGATTAAGGCAATTGGCCAAGGTGCGTGAACTGGATCTCATCTATGAGGAGAGCTATCGGGAAGCAGAATGGCTGGCTAAAGGACCGGGTCCCGAACGCTGTCTCTTCTGCTACCAGGAAAGATTAGAACACACAGCAGAAAAAGCCGCTGACCTAGGCCTCAAATATTTTACGACCACCTTGTTGATCAGCCCATATCAAAATCGAGAGGCGATCCTCGCAGCTGGAGAAGCTGCAGCAGAAAAGTACGGGCTGATATTCTGGCCTGCCGACTGGCGCGATTATTTCCGGCAAGGTCAAAATGAGGCTAGAGACTTGGACCTTTACAGACAAAAATATTGTGGTTGTATATATTCTTTACGTGACTCTAAGTTTTATGACAAGGTTATTGCGGCACAAGCTGCCTTCGTTGCGCCAGAGGATTGCCCTCAGCCACGCGTATTGTCCGGCAATTTCGCCTCTACCAGCAGCGTAGAGTAATCTTGATAGTTGACCAGCCCTGGTTTAGCGCCGGGGATCTTGCGTACGTTCTTGATTGGGCAGTAGTCTACTTCAACCTTGGCTCCCATGCTAAATTTATTAGCTGAAGAATAATAGGCGGCAATGGCAGCCGTCTCTAGGATGGCCTCTTCGCTGGCCTCTTGTCCTTCCAGGTGTAGGACCGTGTGTGAGCCTGGCTGGTTCTTTACGTGAAACCAGAGGTCATCCTTACGTGATTTGCGGAAGGTAAGGCGATCGTTTTCAATATTATTGCGTCCAACTCGCACTTGGAAACCATCACTGGTCGTAAATTTACGAAAGTCATGCACCGGACGTTGGGTATCGACTTTTTTCTTTTGCTTGCTCTGCTGGGGACGAGCCTTATATTTACCTTTTTTGCCAGGTTTACCCGGATTAAGCCGGTTGGCTTGACTGGCCTTTTGCTCAACCTCTGTGATTAACTCTTTTTTGCTGGTCGAACCTAATTCTGACAGCTCATCGGAGATGGCTTCCAGGTCTGAGAGGTCTTCTGCCTGATCCAGCAGGCTATAGAGATTAGCCAACCAAGCCTCATTAAGCTCATCCTGGTGGAGAAATTCTTGGGCAATCTTATGCTTTTCCTTGGCTTTGCGGTATTTTCTATAATAATTGTCTATGTTTTGAGCAGGAGAGCGGGAGGGATCAAGGGGTATAGTGACCCAGGCCGTATCCGGATCGTAATAGTTTTCTACCTCTACCTCTGTAGCTTTAGGCGCTATTTGATAGATCTTCGCCTGTAATAGATCGCCATAGAGCTTGTAGAGCTCACTTTGACTTCCTTCGGCGAGGTCTTCTTCGTGTAAGCCGCGCTTACGTTGGTTTTGCCTGGCCAGACGGTCAAGCTTGCTGTTTAATGCTTGATGACGTGCGGCAAAGATACTCTGAGTCAGCTTTAAGTTATAGTAAGTTTCGTAACAAGTAGAAAGTTGTTTGAAAGTCTGACGTTCGGGATAAATAGCTAAAGGAAGACTATAGAAATCCACGATCTGTTTGTGGCTGGCATCCTGATAATAAATGGCCGGTTCCAGTTTTGCCTCTAGTATTCTAGAGCAGGTCTTCGCTATGACTTGGCTTAGCCTGAGTAGCTGCTCTGTTGTGAGGTCAGATGGATGTAGCTTATCATCAAGTCCTGCGCGGTAGACCTGATCTTGAGCGAGGAGGGGTGACCAGCCTGCAAGTGTTTTTACCAGTAGACGACTGATCTCGATGGCAGCCTTTGTTCGGAGAAAGGGGAAGACGAGTTTGCCGTCCAGGTAGTCAGGTAAATCTTCTTGGAAGTCTTTGATATCGATCTTATCCTGGCTTGGTGGGGCTACATAAGGCCTGGCCGGCATAATTTCGCGGAAACGGTTGACACTGTGGTCAATATGGCGGAGAGCGTCGTGGATAACACCATTGGGCCTTAGAAGGACCAGGTTACTGTGCTTGCCCATAATTTCAGCGATCAGGTTGCGCTCTTCCCAATCGCCAATCTCGTTAAGTGCGCGAAAATGGAAAATAAAGATGCGTTCCCAAATGGGATTTTCGCACCTTATCAATTCTGCTCCCATGAGTTGCTGGCGCAAAAGACGGCCAAAGGAGCTAAGGTCCTGACGCTGAGCGGGATATTTGTGGGTCAGATAAACGAAGCTGCGCGCGGGATCGATACTAATAGCCAGCTGAAGATTCTGCTGCTGTTGTCGAAAACCCAGAAAAATGGTGTTTTTATCCTCTTGGACAACTTGCTGCAGTCGTGCGCCCTGCAGTTGGCGGTTGAGGTCTTGGGTTAAGAAATGGGCAGAAATTCCGTCTAAAGGCATCTTTTAGGACTCCAAATTTAATTTATCGTAAACCATTATAGGCTATAATATGCGAGTGGAGGATTTTATGGCTAAAACAAGCACTCGCAAGCAAAGCACTCCCAAGACAAAGTCCGGTGAAGCCAAGACCGCTTCAAAGACCGGTAGATCCGCTAAACGACAAAGCAGCAGTAAGGCAAAAACATCTGCCAAGAAGAGTGATAAAGAAAAAAACACTGGCTTTGGCCTCCTAACACTCCAGTCAGGTTGGGCCAGGTTTTTACTTTTTGTTTTGGTATTGCTGGCCTTGTTATTGATCAATCTATTGATCTCTCAAGATCGGCTGGCTACTTTTACACTGCTAACAGGTAGCGAAATCTTGACTGCTATCCTGGCTTCTTGGGTGATCTTCTTGCATAAACAAAAGCAAAACGAGGCATTGGAAGATGAAAATTCAGATATATGATAACTATGAGCATATGAGCTTGGCGGCCGCCAAACTACTGGAAGCACAGATCCGGCTTAAACCAAATGCGGTGTTAGGCCTGGCTACAGGCTCTACACCGATCGGGCTATACCAGGAATTAGGTCGTCTGTACCGTGAAGAAAACCTGGATTTTTCCGAACTTACCACCATAAACTTGGATGAGTACGTTGGCCTCGGCCCTGACCATCCAGGTAGCTACCGTTATTTTATGGACCAACAACTCTTTTCTCAGGTCAACATAGATTATGATTCTACTTATGTGCCTAATGGTCTGGCGGATGATCCGGAAGAGGAGATGGCAGACTATGAGGCGCTCTGTGATTATCTACCGCGCGACCTGCAAGTACTGGGCATTGGTCATGATGGTCATATCGCCTTCTGTGAGCCGGATGACAGCTTTGCTACGTATTGCCACGTAGCAGAACTTTTGGATTCAACCATTGCGGCCAATAAGCGCTTCTTTAGGAGCAAGGAAGAAGTGCCTGCTCGTGCGCTTTCCATGGGTATCAAGCAGATTCTAAATGCTAAAAAGATCCTCATGCTTGTTAACGGTGAAGCAAAGACTGCGGCACTTAAGGCTATGGTCACAGGGCCGGTAACGCCGAAAGTACCGGCATCTATCTTGCAATTGCACCCTGATGTCCTGGTTCTCTGTGACGAAGCCGCGGCCAAGGAGCTCTAATTACCTCAATTTTTAAGAGCATAAAAGCATTAAAGAGCAAAATCAAAAAGGCAGCCATTTTTCGGTGGCTGCCTTTGCACTTATTAGGGAAAGCCGTATTCGCTAACTATTCAGCAGGTTCTGATTTGTGTTTGTCAAGAAGCTTTTGGATCTTTTGTGAAGGATCCAAGAGAGAAGTTAGTGAAGCGTTGTGGTTAAGTGAGTCGATCAAGAGAGCAACAAACTTGGTCATATCTGCTTCAGCAAACCAGGGGACATTGAGCACTTCTGGTGAGTGGTAAGTCAGGTTGGTGCAGAAGACGTGACTGATCAGACCATCTTCATAGGCCTTGTTGAAGCGCTCCGGACCATCAGTGAAGAGGCCGAAAGAGGCTACACAGAAGATGCGGCGGGCACCACGAGCCTTGAGGTTTATTGCCAGATCCAGCATGGAATCGCCAGAGGCGATCATATCGTCTACGATGAGAATGTCGTAGCCTTCTACTGAGGTACCTAGAAATTCGTGGGCTACGATAGGATTGCGGCCACCCTCGATTACCGAGTAGTCACGACGTTTGTAGAAAGTACCAAGCTTTAAGCCAAGCATACTGGCGTAATAAACCGCGCGGTTGATGGCGCCTTCATCAGGGCTGACTACCATAAGTTTGTCCGGTGAAAAGTCCAGATCAGGTACGGTTCGTACGATGGCTTTGAGAATCTGATAGGCCGTGGGAATAGATTCAAAACCAGAGAGAGGTACGGAGTTTGATACACGCTCATCGTGGGCGTCAAAGGTAATAAAATTGATTACTCCCAGACTAATCAACTCTTCCAGCATATAGGCGCAATCCAGAGACTCACGCGCGGAACGACGATGCTGGCGACCTTCATAGAGGAAGGGCATGATAACGTTGATTCGTTGAGCCTTACCGGAAATAGCCAGGATAGTGCGTACCAGGTTCTGATAGTGGTCATCCGGGCTGGTGTGGTTATCAAAGCCGAACATCTTATAGGTCACGTTGTAGTTCATGGGATCTACGATGAGATATAGGTCATGACCACGTACGGTAGAGTTAATGACGGCTTTGCCTTCACCTGAGGAGAAGCGTACCAGGTCTACAGGTATGCGATAGTCGTCACGTAAGAAGCCGGGAGTAAGCTCGTCAGGTTCCCAGTTGTTGAGATATTCCTGACGGCGGATGATCAGCTTATCATTAACCTGGCTGGTAAAAGTTTCCGCACCTGGTAAACCGATCAGGCCAGCAGGTCCAATCGCGAACATACTGTTATCACCGTATTGGTCATAGGTATAGTATTGATTATCCTTGGATTCGCCAAATTTAAAATGTCTAAATTTCATGGAAGGCTCCTTTATTTTTCTGTAGCTTGGACTTTGCTGTTATATTCCTCTAAGAGTTGCACAACGCCGGCATCTGTGTTGAGCAGGGCAGAGAGCGAGGCATTGTGATTTAAAGCGTCGATAGCTTCGGCTATATTAAGACTCATGTCTACGCTTTCGAACCAGGGCGCGTCCATTAAGGGACAGGCAGGTCTTGCTAGATTGGTTGCGAAAACTTTATCAACAACACCAAAATCATAGGCTTGGTTCATGCTCTCATAACCACTGGTAAACAGGGCGAAACTGGAGAGGATGAAGATGCGGTTGGCTCCGCGCTCTTTGAGGTAATTGGCGCAGCTGAGAACACTGTCTGCTGTGTCGAGAATATCGTCAATGATGACGAGGTCACGACCTGCGACGTCATCACCGAAGAAGTCACGGTCAATTTCGCCGTCTGCCTGGAAGACGCGGAAGAAAGTACCCAGAGGGACTTTCATTACAGCGGCGTAGTAGATAGCTTTGTTGATCGCGGTCTCAGCGGGACTGACGACCATAAAGTGGTCTTTGTCCAGGCGTAAGTCAGGAATAGTTTGCAGGAGCTTGGCTATAATGGCCTGAGCGGTAGGGAAGTTCTCAAAGTTGTGACGCGGCACGGCGTTGGATACGCGGCTGTCCTGAGCGTCAAAAGTAATAAAGTTGCTCACGCCTAAGGAAAATAACTGACGCAACATCAAAGCACAGTCCATGGAAGCCTGATGCGGCCTCATGTGACGGCGCCCCTCATAAAGAAAAGGCATGATTACATTGATCCGCGTGCTGGAGCCGTGCGTGGAAGCGATCAGGCGACATAAGTCCTGGAAGTGATCGTCAGGGCTTAAAGACACAGTTACGCCAAAGCGATTGGTGTAGATACTATCATTAAGCACGTCACTTATGATGTAAAGATCGTGTCCTCTCACGGAGTCGATTAGCTGAGCCTGACCTTCACCGGTATTAAAACGTGTGAGATCAGCTGTCATGCGATAGTCTTTGCGCTCATAGCCGATAAATTCCCAAAGGTCAGGATGTTGCTTGACGTAATTCTGTCTCAGTTGCCGCAGGTTGCGGTTGATATCATCGGCTAGGCGGTCGTTGATTTGTTGAGTAATGATGCCAATAGGAGCAACCGGCTCCATGATGTTTTTCCCATAGCGCCAGTAGGTAAACTCATTGGCTTCCGCAGATTTTGTAGCGTCCATGTCTCCTCCACTGCAAAACAGAGTTTTGTCTAGTATAGCATCTAACCAGAAGCCTGGTTTGGATATGGTACAATCAGCTGCAAGCGTGCCAGCCCCACGTAGTTGTTCGCTGATCTTTACCTTAGGGAGGTTTCAGGCCATGGTAGATCCTATACTTCAAAGTACTAAGTTTTATCGTCTCATTCATCGCTTAGAGGACTTACCACATGACGGCAAGCCGCAAATAGTCTTGGCCGGAAAATCCAATGTTGGTAAGTCGTCGGTCATAAACCGGCTTTGCGGTCAGAAAAAACTGGCTAAAACTAGCCAGGCTCCAGGTAAGACGCGCAATTTGATCTTTTTCGATGTAGCTGATAAGTTCTATCTTGTAGATTTACCTGGTTATGGTTTCAGTAAATCTTCTCAAGCGGAGCAGGAACGCTTTTCTCGCCTGGTGGACGGTTACTTGCATACCGACAGTCCCATACTGCTCGTTCTACAGCTCCTAGATATCCGCCATGATCCAACAGCGCTCGACAGGCAAATGCTCGCCTGGTATCAGGCCTACGACTTACCATATCAGATCGTACTTAATAAGGCGGATAAATTGAGCAGACCAAAGCAAGGTCAGCAGGTCCAGCGCCTGCGCAAAAAGGTCAAAGAAGAGACTGGCCAAACGCCGGAGATTTTGATGGTGTCCGCGGAAAGTGGTCAAGGCATGATTGAGTTGTCGAAACTCATTCTCTTAACGGCAGGTGTTGTCTAAGATTGACGCTAAGTAAACTCTAATTTTCATTTCTCTCAGTCCATAATTTGAGGCCTGGGAGGGATTGGTCTTGCTCAAAAATCATAGGATCTATCTGCGACAAACTCGGCCTTGCCTGGCTTTGGCAGCAGCAAGTCTCTTGCCAGCTCTTTTGCTTTATCATCAGAACTATTGCTTATTGACGCTTTTATCTATAGCTTATGTTTTTTTAGCCATCAAGGCTTACTGGCGCCTTCCAAAGTTAAAACTCTTACTTCCTCTAGTATTTATTTTAAATTTGTCGCGTGTAGTTCTGGCTCTCAGCGGATCAGCTGCGGATTCCGCTCTTGAGCAAGCTTATTGTGGTAATTTAAGCTTGGGGAAAATACTCTGGGAAAGTGAAGCAAGTCAAAGCTTCCAAGTGGAAGCTTTGGCAGAAAATGGGAATATTTATGCCTTAGTCTTGGATCTGGAGCACTTGAACGCGAAATCGGTGGAGCTTTGCTATCGCTTAACGCGGCCTGATCCTGGAGCTAACCCGGGAGCCTTTGATAACCAGGCCTGGTTGGCAGGTAAGGGTATTTTTCATCAGGCATATCCTGTTGGGAAAGTTACGGTTATAGATGGGCGGGGACTGGCCTTTGCCGCTAGAAGACAATTCCTGTTTTCTGTAAATAAGAACTTGAGCGATTGGGGATTTTCGAATGATAGTTCCGGCCTGCTACAAAGTTTAGTCTTGGGCGTCAAAGGTTCACTTGCGAATGAGATCAAAGAGGATTTTCGCCGTATTGGTTTATCACATCTCCTGGCGGTTTCTGGCATGCATCTGATGTTTTTGCTCAAGCCTTTAGCTTTGACTCAAACAAGATGGCCACGCGGGTTTTGGCGTAATTTTTTCGATCAACTCGGTATGATCAGCTTCGGGGCATATCTTACAGGAGGTGCTGCCGGTTTTTTGAGGGCAGGACTTCTGTGCCTTCTAAGACAGATCAACACTTTAAGCGCTACTCGCTTTGATCCACTAAATATCTTAGCTTTAGGCCTTGCTCTATCCGGATTAGCTTCACCTTTTGCCATTTTGGATCACGCTTTGCTTTGGTCTTATGCTGCCAGTGGCGCTATCTTCTTATTTGCCGAGAAAATACAAAAACAAATCCTGGTTCGCTGGCCCTTTCTACAGGAGCGCTTAGTGAGCAGTTTTGCTTCGCTTTTTGCGGCCCAATTAGCAGTGTCTTTACTTAGCCTAAGTAGTAGCAGAAGGATATGTCCTTTATTTATGATTTGGCAGCCACTTTTCATTGCCTTGGCGGAGATGCTATTTATTTTTGCCCTGCCTCTGGTTGTTTGGGCTGGCTTATCCGCTAATTACTTGCCGAAACTTATGACAGTACTGAGCTGGCCTGTTCGCATTTTGAGTGGACTTTTTTTGCATTTGGCACGTAGCCTGGCCAAGTGGGAAGTGGCCGATAACATGGGTATTAGATTAGATGTTTACTGGCTGATTGCGCTTTGGGTTATCTTGATCTTCCACTTTATGGCGAAACAGCGGCTGGAGCGTTGGTCTGGGCCTCAAGGCCGTCGTGCTTTACGCATCATTTTGTTAGGAATCAGTCTTGCCAGTCTTCTGCTACCACGGCTTTGGCCAGGAAAGCCTAAGGCTTACTTTGTAGATGTAGGACAAGGTGACGCCATGATCGTAACCTGGCGTGATCGAGCCATACTGGTAGATGGAGGTGTTTGCGATGCTGCTGAAGCGAACTTGCTGCCCTTTATGGACTATTTGGGCTTAAATTATTTTGATTATGCTTTGCTTAGCCATCAGGACCGAGACCATAGTGGCGCCGCGGCAGAGCTCTTGAGCAGAGGTAAGATCAAAGCCTTAATTTTGCCGCCCTGTTTTACAGAACAGGAGTTTGGCTGGAGCAAGACTCAGCCAGACTTTGAGCGGGAAAAGGCTGTTAGTTATTACCTGTTGCCAAAAGGACGGGTGCAGTTAGCTGAAAAAACTGAGCGAGAGCTGAAGCAAAAATATCCGGAATCTATCACTAATAATGAACAAATCTTGGCACTGGCAGCGCGAAGAGAGATACCTGTCCTGAGGGCCTGGCCGGGAGACAGATTTTTGCTGGATGATGAGCTTTATCTGGAAGTTCTGGCAGCATCCTTGCCTCAAAAGCAAATAACTTTTTCCAGTAATGCGAACAGCTTGTGCTGCTTGTTGCATTGGGGACCAAAAGCTTTGCTTTTGACTGGTGATGCTGAGCTTATCAATGAAGAAATCTACTGCAGTATAGACAGGCAAGAAGTTGACTTGCTGAAAGTTTCCCACCATGGTTCTAACAGCGCCAGCTCCGAGGCTTTTCTAGACCGGTCGAAACCGCGTTGTGCAGTAGTCTCAGTAGGAAAAAACAACTATGGTCATCCTGCTACTGAAGTATTGAGACGCTTGGAGGAACGAGGAATAACTCTACTGCGAACTGACCATGATGGTTGTATTCGCTTTACGCTTGACCGACAAGGGAGGATCAGACTTGAAACTTGGAAATCACGGCGGCGCTTAAATGAGGTAGAATAAGTCAGGTGAATTATGACTAGAGGATCAAGCAAAAAGACCGCCCAGTTAGACTATCGTGCCTGGCGCAAACAGATCGAAGCAGGAGAGACGGCTTCGCTGTATTTAATTTCCGGTGAAGAAACCTATCTTATCGACCATGGACTAAAGCTTTTGTCACAACAGTTGATCAATCCGGCGACAGCAACTTTGGACCAGGTAACTCTGCGTGAGAATATCGACTATAACCGACTTTTGGATGAGATTGAAACGGTACCTTTTATGTCCGAACGCAGGCTAATCCTGGTCTATAACAGCGATTTATTCAACAACCAAAAGGGAGCTACTGCGGATAAACAGGCCTTCCTTTCTGCGCTTGCGGGCTGTGAACAAGCTAATTTCTGCCTTTGTTTGATTGAGTCCAAGCTAGACCGCAGGCAAAAGAAGAGTTTCCAACTTTGGCAAGCAGCCGGAGGTTTTGAGGTGCAAGTCGATAAAGAGACTTCCAACAGCCTGATGGCCTGGTTGAATCAATATTTTTCCGGTAAAGGCTTAAAGCTCCAGCAAAACGCGGCGCAATCACTTATTTTGCGCTGTGACTCGTATATGGGTCAGATCTTGGCTGAAGCTGATAAACTAGCTAACTTTTGCGCCTACGCAGGACAGGACCACATCGATATGGAACTTTTGGACCTCTGCTGCCGTGAGGACTTGCAAGGTAATATCTTTCAACTAACAGACGCTGTATCAGCCAAGAACATCGGCCTGGCCCTGACGATCCTGGATAAACTGCTCAAGCAAAATGAGCCCTGTATCTTGATCCTTTTTATGTTGTCGCGTCACTTCCGTCAATTATTGGCTGCTAAGGATGCTCACAACGCGAGTGACCTGGCTTCAGGACTCCGAGTGCCGCCTTTTGTCGCTAAACGTCTGCTTAATCAGGCGCGCAACTTCAGTTATCGTGATCTAATTGATCTTTGTAGGAGTTCCTATCAGGCTGACAAGGCCATAAAGACCGGAGCTATTGAAGAACGCCTAGCTTTGGAACTGTTAGTTTGGGAGGCCGGTACAGGTGGAGTGCATAAAGCCTGAGCCTAAGCTTGCATAACGTTTCAGTAGCCTATAAACTTAAGCGAGTTGGCCTAAAAGGCCAAAATTTTGGAAAGGGGACTTATTCAGATGAAAGCCTCAACTCTTATTCGCACAATCTATCAAGATAAGGCTAAGTATGCTGATAGCACGCTTACCGTGTCCGGTTGGATCAGATCCATCCGTGATCAGAAAAACTTTGTCTTTATCCATATCAACGACGGCAGCCACTTCAATAATCTGCAGATCGTAGCGGAAAGAGAGAATTTTGCTAATTATGAGGAAATAAGTCACCTGGGTATCGGTTCAGCCATCATAGTTACCGGTAAATTGGTTTTGACTGAGGGTGCTAAGCAGCCCTTTGAGCTTAAAGCAGAAACTATAGAAGTAGAAGGTGCTTCACCTTCAGACTATCCCTTGCAACCCAAGCGCCATAGTCCTGAGTTCTTGCGCACGATTGCTCACCTGCGTCCGCGTACAAACCTCTATTCAGCGGTCTTCCGTATTAGATCTGAGGCCGCTTTGGCAATTCATGAATTTTTCCACCAGCATGATTTCGTGTATGTACACACCCCTTTAATTACCGCGTCTGACGCGGAAGGGGCAGGTGAGATGTTTACGGTCACTTGCCTGGATGAAGATAATCTCCCGCGTAAAGAAGATGGTAAAGTTGACTACAGTAAAGACTTTTTCGGTAAACACAGCCATCTGACGGTATCCGGTCAATTGGCAGGTGAGTGCTTCGCTCAGGCTTTCCGCAAGATCTATACTTTCGGACCAACTTTTAGAGCCGAAAATTCCAACACTGCTCGCCACGCGGCGGAGTTTTGGATGGTAGAGCCGGAGATCGCCTTTGCTGACCTATACGACAACATGGAATTGGCGCAGAATATGCTGACCTATGTTATCTGTAAGGTCTTGGAGCGTTGCCCTGACGAGTTAGCATTCTGCGATAAGTTTGTAGAAAAAGGCCTCTTGGAGCGACTGGAAAAGCTGGCAAACAGTGAGTTTAAGCACATGACTTATACAGAAGCAATTGAGGTCCTGGAAAAATCTAAGCGTGATTTCCAATACCCTGTATCCTGGGGTGTAGACCTTCAGACTGAGCATGAGCGCTATCTCAGCGAAGAGTATGTCAACGGACCGGTATTTGTTACTGACTATCCGCGGGAAATCAAGTCCTTCTACATGAAGGCTAACCCTGATGGCAAAACCGTAGCAGCTATGGACCTCCTGGTACCTGGTATCGGTGAGATTATCGGCGGTAGTCAGAGAGAGGATGATTTAGATCTCTTAACTGCCAAGATGACTAACTTGAAGATGAATCAGGAAGCCTACTGGTGGTATCTGGACCTACGCAAGTACGGTTCCACCCGTCATGCTGGTTACGGTCTCGGTTTTGCTCGTCTAATTATGTACTTGACCGGTGTCTCCAACATCCGCGATGTTATTCCTTTCCCGCGTACAGTGGGTAATCTGGAATTCTAAATTTATTTTTTCCCGCCCCGCTTGGTCGGGGCGGTTTTTATAAGACCTGCTTTTTTGTTTTGATTTTTGCTGTTTTCAGGGAACCACCAAGGAGAGCGGAATATGCAAAACAAATTTCTTACCATGCAGGAACTTCCTCTAACCGATCGACCATATGAGAAGTTAGAAATGTTTGGTAGTCGCGCCTTGAGCGAGGCTGAGCTTTTAGCTATCCTGATTGGCACCGGCTTTCAGGGCAGCACCGCGTTGGATATAGCACAAAAAATGTTGGTCTCCTATGATCAATTGCAAGAACTATCAACTCTGACTTTACAGGAATTGTCTGCCTTCCGTGGTATAGGTAAGGCAAAGGCCTTACGTATTCAGGCAGCATTTGAATTGGGAAGAAGATCATTCCATCAGCAAAAACAAAAAGTCAATCCTACCATAAAGACAACTCAGGACGTGTTCAGTCTCTTGGGTGAGGAGATGAGCCATCTGGATCAGGAAGAACTGCACGTCTTGCTTCTAGACTGTAAATGCAAGTTGATACGGCAGGTAGCTTTATCGGTAGGCGGGCTGAATCAATCCTTTGTTCATCCCAGAGATGTTTTCCGTGAAGCCATCAGGTCCAATGCCGCGGCCCTGATCCTGGTGCATAACCATCCCAGTGGTGATCCCTCACCTAGCAGAGCGGATATCAAATCAACCAGGCAATTGAAAGAGCTGGGTGATCAGCTGGGGATCAGATTGCTGGACCATGTGGTAATTGGTGGTGATGAAAGCGTAAGCATCATGGCCATAGCTGGGATGTAAATTGCTATCGCTACGGCCATGCGCTAAAATACTAGAACATTAGCTGATTTTAGAAGGCGGGGGCCGACTGCCGATCAATGTCTAAAAACCAAAAAACACGCATCCTGATCTTGCTCCTAACCGGCTTAGCCGTGTTGGGCATTATGTTGTTCTCGCTTTTACCCGATAAACCAGTATCCAGTTTATCTACACCTTTGAGCGTCTTACTACGCCCTTTTGAGCTGGTTTTTAACGGTGTTGGTAATGGTGTGTCAAGCTTTGTCGGAACCATGTCTCAAAATGCGGAATTGCGGCAGGAGAATGAGCGGCTGCGTGAGGAGAATTTAGACTTGCGCTTGAAAATTAAAGACAATGAACAGGCGGCTGAAGCCTACAGTGGCTTAAAAGAAGCTTTTAGTCTTAAAGACCGCTTCCCCGGCCGCCGCTTTGTGGCCGCTAATATTTTACAAGAACCCTTGGAAGAGGGTTTTGACTTTTATCGCCTGGACTTGGGTAAATTAGATGGCCTGGACTTTGCAGAAAGTGCCGGCTACGCAGTACTTAACGAACAGGCGGCGCTGGTGGGAAGCGTGATCTCAGCCGATGCTCTGAGCTCTAAAATGTTACCTTTCAGCCACGCCGGCTTTGCCTGTAGTGTCTATGGAGAAAGGGACATGACTCACAGTTTTGAATTACGAGGTCAGGGAGTTTTCTCCAAAGATAAAACCCTAATGGCAGATCAAATTCCCGCGGAGGCTAATCTGGCGGTAGGAGATCTGCTCTATACTTCCGGCAAAGGCGGTATCTTCCCAGAAGCCGTGCTCTGCGGCAAAATTACCGAGCTCTCTGAGGCGGACAGTCTGGGGCTCCGTACAGCTAAAGTCGAGCCAGCCGCCGACCCGAGAGACCTGCCTGTACTTTTCGTCTTACTGCCCACGGAAGAGCATAGTCTGGTTAATGAAAGTGCTACGGTACCGGCAAAATGATCAGAAAGTTAATTAAACAGCGTGAATTCTGGAGCTGGTTGCTGAGCTTTGCTTTGGTGGTCTACTTAGTTTCGGCCAGACCTTTAACCGGAGCATGGGGCTTAAGACCGGTTGATCTCTTTTTCAGCCTGCAGATTTTCGCCTGCTTCTTTTCTTCGGGAGGACAAATGCTGGCAGTTACGTTATTGGCAGCTGCCGGGAAAGACCTTTTGTTTGGACAAATGATGGGGCCATCTTTGATCCTTGCCGTAGGGTTGGTCCTAGTCAGCTATATCATTCGAGATATCCGCTTGCCGCGCAAATGGGGCTGGAGTTTTGTCTTTGCCAGCGTACTTTATTTGTTTTACAGACTGTTGAAGGCGGTGCTGTTCCAAATATTGCCTTTGCGCTATAAGTTGGAGATGAGTTTGGGACAACGTGTACCTGGAGAGCTAGTTACCGGCATAAGATCCTTGCCTGGTGTCCTCTTGGGCCTTTTGATTATCATGGGTGTTTTCTACTTGATCAGTCCGAATTTCTATAAGGAGGAGACTTGGCAGTGAAAGACTTAAAAGTCTCTAGATCCTCAAATGACAATGGCTTCCGCTTCAATCGCTACAGCATAATTGCCTTACTGGTGATTGTGTCATTAGCGGCTATCTTTATTAAAACTTCCAGTTTCCAGTTCGCAGGGCGAAAGCAGGAACCTGTCAGTTTTAGTCAAGGTGAAGGCAGGCAAATGACGGTGCAGGCACCTCGTGGCTTAATCGTGGACAGATCCGGTCAGACTTTGGCCTACAGCGAAAGAAAAGACCAGCTTTACCTGGCCTTTGCGGGCTTGGATGATTTTGAACTAAACCGCCAGCTCCTGGAACTGGCGAAGCTCTTTGAGCAATATGGTGTTCAGGCTGAGCACTCTTTGACGAATTATTTCGATTTATCTTCCGCTTCTAAGGAGCGCTTGCCCGATGGTGAGCTGGCTTTCGTATTTAAGAAAGACCTGGATGAGATTGCTGCCTGGCAGCAGAATAAGAACCTCTTCAATCTGGCTCCCAGCACGGCAAGAGTAGCCAATTATCTCAAGGTTAAGCTAGAACCGGAACAGTTTTATGAATACTTGCTCTACGACCTTTTCCGTATTGAAAGCAGAACGGCTAAGGGCAATCTCTATTACACCCGTTACGAAGCCTGGCAGATTATGCAGCTGCGTTACGAGATCTATGTCAACAACTGGACGTTCCAGCAAGGTGAGCCGGTCCTCCTGGCCGACAATATTCCCGCCAGTCTGAGAGATATGGCGCTGGAACAAAAGGAAAAATTCCCCGGCCTGGTAACAAAGCCCAGTTACTATCGTATGTATACCGATGACAGCCGATATTTCTCACATATTTTAGGCTATGTGGGACCAATTTCTTCTTCAGAGTATGAGCGCCTCAGTGATTTTGGTTATCAGATAACCGACATTACAGGCAAGGCCGGTATTGAGTACACTGCCGAGCGTTACCTGCACGGAGATAACGGCAGAGTCCCTTATGGTACCTGGTATCGGGATGCAGATGAATTCAGCTATTTGCCGGGACAAGGTCAGATAGAGGCCAAACCGGGAGCTACGGTACGGTTAAATCAAGACATTTACACGCAAAAGGTACTCTATGCCAGCCTTTATGACACGATGCTGGAAGTTAGAGAGCGAAAACTTGGTAACGCGGATTCGGCCAGCGCGGTCATGATGGATATAGCCACTGGACGTGTACTGGCCATGGGCAGCATACCTTCTTTCCAACCGGCTGACTTTTTGCAGCTGGATCAGGACAACGAAGCCGCAAAGAGAGCGGTGGCTGACCTTTTGGATACCAAACATAAACCCATGCTGAATCGCTGTGTAGGAGAGACCTACGCGCCAGCTTCTACTTTCAAGACAGTTACCGCTCTGGCGGGAGCGATGGAAGAAGTTATTAGTCCCGGCAACGATAAGTACGAATGTAAAGGTAAGGAAAATATCGGTTACAAGAACTGGGTCTGTTACGGTGAGCCTGAGCATGGCCACGGTTGGATCAGCCTGGCCGAAGGCTTGGTTTATTCCTGTAACTTATACTTTTTTAAACTTGGTTTGGACATAGGCATTGAAGCTCTATCTTCCTACGCCGCGCAATTGGGCTTAGGTGAATACACCGGTATTGACTTGCCTGGTGAAGCTAAGGGTATTCGCCCCAGTCCGGAGCTTAAGGCCCAAACCAGACTAACCCCGGGTGATCAGGAATGGTATCCCGCCGATACCTGCCAAACCAGTATAGGTCAGTTTGATAACGCATACACAGTTACTCAGATGGTTCGCTCAATCGCCGCCATCGTGAGCAACCAACTGGTTACTCCTCATGTAATCATGGATATTGAGAGCGCTGATGGTCGCCTGATCCGACCTGAACAAAAGAGTATCAGTCAACTGAACTTTAAACAGCAGGCCATGGATATGGTTACAGATGGTATGTCCCAGCTTAAATATTATGAGAAGTCTAATTTTACGCACAAGAATTTCGGAGACTATCCCATCAACGTGGGCGCTAAAACCGGCACTGCTGAAGTCGGCCTGGGCCAAGACCTTACGGCCAATGCTGTGTTTATCTGTTTTGCTCCGGTAGAGGATCCACAAGTGGCAATTGCCTGCTTTGTAGAAGGAGGCGGTAAGGGCGATATTACTTCTAATATTGCGCGAGACCTCTTAGATGCTTATTATGGCTATGAGCCAAGAACGGAAATCCAACAACGTTTGGCTGAGATGGACCAAGATCCGGAAAAATTCCTGCTAATCCACGAGCGGGAAGAGTATCAGGCAGAAGAAGCGCGTAAGCGGGCCGAGGAAGAAACCGGAGAAACTGCTCCAGCAGATAGCGGCACGCCATAAAAGCTGCATTTTTACCGACACCCTGAGCGAAAATTGGCAATGAGAAAATAAAATTGTTGAGAATGCAATAAAAATTTGTGCAATCTGTTTGAAGGTTTTGCCTAATAGGGATATAATTTGACTAAA
The DNA here is from genome assembly GCA_030532065.1 of Eubacteriales bacterium. GTDB lineage: Bacteria > Bacillota > Clostridia > Saccharofermentanales > DTU023 > SFFI01. Next base: position 580,018 of record JAUNLW010000001.1, on the reverse strand, counting down.
TAAACTGAAAGAAGAGGGCTGATAATGGACATTGTACTGATGGCGGATATGCGTAAGTATGACCTCTTGGTTAATTTTTGCATAGCTTATAAAAATATTCTCCGCAAACATAGGCTGATGTCTTTGTTTAATACCTCAAAGCTTATTCAAGAAGCAACGGGACTTGAGATCAACACTTTGGCGACAGATCTCGTGACCGGTATCGACCAACTCGCTAGTAGAGTAAGTTACAATGAGATTGATGCCATAATATACTTACGTGACCAAGATGAGCCGGATTACAGTATCGCCAACGTTCTCCTTAGAGCTTGTGATAATATGAATATTCCTTATGCCAGCAATATGGCCCTGGCAGAGTTACTAGTCCTCGCAATCGACCGCGGCGACTTAGCCTGGAGAGAATTGTTGAGATGATTGAACTAGCCTCAGTTTTACACCTTTACCCTGAGACCTGGAAAAACGCGAATACATATTACCTTGATCTAGCCGGAGGCCTGGTGATTGATCCTGGCGCGGAAAAGCCAGAAGACCTCACTGACCCGATCGCTTATATCTGGGTAACGCATGCGCATTATGACCACTTGCGTAGCGTCGACTCCTGGCTTGGCGAAAAAACGAAACTTGCCTGCGCGGAGGCAGATATTTGGATGCTGGACGATGTAGAAGCTAACGCCTCTAAAATGTTTGCCCATGCGCGCACTTTTCCTCACCCCGATATTGCTTTAAAGGGAGGAGAAGAACTGCGTTTAGATGAGAAGTTAGTGATCGAAGTTTGGGCAACCCCTGGTCATACTGAAGGTGGACTTTGCTTTTTACTTAAAGAACTGGAAGGTAAGAACTGGCAGCCCAGGGCACTCTTTAGTGGAGATACTTTCTTTTCTAACAATATTGGCCGCTCTGATCTTTTAGGCGGGGACTCAGAGCAGATGCGACAAACCATGGTGTGGTTAAAGAAACGCTTGGAGGCATTACCACCGGAGTTACCTATACTACCGGGACACGGTTCTCTAAGCACTGTAGGGGATACCTTGCAGGCTAATCCCTTCTTACGTAAAAATGGTCTCTTACCCTAGTTCTAAATTTTGTGGTTAACTGTCGAAGCTTGTCGTAGAAAGAAATTTCATACACCTCCTAACGGACCATACTTCATGTGGACCAAGGAGGTGTTTTTATGTCAGAAATTTTAGCCAGCGCTATCGTATTGACGGTGAGCTTACTGCTCATCTTTGGCTTGACCCTGTTTGAACTCAAGCTGCTTATAGCAGTAGGAGAAGATGCCGTGGCTTTCTCTCAAACCAATGGATGTATGTTGGGCCTTGAGGAAATATACGTCGTAAATAAGGAAGATGTATCGGCCGGTCATAAAGCTTTTCTGGAGTATGTCCTGGCCAGCCCGGCAAAGCTTTTGGAAACTTTTAGTCTGGCAGAAGACCTGCTCCAGCTTAAGCAAAGAAGATCAGAGGAAGCTTATCCTGACCTTGGGCTTTTACCTCTACCCGGTCAAGATAATGCTGGGTCTGAGATACCACCGCTGCCAGAATTGCCACAACCAGATAGGCCGGGCCTGCCCGCTCCGGATGATTTAATTCATCCGGGCATCTTTACGCCGGAAAGCCCATGAATAAGCTCAAGTCTTGGGCATTGGCCCGACAAACTGCGGCGATAAGTATCTTGCTAGCCCTGATTTGTCCGGTATTGGTACTGTTGTTTCTAGCAAGCCAGGCTTTAAGTGAGCGTATGATCGCTGAGTATACTGCCGCGCGCCTGACTAAATCTGCCGGAAAAATTATTCTTGCTTCATATGACCGTGATCTCTGGCAAAATTTTGGGCTATGGGCCATCCAGGAAGAGGATATTGATCTCAAGCTTATAGAGTCAGCTTTGGAAAGTCAGCCTAAAATTTTGGAGCGAAAGTTTAGCTATGAACTGTCAGGGAATATCTTTGAGCCACAGATTTTAAAAGAACAGGTCTTACGCTATATGAAGCTGAGAGCGCCGGTCATTCTCTCTTCAGAGATGCTCCATCGCGCCCGTTCTGCTGCGGAAGGCAGACAGAGCTTAGTGAGAGGCAGTACTGCGGGAAGCCTTAATCAATTGCATGAAGCAAGCTCGGCAGAAGAAAAGTTCCTGAAAGCTCAAGCTGGTCTTGATAGTTTAGAAGAGGGCCAAACAGATCTACAATCTGAAAATTTGCTTGAGCAGTTACCCACGGAAGAATTGGAAACATTCTTGCCGCTGATAGAAACTATGGCGCGCCAGTTCTTACCGGTTTACGAAGCGTTGGGCACAACCGCTCCGCCGCCAGCAGAAGCTTTTCGCCCGAGCAACATAGAAAAATTAGCGCGCAAACTGGATGAGCTATTGGATTTTGCCTACCTGGAAGATTGGGAGCGACTTTGCCTGGCCGAATATTGCCTGCTGCTCTTTCCGGCTCAAGTTAATGTGGAGAAAAAGTTCCAGAGCCAAAGTTATTTGCTCACACCTAATGGACAAAAACTTGCTGACCTGGCGGAGAAGCGACCGCTGGAATTAGAACAGCTGGCGACTGGAAAAAGATCAGCGAGAGCTGCTGGACGTCAGGCAGAGCTTCTTATCTGCGCGATGCGCTTTGTAGCGCAATATTTGGCGGGTAGTAAGATGCCTGACCGCCAGGCTCATTATCAGAGACTTGGGCATATCCTGGCCGCGTTGGTGACTTTAGTTTCTCTCGGTCAGGTACCAGCTGAGGCGGAACAGTTTGTACCTCTGATCCAGGCCGTGGATTCATTTAAATTGGCTCGAGGAGACCTGCGTGATTTAGGCCAGGGATATGGCCTGCCTTTTTGGCCGTCGGAGGCGTTGTCATATATGAGAGATGGATTCTTACAGGCGGACTTTTATTATCGTGATTATCTGAGACTCTTACTTTGGACCAGATCGCCGGACGATCTGGTTAAGGACTTGGCTCGTATCATCCAAAACGAGAGGAGAACAGCAGGCTTTCGCCAAGCAAGCGTGGCTTTAGTGGTAAATGGCAGAACTCTTAGTTACGACTTCAGCTTGGATTTTGAGTTACCAGAAATTACTGCAGAATAACAGAGGAAACTAAAATGAGTGCCAGACTGGAAAAGATGTTAAATAGTCAGAGCAAGTGCAGTATCAGCATCGAAGCGTGCTTAACACTGGTACCTCTCTTATTATTGTTGCTGAGCTTTGCTCTGATTATATACGCTGATCTACTCCTTCTTAACCTGGCATATGCATTGGAGAACACGGCTGAAGAAGCCAGCTTGATCTTTACTTTGGCAGATTATGTCGGCAACCATTTGCCAGAGCCGGTGGAGAAAGCTTTTTCTCGCATAATCAGTAAAGGTGACTTCCATGCCTGGGAAGAGCTGGCAATTGATTATGCCAGTTCTCTGGTGCTTGCGCCCTGGCTTGAGCAGAGGATCGATTATTGGCTGGAAAATTTACGCTCAGAAGGCGGATTTGCCTTGCCGGCGCACGAACGTCAGATCTATCTGGAATGGGACGAAGCAGGGAACTGTTTACTCGTTACGCTTTATGTAAAATTTAACACTCTCTTTGGCCCTTATGAAAGGGAAATTCCAGCAGCGGTAGCACTCTGGTCCAACCATCAAGCGGGCTGTGAAGACAAAAATCAGGAGCACAGGGAAGAGGAAGACGATAATGTCTGGTCAGAAAGCAATTTCCATCGCGGTAAGTTTTTCAGAGAAAAAGCCGGCGCAAATCTGCCCTTTAATTATCCGGTGATCTGTTATTATCAGGCAGGTGTGGCTAAGAGTGTGCGTTCAATAGATCCGAATGCTCCCAGTTACCAAGACCCGACCAAAGCCAGGAAATCTATTCTGCGTGATCTGGATCGATTGGCTGACTTCGAAAGTTACTCCGGCCGTCCGGGTAAACATCCTGCGATCGATCCAGGAAGCATCCGGCACAAAAGTTATATACTGTACGTGCCGAAAAATTTACCTGAAACTTACCAGGCAAGTTTCTTTACGGAGATTAGGGCTGAAGCCGCTGCCAGAGGACTTGAGCTGGATCTAAGACCCTTTGCTCACAGTCGCCGCTATCAAGAAAACGATAGCATTGACTAGGCCTTTCAGGTATTATGAAATAAGTTTTGCTATTCAATGAAGGATTTTCAGGATGAGTTTTTTCAGTAAAATTTTTGGTACCAGTTCAGAACGCGCGATCAGGCAGGTTAAGCCTTTGGTCGCCAAAATCAATGGTTTGGAATCGACTTATGCCCAACTGTCAGAGACAGAGCTGCGCGCAAGAACCCGGCTTTTCCGTGAGCAGTTGGCCAATGGTAAAAGTTTAGACGACTTATTGCCAGATGCTTTTGCTACAGTCAGAGAAGCTTCTGACCGCGTCTTAGGCATGAGACACTACGATGTTCAGCTAATCGGCGGCATCATTCTACACCAGGGACGCATCGCCGAGATGAAGACTGGTGAAGGTAAGACTTTAGTAGCGACGCTTCCGGTCTATCTTAATGCTCTAAGTGGCAAAGGTGTTCACGTCGTTACGGTAAACGACTATCTTGCCGAACGTGACTCAGAGTGGATGGGCAAGGTCTATCGTTATCTTGGCATGGACGTAGGACTGATTATCAACGGTAAGACTAAGGTGGAGAGAAGAGCCTCCTACGCTGCCGATATTACCTACGGTACCAATAATGAGTTTGGTTTTGACTATTTACGTGACAACATGGTGCAAGAGTTGGACCAGCTGGTACAACGTGAGCTTAACTTCGCGATCGTAGACGAAGTCGACTCGATCCTTATCGACGAGGCTAGAACACCACTAATTATCTCTGGTCCCGGCGATGAGTCCTCAGATAATTACCGCCTGGCTCAGCAATTTGTATCCGGCCTTAAAGTCAAGGTTTTCAAAGAAGTGGATACCAAGATGGCTTACGAAGAATCGGATGAGCTTCAGGGCGACGCCGACTACATCGTAGACGAAAAAGCAAAATCAGCAGTCCTGACCAAGAACGGTATTGCCAAGGCTGAGCGCTTCTTCAGAGTAGATAACCTTTCCGATGCGGAGAACTACCAGATAAACCACCATATCAATAATGCCTTAAAAGCTAACGGCATATTCCACCGCGACGAGGACTATGTAGTTCAAAATGGGGAGATTTTGATCGTAGATGACTTTACCGGCCGCCTCATGGAAGGACGCCGTTACAGCAACGGCCTTCATCAGGCCATTGAAGCGAAGGAAGGCGTTTCCGTACGCCGAGAGAGTCGCACACTGGCCACCATTACCTTCCAGAACTACTTCCGTATGTACCATAAGCTTTCTGGTATGACTGGCACAGCTATGACCGAGGCGGATGAGTTCGAAGAGATCTATCGCTTAGATGTGGTGGAGATCCCCACCAACCAACCGGTTATTCGCGATGATAAGGAAGACGCTATCTATAAAACCAAGGCTGGTAAGCTGACACAATTGATTGATCAAGTTCAGAAATTACACGCAAAAGGACAGCCGATCCTGGTCGGTACGGTATCGGTAGAGTCCAGTGAATATTTCTCCAGAGCCTTTACGAAAGCCGGTCTGCCTCACAATGTGCTTAATGCCAAATACCATGCGCAAGAAGCAGAAATCATCGCTCAGGCTGGCCGCTTAGGCGCTATAACCATAGCTACCAATATGGCAGGTCGTGGTACTGATATTCTCTTGGGTGGTAACCCAGAGCATCTTGCCAAGCAGGAGATGCGCAAGCAAGGCATGCCGGAAGAACTGATTGAGCAGGCTGATGCCTATAACGAAACGAATGATGAGCAGATTCTGGAAGCAAGAAAGCTCTTCCAACAGCTTAAGGCAGACTTCAAAGTTGAGACAGACAAAGAAAAAGCCCAAGTGATCGCTGCTGGCGGTTTAGCCATTTTGGGTACGGAAAGACACGAATCTCGACGTATCGATAACCAGCTGCGTGGACGTTCAGGACGTCAGGGAGACCCCGGTTCCAGCAAATTCTATTTATCTCTGGAAGATGATCTATTACGTTTATTCGGCGGTGAGCGTCTCGATAATATGTTTGAAACTATGGGCATTGAGGAAGACCTTGAGGTAAACCACAAGATGCTCACCAGAGCAATCGAATCAGCCCAGCGTAAGGTAGAGGGCCAGAACTTCGCGATCCGCCGTAATGTTTTAAAGTACGATGACGTAATGAACAAACAGCGTGAGCTGATCTATAAGGAAAGACGTGATGTCTTGGAAGGTAAGGATCTTCATGACTATTATCTGCGTACCCTGGATGCCGTTATTGAAGATACAGTCGCCCGCTTTAGCGGCGAAGAGTCTGAGGCAGGTAAATGGGATCTCGCAGGCTTAAGAGCCAGCCTTTTTGACCTTCTTGGTGACATCCCGGCCTTAAAGCTTTTAGATGAGGCTGACATAAGCAAGTACTCAGCAGCCAGCCTTAGCGAAAAACTGCAGGCTTCAGCGCGCGAAACTTTGGAAGCTCGTGAGGCTATCTTCGGTGGTCCAGAAGGTATGCGGGCGGCCGAACGTTATTTGCTCCTTTCAGTTGTAGATAACCACTGGATGGATCATATCGACGCCATGGACTCTTTGCGTGACAGTATCGGTATGCGTGCCTATGCTCAGCAAGATCCGGTTATTGCCTACCAAAAAGAAGGCTTCGAGATGTTCGAGGAAATGAATCGTGTTATTCAGGAAGATTCTATCCGCCTTATCATGCGAGCTCAGGTCTTTGATCCCGAAGAAAGCCAGGCGGTTAACGCAAAACCCAGGGCCACGAGCGCCAGTCGCAAGCAAGTAGACCAGGCCCTGGCAGCTAAAGCCGCTGGTGAAGCCAGAAGTGCTGCAGCTATGCAGGCAGGTGGTAAAGCTCAGCCGGTTCGTAAAGAAGTAATGCCCGGCCGTAATGATCCCTGTTGGTGCGGTAGCGGTAAAAAATATAAAAATTGTCATATGCGACAAGACCAGGCTGAAGGCAAGTTCTAATCAGCCTGATAAAACTTGGAAGGAACGATATCATGGAAAATTTTGAGAAGCGTTTAGAAGACTACGCCAAACTGATTGTTGAGGTCGGTGTAAATGTACAAAAAGGCCAACCGGTAGAGATTCGCATTGCGGCTGACCAGTATGTTTTTGCCGAAAAACTAACAAAAGCTGCCTATGAAGCAGGTGCTTCTTCAGTAAGGGTTGACTTTAACCATCAGCCCTTAAGCCTGCTTCACAATCAGTATAAGACCGTAGAAAAACTGGCAGAAGTCAGCGCGGAAGACAAGGCACGCCTAGAATATAGCGTAGAGAATCTACCAGCCATGATCGCCATCACCTCTGCTGATCCAGATGGACTTAAAGGCATGGACATGGCTAAGCAGCAGAAAGCCAGCGCGATCAGATACCCTATTATTAAACCATACATCGACAAGATGGAGAGCAAATACCAATGGGTTATTGCCGGCGCGGCCTCACCTGCCTGGGCACAAAAGGTTTTCCCTGACCTGCCCGCTGAGGAAGCTTTGGCTGCCTTGTGGGATGCTATCTTCAAAACCTCTCGTATGGAAGCTGGCACTGATCCTGTTAAGAACTGGGATAAACACAATGCTTCCTTCAAAGCTCACATGGACTGGCTCAACGAGCAACACTTTGACTATCTCCACTATAAGAGCCCAAAAGGTACTGACTTCAAAGCCTGGCTCCATCCTAAGGTAAAATGGCTGGGCGGTGGCGAGAAACTTCACGGTGGCCCTGAGCGTTTGGGCCATGAAGTCTTCTATAATCCCAATATGCCTACCGAAGAGATTTTTACCACTCCGATGAAGGGTAAGGCTGAGGGTACAGTTTACTCAACTAAGCCTCTTTCTTATATGGGCCAATTGATTGAGAACTTCTCTATCACCTTCAAAGATGGTAAAGCAGTAGAATGGCAAGCCGAAAGCGGCTCCGAAGTTTTAGATAAGATGATCACTATGGATGAGAATGCTGCCTATATTGGTGAGTTGGCTCTGGTGCCGGATAGCTCACCTATCTCTCAGTCCGGTATCTTGTTTTATAACACTCTCTATGATGAGAATGCCAGCTGCCATATCGCCTTAGGAGCAGGATTCCCGGATCTTTATGAGGACTACGATAAATACAGCCGCGAAGAGCTGGAGAAATTGGGCATCAATGACTCCATGATCCACGTAGACTTCATGATTGGATCTAATGAGCTGGATATCGACGGCTACACCAAAGATGGCAAGTGTGTGCCGATTTTCCGTAAAGGTGAGTGGGCTTTTGAAGTTTAATACCGAACCTTAGAGATAAAAATAATCCCCAGCAAAAAGTAACCCCGTGGTGCTAGTTGTACATCACGGGGTTTTCTCTTTGGAGCCGGAGGTGGGAATCGAACCCACGACCTATTCATTACGAGTGAATTGCTCTACCCCTGAGCCACTCCGGCAGACTTACAGCATAGTAGCAAACGCCTATATTTTTGTCAATTTTCACAGGCTGGCAAAAGCGGGGCTTCTTACCCGTAAAAAGCCCCGCCTCCAAGTGGAAACGGGGCGCACAACAGCCAGGATAAGCTGGTAATTCGCAATTAGATTTTGAGTAATTCTTTAGCTTCTTTTATCAGCTCATCAAGCGTAAAGCCAAATTTCTTAAAAAGCTTATCGGCCGGAGCAGAAGCGCCGAACTCTGTAATTCCGTGTACCTTGCCATCCAGGCCAACTAATTGATACCAGGATTGTGGTGCTGCTGCTTCTATAGCAAAACGTTTACGGCAGCTGGGTGGTAGAATCTCGTCTCGGTAAGCTTTATCTTGCTCCAGGAAGAGTTCCATACAAGGTACGGAGACCACGCGGCTGTTTACATGTTCTTTTGCTAAGCTTGCCTGTACTTGTAAGGCGAGGCTAACTTCCGAGCCGGAAGCCAGGAGAATCAACTGAGGATCATCCATGTCCTTAACGATATAGGCACCTTTTTCGACATGACGCTTATCTTGAGGCAGGTCAATTTGCTCTAAATTTTGTCTGCTCAAAACCATGAGAGAAGGACGTCCACTTTCCAGAGCATAAAGGTAGGAAGCGGAGGTCTCCAAATAGTCTGCTGGCCTGAAAGTCAAAATGCGCGGCATAGCGCGGAAAGAGGAGAGGTGCTCAATTGGCTGATGGGTGGGACCATCTTCGCCAACACCAATGGAGTCATGCGTCAAGACATAAATCGCGGGCAAGTCCATAAGGGCTGAGGAACGGATGCCGGATCTCATATAATCACTGAAGGTAAAGAAGGTAGCACAGAAAGCTCTCAGACCACCGTGCAGGAGCAGACCGTTCATAATGCAGGACATGGCAAATTCACGAATACCGTAGTTGATGTTTTGACCATCGCGTTTTTTAGGATCAACCGTGCCCTTATCTTTCAGCCAAGTCTTGTTTGAACCAGCAAGATCGGCGCTGCCACCGATAAAGTTCTCACAGTGCTCCGCGATCAAGTTGAGAATCTTACCAGATGAGCTACGGGTTGCTTCGGCTTTTTCGGGAGCAGTGAAGAAGCGAGAGTCTGATCTTAGAGCGGAAAAATCAGGCTGCTGGTAGCTGTCCCACTCTTTACGCAGTTCAGGGAAAGCCTGAGACCAGGCGTCAAATTTTGTCTGCCATTCAGCTTCAGCCCTGGCGTACTCCACCTGTCTTTCTTTCATGTAGTCGACTAGATCAAGGCAGGTATCCATGCCACTCTTATCTTCTGGCCAGCAAAGCTCTGCCTTGGTCAAGGCGAGATTTTCGCTGCCCAGAGGTGCGCCGTGAGATTTGGATTGACCGACCAGAGGAGAGGCATATCCTATTTCAGAACGCACGATGATCAGACTGGGGCGCTCTGTTTCCTGTTTGGCTTCTTCAATGGCTTTGGCGAAAGCGTCAATGTCGTTGGCGTCGTCTACATTCAGAACTTGCCAGCCGTAGGATTTATAACGCTCAGCAATGTCTTCAGTAAAAGAAAGGTCGATACCACCATCAATGGTCACTGCGTTGCGGTCATAGATATTGATTAATTTACCCAGCTTTTGATGGCCGGCAAAGGAAGCAGCTTCGCTGGCTACACCTTCCTGCGGGCAACCGTCACCGTGGAGGACAAAAGTATAATGGTCTACGATCTCGTGTCCGGGTCGGTTGAATTTAGCTGCCAAAATGCTCTCGGCCAGTGCCAGGCCTACTCCCATGGCGATACCCTGACCTAAGGGACCGGTGGAGACTTCTACACCCGGAGTTACGCAAATCTCAGGATGACCTGGGGTACGACTGCCCAGCTGACGGAAGTTTTCCAAATCTTCCTGCGTCAGGTCGTAGCCCATCAGGTTAAGTGTGGAATAAAGCAGTGCAGAGGCATGACCGGCGCTAAGCACGAAACGATCACGGTTTACCCAGTGAGGATTTTGGGGGTTATGCCGCATGGCTTGGTCATAGAGCGTCCACATCAGCGGAGCCGCGTCCAAGGCCATGCCCGGATGGCCGGAATTGGCATCTTCTACCATCTGTACGGCATGAACACGTAAAGTGTTTATCGCGAGTTGATTCATCTGAGATTGTGACATAGATCTGGCAGCCTCCTAGTAAAAAGCGTTAAGTCGTTGGCTTTATCTTAGCATAAACATAAAGAACGAGGGCCTCAGCTGAGGCCCTCGTCCAGAGTGCTTTAACACCTATATGCTGCTTACAGGCTGACAGGGGGAATATGAGGGATGGCAGGCGCTACAAAAGTTCTACCGGCCATCATGCTGTCAAAAGTCAAGATCGCAGACTTATCATCACCGGCGAATTCGAGAGCAGCGATATTTTGTCTCGCGTTCTCTTCCTCTTCAACTTGTTCCATGACATACCAGTCAAGGAAGAGATAGGAGGCTCTATCGCCAGCTTCCTGGCAAGCTTCAGCCAATTCTTTGATGTTCTTAGTAATATATTGTTCATGCTCTAAAGCAGCTTTAAAGACATCTAACGCACTATCGTAATCGGTGGTTACGCCTTCAATGGGAGCATACTCAACTTTGCCGTTATGCATTTGTACCCATGCGATCAAGCCCTTAGCGTGCGTGATCTCTTCTTTTACTTGAACATCCATCCAGTTGGCCATACCATCGGCGTTTTCTTCTTTAAAGAACTCGTACATACCTTGATAGAGGTAGGCAGAATATAGTTCGCGATTGATCTGGTCATTAAAAGCTTTGTTAATTTTTTTATCCATTAGTAGTTCTCCTTTACTCGTAATTCTTAGATGCTAGATCTCAGCATAACCAGCAAAAGCTTGCTGACCCTGCCATCGATCTACTTATTTGTCATTCAATTAATATTATAGAGCTTATCGCATAACAAGTGGTTTCTTTCGTTACAGGACTACTTTATGCTATACTTCCACGTAGCAAATAAGGAAGCTTATTTAAACTACATGTACAAAAGCTGAGGAGGTAGCGCATTGTATAAAATCTTAAGCAAACGACGCCTCAATAAAGAAAGCGTCGAGATGGAGATTGAAGCACCCCATATCGCCAGAAAGGCAAAACCGGGCCAATTTATCATTTTCCGGGTAGATGAGAAGGGTGAGAGAGTTCCCTTAACGGTAGCCGGTACCAATCCTGAGACTGGCGCGGTCAAGATCATTTTCCAACAAGTGGGCGGTTCAACCATGGCTCTGGGCAATAAAGAAGCCGGTGAGTACATTCAGGACTTCGTAGGCCCCTTAGGTAAACCTAGTGAGCTTGACCAGTTCAAGGGCAAGAAAATTGCTGTTGCTGGCGGTGGCTTAGGCGCTGCTATTGCTTATCCTATAGCTAAATATGCCCACTCTATCGGAGCTGACGTAGATATGATCGCCGGTTTCCGTAATAAAGACATCATCATTCTGGAAGATGAGATGCGTGCTAATTCCACTCGCTGCTTCATCACCACCGATGACGGTTCCAATGGCACCAAGGGCTTTGTTTCCGATATTTTGGAGCAACAGATCCAGGCCGGCACCAAGTATGACCACGTAATCTGCATCGGCCCCATGATTATGATGAAGGTCACCTGCGACGTTACCAGGAAATACAACATTCCGACCACCGTTTCCATGTGTACCATCATGGTTGATGGAACTGGTATGTGTGGTTGCTGCCGTCTGACTGTAGATGGTGAGACCAAGTTTGCCTGCGTAGATGGACCGGACTTTGACGGCCACCTGGTAGACTTTGACGAAGCCATGGCCCGTAGCCGTGTTTATCGTGCCCAAGAAGCCGAAGATAAAGAGCATATGTGCCGTCTTACAGGGGAGGTTCGCTAATGAGTGAGAAAAAAATGCCTAACATGGCACCAGAAAAAGTAAAGATGCCGGAGCAGGATCCTCTCGTACGTAACAAAAACTTCCAAGAAGTAGCTTTAGGTTACACTGATGAGATGGCTCAGGAAGAAGCCGAGCGTTGCCTTAACTGTAAGCATCGCCCCTGCGTAAACGGCTGCCCTGTTAATGTACATATTCCTGACTTCATTTCCGCTATTAAAGAAAATGATCTGGGAAAAGCCTACGACATCATTAAGTCCACTAATAGCTTGCCCGCAGTTTGCGGTCGAGTCTGCCCTCAGGAAAACCAGTGCGAGAAATATTGCGTACGTGGTATCAAGGGTGAGCCTGTAGGTATTGGCCGCCTGGAGCGTTATGTTGCTGATAAGTATTTATCAGAGGACCATCCCGAGCTCTGCCCGGCTCAGCACAATGGCCACAAAGTAGCTGTCGTTGGTGCAGGACCCGCTGGTCTTACTTGCGCTGGCGCACTTTCTCAAAAGGGTTATGATGTAACTGTTTATGAGTCCTTACACGTAGCCGGTGGCGTTCTTATGTATGGTATCCCTGAGTTCCGTCTGCCCAAGGCTTTAGTGCAAAAAGAGATCGACCTGCTGATCCAATGCGGCGTTAAGATTGAGACCAACATGGTCATCGGCCGGGTATTCTCTATCGAAGAACTCATGGAAGAGGGCGGTTATGACGCTGCCTTTATCGGCTCTGGCGCAGGCTTACCCAGCTTTATGAAGATCAAGGGTGAAAACCTTAACGGTGTATACTCCGCTAACGAGTTCCTGACCCGTGTAAACCTCATGAAGGCTTATGACTGGCCTAACTACCAGACTCCGATCAACGTAGGTAAGAAAGTTGCTGTCGTTGGTGGTGGTAATGTTGCTATGGACGCTGCCAGAACAGCTAAGCGTTTAGGCGCAGAGGAAGTTTACATCGTGTACCGTCGTTCTGAGGAAGAACTTCCTGCCAGAAGAGAAGAAGTACACCATGCTAAGGAAGAAGAGATCATCTTCAAATTACTTTGCAACCCTGTAGCCATTGAAGGAGATGACCAAGGCAACGTTTCTGGCCTGCAGGTTGTGAATATGGAGCTTGGTGAACCAGATGCTTCCGGCAGACGTCGTCCGGTAGCTATCCCTGGCTCTGAGCATCACTTGGATGTTGATACAGTTGTTATTGCTATCGGTCAAACTCCCAACCCGCTTATCTCTCAGACTACTCCTGATCTGAAGGTTGAGCCTTGGGGTGGTATCATCGTTGATGAGGAGACCGGAGCTACCAGTATTCCCGGCGTATATGCCGGTGGTGACGCTGTTACCGGTGCTGCTACAGTTATTTTGGCTATGGGCGCGGGTAGAACGGCAGCTGCTGCTATCGACGAGTACATCCAAAATAAGTAGTAGTTTGTTGCCGGCTTATGGATAAGGTAAAGCTTGCCCTGGCTGCTGATGTCCATTTAGGAAGCAGTTTTAACAGTTTCCCGGAATCAGAGGCTCAAAGCCTCCGAGACGCTCAGGAGCAAAGCTTAGCCAATCTTTGTTACTATTGCCAAAGGCAGGAGATAACTTTACTTTTCCTGGCCGGCGATCTTTTCGATCATACAAATCCTGACAAAGCTCTGTTGCGACGTACGCAGCAGAGCTTTGCTTTGTGCCCGGAAACTGAGATCTACTTGGTGCCCGGCAACCATGACCCTTATTTCGCGGGATCTATCTGGGACGTGGACGGCTGGCCTGACAACACGCATGTGGCCAAGGAGACCGGCACTTGCTGGCAATTACCGGGTAGGAAGCTGCGAATTTACAGTGAGCCTTTCGTGAGCCAGTCGGCTTCTCAAAGTCTTGTTACAGACTTACAGCCAAATTTAGATCCGAGCTTTTTCAATATTCTGCTTTTGCACGGCGATCTTGTAAGTGACGGTTCAGTCAGCCGTTATAACCCTATTTCCCAGACATGGCTGGCAGATAGTGGCCTGGACCTGGCCATCTTAGGCCACCATCATGACGCGACAGACCTGGTAAAGCAGGGAGCAACAAGATCTGTATATCCCGGTGCGCTCATGGGGAGAGGCTTTGATGAGCTGGGAAGTAAGGGCTTTTATGCGGGAACTATCGCAAAGAGGAAGGAGCTTTACGCTACTTCTTATAAAACAGATATTCAACTAAAATTTGTTCCCTTAAAGCAGGCTGCCTTTTTCTGGGAAAATATCGAACTATCTACTAACGATCAACTGGAATACAATGCCTTTCAACAGGAGATCCTGAGTCAAATCAGGGAGACTGTCCAGCTTAAGTGCCAAAGTGCTAAAAAAGTGGCATTAAGAATTGATCTGTCAGGTAGAACAGAGTTCGCGCCAGATCTTACTTTCCTTAATAACAGTTTAGCCAGCAGCTGCCTACATCTAGAATTTCTGGATAAAACCAGGCGTCCTCTAGATCTTAAAAAGTTAGCCGCTTCGCAAGGATTAAAGTCATACGCTGCTAAACTCTTTGATAACTTAGAGAAAGATATAACTGAAGAGAAAACCATCCTTTCAACTCCTGAACCGGAATTGATAAAAACATATCAAGCGCTTTCTGGCTATGACTCTGAACAACAGTATCAGATTCTGGATCAGGCTATGAATCTGCTCTTTACTTTGCTGGAACAGGGTGATTAGTATGCAGATCTTAGAACTCAAAATAAATTGTTTTGCTGGTATTAAAGACTTTTCCTGGCAACCGGACTCTGGTTTTAATTTTCTTTATGGTGGGAATGAGAGCGGTAAATCAACTATCTTGGCTTTTATCCGAGCCATGTTCTATGGTCTGGGTCGACAAAATGCCAATCCAGCCAAAAACGCGCGCCTACGCTATTTGCCTTGGCAAAGTGATGCGCCGGCTTCAGGATCTTTACGTTTTTCTTTACGTGATCAGAACTATCTATTAGAGAGAAGCTTTGGAAGAGAAAAAGCTGCCGACATTTGCCGCCTTTGGCATTACGAAGGCTCGGTGGAAGTCCCTTTGAAAAATCCTGATATTCCGGGAGAAGAATTATTGGGTTTGACTGAAGAAGAATTTCTTCTGATTTGTCTGGTTGAAGAAGGGGATAAGCAAAATCCGGGTAGAAGCCTACAAGAAAAAATAGCCAGACTCCTAGCTGCAGGTTCAGAAGACGTTTCACCTACTGAACTCAAGAACCAATTGAAAAAATCATCTCAACAGTTGACTAATACAAGCTCAACGGGAAGTCTTGATCGCTGGCAGCTAAAAGTAGCCGATTTAGAAAAACAATTAGAACAAGCGTACGCCAGAGATCAGGCTAAGCAGGAAAAACTGGCGCAACAGGAAACGCTGGGGCGGAGTTTACAAGAAGTAGAGGAAGCTTTGACTTACCACGATCTGTTAGAACGACGCTCGAATCTGGAAAACGATTTGGTGGCCTTCCAGCGCTATCAGGCTCAACTAGCTGGTATTGCCTCACTCAAAGCCGCTGAAGTACCGGAAAGCTACGGAAAGATTCAACTGTTGGGCGCGAGAGACTTGGGTAGCCTTTCTGTCTGTGCCCAGAAAATACATAGACTGGAACATGACCTGAAGACTGCGAAAGCGGAGCTTACTAACTTAAACGGTAGAAAAGGTGAGCTTAGCTTAGTTCTTCACCAAGCTCGCGCTGAGCAAGATCATCATTCGCGCGCGGAAGCCTATTATCAACAGCAGGCAGAAGCAAGGCGTGGTTTTAGTTTGTCAAATCAAGGCCTCCATTCCGGTTATGGCCTGGCTCAAGTTGGTATAATTGCTACCGCAATATTGATTAGTTTGCTCCTGATTCAAGCAAAGCTAACTTGGCCTTTAATCTTAGTTTGGCTCATAGCAGGCTCACTGTCCTTCGTTTTTTACCGAGAACGACAAAATCGTATGCTAAGGCGCGATAAGCAGTTAGAACAAGTTCGGCGCCTGGGAGATTTATTGGCACAGGCCAGTGAAGATAAGAACAAAACCGCCTGGAGAATTGAACAGACGGAGCAGGATCTAGCCATGTTAGAGCAAAACAGACAAGTTCTGCTCCAGCAGATTGAACAAATCCAACGCAAACTATCGCGCCAGAAGCAGGACCTAATGCTAAGGCTAAAGCCTTATATTGAGTGCTATCCGCAAGGAGAAGATCCTTTAGAAGTCCTGGATTTCCTTCGCAACTACAGCCTGGAAAGTGAGAAGCGCCGTCAGTGGCTATCTCGCAGCCTACCCAATTACAGCCAGCAGGAAGTACAGGCCTTAGAACAGGCAGCTCGCAAGGCTAAGCAGGAATTGCCCAAGATTCAGCAGCAAATCCGTAAATGGGAGAGCGGCAGGGCAGTCTCTGAGCTAAATAAAGGGCGCGCGGCTTGGCAGTCAGACTTGTTGCGCCTTAGAGAAGAACTGGCTGTCCACAAAGCCGCTTTGCAAAACCTGAACTCCGATCAACGTAATACTGCCAATCTAGAACGAGAACTGGCTACTACTCAAAGAGCCCGCGAGCAAGCGGAGCAGGCACTACTCGCTCATGAGTTGGCCATCGCGGTTTTAGAGATTGCCAGCCGTCAATACCAGGCCAGTGCAGGACCTGAGTTACATCAGAGGGCTAATAACTGGCTTAGCCTGCTAAGTAAGGGACGTTATAATAAACTGCAAATTTCTCCGGATCTAAATCTCAGCATGGCAGATGCCAATGATCAGGCATTCCACCACGACTCTTTCTATTCGCACGGGACCAGAGTCATTATTCGCTTGGCGCTGCGCTTGGCCTTAGGAGATCGTCTGGCGGCTAAAGAGCATTATCAGCTGCCGCTGTTATTAGATGAGAGTCTGGCGGTAGTAGATCATGAGCGTCTAGAAACAGCTCTTGCCGCTCTATGCGATTACGCGGCAACTGCCGGCCGCCAAATTATCTATCTCTCTTCCAGCCTGGAGGCAAAAGCAATAGCAGAAAGAGAAGCTTGGCCTCTGCGAGAATTGGAAAAAGCCAGATCATAACGACTTTGCATAAAGTTCTAAATAATTTGTTCCTAAATTAATAAGCGAGAAGATCCCAAAAGTCCATAAAAATACCCCGCAAGCCCTAAAAACTTACGGGGTTTTTCTTCTTGGTGCGGCATCAGGGACTCGAACCCTGGGCCCACTGATTAAGAGTCAGTTGCTCTACCAACTGAGCTAATGCCACAAGAACTGTTAGCCATTATAGGAGCCGTTTTTTAAGAAGTCAATGCCTTTTGAAAAAACTGTTCGCGTAGATTGCAAGACTTACTTCCATTTGCAGGAAAACATACCAGAAGTTAGTCAGCAAGCGGCAAAAACTAGCATTAAGTATTCAGGAATAAACTAAAAGAGCCGGCAACCGACCATTTGATGTCACGTGCTATAATGCTTTTGTGATAGAGATCTCATATGGGAGGTATTAGTCTTGCGTAAGTCGATAATTTTTGATCTGGACGGGACACTGGTCTACACCTTGCCTTCACTGGTTAAGTCTGGCAACGAAATGCTGCAGCATTATGGTTTGCCGGCAGTTGAAGCAGAACTTTACCGGACCTTTCTGGGAAATGGTTCCCGCATGTTGGTACGACGCTTATTACAGCAGGTGGACGCGGATAAAAAAGTACCTGAGGACGAAGCTTTAGCCGTTTATCTTGAAGCTTATGAAAAAAACTGCCTCTATGGTCTTGAAGCATACGAAGGCATGCCGGAAGCTTGTGAACAACTGGCTACTGAAGGCTACAGTTTAGTTGTTTTAACGAATAAGCCGCATCCCATGGCTGTGAGAGTCATAGAAAGCCTATACGGTACAGGCTTTTTTGACCACATACTGGGTCAGAAAGTTAACGCTCCGGTAAAACCGGATAAAAGGCTTATGCAGGGTTTGGTTGATGACTTGGGCATAGACCCAGAAGAATCCTTTTTTGTGGGTGACTCAGAAGTGGATATCGCGACAGCTGCTCAAGTAAACATGCCAGTGGTGGCTGTCCTATGGGGTTATCGCTCACGAGAGCAGTTGGAAGCAGCTGGCTCTCCATATTTGGCGGCCAACGCAAGAGATTTATTGCAGATTATTTTTGATAAAAGTGTCTAATGCAAACAAAAACGTGACGCGTCGAATATCAACAGACTTTGAGAAACTAATTAGAGAAATTTGAAAGGAGCAAAGCTATGGACCAAACAGCAGTCGAAAAATTGGCCGATATGATGCAGGCCTCTTCCTATACGGTATTTTTTGGTGGAGCAGGTGTTTCAACAGAAAGTGGAGTGCCTGACTTTCGCAGCAAGTCCGGTATTTATACCAGGGAAATTGGGGCAGAGCGCATTCTAACGCCGGGCTTTATGCTGAGTCAAAGCGAGCGCTTCTTTGAATTCAACCGTAAATATTTTTCTTTGGAAGGTATCAAGCCCAACCCTTGTCACAAAGTATTAGCTGCCATCGAAGAGCAAGGACTCCTGCAGTCGATCATTACCCAAAATATTGACGGCTTGCATCAAGATGCCGGATCCAAGCGAGTCTGGGAACTGCATGGCACCAGTAGACGACATTACTGTATTAAATGCCATCGCTACTATACTCAAGAAGAAGTAGATATGATGGGTTCGGTGCCAACCTGTCCGGAATGTGGCGGCTTAGTGCGGCCGGACATTGTTCTCTATGAAGAAGGTCTGGATCGTGAAGTGCTGCAGGAAGCAATTGGAGATATCAGTAGAGCTCAGCTTTTGATTATTGGTGGTACATCGCTCAACGTTTATCCCGCAGCAGGTTTAGTACATTATCTCCGACCGGGCGCCAAGATCGTCATTATAAATGTGGATGACACTTATTTGGATGATCGGGTGGACCTGGTTATCCACGATAAAATTGGTCAGGTTTTCTCACAGCTGGCCGCTATTTTAGGAATAGAATACTAGTGGTGGCAGAGGCTATTAATAATAATAAGCTAAACTTAAGCATAGAAAAAGGTGGGCCGAAACCCACCTTTTTATTTTGACAGAATGTGTCGTTGAGCTTAGATGTTATATTTTTCCTTCATCTTGGCAAAGCACTCTAAGGCGTAGTCAAGGTCTTCCTTGGTGTGAGCCGCAGAGATTTGGGTACGGATACGATCTTTGCCCTTTGGTACTACCGGGTACTTAAAGGCTACACAGTAGACGCCAAGTTGCAGCATGTCATCGGCGATCTTCATAGCTTTAATGGGATCGTAGACCATGACTGGAACGATAGGATGGACACCAGGGATAACTTCCAGGCCGATTTTCTCAACACCTTCACGGAAGTATTTGGTATTTTCCTGTAGTTTGTGCAGGCGCTCAGGCTCTTCTTCGAGAATACGCAAGGTTTCCAGGCTGGCAGCGGCCATAGCTGGGGCTAAGGTATTAGAGAAGAGATAGGGACGGCTCTTCTGACGCAGCCAGGCAACTACTTCTTTCTTGGCTAGAGTGAAGCCGCCAGAAGCACCGCCCAGAGCTTTACCGAGAGTGGAGGTCATAATATCTACGCGACCTTCAACACCGCAATGCTCAGGGGTACCACGTCCGGTAGCGCCGACGAAACCAGAGGCGTGGCTGTCGTCAACCATTACTAATGCGTCGTATTTATCTGCCAGATCGCAGATGCCTTTGAGGTCAGCAATGATGCCGTCCATGGAGAAAACACCGTCAGTGGCGATTAGCTTGATCCTGGCGCCAGCAGCGTCAGCTTCTTTTAAGCAGCGTTCCAAGTCAGCCATGTCGTTATTTTTGTATACGAAACGTTTGGCCTTAGACAGACGAACGCCGTCGATGATAGAAGCATGGTTCAGCTCATCACTGATAATGGCGTCATCCGCAGTGGTGATGGTGCCAAAGAGACCGCCATTGGCGTCAAAGCAGGAAGAATACAAAATAGCATCTTCGAAGCCAAAGAACTTAGCTAAGGCTTTCTCCAGATCTTTGTGGATAGTTTGAGTACCGCAGATGAAACGTACGGAAGAAAGTCCGTAGCCAAACTTATCGTAGCTTGCCTTTGCTGCTGCGATCAGTCGAGAGTTATCTGCCAGGCCCAGGTAGTTATTAGCGCACATATTGATAACATTTTCCATTTTAGTGGTGTTGATTCGGTTGGCCTGAGGACCGGTGATAATACGCTCTTCCGCGACTACACCTTGATCTACTAATTCTTGATATTGATCACTAATGATTTTGATTCCGCTTTTCATAAAACTTCCTTTCCGCTACAAAAGCTGTGTTCATGCAAGTTAATTGCATTATAGTAGCCTTAACATAAAACTACAATTCCTGGAGCTTGTGACTGTATAATGGTGCGTATGCAAACCTTCGTTAATAAAAAGCGAGAAAATACAAATAGCTTGGTTTTGGCTTACCGTAATTGCCAACTTTGCCCCAGGAAATGTGGAGTGGATCGTGTGCGTGGTCAAGTAGGCACCTGCGGTATGGGTTCTGACCTTAGAGTGGCCCGTGCCTCATTGCATCTGTGGGAAGAACCATCGCTCTCTGGCGAGCATGGCTCCGGTACTGTCTTTTTCTCTGGCTGTCCCTTATCTTGTGTATATTGCCAGAATCATACAATTTCTTCCGGCAAGGCAGGAGAAGAGCTGACTATCGAGGACCTGGTTGAGGTATTTTTAAAGCTCCAGAGCCTGGGCGCAGAAAATATCAACTTGGTAACTGCCTGCCATTTTCTGCCACAGATAAAACAAGCTCTGGTAGTAGCTAAAGAACGTGGACTTAACTTGCCCATAGTCTATAACTCATCCGGTTACGAGAGTGTAGCCGCACTACGAGAACTGGCAGGCCTGATTGACATTTACCTACCAGATTTCCGCTATTGGGATGACTCACTTGCTCTTCGTTACTCGGCAGCGCCGAATTATGTAGAAGTTGCTAAAGCTGCGTTAGCTGAGATGTTTTGTCAGGTGGGACCTTTTGTCCTGGATAAGCGAGGCATGATGATACGGGGTATGATTGTGCGTCAGTTGCTGCTTCCTGGACAGACCGAGGCTGCCATGGCAATAAGTCACTATCTGCATAAGCGCTACGGAGACGCAATTATGCTAAGCTTGATGAGCCAGTACACGCCTCTAGACCCGAATGAGCTTTCCGCTTTTCCTGAATTGCAACAAAGAGTGAACCCTGATGAATATGAGCGTTGGATTGACTTTTGTATGAATGAAGAGATCATAAATGCTTATGTGCAGGAGGGTGAAGCTGCATCGGAAAGTTTTATCCCGGATTTTTACGCCTGGAGGCTGGATAAATTTTTGAGACAAGTATAAACGCCCGTCTGGCACAAATTCTTATGAGTCTTATTAATGCGTACAAGAGAACTAAGTTTGCTTAAGGTTTCTCTTTCTGAAAAAATGGCTTAAACTTAATTACCGGTTCAATAACAAATATTTTCCGAACAAATATAAACCCGTTGAACAGATAGAAAAACTAATAATTAAAGGATAGAAAAATGTCTCCCGGAGTACAAACCCTGATTGGTATCCTTATACCCTTTATCGGCACAACTGCAGGTGCTGCCTGTGTTTTCCTCTTGCGTGATGAGATGCGGAAAACCGTGGAAAAATCTTTACTTGGCTTTGCTTCTGGCGTTATGTTGGCCGCCTCAGTTTGGTCGCTACTATTGCCAGCAATTAATGATTCTGCGCACTTAGGTCGACTGGCCTTTATGCCCGCGGCTTTGGGCACAGCAGCCGGTATGGCCTTTCTGCTGATTTTGGACCACGTTATTCCCCACTTGCACATGGATGCGCAAGAAGCTGAAGGCACACATGCCGGCCAGGCCAAGCTGAGCAAAACGCTTATGCTCTCGCTGGCTGTTACCTTACATAACATTCCTGAAGGCATGGCTACCGGTGTAGTTTTTGCCAGCGCTTTACAAGGTCACTCTGGTATAAGCATGTCTGGAGCCTATGCCCTGGCTCTTGGTATCGCTATCCAAAACTTTCCTGAGGGAGCAGTCATCTCCATGCCACTGGCTAGCGCCGGCAAGAGTAAAAAGAAAGCCTTTATGATAGGAACTCTGTCCGGCGCAGTGGAGCCTGCGGCTGCTGTCTTGACTATTTTCCTTACACAATTTATATCTTCACTCTTGCCTTATCTGTTATCTTTTGCTGCCGGCTCTATGTTGTACGTGATTGTAGAAGAATTGATACCGGCAGCTTCAGAAGAACCGCACAGCAACCATGGCACAATTGGTTTTGCCTTCGGTTTTATTCTAATGATGATCTTAGACGTAGCCCTGGGTTAGAAGCGGTGTAAATGCGCATACTGTCAGCAGAAAAAACTTGCCTGCATCCCGGAAAGACACTGATTGTCTTATTTCTTTTGTTGGTTATGATCTTTTCCGGAGTCGCCTGTACAGAAAAGACCATACCGGATAGAGCAGAAGAACTGACGCGCTTTAGTGCCCACGGCTTTTACGGCTTTGATACCCTGACCTATATATTGGCCTATTTGCCATCCGCGGAAGAATTTGAACGTTTGAATGCCTTGGTGGAAGATAGGCTCTCCTACTATAATGAACTTTACACAGCTTTTGAACCTTCGGATAACTACGTAAATGTTTTTGACTTAAACGACAGGGCAGGACATATCTGCCAGGATTTGGAACCGGACTTGTTTAATCTTTTGTCTGTTGCTGTCGAATTAGCTAAGGCTTCTGAGGGAGCTTTTAACCCAGCAATGGGAAGATTGACTGGCCTCTGGAAGGAGGCTGGAGCGATATCTCGTGCCAGGCCGGATGAGGCCTATATACCAGACGAGCTAAGTCTAAAAGAAGCAGGCAAACATATGGATTACCTGAAATTGCGTCTTGAGCCTGAGGATAAAAGTGTACAATTCCTGGACGATCAAATGCGTTTAGACTTAGGTGCCATGGCCAAGGGCTATGCAGTGGAACTTTTGGCTAAAGATATTCAAAAGGCTGGCTTCAATCATGTGTTGCTTAGCGTGGGTGGCAATGTGCGGGCTATAGGCAGCAAACCGGAGGGTCAAGCCTGGCAGGTTGGGATACAGGATCCGGAACTGCACGACCAAGTCTTGGAAACTCTGGAGATCTGTGATGGCGCAGTGGTCACCAGTGGCGTCTATGAGCGTAATTTCAGCTATGAAGGTAAGCTCTGCCATCACATCATTGATCCTCAAACTTTGTATCCATCCGAACGTTATCTTTCTGTCAGCTTGATTGGCCCTGATTCAGGGCTGGCGGACGCTCTGGCTACGGCTCTTTTTAATTTAGATGAAGACAAAGGCAATGCTCTGGCGGAAAAGTACGGTTATCAGGTAATACGAGTTTTTCCAGATGGTAAAGTCCACCATTTTACACCGCTTGAAAAATAGAAGCTCAGTATGCATCGCAGCAACCAGTATCAATTGCCAATTTGTATAATACAAATAACTTGCCTGTCGGCTTTCGTGTATCATGAATAGATGGAAATCAATCGATTCAGGGAGGATAAACGATGAAAGCAGACCCGTCTAAGGCTGGATATAATAGTCGAGTTAAAGAGGATCAGGCAAAGACCAGCTTTTATCTTGAAGCTAAGACCCAATTGATCTCGCGCTTGAAGGCAAATGCGGACCAGGGCTTAACTTCGGCTGAGGCTGAGCAAAGGCTTGCTTCTAATGGACCAAATAAACTTGAAGAAGAAGCAACTACGCCCATGTGGAGGCGCGTGCTGGCTCAATTCAAGGATTTTCTGATTATTATTCTGATAATTGCGGCAATTATTTCCGGTGCTATGGGTGAGATGGCAGATGCCATCATCATTATTGCCATAGTTATAGTAAATGCTGTTTTGGGAGTGCTTCAAGAAGGCAAAGCTGAAGAAGCAATAAAAGCTTTGAAGGATATGTCGGCTCCGGAAGCGCGTGTGCTACGAGACGGTCAACAGAAGATGGTTCCGGCTGAGAATCTGGTAGTAGGCGATATTGTCTTGCTGGAAGCAGGTGATATTGTCCCGGCAGATATCAGGCTTTTGGACAGTAGCAACCTTAAAGCAGAAGAAGCATCGCTTACGGGTGAATCTGTCCCGGTTGAAAAGCAGGCTGATTTTTGTCCGAAAGAAGAAGTTGGCTTGGGCGACCGCAAGAATATGCTTTTTTCCGGTACTTCTATTACTTACGGTAATGGTAAAGGACTGGTAGTTGCAGTTGCCCATGACACAGAAGTAGGCAGGATCGCCAGCAGTCTTCAGTCCATTGAGCAGGAGTCCACACCTTTACAAAAGAACTTGGACCACCTGGGAAAAGTGCTGGGTGCCCTGATCTTATTAGTTTGTGTCATTGTTTTCGTAGCAGGTTTTATACAAGGTGGCGAGCCTATTAGGCTCTTTATGACGGCGGTAAGTTTAGCTGTAGCTGCTATTCCTGAGGGCCTGCCCGCGATTGTTACTATTGTTCTGGCCCTGGGTATGAACCGTATGGCTGAGCAACATGCGATTGTTAAACGTCTTTTGGCTGTTGAAACCTTGGGTTCTATAGATACTATCTGCTCGGATAAGACAGGCACGCTTACTCAGAATGAGATGACTGTGCGGGAAGTATACGCCGGTCAGGGCCATTATCTGGTAAGTGGCAGCGGCTACGATCCAGAGGGTGAGATCAGCCTGGTAGAAGGATCAACTGAGGACGGAGTCGCGCTTAATCGCCTGCTTGAGATCGCGGCTCTCTGTAATACGGCTGAGCTGCAAAAACAAGATGGCAAATTTGGCATTATCGGTGATCCTACCGAAGGATCCTTGCTTACTTTGGCCGCTAAGCGAGGTATCAGCAGAGAAAAGCTCCAAGAAGCGTATCGTTTCGAAGCAGATTTGCCCTTTGACTCTGGTCGTAAAGCCATGTCAGTGTTTTACACTAATTTCCCTGAAGGAGCCGTCTCTCTTACCAAAGGCGCGCCGGACATTCTTTTAAACCAATGCGCAAGCGAGATGGTTGACGGAGAAATCAGACCTCTAACTGATGAGCGCCGTCAGGAGATTCTGGACGCTAACTCCTCTATGGCCAAGAAGGCATTGCGGGTTTTGGGCTTTGCTTTTAAAGTCCACGCCGAGGGCGATTTCTCCGATGCAGAGCAGAATATGTGTTTTGTAGGCCTGGCTGGAATGATTGATCCACCTCGAACTGAAGTCAAAGACGCGATCGCGGTTTGCCATAAGGCAGGTATCAGGGTTGTCATGATTACCGGTGACTACGCCGAAACTGCTTTGGCTATCGCCAGGGACTTACAGATCGCTGATGAATCCAGCCGCGTTGTTAGTGGCTTGGAACTGGATAAGTTAAATGACGAGGAACTGGCGCAATTAGTAAAGGAAGTCAGCGTTTTTGCCAGGGTTTCCCCTGAACATAAGGTACAGATAATTCAGGCCATCAAGTCTAACGGCAACTCGGCTTCTATGACGGGTGATGGTGTTAACGACGCGCCTGCTCTCAAGATGGCGGATATCGGTGTTGCCATGGGCATCACCGGCACAGAGGTTGCCAAATCATCCGCAGAGATGATCCTTACCGATGACAACTTCTCCACAATTGTTTCAGCTGTTAAAGAAGGCCGCATAATTTACAGCAATATACGTAAATTTGTTCTCTTCCTCTTATCCTGTAATGTGGGTGAGATCCTGGTCGTCTTCATTACCAACCTCCTGTTAGGACCCAGCTATTCACCGTTATTGCCCATCCAGCTCTTGTGGCTGAATCTGGTAACAGACTCTTTCCCGGCTCTGGCCTTGGGACAAGAAAAAGGTGAGGACGATATTATGGAACTGCCACCTCGGGATAAGAAAGAGCACATCATAAGCAAGCGCATGTTTGTCTCAATCCTGGTTCAGGCAGTAGCGATCTTTGTGGCCGTATTTGTGGCCTTCCAAATTGGTCGTTTCTATTATCCGGACTATCTCGCCGTCGATGGTGAGCCAGTCCTGGACGCCAATGGCTCTTATGAGTTGATTGAGCAATATGATTTCTATGCTCATCCAGATGGCACACCTTCTGCTGGAGCGCACACTTTCGCCTTTGCTACCCTCATTATGGCCGAGTTGATCAGGTCTTTCTCCACCAGATCTGAGCATCAAAGTGTCTTCTCCATGGGATTCTTCAGTAACTCCTATATGAACAAGGCCTTCCTGGTATCAGCGGGTTTGATGTTACTGGTACTCTATCTACCGGTATTAGGTGGCTTGTTCCACACAATCCCACTGACAGCAAGAGACCTCGGTATAGTAATGCTACTTTCCTTGATTCCCTTTACCATCGGTGAAGTATTTAAGAGAGTGAAGTATCATAAATAAATTTATTGAGCCTTTATAGTGGACGGGGCAGGGCAACATGCACCTGCCCCTGCTATAAGGCTTTCGGCAAACATCTTTTTCCGACAACTATTGACAAGTCGGACAATAACTGTTAAATTTCTTATTTGTAAGAAGTAGATTCCGATCTCACCTTAAGCTTAAGCGAAGAGGTAAAGACTTTTTTCAACACCCCGAAAGAGAAGGGGCAGTTGTTGGTTGTGAGCGGAACTACACCGCTCTTTTTTATTTATTGCTGGAAGGAGGCAAAATTATAGCTAGACAAAAAGGTAAGAACCGTGTTTACATCAACGAGGAGATCAGGTTTCCCAAGGTCCGTCTGATTGACGGTGACGGAGAAATGCTGGGCATCAAAGATACTGAAGAGGCTTTAGATATAGCGCTTAACCAGGGTATGGACCTGGTGTTGATGTCTGATAATCCGGATAACCCGGTTGCCAAAGTTATGGACTACGGTAAGTATCAGTTTGAGCAGTCCAAAAAGGCCCGCGAAGCTAAGAAGAATCAGAAGAAGATCAACGTCAAGGAAGTACAGCTGAAGCTGACAACCGAAGAGCATGATTTCAATGTCCGCGTAAGAAATGCGCACCGCTTTTTAGCTAATGAGGATCGTGTCAAAGTAGTAATTCGCTTCCGAGGCCGTGAGATGAGTTATCAGAACCAAGGTTTCGAGGTTATGGAAAAATTTGCCGATGCCTGCCGAAGCTTGGGTAAAGTAGATCGTAAACCAATTATGGAAGGTCGCCACATGGTTATGTATCTGGCACCGTTATCCGAAAAAGAAAAGCGAGAACTCGCGGAAAAAGAAGAATTGGCAGAAGATATAGAGGCTTAGGCCACAAAAAAGATTGTTAGGATCAGCGTAGAGGACGGAAGACCGTTCCGGATCGCTGGAGCATCCGTATTGTATTAGAAGGAGGCACAACATGCCAAAACAAAGAAGTCACAGCTCTTCTAAAAAGAGGTACAAAATCAGCGCAAACGGCAAAGTCCGTCGCGCCCAGGCTTACAAGAAGCATATCTTGACTAAAAAGTCCACTAAACGTAAGAGACAGCTGCGCAAGATCATTGAAGTAAGCCCTGCCGAGGCTAAAAAGGTCAAATCCCTGATACCCTACAAATAGGGCGGCTTGTGTTAATCAGTCTTACTTAGGAGGAAAATATAGATGACTAGAGTTAAGCGTGGCACTGTTCTGAGAAAACGCCATAAGAGAACGTTAAAACAAGCTAAAGGCTATTTTGGCCGCAAGAGCACTAACTTTAAGGTAGCCAACCAGGCCGTGCTCAAATCCGGTAACTATGCCTACCGTGACCGCCGTAATAAGAAACGTGATTTCCGTCAACTGTGGATCTCCCGTATCAATGCTGCCAGCAGAGCCAACGGCATCTCTTACAGCCGTTTCATCGATGGCTTAAAGAAGCAGAACGTTGAGATTGACCGTAAGATCCTGGCTGACTTAGCCGTTAATGATAAAGAAGCCTTCAGCAGCCTGTGCGAATTGGCAAAATCTGCTTCATAGAAAGCTTTTACTACTTATAAGTAGAGATCTTAAGAGATTAAGCGGGTTTGACCCGCTTTTTCTCTATACTGTTGATTAGATATCAAAAGCTTAAGCCTGGCTTCTCGCGAGCATTATGACTTTTAAAGGAAAAATATGAGAAATTGGGACCAGCTATTGGTTTTGACTTCCCGACAAAACCCGAAACTTAAAGAACTGTTTGCCAGTACCAAGGCAAGTCAGGCTACAAAACGAGGACTGATCCTGGCTGAGGGCTCGAGGCAAATTGCCACCAGCCTGGAAGTAGCCAAGCCTTTAGGGCTTTTCTTTCGTGACGATAAGCAAGGTGAGGCCTGCTGGAAAAATTTACAGGAAGGGATTGACCAACAGCTGGCAGAGCTTTGTTTCAGGGTGGAATCAGGGCTTTTTAACAGCCTTACCGCAACTAAATCCAGTCAAGGAGTGATGGCTTTGTTTCAGGCTCCTCAGCTCTTAAATCTGTCTGAGTTACCAGTTACAAACCGTCCTGAGCGCTTTCTAATCCTCGATTCCTGTCAGGATCCAGGCAATTTGGGCACCATGATCAGAACGGTAGAGGGTTTAGGCTTTGATGCCATGATCCTTTTAGGAGATACAGTTTGGCCTTATAATCCTAAAGTGCTGAGAGCTGCCATGGGATCAGGACTTGCCTTGCCGCTCTTTAAGGTAGCAAGTGTCCGTGATTTGGCAGCATTCAAAGCCAGGAGACCACAACTCGACTTCCTGGCCGGTGATCTGGGCGGAGAAAAACTTTATCAGGCGCCTGTAGGCAAGCAAGGAAGAGGCTTTGCTTTGATCTTAGGTAACGAAGCTCATGGCATAAGTCCTGATATCAAAGAACTGGTGGATTTAAGTCTCAGTATTCCCATCCAGGGAGAAGCTGAGTCCTATAATTTAGCGATATCTTGTGGTATTATGGCCTGGTATCTCAGTGAACTCTACAATTTTTTGCTCTAAGTTCTTGCTTTTTGTCTTAGAGCAGTGTAGACTCTCATGAGTGCAAAAAATGGCCCTGTGGTCAAGCGGTCAAGACGCTGCCCTCTCACGGCAGAATCGGGGGTTCGATTCCCCCCAGGGTCACCATATATAGCCAAGATTTCTAATTGGCGCTTTTGCTGAAATCCTCGTATCGCGAGGATTTCTTTATATGTAAAGATAAAAACTAAGAACAAGGCAAAATATGACTAGTAACTTCAAAATTCATTCATTGTTTGTTACGGAAATATTCACGTCCATGGGGTAGAATTCTAAGCAATGGAAAATACGATAAAAATTATAGGTGCGCGAGAGCACAATCTAAAAAATTTTAATATCGAGATTCCACGTAACGAATTAGTGGTAGTTACCGGGCTTTCGGGCTCTGGTAAGTCTTCACTTGCCTTTGATACGATCTACGCTGAGGGCCAGCGCCGCTATGTGGAGTCTCTGTCTTCTTACGCTCGCCTTTTCCTGGGACAGATGCAAAAGCCAGACTGCGACTCTATTGAAGGCTTGTCGCCTACTATTGCCATAGATCAGAAAACAACCAGTAGAAACCCGCGTTCCACGGTTGGAACAGTAACGGAAATTTATGACTATCTCCGCTTGCTTTATGCCAGGGTGGGAGATGTCTATTGCCCTCAGTGTGGCCGTAGAATTGAGCCACAGAGTATAGATCAAATGGTATCTCAGATTCTGTCTCGACCTGAAAGAACCAGGCTTTATCTCCTGGGACCCATAGTGCGTGAGAAAAAAGGTGAGTACCATAAGGAAATTCAGAAGCTTAAGAAAGACGGCTTTACACGTGTAAGAATTGACGGGGAGATCCACGAATTAAGCGATTTGCCGGATGATTTTCGTCTGGCCAAAAACAAGAAGCACACTGTTGAAGTTGTGGTAGACCGGCTGGTTCTGAAAGAGGGAGTTAAGTCGCGGTTGACCGATTCTCTTGAATTAGCGCTATCTATGGGTAAAGGTCTGGCCAATATCATCTTTCAGATTCCGACAGAGGATGGTTATAAAGATGAAGAGAGCATGTTTTCGGCCAATTATGCTTGCCCACATTGTGATCTCAGCATACCGGAGATTTCTCCCAGAACTTTCTCTTTTAATAATCCTTTAGGAGCCTGTCCGCATTGTGATGGCTTAGGCGAGTTGGTAGAAGTGGATCCGGATTTGGTGGTGTCAGATCCCAGTAAATCTCTTAACGACGGCTGTATCCAGGTGATTGGCTGGAATTTTAGTGATCGCAAATCCTGGGCCAGAGCCTTTATTGAAGCCTTGGCTAAGCATTATGAGTTCTCTTTGGATACGCCTTGGCAAGACCTTCCCAAGTCTATCCAAGATCTGATTCTTTATGGAAATAAAGGAGAGCGTATCCCTATTGATACCTCCAAGACAAATTATCCGCGCCACGCCGGTTATAAACGTTCCTGGATCGGTGTGGTCAACAGCCTGGCGGAACGCTCTAGAGATGCCGGCAGTGAGGAAGTCAGAGAAAATTACGAGCAATATATGACGACTAGAGTCTGCCCGGCCTGCGGCGGAGCAAGGCTAAAGCCAACTGCTCTGGCGGTGAAGATGGGTGGTCTAAATATATATGAGCTTACATTGTTGCCTATAGACCAGGCCGCCAAGTTTATCGATACGATCCAGCTTACCGATTATCAAGCAAAGATCGCTGCGCCGATTTTCCGGGAATTAAGGGCCAGATTAAAGTTCCTCAATGATGTCGGCTTAAGCTATCTCAATCTGGCTCGCTCTGCGGCCAGCTTGTCCGGAGGCGAAGCGCAACGTATTCGTCTGGCTACACAGATCGGCTCGGGCTTGACGGGTGTGATCTATGTATTAGATGAGCCAAGCATAGGCCTACACCAACGTGATAACCAAAAGCTCCTAAACAGCCTCCTGCGGCTGCGCGATCTGGGCAACACTCTCATCGTGGTTGAGCATGATGAAGAAACCATGAGAGTAGCGGACCAAATTATAGATATCGGTCCGGGCGCGGGAACAGAAGGAGGTTATCTGGTTGCTCAAGGTACTGTGAAGGAAGTAGAAGCAGTTCCGGAGTCGGTAACCGGCGCTTATTTGTCTGGCCGTCTGGCAATTGGTGTGCCAGAAGAAAGACGCCCCATTGGTCCTAACTTTTTGTGCTTTAAAGGCTGCTACGAAAACAACCTTAAGCATATAGATGTGTCAATTCCTCTGGGCACTTTTACCTGTATTACTGGCGTATC
This sequence comes from Eubacteriales bacterium, assembly GCA_030532065.1. Taxonomy (GTDB): domain Bacteria; phylum Bacillota; class Clostridia; order Saccharofermentanales; family DTU023; genus SFFI01. The sequence continues at coordinate 548,663 of JAUNLW010000001.1, read as the reverse complement.
CGGTTCTGGTAAGAGCTCACTTGTAAATGGTATCATTGACCTCTATCTCTCGAGTGAGTTGAACCGGGCTAGAAAACGTCAGGTCAAGTGCCAGGAGGTTAGCGGCAGCGAATTTCTGGATAAGGTCATCACAATCGACCAATCACCGATCGGCAGATCGCCAAGGTCCAATCCGGCCACTTACACCGGTGTCTTTGATGATATCCGACGCTTGTTCGCAGCCACGCCACAAGCCAGAGCCCGTGGCTATAAACCAGGCCGTTTCTCTTTTAACGTAAAGGGAGGCCGCTGCGAGTCCTGCAAAGGTGACGGTGTTGAGAAAATTGAGATGCATTTCTTGCCCGATGTTTACGTCCGCTGCGAGGTATGTGAGGGTAAACGCTACAATCAGGAGACCTTGGAGGTCACCTACAAGGGCAAGACTATCGCCGATGTCTTGGATATGACGGTAGAAGAAGCGGCCAACTTCTTCGCAAATGTCCCAAGCATCTATCGCAAATTGCTGACCATGCAGGACGTAGGACTTTCTTACCTTCATTTAGGTCAGAATTCGACTACCCTTTCAGGTGGCGAAGCCCAGAGAATCAAGTTAGCCACAGAACTGGCTCGCAGGTCTACAGGCAAGACGTTCTACATACTGGACGAACCTACGACCGGGCTCCATAGCGCGGATGTTCATAAACTGGTAGATATTCTCCAGCGCTTGACAGCCAGTGGAAACACGGTTTTAGTAATTGAACATAATCTTGATGTGATAAAAAATGCTGATTACATCATCGATCTAGGTCCCGAAGGGGGCAATGCCGGCGGAGAGATCGTGGCTTGCGGCAGCCCGGAAGAGCTGGCCGCAGTACCGGAATCTTATACCGGTCAATTTATAAAAAACGCCCTTGCCCATAGTGTCAAGGAAAAGGAAGTGCAATATGCCAAAGTGTCAAATTTGTCATGAGAATGAAGCGGTTATTATCCTTACCAGAATTGAGGACAATAAGCGTATTTCCGAAGGCATCTGCCTGGAATGTGCTTTGAAAAAAAATATTGATGGTCTGGAGGAAGCTTTTGCCAGATCCGGTATTACTCAGGAAAATGTCCACGGCATCCAAAGTGGGATCAACCAAATGATCCGTGAACTGGGTGAAGGCCAAGCTGGTGGTTTAATGCAGGCATTCTTGAATGCGGATGTTGATATCAATAAGATTATCGGCAAGATTCAGGAGAGTGTGGAAGCAGGCGGCGATGGCGAGGATAATATTGGCAATACTCTGGGTGAGCTTTTAAACGCTTCAACCGCTAGAGAATCTATGGAGGAAGAAGAAGCGGATAACGGCCAACCTGTAAGGCAGGCCAGCCGTGGCCGCAGACGCGAGCGTGAACGCAAACGCAAATACCTGGATCAATTTGCCACTAACCTCACAACCGAGGCTAAAGAAGGCAAGATCGATCGCATTATAGGTCGAGAGAAAGAGATTGATCGTGTAGTTCAGATCCTCAATCGACGCTCAAAAAATAATCCAGTGCTCTTAGGTGAGCCGGGTGTGGGTAAGACCGCTATTGCCCAAGGTCTTGCTGTACGAATCGCTGAAGGTAAAGTTCCGGCCAAGTTATTGGACAAAGAGATCTATCAGCTGGATATGACGGCTTTGGTAGCCGGTACACAGTTTAGAGGCCAATTTGAGAGTCGTATGAAAGGCGTAGTTGATGATGCCAGCCGTTCAGAGAATGTAATCTTAGTCATCGATGAGCTGCACAATATTATGGGCGCTGGTGACGCTGAAGGTGCCATGAACGCGGCTAATATCCTCAAACCGGCCTTAGCGCAAGGTGAGATTTCTATCCTGGGATCTACTACTTTAGACGAGTACAGACGCTTTATCGAGAAAGATACCGCTCTGGATCGTCGTTTCCAAAAAGTCATGGTGGAAGAACCTTCAGTGGCAGATACCTTGGAGATTCTTAAGGGCATTAAGGGCTATTACGAGGAGCACCACCATGTGCATTACAGCGATGAGACCCTAGAAGCGGCGGTTCGCCTTTCGGATCGCTATATTTCTGAGCGTTTCTTGCCGGATAAGGCAATTGACCTTATTGACGAAGCTGGCTCCAGAGTAAATCTGGATAACAAACTGCTGGTCAAGATCCAGCAATCTATGGACAGTCTGGAAGATATTGAGGCAGCTACCGAAGAAGTGGACACTCAATTAGCCGACTCAGTTAAAGAGGAAGACCGGCTACCGCTCTTTGAGCGTCAGGCAGCACTCAAAACCGAGCGCCTGCGCGTTGATAAAGAATTGGAAGAAGCGAAAGCCGCATGTAAGCCGGTTGAAATCACTACCGAAGACATTGCGTCAGTAGTAGAAATGTGGACAGGCATTCCGGTAAAGCAGATCACTAGATCAGAAAGTGAGAAACTTCTGAACCTGGAAAATAGCCTGGAAGAAAGAGTTATCGGCCAGGATGAAGCGGTGAAAGCTTTAGCGGCCGCTATCCGCCGTAAGCGTACCGGTCTGGGCAAAAAGAATAAACCTGCTTCTTTTCTCTTCGTAGGACCCACGGGTGTGGGTAAGACTGAGTTATCAAAGGCCCTGGCGCTATCTCTATTTGATGAAGAATCTGCCCTGATCCGCCTTGACATGAGTGAGTTTATGGAAGCCCACACCGTGTCCAAGATGATCGGTTCGCCTCCGGGCTATGTTGGCTACGATGATGGTGGCCAGCTCACGGAGAAGGTCCGTCGTCATCCCTATAGTGTTGTTTTGTTCGATGAGATCGAAAAAGCGCACAAAGATGTTTACAATATGCTGCTGCAGATCTTGGATGATGGTCGTCTGACTGACAGTCATGGCCGGGTGGTAGATTTCTCTAATACGGTAATCCTGATGACCTCTAATGCTGGTACGTCACTTAAGACCAACGGACTAGGCTTTGGTCAAAATCAGGATACCAGTATTAAGACTCAGGTAGAGGAAGCTCTGAGAACGACCTTCCGTCCGGAATTCCTCAATCGCATTGACGAGATCGTAATCTTCAACCACCTTACTAAGGAAGATCTGCGTCAGATCGTCAGTCTGATGCTGAAAGAAGTAGCAGACAGCATGGCTGAACAAGGTTACAAACTGGAGGTTACTCCCGCGGCCAAAGATGCCCTGGCGGAGAGAGGTTATGACCCAAGATTTGGCGCCAGACCTTTGCGTAAGACCATTCAAAAAGAAGTAGAGGATCATTTGTCCGACTTGCTTTTGACCGGTGCTTTAGAAGGTAAGATTGGCGTAAAAGTAGGTTATCGTCAGAACGAGTTCTGTTTCACTGTAGAAGACTAATGCGGGTGCTGAAGCATGATCAGAGCAAACTTCGACAACTTAGAAAATCAGATTAAGCAGGAAGATTTTGCCAAGACCCTACCTCACCTGGAGCAGGCGATTGATCATCTCCTGGAAGGTACGGGCCCTGGCGCAGATCAAACTGCCTGGTTTGAGTGGCCCATAAATTATGACGAGGAAGAGCTGTGGGAGTTGGAATTAGCTGCTCACGGAGTTAGGGAAAATTCTGATGTTCTGATCGTGATCGGAGTGGGCGGCTCTGCTAACGGCGCAAAAGCCGGTATTGGAGCCTTAAGCCCATCTTTTGAGACCAGGCTTTCGCGAGTCAATCGCCAGGTGCCGGAAGTGATTTTTACCGGAGAGGACCTGAACGCGACCAAGCTTAAAGAGTTACTGCTTTATTTAGACGAGCGAGATTTTTCACTCTGTCTGATTTCCAAATCAGGCAAGAGCCTGGAGCCACAGCTGGCTTTTGATTTCCTGCGCTCTTATCAGTTGGAACGCTATGGGCTGGAAGAGGCTAAGGATCGCACTTATCTGATCACAGACCCTGTAAAAGGACCATTGAGAGCTGAGGCTGAAGCTTTGGCAAATAATAGTTTCCAGGTGCCAGCTGGTGTTGGTGGACGTTATTCAGTGCTGACTCCAGTAGGCCTTTTTCCCATGGCGGTCGCAGGATTGGATATCCATCAAATGCTTAGAGGAGCTCAGGACGAAAAACTCAATTTTGAGAAAGAAAAGGCGAAAGCTCCCTGTGCAGTATATGCGCTGTTGCGCCACATTATGCACCAACAGGGATGTAAGGTCGAAGCTCTGGCCTGCTTCGACTCTAAGCTTAGTGGCTTACAACTGTGGTGGGAGCAACTTTTTGCGGAGAGTGAAGGGAAGGAAGGCAAAGGGCTTCTGCCAATCTCGCTGCAGTTAACCAGAGATCTACATAGCATGGGACAGTACCTGCAGGATGGCCAGCGTGATCTGATGGAGACTTTTCTTCTGGTGGATGAAGAAAATCCGGTACGAGCTTGGGAGCGAGAAGTATGGGATTGGCCCAGTCAAGGTGAAAAAAGCTTTAAGGAAATTGAGCGTCTCGCCTGGCAGGCTACAGCTGCCGCCCATACGGAAGGAGGACTGCCGAATCAGACACTGTTTTTGGATCGCATGGACGAATATAGTCTTGGCGCCACTTTATTTTTCTTTGAAACCGCCTGTGCGCTTTCGGCTTATCTATTGGGACTTAACCCTTATGACCAGCCAGGTGTAGAGGCCTATAAGTCTAAGCTGCGCAAGCTCTTGGAGACGTAAGACAAGGAATAAAAATGCAAAAAGTACGGTTGGATCGTCGGCTTTTACGAAGTGTAGAAGCGCCGGCGCGCTATTTAGGTGGCGAATGGAATATGGTCAAAAAGTCTGACCGCGATGAGCGGGGACAGGAACGTATTCATTTTGCCTTTTGTTTTCCTGATATCTATGAAGTTGGTATGTCCAACTTAGCTCTCAGGATTATCTACGGCTTATTAAATAATGAGGAAGATGTCTATTGCGAGCGTATATTTGCTCCTGCCCCTGATATGCGGCTGCAAATGTTGGAACAAAATATTCCTCTTTTTAGTGTAGATACTCAGCGCGCTGCCGCTGATTTTGATATTTTAGGCTTTACTCTACAATACGAGCTTTCTTATCCCACGATATTGGATATGTTGAGCCTGGCTGGGGTTCCTATCTGGCAGAAAGACCGTAAGGAATCTGATCCATTGGTAGTAGCCGGCGGCCCCTGTGTTTTCAACAGTGAGCCGGTTGCTGATTTCTTTGACCTGATCATGATCGGAGAAGGTGAGGAAGTACTGCTGGAACTGATGGATGCTTATCGTCTTAAGCAAAAGCAAGGACTTAGCCGTCAGGAGTTTTTGCGACAAGCTGCCATGATACCTGGAGTCTATGTACCTTCTCTTTATGAAGCCTCTTACGATAAAAATGGCAACTTTATTAGCCTGGAGCCCAGAGAAGCGGGTATACCAAGAAGAGTAAGAAAAAGAATCATCAGCGACCTCAATCAGGCCTATGTACCAGACAAGCCGTTGGTGCCCAATATTAAAATTGTGCATGATCGGGTGTTTTTGGAACTCTTCCGAGGTTGTGCGAACGGCTGCCGTTTCTGCCAGGCCGGCATGATTTACCGTCCGGTAAGAGAGCGCACAGTTGAGCTGCTAAGAACCCAAGTTGATCAACAACTGGCTGCCAGTGGATATGAAGAAGTTGGCCTGCTTTCGCTTTCAACCGGAGATTACAGCCAATTGCATGAGTTATGCCAGGATCTGCTAGATAGTTATCAGTCAGAGCACGTTAATTTATCCTTACCATCCCTGCGTCTAGATTCAGTCAGTATTGACTTGCTTGATATGGCTTCTCAAACGCGTAAATCCGGCTTAACTTTCGCGCCGGAAGCTGGCAGTCAACAGTTGAGAGATGGTATCAATAAGAATATTTTAAAATCTGACCTCTTGCAGGCAGCAAAGTATGCTTTTGAGTTGGGTTGGGATCGCATAAAGCTCTACTTTATGTTGGGCCTTCCGGGAGAGACAGACGAGGATATTACAGCTATAGCGGACCTGTGCTATGAGTTGGTCGATCTATGGCAGGCTACACCGCACACGGGCAAGCGCCGCCGTCTACAGATCGCGGTATCTACTTCGTTCTTTATACCTAAGCCCTGGACTCCTTTCCAGTGGGAAGGCCAAATTAGGCCTGAGGAAATGCAGCGCAAGCAGGAACTTCTGGCCAAGCATTTGCGCAGCAGATTTATGACCTACCAATGGCATGATTTTGACAGCTCCGTTATTGAGGCGGCTCTGGCCAAGGGTGACCGGCGTATGGCAAAAGCCATCTACCAAGTGCACACAAAAGGGGCTTTTGCTGAAGGAGAGAAAAGATATTTTTCCTACGAACGCTGGCTTGAGGCCTTCAGAGATGCCAACATCGATTGGAAACACCTGGTCTTTGATCCAATCCCGGAAGAAGCCGCGTTGCCATGGGAAGTCAGCGACGCTGGTATAAAAAAAGAGTTTCTCCTCAGAGAAAAGCATAAATCTGAGCGTGGTGAAACCAATCCTGGCTGCCTGCACGCTTGCACAGCTTGCGGAGCGGCTGAGTTTGCCATCGGTATTTGTCGGGAACGGGGGGTGGTCTAATGGCAGAGGCGCAGAACTATGCTTATATCCTGACTTACGCTCGCACTGGCGTAATGACCTGGCTGGCGCACTTGGACACCATGTCTTGTTTTGAGAGATCTCTGAAGAGAGCCGGTATACCATTGGTCTGGAGTGGTGGTTTTAATCCCAGGCCGAAGATTGTGTTTGCCTTGCCCATTGGCCTGGGCATTGAGTGTAGAGCAGATTTGCTTGAGATCATTGTAAGTGAGCCTTTAGATTTGGCGGAAGCTGCTGAGAAAATTACGGCCGCGCTGCCGGAAGGACTGAGTGTGCTTGAGCTAAGGCCAGCTGATTACGGTAATAAGAGTTTGATGAGCCTTGTGAAGGCTGCCAGCTACCGTGTTGAAGGACCAGGACTGGGTTTGGCCTGGCAGGATTATTACACAAAACATCAGGCGGGCCCTATGCTGGTAACGCGTCAACATAAGGGTAAAGTCAAGCAAGTAGATCTGGCTGAGCTTTTACTGGATCAAGAAAAGTTGTCCGCGGACTGTTTCCGCTTCAAGTGTCGAGCTGGCTCCAGCGCGAATCTTAGACCTGACCTCCTGCTTTCGGCTTTGGTGGAACATGAGCCAGGTGTGAGAACGGCCGCAGAAGGGGCAAGAATCATACGTGAAAGCCTGGAATTAGATCTGCCGCAGGCTGACTAATTTTGCAAGGATCTGCTTCTTCACGAATAGTCATTTTTTGACTTGTCCTTTGCCAAGACTCTATAATGAAGAATATTGTTAGTAAGGGAAAATTGCTTTTAGGCAGGAGAAATTAACAGTGACTAAGCTGAGTTTACCAGCCTGGTATGGAGATAAAATGGTCCTGCAGCAGCAGGTACGTACCCGGATTTATGGCCATACCGCGCCTTCCTCAGAGGTGCGGCTTAGCTTAGAGCGCTTTCCTTCCGGACGCTTGCTGGCTTCTACTCAAGAAGCCGAATACGGCCTTATATTCCAAGAGAGTGATTATGCGGAAGCCGACGGCTTTTTCGAGTTCCGTCTGCCTATGATTGAAGCTTCTTATGACACCTTTCGTCTGAGTATTGAGGCGGGAGGAGAGAGGCGTGTTTTCCAAAATATCTATTTCGGTGAGGTCTGGTTGGCCGCAGGTGGCAGTAACATGGCCATGCCGGCAGCCTACACCGATGTCGCAGCCAAAGCCAAGCAGATCAGCCCAGATTCCGGCTTACGCTTTTTTACACAAAATGAGTTTGGCTTAGCGGCAGGTAATAAGCAATATTCCTATCAGCCTCAAGGTCGAATCTATGGCGGTCATTGGATTGACGCTACAGAGCCAGACAAAATCCAAGGCTTATCCGCACTCGCTGTAGCCTTTGCCATGGACATTCAGGCGGAGCTAAATGTGCCAGTTGCGGTTTTCTCCTTAGCTTGTCCGGTTTCTATGATTCATTCCTGGTTGCCTCGCTCAGTTATTGAAGAAGATGTGCTGATCAGCAATCATATTCGTGAGATCCATCATTATCGCGACGAGGATAACTGGAATGAGTTACCGGCTGAAGACCGTTCAGATGAGCGTTTCCTCAACCGTACGGCTACCAGCCGTGACGAAGCGGCAGAAGATATTCTTTTCCACTTACATAACCAGCCGGCTGCGCTATTCAACCACAAACTGGCCCCCTATACCAGCCTAGGACTAAGAGGCGTAATCTGGTATCAAGGTGAAGAAGATGTCCAATATCCTGATTATTATCGTCGGGCTTTGCGTTATTTGACTGCGGTACTTAAGGAGATGTTCCAAAGCCCGGTCAGTGGCATTTACTTTATTTATTCTCAGATCACACCACGGCTTTCATCTGTCCAGGACCCCTCACGCCTGGCGTACTTTAACGAGGCTTTGACGGCAGTGAGAAGGCAATTGGAGCTGCGTTCCGGCATTGTTACCAATTACGATTTGCCACTAACTTTCCAGCCAGGCAAGGGACTTTACAATAGCCCTGACACACCAAGGGCCAAGCAGGAACTGGCGCGTAGGATGGCTTTAGTGGCCTTGGGACTTGCCTATAAGCAGGACAATATGCCAACGTCCGCACCTGAATGTATAGGCGCAGAACTAGTTGGCAATAAACTTTTACTTAATTTTGAGAATGCTGGACAAGGTATACGCTTAAGAGCGGGAGAGACGCAGGTAAAAGGTTTTAGTATCTGCAATCAGGACAGACACTATGTCTTAGCAGAAGCGAAAGAGCTTTATCAGTTAAGAGTCATTGTCTGGCACGATGAGATCAATAATCCTCTTTCCTGTGCTTATGCTTTCTGGAATTTTAATCAGGAAGCTAACCTGGTCAGCTCACAAGGCATCCCTCTTTTGCCTTTTAGATTGGATCGTGAACAGGCTAATTGGGAAAAACCGCGTCAATGGGCTGCTTGTGATGCCTTGGAAGCTTTCCGCTTCCCCATCACAGATCCTCGTAGTCCGCGTATGGGCGGCAAAGCCACACCCGGTATTTATCCTTTATGGACTTTTACTAACGGCAGAGGTCGCTTCAATCTGGAAAAAGAAAACAAACGTCAGGGTACGGCTTCTATCTTAATTTCCTATAGCAAAGCCGATGAGCGACCACTTCGCTTCGGACCCGTATTGGACTATGCATCTGATTACCCTCCATTGGACCTGCATCTCTGGGAAGAATTACACTGCGCAGTCTTCAATACAGAGCACCGTGTGAAGACTCTCAGCCTGGATCTATCAGACGCTAATGGCAGAAAGACAGTCTCCGCGGCCCAGGAGATCAAGGATATCTTGTCTTGGCAAAAGATAAGCTTTAAACTGAAGGACGCCCCAGTGGACTTAATGCGGCTGACTAAATTGGAGTTTGTTCTGCAAGACCCTGACGCTGAGGGCTTGATTTATCTGGATCAGATAGAATTTACCGGCTATACGCCATTTTAAGGAGAGAGATATGTCGAGAATAGATCAGATCGCGGCCCATTTTGAGCCTCAAAAACGTGAGCATGAGATATACCAGGCCTGGCTGGATTCCGGTGCTTTCGAAGCCCATGCCGATTCTGCCAAGCCGCCTTTCTGCCTCGTGATGCCTCCACCTAATATTACCGGCATACTCCATATAGGTCATGCTTTTACCATGACCCTGCAGGATATCCTGCCCAGACAAAGACGTATGGCCGGCTATGAGACGCTTTACCTGCCAGGTACAGACCATGCCTCTATTGCTACTGAGGCCAAGATCGTTGCCAAGATGGCAGAAGAGGGCATCAGTAAAGAAGACTTAGGCCGAGAAGGTTTCCTGGAACGCGCTTGGGCCTGGCGTGAGCAATACGGTGGCAATATTGTTGAGCAATCGAAAAAACTGGGTGTATCCAGTGACTGGACTAAAGAGCGCTTCACCATGGATGAAGGTCTATCCAGGGCAGTAAGAAAATTTTTTGTTCAACTCTATAATGAGGGACTCATTTATCGTGGCGAACGCCTAGTCAACTGGTGCCCGGGCTGCCAAACCGGTATTTCAGATATCGAAGTCGAACATAAAGAAACTGATGGCCATTTCTGGCACATTCGCTATCCTTTAAGTGACGGATCCGGTTACCTGCAGATTGCTACTACCAGACCGGAAACTATGCTGGGTGATACTGCCTTAGCCGTCCATCCGGATGATGAGCGTTATCAAGCATATATTGGTAAGACAGCTATTCTGCCCTTGGTTGGCCGTGAGATTCCTATCATAGCCGATAGCTATGTTGAGCGTGAGTTTGGAACCGGTGTGGTAAAAATCACACCGGCGCATGACCCTAATGATTTTGAGGTTGGTCAGCGCCATCAGTTACCCATGGTCAACATTATGAATAAAGATGGCAGCATTAACGAAAACGGTGGCAAGTATACTGGACTCAGCAGAGAAGAGGCCAGAAAAGTAATCGTTAAAGATCTGGCGGCGGCGGGCTATTTAGTTAAAGTTGAGGACCATGTTCACCAGGTTGGTCATTGCACTCGTTGCGACAGTGTAGTTGAGCCCATTCTCTCCCTGCAATGGTTTGTCAAAATGGAAGAACTGGCTAAACCCGCTATTGAAGCCGTTCGCAAAGGTGAGATCACTTTTGTGCCAGAACGTTTTGACAAGATCTACTACAACTGGCTGGAAAACATTCGTGACTGGTGTATCTCCCGCCAGCTCTGGTGGGGTCACCAGATCCCTGCCTGGTACTGCGATGAGTGCGGTGAGATAACTGTGGCTGAAGAAGAACCAGGCAAATGTACTCAGTGTGGCAGCAGCAACTTGCACCAGGATCCAGATACTTTAGATACCTGGTTCTCCTCGGCGCTTTGGCCATTCTCAACTTTAGGATGGCCTGATCAGACGCCGGAATTGGAAAAATTCTTCCCGACCGATTTTTTGGTTACAGGCTATGATATTATCTTTTTCTGGGTAGCCAGAATGATTTTCGCTTCACTCAAACTTACCGGCCAGATACCCTTCCGCAGAGTCTATCTCAACGGACTGGTTCGCGACGCTCAAGGCCGCAAGATGTCCAAGTCTTTAGGTAATGGCATCGACCCTTTGAAAGCGATTGAGGAATATGGCGCTGATGCTTTGCGCTTTACCTTAGTCAACGGCAGCTCTGCTGGTAATGATATGCGCTTCTCTCAAGATAAGATTGAGGCAGCGCGCAATTTCTGCAACAAGATCTGGAATGCTTTCCGTTTTGCCGAGATGAACTTTGATGACGAGATGGATTTTGCCAGCGTCACAATAGAAGATCTGGCGCGTGAAGACAGGTGGATCTTACATGAGCTGCAAAAATTGATCCAACAAACAAATGATAATATCGAAAAATTTGAGTTTGGCCTGTGCTTAGGTAATATCTATGCCTTCCTCTGGGACCTGTTCTGCGACTGGTATATTGAGATGGTAAAACCTCGCCTGCGCCAAACTGGCAAGTCTCGTACCGCCGCGCAATTTGTCCTAAATTATGTTTTAGCGCAGGCTATGAAGTTGTTACATCCCTTCATGCCCTTTATCACGGAGGAGATCTTCGGTTACCTGATCCAAGATGAAGGTATGCTGGTAACTGCTTCCTGGCCACAAGTTGACCCTAAGTATAATTTCCCCGAGGAAGCTGCCGAGATCAACCTCCTGATGGAGGCTGTACGCGGTATTCGTAATATTCGAGCCGAAAAACAGGTAGCTCCCAGTAAAGAGATCGCCATTATTGTCCATTCAGAAAGATCAGAAGTCCTGGCTATTTTTGAAGAGAATCCTGCTCTGCTTAAACAGCTGGCAAATGTCGGCTCTACGAGCCTCAGCTCAGATAAGGATAGCTTGCCGCTAAATGCCATCTCCGCCGGCTTTACCTCCGGAGCGGTCTATATCCCTTTAGAAAATCTGGTTGACATCGGAGAAGAGATCAGTCGTCTGGAAGCAGAACTTGATCGCCTGACGCAGGAGATTAAACGTGGTGAGAAGATGCTGGCTAATGAGAGCTTTACCAGCAAAGCTCCGGAGGCAGTAGTGCAGAAGGAAAGAGACAAACTGCAAAAGAACAGGGAAAGTTATGCTGCCAACCAGGAGCGCCTTAAGCAACTAAAAGAAGCTTAGATCACTTAAGCGGAGCTGCGGCTCTGCTGGTTAGTAGGGAGCGTAAAGTTATGGACGAGCTTCAAGAGCTGCGGCACTTACGTAAGTATCTGGAAGAGTTAAATCATGCTTACTATGATCTGGATGCGCCAATAGTGTCCGACATGGAGTATGATCTCCTGCTGCGCAGGTTGGAAGAACTGGAAGCAGCGCATCCTGAACTTGCTGAGGAAGCCTCGCCAGCCAGAGAGGTTGGTGGAACTGCTTCTTCCAACCTCAAGCGGGTTGAACTGTGGAAGCCCTTACTCTCCTTACAGGATGTTTTTTCTTATGAAGAAATATGGACCTTTACCTCAGAGCTTCGATATCAGTATCCGGCTGCCAGGTTTACAGTGGAAGAAAAGATTGATGGACTTTCCATGGGCTTTCTCTACGAAAATGGCTGCCTGACTTTAGCTCATACCCGAGGCGATGGCCATCACTTTGGAGAAAACGTCACAGATAATGCCAGAAATCTCTGGGATTTACCTGAGTCAATTCCAGAGGATATAAAACGGCTTTATGTGCGCGGTGAAGTCTATATGCCCTATGAGGCCTTCTATAAGCTTAATGCCGAGCAGGAGAAGCAGGGAGGAAGGGTATTTGCCAACCCACGCAATTCCGCTGCCGGCACCATTCGTCAGTTGGACTCAAACTTAGTAAAAGCAAGAGGCCTTTCGTATTTTATTTTTGACATTATGGAGGTGGAGGGACGCAGTTTTGCGACAGACTCCGAAGGTCTAACCTGGCTTCAAAGTCTGGGCTTCCAAGTGTTGCCGGGAATCAAAATCTGCCAAACTGACAGCGAGATCCAGGCAGCGATAGAGGCAATCAATAAAGTGCGGTCCGACCTACCCTATGGTATAGACGGAGCTGTAGTAAAACTGGACGATCTCAGCTATCGCGAAGCATTGGGTGCCACGACTAAAGTGCCCCGCTGGGCTGTTGCCTACAAATATCCGCCTGAGATTAAGGAAACTTTGCTTGAATCGATCGAGGTACAAGTGGGCCGTACTGGTAAGATTACCCCGTTAGCCCATTTAAGCCCGGTTCTGCTTTCTGGCTCAACCGTCAGTCGGGCCAGTCTTCACAATGGGGCGATCATTAGCAGCCTGGACGTTAGACCAGGAGATACTGTTATCCTCAGTAAAAGTGGAGATATTATTCCTCATATCTTGGGAGTTAACTTAGACAAGAGGCCTTCAGACAGTAAAGTTTGGGAAATGCCGGAGCATTGCCCGGTCTGTGGTAGCTTACTGGAAAATCGAGACGATTCAGTAGATCTGTATTGTCCCTCCAGTTCCTGCCCCGCACAGATTTCCGCTCGCCTGATCTACTTTGCCTCCAAGCCTTGTATGGACATTATGGGCTTGGGAGAACAAACTGTAGAAAGCCTGTTCCAGGCAGGTTATATCCACAGCCTGGCCGATATTTACCGGCTTAAGGACAGCCGAGAAACGTTGATCAGTTCCGGCCTGGTTGGCCGCGAAAAACGCGTAGATAATCTTCTGCAAGCCATAGAGAATTCAAAAGAAAATGATCTCTGGCGTCTTTTGGCCGGTTTGGGAATTCGTCATATAGGACCCGCGACGGCACGTAATCTCACTCGACATTTCCAGTCATTAGATAAGATCAGTACTGCTTCCTTGGAAGAACTATTGCAGGTGCCCGATATAGGCGAAGAAAGCGCCAGTTCTTTACTGAACTATTTTAGTGAGGAAACAAACCGCGAATTACTGGAAGATTTTAGAGGTTTAGGCCTAAACTTAGAGGCGCGTACAACCGACGAAGTAAGTAATGGAGGACTTCTAGCCCATAAGTCAATCGTAATTACTGGCAGCATAGGGGAACTTAGCCGCAGTGAAGTGACTAAACAACTGGAAGCAGCCGGCGCACAGGTTAAATCTTCGGTCTCTAAGAAGACAGATTATCTTCTGGCTGGTGAAGATCCCGGCTCTAAACTGCGTAAGGCAGAAGAACTCGGAATTAAAGTAGTAGAAGCCAAAGATTTGGCTAAACTCTTAAGAGGTGAGCTATGAGTGCCTATTTGATGTTTTATCTGGGACTGGGCCTGTCTTTATTAACCTGTTGCCTGGTTTTTGTGCTGCTCATCTCACGTATGCGTATCAACAGAGCGCATGAGAACCGGCATAAGTTTAGTTTCTTCATGCCATCCATTCTGACTTTACTGCTCTTACTCTTATGCATATTTGAATTAAGACCCCGCATACTGGACGCGGTAGCTATACAGGAGAACAGTCTCTACACTTATAATCTCGACTCAGCGGAGGCTCTGCTGGACAGAAATAAATTAATTGTGGGTGAACAGGTTTTTATGATCAGCCCTGGGACTGCAGATTTTGATGGGATTTCATTATATAGACTGCGTTATGCGCCTCATACCAGAACAGTTTTAGAAATTGAGCAACTGGCCCCCGCAGAAGATGTGCAAACTCCTGTTTCCGAGTAAAATCAATAAATTATAGTAAAAACCGATCGAAAATGCCAACATTATTGGAATTTTCGATTATTACACGTTTTCGACAAAAAGCGTGAAAAATACCCTTTTATTTGATCCTGCCTTATGCTATCTTGTGATTAACATTAAAATGTATGAGGACCGAAACATGTCTGTAAAGAAAAAGAAACAATCGATCTCGTTCTACATTACCTCAGGTAACCAAGACCTGTTAAATAAGGTAAATGAAATCATGGCATCTAAAGGGGTGCTTGGCTACCGTGATCAAAGCGGTCGCTACCATTACATTATCGATGGTAGTAAGGGAGCGCCTTTCGCTGCCATGCGTCTGCAGGAACTTGCTCAAATGAGACTTACTGAAGATACTTCAGATGCGGAGCAAGTAGCGATTAATGCGGAATTCTATGTGGATGCTGTACTTTCCTGTTATAACTTTGACTGCTCTTTACAAGGTTTCTTCCTACTGCGCTATATGCTTATACAGCTTACGCTGGATCCCAGACTCAGACACCCTTTATCCAAGACGCTTTATCCCATGTGTGCCGAAAACTATCAATGCAGTATCGCGCAAGTGGAGCGAAATGTTCGCTATTGTCTGCAAAGGCTTAAAGAGCGGGAACTTTATGAGAATCAAAACCATAATGCGCAATTAGTTTTTCAAGAAGATTGCACGATCAAAACTCTTAAACCCTTCAGGGCGCTGGATGAGAATCAACCAGTCTACTCAAACGGCAGCGCAATCAAATTGTTGGAGCACGAAATTCGCGATTTAATCAGAATTGATAAAAAAAAAGCTGCCGCTAACGACAGCCTTCATTGACAAAATTGAGTGAAAATTAGTTATTCACCCGTTCTTTGAGGCTCTTACCAGCTTTAAAGGCAGGGGCCTTAGATGCGGGGATCTTAATAACTTCTTTGGTGCTGGGGTTGCGGCCCATGCGCTCTGCGCGCTCACGTACTTCAAAAGTACCAAAGCCAACGAGCACTACCTTGTCGCCCTCTTCCAGAGCTTCGCTGATAGTTTCGATAACTGCATTAACTGCCTTTTCGCTATCCTTTTTGGTTAATTCAGTTTTGTCTGCTACAGCAGCGATCAATTCAGTTTTGTTCATGAGAGTGCCTCCTTTTAGACATTTCTCAAGTATTATGCATAGCGTAAAAGGGCTTGTCAAGCAAAAGAGCGCATTTATAGGCGTTTTCAGCTTTTTTAGCCTTAAAAAAGAGAGGTTTTCCAGAGAAAAGTGAACCCATTGCCTGAGCTAGGTTATACTGGGAATACAGTTAGAAGAAATTGCCACATAAAGTGACAATGTTACTTGCTTTATACAGATGTAAGAACAGATATGCAGCTTTTATCTGTTGCAAGTTAAGGAGAAATAATCATGACTAATTCCGCAAACCTGGCTTCTGCCGATCTACTTTTGTTGGACGGCAACAGTATTCTCAACCGTGCGCATTTTGCCATGGCTCGCGGCAAAAGACTCACTGCTCCGGACGGTACACCGACCGCGGCAGTTTACTCTTTCTTCAATATGTTGTTTTCGTACCAGGACTTGTTGAAGCCGGGCCGGACTGTGGTCTGCTTTGACCGTTCGGAGCCAACTTTCCGTAAGGAGATTTTCACTGACTATAAGGCTGGTCGCAGGCCCATGGATGAGGACTTAGCGCAGCAAGTGCCCTTGGTAAAAGAAGGTTTGAGCTATATGGGCGTAGATCGGGTGGAGCTAGCTGGATATGAGGCTGACGATCTTATTGCCACCTTAAGTCGAGAAGCAGAAGAAAAGGGGTTAACTCACATTTACGTGCTCTCTGGCGACCGTGACCTCTGGCAGCTGATCAGCGACCATGTTACTTTGATCTACCCCTATAACCGCAAGGGTGAGCGAGGAAAAGATCTAATGACACCGGAGATTTTTCGCGAAACCTATGGTTTTGAACCGAAGTATCTCTTGGACTATAAGGCACTTCGTGGAGACAGTTCCGATAATATTCCGGGAGTCAAAGGTATAGGTGAGAAAAGCGGACAGGAGCTGATCAGGGCTTATGGCAACATAAAAGAAGTCTATGCCAACCTGGATCAGATAAAACCGCGCCAGGCTAAGCTCCTGACTGAAGGTAAGAAGCAGGCGGAGTTATCTTACCAACTGGCTCAGTTGTGCTTTGAGGCACCTTACGAGCCTGGTTATGTGAAAGGTGAGCTGACGGAAGAGAAATTGCTGGCTTATTTTGATCGCCTGGGCTTTCGTTCATTCCATCAGCGTTTCGAGCTAGAGCAACTCACGGCCAAAGACGCAGGCGCTTTGACTGAAAACTGGGAGCAAATAGCCAAGGAACAGCTCTTGGATCAGGCTAAAGGACATGCCCTCTATATTTGGCCGGAGCATAAGAAAATTTACCTGGCGGACCAGGAGCAGCATTACTGCGTTCTGAATCAGAATTCTTTCATCAAGCTTTGGCAAGAAAGTTTGCGCGAACAGTCTGAGAGTAAATTAGTGTTTTGGGCTGGTAAGGAACTCTTACGCGACTTAGAACTCGCACCGCCAAGTCAGGACTACTACGATGTAGAGATTGCTTCCTATCTGCTTAATCTCTTGGATTCGTCAAAGAACACAGAGCACAATTTACGCTCCAGTTATGAAAGCTTGAGCTCCGATTTGCCTTCCTGGGAGAATGAGTTAAAGCAAGCTGCGGAAAACTTCGGTGAAGAAGATGCTGCCGGGATTTTGCAGCTGGCTGTCCTTGTACGTTTACGTGCGTTGAGCGAAGATGCTTTAAAAAAAGATGGCCTTGATAACCTGGCCCAGGATATGGAGTTTCCTTTAGCCAGAGTGCTGGCAAAAATGGAAGATACGGGTATTGCTCTTGACCGCGAGGCTTTAGATGTTATGGCAGTCTCCTGGAGGGAAGAGTTATACCAGCTGGAACAGCAAATCTATTTCTACTTTGGACGTGAGATCAATTTAAACTCCAGCAAGCAACTAGGCGAGGTTCTCTTTGAAGAACTTAAATTACCGGGAGCAAAAAAGACTAAAAGTGGTTCATATTCCACAGCGGCTGAGATCTTGGAAGGACTCAGGCTTGCCCATCCTGCGATTCCATTGATTTTAGAATATCGTGAGTTGAGTAAACTACTTTCTACCTTTGTTGATGGACTTGCCAAAAGTATTTCTGCAGATGGCCGAATTCATACTGTATTTAAGCAAACCCTGACCTCGACCGGAAGACTCTCTAGCGCGGAGCCAAATTTACAAAATATCCCGGTTAAGTCAGAGCGAGCAAAAGATATTAGAGATTCCTTTGTGGCAGGCCAGGGTCAGACCTTTATTGATGCTGACTATTCACAAATTGAATTAAGACTTTTAGCTATTCTGTCTCAAGACGAAAATCTTCTTGCTGCCTTTAGGGAAGGAGAAGACATACATAGTAGTACAGCTGCTAAGCTCTTTAACAAAGACTTGTCTGCCGTATCTCCTAGCGAAAGACGTGACGCAAAGACGGTTAACTTTAGTATCGTATATGGCATTAGTGATTTTGGACTTTCACAAAATCTAGATATAAGTGTTATGGAGGCTAGAAGACTAATTGAAGCCTATGATGAAAACTATCCCAAAGTTAGACCTTGGATGCAGAGTCAGGCTGAACTGGCCAAAGAGAGAGGCTATGTAGAGACTATTCTTGGCAGGAGACGATACATACCCGAACTCAAGAGCAGGAACTACCAACAAAGAAAATTTGGAGAAAGGGCGGCTATGAATGCTCCGGTGCAAGGTAGTGCAGCTGATCTAATCAAGTTAGCAATGTTAAGAGTGGATAAAGCAATTGAAGAAAGTAGTTTGAAAGCCAGACTCTTACTTCAAGTACATGACGAATTATTATTAGAATGCCCTAAGGAGGAAACTGAGGCCACGGCCCGCTTGCTACGTGAGGCAATGGAGGATGCCATGGACCTAGATCTGCCCCTTAAGGTAGAGCTCAGTCAAGGTCAAGCATGGGGTAGTATGGAGAATATGCAAGACTGAAGCCAAATATAGGCTGATCTTCAATTGATCAGCCTATGCTTAATGTAAAAATGCTAATAATAAATCTAATACTATTTGACTTCTATTTTTTGACCACAATGGCGGCAATGGTATTTGTGTGTTGTGGCATAGTAAAGACGTTCTAAATTCTCGAAAGTTCCACAGTGAGGACAACGAAGATAACGTTTATCCGTCCATAAATATCCGACTAAAGCTAGGACGGCTAAAATGAAAAATGGCCATTTATAGAATGTGGCAATTAGAAAAATAACAAATAAAACTAAGCAAACGAAACCCTGAAAGATTTTACTTTTTTTAATCATGATTTAAAACCTTTATTGCAATATTCCGGCTTGATGTATGCACAATGTTCAGCAAAGAGCTTTAAATTTTATACCTCGATCTTCCAGTACTTCCATAAGGAAGCTTTGCGCCTTACAGCGTAAGTCTTCTAGACTACCGTTATTTTGAATAAAATAATCTGAAATATTTAGATAATCATCTTTAGTCATTTGTACGGCAATTCGACGTCTCGCTTCCTCTTCACTCATACCACGGTCTACTAAACGAGGAATTCTTATTTCTTCATCAGTCCACACACAGACTACTAAGTCAACACGGTCGAGAAAACCGTGTTCCACAGGGATGGGAACGTCCAAGACTACAGCAGAAAGTTTCTGCCGGGAAAAATCTGCCAAACTCTCTTCCATACTAGAAAAGACATCCTGATGGACAATTGCGCTCAAACGATCTAGTGCTTTTTTATCACTAAAGGCCAAGTCGGCCATACGCTGTCGATCTAGGCTGCCATCTTCTCTGATAAATTCTGGACCGAATGTTTCTCTAATAGCTGCAATGGATGCCCCACCAGTGGCTGTTACAGAATGAGAAATTTTGTCCGCGTCCAACACTGGCAGGCCAGCTTCTGCTAAGAGCCTGGCAAAGCTGGACTTGCCACTACCAATACCTCCGGTAATTCCAATGATAAACATGAGCGACCTGCTTTATACGTTAAAGCGGAAGAGGACAACATCCCCGTCTTGCATGACATAATCGCGGCCTTCTGAACGTAAGAAACCTTGGTCACGCACTTCCTTCATACTGCCCAACTTATCAAGAACATCGTAAGATACGATCTCGGCACGGATAAATCCACGTTCGATATCGGAGTGGATCTTACCGGCGGCTTCCGCGGCTTTGGTGCCTTGTCTGATGGTCCAGGCGCGCGATTCTTCCGGACCGGTAGTAAGAAAGGACATAAGGCCTAAGAGATCATAGGAAGCGCGTATAATCTTATCCAGACCGGGCTCATCAAGACCCAGATCCTCCAGGAACATGGCGCGCTCTTCAGGATCATCTAAAAGTGAAATTTCTTCTTCAATTTGGGCAGAAATGGGAATAATGGCAGCCTCTTCGGATTTGGCCTCAACTGACAGTGCCTCAAGCTCCGGGCTGTTTTGCCCAATAGCGTCCTCAGAGATATTAGCCACATACAAGACTGGCTTATTAGTTAAAAGCGGCAGGTCCTTAGAGTACTCAAGACGCTCTTCCTCGGTCCAGGAGAAGGTACGAGCAGGTTGCTCATCGGCGAGATGAGCCTGGAGTCTTTCCAGGAAAGCCAGTTCTTCTTTGATTTTTTTGTCACCACTTTTGGCCATACGCTCAACTTTATCAATGCGCCGCTCCAGGAATTCAAGATCAGAAAGAATCAGTTCCAGATTGATTACTGTGGCGTCATCTACGGGCGTTGAGTTGCCCGAAACGTGAGTTACGTCAGGATCTTTAAAACAGCGAACGACATGCAGGATGGCATCGGTTTCCCTGATGTTGGCCAGAAATTTGTTGCCTAGGCCTTCACCTCGGCTGGCGCCTGCCACCAGGCCAGCAATATCCACAAATTCTACCACCGCCGGTACGATCTTTTTGCTGTCAGAGATTTCGGCCAGGCGGTTTAAGCGTTTATCGGGAACTGGGACCACTCCGTGGTTGGGTTCAATCGTACAGAAGGGATAATTTGCAGCTTCTGCTCCGGCGTGAGTAATCGCGTTAAAGAGGGTGCTCTTGCCTACATTTGGCAGGCCAACGATGCCAACTTTCATTTGGGCTCTTCTCCTTGGAATATATATATGAGTTTAGTATAGGCTTTTGACTCTCAACAGTGTAACACAAGCCCGAGACAGACAAGCAGTTTCTGGAGCTAGAGGCAGCAAGGTAAAAAATTGTCGCAATTTTTCGCTTCTTGTCGTTAAGTCGCTTAGCCCTATATTTGAGCTATGACTAAACTGGATGAAATTTAGAAAGTGAGAATTTATGTCCGGAAAATACAGTCAAGTGCAAACTTTTATTCCCCGCGGCCTAACTGCCTATCCCAGCGTGGTTGAGGCGAGTATCTTGCCAGGTCTACCTTCTTTTAGCCTCAGTGGACTTAGTAAGGGCAAGGCTCATGATATAGAAAGCCGGATAAGGGCCGCAATCTGTAACAGTGGCCTGGATTGGCCACGTGGGAGAATTATAACCTCCATCGCTCCTGCCTGGCTGGATAAGTCTGGTAGTCTTTTTGACCTGCCTCTGGCTTTAGCAGTTATCCAGGCCTCAGAACAGGCAGGCGATTTGTCTGCGGGACGTAAATTTGCCGTAATCGGAGAATTGGGTCTACAAGGGCAAATTCGTAAAGTTCCTGGCATCGTATCTTGCCTGGAAATAGCGGCTAAATCAGATAGTTTTCTTCTCCTGCCGGAGGATAATCTACCGGAAGCCCATATTTTTCCTGACCTGGGTTATCGCCAAGTCAGAGACTTAGCGGAAGCTCTAGACTATTACCGCGGTGTAAAGCCATTAAAGCCAAGATCTGTGGTGACAAGTTCGCCTGAGGATAGTCAGACTGCTACAAGTGATTTAAGCCTGGATACGATAAAGAGTTTTGCTGCCTTTCGTGGCCAATCAACAGCTCTGCGTGGCCTGACCCTGGGCTTAGCTGGTTGGCATCATCTCATAGCTTTAGGCACACCAGGATCAGGTAAAAGCATGCTCTTGAGCCTGGCTCCTTATCTTCTACCATCCCTGGAAGCAGAAGAAAAATTTGAGCTGCAAAAACTCTATGCCTTAGCTGAGGATGTGGACAGCGATTTCCTTAACTGTAATAGAAGACCCTTTTTAGCTCCTCATTCTTCGGTAACGAAGATCGCTCTCATAGGAGGTGGTAATCCGGTACAACCGGGACTCTTCAGCTTGGCACATAAAGGACTGCTTTTTCTGGATGAGCTTACTGAGTACCCTTCCACCAAAACAGAAGCTTTGCGCGAAGCCTTAAGTAAGCGTGAATTGTATCTTGCCAGAGCGGATGAGCGGGTGGAACTACCTGCCGATTTCCTGCTACTGGCAGCTGCGAATCCCTGTAGCTGTGGCCTGGCCTTAGAAGCTGGTGGGAAATGCAGCTGCAGCCCCAGAGCCGTGACCAAACATTTGAACAAAATCAGTGGCCCACTTTGGGATCGTTTTCAATTGCTGTTGACCTTCAGGCGCGAGAGTATCTTCAGCTGGGAACAAACTGACCCAGACTTGGGAGAGGCTCGCAAACGATTTCTAGAGCTGCGAGCACAAATTACCAACAGCTGGCAACGACAAAAGCAACGCTTTGAGCTTTTGCATCCGGATCTAGATAAGTCTTGTT
This sequence comes from Eubacteriales bacterium, assembly GCA_030532065.1. Classification (GTDB taxonomy): domain Bacteria; phylum Bacillota; class Clostridia; order Saccharofermentanales; family DTU023; genus SFFI01. The sequence continues at coordinate 526,391 of JAUNLW010000001.1, read as the reverse complement.
ATCTCAATGGCAAAAATCCCTGGCTAGAGGCGAGCAAAGATTACGGATTTTCACAGAAACTGGCCAGCAAGGCCGGTGTACTGGCAGACCAAAGTCGGGCCAGCCTGCGCCAGTACCGCCAACTCCTCCAAGTGGCCAGAACTATAGCTGACTGGGAGGGAAGAGAGGAAGTGCTGATAGAGGATCTGGAAGAAGCCTATAGCTATCGGGTAAGACCTACAGAGTACCTGGGGTTTAATTAATAAAGTAAAAAGGAGAACATATGGCTATAGAGGATCGAGAATTGATGACTAATGCTCTCTACTTGGAAAATCTAACCCAAAAACTGCGGCTCAAATGGGATGAAAGAAGAAGGATTTTCTTAGAAGGAGAGCTACTCACCTGGAAAGCACCTGCCATAATGGCTCACCTGTCCGAACTTTGCGTGCCCTGGCAACCTGGTACAGAGTTTTATGAGGCCTGTCAGGCGGAGGCAGCTAAGTATGAAGAAGCGGGAATGCGTATTACTTACCGAGGAGCTACTACTTGGCCCATCTACTTGAATTCACTGACGGACGCGCCGTTATGGCTCTGGTTTTTGGGTCACGAACCTTCAGAGATTAATGGCAAAGCTACAGTGGCGGTAGTCGGTGCCCGCCGGGCCATACCATACTCTTACTATCTGACCAGAAAAATCAGTTCGCGTTTGGCTGTTGCCGGCAGCCCGATAATCAGTGGTTTAGCTAAAGGTGTAGATGGAACGGCTCACCAGGCCTGCCTTGATGCCGGAGGTGTTACTGTGGCGGTCATGCCCTGTGGACTTAGCCAGTGTTACCCTGCTCAACATACGAAACTAATGAAGGATATATGCAAACAAGGATCGGTAGTAAGTGAATTTCCTCCAAAGTATCCTGTGCGTAAAGCTAATTTTCATATGCGCAATCGTTTGATCTCCGGCTTGGCAACCAGTGTAGTCATTGTCCAGGCTGGTTCTCAGAGCGGCAGCCTGATTACGGGACGAGTGGCAGTTGATCAGGGCCGCGAAGTTTATGTTGCGCCTGCTTTTCTGGAAGAAGAGTCCTATAAAGGTTCTCTCCAGCTCCTGCGCGACGGTGCCTTGATTTTAGATTCACTGGAAATATTGGATGAGTTGAGTAAGCCACAGCCTCTCCGTCTGGCAAGTTTTGCTGCAGGCTGGGAACAGCTTAATTATTCAGATCTAAAAACTCACACAGACACGCCAGCTAAAGTTGAATATTCAAAATCCGCATCACAGCCGGGACAGGCCTTATCAGAACTTGAACAGGAAGTTTTACGCTTTTTATCAGGTAAGCCCGCCAGCCGAGATGAGCTGGGGCTTAACTTTGCCATAACACCTCAAGCCTGTAACCGCCTGGTAGCGAGGTTAGAGTTGGGAGGCTGGCTGACTTATCAAGCAGCCGGTTTAACTTTGACAGAAAAGGCAATATCCTGTATATATGGTCCATAGGTTGACTTCTTCCCCCGCCTCAGCAAAGTAGACTGGGCTTAGCGCCAACGTGTCTTCAGGACTTTTGCTTTGAGCTGGTGATAACAGAAAAGGATGTATATGGGAAAAACGCTGGTAATTGTGGAATCGCCTGCCAAGGCAAAGACTATTGGCAAATATCTAGGTCAGGACTATGAGGTTGCTGCCTCAGTTGGCCATGTCCGTGATTTGCCGAAATCTACCTTGGGAGTCAATATTAATAATGATTTTCAACCTCGCTACATTACAATGCCTGGCAAGGAATCGGTTATCCGAGAGTTAAAGAAGAAGCAGGAAAAAGCAGACGCTGTTCTCCTCGCAACTGACCCGGACCGAGAAGGAGAGGCCATAGCCTGGCATCTGGCCAAGGCGCTCAAGATTGATCCGACCAGTAATTGTCGTATCAGCTTTAATGAGATTACTGAGAAGGCTGTGCGTGAGGCATTAGAACAAGCCAGGCCTATTGATATGAATCTGTTCAATTCTCAGCAGACCAGACGTATCTTAGACCGCCTGGTGGGCTATGAGCTAAGCCCGCTGTTATGGAAGAAGGTTTTTAAAGGCCTATCTGCTGGACGTGTCCAATCTCTGGCCACTCGTATGCTGGTGGTACGTGAAAGAGAAATTCGTGATTTTAAGCCCGAGGAATACTGGCTCTTAACTGCGGAATTGGCTACTGCCAAAGAAGAGGTTTTTCGCTCGCGTTATCACGGTCAGCTAAAGAGTGGTAGAGTAACGCGCCATCAGCTAAAAAATGAAGCAGAGATCAAGGAACTGATTGCTGAGCTCAAAGGCAGCGAGTTTAAAGTCAATACCGTTAAGAAGAACAAGCGGAAGCGTGACGCTTATCCGCCTTTCACAACTTCATCTTTGCAACAGGAGGCTTCCAGAGCTTACAACTTTTCTTCTTCACGTACGATGAGAATAGCTCAGCAACTGTACGAAGGTGTGAATATTCAGGGTCAGGGTCAGATCTCTCTGATCTCTTATATTCGTACTGACTCTTTGCGTATCAACCCAGACGCTGCCCAGGCTGCTCGTGTTTTTATCTCGGAACAATATGGCCCGGACTATTTGCCGGCCAAGCCGAGATATTACAAAAACAAAAAAGCGGCTCAAGACGCGCATGAAGCGATCAGGCCTATTCACTTTGATCTCAGTCCCGATAAGATTGCCACCGATCTTAGCGGAGAGCAATTGCGGCTTTACCGGCTGATCTGGAATAAATTTATTGCCTCACAGATGACGGCCGCTATTTTCGATACGGTTAGCTGCGATGTAGTAGCGGGATCGGAAGCGGATAAACTCTTCCGGGTAAAGGGTGAGTCAATGCTTTTCCCAGGTTGGATGCGCATCTACCAGAGTGCCAGCGAATCCAGTACGGATGATGACAAAGACGAGCTGGACAAAGAGACCTTGCCAGCTCTGGAAGAAGGTCAAGTGGTGGATCTTAAGAAGCTCTTGCCGGAACAAAAGTTTACCAAACCGCCGGCGCGTTATACGGAAGCCAGCTTGATCAAGGCGTTGGAAGAAGAAGGAGTAGGTCGCCCGTCAACATATGCACCAACTATTTCTACCATTTTGAACCGCAATTATGCCGAAAAAGAAGGCCGCTCCCTTAAGCCGACTCAGCTGGGTGAGGCTGTAACACTGCTCTTGGAAGAACATTTTGAGAACATTGTAGACGTCAAGTTTACCGCTCAAATGGAAGAGAAGTTGGATGAAGTAGAATCGGGTGAGACCAGTGGTGTAGAAATTCTAAAAGACTTTTATCCCTCCTTCCACAGTCAGGTTAAGGAGGCGGACGAGAATATCAAGGAGAAAGTTCTCAAAGATGAGAAGACCGGCCGCGCCTGCCCCAAGTGTGGTGAGGGAGAATTGGTTATTAAGAATGGCCGTTATGGTAAATTTATTGCCTGCGACCGCTTCCCAGACTGTGATTACACAGAGACCATTGACGTAGTGGCTGAAGGTAGATGCCCTAAGTGCGGTTCACACATACTTGAGAAAAAGAGCAAGCGTGGTTCTATCTTCTATGTCTGTGATAAAAAAGGAAGTGACCCTAATTGCGACTTTATCAGTTGGGATCGCCCCTTAGAAGAACGCTGTGAGCTCTGTGGATCCTATATGGTCGAAAAGCGTTATCGAGGCCGTAAGTACAAACGCTGCAGTAACAAAGACTGTATTAACTCACAATCTAAGTCTCAACGTAAAAAGGTAGCAGAGAAAAGTAAATCGCAGGAAGCTAGCGCTGAGAAAATCGAGGAAGATAAAGAATAGATGACCACTATTTGTGTTTTAGGAGCCGGCCTGGCTGGCTCTGAGGCCGCCTGGCAATTAGCTGAGCGAGGCCTTAAGGTTCGATTGATCGACATGAAGCCGGAAACACTAAGTCCAGCGCATAGCGATCCCCATTTTGCGGAATTAGTTTGCAGCAATTCTCTGAGATCCGGAAAATTTGCCAGTGCCTCCGGCCTGCTAAAGTACGAGTTGCGCCATTTCTCCTCTTTGATTATGGAAGCGGCAGATGCAACACGTTTACCTGCGGGTGGCGCATTGGCGGTGGATCGTGAGGCTTTCCCTCTTTATATCAGCGAGCGCTTGAAACAGCACCCCAACATTGAGCTGGTTTGTGAGCAAATACAGGACCTGAATGATTTGACTGACGATTACCGGCTTATCGCGACCGGACCTCTTACCGCAGGCAAGCTTTTCCAATCCATAGAGAAGTTCTCTGGCGCGGATAATTTATATTTTTTTGATGCGGCAGCACCTTTGATTGAGGACAGCTCCATTAATAAGGAAATTGCCTTTATGGCCAGCCGCTATGAGGATGGCGAAGGTGACTATCTTAACTGCCCGATGGATGCCAAGCAATACGGAGAATTCAGAGAGGCACTATTACAAGCAGACAAAGTAGTTCCTCGCGGATTTGAGAAAGAATTGCTCTTTGAAGGCTGTAAACCCATAGAGGCCTTGGCTGAAGATGGAATTGATACGCTGCGTTTCGGTCCACTTAAACCTGTAGGCCTACCACTACCCGGCACGGGAGAAGAGGCGTATGCTGTAGTACAGCTCCGTCAGGATGACTTTGCTCACAATCTCTGGAATATGGTGGGCTTTCAGACCCGACTTAAGTTCCCCGAACAAGTACGAGTCTTCAGAATGATTCCAGGTCTGGAAACAGCTGAATTTGCCAGATTTGGCGTGATGCATCGCAACAGCTTCATTTGCTCACCGCGTGTGCTCAGCACGAATTACCGCACGCTGAAGGATCAGAAGCTCTTCTTTGCCGGCCAAATCACGGGCGTGGAAGGTTATCTCGAATCTACGGCTTCTGGCCTCTTAGCTGCCCTAACCTTGGCCTCTGAACTTGGTAAGTACGATCCGAAGCTTTTAGCCCGTGCCAGTACCAGAGAAACCGTGATTGGAGGACTGGCAAATTATGTGATCTCTGCCAGCCCGGATAATTTTCAGCCTCTGAAAGCCAATTTTTCTCTTCTATCGGAACTAGGCAGGGAAGACATTCGCGCTTATAGGCAACGCTACGGATTAAAGCTGAGAGGCAGGGCGGAACGTAGATGTTATTACAGCATCAGGTCGTTAGAAACACTGGGCTTGGAAGCTGATCAGATTAAAGAGCTATATCAGCAAGAGAGCTAGGAAGGAACAAATATGTCTGAAGCAGAAACTTTAAAGTGCAAGCAGCAAACAGCCGCAACAGATTCCAAAAGTCACGAGTCTCAGTCTTATGAGCCTGCTGAGCCAGCCGATCTGTTTTTATCTTCTTATTACTATGATCTGCCGGAAGAACTTATAGCTCAAGACGCGTTGGAAAAGCGTGACGCGTCACGCATGATGGTGCTCAAAGACGGGCTGCCTCCTAAGCACTTACACATTGGTGATATTGCTGATTTTCTCAATCCGGGAGATTGTCTGGTGATCAATAATAGTAAGGTTATACCGGCCAGGCTGTTCGGCCATTTACCGGGTAAGACTTCCGATATTGAATGCCTGCTGATCCGTGAGCTTGCGCCCAGGACTTGGCGCTGTCTGGCCAAGCCCGGTCGTAAACTGCAGCTTGGTCGTAGGATCATCTTTAAAGAAAATGAGTTGGAAGCGGAAGTTATTAATATTGAAGAAGATGGCGCACGCATTTTGCGCTTTGAGTTTGAGGGCATCTGGGAACAGCGCTTAGCAGAGCTGGGCCATATACCTCTGCCTCCATATATCCACCACGACTTGGCCGATCCAAATCGTTACCAAACTGTTTATGCCAAATACGATGGCTCAGTCGCGGCTCCTACAGCAGGTTTGCACTTTACTCCGGAACTGCTGGCTAAAATCGAAGCCAAAGGTATTCGCCTGGCACAGGTTTGCCTGCATGTAGGTATTGGTACCTTCCGGCCTGTGAAAGAGGATAAGATCACTGACCACCAGATGCATACAGAGGCTTATGAGGTCACACCGGAAACCGCGGCGATTATCAATGATACTAAGGCTAAGGGAGGCCGAGTTGTGTGTGTGGGTACCACGTCTTGCCGTACTATTGAAACTGCTTTTGATGAGAATAGCGGCAAGATCAAGAGTGGTCTAGGTGAAAGCCAGCTTTTTATTTATCCTGGTTATCGTTTCAAACTTATGGATGCCTTGCTTACTAATTTTCACTTACCGGAATCCAGTCTCCTCATGCTGGTCTCTGCTTTTTATGGACGTGAAGAGATCCTGGCCGCTTACCGGGAAGCGGTAGCCGAGCGCTATCGTTTCTATAGCTTGGGCGACTGTATGCTGATTCTGGGCAATGCTAACTTAAAGGAGCGAGATTAGTTTGTTTGAATTTGATCTGTTAAAGAAATCAAGCGACTCTGCGGCGCGTTTAGGTGTTTTCCATACCTGCCACGGCATCATAGATACGCCTATCTTTATGCCTGTAGGCACTTGCGCCTCTGTAAAGACCATGACCAGTGAGGAAGTGGCCAGCACCGGCGCGCAGATCATCCTAGGTAATACCTACCATTTATGGATGCGTCCGGGGTCAGAATTGATCGCCAAAGCGGGAGGACTCCATCGCTTTATGAACTGGTCTGGCAGCATCCTTACGGATAGCGGTGGCTTCCAGGTCTTTAGCCTGGCAGAGAATCGCAAAATCGAGGAGGAAGGCGTACATTTTCGCTCACACTTAGACGGCAGCCGCCATTTTCTTACGCCAGAGAAGGCTATTCAGATCCAGCAGCAATTAGGTTCGGATATCATGATGCAATTAGATGAATGTATACCGTATCCGTCTGATTATGACTATGTCAAAGAGTCTACAGATCGTACTCAGCGTTGGCTGGAACGCTGTATTGACACTTGGGGTCACAGTCAAACACAGGCTCTCTTCGGTATTATTCAAGGTGGGACCTATCCTGATCTGCGTGTAGCAGCCACAGAGCAGATCAAATCTTATCAGCTGCCGGGTATCGCCATAGGCGGCCTCTCCGTGGGTGAAGAGAATGCTGTGATGTATGAGATCCTGGACCATATCGAGCCTCATTTGCCGGTAGATCGCCCGCGTTATCTCATGGGAGTAGGCACGCCGGAAGACCTGGTGGAAGGTGTTTATCGAGGTGTAGATATGTTTGACTGCGTATGGCCTACCAGGATAGGGCGAAACGGCGCGGTTATCACCTCCCGTGGGCGTCTAACTGTGCGCAATGCCACCTATCAAGAGGATTTTCGCCCCTTGGATCCGGAGTGCGATTGTTTTGCCTGCCAAAACTATACACGCGCCTATATCCGTCACTTAATTAAGGCCAATGAGATACTGGGCTTGCGCCTCTGTAGTTACCACAATGTTTACTACATGATGCGCTTGATCGATCGTATGCGTGAAGCAATCCGCGAAGATCGCTACGCAGAGTTCCGTCAGAACTTTTATCGCGATTTGGAAGAAGCTAAGATACAAGAAAAATTGGGAAAATAAGCAGGCGCTTGAATAAGGCTCAAGTCAAATGATATCATTTAGCAGAAGATTATAGTGCCCTGGCAGCTTGTGTCTGCACTAAGAAACGGAGACTAATTGTGAATATGTATAATTTACTGTTGGAAGCGGGTCAAGCCGGACAACAACCTAGTATGCTGGCAATGTTCTTGCCGCTCATTTTGATGTTTGCCCTGATGTACTTTTTGGCAATCAGACCACAGAAAAAACGTGATGAAGCTCTACGCAAACAGATTGATGCCATGCAGGTAGGCGACAGAGTTGTGACCATTGGTGGTATTACCGGCCGTATTTTTAATATTCAAGGTGATGAAGTCACGGTCTCAACTAGCGTGCAAAATACTCTCATGACTTTTAAAAAATCCGCTATCGCTAATGTAATCAGTGATCGTCAACCAGAAGCATCGGCTGAAGCTGACAATAAAGAAAAAAAAGCGGAAAAGAAAAAATAAGAGCTCAAACTCACATTTCAAACAAGTGATTATCTGGTTTTTCTGCCAGATAATTGCCTGCTTTAAGGCACGGTCTCGGTCCGGTTTACTAAACTTGGAACGGGACTTTTCCTTTTAGGGGTTTTTGCCCGCAAATTACGTAGTATTTACTAGTGCCGTGAATTATGCCCTAAGAAACTGCATCTGCTTTTCAGGAGGAAACAGTGACCTTTATTCCGCAAAACATCATTGATGAAGTAGTGGCGAGAAACGACATTGTGTCGGTGGTCTCTGACTATGTGCAATTGGAAAAGCGAAGTGGCTCTAATCTGTTTGGACTTTGTCCCTTCCATCCGGAGAAGACACCATCTTTTTCTGTTAGCCCCGGTAAAAATTTCTTCTACTGTTTTGGCTGTCATGAAGGTGGCAATGTGATCAAATTCATACAAAAAATTGAGAACTTGTCTTTTCCCGAAGCGGTACAGTTTTTGGCTAAACGTGTGGGCATGGAAATAGAACTGGATGAATCGCCGGAAGCGCGACAGAAGCAAGCAGAATATAAACAGATGTTGGCTTGCCTCTTGGATGCAGCCCGCTTTTACTATAAGTCTTTTAAGAGCCCACAGGGAAAAGCAGCGGAGCGTTATCTCTACCAGAGGCGTGGCCTAAGATCTCAGGTTGTAACGAGTTTCGGCCTGGGCTACGCTCCGGAAGAATGGTCTGCTTTAAATCAGGAGCTGCTATCCCACAGCTATCCGCAGGAACTACTGGTCAAGCTTGGCCTTAGCAGGCGTTCAACGCAGGGAAATTATTATGACTTTTTCCGAGACAGGGTTATGTTCCCCATATTTGATCATCTGGGAACTTTACGTGCTTTCGGTGGTCGTATCATGGGAGAGGGTGAGCCTAAATATCTTAATTCGCCGGACTCGGCTGTCTATAATAAAGGCCGCTACCTCTATGCCCTTAATTTTGCTCGTAAGTCCAGAAGTGACCATTACATCTTATGTGAGGGTTACATGGACACGATCAGTATGTATGAGGCAGGTTTTACCAATTGTGTAGCGGGACTGGGTACAGCCTTGACCAGGGAACAGGCGCGACTACTCTCACAATACACAGACAAAGTGATTTTAGCCTATGATCCTGACCAGGCCGGCCGCTCTGCCGCGCTCAAGGCCATACCACATTTGGAACGGGAACAGATTGAGTGCCGAGTTCTGGTGTTACCAGATGGCTATGACCCAGACGAATATATCCATAAATACGGCAAAGAACGTTTTGCCGCTCTCTTGGAGCGCGCTTTGCCGGCGTTAGATTTCCGTCTCTATCTGGCAAAGGAGGAGGCAAGTACAGCTCAGGGAAGTTTGGATGTTTTACTGTATCAAGACCTGGCGACGAATATTCTGGCCGGAGAGGCTAATGCGGTAATAAGAGAACTCTATACCGATAAATTAGCCAGAGACCTGCGTATCTCACCTGCCAGTATTCTGCAGGTTATTGAGCAGAAGCGGCGGGGAGACAAGTCTCAGCCTACTCCCACGATCATCAATCAGCCGACTCAGGAAAAATTCCGCCTGAACCAGGCGACCATGATCTACCTGGTCGCTTTGTTGGATGATAATGATCTGGTATGTGATCCGGAACTTAAACCTGACCTGGAAGATTTTCAGCCAGAGGTACGACCTTTAATGCTGCAATTACTGGAAGAAGCGGAAAACCAACATCTGACCATGCCGGTTCTGCTTAACTGCTTATCTGAGCAAGCGCCTAAATTAAGGTTAGAAGAGGCTCTCTTGCCCTACTTAAGCCGTATGCGCAAGTCAGAACTGCGTGATCCGGCAATCTATGCCAGACAAGCTCTGACTCAACTTAAAACACAGCGCCTGGAAGCGGAAAAAAATCTGTTCCTGGAACAATTGAACACAACGCCTAGCCCTGAGGAACAAGCCAATTTACTCCGAAAACTACAAGAAAATAGCCAAGCTCTCAATGATTTGAAACAAGAGGTGTAAAGGATGACCAATAACAAGAAAACAAACACTGCAAAAAGCGCAGATTCTATCGATCTGAAAAGCTTAGAGGGTAAAAAACGTAAAGCTCCTGCCATGCGCAAAGGCTTGACCGCAGTTACCCCTTTGCCGGAGCAGGAGAAAAAAGTCACAAGTAACAAGACTACGGAGCCAAAAGTAAAAGAAAATGTTCCTGTTACTCCCAAGATCGAGAAAAAAACAGAAGCTCCTGTCGTGGAAGAAAAAAAATCCTCCAAGGTCAAAGCTGAGTCTAAGTCCACAGCTAAAGCGAAGAAGGCAAGTACAGCCAAGACCAGGAAGACCACTGCCAAAGCTGACACTAAAACCGTGACTGAGTCTGCTAATGAGCCGGGAACAGGCACTGCGGAGGCAGAGATCGGAGAAAAAGAAAATATAGATATATATATTCCTCCGGTAAAGAAACGCAATAAGGCTAACCGGGATGAGTTTAAAGGCCTGGACTCTTCTCTGGATGACGCGAAAGAGGAAGAGGACGATGACGATCTTCTGGATTTAGACGAGCCGAGTGAATACAAGGTAGACCCGAAACGGGTCGTTGCGGTTTTAGTGTCCAGGGCTCAAAAACAAAACAAACAGATCAATCAGCAGGAAGTGCTCGATTATCTGGAAGATCTGGACTTAGATGACGAATACCTGGAAGAAGTTATCGATGGCCTGGAAAAAGCCGGTATCCTGGTCGTGGAAGACGATGATGAGAGTGACGACGGACGTTCGGATAACAGAAATCGCCGCCCCACAGTCGATGATATTGTCATGGTCGACGATCCGGTGAGAATGTACCTCAAGGAAATCGGCAGGGTAGACCTCTTAACCGCAGAAGAAGAGCGCGAACTGGCAGCCCGTATGGCTGCTGGTGACGAAGAGGCCAGCCAGCACTTGATTGAAGCAAACCTGCGGCTAGTGGTAAGTATTGCCAAGCGCTATACTGGCAGAGGCCTGCAATTCCTTGACCTGATCCAGGAAGGCAATCTTGGCCTGATCAAAGCGGTAGATAAGTTTGACTATCACAAGGGCTTTAAATTCTCCACCTACGCCACCTGGTGGATCCGACAGGCTATTACCAGGTCTATCGCTGACCAGGCCAGGACTATCCGTATCCCGGTCCATATGGTAGAAACGATCAATAAACTGGTAAGGCATGAACGTCAGTTGATTCAAGAACTGGGTCACGAGCCTGATCCCAAGCAGATCGCTGAGCGTATGGGGATTACGGAAGAGAAGGTGCGTGAAATCCAGAAAATTTCTCAAGTGCCGGTATCTTTGGAAAAGCCAATCGGTGAAGAAGAGGACAGCCAACTGGGAGACTTTATCCCCGATGAAGATGCTCAGTCTCCCGCGGACCAGGCATCCTATGCTCTTCTGCGTGAGCAGCTCTTCGATGTATTGAAAGAATTATCGCCCAGAGAAGAGCAAGTCCTCATGTTACGCTTCGGCCTGGAAGACGGCCGTACCCGCACTCTGGAAGAAGTGGGAAGGGAATTCAACGTTACCCGCGAACGCATTAGACAAATTGAGGCAAAAGCTTTACGTAAGCTGCGTCACCCCAATCGCTCTAAGAAGCTCAAGGACTATTTAGACTAGTACAGGACTTGTTTGCCGGCTGCCTGACGTGGCCGGCAAACGCTATTTGCTTTATAATGTGAAAGTTCCGAGCTAGCCAGGCAATTGCGCAGGCAGTTCCAAAGGGCTGTTTGTGAGGAAAGTCCGGGCTCCATAGGACAAGGGTGCCGGGTAACTCCCGGTGAAGGTGACTTTAAGGAAAGTGCAACAGAAAGATACCGCCGGCTTTCGGGCCGGTAAGGGTGAAATGGCGGGGTAAGAGCCCACCGGCAAGCTGGAGACAGCTTGGCCCTGTAAACCCCATCCGGAGCAACACCGTGGAGAGACAGATACTGTGGTCCGCAGGTCTCGGGGAGGTGGCTTGAGTCGGGCTGAGAAGTTCGACCTTAGATAGATGATTGCCCTCGACAAAACCCGGCTTACGGCTAGCTCGGATTTCTAAATTAAGGACGATTTATGGACACTGATACTCATACGCTAGAAAAAGCTCCGTATGTTGGTCAGCCGCGAGAGCAAAAATTCAGACCCAATGATCTGGCTAAGGCTGCCAAACGCAAGTCGCTCCAGCGCTCTCTGGCCAGTTTTTTTCTTGCTGGTATCATTCTTTGGCTGGCCTTCGGAATCCAGGGCGTTACGCCTTTTGGAGACAAACATATACTCACGGTGGATTTATACCACCAGTATGCTCCCTTCTTAGGAGAACTGAGAACTAAGCTACTTAGTGGAGAATCGTTATTCTTTACCTGGAGTGGTGGCCTGGGCCTCAATTTTCTGGCGCTTTTTGCTTATTATCTTGCCAGTCCTCTGAACCTTATTGCAGTACTTTTTCCAGCCTCAGCCCTGTCTGAACTTGTACTTTGCCTGGTTTTGCTCAAGGTAAGCCTGGCTTCCTTGACCTTTAGACTTTTCCTCAAAGAGTACTACCATCGAGATGGGCCTTTAAGTGTAGGTTTTGCCTTGGCTTATGCGCTTTCTGGCTATACCATGGCCTATTTCTTCAACATCATGTGGCTTGATACACTATATCTATTGCCACTTCTGGCTTGGGCGATGGTGAGGTTGGTACGTTATCAGCTATATGCCACTTACGTTTTTGTTTTGGGCCTCACGCTGATCGTTAACTTCTACACCGGATTTTTTGTCTGCCTGTTTCTTTTTTTCTTTTTCTTCATTGTTATGGAAAGAGAAGAACTGCCTCCAGGACAGACTCCGGTTAAAATATTCCTGGGCTTGGCCGCTGCCACCATTATTGGTTTGACTCTTTCAGCAATCGTACTGATGCCGACCTATAAGGCCATGCAGCTAACTTCTGCCGTAGGGGATAATTTCCCAGACAAGTTTGAGATGCTGGAGCCAACGCTGGATTTCTTGTCCAGACTTTTACCTTTAAGCTCAATCTCCATTCGCAAAGGCATGGCGAATATATTTTGTGGCTCATTTGTCCTTTTCTTGTTATTTGCCTTCTTTAAGAGCCGGCTTAATCCGAGTCGCCGTAAATGGCTTAATTTTGCCTTACTGCTCTTTCTCTGCCTAAGTCTCAATAACAATGTTTTGAATTTTGTTTGGCACGGTTTCCATTATCCGAATCAGCTGCCTTTCCGAAATTCTTTTGTATTGGTTTTCTATCTTTTGTTTTTAGCTTATGACGGACTCTCACAGCTAAAGGGCGTGAGGAAAGAGGAGCTAACTTCTTTTGGGCTGATCCTGGCCTTACTCTTACTCGTTTTACGTAAAGTAGATACGGATCGCTACCCACCTCTGACCGTGGGAGTTGCTTTAGTGCTGCTGACAGCATACGGACTTACCCTTGCCACTTATTGTGCTAAAAATGGACGGCAGCCATACCGCTTAAGCAGAAGTCAAAGACGCAAGCAGGAAATAATGGCTTACGTGATCCTGGCAATTATGCTGAATGAATTGGTACTCAATAGTTTTGTTTCTATCTACCGTGTCGCCAGCGCGGAATACTTTGGCTCTAAAGAAAACTATGCCAGCGGTGAAGAGGTAGACCATATTCGTGAAGTAGTAAATAAATTCCAGCAGGAAGGCCAGCCGGATCTTATCCGCATGGAGATTTTGCCGGATAAGTCTGTCAATGATGCTGTGCTCTACCAGACACAGGGATTTACTATTTTTACCTCAACCTTTCCTCAATACTCAGTGAAAACTATGTCGCAGCTAGGCTTTGCCAACAATGGAATCAACAGCTTCCAGTATTGTGGCTCTACGCCGGTAATGGATAGTTTGTTGGGTATTCGTTATGTCATACACAGAGAAAAATCTTCTATTAGAGATACCACTCAAAAACTGATGTACGAACAAGATGGTGTAAGCGTTGAAGAGAATGAACTGGCCATGCCGGTGGCTTTCCTGGCAGACCCGGCTAAATTAAGCGAGAGTCCTATCTATGATGGGCCGGACAGCATGGATATGGCCAGCAGACCGGCGGAGCAGTCGCCCTTTGCGGCCCAAACACAACTCTTTTCAGCCTTGACCGGTCAGAAAGCCCCTGAGCTCTTCACTGACTATTATCTGCAGGAAATACCGGAGAAACGCCACAACTTAACAGTTACACCACAAGCTGACTCAACATTTTCTTTGCAACGTAATGAGCAAACAGAAGCCAATGTAAGCTTCTCCTATCAGGTAGAAGAAGCCGGCAATTATTATCTGGCCTGGCGCGTTACCGGTGGCACGCGATTAAATGAGGCTAAGTTCCTCACACCCCAGGGATCCTATCAACGTCTGGGACGTAAAGCCCGTTCAGTAGTGCCTTTAGGACAGCAGAAAGAGGGCAATAAGCTGGAGATCATGTTTGATTTTAAAGGTGATGAGGGGATTAACAAGTCGGGCACCTTGGCGGTCTACTTAGTAAGTCTGAACGAAGACGCCTTTGAAGAAGGCATAGCAGAATTACGTCAAGATAAATCACAGGTGGTCCGCCATGACTCTCGTTCTCTGGACCTGCAAACCAGCTCAGAGCGTGAGCGGATGTTGTTCTTCTCCACGGGCTTTGATCCAGGCTGGACCTGCGCGATTGATGGTGAACCGACAGAGATCAGAATTATTGATCAGGCTTTTATGGGCGTGAAAGTTCCCGCGGGAGAACATCAGATAAAATTGGAATATACACCGGAAGGCTTTGATTTGGGCTGGAAATTATCGCTGGGAGCGCTGATAGTCGGTTTGCTTTTGGCCTATCAGGATTGGCGATTAACAAAATCACGTAAGAAAAAAGCAAGAGGTAAAGAATAATGAATAAGAGAGAAAACTATATTTCTTGGGACGAATTTTTTATGGGAGTGGCCCTGTTAGCGGCCAAGCGCAGTAAAGATCCGGGAACTCAAGTAGGGGCCTGCATAGTCAACGCGGACCAACGCATTGTGTCTGTAGGCTATAATGGTATGCCTTTTGGTTGCTCCGACGATGAATTCCCCTGGAATCGAGAGGGCGACTTCTTAGATACCAAATATCCTTATGTTTGCCACGCTGAGCTTAATGCCATTCTCAACGCGGCCAGCTCTAATCTTAAAGACTGTACCATTTACGTGGCGCTATTTCCCTGTAATGAATGCACCAAGGCCATAATTCAGAGCGGTATCCGCAAGGTGGTATATCTGTCTGACAAGTATGCGGAGACGGATGTGATAAAGGCTTCTAAGCGCATGATGGATGCTGCCGGTGTGAAATATCTGCCACTGGAAACGGAAAATAAGGAAATCAAACTGGTGCTGGATGCCAGCCTAGTCTAGCCAACACTGTCTTGCAACAGTTCTTTTAGGTCACGCAATTCTTTATAGGTCAACTCACGGTATTGGCCTAATTTTAGCGAACCCAGGTCAATGTTGAGGATTCTCCGCCTTTGCAGGTATGTTACCTCATAGCCCAGAGCTTGGCACATACGTCGGATCTGACGGTTGAGGCCTTGACTGATGGTAAGCCTGAAACTTGTGGGGCCGACCGGTTTTATTTTCGCTGGCAAAGTAGTTTGCCCCAGAATAAAGACGCCTTGCTGCATCTGTTCCAGAAAATCCTGATCGTATGGTCGGTCAACTTTAACAAAGTATTCCTTTTCGTGCCGATTTTGCGCGCGTAGGATTTTATTTACGATGCCGCCATCATTGGTCAACAGAATCAAACCTTCCGAATCACGGTCCAGGCGACCGATAGGGAAGATCCTTGTTGGGTAGTTTACATAATCAATGATATTATCCCGGCGTCTACGGTCTGTAGTGCAGGTTATGCCCTGAGGCTTGTTTAAGGCCAGATATACGTAGTCTGCGGTTTGTCTGGGAGCGATAGTCTCTTTTCCCACTTTGACCAGATCCTGACCGGGGGCGATTTTTTGGCCTAAGACAGCTACCTGGTCATTAACGGAAACACGGCCGGCAGCAATTAATTCATCGGCTTTACGCCGGCTGCAGTAACCGGCATCAGATAAATAACGATTTAGTCTAATGAGATCTGACATGAGAACTCTTTCTAAAATGATTTTGGGCTTTTAACGCGAAATGGGTTTATGTAACTCGCAAGAAGTTTCATTGCTGGGCGGTTCTGGCGTATCTTTTTCATCCGCGTCGAATACCTCTTTCATATGTTGCTCTTTTTGCATTACTTCTGCAGCGAAGTGTACGCCGAGAGAGAAACAGGAGCCCTGACCACGAGTACTACGGACAAATACTGACATATTAAGTTGGTCCGCTAGCGCTTTGGCAATCGACAGGCCAAGGCCGGTGCCTTTTTCGTTGTGCGCTTTGTCTGCCTTATAGAAGCGCTCAAAAACGTAGGGTAGGTCTTCAGGTTTGATACCTTTACCTGTATCTTCAATCTCCAAGACCGCTTCCTGCTCGGTCAAACGTAAGCGGAAGGTAATGGTGCCATTCTCGGGCGTAAATTTGATCGCGTTATCAGCGTAAGTTAGTAGTATTTGTTCTATGCGGTCTTCATTACCCCAGATGAGCGGCAGTTGGCCTTCTGGTTTATCACTCACAAAGTGGATCTTGTGATCTGAGATCAGGAAGGAGAAATGTTCGCTTAGATCCAAGAAAAAATCTTCTAAATTAATCGGGCCTTGCTCAATATAGGTGGAGCCTGCCTGCAGACGGGAGAGCTCCAACATATCGTCGATCAGGCGGGAAAGACGCAGCGTTTCGCGATAGATGATATCGTAATAGCGCTGACGATTTTCTTCAGTCTTGACCATGCCATCTTTCAAGGGCTCGATTAAGGCTCGCATGCCGGTTATGGGCGTCCTAAGCTCATGCGAAATATTGGCTACATATTCGCGGCGAGTCTGCTCTAAGCGCTCTGCCTGGGTTACATCTCGGAAGAGACCGACGGCGGCGGAGATTTGTCCGGTGTGATCAAAGACGGGGCTAATAGAGCATTGAATGACGATTTTTGCGCCTTCAATCTGAATCTGCTCAATCACGGGTTGACCTTCACGCAGACACTGCATAAGTAGATCTTCCAGACCGTTAGTCTGCAAAAGATCTTCTTTGCTGTAATAATTGGGATTGAGTTGGAAAAGTTCCCAGACCAGATCATTGATTTGAGTGATAGAACAATCTCTATCTACGGCGATAATGCCTTCGTTGATTCCGTCGATAATCTCCTTAAGCTGATTACGTTCAAGGCTGAGTTCCTGTAATGATTCCGCGATGGTTTCTGACATGTGGTTAATCGCCCTGGCCAGATCACCTATTTCGCCGTCACTGTCCGGCGTGATATCCACTGCTTGATTGAAGTTTCCTTCACTGATGGCTACAGCCACTTCGCGGATGTGGTTAATGGGTACCATCAAATGTTTGGTCCACAAGATAGCAGGTATGAGCATGAGAATACCGGTGATTAGAGTAACAATAAGCAAGGTGACATTGAGGCTTGCCACACTGAGGTAAAATTCTGCCAAGGGCTGTACCAGGATAACGGTTCCGATTGGCAGATTAGTTTGCTCAGAAATATGCGGTGAATAGATAGGTGCCACTACGTAAAGTAGGCCGTGCTCCAAACCTTCCATTTGGATGGTGCCGTAGTCTGGCTCTGTATCTTCTCCACTCATGTTCTCAAGATGCACTTTTTGCACGGCCTCGCGTATCTCTTTGATCGATTCCTCAGAGAAACTGGTGGGTAGGGGGGTCTCAAGACTGCTGTTATCCGCGAAATAGATAAAAGTCCAAACGTTAAAAAAGTTATAGGAGACGTTAACCAGGTTGTAGACGAAGGGGTCACCCTCCACAAAATAGAGAGCGCTGCGATCGGCAATCCACTCCGCCTGTGGTAAAAGGTCGCGGCCCTTGCTTTCGATTAGTACCTGTCGCGAAATTATGGTAAAGAAGAGGTTAGTGGTAAAAGACCATACCAAAAGAACGAGGAGTAAACCTCGGATCATGCGACGGAAAAAATAGCTGTTACGAAAGCAGATCATCTCGGATTTTTATTTATTGGCCGGGTTCGAATTTATAGCCAACTCCATAAACCGTTAACAGGGCATAAGCGTGGTCTTCACAATTGATTTTTTGACGTATCCGCTTGATATGTGTATCTACCGTGCGGGTATCACCAAAATAATCATAGCCCCAGATGCGGGAGAGAATGGTTTCCCGGTCAAATACCTGGCCGGGGTTAGAAGCCAGCAGGTAAAGAATCTCGACTTCTTTGGGGGTGAAAGGAACCACTTCTCCATCCACTTTGACTTGGTAGTTATCCAGATTTACTTCCAGACCCTCATAACGCACAGTGGAGTTTTGCTCTGGTTTTGCTGCCTCATTAAAGCGACGCAGTATGGCTTTGATTCTGGCGATAACTTCTCTGGGGCTAAAGGGTTTAACAATATAGTCGTCTGCTCCCAGCTCCAGACCCAGGATACGGTCAATCTCCTCACCTTTAGCTGTCAGCATGATAATCGGTACATTGCTTTCGCGGCGAATAGACTTGCAAACATCAATGCCGGAAGCCTCCGGCATCATAATGTCTAGAATGATCAGGTTCGGCTTTTTTTGCTCAAAGAGTTCTACAGCACTCTTTCCATCGTAAGCCGAAATGTAGTCGAAATGTTCTTCCGATAAATAAAGACCCAAAGATTCGTGTACTACGGGGTCATCATCGGCAATTAAGATCAAAGGGTTAGAACTCATACGTGGCCTCCTCAAAAACTACTTATGTCCATTATATATCAAGCGCTTTAATTATGTCGGTTTCTATCGACCATGAACTCCTATGTTATACTGGCCGAGCAGGTGGCAGCAAGATGTAGCCGCCATCTGCGCACTTTATACTAAGTAGGTGATTCCCATAGAATATCTTGACCTGTATTGCTCAGAAATAGCACCCGAATATCCTTTGCCCATTCTCTACGAGGATAATCATTTGTTGTTTGCGCTTAAACCGGCCGGGCTCTTATCGCAAGCCGATCATACGGGAAAGCCGGACATTTTAACTTTACTCAAGGCCTATTTGGTTGAAAAATATCATAAACCGGGAAATGCCTGGCTGGGATTGGTTCAGCGTTTGGATCAGCCGGTGGCGGGGGTTATGGTCTTTGCCAAAACCTCTAAGGCTGCCTCACGCTTGTCAGAACAAATTAGAAATCGCAGCCTGAAAAAAATCTACGCGTCAGTTTGTCACAGCCAGCCGGAAGCTTCTTTTGGTGTGTGGCAAGACAAACTTTCTCGCGAAAAGCGTAATGGACGTTACTATTTGGATAACAAGGATGGACTTCCGGCCAGGCTGAAATATGAGCTGATTGCCTATGATCCCGAATATGACCTCAGTCTCCTGCGACTTTATCTGGAGAGCGGTCGCAGTCATCAGATCAGAATACAGGCAGCCAGTCGTAAGCTAGCTCTGGTGGGGGATAGGCGCTATGGAATGGATACTGATCTGGATAGGAAGGTTCCGTCTCCCTGTCTTTTTGCGCAGACCTTGGGATTGATTCATCCGGTTAAGAAGAGTTATCTGGAAGTCAGCGCGCCCTTGCCAGAGACTTTTCCCTGGCAACTTTTTTAGCAGCAAGCAAAAATAAATAGCTTATAATGAGAATTAGCGAAAATATGAGTTAGTTTTTCGCTAGCATTCAGCTAGATAAGGAGTAATCATCAATGCATAAGACCAATGTAGTACTGAAATTCCCGCAAGATTTTGTTGGCCAGCTTACCACTATCCAGGGAGAATTCCCGGTAGGTTCTGAGCCAGCCAGACTCGCTCCCTACGATATGCTGTTAGCCGCCTTAGGCTCTTGCTTTTATGCTACTTTCCTGGATATTGTAGAGAAGATGCAATTAAACTATGAGCAGGCAGATATCAAACTGGAAGGCATCAATCGCGATGAGGTTCCCACTACCCTCCAGACTGTAACCATTGATTTTACGCTTAAGGGAGCCGACAGCGAACAACGGGCAAAGTATGAGCGTGCGTCTGACCTTGCCGGCAAATACTGCTCTATCTATCAAACCGTAAGCCATGTAGCAGAGATCAGCGTAAACTTACACTTGGAATAAAACAGTTATTAAACTCTTGTTAGAATAAAGATCCGGGCTTAGTCCCGGATCTTTGTTATTTCGCCGTTTTGTTTATAGATGGAATTAGCCGGTATAGTACCGCGTACAGAAGAAAGAGGATATACGCGGGAGTTCTTGCCGATGATTGTGCCTGGATTGAGCACGGTGTTACAGCCTACCTCTACATGATCGCCTACTAAAGCGCCAAATTTTTTGAGACCAGTAGGGTAGTATTGGTCACCGTCGTGCTGTACGACTAAACTTTTATCACTTTTGACGTTTGACGTTATGGCGCCACAGGCGAGGTGGCTGTGCTGTCCCAAAATGGAATCGCCACAGTAGTTAAAATGCGCGACCTGCACTTTAGGCAGAATGATAACATTCTTTAATTCACAGGTATAACCGATCAAGCTGTCAGACTCTATCAGAGCAGTGGCCCTGATAAAGCTGTTGGGCCTGATTTCCACTCCTGGACCGATGATTGTAGGTCCCTGTAGGACAGCAGAAGGAGCGATCTTGGCGCTGCGATGTACGTATATATCCGAACTCAACTGCAGATAATTATCGGGGCTAAGACGAGTTTGCAGCCCTTGTATATAGACTTTAATTTCCGGCAGTATGAGCCAGGGTTCTTGATCCTGAAAGCGGTCAAAGAGTTCGGCGGCTAAGGTGCCTGACCAGGTAAAGAGGTCTTTAAGTTTTAACATACGAAGCTCCTAAATAAAAAAGGACCCACTTTCACAAGGGGGTCCGATCTGGTCGAGGTGACAGGACTCGAACCTGCGGCATCCTGCTCCCAAAGCAGGCGCGCTACCACCTGCGCTACACCTCGTAAAACATTTTCTAATGTTAGGCGTTTAGGGCTTAAAAGTCAAGCCGGGTCGTCCTTCAAGTAAGAAGCTCTCACGGTCTGTTGCAGGCACCATGGCACCGCCTGTTCCCCAGGCCAAATGCGTGATATTATCTTCCTTTCCTACGAGATCGTAGTGTTCTAAGTATGGTTTCCAGGCGGCACTTTGTTGGAAGAGCATGAGGCCAAGAGTTGCTACCTGAGAGCTTGGTTCCATAAAGATCTGCTCTTCTTGCCAGAGAAGGCTCAGCATATCCATATCTCTTTGATCCTTGACGGTATAGCAGCCAGAAACGATAGGATGGCACCTGGGACCTACTAAGGGTGAAAGTCTGGCAACGGCGAGACCATCAGCAACGGTGTTGTTTTCTAGTCCCAAATCAGCTGTACTGATCTTATTGTAAAGTCCGGAAGCAAATCCCAGCAGGGCACAGGGGACTTGGACAGGCTCACCAAAAAAACAATGGGCTGCCTGGCCAAATACCAGTTCCAGCCCCATCGCGATGCCGCCTGGGCCACCACCAACTCCACAAGGCAAGTAAACGAAAAGCGGATGCTCAGCATCTACAGTGATGTTAGCGGCCTTTAGTTGTTCTTCAAGACGTAGGGCAGCCACAGAATAACCCCAGAAGAGTTCTTCTGAACGCTCATCGTCAATAAAGTAACTTTGATCTGATTCGGCCGCGAACTTACGTCCCAGTTCTACGGCCAAACCGTAGTCACCCTCAACTTCTACCACTTGCGCGCCTACTTTACGCAGCAGGTCTTTCTTCCACTGCCTGGCATCCCTGGACATATAAACATAAACCTGAAAACCAAATCTGGCTGCGGAAATACCGATAGAAAGTCCCAGATTACCTGTGGAGCTGACAACGATTTTATTTGCGCTGAAGATTTCTCGATATTTATCATCAGTCAAGTCCGCGTAAGAGCCGAGCTTTGATAGCAGATCTTCTTGTTTTAAGATTTCTTCTACTATGCATAAGACGTTGTAGATACCACCTCGCGCCTTAATGGAACCAGATATAGGGAGTTCACTGTCTTGTTTTAGCCAGAGATTACCGCTGAAGTCATAGCAAGATGCTTCTTTTATATATAAAGAAAGCTTTTTTAGCTCCACCAGAGGAGATTCAATTAGACCGGATTGGTCACGCGTCTCGAGGTAGGCTGCGGCAAAGTAGGGGGCAAAACGCTCTAGCCTTGCGGCAGCTGCTATCTGCTCTCGGCGAAAGACCTTGATTCTTTCTTCTGTAAGCAGGTGCTTCGCCTCCGGCGAGCTCTGCCAGCGATTTGGGTTGAGGTAGAATTGTTCTTCTCCTGCCTGGAGGGCGGGAAGAGGATCGGGCTGGCCATTGAGATGGCTAAGCAGAAGCTCGGAAGCTGGCAACATAAGACTTTCCTCCTAAAATAAAAGAGATGCTCATCACTGAACATCTCTTTTTGGTGGGCGATGGTGGATTCGAACCACCGAAGTCGTCGACAACAGATTTACAGTCTGCTCCCTTTGGCCGCTCGGGAAATCGCCCATATTTATTTGTTTGGTGGGCCATCAGGGACTCGAACCCCGGACCGACCGGTTATGAGCCGGCTGCTCTAACCGACTGAGCTAATGGCCCATACCTTGTCGAATTTCAGCGACAAAGGAGATTATAGTGGCTAATATCCTGGCTGTCAAGCCGGATTTTACAAAACTCTCACAATCTTCTTGAAAGAGCGATATAACAGCAACCCGGATTCATTTTGGAGAACCCGGGTCGCGAAAAATCTAAAGTATCAGGCGAAAAATAAATTTACTCATCGGCGTAAGAGTCGAAGTAACCTTGGATGTAAACAAAAGGTGTGCCCTTATCGCCGGAACCAGATACCAGATCGGACAAGGAGCCTAAAAGGTCTGTGTATTGGCGAGGAGTGGTGCCCTCGGATTCTTCCTTGCCTACTAAATCTTCATGTTTGTGCTTGATTACGTCGATGATCTTCGCTGTTTGCTCTGTGGAAGCCAGATTGTTATAGGTAGAGTCAGCCAGATATTTGATCTTTACCTCGTTGGGCTTACCCTTGAGACCTGTGGTGAAGCCGGGAGAAACTACTGGGTCTGCCAGTTCCCAAATTTTACCGACCGGGTCTTTGAAGGCACCATCACCGTATACCATGACTTCAATCTGTTTGCCACTTTGACGGCATAAGATCTCCGCTAATCTGTATACGAAGTCCTGACAATCGCGAGGGAAGAGTTTTACTCGTTCTTCGTCAGCCTTATTAGATCCTAATAGACCATAATCCGGGTTATAACCGTGTTTATCTGAAGGCTCTGACAGGATCTCGGTTAAAGAGAAAACTTTTTCGACGCCAGCTTCTTCAATTCTACGTCTGGTATTGGCGCGATTATGGATATCGCAGACCAGCACATTAGGCGTGTAGTTTAAGATCTCTTCTGCGTTGTTGGCCAAGACGATCTGGCATTTGGCGCCTGCTTCTTCCACAATGTTCTGGTAGAGTTCCAGATAGTCAATGCCGGTGAAGGGATGATGGGTAGCACCAAACTCTTTATGCAGCTCCTCTACAGTCAAAACATCCTGCCAGGGATTTATGTTGCCGTGCTGATAAGTTAAATCGGGGTTGAAGAGCGCGTTGCCAACTTCGTCTGTGGGGTAGGAGAGTAGCAGTACCACTTCCGGAACGGCCAAGGAGATGGCTTTAAGTAAGATCGAAAATCGGTTACGACTCAGGATAGGAAAGACCAGACCCAGACGGTCAATAGGGCCAAACTTTTTCTGAATATCGTCGCGGATGTCGTAGATGCTGGCATAGTTGCCTTGCGAACGACCTAAAATCGACTCTGTTACGGCTAAAATATCTCGGTCATGGTATTCCAGTTGTCCTGACGCGACAGCCGCCTCCAAAAGTCCGGGAATGATCTTAAGCAAATCATCACCTTCGTTGATGATGGGACTTCTCAGGCCACGTGCGACAGTTCCAAAATAGCGTTTCATTGTAGTTCCCTCCCTAAGAGAATCTTAACAATCCAAAGCAGTATTGTAGCATGAGCATAAGCTGTGCTCAAGAAAAATATTTGTTGGCTACAAGCAAAAAAGACGGAGCTGCAAGGCTGTTCTCCGGCTTTTAATGGTTCAGAAAAGGCCCTTTTATCAGCAAAAGAGTTTAAAGAGAAGGTTAGCTACGACACCGGCGCCCAGACCACCGATGGTATGAGAAAGGATCGCGTCGGAACTTAAAGGACGGCAATCCAGACTGTCCATCATGGCAATATGGGTAGATAAATAACCAGACCAGCACATACACATGGCAGTAAAGACCGCGATATCGTTGGCATAGGCAAGACCTTGATCTACCAGCTTGGGGACTACAGCCATAGCTGCGCCTGCAGAACCAAGAGCAGTAATTGGAACAGAAATTGCTTCCGGTGAGCTAAAGCCAAACAAGGGCTGGAGAATAAAATTAAGTGCTCCACCAATCTTGGGTATCAAGGCTACACCTGGATAAGTGTCTGTAGGTTGATTGGTAAAAAGCAAAACCAGGGTACAGATAGTTAAAACACCGGGAATAATACCAAGACCAATCTCAACGCCGTTTTTGCCGCCATCCAGCATAGCGGACATTACACGCTGGAAGCCACTGCCTTCACGAATCAGGCGCAGGTCCTGCTTGTTTGCACCAGTTAATTTGGGATCAGTAAAGTAAGTATCAGCCTGTTCTTTATAATATTTCCTGGTTTTTCTGAGCATAAGACGAGTTGAGATAATACTGCCCGCAATAGCTCCTAACAGCCCGCAAAGAATGGCCGTACCAATATTATCTAGTTGCAGGGGAGACATAAAACTGATGACTAGAAGCCCCATACCGAATGCTGTTCCTAGGTTGCAGAGAGCTGGTAACTGATAATATCTAAATTTAGTCTTAAAATCCGGATTTTTGGCTAAAGTCAAAATAGCGGGGTTATCCGACATAAAGGTAGTAATAATGCCCAGCGAGGCAGCTCCCGGCATACCATAAAGCGGCTTCATTAACGGTGAAAGCAATTTGTTAAACAACTCAATAATACCGAACTCAGCTAAGACTTCAGACAGCGCGCCCATAATCACGGCTAATGACATGATAAACAGACAGGTATTGATCAGAAGATCAAAAGCCATATCCATGATTGTTTTTATCAGCACCGGAAAGGTCAACTTTATAGCTAGATAGGTAAAAAGTAGAACAATGACTGCCAGGCAAATGAAGGTCTCAGCAGAAATCTTGGGCTTATAGTGATGGGCCTTGGGCTCTGCTGCAGCCTGATGAGGGGAAGCGGAACCGGTCTTATCAGACATTGCAATAACCTCTACAATTCCTCAAAAAAAAGAATGGTGCTGGTGGTGGGACTCGAACCCACACGCCCGGATGGACAACAGATTTTGAGTCTATCTCGTCTGCCAGTTCCGACACACCAGCATCAAATTTTCTAAAAGGTATAGTAACAAGCAATTTCTAGACTGTCAATTACTGGCAGTAATAAATAAATCATATTTAAGCCTGCTGTAAAGTATCAGGTCAAAGAAAGAATAAGCAGAATGGCAGCAAAAAATCGGGCTCACTAAAATGTTATACTAAAGAAAAATTGCGAGGTCCATTTATGAAGCTAGCTATTAGGCAGGTTAGACTGCTGGATCCTTTTCAAGAACTAGATTGTACCACTGATCTTTTTGTAGAAAACGGTGTCATGGTGGAACAATTATCCGGGCCAGCTGACAGGGTAATTGAAGGCCAGTCACTCATGGCTTGCCCCGGCTTTATTGATGCTCATACGCATCTTAGAGATCCGGGTTTTAGTTATAAAGAAGATATAATTACCGGCACTCGCGCTGCGGCCAAAGGTGGCTATGTATTATTGGCCACCATGCCCAACACCAAACCGGTCACTGATACGCCAGCTGAGATACGTTATCAGTTAACAACAGCTGAGGATGCTGGATATTGTGATCTTATTCCATTGTCTGCCGCTACGGTAGGAGAGTACGGAGAAGCTTTGCCTGACTATGCCGCGCTTAAAGCAGCAGGCGCAGTGGGTGTTACCGATGACGGCAAAACCATTGCCAGTTCTCGCATACTTTATTCTATCTTAAAGGAAGCAGCCAAACAGGGCCTGGTAGTAATTGATCACGCGGAAGAACCCAGTCTCAGTCATTTAGGCCCTATCCATCAAGGTAAGGTTGCCGAGCATTTAGGCATCAGTGGTATGCCTTCAACAGCAGAGAGTATAGTGGTAGCTCGTGACATTCTTGTAGCTCAGGACCTTGGACTTCCCATCCACATTTGCCATGTTTCCTGTAAGGAAACGGTCCATATGATTCGTGAAGCCCAACAACAAGGTGTAAAGGTTACGGCCGATGTCTGTCCACACCATATTTGCCTAAATGAAGAAGCTGTGCTCAAATTTGGCGCTGATGCCAAGATGTACCCACCCTTGCGCGCGGAAGCTGATCGACAGGCTCTGATAGATGCTTTGCGTGATGGTACGATTGAGATAATCGCAACTGACCACGCCCCACATACAGCCGAAGAAAAAGCGCGCGGATTGCAAGATGCTCCGAATGGCGTAGTGGGCTTAGAAACCGCTTTTGCTACTTGTTACACAGAACTTTGCTTACGCCAAAACTTTAGTCTTGGTAAACTGGTAGAGCTTTTTACTTTAGGACCAGCCCGACTTCTCGGCTTAGGTGATCGCAGTCTGGCTGCAGGCCAAACGGCAGATCTGGTCTTAGTAGATCTAGGAGCCACTGAGACCATTTCAAAAGAGCGTTTCGTGTCCAAGTCTCACAACACGCCCTTTGATGGCTTTCCGGTAAATTGCCGGATTTTTGCTACTATCAAACAAGGAGAATTTACTTATGTTGCCTAGTTTTGCTAGCCGCCTCAGCGAGAGAATTAAAGAACTCGATAACCCTTCAGTCCTCGGCCTCGATCCCAGAAAAGAATATGTGCCAAATAGTCTTTTGGAGGCAAGCGCGGATCAGGGATATAGCGAAGCAGAGCAAGTAGCTGAGGCTTTTGGAATGTTCAATCGAGCTATTTTAGACGCGCTACAGGATTGTGTAGCCTGTGTAAAGTTCCAATCAGCCTGCTATGAACAATATGGAGCAGCTGGTATCAAGGTTTTGGCAGAAAGTATAGATTATGCAAAAACTTTGGGCTACCTGACTATTCTGGATGCCAAACGCAACGATATTGGCAGCTCAGCTGAGGCCTATGCTTTGGCCAGTATTGGACAAAGTCCAGTTAAAGAAGGCCTCTGGTCGGCCATGGACGCAGATGCGGTAACGATCAATGCTTACTTGGGCTGGGATGGAGTAAAACCTTTTCTGGAACAATGTCATGAGCGCGGCAAAGGTTGTTTCGTTCTGGTTCGCACTTCAAACCCCAGCGCGGTTGACTTGCAGGACCTTGTGCTGGAAGATGGCCGTAAGGTTTATGAAGCCATGGCGGATCTGGTGGCTGCCTGGTCTAGAGAGTTGGATCCAGAAGAAGAATTTTCCAGCCTGGGTGCGGTAGTGGGCGCAACCTGGCCTAACGAAGCTAAAGCCTTGCGCTCTCGGATGCCACGACAGTACTTCCTGATACCCGGTTATGGCGCTCAGGGAGCAGGAGCAGTGGACGCGGTTGCAGGCTTTGCCTTCAAACAAGGTGGCCTGGTAAATTCCTCGCGCGGCATCATGTTAGCCTGGAAAAAACAAGGCAGACCAGAAACAGAATTTGCGGAAGGTGCGCGGGAAGAAGCCTTGCGCATGCGTGATGATTTAAGGGAGGCTTTGATCAATGCTTAAAGAAATTGAGTATCATGCCAGATTGATCATCAAGCGTTATGTAAATCCGACCACTTATATCTTGGATTTTGCCTGCGCAGAGCTGGCAGGTCGTTTCCAACCCGGTCAATTTTTGGAAATAGACTGTGGAGGATACATATGCCGTCCTTTCGCCCTCATGCATCAGGATGAGGAGCGAGGTATTATTCGCGTGGGGGTTCAGATTGTGGGAGAATCTTCCAGACGTCTGGCAGGCTTGCCCTTAAACAGCCTGGTGAAGCTAATCGGTCCTCTGGGTAACGGCTTTGAACTGGCACCCTATAAACGGGTAATCGGTATCGGCGGAAGTAGCGGAATTTTCCCTTTATACGCTGCGCTGGAAAGCGTAGCAGAAGCCGGTGGTGAAACCGCCTTGATCTGCGGTTTCGGCTCAGTGGAACAAGCTTATCCGCGAGAGACTTTTGAGGAACTTCCCGGCCCGGTCTACTATAGCTCAGACACAGGTGGACTGGATTTTACCGGCCATGCGGGAGCCTGTCTGGAGCATTATTTTGGGGACTTGGAGCAAGATCCCGACCTGCTCCTCCTGGCATGCGGGCCACGCCCCCTCTTAGCTTATGTGCAAAAGTTCGCCGCGGACAGACAGATTGATTGTCAGCTGTCTTTGGAAACTTATATGGGCTGCGGTCTGGGACTTTGCACAGGTTGTGCGGTTGATGTATTGGGTAAAGACGGCCATTTAGAGCGCCTGCGCTGCTGTGTCGACGGTCCCTGCTTCGACAGTAAGCTGGTCGTATTTTAGGAGGGGCGTTATGGATCTATCAGTTGAATTATTTGGCAATCTTTTGATAAACCCAATCTTTACTGCCTCCGGCTGTTTTGCCTGTGGTAGAGAAGCTGCAGCCTATCAGGATTTAAAGGCCTGGGGCGGCCTGGTTTCCACTGCGATAACCAGAGAAAAGCGTCTGGGTAATCCCGGTCCACGTGTTTGTGAGACTGCCTCAGGCTTGTTGAACAGCGTTGGCCTGCAAAACCCTGGCATTGACTACTTTCTGATGTATGATTTGCCGTTTATGCTTGAAGAGACCAATACCACTATTGTAAATGTAGCTGGCAGTGTAACAGAAGATTATGTTTATCTCTGCGAAAAGCTGGATGGCACTGATATTTTTGCAATTGAACTTAATTTATCCTGCCCTAACGTAAAGCATGGTGGTATGGCCATTGGGACGCACTATGATCTATTGGAGAGCACAGTGGCAGCTTGTCGCAATGTTAGCAGTAAGCCACTAATTGCCAAGTTGACACCAAATATAACTGACATTACAGAAGCAGCGAAAGCGGCAGAAGCAGGTGGGGCGGATGCCATCTCTCTGGTAAATACTTTTTTAGGCATGGCTATTGATTTGAAAACTCGTAGACCAGTGCTCAAAAACAATACCGGAGGTCTGTCTGGTCCCTGTATTAAACCATTGGCTTTGCGCATGGTGGCCGATGTTTATCGCTCAGTTTCCATACCGGTAATAGGGTTGGGCGGGATAACTTCCGGTAAAGATGTACTGGAATTTATGTTGGCCGGAGCTAGCGCGGTGCAGGTAGGCAGCGCCAATTTTGCGCATCCACATATCATAGACTCGTTGCGCAAGGAGATGGAACAAGAAATGAGGGAGTTGGAAATTTCCTCCTTAGATGCATGGATAGGAAGCCTCAATTATTGGAAGTCTTGAGCAAATAGCCAAACTTAAGGCTAAAACTGCCGTTAAGGGTGACCCGATAACGCCGTTTATCTATAATGTAGCTTACATGAGAGGAACTTTGCAGAGCTTTGCCTCGGGCATAGTAGGAGGTAATCTTGGATAACAAGGAGATTGTAAACTTACTCTTTTCCAGCCACGCATTCAGAGTAGCTAATCCTGATAAGCCATTTTGGTATACATCTGGAAAATTCGGCCCCTATTTTATCAATACTCATTTCTTATATGAAAATGAGACAGAGGCCGGTAAACTGTTACAAAAAATCGATCGCTGCCTCGATTATCCTTTAGCCTTGGGCAGGGTTGTTGGTGTAGATGCCTGGCATCAATACAAAACACATCCACCTTATGCTCAAGTTATTGAGCACTTGGCTGAGCTTTGCCAGGACATGCGATTTGACTATATTTCCGGTGGCGCCAGACGTGACTTTTTCTTTTCTTTTGCCTTAGCTGAGCTCCTGGGTAAAAATCATTTAAGTATCCTTAAGGACGGTGCCGTATTCCTCACCACTCAGCACTTTAAGCAATCCCAAGAGGTAAACTCCGAGGAACTGGCAGGAGCGGAAGTCTTGCATGTTGCAGACCTGGTTACGGAAGCTTCTTCTTACATACGGACCTGGCTGCCTTCTTTGGAAGAGTGTGGAGCTTCCATTAGTCATACTCTGGCCGTAGTCGATCGTCAGCAGGGTGGTCGCGAGAACCTGGCCGCGGCTGGTGTTTATCTTTCTACCTTAGTAACTATCGGACCGGAGTTTTTTGCTTTGGCCCGTGACTTGGGACAGATCAGCGAAGCTCAGGAACAGTCTCTGGACCATTTTTTTGCTGATCCTGATCAATACATGTTGGCATTTTTGGACAAGCATCCAAATTTTCTGGAAGAAGCTAAAGCTCAGGATGGGAAGACCAGGGAGCGTGCCGAACGCTTTGAAGGCTTAGGCCTCTGGCCCTCACAGCCCTAAAAGAAGGAGAGCGACTTGCTGATCGCCTTACTCTTACTGATTACTTGCCTGGCGCTTTATTTTACAGGCCCGCTCCGCTCTGGTCTGGTGATCTTGACCTGTTTCTTCGCGCTCTGTTATTTTTTCTTTGAATTATGGCGTAAATACCAGCTTAGGAAGCAGCGTGAGGCGCACAGACAAGCGGAAAATGCTCTATTTGCTATTCCACTTTCTCATATCAGCGGATTAAACGAACCTAAATTAGAGATTTGTTATCTTATGCTAAAGCAACCTGATACCTGGGTCTTACGCTCCTCGAATCAGCGACTGGTACTGCAACTGGAGGGTTTGTCGGCTATTTGGGTTCTAGAGGCTAATACCGTTCATAAGTTTAAGGCTAAAGATGGTAAAATAGACGCGTTTCACATGGATCGACTGGATGATGAACCGACACTAAGTAATGCTTTGCGTCAGTTTTCTGAATATGCGTGGCATGGCCTGATTCTGATAGAAATTGAGGGAAGTGAAGCCTGGGATCATATTTGGGCTTTCCGGCCTTTAGAGTACAAACGTTGTTTTAGACTTTTCACTCGCTATGCGTCAGATCCCTATATAAAATATCCCCGCTTGGATTTAGCGGTGCGAGAAGAACTGGAAGGAAAAACTAATGAAAGCTAACGCCGCTGGTTTTAAGCAGTTAAGCGAACAGATCGAAAATAATATCAATCAAGTCATGATCGGTAAAGAACAGGTGATTGAGAGCCTGATCATTGCCATGGCTGCCGGTGGTCACGTACTGATTGAAGACGTACCAGGAATAGGTAAGACTACCTTGGTATCCAGCTTTGCCCGTTCTCTGAGTTTGTCCTTTAAACGTATACAATTTACTCCCGACCTGATGCCTTCAGATGTTACGGGCTTTAACCTTTATAACCAGAAGACTCATGAGTTCGAGTTTCAACCTGGTTCAGTAATGAGTCAAATTGTTCTGGCGGACGAAATCAATCGTACTTCACCTAAGACTCAGTCCGCACTTCTGGAAGTAATGCAAGAAGGGCAGGTAACCGTGGATGGTACTACTTACCAAGTTCCGCAGCCCTTTATGGTTCTTGCTACCCAAAACCCAGTAGAACATGTAGGTACCTATGCTCTGCCCGAAGCCCAGCTGGACCGTTTTATGCTCAAGATCAGCCTGGGCTATCCCAGTCCGGAAGAAGAAGTTCAGATCCTGCGCCTCTATGATGAAGAAAATCCCATTGAGCGGGTCAGGCCGGTAGCCGGAGCACAGCAAGTCATGTGGATGAGAGAGCAAGCCAGACTGGTCCATTGCGCTGACTCAATCAAGTACTATATTGCTCGTTTGACCGAAGGTAGTCGTCAGCATCCGGAAGTTAAACTGGGGGCCAGCCCGCGCGCTTCCAAAATGCTGATGCAGGCAGCCAAAGCCAGAGCTTTGATCAAGGGACGCACATACGTGCGCCCTGATGATGTCCAAATGATGGCCACACAAGTACTGGCCCATCGCCTCAATATGCTACCTGAGAGCAAGCTGCGCCACGTTACCGCTGAGAGCGTGATCCTCGAAGTATTAGATCGGACACCTGTACCGGAATCATGATCGTTCGCCCGCGTTTTTTCTACTGGCTTATTTTAAGCTTGGCTATGTGGTTGGCAGGCCATTTTGGTGATTGGCCCTGGCACAACTTTCTTATGTTTTTCCTGCTCTTTCTTCCAGTCTTGTCTCTAATGGCAGGCTTATGGAGAAGCAGGCACATCCACTGGCAAATGCAAAGGCAAAAAGCCTATGTGGAAAGAGGAGAAACAGCCTATTGGCATTTTGATCTAAGTTCGAGCAGCCTTTGGGCTTCTTCCTACATCTATGCTAGCTATCTGTCAGAACAAGGTGGGGAGACTGAGTACCTTAATCCTTTCCCTGTGAAAGCCAAAGAAAAACTCCGTATTAGTCTGGAACTCACCAGTCGGCATACCGGACCATTGAGGCCTTATTCTCTAGAACTCAGAATTTTAGACCCAATGGGTTTCTTTTCACTTAAACTCAGCAGCTTCCAAGCAGAGGCTTTTGATCCGATCCTGGTCTTGCCACGAAGCTTAGTTTCGATACTGGATAAAGAAGAAAGTCGGGCTTACCTGGACGAAGGTGAAGCTATTTCCAAGAAGAGCGATTTTGATCTGGACGAGATTGATTTAATCCGCCCACTAAGACCTGGTGATAATCGCCGTGATGTTCATTGGAAACTTTCTGCCCGCTTACAGGAGTGGATGGTGCGCCAATATGAGAAAGCCGATGAGAATGAGTTGTTTTTTGTTTTTAACTTACCGGCAGTCAGCCAGTCTGAAAACGCTCAAGACCGCGCATATCACTATTTGGTGCGAGACCTGGTCCTGGATCATGTCTCGGAAGCAGCTCAATCTTTCCTCAGCCAAGGCTATAAATTAAATATCCGCCTGCGTCGTCCCTGGCGTGACCAACTGAGAGTAGACTCTCTCGATGAATACAATTCTTTAAGGATACAGCTGGCTTCATTACCTTTGGAGCCGCAAGTGGACTTCACCAAACAACTTAGTGAGGAAAGTTTGGAAGGATTGGCAGCCTTTTACTGCATCTTCAGTGCTGAATTAAACGAAGAAATCACCTCGGAGCTATTAATCTTGGCTTCTCAGGCTCAAGGCATATTATTACGGCTGATCCATACTGAACCAAATCCGCCACAGTCCTGGAAAGTACTGATTCGCAGACTGTCGGCAGCCGGTGTGCGCGTATCCTTGAATCGTCAACCAATGGGGATGAGAGGTATCTGATGCGCATTTTTCTGACGCGAGACAATCCTCAAAACTTAGCCAACTCGCCTTTGGGTGATATACTGGGCGCCAGCTTCAGAGGTATATTGGCCTTGCTGTTTGCTCTAGCCTGGACTTATGTGACATTAAGTAACCTGGGAGTAGTTTTCGACTTGGGCGCGCAGTTAGCGCTGCAGCTGGGGCTGGTCCTGGTTTATTCTTTACTGTTATTCAGGCCTAAACTCTGGGCGGTTTTTATACCTTTATTAGCTGTGACAGGTCTTTTAAGTTTATTCCTGCATACGCCGCTTTTTCTGGGAATACATAACTTTCTTAGTCAGTTAGGTGCGGAACTAGCTTCTGCCTTCTTGTGGTCTTTTAAAGCAACGCAGGAAGGAGTTACTATGCCGGAATCCTATGCCACTTTAGTAGGCATACTGGCCCTTACTCTGGCTTATCTATTCACCGCTTTAAAGCCCAAGCCTTTCGCTTTAGCTCTGGTTATGGCCATACCTTTTTTCGGTGGCCCAGAATCCGATCAAATTAAGGGAAACTATATCTTAGCCATCGGTATCTGCCTTTTTGTTATAGGCATGACCTTCAATCAGGGGGGGCAGATTGAGAAAAAAGTCAGGCTCAATACCTGGCCTTTAATCTTAGTTTGTCTGATTTTGGTATTTTCTTTCGTTTGTCAGAGCCTGGTTCCGGATAATTTCTTCCAGATACCTGCTCTGGCTGACTATATCCGTCAAGCGAGGAAACGTCTAAATACGCCGGAAATCGTCAGTTATTACGAGTTTACTTTGCGAGATGCGGGGTACTACCCGGTAAACGATAATTTAGGTGGCCCCATGGATTTGGATCACCAGCTCTTCATGCAGGTTACCGGCCCCAGTTCTGCCTTCCGCCTACGCGGTTCTGTAGCTAACGACTACAACGGTCGCATGTGGCTGGGAAGTGAAATGGAGCCAAACTATATCTTTGATAATCAAAGCCGCCACGGTGTGCAGGCTTCAATATTTGCTTATCCCAGTCCCAACAGTCCGGCGGAAGCCTACGTCAACCAAATCTTCAGCCTGACAGATGTAGAGATAAGGCCTGTGCGTCAGCCAATTCAGATCGTATTTAATGGTGGTAAGCCTTTGTCTATTAACAGTGGACAGGAAGATGAAGCTTATTACTACAATCGTAGCGGTCAGATCTATGCCGGTCATGAACTGAGTTTGCCTTATACAGTACAAGGCTACGTACAAAAAGAACTTAAGCGTAAAACGCTCTGGTCTTACCTGGAAAGAGCTTTAGACTCGAAAACAGTCAGTCTACAGCTTAGCTCACCCACAGACAGCTATAAGTCTATGGTTGAGCGGCACGATTCGGAGTTGGCTAAAATTATTTACCAGAATCCAACACAAGATCCGGTAAAAGTCTTGGAAAAGCTGCGTCTTATCAGTCAACATCTGGAAACTAAATACCAATATTCACTACAGGTAGCCTACCCAGATCCTAATCTGGATTTCCTGGAGCAGTTCCTCAAGGATAAGGAAGGTTACTGCACTTACTTTGCTACTGCTTTAACGCTTTTTGCCAGAGAGCTGGGGATGGAAGCTCGCTATGTAGAAGGCTTTGTGGTACCTCCGGTGGACGAGGGCTTGTATCCAGCTGGAAGTTCGGCCTTTACCCGAGATGTTCTTACTGATCATGCCCATGCCTGGAGTGAGATTTACGTAGAAGGTTTAGGCTGGCTAGGAATTGATGCTATACCGGCAAGTGCTCTAGATGCGCTAACTGGCCAAGGTGAAGCTGAGGAGGATGAGACTGATTCCAGTGAGCCAACAGAACCCAGCCAAAGTGATGAGACTGAAACTACTCCAACTACAACTGCGCCTCCGCCAACCGAACCGCAGCCTAAGCCGTCACAACAAATGACGACTCCTCCGGCCAGCCCTGGTGAACAGGTACCTCCGCCTAAGCCACCTAAGCAGATGGGAAGAGTCACAAAGGTCATATTGGCGGTTTTGGCAGTGCTTTTATCGCTGATTCTTGCCTTGGCCATATGGTTGCGGACAGCAAAAAAACGACTGGCTAGGCGTCATGACCAGGAATATCTGCTCTATTCACTGAAAAGTCGTAGCCAAGCTGATTTACTGCGCCAGATCTGGTCTGACATGCAAGTCATGGCAGAACTAGCGGGATGCAGCTTTACACCTAACCTTACATTAACTCAAAGATTTGCTGTTTTGGAACAGCGCTTTATTTCGCAAGGTGCAGTGGCTGGTTATCCGGCTTGCCTGGCTTTGGAGAAATGCTTCTTTGCGGAAGAGGAACTGAGCCAGCAGGAATTACAGGCAGTTTTTGCCTACTATGCTTTGTTAGAAGATCAATTAAAAGACTTCCTACCTAAACGTAGTTGGTATTGGCAGAGATTACTTTTCCCAGGGCAGACCGCGAAATTTTAGAAACCCACAACGTAATAGCCAACACCGCCGATGGCTCCCATGATCAGCATGATCAGTACAGGGTCCAGTTTTTTCCATTTCTCATAAGCAAAGAAGGAAAAAATAAAGAGGGCAATGGCGAAGAGATTTACGCTGCCTACGTTGGCAAAGCCATGACCGCTGGCAATCAGCGCTTCTTGCGTGAGAGTGAAGGCAGCAGTGGCGATCAGGGCAATGACCGCAGGTTGCAGGCCTTTTAACAGGCTTTTTACCATGGGAAGACCATTGTACTTTTTGTAGAGCCTTGCCAGAAGCAGAGAAATAATAATGCTGGGCGCTACGTTGCCTAAGGTGGTACAGATAGCACCTGGGATACCGGCTACCTGATTACCAACAAAAGTAGCAGCATTGATCGCTATAGGACCAGGAGTCATCTGGGAGATACTTACCAGATCAGAAAAACTCTCAGTGGTCAACCAACCTCTGCTGTGAACTATCTCATCAGAAATTAGAGCGAGAGAAGCGTAGCCACCGCCAAAAGAGAATAGGCCGATTTTAAAGAAGGCCAGAAAAAGTTCCAGATAGATCATTTTAGTGTCCACGCTCCATCATCATATCTATTAAATAAACTACCAATGAAAGTCCCAAAGCAATCAAGAGAACGAATACGGGATTGAGTGTGGTCAATAAGGCTAAGGCCAGGCACAGCACCATCATGGCTATTAAAAAAACAGACTTGGTCTTGATGATCTTTTTTGCCATACCCCAAACCGTAAAAGCGATAAGAGCGGCTACAGCCGCCTGCATGCCACGTAAGACTGCGCGCACGACTTCGTTATGAGCAAAAAGCTCATAGAAAGCAGAGATTATGGTAAGGATAACAAGTGGGGGTAAAATGGTCGCTAGCACAGCCACCAGGCCACCCTTAAGACCGAAAAGCTGGTAACCCAGGAGAGTAGAGGCGTTGATTGCCACCGGTCCGGGCGAGGACTGAGCAATCGCGATTAGCTCCAGAATCTGTTCTTCCTCAATCCAGCCAAGCTCATCGCAAAAACGGCGTTTTTGCAGTGGTACGATGACATAACCGCCACCGATTGTAAAGGCTGAGATCTTTAGACAAGATAAAAAGAAAACTCCCAGGGATTTGGGCTTAGCTTTCTTATTAGTAACGGTTGAGTTTGGCTCAGAGCCAGTGGGGGGTAGATTCTTCTTCTGTGACATAACAACCTCGCCATAGTGAGCTGATGGGGGCTTACAAGCCGTTGGCTTCAGGCCCACAAAGTCATTATTGTGGTAAAATTAGCCCATGTCAACACCATATGAAATCCAACGTTTACATTATCCTGACTCCACCGAGATCGATCCGGCCAGGAGTTTATTAGAAATCAAAGCTCAGCGTAAAGGCCAGCCCTTACGCTATTTTATCCGTACTTTCGGCTGCCAGCAGAATGAGAGCGATAGCGAAAAATTAGCTGGCATGCTGGAGAGCTTGGGTTTTATCCAGACTGACTCCTACGAAACCGCCGACTTTGTCCTGATCAATACCTGTAGCATTAGAGAAAATGCCGATCAGAGGCTCTTTGGTCATCTGGGCGAGCTTAAGGCTTTACGTGAAAAAAATAAAGAGCTAAAGGTCGCTGTCTGCGGCTGCCTGCCTACGCAAGAACAACAGAGAGAGAAGATTCTCCAAAGCTTTGCCTTTGTAAACCTTATTTTTGGCCCGCAGGATTTACATCGCCTGCCAGAACTGGTGTATGAGATTTATAGTGGTAAAAAACAGCTTGTAGAAGTTAATAAAGCCAATGTTGTCTGCGAGGATATACCCAGCAAGCGTAGCCGCAGCTTCCGAGCTTTGGTGTCTATCATGTATGGCTGCAATAATTTCTGTACTTATTGTGTGGTACCGGCCAGCAGAGAACGCGAGCGCAGCCGCGAATTTGAAGATATTTTGGCTGAGGTAAAAAAAATAGCTAACCAGGGCACGCCGGAAGTAATGCTTTTGGGACAAAACGTTAATGCCTGGGGCTTTGATCTTTATCCCAGACCACGCAGAGTAAAGCCGGCAGATCTCAACTATAATGACCATACTTTAGCTGAATTGGAAGCAATTCGTTCTGGCGACTATTCTAGCGGTATAAACAGCTTTGCCCGCCTGGTTACAGCTATTGCCGGCGTACCCGGTATTAAGTCAGTGCGCTACATGTCGCCACATCCTCGTGATTTTGACGGTGAAATGTTGGCTGCGCTCAAAGTGTCGCCTGAAATCGAGAATCACATCCACTTGCCGGTACAGGCCGGCAGTGATGCTGTGCTCAAGGCTATGAATCGCCATTACACTAGGGCTGATTACCTGCGCTTGGTTGAGGCTTTGCGGCATGTGAGGCCTGGTATTTCCATCACGACGGATATTATGGTTGGTTTCCCTGGAGAAACAGAACAAGACTTTGAAGATACCTTGAGCCTGGTCGAAGAGGTGGGCTTTAACTCGGCTTTTAGTTTTATATATTCAGCCAGGCCTCATACACCTGCCGCCGCAATGGAACAGATTGATGATGGCATAAAGCATGAGCGCTTTGACCGCCTTTTAGAACTCCTAAACCGCTTGTCCCTGGCTGATCACCAGAGTTTGGTGGGTACGAAAAGAAACATCTTATTAGAAGGCTTATCCAAACAGGATTCCTGGGTACTGACCGGACGCGATTCGGAGTTCCATCTCATCAATGTACCTTTAGAGCCAGGCAAATTATCTAAGGAGATGCAGGATGGAAATGGTTTGCCCAATGCGAATTACTTCGAGGGCAGCTTCATAAAGGTAGAAATAACTGAGGCAAAGACCTTCTCTTTGGAGGCTAAAAGCCTTGACTAATACTGATTCTTACCTGAGATACGCTGATTTGGAGGTTGAAGCTTTGACCCCCATGATGCAACAATATCTGGAGATCAAACAATCTTGGCCGGATTGCATCTTGTTCTTCCGTTTGGGAGATTTCTACGAGATGTTTTTCGATGACGCATTGGATGGCGCCAAAATTCTCAACATTGCTCTGACCCAGCGCGAATGTGGGCAAGAGCGTAAAGCTCCCATGTGTGGTGTACCTTATCACGCAGTGGATTCTTATATCAGTAGACTTTTGGCAGCAGGTAAAAAAGTAGCTATCTGTGAACAGGTAGAAAATCCAGCCTTGGCTAAAGGCCTGGTAAAGCGAGAAGTGATCCGGGTAGTGACGCCGGGAACGGTTACTAATCCAGATGACCTTGATGCTTTAAACTATCGCTACTTGGCCACAATCTTCCAACTTGATAATTATTATGGTCTCGCTTACGCGGATGTATCGGCCAACAGCTTTCAAGCCACGGAAATAATTCTTGGTAACACTGGATCCAAATTATTGGCAGAGCTGGAACGCCTAAAGGTAGATGAGTTAGTAGTAAATCGCAGGTTCTATGAATCAAAAACCTGTAAGGACTACCTTGACCAAAAAGAAATTAGCCTGTCATTACTAGATGACAGCTACTTTAATGATGAGGCAAAAGGCCGTTATGGACTCAGCCTAGAAGCTGATGACCTCTTATGGACAGCTGCTTTGGCTGCGCTCTGTGGCTACTTGGAAGATAAAGCTTTTGTTTTGGCTTCTGAACTTCCGAAAGTTGTGCCCTATAAGCTGGAAGAATACATGATTCTGGACAGTACAGCCAGACGACATCTAGAGATTACCGAGACTTTGCGTACACGTGAACGCAGAGGCAGTCTGCTTTGGGCTCTGGACAAGTGCGAAACGGCAATGGGTTCTCGGCTGTTACTGAGTTTTCTAAACCAACCCTTAATGGATCTGGATGAAATACGTTGGCGTCAAAATTGCATTAAGGGCTTTCTTTGCAACTTTGTCTTACGCGCTGAATTGCAGAAAGTTTTAGGGGATATCTATGACCTAGAGAGATTGGCGGGACGCTTGGGCCTTAAGCAAGCTAATCCCCGTGATTTGGTCGCGATCGCTAATATTTTAGCCAAACTTCCTCAGATTCAGGAGCTGCTCTTAGCCTTTGAGCAACCAGCTCTGACCGAATTGGCCAATGCTTTGGATCCTTTAGAGGAGATGTCACAGATAATTTTGGAACAGCTGCGTCCTGATGCTCCGATCAAGATAACTGATGGGGGTATTTTCCAGGAAGGAGCCGATCCCATTCTGGATGAGCTGCGCTCCACCAGTGAACATGGCAATTCTCTGCTCTTAGACTATGAGCAGGAGGAACGGGAAAAGACTGGTATCAAGTCACTCAAGCTCAAGTACAACCGGGTCTTTGGTTATACTATCGAAGTTAGCAAATCTTACGTCTCTGAGGTACCGGATTATTTTATCCGCCGACAGACGTTGGCTAATGCTGAGCGTTACTATACACCTGAGCTTAAAGCCATTGAAGAACGTATCTTAGGCGCAGAACAAAAGTTGGTCATTTTGGAACAGGAGATGTTTATTGACCTGCGTGACAAGTTAGCCACTCATCTGCGTGAGTTACAAAGAGATGCCAGGTATCTGGCTTTGATAGATGTATTTGCTTCACAGGCTGACCTGGCAGAAGAACGCAACTTTGTTTGCCCGGAACTGGTAGAGCAGCCTATTCTGTCTATTCAAGATGGCAGGCATCCAGTGGTAGAAAAGATGCTCAAGGCAGGCGAGTTCGTGGCTAATGATCTCTATTTAGATGAAGATGAGCAACGTTTAATGATCTTGACCGGTCCCAACATGGCAGGTAAATCAACCTTCATGCGCCAGAACGCGCTTATTGTTCTAATGGCGCAAGCGGGCCTATTTGTACCTGCTTCTCAAGCCGTGATCGGGCTCTGCGACCGTATCTTTACGCGAGTGGGAGCATCTGATGATTTGGCTTCTGGCCAGTCAACCTTTATGGTAGAGATGCAAGAGGTAGCGGTCATACTGCGTGAAGCTACCCCCCAGAGTCTTCTGATTCTAGATGAGATCGGCCGGGGAACTTCTACCTGGGATGGTCTGAGTATTGCCTGGGCGGTAATAGAACATGTTGCCGGGGAAGATTATCTGGAATCACGCTGCTTATTCGCAACGCATTACCACGAACTGACGGAGCTGGCTGCCAATATACCTGGAGTATTCAATGCTCACGTGGATATTACGGCCAGCCGAGAGGGCTTGCAGTTCCTGCATAAGGTTAAGAATGGTGGTGACGCCAAGTCTTATGGTATCGAAGTAGCTAAATTAGCTCAGGTGCCTGACTCTGTTATCATTAGAGCCAGAGAGATCCTGGTAATGCTGGAAAAAGAAAACCAGGGACAACGCCTGAAAATCCGTCACACTGAGCCAGTAATGGAGAATCAACTCGACATCTTCTCAGCAGCCAAGTCCTGGACAGCGGCAGATGCCATTTTGGAACGCCTCAAAAGCCTGGATCTTAACATGCTGCGCCCACTTGATGCCCTTGCAATCCTGGCAGAACTCCAAGACCTGGCAGATGGTAAAAACAAAGGATAAATAGCATGATACTGGTACTAGATGAACATACTGCAAATGGCATAGCAGCCGGTGAAGTGGTAGAGCGCCCCGCGTCAGTGGTCAAAGAATTGCTGGAAAACTCACTCGATGCCGGGGCCAGCCGTATCCGAGTGGAAATAGAGCGTGGTGGAGTAAGTCTGATAAGAGTTGCTGATAATGGCAGTGGCATGGGTCCAGAGGATGCTGCCAAATCTGTACTGCGTCATGCGACTAGCAAGTTGCGCGGACTGGATGAACTACATTCCATAGCAACTATGGGATTTAGGGGAGAGGCTTTGGCCAGTATCGCGGCAGTTTCGCGACTACGTTTGGTCACCCGGCAAACTGGAGCTAATCAGGCCTTCTTTCAGGATTTTGAAGCCGGCAAGTTGATTGATTCTGGTTTCACCGCAGGTGCGGAAGGCACCATTGTTGAAGTAAAGAATCTTTTCTACAATACGCCGGCTCGTTACAAATTCCTAAAGAAGGACGCTACGGAAGCGGCCTATGTTACAGATGTGGTGGAGCGACATGCTTTTAGCCGGCCGGATATTTCTTTTGCCTTGAGTAAGGATGGCAAGCAAAGTTTACTCACACCGGGAGATGGTAAACTTCTTTCTGTTATCTATAGTATCTGGGACAGCGAAAGCGCAGCTGCTGCTTTGCCCCTAAAGGGTGATTTTGAGGGTATAAAGGTCTCAGGTTATGTGAGCAATAGTCATCACTCACGTAAAAACCGTTCGCGCCAGATTTTTATCGTTAATAACAGAGTTATCCAATCACCTATTATTCGCTTGGCTGTAGACCGAGCTTGCCAGGGGCATTTTGTAAAATCTACTTTCCCGGAATTGATACTCAAGTTAGAAATATCGCCTCTTGAAATAGATGTAAATGTACATCCGCAAAAAACGGAGCTGCGCTTTTCCAATGAACAAGCTATTTTTCGAGCCGTCTACTACAGCATCAAAAATTGCTTAGACGAAGCGTCAGGTATCAAAGCAATTGCTGCCAAGCCAGAAGCTTCATCCGATCCGCCAGCGGAGAGTGTACTAGCAGAAAAGAAACAGCAAGAAGCAGAACCAGAGCAATTGAGTTGGCAGGAGTTAAACTCTGATTCCAGAAAGCAGGAACATTTAGAAGCAAATGCTAAGAGTGTAGAATTGCCTGTTTCTGAAGGCAAAGCAGAAACAGTTTTCCCTTCTAAATTAACCATTGACTACCAACAGGCAATGCGGGAACGTCTGATTCCTCAGGAACAGGCGAAAATATTTGCCGAAGCTGCTGCTATTACTTCTGATAGAAAGACAGCCTCTAATTCTTCCGTTGATGACACTAAGACAATGGTTAGGAATTTTGCTCTAGATGGTGCGCGTCTCATCGGCCAAGCCTTTAATACTTATCTCATTCTGGAAAAAGTAGGCCAACTTTTACTGCTTGATCAGCATGCGGCGCATGAGCGCATCCTTTACGAAGAACTGCTGGCTGCTAGAGCAAATAATCAGGCTGCGCATAGCCAAATTCTCATGCAGGCAATTGTTCTTAAGTTTTCTGACTTGGAAATACAGGCAGCCTTGGATCAGGAAGACAAGATTCGCGACTTAGGTTTTGATTTTGAGCAGTTTTCCGAAGATAGCCTGGTTTTAAGAGCCGTGCCATTAGACCCAGAGCGTCCAGACTACAGTCCGGAAAGAGCATTCCGCGCAGTTGTGGAAGAAGCCGCGACAAAGACGCTTAATCGTGAAGCGGATATTGAGGAAGCATTGCATACGGTTGCCTGTAAAGCAGCGGTCAAAGCACATGATATTTTGTCTTACCAGGAAATGCAGAGTTTGCTCAAACAATTAGCAGGATTAAAAGATCCCTTTCATTGCCCTCATGGCAGACCGGTAATCATCAGTATAAGTCAAAAAGAGATCGAGAAATACTTTGAAAGGAGTCTTTAATGGCCCTGTTACGCGAAGAGCCGGTCGTAGTTATTACCGGGCCTACCGCCAGTGGCAAGTCCGATTTAGCCATTGAAGTTGCTAAAGCTTTAGATGGCGAAGTTATTTCTGCTGACTCCATGCAAATCTACCGAGATCTGGATATCGCGACCGCTAAAGTCCTAAAAGCAGAACGGCAAGGTATTCCCCATCATTTATACGATATACGCGATCCGGGCGAGAGTTATTCCGTTGCTCAATTTGTAGCTGACGCGACTCAGTTGATTTTGGAGATCCTGGATCGAGGTAAGCTGCCCATTGTTTGTGGCGGTACGGGTCTTTATGTTAATTCACTTGTTGATGGCCTACAGTTTGTGGCTGCCGTGCCGGATCCGGAAGAGCGCAAAGCTTTGAGTGACGCAATTGCTAAAAAAGGATTAGCCGAAAGTCACGCCAAGCTGGCAAGCTTGGATCCAAAAGCTGCTTTAAGAATCAAGCCGCAAGACCACAAACGAATTACGCGTTTTTTTGAGGTATATCAGGCTACCGGCATGACCTCCAGTGAAGTCTATGAATACTCGCGAGCTAAGGGTCCGGATTTCAACTATCTTGCTTTTGTGCTTTGGCCGGATAGAGGACAGCTATATGATCGGATCAACAGAAGGACCGCGCGTATGTTTGATGCTGGTATTGTGGATGAACTAACTGCCGTCCTAAAGGATTACCCGAATTTTTCTGATACTCAGGCCTTTCAGGCTATTGGCTATAAAGAAGTTTTGCCTTATCTGGAAGGCATAGTGAGTCGAGAAGAAGCGATAGCAGCTTTAGCTCAAGCCAGTAGGCGCTACGCTAAGCGGCAATACACCATGTTCCGTTCTCGTCCGGATTTTATA
This sequence comes from Eubacteriales bacterium, assembly GCA_030532065.1. Lineage (GTDB taxonomy): Bacteria > Bacillota > Clostridia > Saccharofermentanales > DTU023 > SFFI01. Next base: position 482,487 of record JAUNLW010000001.1, on the reverse strand, counting down.
CATTTGACTGGGACTACCCGGGAAGATAACTTGGCCATAGTTCTGAGGTATATTACAGACTTTCTACAAAAATAGACAAAACATACAATGATATATTGACTATAATAGGGATAGTGCTGGCAAGACCAGCCAGTAATATTTTTGTGAAATGGAGAAATTACAATGATCAACGCAAGCACTATCAACCCTTACAACGACAAGAATTACAAGAACAAAACCAGCTTATCAGATGGTAGTAAGATTCAGGAGATTTTTCTCAATCATTGCCGCAAAAATCGCATTGCCGTGCAGCTGCATTGTAAAGATCAGGAAGTTTATCCCGGTTTTATAGTAGGCTTTGACCAAGAGATTATCGTTTTGGAGGAGAAGGGAAGGCAGAATCTACACTATAAGGAATCCGTAATCCGCATTGTGCCACAGGCCAAATTAGATTTTCTCTTTAATGATAATTGGCGAAACAATAGTTTTGCTAATTAATCTCCAAACTTCAGCGTTTGTATTTTGAGCACTCAGCCACTGAAATTAAAAATTACAAATAAATCACAGCTGAACAGTTTTTATTGCTGTTCGGCTGATTTTGGAAAAAAAGGGTAGAAGGAGGCAATTTATCACCGAACGAACTTCGCAAAATATTCAGCTTGAGTTTACATTAGATCAGGCATGTTATAATTGCCAGGAAAGATCGCTGATCAGAAACTTTTGTTTGATCTGATAGGAGTTAATAGTTTTGGATAAGCATCCACAAGCAGCAAAAAAACAAAATGTTTTCCAGCCTCAATCGGTAATACCGACAAGCGAGGTTTCAGGCATGCGTCCACTTGCTGTAAATCAGAAAAAAGCTCCAACACAAGCTAATGTGTTCCAAAATCCGGTACAAAAAGCGCCAGCTAAAGCAAAACCTGACGCTCAAGCACCGGCCAAACAAGTACGCGCGCCGCAAGCTAAAAAAACACCTGCGCCTGCCCCCAAGCAAGCTCCCAGATCCAAGGGAAAAGATTCGCCTGAGCTACGGGTCAAAGAAAAAGCTTTAAAACGATCTCAGACAGAGCAAATCAGTGCTAAACGTTCAAAGATCAAACATAAAGCAGAACCTTGGCAAGTCGAGTATTTAAAAGGTGCCAAGGTCTATAAATTAACGGCCTTTACCACGGTAGACAGCATTGAGAAGAAATTTAAGATTTATCAAAGACAAGCAGTCTTAAGCAAGATCCTGATCACTTTGATTTTGATCTTTTTTATCTTTACCATCATCGGACTTAAATTTTCTGATCCCATCAAAGAGATCTTACGCACGTTGGTTAACTAATTTCCAAGTTGGCCTTTTTAATTGAATTTATTTAAGAAAAGCCAGATTTCTCAGATTTCGCTAATAGCACTTTTTCCGCTTACCTAACTACGCAAAATTATTATTTTGCGTAGTTGGGTTGTCGGCTAGAAAATCATCAACCAGCTTCCCTTGCAGTGAGCTATTCATAATTGCGTTTTTTCTTGATGCCAACACGGGTACGAGTGATATAAGAAGCAACTGTGGATGCTGTGAGATTACCCATAGTCAGCGCGCCAGAGATAGCGAAAGCCTCAGTAGCTAAATTTAGAGCTTCGGTAGAATTGCCAGCAACAGCTTCGACCATAGTTTGATAAATTGTAAGACCAGGGACTAAAGGTAACATAGCAACAATCAAAAATACAGTTACCGGCATTCGCATGGCACGTGCCATAATCTCCGCGTAGATTGACATGATCAGAGCGGCGATGAAGTTGGAAACTAATAAAGAAATACCTGTTTCCAAAGCTAATTGGTAGCAGAGCCAGGAGATACCACCGCCAAGTGATACGGCGACGAGCACCTTATAACCCGTTAGTTCGTAGCGAAGGGCATAGACTAGTGATACCAGCGAGGCAAAAACTATTTTTTTTATTATCTCCAACCACATATGCTCTCTCTTGTTTCCCTTTTAACATTCCTTTTAGATAGCAAATCTAGATAAGATACTCAGTCCGATACCAGAACCAATAGCGATACCCAATGCTACTAAAATGGTCTGAATCAATTTAGTAGCCCCGGCCAGATAGTCGGATGCGATGATGTCTCTTATGCTGTTGACCAAGGATACACCTGGGAATAAAAACATAAAGGTCGCGGTGTTGATAATGCCTCTCTCCTCACCTAAACCTAAAAAGATGGAACAGGCTGATAAAAGTGTTACCAAAAGTCCGCCGAAAATATTGACAAACATCTGATTGGTCTTGTACTGATAAAGTGGTTCAATCGCGGCTCTGGCAACTAAGTCTATGACAAAAGCAAAAAGGGCTGCTCCCAGACTGCCGTCCAAGAGCAAGGTAAAGGTGAAGCCAACCAAGCCAACCAAGGCTAAGTGCTGGGTAAAAGGCCTCTTGGGCGCATCGAGAATAGTTTTTACTTCGTTTAGAGCCATCCCGGGATCATAGGGTTCGGCTGTTAATTTGCGAGTGAGATTGTTGAGCTCATTCAAACGCAGCATGGAGGAAGAAGTTTGATCGGAGATTCGCTTTTGACCGTGGTACTTCTCTCCTTTATATTCAAAGGAAAGCGTGAGAAAATTGGCCATGACCATAACTTCTATGCGATCACAACCGTAGGCTTGCAACACCCTCCTGCAGGAATCTTCCGCACGTCCGGTCTCACCTCCTACGGTTGGAATACCGTAAGCGATGTAGATGGCAAGGTCTAAGACTTGCTCATAGTCGTATGTTGCCAGCTGATCTTCTCCTTTATCAGACATTTAGCGCTTACCTTTCATGCGTTGGTAACGCTCATAAAGTTCCCGCTCTTCTCTCAGCTTGTGGTCTAACTTCTCCAAAGAGATCATCATTTCGTAAAGGTCGGTATCTAAACTGTCATCGAAATAAGTCCAGATACGCGACAACAAAGTTTCGTCGAAATTATTTAATATCTCTTTACCCGCTGGACCCAGATCGATCACGTAAGTGCGTCCATCTCCTGGGCAAGCCCTGCGTTCCAATAATTTCTTCTCTTCCATACGGTCAATAGCCCGACTGAGATTTCCCGCATCTATTTGTAAAAATTTGGAGATGGTGCTTTGCTTTAAATTATTATGACAAGCCACTAAAGCCAGAAGTTTGAGCTCATTTTCCGACAAATCACGCCGTTTAACAAACTCGCGCATAAAATAGCGCTTGTGAGCCTCCAAAGCGGAAAAAGCATTCCAGCAACGCCAGATCATATGACGATTATCTAGAATATTAGAATTAAGATCCAACTCATCTTTTTTTATGTCTCGCAGCATAATGGCCTCCTTCAATGTAAGATCCATTTAGCAGATTGTGTAGTGATTAGTCCAGATAGCCTAAGCGATAAAGTAGCTCGGCTGTCAAAACCGATCCACCAGCTGCCCCGCGCAAAGTATTGGCGGAAAGGCACACATACTTATAGTCAAATACAGGGTCTTCACGGAGCCTACCGATGCTGATACCCATTCCGCCGGCCCAATCGACGTCCAAACGAGGCTGAGGGCGATCCTGATCTTCGTAATAGCGGAGGAAAGGTTTAGGTGCTGAAGGTAGACCTATCTCTTGTACTTCCGACTGGAAGTTACGCCAGCGCAAAAGGATATCATTGGCCTCGCAAGGTTTACGGAAACTGACCCAGACAGTCGCCAAATGGCCCTCTTGTACCGGTACACGGATGCACTGGCCAGAAATATGAGGTGATTCAGCGTTGATAATCCGGTTGCCTTCTACCCTGCCCAGGATCTTCAGAGGCTCAAGCTCGGTCTTCTCTTCCTCGCCACCGATATAAGGAATGACGTTACCCTGCATTTCGTGCCAGTCAGCTAACAGCCTGCCGGCTCCCGAAACTGCTTGATAAGTGGAAACAACTACTTGCTCTACTCCAAGATCTTGCAGTGGAATTAGCGTAGGTAGAAAGCTTTGGATAGAACAGTTGGGCTTAGTTACAATAAAGCCTCGCTTTGTACCCAGTCGTTGTTTCTGATGCTGGATTACGGTCAGATGTTGAGCATTGATCTCCGGGATAAGCATGGGCACGTCCGGTGTCCAACGGTTGGCTGAATTATTGGAGATTACAGGCAGCTCCTCTTTTGCTACCGCTTCTTCCAGCTCCACTATGGCTTCTTTATCCATATCTACAGCACAGAAAGCAAGATCCATGCCTTGACAGTAAACTTCCAACTCATCACTGGCATAAACATGCATATCTTTGTATTGCCGCGGTATAGCTTCTGGTAATTTCCAGCGCTCTTTAACCGCTTCACCGTAGCTCTTACCGGCAGACCTCTGCCCTGCTACCAAACGAGCTACCTCAAAATAAGGATGGTCAGCTAAGATGGTTAACAGACGCTGCCCCACATAACCGGTAGCGCCAATCACAACAGCTTTGAGTTTAGTTTCGGACATTAAGAAGTCTCCTTCAGGCGTGCATGGCTCACCAGGCCGAATATTCGGCCAGTGGCTACATCTATATTTATCAATCAGACTTTATCTATTTTAACACAGGTCTGTGCTTACGACTAACTTTACTGCTTTGAATGTCATATAATGTTAGGCGTACTAGGGTTATCAGCAGCCAAATAGTAACTGATATCTGTCAGAAAGGAGTTCAACTTTGCCGGCTTCACGCGCGACATTTTATTATCTGGAGGAGTTCCTGGCTTACTTCTCAGCGGTCAAGGAACGCTCAGAGCTTACAATACGTGAGTATACTTATGACCTCCAACTGTTTTTCCGTTGGTATTTGGTCTATATGGGACGAGTTACAGCGGACGAAGAATTTGAGGATATTGACCTCTCAGTTATCGATTTGTCAGATCTGAAAGCCATACAGTTAGGTGACTTTTACCGCTTCTTCTCCTGGCTGGCCAATGAACGCGGTGTTGGTCCCGCTGGCCGTGCCAGAAAAGTTTCTGCCTTACGCGCTTTCTTTGATTACCTGACTAACAAAGCCAAGGTGCTAGATTTTAATCCCACCAGCGAGCTGGAATCTCCTAAGCAGATGCGAGCTCTGCCTCAATATCTGGAAATTGATGAGGCACGTACTCTATTGGCCATGGCAGCGGCAGATGACGGTCCTAACGCCAGCAGAGACTATGGCATTTTAGTGATCTTTTTGACTTGTGGCATCCGTCTTTCTGAATTGGTGGGTATTGACTTGGCAGACATTAATGGAGATTCTTTGAGGGTAATTGGCAAAGGCAATAAAGAGCGGCAAGTATATCTAAACCATTTGGCCAGGGAAGCCATAGAAGCTTATCTGCCGGACCGGCTAACTCCTAAAGAAGAGCATGAGGATGCCCTGTTTATCAGCCGCAATCGCCAGCGCATCTCTCAGCGCGCAGTAGAAAATGTGGTCGAAAAATATTTAGTCATGGCTGGCCTAGACCCCAAGCGCTACTCCCCTCACAAACTGCGCCATACAGCCGCCACGCTCATGTATCAGTATGGTGAAGCCGATTTACGCAGCCTCCAGCAAATCCTTGGTCATGAGAGCGTAGCTACTACAGAGATCTATACTCATGTCTCCTCTAGTATGCTGCGTGATACTTTAGAGCGACATCCCCTAAACACCCTCAGTAAAGAAGAATTAGCTGAGGATGGAGAAAGATTACAGGAAGATAGGTCCTAAGGCTCATCTGCGTCAGTATCGCAGGCAGCCAGCAGGCCGATAAAGACGAGCATGCCCTGCACCTTCTTTAGACCATGCTTGATTTTGTAATAAAAAGGCATGGCCATTAGAGGACCATGCCTGATAATCTTATGAGATTTTATGATGCTCTAGCCTAGTTCGAAGAAAGTTTTATAGGCTCTATAGGTATTGTAGATATCCAGTTTGCTGCAAACTTCAAAGCAGGAGTGCATAGCGAGGACAGCAACACCACAGTCGATGACGTTCATGCCGGAATTGGCAAAGAACTGAGCGATGGTGCCGCCACCACCAGCATCGGTCTTACCGAGCTCACAGGACTGCCAGGGAATGTCTTGGCTGTCAAAGAGACGAGTGATCTCGTTGAAATACTCTGCGTTGGCATCACTGGTGCCACCTTTACCGCCACCACCGGTGTATTTACAGAAAGCAATGCCGTAGTTCATATGCGCGGCATTCATGGGCTCATAGACATCGGCGAAGTCCGGATCAAAGCCGGCAGCTACGTCCGAGGAGAGCATCTTGGAATTGCGGATCAGATCGTGACGTTCCATCAGCGTTGCTTCCCTGCCCAGCATCTTCTGCTGCAGCTCATAGAGAGCGAAGTAGTAGAGCTCAGATTTAGCACCGGTGTTGCCGGCGGATCCTACTTCTTCTTTATCGCTAAAGAGGATGACCTGGGTTTTAGCCTGAGGCTTAGCATCCAGAATAGCTTCCAATGAGGTCCAGGCGCAGACGCGGTCATCTTGGCCATAAGCGCCAATAAAGCTGCGATCAAAGCCAACGTCACGGGCCTTGTGAGCAGGAACCATTTCTAATTCAGCAGTGTAAAGATCTCTCTCGTTGATGCCGTATTTATCGTGCAGCAGTTTGAGAATAGCTAGTTTTATAGGTTCTTTGATCTTCTCATCGTTAATAGGCTTGGAACCTAAGAGGATATTCATAGCTTCAGCTTCAACGATCTCGCTGGCTTTATTAGCCATTTGCTTACGGCCTAAGTGAGGCAGAAGGTCAGGAATGGTAAATACGGGATCTTCCTCATCTTCGCCGATGGAAACCTCAATTTTCTTACCCTCTTTGGTGATCACTACGCCGTGCAGGGCCAGTTGAGTGGACAACCATTGATACTTCTTGATGCCACCGTAGTAGTGAGTCTTAAAGAAGGCCATCTCGTCCTTTTCGTAGAGGGCGTTAGGTTTTAAGTCCAGGCGAGGCGAGTCTATATGTGAACCCACGATAACGTAGCCTTTGGAAGCTGGCTCAGTGCCAACAACGGCTGCTACTAAACCCTTATCGTGTACACTGCTGTAGACCTTGTCACCGGCTTTTACGCTCTCGAGCGTGCTCAGATCTTTGAATCCATGTTCTTCCAGCCTCTTTACAGACATGGCATAGAACTCACGCTCGGTCTTACCCGTATTAAGGGCGTTGGCATAGGAACGGTTAAACTCCATTACTTTGGCTTCAAAGGCCTCATCAACATGTTGCCACTGATTCTCTTTCTGGTAGCAAAGCTGATCTTGTAAGAGCTCCGCGGGCGTCTTCTCTTGAGTCATTACTTTTCCTCCTTGTGTTCCTTATCACTATTTACGTAAGTATAAGCGCTGGGGCAGCTGGCTTCGTCTTCCTCATCCAGGATGGCAAATTTGGCTTCACGCTCAGGAGTAAGCTCTCCTCTTTCCTCAAAATATTTCTTGAGGGCTACTTTGATGGCTTGTTCTGCGAGAACAGAACAGTGCATCTTTACCGGAGGCAGTCCATCCAAGGCATCAGCAACTGACTTATTAGTTAATTCCAAAGCCTCATCAACGGTCTTACCTTTGATCATCTCCGTGGAGATGGAGGAAGTAGCAATAGCCGTGCCACAACCAAAGGTCTTAAACTTAACGTCTTTAATTATGCCGTCTTCTATATCTAAGTCAATCTTCATGATATCGCCACAGACCGGATTGCCTACTTGACCACTGGCAGTGGGGTGATCTAACTCACCCATGTTACGAGGATGCAAGAAGTGATCCATGACTTTTTCTGTATATTTCATAAATTTCTATCCTTTCTGCTGATTTTGCGTAGCTGGCTGCCCTGTTTGAACAACGTTAAAAACTCAGGCAGTCGGTTTTCCCGTACCTATTTATTGATCAAAGCAGCTTTGATACGGCCTTCCTGGAAGTCAGACCATAGTGGAGACATTTCCCGTAAGCGGGCAACTATATTTTCCAAAGAGGTCACAAAGCCTTCCAGCTGCTCTTGAGTGTTATCCTTGCCGAGAGTTATACGTAGCGAGCCGTGCGCTATCTCATGTGGCAGGCCCATAGCCAGCAAGACGTGCGAAGGATCCAAGGAGGCTGAGGTACAGGCAGAGCCTGAAGAACAGGCATAACCTTCCGCGTCTAAAAGCAAGAGCATTGATTCACCTTCAATAAACTCAAAAGAGAAGTTTACGTTATTAGGCAGGCGTTTAGTAGGATGGCCGTTCAGCTTGCAATAAGGGATACGTTTAGAGATTTCCTGGATGAGCCAGTCGCGCATGACGATTTGACGCTTGCTTTCTTCTGGCATTTCTTCCTTTGCCAATACGGCTGCCTTTGCAAAGCCTACAATCAGCGGAATATTTTCTGTACCACCTCTACGCATACGCTCTTGAGCTCCACCGTGAAGGAGATTATCTACTCTCTTGCCACGTCTGAGGTACATAACGCCCACACCCTTAGGACCGTAGAGCTTGTGGCCGGAGAAAGACATCATATCTACCCCCAAATCCTGTACATCAATGGGGATAGCGCCAAGAGCCTGGACAGCGTCACAGTGGAAATAAGCCCTGGAGTTGGTATGGGTAATGGCTGCCAATTCTTTTATCGGCTCAATAGTTCCCACTTCGTTATTGGCCATCATTATGGAAACAATGATGGTGTCATCTCTAAGCGCGGCTTTAAGATCTTCAGGGTCCACCAGGCCGTCAGCATCTACGTCCAAATAAGTGGCTTCAAAGCCTTGCTTGTCAAGCCACTCAACAGTATGGAGAATAGCGTGGTGCTCTATCTTGGTGGTAATAATGTGCTTGCCTTCTTTTTGACGGGCAAAAGCAGTACCTTTGAGTGCCCAGTTATCTGATTCCGTACCACAGGACGTAAAGTAAATCTCAGAGGGATCAGCATTTATAACGCCTGCAATATCCGCTCTGGCTTGAGCCAGCATATCAGCGACCTCATGGCCTTCCTCATAAAAGGTGGAAGGGTTACCGTAGAAGCTTTCGTACATACGGTTAATCTCAGCTCTAACTTCCGGTCTTACCGGAGTTGTGGCTGCGTGATCTAAATAAACACGGGACTTCTCTGACATTATTTATCACTCCTAACCAAAAACATTAAGTTACATATTAAGTTTGTTCACTCAAACGCCATGGCCTGAGCCTCCAAACTGGAATTCCTACTCCTTAATTCTAGAATAAGGGCTCTATTGGCCAAGTAACGAAAGTTACTGTATTTCTTAAGTTAGGATACGCTTTATTAGCATCTGCTAACTGCTAAGATTTCTTCTCTTTTCGGTACGCCTCAATCTGCTTCATCCACTTACTGATCTGCTTTTCGTAGCCTAAATCTCCTGCTTTATAGAAAGTTACTCCCAAGCGGTTTTCCGGCAGATAACTTTGTGGCGATACATGTAGTGGGTAATCATGGCTGTACTTATATCCTTGACCATAACCCAAATCTGCCATACCCGCGGCAGGAGCGTTACGTAAATGCATAGGCACTTCTCCCAGGGGTTTGTTTCTGACATCATCTAAAGCGGCGTCTATAGCCAGATAGGCTGAGTTGGACTTAGGAGAAGTTGCCACTAAAAGAGTTGCCATGGAGAGGATGATCCTGGCTTCCGGCATTCCCACTGCCCTCACGGCATCCCAGGCAGACATGGTAAGTGTTAGTATTTGAGGATTGGCTAGTCCAACATCTTCCGCAGCGCAGATCACGATACGACGGGCGATAAAATTTACATCTTCACCTGACGCGATCATGCGAGCCAAATAATATAAAGCTGCGTCAGGATCGCTGCCGCGCATAGACTTGATAAAAGCTGAGATCGTATCGTAATGCCCTTCTCCACTCTTGTCATAATGTAAGGGTGATTGCTGTAGGCAGTCACCAAGAGTATCAAGATCCAGAACGATTTTACCGGAGCTATCAGGAGGAGTCGTTAGGACAGCCAGTTCCAAGGCATTGAGCGCTACTCTGGCATCACCATTTACGGAATTGGCGAGGAAATTTTCTGCTTCCTCGTCCAGCTCTATATTTATGCGGCCATAACCACGCTCCTCATCTTTGAGCGCATGCCTCAATAGTTCTTTGATATCTGCTGGATCCAGGGGATAAAGCTGGAAAACGGTTGAGCGAGAGATAAGAGCCTTGTTTACTTCGAAGTAGGGATTTTCAGTCGTGGCGCCTATCAAAATCACGCTACCATTTTCTACTGCCGGCAGTAGCGCGTCTTGTTGAGCTTTATTGAAACGATGGATCTCATCAATAAAAAGCACAATCTTGCCTTCCGGAGTCAAGAGCGGATTTTGACTGTCCTGAATAACCGCCTTAATGTCAGCTACGCCGGAAGTTACCGCGTTCAACTGCTTAAAACTACGTTTGGTAGTGTTGGCTATAACCTTGGCCAAAGAAGTCTTTCCGGAACCCGGAGGGCCAAATAAGATCAGAGAAGATAATTGGTCAGTTTCTACCAGACGGCGGAGCAATTTCCCCTCAGCTAAAATATGACGCTGGCCAACAAAGTCAGCCAGCGTCTCAGGAGCCATTCGATAGGCCAAAGGTGCTTTAGAAGGTGCACTCTGGCTCATTATTGTTCCTATTGCAGTTCGGGATACAGAGGATATTTACCGATCAGTTTGAGTGCTCTTTCGCGAATTTCCTCTTCCTTATTAGCAAAGTCGAAGACTGCCAGGGCGATAAGATCAGCGATCTCAGCCATGTCAGCTTCCTTCATGCCACGAGTGGTGACGGCAGGAGTACCAACGCGGAGGCCGGAGGTTACAACCGGGCTGGCCTCGTCAAAGGGGATGGTGTTCTTGTTGGCCGTAATGTGGCACTTCTCAAGATTCTCCTGCAGCTCTTTGCCGGAAACGCCGGTGCTACGGAGATCTAAGAGTAAGAGGTGGTTATCGGTACCGCCGGAGCAGAGATCGATCTTGCGCTCGGTAAGGCCTTTAGCTAAAGCCTGAGCGTTAGCGAGGATTTGCTTCTGATATTCTTTAAATTCTGGTTTGAGCGCTTCGCCGAAAGCAACAGCCTTACCGGCGATGATGTGCATCAGAGGACCGCCTTGGATACCGGGGAATACGGCGGAGTCGATCTTCTTCTTATATTGTTCCTTGCACATAATGATACCACCACGAGTACCACGCAGGGTCTTGTGAGTAGTAGAAGTGACAAAGTCAGCATAAGGGATCGGGCTCATGTGCAGTCCAGCAGCGACCAGACCAGCGATGTGAGCCATATCAACCATGAGCAGAGCGCCACAAGCATCAGCGATTTCGCGGAATTTCTTGAAGTCGATCTCTCTGGGGTAAGCGGAAGCACCAGCTACGATGATAGCGGGTTTTACTTCCATAGCTTGTTCCATCAGCGCATCATAATCGATGGTCATGGTATCCTTGCTTACTTCGTAACTGTGAGCCTCAAAGTATTTACCGGAGATGTTGATCTTCATACCGTGAGTCAGGTGACCACCGTGAGACAGTTCCATACCCAAGATCTTGTCACCAGGTTTAAGCATAGCGAAATAAACTGCCATGTTAGCGCTGGCACCGGAGTGGGGCTGAACGTTAGCGTGTTCGCAGCCGTAAATTTGTTTCAGACGGTCAATAGCTAATTGCTCAACAACGTCTACATACTCACAACCGCCATAATAACGTTTTCCAGGATAGCCTTCAGCGTATTTGTTGGTCATAATGCAGCCGTTAGCTTCCAGGACTGCAGGAGAAACAAAGTTTTCTGAGGCAATCAGCTCAATATCGTTACGTTGGCGTTGCAGCTCATCGGCTATGGCCTGATAAACTTGCGGATCTTGGTTTTTAATATGTTCGTACATCACAAACCTCCTGGTACTTGGTTGGATTTATTTGCTGTTTCACATTCTAACATGAAAAAGTACTTAAAACGGTTTTTATTTTAGCTGTAAAGATATTTTTGCAGTTTTCTCAATAGCGGATTTGATAAGTTCTGCCAACTTTAAATTACTCTCTGCCTGTTCCGCGTCACGTAAGCTGGGATGGGTCTTGGGGTGTCTGGCCACAAAAACCGTGCAGCAGTCTTCGTAGGGCAAGATCGAGGTTTCATAGCAGCCGATATCTCTTGACCAGCGAATGATTTGCTCTTTATCCAGGCCAATCAACGGTCGGAAAATGGGCCGGTCAGAAACTTTATTGGTACAACTAAGTCCTTCAACCGTCTGGCTGGCGACTTGCCCCAGGCTCTCACCTGTAATCAGGGCTGGTATTCCCAGTTCTCTCGCCAGTCCACAGGCTATTCTGACCATCATGCGACGCATTACGATCGTCATCATATCTTCCGGAACATGCTCATTAAGCGCCAGCTGGCATTCTGTAAAGTCAACCACATAGAGATCCAGATCGCCGGTATAGCGTGTCAGGATCTGAGCTAAAGCCACGACCTTGTCCTTAGCTTCGTTGGAAGTATAAGGATAAGTATGAAAGTAGATCGCGGAAATCCGCATTCCACGAGAGGCCATCAAATAAGCGGCAACCGGGCTGTCAATACCACCGGATAGCATAACCAGACCTTTACCGCCCATACCTACCGGTAAGCCTGCTCTGGCAGGAATAATCTCGTGGTAGAGATACGCTTCTTGTCTCACTTCTAAATAGAAAGTTATTTCCGGATCATGCACATCTACGCTGGCTTGTTCGGGAAATGCATCCAGTATGAGATCCCCCATATGGCAGGCCAGCTCATAAGTATTAAGTGGGAATTTTTTATTTACCCGTCTCACTTCCAGTTTGAAACTATGCTGCTCGCCGTCCTCAAAAAGTACTTTAGCCATATCCAATAGCTGCAGCTCCATCACTTCCAATTCACAAGCAAATTGTCGAACCGGACTCAGCGATACAAAGCCGAAAACGTCAACTGCCGCGGCTTGGGCTTTTTGCAACATTAGCTCTTGTGTCTTTTGGTCAAGATTCTGGTCCGCGACCTGAATCCAGACGCGTGAATCACGTTTTTCCAGGCGGAAGTCACCTTCCGCTTCCAGTCGATAGCGGAGATTTTTTAGTAATTGGTTCTCGAAGCGATTACGATTGAGGCCTTTAAGCGCTATTTCCCCTAAACGGAGCAAAAGCAGGCTTTTATAGGGGGGCAAAGCCCCGTTACATGTAAGTGACATAGGACTTTAAAGTCTCCTTTTATTTTTGCTTTAAACCGAAACGGTCCACTGCCGTATAAATAGATTCCGCTAAAGCAGAGGCTTCCGCTTCTGAATTACGTGAATTAAAACTCACGCGCAATAAGTGATAACCAGGCTCTCCGTTCAAGCCCAAAGCTTTGACCTGGCTGACAACCTCTGCTTTCGCGGAAGAGCAAGCTGAGCCGATACCTACCAGCAAGCCCTGGTCAGCCAGAACTGTCTGCAGATTTTGTGAGCGTAGTCCCGGTATATATAAAGCCAGGATTTGAGGGACAGATTCTTCCGGTGAGAGCTTCTTATAGTCAAGACCAAGCGCGTCAATTTTTGCTAAAAATTTATCTTTCAGTTGGTTGGCTGCTTTTTCTTCTGCCGCCAGGTTATCTAAGCTCTTTTTGATCGCGAAAGCGGAAGTCAAAGCCTGTGCGGGGTTTTCTGTAGAAGAGCGCTTTCCTCCCTGTTGGCCACCACCCAACAGTAAAGGTTCTAAAGGCAAGTTGTTACGCGCCAGTAAGATGCCGAGTCCCTTTGGCGCGCCCAACTTATGTAAGCTAAAGGACATGTAATCTACGCCCCAGTCCCTAAAGGAGATGGGAATCTTACCGAGAGCTTGTACCGCGTCAATATGGAATCGGGCTTGCGGAGCGTATGTCTGCTTCAGCTTTTGTATTTCTCCAACCGGATAAATAGCTCCTGTGAGATTACTTACAGCCATGCACGTTATGAGGTCAGTCTTATGCGTAGCCAGGCTTTCTTCAAAAAGGCTCAGGTCCGGCCGACCATCCACGAGTGGTACATAATTGCAAGTGCGCTCTAATTTGTCATCTAAAAAATTCAGCGTTTCCGCACTGGCGGGATGCTCTCCTAGAGGAGCTACGATCTGGCCTGCTTTAGGTCTTGTCTGCCAGCCCACACTCTTTAGTGCTGTGTTGATAGATTCAGTGCCGGAGGAAGTGTATATTACTTCCTCTGCACGGCAGCCTAAAAGGCGGCCAATTTCTTCACTGGCCTTATTTATGGCCGTAAGTCCTCGCTTGGCCTCACTATAGTTGGCGGCAGGGTTATAAGGGTAATCTCTAAGTGCCTGGGCATAGAAATCAACAAGCTCCGGATCTACCAGACCGGTAGCAGTATGGTCGAAATAGGCAGTCATCTTGACTCACCGCTAATTAAGTTCTAAAGCGATAAGGTCGGGGCGTAAAATTATACGCAAGACCTCGCAGACATGGCCACTACGAGCAAATAAAGGTCCTTCCGCGACCAGGATGTAGGAACGCCTTGGAACTTCCAGCAAAGCCGCTTCTTTATTACGAGCTGGACGAGCAGAAATACTCAGGCTTCCCTTCTGTGGCAGATAGGCATATTTATTCGATTTGATATCGACCATACGCTTACCGGACGCAATGCTTTGACCCAGATCCGGGAATATTTGCACTGGTATATAGGACTGACAGTTACCCATGACTTGATCATCATAAATAAGAGGCCATTCCGCCAGCCAATAGCCGGGATGGCTGTGGCCTTCGGGAAATTGGAAATACTTGTCAGTTTCGCGGTCAGGCTCCAAAAGTTTGATAGACTTGAGGCCAAGATTCTCGTAACTATTCATATTAAGAAAGGAAAAGCTCAGGGCAGTAAAATGCGGAATGACGATCTTTTCCACTTCTTCCGTTACGAAGGTACCCTTACCTTTATGAATCTCCAAAACACCGTCCGCCACTAATTCGGCTACTGCCTGGCGCACAGTAGGCCTGCTGAGATCCAGTTCCTGACAAAACTCCATCTCTGAAGGAATTTTACTACCGGGAGCATAAGTCCCTTCCTGGACACGCTCTAAGATAAGCTCACGCAATTGGGCGTATAGTGGTATGCTACTATGACGATCTAACTTCATATGTGCCTCCCAGTCGAATGCTGTCCTAACATCATAGCATAAGCGATATTTCCTGGAAAGAGAATTTAGTGGTAATAACCAGCTTACCACCCCGTTTTATAAGCTGATTTTTCCATGTTTTGAACCGGAAGCGACTCAGAGCCATGTAATTAACTTGTTGATGAACCATACTTTTATTTCACCTTTGCCCCTGCCTTGTGTCTAAAAAGCTCATTTTATGCATAAGCGCTATACTTTTGCGGAAATCTGTTATATATTTTTTCTTAGCCTCTTAGGCTTTTATTTATAATTTTTAGCTAGGTCAGTTAAGGGGGAAGAGTATAGAATTTCGTATGGAGCAAAGTAGAAGAGAATTGATTCAACATACCATTGGTATTGCCTGGCCGTCAGTTGTAGAAAGCTTCTTTCTTACTTTAGCCGGTATCATTGATACTATCATGGTGTCGCAGTTAGGATCATACGCCATAGCAGCGATCGGACTTACAAACCAGCCTAAATTTTTAGGACTAACGCTCTTTTTTGCGCTCAATACTACGGTGGCAGCCTTTGTTGCCCGGCGTAAAGGTGAAAACAACCGAGCCGGCGCTAACCGCGTACTGGTAACTGCCTCAATCTATGCCTTAATCCTTACGGTTATCATCACTTTCTTATTGATGTTTTATGCTGAAGACCTGATGAGACTTGTAGGCAGTAATGCCGATACTCATGAGTCAGCCAGCGCCTATTTCCGCATCATCATGGGGGGTACTATCTTCAATGTTATCTCCATGCTCATCAATGCGGCCCTGCGCGGCGCTGGTAACACCAGTGTTGCGATGATATCGAATGTCGCCGCGGCAGTGGTCAATGTCTGCCTTAACTACCTTTTGATTACAGGTAACTTAGGCTTTCCCGCCCTGGGAGTTGTCGGGGCGGCAATAGCTACTGTGCTCAGTACCATAGTATCCTCTATTATTTGTCTGGTATATCTATTAAAGAAAAACAGTTTTATTAGTATTCCTTACATTATTTCAGAAAAACTGCGTCCCACCTGGGAACAGGCTAAAGCTATCATTAAATTCCAGAGTACAATGTTGATTGAGTTTATCGGCTTCAGGGTTGGCTTTATGGTCACGGCCATCCTGGCTGCCCGTCTGGGTACTGATGAGTTTGCAATCCACCAGGTAGGCATGAACCTCTTGAGTCTCGGCTTTGCCTTCGGCGATGGTATGAGAGTCGCGGCAGTTACCTTGACCGGACAAAGCCTCGGCGCCAAAGAGCCTCGGAAGGCACGCCGTTACACCCAGATCTGCCAGCGTATGGGCTTGGTTCTGGCCAGCCTTATTGCTATAACAATGTTCTTTGGTCGACAATCTCTCTTTGGTGTTTTCTTCCAGGGAGAAAAACCAGAGATCCTAACTATCTACTCACCTATTATTACTTACTTTATTATGGTCATTGCCGCTTTCCAAATTTCGCAGATCATTTATAGTGGTTCTCTGCAAGCTGCGGGCGATCTGAAATACACCAATACGGTGTCTATTGTTAGTGTCGGTGTAATTCGTTCAGTCGTAACTTATTTAGCGGTAGAGGTTTTTGGCTGGGGTCTCACAGGTATCTGGTTGGGTGTACTGACAGACCAATTATCACGCTATATTGCCTTATCTATTCGCTTCAAGCACTATGACTTCCATGGCGCTAAGAAATTATAAGACAAGACCATTTAATCTGAAGTAATCTTTGAGATCGCGGCTAAATTAATCTATTTCCAAGTATTTGATGCGCTCAACTTTGCCTTGGCTGTCAAGTTGGCATAAGGCCGCCAATAGTACGATTGTATGGTCAGAAAAACCGCGGGATTCAGCGTAGTAAGAAGCAAGTAGCCGCAATTTACTTACTTTTGAGGGGTCAATAGCCGCAAGCGCGGCTGTTTCCGCAGCTGGACCAGAACGTGCCTTAACTTCAACCACGTAGAGATAATTACTCTTGGACAAAATGAGGTCAGCTTCAGCAAAAGGAGCAAGCAAGAAATTCCGCTCCAAGATTTTATAGCCTTGACGCTGGAGATGCGCTGCAACCCTTTGCTCGGCGGTCTGACCTTTATTCTTAGCGGGAGTGGTTCTGCTAGCGCCAGCTTTTATTTTTTTTAGAAAAGATAACCTGTGTAAAGGACATAATCCCAGCTTTTCCAGTGCAGAATAGTGGGCGGCAGTACCGTAACCTTTATTCTGCGCAAAACTATAGCCTGGATAGGTCTTATCCGCTTCTTCCATAAAGCGGTCTCGCGCGGTTTTCGCCAAGATAGAAGCAGCCGCGATGGAATTAGATTTGCAGTCGCCTTTGATCAGGGATTTTTGCGGCTGATTGATACCCGGTAAAAAAACCGCATCCAAAAGCAGATAATCCGGCAGTGGTTCAAGCTCTTCAACGGCCTGAGTCATAGCCTCTTTGGTGGCTGCCAGGATATTGATCTCATCAATGCGAGAAGCGTCTACAAAGGCTACGCTATAGGCGAGCGCCTTAGCTTTGATCTCGTTTTCCAGCCAAAGCCTTTTCTTAGCAGAGAGTTGCTTAGAGTCATTGAGACCAATTATGGGTTGCTCTGGATTCAAAATAACGGCGGCTGCCGCAACCGGACCAGCCAAAGGTCCTCTTCCAGCCTCATCTATACCTGCAACAGCCGTATAACCATCTGTCTTTGCTTCTATCTCGAAAGCTGACATTTCTCGATACCGGACTTCATCACGCTGGCCCAGCCTGGGTTTATAAGGGCGCGAGTTAGGCAAGATCTAACTCCTTGTCTTCCGGGAATTCCAAGCTAAATTTTCCCCAAGTAGCAGCTCTGAATTGTTTGAGCACAAATTGACTAGCTCGTTGAAGATCAGGCTCGCCACCTTGCCGTACAAGCTTAAAAGACTTGGCTACCAGATAAAGCGCCCTATGAGCTGCTTCTTCCCTGCTTGCTTGTTCAAAAATAGACGCCAGATCATCTTCATCCAATTCCAGCTGAGGCCCTAAAATGAAGCTATAGTACTCTAAAAGAAGAAGCAAGAGATCACCGGCCAGCTCTTCGCGCGGCAGAATGTCATCTTTAACCGCCGCCACAGCCCCCAACGCTATTTGTTCTTCTTTGGTTTCAAGTTTTGGCCAGAGTAAACCTGGGCTGTCAAGCAGCTGTAATTCGGTACCCAGCTTTAACCATTGTAAGTTGCGGGTTACACCCGGCTTATTGGCCGTAGCCGCTTTTTTGCGGCCAATAAGACTGTTGATCAGGCTGGATTTGCCTACATTAGGCACACCACAGATTAAGATTCGGATAGGACGGCTGCGCCGACCACGCGCTTCTGCCCTCGCCTTGATTGGCGCGCTCATCTTTTTGATTTGCAGTTGCAGCTTACGAACATCATTTGCTTTTAAAGCATTGATAGCCATAGCTTGCATGCCTTCTTGCTCGAAGTGTTCGAGCCAGGCCTCAGTGGCTTTAGGATCAGCCAGATCCGCCTTGTTAAGCACTAGAAGACGTAGCTTGCCCTGCGCCAACTCATCCAAGATGGGATTACGGCTGGAGCGGGGGATTCTGGCATCACAAAGTTCCAGAACCAGGTCACAAACTTTAATCGTCTCTCCCAGTTCACGTATTGTCTTGGCCATATGGCCGGGAAACCACTGTACTTCTGCCATAAATATCGCTCCATAGTAAAGAGGAGAACCCTGGGGCTCTCCTCTTGATCTTGCTTAGTCTTCTTTGCTCACATTGAGCTTTTCCTTGACTCTTGCCTTCTTTCCCACACGATCGCGGATATAGTAAAGCTTAGCGCGCCTTACGTCACCCTTACGTACGATCTCGATCCTATCGATACGGGGGGAATGGACAGGTAATACACGTTCTACGCCAACACCATAGGACAGGCGACGAACCGTAATGGTTTCGCTGAGGCCAGATCCTTTGCGAGCAATAACGGTACCCTCAAAAACCTGAATACGAACGCGTTGACCTTCGCGGATCTGCAGGTGTACTTTAACGTAGTCACCGATCTCAACCTGGTCATAGCTGTCGCGCAAATATTCTCGTTCTACAGCTTCGATTAAGTCCATATTGCGTATCCTCCTCTCTGCTTAGGTGTTCTTGCACGCAATTGCAGCGGACCACCCCTAATAACTTTCAAAGTCTAACCGGGACAGGTCTTAAAGTCAAGAGCTTGAGCCAGTTTTGAGACTTTTAAACAACTTTTGAGAAAAAGGTATCAAGCCTGAGGCCGTTAATCTTCGACAATGCTGTTTTGACCTGCTTCTGGTTTTACTTCCAACATATTTAGAGCTTTTGCTAAATGGTTTTCTCGATACTTTTCTTCCTGTTCATGTGGCAACCCAGGATTGCCGAAAACATGGAGTACGCTGTTACCGCGTAAAATTCTATGGCTTCCTATACCTTTAGAAATCTCTGTAAGATTAGTGACGTGAACAACTGGAATACCTGCTCGTTCTATTTCCTTAGTCATCACTGCGCCGCAGCGAGAGGAGGTACCTCAGGTACTTGTCAAAATGACAGCATCTACATTGTGATCTTTTAAGTCTTGCGCAATATCAGAACCAAACTGCTTACCTTTTTCCATAGGTGTCATAACGCCTGCAGTGGTGTAGTAATGATCTAAGAGATTGCCAATCTCACCTTTTTTCTTCAACGCGATTGCCGCGTCAATAGGCACAAGCCGGTTAGGATCCTCCAGTACGAAGGTATTATTGTAACCTTGATGGCTTACTTCGTAATCATCAGCTTTGAGACCATCACCTGTTCCGATACTATAGCGGTTAAATTCTTTGGAATTTGTAGGAACCATATTATCGGGATTTCCTTTTGGTACTAAACCTCCATCTGTTACGAAAGCTATCGTACATTCACTTAACGGCTTGTTCAATACCGGAACCGGAATTTCTTCGTGATTTGGCATAATTACTTCCGTAGAGAAGTCTTTGCCTTGGTATTTTTTAAGGAGCATATCTACTCCACGTTTACTGGCAGGAATACTGAAATCGATTTCAGGAGCTTTGCCTGAACCATGATAGCCTTCCTGCTTACCATCACCAATATGTTCCCCTTTTACCAAACGATCAGCAAATTTTGCTAAAACAGGAATAAACTTGCCCATACTGGCAGCGTTATTTTTTGTTTGCAGGATATAGCCACGATCTTTATATAAATCCGTACCAGGGTTTTCAGCATATAAGCCGGTAACAGCAGGAATTTTCAATTGCTCAGTTACATAAGCGACTGAAGCTCCACAACCTATGCCATAGCGTCCAGCATTGAATCCAGGACCAGCGACAAATAGATCTGGATCATATTTCTTGATTATTTTTCCAAACTCTTCTAGAACACGATCCGTGTCTTCGGCAATCGTATTATCTCCGCATACGATAGTAGCAACTATTCTATATTCATCTCCCAAGGCTTTCTGTAACGCTAAACCTGGGCCAACCGCACCTTCACGCACAGATACACCAACACTAGCCGTATCTTCACCGCCCATGCCTGCAAAAAACTGGTTAATATAATGAACGACTTTTAACTTATTGGCCATTGTGTCTACCTCGTTTCTTTTTTGAATGGAAGATCCGCGTCTGTGGTAACATAGCAATCTCCAAGTTGAGACCAGATTCCTTGATAGGCAAAATTGGTAGTATGAGTGAATGGTCCTCTAACATCGACTCCCATTAAGGAGGGTACATTACTATCTTCACCTATTACTCTCTCAACCTTAGGATGATTCAGATCATAGTTGCGTCCACTATTGATTACAGCATCAATTTTGGGATCAGATATAACCAACATATCTCCTGGCTTATCATTTGAAACGGCGCTAAGATTCATAACACATTTCATTCCCATGCTCTCTTCCCAATTGTAAGCAAGAGCTTGATCCAGCTGGCAGTGACCCATTCCTGACTTGTTGACAATAACGCAATCCGCCTTGAGAGTTTCTTTGCAAAGCGTAGCTGCCATCATGCCCATAGCATCTTTACCATCGATTTTCATTACATTATTTGAGAAAACTACTCCCACAAATTCGAGATCCTTGCCGTGTCTATCCATTAGCTCCTTGATATACACTTCTTCTTGGAGGAAATAGTTTGGTTCCCAATATCGCCAAATCATGGCACCATCCAGTATCTCAGTAGGCTGTACTATTATTGGCAAGAAATTCAAAGCGCTTTGTCCGTAAAGCAAAAAATTCCAGGTATCATGAGAAGCCATATGTACTACATGATAAGCAACTTTTGGCAAAGGCTTGCCATCAGGTCCCGGGCCAACTGGTCCTAATTCATAAACCTTTGTGTCATCGGGCTTTTGATCCAAGCCTAACTTGGCCAGGAAAACATTTATGGTTAAAGATGCGTTTTTTAGGGCTTCAGCGTAGCTAAGATCACTTATGCCCGGTGCTGGTTTAGCATCCAAAACCACATGAAAATGTCGGGAAAAATTGCTGTATTTCGCGCATTCTCCACCCATATCCAAGTAGTATTTGATATTACACTTAGCATAGTAAATATCAGACACAACCACACCCTTGAGAGCAACTGTGCGACCTTCTCCCATAGGGGCTAATTTACCCCAAATACCAGGATAACTAGTTTCTGGAGCATCAGCTTTGCATCTTGGCTGCATAACGTCATGAATACCTAAGATGCGGCAACTGTCTCCAGGGCAGGCGATTTTGATATCAAGATCGGCAAACAGCTCACTCTCAACCATGCTTAGTAGTTCTTCTTTATTAATGGTGAGAACTCCGTTTTCAAGTGAAGTCACATCACCAAATTGCACATCGTAGATATGGATATAGTCAATTTGCAATCTTTTGCTCATTAGACAAGCCTCCTTCTTATACTCTTTCTACTGTGATTTCCGCCAAATGACGTAAATTACTGTCAATTTGATTATCAGTCATAATAAAAAGCACACAATTCTCAATGAAGTTACCTGTTTAGATTTTTGACAATTATTTAAATTGCCCAAAATTACTAGACTGTATTTTGTTTAAATGCGTGTGAAAACTACATTAAATATGCGTCAAAGTATTCAGCGCGTTTAAAACAATATTTTGTCGAAAATGCCACTCAATCTCAGAGGACATTTTACTATTGCCAATTGGACAATCAACACTGTCACCTGAAATCACGCGATGCATCCCTGTGCTTTTTGCAATATCAGTTAAATTAGTAATTTGTACGGCTGGTATATCCTTGTTTTCCAGAGCAATTCCAATATAAGATCCACATCTGGTACTTGTAGCACAAGTAGAAACTATAATTGCTGCATCTATAGGTCTTTTTTTCACAAAGTCCGCAATGCGGCTTCCCAAAGATTTAGCATTTTCACAAGGAACCATTACACCGGTAGTACTTACAAAGTAAGGGTATAGTTCGCCAATTACGCCTTTATCGGTCAAAAAGGATAAAATATCTACCGGCAAAAGACGATTAGGATTGAAGTCAATCTCGTTATGACAGTAGCCTTGGTGGGAGACTTCGTAATTTCCGCTCTCCAGCGATTTACATCTACCAAAAGAGTAAATACCAAAACTGTTTGCATTGGTTGGTGGAATACGATCTGGATTACCAACCGGTACTAATCCACCGTCTGTTATCATAATGATTCTGGCCTCAGATAAAGGAACTTTTAATACAGGGCTATCCATTTGTACAGGTGCATACATATCAACTTCTGTATGATAGTTTTCACACTTGTACTTTGCCAACAGCATGGACACGCAACGTTTGGGGGCAGGTATACCATAATTTATTAAAGGTACGGGAGGTTTGTAATCTTCATCGGAAGAATCAGTATCTCTTGAGTAAACAGGTAGTGGCTTCATTAGGAAACTTCTGCTCCATTCAATGTATTTGATTGAGGCGATTTCTCTTTCATGTTCAAGCGACATTCTAACATTGCTGAGTGCAGTTCACCTTGTAAATAAATAATGGAGTAAACTTCATCCAGATACTGCGTATAATCATTACGCATCCCATTGTTGACCCAATCACAAATTAATCCCACTAAAGCATGCGCATTCATCCTGGCATAGACTTCTAATTCATTGTCACGTAGTTTCAATCCAGAATTAGCGTATTGCATATTTATTTTCAAAAGCCAAAGTTCGTAATAGAATTCTGTCAATCTTTCTTGCAAAGAATTTTGACCATTATACTGTAAAAATGGATAATACAGGTTTCTCCTCTTAAGCATAAACCTGCATATGGCAAGAAAAGTATCAGCCAGTTTATCTGGGTCATCATAATTTTTTACATTTTCCGCTAAATCTTCCATAAAGATCCAATCCATCAGCTCATACTTATCCTGGAAATGATAATAAAAAGTATTTCTGCTGATACCGCAGGTGTCGGCAATGTCTTTGACTGTAACTTTAGTAAAAGAACAAGTCAATAGAAGTTCTTCTATTGCTGAGGAAATAGCGCCTTTGGTTACTTTATTAATAGGCATCAAGACCCCCTTTACTTTACGAATCATTTAAGCGTCCGAACTTTCACTTTGGTTACTATTATAAAGGAAACGCTTGAGGATTTAGAGAATTAGTTTTGCAAAACTTGCGCAAAAAATTTTTATGCACAAAAATTAAACACTTTACAGAGAAAAATTATTAAATCTAACGTAAATATAGACACTTGCCTAAATCTGACAATGCTTGTTTCAACAAAAATTGCCTACCATACCGCCAAGTGCAGTAATGCATCTGATTTTTGAGGATGATACTCGTAAATGTGAGGGGGTAATTGTATTGTGTATGCTTTAATAGCTTCAGTTCCGATTCTACTTACTGTAGTTTTAATGGTTTTCTTTAATTGGCCTGCAAAAAAATCATTAATTCTATCTTGGCTAGTAGCATGTCTAACCGCAGGCTTTATTTGGAAAATGTCCGCGCACGAAATTTCAGCGCGTACAATCTCCGGGTTTCTTGGAGCTTTTGAAACAATCGCTATCATTTTTGGCGCTATATTACTGATGAACATTTTAAAGCAATCAGGCGCAATGGCCTCAATTAATAAAATGTTTTCCGGTATAACTGAAGATGCTAGAATTCAAGCAATTTTAATTGGTTTCGTTTTCGCAGGATTTATTGAGGGGTCTGCCGGCTTTGGTACACCTGCCGCACTTGCTGCACCTATCTTAATCAGTTTAGGGTTTCCTCCGTTAGCAGCCGCTTCAGTTTGCCTAATTTATAATTCCACTCCTGTTAATCCAGGACCTGTAGGTGTTCCTTTATTGACTGCTTCTCGTGTTGTCTCAGATGCTGTTATTTTGCGTGGTGGTGATCCAGCAGAGTTTACTTCTGAATTGACGAAATGGGTTTGTATCCCACATATGATTGGCGGAATTTTTATTATTATGGCCGGAGTTTTTGTGCTGGTAAAAGTTTTTGGCAAGAACCATTCCTTCAAAGACGCACTTCCAGCCATTCCATTTTGTCTCCTCACGGCAGCGGTTGTTGGTACGTTGTATATATTATTGGCTCTGACTTCTGCACCAGAACTGGTTTCGATGGTGTCGTTCTTGGGCGCGCTCCCTATTCTTATTTTTGCCGCAAAAAAAGGTTTCATGATGCCGAAAAAAGTTTGGACATTTGAAGGACATCAAGATTGGGGGCATCCATCCTGGCAATCCACTACTGTAGTTTCCTCGGTCAAAGATACTAATATGAAGCCTATCCTCGCTTGGATGCCTTATATAATCATTAGTCTAATGCTGGTTGCTAGCCGGCTTAATTTATTCGGATTAAAAACATTTTTTACGGCAGATAAGCTAACTATTAAAATTCACGACATTTTAGGAGTACAGGGAGTTAACTGGGATTTTAAGTTTCTGTACAATGCGGGAATTATGCCTTTTATTCCCATAGCTTTGCTAACCATTTTTATCCATCATATGCGTAGAGATGACGCTAAAGCTGCAATCAGAGAATCTTTTAAACAAGTTTCAGGTGCAGCGGTCGCGCTGTTATTTGGTGTAGCCATGGTCAATATGTACCGCTATACCAGTAACGCGGCTATAGGTAGTATAGTTGCGGCAGATAGTTTTGGTGGAGATTTCAATTTCACTAACAGCAGTATGCTTTATGTAATGGCTAGAGCTTTAGCTAAATTATTCCCCAAAGGTTACTTCTTAGTAGCACCTTTGTTAGGTGTCCTAGGTTCTTTTATGTCTGGATCATGTACGGTATCTAACACACTGTTCGCCTCTCTCCAGTTTGAAACAGCTACTCTAATAGGAACTTCTCCTGTCTTCATTGTTGCATTACAGTCGATGGGAGGATGTATCGGCAATATGATCTGCGTAAATAATATAGTTTCTGTTTGTGCCACAACAGGTACAAATGGCAATGAAGGTAAGCTAATTCGAATAAATATTGTCCCCTGTCTCATGTATAGTTTAATAGTATCCTTGCTAGTAGGTCTTTTCATATATTTGGGAATAGATCCAATGCCAGAATTACTAAGTTAGGGGTGTTTATGGATACTCGGGTTGAAGAGAAAAAAATACATGTGGTCATGCTGCTAGATATCATCTGTGAATGGTGTTGTTTGGGCAAATATATGCTTGATTCACTAAGGGATAAGTATGATTTTCAGCTAGATTATCTATTCATGGAAATACATCCAGATGCTCCCATACACGGAATGCCTATGAGCTGGCATTTAGAAGATCCAAAACAATTTTACGATGTATTGAATACCATAGGTCAGCCCTATGGTATTCATTTCTTTGAAAAAGACATCTTTTCAAATACACACAGCGCTTTGCGCGTAGCTGAATATGCTCTAAGCAAAGGTAAAGGAGAAGCTTTTCTTAATCAGATATGGGACTTATATATGTTCAAAGGGCAAAATATAAGTGATCCAAACGTAATCCTTCAAGCTATATTGCAAGTAGGATTACCTCCAATAAGCTTAGATAAAGCACTAACAGAGCCCATTTGGGAACATAAGCTAATAGAGAATGCTAAAACTAATGATCTCGTTGGATTGAATGGTAATGTTCCAGGCTTCATAGTGAACGGTAAATATGTTTTGAGCGGAGCGCAGCCCAGAGATGTTTGGGAAGAAGTATTTGAACTGTGCCTTAATGATTCAATCTAATCTCGGCTGGCATAATCACTAATACTTATTCTAAACAATTCTAAGTTTTGTGCAAATTCTAAACAATTTCAGAGAGTGCAGGTTTATTTTATAATCAGTCAGTAATAGGCTTAACGCATCTACTACAAAGCAGAGTTAAATGGAACACTCAATGATTTGTAGAATTAGAAGGAGAAAACTAATGCGTTACAATTGTGAAGTAGTTGATCTGAAAAGAGAAGATAACGGCAAAATGCTGTATCTAACCAAATTCGACTGCCCTGCTAGCTGGCAACACAAAAACATCCTTATGGTGCATGGTCTGACATATACGCAGCATGTCTTTGATATAAAATACAAAGATTACAGCGTATGTGAATACTTTGCCAAGAATGGCTATACCGTTTGGCGCCTTGACTTAGGCGGTTATGGTAAATCTGAGAAATATGAGAATGGATGGGATGTTACTACACAGAACGCGGCTGAAGATCAAATTTATGCCTTGGAAAAAATCTGCAAATTACAAGGCGTTGAAAAGTGTGATCTCTTAGGCTGGTCTTGGGGAACAATGACCACCGCGAAAGTAGCTTCTCAGAGACCCGACCTGCTTCATAAAGTAGTCTGGCTTGGACCCTGCTTTGGTGGTGCCTTCGATCCTGTGCCTATGACCGAACCTTTCTCTGATTTGAATTACGGTTATGTAATTCGTGTTTGGCAGCACATCCCTGGTACTAACGAATTAGAAACGGACTTTGACACTGTTGAACCAGAATTACACGGACTTTGGGTTAATAATACCTATGCTCAAGACGCCGGCCACGGACGTCCTAATGGCGGCGCAAAAGAGATTATGGAAATCGGTGATGGCTGGTTAATTGATACCAAAGCAGTTAAAGTACCCGTTCTCATCATTACCGGCGATAATGACTTCTATGTAAACATCGATCGCTGCTATCAGGCCGTCAAAGAGCTTCCTGAAAGTTCAAAACTCTTGCACTTACACGGTGCTGGACACGCCATGTATCTGGAAAAGGATTACTACCAGAAGACCCGCGAAGAAATTCTCAAATTCATTTCTGAAGACTAATTCTTTAGATTAACCCTTTCTCAAAAATTATGCTCATTGAGCAAGAAGCCGTCTCCATATAAGCGAGGCGGCTTTCTTGTTGAGCTTAGAGTTTGGGGTGATCGACCTTGACCATGCCATTTCTTTTGTTCAGAAACAGGATTTTGCTAAGAATCTTCCTCTTTTCCTTTTCGGCCATAGCTGGGGAGCCTACAGTGTCTGTACTTATGCAAGTGCTTTAGCGATTTTCTACTGGACGTTAAAGCGCAGGGTGAGATGAAAGTATATCTCGAAGCTCGGATGAAAGAAGCACTAACCCTTAACCAAGGTGCTAACTTCTCGCCTAAAATGTTACTAAATAAACAAGGTTTTGCAGGTGCGGTAAACCTGATCCAAGAATGGCCTAGCGGTGCTGGAAGCCTCGAATTTCTCAAAGACAATCAGTTCACCATAACCTTAATTAAGGTTGTAGATGAAGCCGGAAATAATCTGGAAGCTTTAGACACGAATGTCCCCGGCGTCTATGAAGTAACTGTCCTTATTGTTTTAGAAAGAAATGCTACCATAAGAACAACTGGCACCAGCATAGTTACAGTCTTAGGCAGCAAAAATACTGATCAAGCAGCTCCTGCGCAACAAGCAGCTGAACAGCCTGCTGATTCCCTGTATGCTCCCGCTCCTCCTCCTAAGGAAGACGAAGAGGTTGAAGCTGCACCTTTATATGCTCCTACCGCTCCCGCAAAGACTGCTGAAGCTGAGCCAGAACAAAAACCTATGGACGCTAAGCCGACTACTGAGTTGGTAGCTACTTCTGTAGCCTCTCCCTTAGCTGTAAGCTTAGCTCCTGCTTTCCTGCTCTTGATTTTGCGTAAAGTTCGCTAGTTTATGACGTACTGGGCGAAAGTCCTTACAGGTTGAAAAAGCCGGTGTGAATTTTCCACACCGGCTTTTTCACTATCAGAATCATCCAAATAAAACTTTAGAGCTGCTCCAAAAAATTAAACCACTCCTCTTCACTTAAGATTTTATTCGCCAAGAGATCAGGCCTGTTTCGGAGAGTGTTGGCGATACGTGAAGCCTGTCTATATGCTTCTATTTTGGCTTGATGACCGGAGATTAAAACTTCTGGCACCTGTGAATCTCTCCAGCTTGCAGGTCGGGTATACTGATTTTCCTCTAAAAAGCCGGACGCGTGAGATTCTCCTTGCCAAGCTTCTTCCGACGGTAAGACACCGGGGATCATGCGGATAACGCAGTCTATGAGGACACAGGTGGCCAGTTCACCGCCGGTTAGCACATAGTCGCCTACGGAAAGCTCCTCAAAACCGCATTGATCCAATACACGCTGATCCACACCCTCATAGTGGCCAGATAAGATGATGACGTGGTCATAATCAAGTAAAGAACGCGCATAGACTTGATCCAGTACTCTGCCACGTGGAGACATATAGATAAGTTTTTCTTTGGGAACAGCATTATCATTATCGGACCAGCTGCTGTTAAAGGCTGCCCTGGCAGCATCTACACTTTGGTAGATGGGCTCCGGCATTAGCAACATACCCACTCCACCCGCATATAGTTTATCGTCTACCTGTCCATAATCGTTAATAGCAAAGTCTCTGATTTGCCCATAATAAAGCTCAAAGAGTTCTTGTTGTAAAGCCCTTTGAGTTATAGACCATTCCAGTCCGGCACGTATTTGCTCCGGAAACAGACTCAGTGCACTAAAACGCATTTGCTAGTCTCCACTAGCGATAGATCTCATATAGGCCTTCAGGCAGACGTAAATAGATCGTTTGCTCCGCCAAATCTACTCGCAGCTTGGTTTCTTTAAAAAAGGGCACGTATAGGTCTTCTTCTCCCCGTTTATGCAGCCGCAACACAGGTTGCGGTGAAGATAGCAGAACCTCTTTTACCACTCCCAGATCCCCATAGGGCTCGGCCACTGCCCTACATCCCAAAATATCCGCTACGTAATAGGTGTTCTTAGCTAGCGGGGCGGCTACAGATCGGTCGACCGCCAGATAGAGATTGGTAAGCTTGGCTACAGCGTCACGGTCTTCAAGTCCTTTAAAGCGCAGATAGACTTTATCGTGCTCCAGACGTACTCCAACTACTTCCAAAGTAGACAAAACCTGACCCTCGCTGTTTTCTGCATAGCAGACTTTGAGGGACAGGTAACGTTCCAGAGAACTGGCATAAGGATTTAGACCGATCTCGCCTTTTAGACCATGAGGTCGCAAAAACTGACCGGATACCAGTCGTTCCAGCATGGTGGGTCAACCTAATCTACGATATCCAAGAGGATACGCTCACCCATTACATTGCCTTTAGCCTTCATGATTGAGCGGATAGCATGAGCGCGCTTGCCGCCCTTACCAATTACACGACCCATATCTTCAGGGTTGACACGCAATTCGAGAATGGTGGCATTATTGCCGGCGATCTCCTGGATGTCAATATCTTCGGGATGAGCGACTAGGGGCTCAACTAGGATTGAGAGTAACTCGTCCATAGTGATACCACTTAGTTATCTGCTTCGGTTTGAGCTTTTTCGGCTTGAATCTTCAAGAGCTTACGCACGGTTTCTGTGGGTTGGGCACCTTTAGAGATCCAGTCGTTAGCCTTTTCCAGATCGATTCTCACTTCAGCAGGCTCTACGCGAGGGTTGTAATAACCGATTTCTTCAATAAAACGGCCATCTCTCGGAGAACGAGAGTCAGCTATTACGACTCTGTAGTGAGGTTGTTTCTTCTTACCAGTGCGTTTTAAACGAATTTTTACTGCCATGTATTTTTCCTCCTATCATGGACCAATCATTTATAATCTAAAGTCAAAAAGGTAAATTCTGGCCAAACATCCGGCCCAACTTACGTTTCTGTCCTTTGGACATACCTTTCATTTGCTTCATCATTTGCTGCATTTGCTCGAATTGTCTAATCAGTTGGTTTACTTCTTGTACTGAGGTGCCGGAACCGGCGGCAATTCTCTTGCGGCGACTAGCATTCAATAGTTTATAGGAATGACGTTCCCTGGATGTCATAGAGCGGATGATAGCGATATTTTTGTCGATCATGCTATCGTCAACCATGGAAGGATCTACGCGGTTAGATCCCGGCAACATCGTCATTATTTTTTCCATGCCGCCCATTTTGCCAATCTGCAGGAACTGATCCAGTAAGTCATCCAGAGTAAACTGGTTTTTCCGCATCCGTTCGTAGGACTTCTGTGCCAGTTCTTCATCTAGTTGCTGTTCGGCTTTTTCGATCAGGCTGAGGACGTCACCCATGCCGAGAATTCTTGAAGCCATACGATCAGGATAAAAGGCATCAAAATCCTCAATCTTCTCGCCAATACCAATCATTTTTATTGGCTTGCCGGTGATCTTACGAATAGAAAGAGCGGCACCACCTCTGGCATCACCATCCAGCTTAGTCATGATAAAGCCGTCCAGGCCGATCTTTTTGTCAAATTCCAAGGCGACATTGACCGCTTCCTGACCGATCATGGCGTCCACTACCAGCAGACGCTCATGAGGTTGTACTGCCGCGTTAACCTCTGCCAGCTCATTCATCATTTCTTCGTCTATGGTCATACGGCCGGCGGTATCTACGATGAAAGTATCACAGAGCAGATATCTGGCCATTTCTTCAGCTTTTCTGACGATATCTACAGCTGAAGGGTTGTCTGGCTCAATGTAGACCGGTACACCTATGGAATCAGCTAAGACTTTGAGCTGTTCCTGAGCGGCGGGACGGTGTACGTCAACTGAGACCAGGAAGGGTTTCTTGCCCTTATCCTTAAGATATTTGGCTAATTTGGCAGAGGTAGTAGTTTTACCAGCACCTTGCAGGCCATAAATAATGATCTTAGTAAAGCCGGAAGGGTCGACTGCCAATTTTTCCTGTTCCGATCCCAGGATTTCGATCAGCTCATCGCGGACGATTTTAACCACCTGGTTACCCGGCGTAAGGCTTTGCATGACTTCTGCGCCTTTGGCTTTGGAAGAGATTTCCTTAGTAAAATCCTTAACTACCTGATAGTTGACGTCAGCCTCCAGGAGAGCAAGGCGGATCTCACGCATTATCTCTTTGAGGTCAGCTTCACTGATTCTGCCTTGGCCACGCATTTTGCGGGTAATATTCGATAATTTATCGCTCAAACTAGAAAACATTGGCTTATCTTTCTCTCTTTACTCCGGCCACTATAGCTGGACCGTCTCTTGCCCCGGCATTACCAGGAACTACATTCTATCTAATTTTTGCTTTAATACATTTAGGTCAGTTACTACTACTTGACCTTTATATTTTGTCTCCAGCTCGTTTAAATACTGGCGCAAGTCTTGCCATTTATGACACCACCCCAGCTTAGCTTCAATCGCATCCAATTCCTGGCAGCCTTTGATTAGATGCTCATGTACTGCTTGACGGGAGATTTGTAGATTCTCCGCAATTTCCGCCAGGCTGAGGTCATCCAGCAAAAAAGATGTCAGCACCTCTCTTTGCCTCTCTGACAAGAGCGGCGCGTAGTGCTCAAACAAACTGGCATAGGCCTCAATTACAGCAATATCTGTCCAATCAAAAGTCATGCTGCTGAGTATAAGCTAAGCTCAGAGCTCTGTCAAGTAGTTTACTTTACAGTTCAGAGACCTGTAGCAACTTACTTCTTTTCGTGGAAGAGATGCTCTGGGATCAGAGAATCTACGTAAGCGGTTGCGTCAAAATCCTGCAGGTCATCTACTTGTTCACCCAAGCCGGCAAAATAAATAGGCAAAGAGGATTGCTGTGCCACTGTAAGCGCTATACCGCCCTTCGCGTTACCATCTAGCTTAGTAATGATCAAGCCGTCCAAATCCGTAGCCTCATTAAAGGCATGAGCCTGCATCAGAGCATTTTGTCCAGTAGTGGCGTCAATTACCAGTAAACAGGTTACCACAGCTGATTCGGCTTCTCGGTTAACGATGCGTCGGATCTTTGCCAGCTCATCCATCAGGTTCTTTTTGTTATGCAGTCTGCCTGCCGTATCTACGATCAGGCAGCTGGCTTGTCGACTTTTCGCGGCTTGGATGGCGTTATAAACTACAGAAGCTGGATCACTTCCTTGCTCACTCTTGACTAGGTCTGCGTCTGCCCGGTCAGCCCACACTTCCAGCTGTTCTATGGCGGCCGCCCGGAAGGTATCCGCGGCAGCAATTACCACCTTCTCACCTTGATTATGGAAACGCCAGGCTAATTTGCCGGCGGTGGTGGTCTTGCCGGTGCCATTTACTCCCACCAATAAAATAACATTGAGTTTGTCTGGGTCTAATTCATATCTGGCCGGCTTTCCGATAGCATCTAACATGGCCGTCTTCAAATTGCGTAACACTGTGTCTGATTTGTCATCGCCGGTTTTCTTGATTTCGGCTTTGATGTGGTCAATTAGTCCGCCAGCGGTCTCCATGCCAACATCAGCCTGGACCAGAAGCATCTCCAGGTCATCCAACATTTCCTCATCGAAATGACCGAACTGCGCTGTAATCTTAGTAAAACCCTGGCTAAAGAAATCGCGGGTCTTTTCCAGACCGTTCTTAAATTTGTCAAAAATTGCCATGTATGCAAGCCTTTCTATGCTAACTTTCTTGTTTTAGTACGCTTTTGTTGCTTAAGCCTGGGCATAAGCCTCGCTTTCTGCCAGCTCCAGGGACAGAATATCAGATACGCCTCTTTCCTTCATGGTAACTCCGTAAAGTCTATCCGCGGCTTCCATAGTTCCCTTGCGGTGGGTTACTACGATGAACTGAGTAGTGTCGGTATAGCCACGGATAAATTCTGCAAAACGGATTACATTTGTCTCATCTAAGGCTGAGTCTACCTCATCTAAGAAGCAGAAAGGAGCCGGCCTCTGGCGGAAAATGGCGAAGATCAAGGCTATGGCAGTAAGAGCCCGCTCACCACCGGATAAAAGACGCAGGTTTTGTAAGCGTTTACCGGGTGGTTGAGCCTTGATCTCAATATCACAAGTCAAAAGGTCTCCTTCTCCGGCCTGAAGCTCTGCCCTGCCGCCTGAAAAGAGGGCAGCGAAGCATTCCTGGAAATCTTTATTTATTACAGCAAGTTCTTCCGTAAATTGCTTACGCATCGCATCTTCAAGGCCTTCAATGACCTGCGTGAGTTGATTTCTAGTCTCCTCAACATCAGCTCTTTGCGTTTGCAGGAGTTCATAACGTTCTTTAAGCGCGGCATAGTCTTCCGGCGCGGCGTGATTGACTTGCGGCATGGAACGCAATTCTTCCTGGAGGATTCTCAGACGTTTTTTACTCTTATCGGCCGGGTCCAATGTTTTGGCCAGGTCTTTTGCCTGGTTATAAGACAGGCGGTATTCTTCCCAGAGCCGGTTCTTCTCCTGATTAAGCTTGTCGGCGATCCGCTCAGTTTGCGCTTGATAGCGTTCTTTCTCACGATTTAGGACAGTTAAACGTTCGTTGATCTGCTCTAACTGCTCAAATAGTTTGCTTTCGGCTGCTACTGCGCTCTGCTTTTGCTCTCTGAGCTTTACTTGCTCAGCGGAAATCCGATCAAGTTCATTTTCCCAGCGTTCCTTTTCTGTTGCCAGCGCAGATGAACGTTTTTGGATCTGGTTAGTCTCTTCACTAAGCTTTAGAGACTCCGTCTCAAGGTCCAGGGCTCTTGTGGAACGTTGCTCTTGTTCTGCCAGGAGTTGTTTCTGAAGTTCTTCAATACCTTTAAGTGCTTCTTCCAAAGAAGCCATTTGGATCTTAAAATCCACTATCTGATTACGCAGGTCTTCCAGTTCTGTCGCGCCACTATCATCCGTTGATCGGCTGTCTGCTTCCAGTAACTTGTTTTCTTGAGTAGTAAGAGTGTCAATTTGGCGCTCTAGATTAGCTTGATCAGAGCGGACCCCCGCCTGCCTTTCTTCTAGAACTCTCAAATCAGCGTCAAGACTTTCTTTACGAGATTTGTGTTCAGTTAAGAGTGTCTCTTCCTGCTTTGCCTCAGCCGCCAAACCAGCAAGTTTCAACTCTGCTTCTTGAAGTAGTTGTTGATCTTCCTGTAAGCTGGCTCGCAATTGTTTGCTCTCGGCTTGTTTGTTGGTCAGCTCTGATTGTAATTGCTTAGCCTTGGCAGTTATGTTCTGGATTTCTTCTTCCAGTTTTTGAATATCCTGGCTACGTGAAAGTAAACCCGACAGGGCCTTTTTCCTTTGACCACCGGTCATAGATCCGCCAGGATTAATGATCTCGCCAGCAAGTGTTACGATACGCAGCGACTGACCGGAACGTTGTGCCATCCTCATTGCGCAATCCAGGTCCTCAGCCAAAACTAAACGGCCACCTAAGTAGGCCGCTAAACGATCAAGTTCGCTCGGGACCTCTATAAAATCCGATAAACAGCCCAGGAAACCCGGCATTCCGTTGAGCCAACGAAGATCACCAGGGCTTAAACGTCGATACTCAATTTTGTCTAAAGGCAAGAAAGTTTCACGACCGGAACGAGTATCGTTGAGCCAGTGAATTAACCTTGACGCGGTCACGGCAGTATCTGTAACTAAATTATGAATAGCTCCGCCCAGAGCCATCTCTACCGCCAGTTCATACTTCTTATCTACTCTGATTAGCTGAGCTACTGGACCCAGCAGACCTTCTCCCAAGGATGGATCATTTTCTACTGCTTGTGACAAGGAGCGCACAGCCTGATGATAGCCTTCCTGGTTTTCTTCAAGTCTACGCAACGTATCAGCCTGGTACTGCTTATGCTTTACTTCCAGCGCGAATTCTGTTAAGAATTTCTCACTATCTCTAAGCGACTGAGCTTTAGCTTCAAGTTCCTTCGCCTTGAGCTGAAGCACCTCTGCAAGTTTAGCCTTTTCTATTTGTGCCTGAGTTAAAGCCTCTCGCTTACTGCTCAAGATTGTTGTCTGGGCTTTAAGATAGGCTTCTTCTTTATCGATGCTTAGCTTTAGTTCGGCTTCGCGTTCGGCCAACTGAGTATCTTCACTATGTTTAGCAAAGGAAGAGGAGCGCAAATCAAATAATTGCTGGCGCAAGTCAGACAGCTGTTTAGTTTTAGCTTCTTTAAGTTTTGCGGCTTCATCAAGACGCGCCTTATATTCGGCAAACTCAGCTTCTTTAGCAGATAATGCTGTAGCCAATTGTTGCTTGCGCTCCAGCAGATCACTGCGGTGCTGCTCACGGCGCGTAAGCTTTTCTTCTAGGTTGCCACTATTAGCTTCCAGGTCAGTCTGCGCGATTTTGATCTCAGTTTGACGCGCACTCGCGTAGCGCAGGCGTTCAGCCGCTTGAACTTCTTCTTCTTTTAAACTGGCCAGACGGCGATCAGCTTCCCTGAAAGCATCCGCGAGCTTTTCGTTGGTTTCTTCACTGGACTGACGTTGCTCGAGACTCGCTTGACGCTCCTGGTAAACTTCTTCTCGTTCCTTCTCTATTTCTGTCAGATCCTGCTCCAGTTGTCTTTGATATTCCTGGCGTTCAAAAGTCTGATCTTCTTCTTTGCTAATCTCGGCGATAGAAAGGTAAATATCCAGATTACGTGCTTCTCCGTATATCTGCTTATAGCGCTCGGCAACTTCCGCTTGTCGAGCCAGAGGCTTCAACTGACGCTCCATCTCTTGCAAAATATCTCCCAGCCTTTGCCAGGAATCAGCTGTACGTGCCAGTTTTTGCTCTGCTTCAGTCTTACGGAGTTTGAATTTGACGATGCCCGCAGCTTCATCGAAAATCTTACGTCGATCTTCGGAGCGCTCGCTTAAAATATCATCTACCCGTCCCTGCTCAATAACAGAATAACCATCTTTACCAATGCCGGTATCAGCCAACAGCAGATGGATGTCTTTTAACCTGCAGTTTTGTTGATTGATCAGATATTCGCTTTCGCCTGAGCGAAAATAACGCCTGGTAATCACAACCAGGTCCTGATCTCGTTCTAAAGAGCGATCAGCATTATTAAGATGGATGGAAACTTCGGCGTAAGCCATGCGCTTACGCGCATCGGTGCCATTAAAAATGACATCCTCCATTTTATCGCCGCGCATGCTCTTTGCGCTTTGCTCACCCAAAACCCAGCGTACGGCGTCTGTTACGTTAGACTTACCGCAGCCGTTAGGGCCAACGATCGCGGTGACCCCGGGATGGAATTCTATATATTGATGCTTGGGAAAGGACTTAAATCCCTGAATCTCGATCGCTTGCAGGTACATACACAGAGGCTACTTTTCCAAAATTACTAAAGCTTGGGCTGAAGCTGCTTGCTCAGCTTCTTTCTTGCTGGTACCGGAACCAGTGGCGATAGGCTTATCGTCTAAACAGAGTTCCACGGAAAAGGTTCTCGCGTGAGGCGGGCCCAGTTCACTCAATAAACGGTAGCTAATGCGAGGTACTTCAGGCCAGGCTTGTACCAGTTCTTGCAAGCTACTTTTGTAGTCATAGCGGAGTTTGCCCTGTTGGGCCAGTTCAAAATACGGTGCCAACAGCGGCTCAAGAAAACGTCCAACTGCTTCAAAGCCCTGGTCTAGATAAATAGCAGCTAAAAGCGCCTCAAAAGCATTGGCTAAATTAGAGGCCTTATCTCGACCTCCGCTACGCTCCTCACCGTTACCTACACGCAAAGCTTGACCCAAGTTGATATCTTGGGCCATTCTGGCCAGGGTCTCTTCCCGGATAAGTAAGGAGCGGAGCTTAGTCATGTGACCTTCAGCCAGTGGTGGCTCTAAAGTATAGACATAGCCGCTAACCAATAGTTCTAACACAGCGTCGCCCAAAAACTCCAGGCGCTCATTACAGCAACTTTTGTCCAGGCCACGTTCGAAAGTCCAAGAACTGTGAGTTAAGGCTGTGTCGTAGAGATCGCTTCTATTAAAACTAAGCCCCGCTTCTTGCAAAAATTTAGCGGTAGCCGCTTCCATGGTTTAGATGTTGTTAGCGATGTAATTGACGGCATCGCCTACAGTCTTGATTTGTTCAGCTTCATCGTCAGGAATAGACAGATCAAACTCATGCTCCATCTCCACGATCAAATCTACAATGTCCAGGGAATCAGCATTGAGATCTTCGATAAAATTGGCATCCATATCAATGCTCTCGGGATCAATCCCCAGTTCCTCAGACAAAATATTGCTGACCTTGTTAAAAATTTCTTCACGAGACATAAGTTTATTTTCCTCCAAATCACTTATATAAACTTCTTGTATGTTAGTTGACACCTATTTTCAGATCTTGCGTCTTGGCAGACTTACAGAAAATTAAGCTATCTTAAAATATACTGGCTTATTTGTCTGAAAACAAGTCCCTGTGCTTAAGGACATAGTCTAAACCCGAAAGTACAGTTAAGACAATAGTTAGAGCCAGGAGAATATCACCGAAAAGGCTGGTAGCTACTGTCTTACCAGGTGCAGGCATAAAAAATAGTGGTTCCAGTAAAAGGTAGACTAAAGTAAACATCTGGCAGGCAGCCTTCCATTTTCCAAACTTTCCTGCCGCGATGACCGTGCCTTGAGCGGCCGCTACTTGTCTTATAC
Organism: Eubacteriales bacterium; assembly: GCA_030532065.1. GTDB lineage: Bacteria > Bacillota > Clostridia > Saccharofermentanales > DTU023 > SFFI01. The sequence continues at coordinate 444,807 of JAUNLW010000001.1, read as the reverse complement.
CGGTTACCAGAAGCTCACGTGCCAGTATGATCACGACGATCAAGCCATGTACTCTGCCTAATTGAGTCAGGGCGATAAAGGTGGACAATACCAAAAGCTTGTCCGCTAAACTATCCATCAGCTTACCAAAGTTGGTGATCAGACCACGCGCACGCGCTATCCGACCATCAATAAAGTCAGTAAGAGCCGCCACTATGAAAATAATCGTCGCCAGGACTCTACCGGTATCTGAAACTACAAACTCGGCCCAGACGCCACCACCCAGAGGTAATAAAAGCAGCATCAGGGGGATTACCAAAATAATACGTAGCATTGTCAGCTTGTTAGGTAAATTCATTTGTAGCTCTCCTCTATTGTTTCAGTTACCAATCTTGCGCGACCGTTAAAGCAGTTAAGCTGTAAGTGTCGGCATCTACAATCTTGCACTCAACTATATCACCAATCTCCAGATCCGGCTTCTGTGCCAAAATGTAAATCTGTGGGTCAATCTCCGGCGCTTCACCATAGCTGCGTCCCAGGAAGAATGGGCCATTTTCCTCAACGCCATCTATTAGTATAGGATAGCTTTTTCCTATTCTCGCCTTGCTGGCGTTCTCACTTATTTGGGCCTGAACCGTCATCAAACGATCATAGCGCTCTTGTGCCAGCTTAGGATCAACTTGTTGTTCCATTTTGGCAGCCAAAGTACCTTCTTCCGGCGAGAAAATAAAAGAGCCTAAACGGTCAAAGCGAATTTCTTCCACGAAGGCCAGTAACTGCTCAAAATCTGTTTCTTCTTCACCCGGAAAGCCAACCATAACGGTTGAACGAAGCATGAGCCCCGGTATATTAGCTCTGAGTTTACCGAAGAGCTCACGCATGTAACTTTGGGTTTCTCGCCGTCTCATAGCATGGAGAATCCTGTCCGAGGCATGCTGGATAGGCATGTCCAGATAGGGTAGGATTCTTTCCTCGCTGGCCATGAGATAAATTAGCTCATCACTAAAGCTGTCGCCATAAACATACATGAGGCGCAAATACGGGACATCCGGAATAGCGAGAAGCGCTTTAAGCAGATCTACCAGGCTGTTTTTGCCATAAAGGTCACTACCGTAGCGTGTGGTGTCCTGCGCTATAAGGATAAGCTCCTTAAAACCCAGAGAGCCATAGTAAGTGGCCTCTGCAACTAGTTCCTCAATAGGACGGGACTTTTGTCCACCTCGGATTCCGGGGATAGCACAAAAAGCGCAACCATTAGAGCAGCCTTCGGATATCTTAAGGTAGGCATAAGGCCGGTCAGTAGACGGCATATGTAAAGTCTTAAGATGCTCCAAACTACCTCTGCCTTGAGGCAGATGTTGGTTACTGCCTTGCTTCCAAAGCTTGTGACATTCTTCGGCAATCAGCTGGTATTCTGCAGTTCCTAAGACCAGATCAACTTCCGGCAACTCTTCTCGGATCTCTTCGGGGTAGCGTTGGCTGAGGCAGCCGGTAACTACCAGATAGGCTTTTTCTCCCTTATCAAGACGCTCTTGCTTAATCTCAGCCAGATCCAAGATGGCATCGATGGCCTCTCGTTTAGCGGCTTCAATAAAGCCACAGGTGTTGACAATTAAAAAATCCGCTTCGGCGGGGTCTTCAACTAAAGTGTAATTATCTGCGCGAAGCAGTGAACTCATAGCCTCCGCGTCAACTTCATTTTTAGCGCAGCCTAAAGTCAAAAGATAAAAAGTATGGACCATCAGTCCTCCTGTTGTCGCATAGCTTGGCGAATGGTGTTGTAGGAATAGCCTCTTGACTGGAGTCTCCTCAGTAAACGTTGGTATTCACGTGGATCTCCAGGTATAGATCCAGGTATAAGCTCCAGAATTGATTTCTGATCTTCCGGTAATTCTTCCAAGTAGGCTTCTGCTACTTTAGGATCTACCCCCTGTTTAATAAAGAGCTCTCTCAGATAACGGCGAGATTTAGCTCGCGTACCTTGGTGGCGGCGGGCAATTTTACCACATGCCCTGCGATCGTCAAGATAATCATCGGTTTTCAGACTGACGATGACTTGTTCAATCAAATCATCTGGTAAATCTTTAGTACGCAACTTGTTGCGCACCTGTCCAGTGCTCTTACCCTTATCTATACCAATATAACTTAGAGCGATAAATCTGCCGTTTTGAAATGCTTCTTTATCATCGGGGCTTACATGATAAGATTCCTCGTGGACTGTAATATCCCGCGAGTTTGCCTCATATTTTTCTATAATAGCTCTGGCCTGTGCCAGGCGTTCTGCTTTGCTCTTACCGGGCTCAGCCATTAGATATCAAGGTTAAGTAGGTCATCTACGTCATCCGGTAAAGATTTCCTGACCTCAGCTGACTCAGTTGCCTCGGGTTCGGCTTCTTCGTCATCTTCATCTACTTCCGGCTCATAGTACTCTAAGACGCGGTCGCGAATTTCCTGAGCCACTTCCGGTCTTTCTTCCAACCATTGTTTGGCATTCTCACGGCCTTGTCCCATTCTCTCATCCTTATAGGAGTACCAGGAACCGCTTTTATCAATGATGTCCAAATCAGAAGCCATGTCGAGTATACAGCCGCTTTCGGAAATGCCTTTGCCATAAACAACATCAAATTCCGCTTCTTTGAAAGGCGGGGCAACCTTATTCTTTACCACTCTTACACGCGTTCTGTTACCAATGGTCTGCGTACCATCCTTGATGGAGTCAATACGACGAACATCCAAGCGCACTGAAGAATAGAATTTTAATGCTCGGCCACCAGTTGTAGTCTCGGGGCTGCCAAACATTACGCCGATCTTCTCACGCAACTGGTTGATAAAGATTACTGCCGTATCAGATTTACCTAAGACGCCGGCCAACTTACGCAAAGCCTGGGACATCAAACGTGCCTGTTGTCCGGGCAGGGAATCACCCATTTCGCCGTCAATCTCTGCTTTTGGTACCAGAGCTGCTACGGAGTCAACCACGATAAGATCTACCGCGCCGCTACGAGCCAGGGACTCGGTAATTTCCAGGGCCTGCTCTCCGTTATCCGGCTGCGATACGATAAGGCTGTCCAGGTCTACACCGATTCTCTCGGCATAATTGGGATCTAAGGCATGCTCCGCATCGATAAAGGCCGCGATACCGCCTTCACGTTGAGTTTCAGCGATGCAGTGCAGGGCCAGAGTCGTTTTACCGGAAGATTCTGGGCCGTAGATCTCAGTAACACGGCCACGCGGAATACCACCAATGCCCAAAGCTACATCTAAAGCCAAAGCACCAGTAGAAATGGAAGCGATCTCTTCTCTTTCAGCTTCGCCTAAGATCTGGATTGCTCCTTTACCAAATTGTTTTTCTATCTGCTTAAGCGCAAGATCCAATGCAGCTTTGCGCTCGTCATTGCTTACAGGTTCAACTTGCTGGCTGGATTTGCCGGAAGATTTTTTCCTTGCCATATATCATTTCCTTTCATGGGTAAAAATGTGCGTAAACTTTTCACTGGTCAAATTATAGGCTATGGCCTGACCTGGTGCAAATTCTTTCACGCGTCAACTTAAGACAATTTACGACTATTTTGCTTGTTTTACTGTCTGTCAGTCGGAACGTCCTCACGCAACGGCAAGTCCAAAAGCATACGTCTGACTAAATCCAGAGCAGTCAAAACACTCATACGCTGGACTTGTGCGCGATCGGAGCTAAAGCGATAGCAAAGAGCTTTTTCTACTTCCTGGTAAGCAATTCCTATCCAAACTGTACCAACCGGTTTTTCTTCGCTGCCTCCGCCAGGACCGGCTATGCCAGTTATCGAGACAGCAATTTGTGTATCCAGACGTTCTTTCACCCCTCTTAACATAGCTAGGCAACAAGCTTCGCTAACGGCACCTTCTTTGGTAAGAATTTCTGGATCTACGCCTAGCTGCCGTATCTTTACTTCATTGGAATAAGAGACAATAGAACCTTTGAATACTTCTGAAGCCCCAGGGATAGCGCCCAAAGCTCCCGAAAGCAAACCGGCCGTACAAGACTCAGCAAAAGAAATGGTTAGTTCTCTAGTCTTTAATAGCTCAAATACACGCGCTGCCAGGCTGAGATCGTCCTCACTAAAGATAAAATTGCCAAGCAAGCCTCTTATTTCTTCAGCGCAAGCCAGGAAAGTCTCGCTGGGTTCTGGTCCTAAAGTAAGCTCCCTCAAGAGAACCAGGACCACTCCTCCGGAAGCGTAGGTAGCTATCTTCAACTCCCCATAACGATGAATAATCGGCTGTAACACATATTCAACACGTGATTCTCCCAAGCCAAATACGCGGAAAATCTGGTCTCGATAGCTGGTGTGAACATAAGCGCGTAAAAGGGGTGCCAGGTGATTATCTGCCATGGGTCGCAGTTCGAACGGAGGCCCGGGCAAGAGCGCCAGGTATTTGGTCCTTCCCTGCCAGCTAAAAGGAGCTAAGGCCCCACAAGCCGTACCATGATCGTTAGCTAAGATGTGTGAGCCTACAGGAAAGTCCGCTTGCTTATAGTTATTGGGTGTGCAGGTCCTTTGTTTAGACTCGAAATAGTCCTTGATGCCCTGCAGAACCTTCTCGTCGCGATAAACAGGTAAACCTGCCGCGTCAGCTAAGGCAACCATAGTCAGATCGTCCTCTGTCGGGCCAAGGCCTCCGATACTGATCAGCAGGTCGACCTTATCAAATCCTTCTTTAGCTGCTGCTACCAGTGCTTTCTGTGAATCACCAACTTGTCTGACTTCTACCAGTTTGATGCCAAGCCCAAATAGGACTTGGGCTAAATAATGGCTGTTGGTGTCCAGCGTAATGCCGGAAAGCACTTCATCACCGGTAGCCAAGATCATGGCCGTTTCAATATAAGATTTTGCCGCAAAAGCGGAGGCAGCCCCTGAAGGGCCGCCTGCTGCGGGTGAATTGTTAACTTGCATAGCCACACCTCATTGAGTTCCAAAGCTTTGTCTTAGAAACTCTCAGTTAGCTTGCCTGGGACAAAAGCGCAGTAACACTTAGCCTTGATAGCAAGCCAGGGTATTGAGCATCAGGATAGCGTTGGTCACAGGGCCTACTCCACCTGGAACCGGGGTAATAGCACTGACTTTGCCTTCTACATCGTCAAAGTCAATATCGCCGCACATCTTGCCATTTTCGTCTACATTGATAGCTACATCCACTACAATTTGATCAGGATTAGTGTAAGTATGGTCAACCATCTTCGCGCGTCCCATGCAGGAAATCAGAATCTCAGCTTTAGAAGCGATCGCGGGCAGATCCTTAGTGCGGGAGTGGCAAACCGTTACTGTGCAGTTCTCTTCCAGCATAATCAGAGCCAGGGGCTTACCTAAAATGTTGGAGCGTCCCAGGATAACGCAGTTCTTACCTTCCAAGGGATAACCATAATGTAAAAGAATCTGACGCACAGCTTCCGGAGTGCAGGGATAAACGTTATTAGTGCCCAAGAGCAGTCTGCCTGCATTAATAGGGCTTTGAGCCTCTACGTCTTTTTCTGGAGAGATAAGATTGCGGATCTTATTGGCATCCATATGGTCCGGTAAAGGCATGCTGCAGATAATACCATCAATTTCCGGGTTAGCATTATAGGATTCGATAACTTTAACCAGGTCTGCTTCCGTCTGGCTGGAAGCGATCTCTTCTTTCTTAAAGTTCATACCGGCGGCTACGGCCTGTTTTTCAATACTACGAAGATAGGAAGCAGAATCTTGACCTTCACCTACTCTAATAAATACGAGACCAGGCACTCTCTTACCCTGGCTCTCTAACTCAGCAATGCGATCTTTGACTTCCGCTTTTAATTTATCTGCGACGGGCTTTCCTTTTAGTAAATCCATTTGATCCTCCTCCTGGCTAAGCAAGCGCAAAAAGCAGCTTGCTTCCAGCTCATATTTCTTACTATATTATTGATTTTTTTGCCAAATTACCAGACTACAACCGCCTAGCAGTGGTCAAATACTCCGCATTACCGCTAAGAGTTAAGCTCAATGATTTCCCGGGCTTCTTCGGCTGTAAGCAAGACTTTACGCGGCTTACTGCCTTCGAACGGGCCGATCCAGCCTCTTTCGTGCATGGTGTCTACCAAGCGCGCAGCTCGCGGATAACCTACATTCAAGCGTCTTTGTAAGAGCGAAACAGAAGCGTACTCGTTGTCCATGACAGTCTGCAGAGCGTCATAGAGCAGCTCATCTTCCTCATCCGCTGAGCCAGTCGCTGCCGTACCAGCACCGCTGCTACCGCCTGAGCCAGCCAGTTCCAACTGACGTTCCAAGTCTTCATTGTAGTCTTTTTGGTAGTTACTCTTTAAATAGGATACTACTCTTTCCACTTCGTGGTCGGTCACAAAAGCACCCTGTCCGCGCAAAGGTTTGGAAGCATTCTGTGGATAATAGAGCATGTCACCTTTACCGAGCAGTTTTTCTGCTCCGGCCATATCCAAGATGGTGCGCGAGTCTACTTGTGAAGCTACAGCAAAAGAGATACGAGAAGGGATATTCGCCTTGATCACGCCGGTAATAACATCCACCGAGGGACGCTGAGTAGCAATAATCAAATGGATGCCTGCCGCGCGCGCCATAGCGGTTAAGCGAGCGATGGCATCTTCTATCTCCTTGGGAGAAGTGAGCATTAAGTCAGAGAGCTCATCAATAACAATAAGTATGTAAGGTAAATGCTCTCCTCCTTCTACCTGATCCTGAGCTACTAGTTGGTTGTAAGCCTTGAAGTCTCTTACCGAATTGTCCGCAAATAGTTTATAACGGCGTTCCATCTCAGTGACCGCCCAGTCCAAAACGCCACAGGCCTTCTTGGGGTCTGTGACAACCGGCGCCGCAAGATGTGGGATGCCGTTATAAACACTCAATTCCACTACTTTGGGATCGATCATGACCATTCTCAGGTCCTTAGGTGAAACCTTATAAAGAAGCGAAATAAGAATGGAGTTGATACAGACCGATTTACCCGAGCCGGTAGCCCCTGCTATCAACAGATGAGGCATGGCAGAGAGATCACAAAGCAAAGGGTCCCCCTGGATATTACGTCCCAGAGCCGCCACCAAGCCCTTGTTCTCATGGATAAAATTGTCTGATTCTATAAGGTCACGAAGACGTACCGCCTGGGTCTTTTTGTTGGGAATCTCAATACCCACAGCAGATTTACCAGGAATAGGAGCCTCTATACGAATAGACGTAGCTGCCAAAGCCAATGCTATATCATCTGCCAGGTTAACAATTTTAGAAACTTTAACACCGGGGCCCGGTCTTACCTCAAAACGGGAAATTGTGGGTCCAGTAATGAAGTTTACCACCTTTGCATCAACGCCAAAATCGTTTAAAGTTTGCTCTAACTTAGCACCCAAGAGACGAATCTCTTCTTTGTCAGACTCTTTATTCAGACGATCATCGGCAATCAGAATATCTGTCGGCGGTGGTAAATACTCGCCGAAGAAACTCAGCTGACCTTTTTTTATCTTAGCCTTGGGTAGAGGCTTATCTGAGCTGGCGCTTCGGTCTTCCCAGTCTTCTCTGCCCGCTAAATCTTCCAGGACATCATCACCTTCGCCAATTCTGGCAGCGATATCGGCTAATTTATCCTTATCTTCAGTAGACACAGGCGAACTAGAACTCGTTGTGTTCTCGTCAGCAAGCTCTGTCACTTGTTCGGACGGTGTTACAGCAGATACAGTGTACTCTACTTTTTTACTGGGATAGTAAATATTTTTATGTGGTATATAAGCACTACGAATCACCGGCTCATTATCTGTCTCTGGCTCACCAAAATCGTTATCCCAACCCAGGCTTAAAGGTCGAGGTTCGGTTAAGCTAATTTTCTCTTTTGGCATGGCAGGAGAAAAATCAAGTGGGCTGGCCGGAGACTCTACTAGCGGCTCTCCAAAGTCATCAGCCGGGATATTGTCCACTGGCTGATTGGGTTCTTGTTGTAACCAGTTTCCATCAGGAAATTGGAAGCTGAAGCCTGGTTCAGCGACTTCCTGGTCTTGTTTATCTTTTTCTGGTTTTTGCTTATTATCTTCTAACATGGTTCCCTCCCCCGAATCTCTTGCTGCTTGTTCCCGTTTATTTTTTTGCTTGTCTCTAAAATTTTGCCAGCCATCTTTTAGTTTTTTCCCTGTAGAAGATACACCTTGGGCCGTATTAAGCAGAGTAGATTTCCAGGAAATACCAAAAGTCAAAATCCCCATGGCCAACAGCATACTGATCGTAACGATCAGACTACCGCTGAAGCCGATCACCCTTCTCAAAGATAGCGCGCTAAGACCGCCTGCCAATCCACCGGTCCAAAATGAGGATTGAGAAACAAGATCTGGATTTTCTCCTGAGAGCCATAAGCTCTTCATGGCCTGCCAGGCAGATTCACGACCTTCTGTTTGCGCGTGTAGAAACACTTTTTCTGGCTGCAAAGTTAACAAAGAAATTAAAAGACTTATAAAATAGAGAGTAATCAAGATATAAATCTTGCGCTTTCCCGTAGTCGTTTTTGTGCGTTGCCAATAGGACTCAGCAGCCAGGTAAACAAAAAGGACGGGCAAAAGAGCAGCTAAAGTACCAAACAGTCCATAAGCTGTTTTGGAAATAAAGTCACCCACCACACCAGTAAGCGTTTCCGGAGCCCACATAAAAAAAGCGAGCAAAAGTCCCATTGCTAACCAAAGAATAGTATTTAGCTCGGATTGAGTGCTCAGCTTCTCTTCCGAATTATTATCCTTATTGCTTTGTGGCTTAGACAAATTAACGGACCTCCTCAGTCAGGTAGCGTTGAGCTAAAGTAAGACCTAGTACCGTTTTGGCATCTAATATGTCGCCGGACTTCAGATACGAATCAATATCCGTCAATCTTAGTTTTTGCACGCGCAGGAACTCATCATCGTCCGGATGCTGCTTACCCGCATGGAGGTTTCGTGCCAGGAAAATATGGATCAGCTCATCACTGTAGCCCGGTGTGGGGTAGACTGCTCCCAGTTTCTTCCAGTTTTTAGCCTGATAGCCGGTTTCTTCAGAAAGCTCACGCTGAGCACAGAGCAAGGGATCCTCATCTTTTTCCAATTTACCGGCAGGAAGCTCCAAGAGTACATTAGCTATAGCCAGCCTGAACTGAGTTACCATGATAACTTCCTGCTCATCGGTCAGAGCAACTATGGCTGCTCCGCCGGAATGACGAACTACTTCACGCGTGCTCAGGTCATTATTGACTAAAGATACGCTATAACGGTGCAATTCCAATATTCTGCCGGCATATAACAATTCATCAGACAGAATCTTTTCTTGCAGATCCCCAGTTGCCAAATTCGCTTTGGCCTTGGCCTGACCTTGCTCAATGGCCGTAACTGCCAACTCATCACAACGGTTGTTATAGACATTATCACTGTGGCCTTTTACCTTATGCCAGGTGACTTCATGTCTATTACTCAAATCCAGGAGCTGTTTCCATAAATCAACATTGGCTACGGGCTGCTTAGCAGCATTCTTCCAGTTTTTACGCTGCCAGTTTTCCAGCCAACCTTCGTTAAAAGCTGAGACTAAGTAAGCACTGTCACTATACAGATCCACCACGCAAGGTTGTTTAAGAGCCTGTAATCCTTTGATAGCCGCCAACAATTCCATGCGGTTATTAGTGGTATCTGGAACGAAACCGGAAAGCTCTTTTTCATGCTCGCCAAACAAGAGCACAGCTGCCCAGCCCCCTGGTCCCGGGTTTCCTGAGCAGGCGCCGTCTGTATAGATCTTAATGCCTGACAGTTTACTATTCATACTGCTCCTAATCACCTTAAATATCGTTAAAAAGTATAGCATAGGGATTTTATTAGCAAGTTGCAGTTCTGTAACGCGGGTCTGTAGACTCTGCGGTGAAATTTACCACCTCAGATCATAAAAAAAGAGGTGTCCTATTAAGACACCTCAGAAAACTGGCAGGGGAGACAGGATTTGAACCCGCAACCCACGGTTTTGGAGACCGTTGCTCTACCGTTGAGCCACTCCCCTGTGCAAGCTGACTAATAATAGCAGAGAGACTATTCTCTGTCAAATTGACTTCTTTTTTCAGCTTATCAACTAATAGTAATCTAACTTATCTTCTCTTGACGGCAAAAAAACGCTTCCATATACTGAGCTAATTAGGTAATCAACGTCAAATATTACCTAAAGCAACTATGATTTGCTGTGCAATCATCAAAAGGAGGACGAAATGCATAGAAGTTTAGTTATTCTTATGTTGATTCTAACTCTGCTTTTGGGCCTGTTTGTACCATCTGAACAGGCTTTAGCTGAAGAAGAAAAGCCATCCGAACTCACGCATGGTTTTAAGCTATTACGTGAAGAAGAATTACCTGACATCTCTTCAACTGCGTATCTCTATGAGCATGAAAAATCCGGAGCACACCTGCTCTGGCTAAAAAATGAAGACCCCTTTAAAGTGTTTGCTGCTTGTTTTAAGACTAAAATGAGCAACAATTCCGGCGCTCCGCATATTGTGGAGCACGCCGTTCTGGGCGGTTCGCGTAAATATAAGTCAGATGATATTTTTACCGACATGAACTCCCGGTCGACCAACGCTTTCATGAATGCTATGACCTATCCTGACAAGACGATCTTTCCCATCGCCAGCCGCGACCCTCAGGATTTCTACAATTTAACTGATGTTTACCTGGATTCAGTTTTCTTCCCCATGATCCTGGAAAACCGCAAGTTTTTCGATCGTGAAGGATGGCGCTACGAGATCTTTTCGCCGGAAGATGATCTAACCTACAACGGCGTTGTCTACAATGAGATGACAGGCGCCTTATCAGACCCCATGAGGAACTTCCTCTTTGAGACTCTGGCCTCCATCTATCCCGACACTTTCTACCGTTACAATTCTGGTGGCGTTCCTCAGTATATCCCCGACCTGTCATATGAAGAATTCAAGGATTTTTACCAAAGCTACTACTCTCCTGGTAACGCTCTCTTGTACTTTTACGGTGATTTAGATATCGACACTTATCTGGAACATATTGATGAAGACTATCTCAGTCATTTTGATAAACCGGAAAGCACGGTCGAATATGAGAAGCAAGAGCCTTTCGCCGAACGCAGAGAGCAAGTGGTCTACTATAATTTGGACGATGAGGCCAGCGAAGACGGACAAACTTATATGTCGCTTAACTACCTTACCGGTGACGGCGGTGATGTAAATGACACTTTTACTAACATTGTCCTCTCCTATACACTATTTGACTCCAGCTCAGCTCCTGTAAAAGAAGCCTTGCTTGATGCAGGTATCGGCGCGCAGTCCGGTTCCTTCAGCCTGGCTTTTAATCAAAACACCCTGGGTGTCGCGGTTCTCAATGCCAATACCGACCAAAAAAATGACTTTGTCCAAATCGTAGAAGAAACGATCCAGAAAACCGTGGAGGAAGGTTTGGATAAAGACAATATCATGGCCATCATTAATTTCTTGGACCTTTCCTATCGTGAAGCTAACGGCACTAACGGTTTGAAGGGTATGGACTACCTGCAGCTCATACTGGATTCCTATAACTATGGTGGTGACCCTCTGGCCTATCTTAAATTCACCGAAATCTTTGATGCATTGCGTGCCAAAGTAGATACTGGTGAATATGAGCAATACATTCAGGAAAAAATCCTCGATAATCCCACTTCCAGCCTTCTGATCCTGGAACCTCAAAAAGGTCTGGCAGCCCAAGTGGCTCAAGAAACTGCAGATAAGTTAGCAGAATACAAGGCCTCCCTGTCGGAAGAAGAATTAGCGCAATTGGTAGCGGATAGCGAAGATCTGCGTGATAAGCCGGTCTTTGACGAGGCTGATTACAATCTGCCCAGCCTAAAACTTTCAGAGATCGAACCCGATATTAACTTTCTGCCTTTCGAAGCAGAACAATTAGATAAATACACCCTGGTGACTTCTCCGCAAGTAACCGGTGGTATCAATTACCTGGATCTACAGTTTGATCTCTCAGTAGTTCCAGAAGAAGACTTACCCTATGTGGGCCTGCTCTCCTATCTACTGGGTACACTGGATACGGAAAACTACAGTAAGGGCGATCTGGAAAAAGCCGTGCTTAGCTACACTGGCGGTATAAGCTTCACCCCTTCTGACGCCGCTCACAAAGATACCGCAGCGCTTGACTCTCGCTTTGAAGTCGCAGCTTCCGCCACTACGGAAAACATTGATCAAATGCTGGACTTGATTGAAGAGATCAGCCTGCGCACTAAATTTGAAGACACCAAGTGGATTGGCGAGCAGATCAAAGCTCTACGCAACGGTATGGAAACAAGTGCTTCATCTAACGCTATCGGCTTGGGTATACAAAGAGTGCGCTCCTATTTTGACCCTGTTTTTGCCTACAGAGAACAATATAGTGGACTGGATTACCTGCGTTTTATCCAGGAGGTAGACAGCAATTTCGCTGAAAATCCTCAACCCTATTTAGACAAATTAGAAGCAGTAAGCAAACAAATCTTCAATACTCCTAACCTGGTTGTAGGTCTGGCTGGCGCAGAGAGTGACTTTACCAACGTAAAAGCCAGCTTAACGGCCCTGATTGACCGTCTACCGGCAGCAGAACTGGAAAATGGACAATTTGACGTTACGGCTCAAAAATTAAATGAGGGTATCAGTGTCAACAGCGGCTCCAACTACGTGATTAAGGCAGCCAAGCTCAGCGATTACACCGAACTAAATGGCAGTCGCAATGTAGTTACCCTGGTCTTAGATAACCTCTATCTGTATCCGGAACTACGTGCCAAGGGCGGTGCTTATGGAGCTTACTCCTTCATCGATAATTATGGTAACTTCGCTGCCTATTCCTACTCCGACCCCAATTTAAGAGAAACCGTTGAAGCCTTTGATAATATGGGTGATTTTCTCAACGACCTGGACCTCAGTGAGGAAGACTTAGAACAAGTCATTATCGGCTACTTCAAAGCCTACCCTGTGCCCGGAGCAGATGCAGCTAGCCAGGTAGCTTACCGCTATATCAACGGCTTCAGCAACGATTACTATGCTAAGGAAGCTCAAGAAGTACTGGGCACAAAACTCGAAGACATCAAGGCATATGGTGAAGCTATAAAAGCCGCCATGCAGGAAGGAAACAATCTCATTGTTTTAGGCAACCAGGCTAAGATCAAAGAAAACGCAGATCTCTTTGATCAACTGGTAAGTATCGTAGAAAGTAAAGTCGCTATTCCTGAAGAAGCGGTAGCCGCCGATCCGGAAGATCCGATCTTAGGCACTTGGGTCTTTGACAGTTTTAGTTTTGACGAAAACTACTTCCCCTCCAGCGCTTTAGGTATTGAAGTAACATATGAGTTCCTGGAGGATGGCACATTCCTGAGCTATCAAGACGGTGAGTCTTATCCCCCCGCGCTCTGGCTGAATGAAGATGGTGTCTACTACCTCTTTGAAGATGGCAGCAGCTTGGAAGCCAATTTGGCAGAGGAAAAGCTGTCTTTCGAGGTAGAAGGCATCAAGATGTATTTCCACCGAGTAGAGCTTGAAGAAGTCAGTTCTGAGGATTAGTAAACTTAAGTTACTGATTATTGCTCTCAACCCGGGTAAGATCATAAGTAACATTCAAACTCGGGTTGTTTTTAACCTAAGTTATTGAAAGGAAGGGTAAATTTATTTTGAAAAAACATAAACTTCTCATTCTGTTCGTAGCGCTTTTAGTAAGTGGTAGCCTTTTTGCGGCTTGTGCTGACGGCAACAAGAAGCCTGATACCACAACTACTTCTGCTTCTAAAGAAACCACAGCTGCAGTAGAGAATGAGGCAACCGAATCAGCTGAAGAAAACCAAGAAGACACCAAGGTCACAGAGTCAGAGGCTGATAAAGAAACCGAAGCTAAAGATACCGAGTCAGAAGAAAAATCAGACGCAAAAGTGTCGGAGGAGTTATCTGAAGACGTAGCCTACCAAAAGGTAGTTACCAAAGAAGATAAAAGCCAGGTATTCCAGGATATGGGCTTTGAGAAACCAGAAGACTTCAGTGCCTGGCTGAAAGAGCAAGACGTTGTACTGCTCGACTTCTGGGCTCCCTGGTGCGGACCTTGCATGCAGGCATCTCCGGTAGTTGACAAGATTGCGGCTGACCATCTTGACGAAGTGCAAGTGCTTAAGCTCAACGCTGACTTAGTACCCAACGACGTATCTTCTGAATACAAAGTACAAGGCATCCCTCACTTTGTCCTGCTCAAGCAAGGTGAAGTGATCAAAATGTGGACCGGTTTCAGTGGCAGGAACGTCGAAGAAATCAAGGACGCAATCGTAGAAAACAATAAATAGACCTGGCCGGAAAAAGGCAAAGCTATTTGTAATCAGCACCACTCTTCTGGGTGGTGCTTTTGTTTATAATGAAGCCATGGCAAACAACAGGAAAATCTTTAAATTGATCATCATCGGAGCCGGCCCTAGTGGCATGGGCACAGCTCTGTCAGCCTCAACGCATGGACTCCAAGCTTCAGATATCCTGCTTCTGGAAACTAACCCTAGACCAGGAGCCAAGCTGTTACTCACAGGTAATGGCCGCTGCAATTTAACGCAAGACCTGGAGATTGAGGACCTAGCAAGACACTATTATGGTCAGGAAAAATTTGTCTCCCCCGCTTTGCGCGCCCTCCCCCCTCAAGCCTTGTGTAATTTTTTCAAAGAAGCCGGTCTTGAGCTGACCCATGAAGGCAACAAGGTCTATCCTCGCTCTAACCGCGCTCTGGACGTTTTACTTTGCCTCGAGGAGCAACTGCGGCAAGCAAAGATCAATCTAAAATGCCGAGAAGAAGTAACTCAAGTCAAGTGGGATCAAGTCGGCAATACTACACCGTCACCACACTTTATAGTCAAAACCAAATCCGGAAAAATCTTTAGTGGAGAAAATCTGGTTGTAGCAAGCGGTGGCCGGTCTTATCCCAAGACTGGCTCAAAGGGATTCGCCTATCAATTAGCTCTGGAATTAGGCCTTAAATTACAAACTACCGGTCCTGCCATGGCTCCCCTATATATCAACTACAGTCAAGTTAGAGGCCAAGACCTGGCCGGTTTAAGCCTTAGCTCTGTAACAGGCTCCTTAGTTTCTCTAAATCGTCCTCATCTCAGCATGTCTGATTTAAGCAGCAAAACTCCCCGTAAGAAATACTCTCCGGTTATCAGTGGAGATCTGCTTTTTACTCATAAAGGCCTTTCTGGGCCTCTGGCTTTAGATCTGTCGCGTTACGCCGCGAGAGAACCAAAGCTTCCCCTGGCAATACAAATAAGCTTTATAAACTCAGACCTTGAGGTTCTGGAAAACTGGCAAGCCAAAAGTCTCGACAAGCAGTTCAAGAATCTATTAACGGAGCTTTTGCCGCAGCGCTTAGTTAAATTCTTCACGGATGAGAATTTGCTTAGCAAACGAAGCCAGCACCTACTGAAACAAAAAGCAAAGTATCTTCACAAGGTAGACTGGCAATATTTCTGTGAGGACATCAACAAACAGCTTTGGCCTCTTCAACACTTGGCCAGCTATCAAGAGGCCATGGCCACTACCGGAGGAATCGCTCTTAATCAAGTCAAAGCCCACGACTTTTCTGTGAAACAACTCCCCCAACTACACTTCGTGGGAGAATGTCTCGACATAGATGGACAGTGTGGAGGTTTTAACTTACAGTTTGCTTTCGCCAGTGGTTACTTAGCCGGTAAAGCTATAGCTCGGCAATACAAGCACTAGAATTAGTCTTGCTAAACAAGACGTTACTTATTCGACTGTCAATATTCTTGTTCCGGGTTTTAGCGCGCCCTGGATATCGCTGATTGGATTTCCCTCATAGACCGCTCGCAACTCCGCTTGTGCCAGATTTTGGCCAAAATTATGCATGGGTATATAGTGACGCGGTTGGAAATGTTCCAGGAAGTAACTAGGGCCCTTAAAACAAGTTTGCCCCAATCGCTCATCTACCGGAAAAAAGGCATAGTCTATCCGGCGTTTACGCAAATCGTCATGCAGGGAAAGCAAAGATTTTCTAAAAGCGAGTTCCATGGCTGGCGAATCCTCATCTTGCCAATCCCAATCATTGAGATCTCCCGCATGAAAAAGCAGCTCTCCAAGATATTCAAAAAGAAATGCTGAGCCCTCATCCGTAGATTTATAGCAAGAAAGTCTTAATCCTTCAAAAGCTCGAGCCGCCTCTTCCTCAGGCCTGAGTTTGGCTAAAGCCTCGCCCAGATCTAACTGTTCGCCCGCTTTTACCCACAACAAAGGATAGTCAGAATAGAGTCCCCAATTCTTCTTCGACCAGGAATGCTTGCAGCTCTCATCAAGCACATAATAGATGCCGGCATTATGCTTAAAACTCAGGATATCCGGATTAAAATGATCCTGATGGCTGTGCGTCGCCAGGCATAATAAAGGACGTGGGTCATTTTGTATGGAATCCATCATCCTTGCCTCGTCCTTAAAATAGTCGACAAGCAGGAAAAAACGGGGGAATTCAAATAAGAAACCACTATGGCCAAGAAAAGTATAACTCAGCATAACCAATACCTCACTTTCAACTAGCACCATACTATCATTAACTGAATTCTCGCGAATCAATATAAACTTGACAACTAAAAATTTGCCACTATAATAGTCAGAGTGTTTCGGGGTGTAGCTCAGGTGGTAGAGTGCTTGCTTGGGGTGCAAGAGGCCGCTAGTTCAAGTCTAGTCACTCCGACCATGTTGAAACCTCGTAGCCGCAACGGTTACGGGGTTTTTAATTTTAAATATATGAACGTGGTATACCCCCCACAGACAAAGGCTTGTGGGGGGTTTTTCACGGACAATCTTAAGCTACTGGTGACTTACTTACTTCTCTCCAACCAGAGTGAAGTTAAAGTTCTCGTCTCTTTGGAAAAGTGACATTTGATATTTATCATGGGCCATAAAGTAATAGTCATTGCCTAAGGAAACAATGCCAAAGGTTGCGGTTGATCCATCAATAACAGCACCACAGACCATAGTGTTGTATCCGGTATCAGCCCATTCTTGGGCCTGGCAATCTTCGCCGCAGATGCACTTCAAAGATAAATGTTTGACTTCTGGGAATATGCCATCTACTTTATAGCAATCAGCCTTAGACAAAGCAGCTTCGCGAATTTCTTGGTCAGAATTTTTATTGCTTTGTCCGACTTCCAGCTCCTTCAGCTCATAGCCTGCCTCACCATCAATAACAAAGGCGGCATCTGCCTGACTCCACTTTTCCCAGCCTTTCTTAGGTGTACTGTAGGTATAAAGCACAATGTCCCTGCTGTCTCTTTCGGCTTCCAGATTTTGGCAACCCCACGTGGTAGTACCGGTCCAAACGTAATATGTGTCGACCGCATTCAAGGCTTCGTTTTCTTCAAAACTCATATCTATACCACGCTCATAAACAAAACGTCGTAATACGCTGTCGCCTTCGCCAGTCTCAGGATCGTAGTGTTCATCAAACATCTCTGGATCATAAACCTGAATTATGTTGTAATTGTTGTCATAACGCTGCTGCCACTCTTCACCATTTGCGAAAATGCCGTAGGCAACGAGGCAGTAAATTTTATCACTATCATCTCCAGGTAATCTGGCAAAAGTTACACCATCAATACCGGAACAACCAAATCTGTGTCCCAGAGGATCGTTGTTTACCGCTGTGCCATCGTCACTGCTTGGCTCGTCATTCAAAGGATCTCTAAAGTCAGCGGTAGGCTCTGCCAGTAATACTGCGTCGACACCTTCTTCCATATCCTGGAAGCTCATGCCAATTTCCGTTATCTTGCTGGGATCAAAGACAACCAGGAAGAATTTTTTACCTGGAGATTTATATTCCAAAGAGCCGTAAACTTTACCGTTATAATAAGCCAGACAACCGATGTGCGCGCCGCCTTCAGCGGTAATGCTACCAGGTCCAAAGTCGCAAACACTGCCAACCACTTCACCGCTGGCAAGGTCAAGTTTTAAGAGCGTATCAGTGTAGGATAAGTAAGCATATTTCATCTCGTCATCTACACAAATACCTTGTAGATGGCTGGAAGCCTCAGTAGCGGCATCTGTCACATCATAATTAAAGTACTTATTTTTGAGAGCGATTTCCCAGGGTTCTTCTGCTTCAGCAAGCAGATCTTGCCTATTAAAGCCTAGAGAAAGGGATAGAGTTACCACCATAACGAGCAGTAAACTGATTATTTTTTTGCTGTGAGTCATCAAACAACTCCTCCTTGAAAGATTGGCGTTAGTAACGCTAACTGAAATATAGAGAAGTACACTGTTAAATTAAGCAGAGTTAAGTAAATTCTATTTTAATCGGTTAGCAGTTGACTCTGCACAATGTTTATTATGCTCTATTATTTTTTGGAAAGTTGTTGTAGTCTGATAAAAAGAGCCGATTAAGTTACGACTCTGAGTGTATTACTGCGCAAGGAGAGATAAGTGCCATGGTGCTAAACAGGACAAAAGAAATTTCAAGTGTTAAAGTGGGGCGCCACTATTATCAGGCTTATCAGGATAACGAAGTATATTCTATTTACGGTATTCCTTATGCTCATCTGAAAATGAATGTCGCCGGCCAGCCTTTGATTTTCTCGCCGCCGGTAGATTATGCCAGCACCAGTCCTCGCCCCTTATTTGATCCTGTAGATAAAGAATTGGACCAGGTATCCTACAGCAACTCACCGGAGGACTTCCCGGCTTGTCTGCAAGCTAAGAGCAGCTACCCACGTTCAGCAGCCTGCCAATATCTCAATCTCCACGTACCTAAGTCAGCTGTAGAGAATACAGAAACAAGCCTGCCTTGCCTCTTTTTTATTCACGGTGGCTCTTTTATGAATGGTTCTAACCGCAGTGAGGAAATTAACGGTGATTATCTGGCAGCCAATCTAAATATAATTGTTGCCATTCCCAATTACCGGATTGGCCCTCTGGGTTTTTGTGACTTTTCTCAGTTTGACGCCGAATGCACACCAAATAACGGTTTCAGAGACCTCTGCTCTGCCCTGCGCTGGCTACAGCGAGAACTGGCAAGTTTTGGCGGCGATCCCAATAATATTACCATCATGGGGGAATCTTCCGGGGGCAGTATCGTATCAGCTTTTCCCTTCGTCAAAGAAGCGAAAGGTCTCTTTAAACGAGCAATTATTTTAAGCGGTATTCCTTACGCTTTTATTGAGCCGGAGGAGAGTTACCAACGGTCCAGAGATTTTCTCTCCTATTGCGAAGTTAAACAGCCTTCTGAGCTTTACCCGCCTGAGCGCTGGCCTGACCTCAACCAATTGATCAAAGGTTTTAGTGCTGAAGACGGGATAGGTTCCGGTACCTATACTCCAAGTACACAAAACGATATTTTAGAAGCCAATCCTATTGCTTTGATGCGCAGAACTCATCAACGAGGCGAGAAATTGCAGATCCCTCTTTGGTGCAGCATGACTAAAGACGAATTAGCAGTCCTGACTAAAATTCCGACCATGGCAGAGAATTGGGGTATTGAAGGCATCATGGACGAAGGAATTGACGAATCCGACGCAGCTTGGTATCAGGCTCTAAGAGAGGCTTATCTGGAGCGTATGAGCCCAGCGGAAGCCAGGAGCCAGGTCATAACCGATGCCATGATCGGCATTCCTATGGAATGGTATGCTGAGGAAGCTTCTAAAGTAACACCGACTTATTTTACGCGGCTTGACTGGAGCAGTGCAGCACAGAAAGTTTCCAACTTTGGCGCTTTCCATACATCTGATCTTTACCTGCTATTTGGCAATCAGTATGCCAAGCACGGCACCTATTTTTTCCGCGGTCTGGTAACCAGTAAGCAATACCAGGAAGTCAGTCAGGAAATGCAAGCTGATCTTAAACTATTTATGACCGAGTCACACCTACGCGGTACTTATGGTCAGGAAAGCTTAGCTGATTACAGCCAACAGGATCACCGGATCAAGGCCTATGACAGCCCGACCCGGATGCGTCCTGTAATGGATCCTGACCTGCGTGAATTATGGAAAGCAGGCCATTTTTACAAAAAAATAATCAATGAAGCAGCAGATTAAGCCCTAGCATTGACTTACAAAATAACGGAACAGAGCTAATTGCGTCTGGTCTCCATAAGCTAACAGCATCTCCGGATGCCACTGCACTCCGCCGATGAAAGGCTGGCTCTTGCGCTCGATTGCCTCGATGCAACCGTCACCGGAAGCCGTAGCCACTACATTAAAACCGGGCGCAAGGTCTTTGACGGCCTGGTGATGGTGGCTGTTGGTCATAAGGCTTTCCTGGTTAAGAGCCTTGGCCACAAAGCCGTCTTGAGTCAGCAGCACCTTGTGGCTTGGCCCACCGATGTGTCCCTTTTGATTGTGTTGGATACTGGTAGGTACCTGGCTGTAGATATCCTGATAGAGAGTGCCACCAAAGTAGGCATTGATCAGCTGCATACCACGGCAAATACCAAAACAGGGCTTCTTATACTTTAGCGCCAGCTCCAGGCCTAAGAACTCAAAGGCATCTCGATTAAGCTCAACCTCATGCAGGCCAGGCAGTGGATCTTCACCATAACGTGAAGGATGCAGGTCGTGACCGCCAATAAAAAAGAGGCCATCACAAAGTTTAACCTGATCTTCAAGACCTCGGTGGTCCTCAATGGGAACTATGACCATGGGAATGCCGCCGGCTTCATTAATCGCCCGCACATAGTCTTCGTTGAAAGCTACCCTGCGGTATCCTGGTTGAATGTAGTCTTTGGGTTGTTCGATCTGGCCGAAGATGCCGATCACCGGTTTTTTTTCTGACATTAGCTCTTTCCTCCTCTAATGCATGACTGATTGAAGGTCAAGCATGGCTGTATAATTCGGCAAAACATATGCCAACTCTCCCGCTTTCAGGCTATCATTTATTATTTGCCAGGCGTGAGAAATATTTGTTTCTTCATGTATCAGTTGGGGATCAAATCCCTGCTTAATGAGTTCAGTTTTAAGCGCAGCACTTTGACTACCAGATACCACTATATTATAAAGCTGCGAGGCACACGCTTTTAAGGCGCTGTAGTCTACGCTGGATAACCAGCTGATGTCTCTGCCGTCACTCTCACGATTATTGATCGCTAATAACAAGTAGCGAACGGGCTGCTTAGCCATACTTTCCAAAGCAACGGTCATACCTACCGGGTTCTTGACCAGGTTAAGGCAAATAGCTCTGTCCTGGTCCAAGTTGATCTGTTGGTTGCGGAAGTCTATGCCGGAAAAAGATTCCAGACCTTCTCTAATAACCGAACCAGGAACGCCCCATTTCTGTGCAGAAAGAGCGGCTGCCGCGGCATTATATAATTCGTAGAGGGCAGAATGGGTGAGATTTAAATCAATGTTACCGTAATCTCCCAAGAAGCTAGCTCTGTTTGCAGCACTCTGAGGAAGTATAGTCAGATCCAAAGCAGGTCTTTTAAATCCGCAGGCTGCGCAATGGTATTTACCCTGACCCGGCAGGGATTTTAGTTCAAAGCTCAATGGCTCCAAACATATGGGGCAGCTACTGGGAAAATGCTCTTCCGGATGATCACCCAGATCACTTTGCAAACAGCTGTCATCTAAACCAAAGTAGAATGCTGGAGCCTTTCTGGCTTGTCCCAGGGAGGCCACCAAGGGCTCATCCGCGCTGGTTACCAGTAGAGCTTCCGGTACTTGCTCAAGTCCACTTTCCAAGAGCTTACGCGTGGCATAGGGATCGCCATAGCGGTCAGCCTGGTCGCGATATAGATTGGTAAATATGACCAGATCGGCCTGTAACTGGTTTGAGATTTTGGCAAACCAGGCTTCATCTACTTCAAAAGCCAGACAAGTGTCAGCTGAATTAAGTAAATCTTTTTGGGCGGCAATAGCGCTGATAAAACCATCCGGCATATTGGCGCCACCGCGGTTGGCAATCACCTTCCTGCCATCTGTTTCTAAAATATGCACCAGCATATTAAGTGTAGAAGTTTTGCCGTTAGTTCCGCTGACCACTATGACTGGACGGCCATTGCATAAATCGGCCAATAATCTGGGGTAGATCTTAAGGGCCACTCTGCCAGGCATACTGGTGGCCTTGCGTCCCAGCAGCATCAAGCATTTACGCGTAAAAAGCGCCAGCTTGAAAGCAAGCTGGCGTCTTAAATTGTTAAAGAAACTAGTTTTGTTATAGAACCGTTTCATTACTTTCCTGCTCGATTAGAAATCTCTTACGTTAATATCAGAGTCATCATAGTTGTTGCGTGATGATCTACGATCATCGCGACGGTTGTTATAACGGTTCTCGCGGCGATTATCGTTACCACGGCTATCTCTACGGCCATCATCTGAACGATCATTACGTCTGTAGTTATTACGTCTGTCATCGCGACGGTCATCACGGCGATCGTCATAGCCTCTACCGCGTCTACGATCATCAGATCGGGAATCATAACGGTCATCCTGTCTGCGCTCATAGTTGCGTTCAGGGCGACGAGCCTGGCTATCGTAGTTGGCGGGCTTGGGCAGGAGATCACGTATGGATAAGTTGATACGACCTTGAGAGTCGATATCCGTAACAATAACGCGAACCTTTTGGCCAGGCTCAACTACATCCTCTACCTTATCGACGTGGTCCCAGGAGAGCTTGGAAATATGGACTAAGCCTTCCTTGCCGGGAGCATATTCGACAAAAGCACCAAAGGTCATTAAGCGAGTAACAGTCGCATCAAAGATCTCACCTGGTTCCGGATCATAAGCGATCGTACGAATTAGGCGCATGGCAACTTCCGCAGATGCAGCGTCAGGCGCGGCAATAAATACGTGGCCAACTGCTCCTTCTTCTTGGATGTCGATTTCGCAACCTGATTCATCCGTGATTCGCTTGATATTTTTACCACCGGAACCAATGATTTCACGGATTTTATCTGCAGGAATGTCAATGGTTTCGATTTTCGGCGCATAAGGGCTCAGCTCATCTCTGGGCTCGGCTATTGCGGGTAAGAGACATTCGTTGATGATCTGCATACGACCCTCACGAGTGATCTCCAGGGCATCTCTGATCATGTTATAAGTAAGGCCCTTATTCTTGATATCAACTTGGATAGCGGTGATACCCTCACTGGTACCGCCTACTTTAAAGTCCATGTCGCCATAGAAGTCTTCGATACCTTGGATATCCATGAATACCAAATAGTCATCGTCGTTGTCAGCATGAGAAATCAGGCCGGAAGAAATACCCGCAACAGGACGCTTAACAGGTACACCCGCATCCATCAGGGCCAGGGTAGATCCGCAAATGGAAGCCTGAGAGGTAGATCCGTTAGACATAGTTACTTCAGATACTACACGGATAGCGTAAGGGAATTCATCAGCAGAAGGAATAACCGGCAGCAAAGCCTTTTCTGCTAAAGCACCGTGACCTATCTCACGACGGCCGGGGCTGCGGCTGGGCTTGGACTCGCCTACACTGTAGCCAGGGAAATTATAATGGTGCATGTAGCGCTTCTCAGTTACCGGATCAATAGAATCCAGCATTTGCGCGTTAGAAAGAGTACCTAGAGTGGCAATAGATAAAACCTGAGTCTGACCACGACGGA
Source organism: Eubacteriales bacterium (assembly GCA_030532065.1). Taxonomy (GTDB): domain Bacteria; phylum Bacillota; class Clostridia; order Saccharofermentanales; family DTU023; genus SFFI01. Next base: position 421,259 of record JAUNLW010000001.1, on the reverse strand, counting down.
AGTAAGCCGAACCATGGGTTCTGGGCAATACCGCTACGCGAGCATCCAGAGGACGGATCTCATGCAGGCCACGACCATCTACACGCTTATGCTGGTTGTAAAGCAAGTCGCGCACAGCATCTTCCTGAAGCTTATCGACGATCTCGCCTAAGCGCGCGACCTCGTCAGGATAGCTCTCTTCCAATACAGGAGCTATCTTTTCACTGACAGCGCGGACATTAGCGTCACGTACGGACTTATCGGCCTCCTGCATACCATCAACGATCTCTTGATAAAACTGGTCTTTAATGGTCTGGTAAACTTCAGTATTTAGCTCACCGGACTCAAAGGCAAATTTTTCTTTACCTACTTCAGTCACAATTTTTTCAAAGAAATGGATCAGCTGCTTAACAGCCTCATGAGCCTCAATAATGGCTTCCATCATGAGAGCTTCAGGAATCTCATTGCCGCCCGCCTCAATCATGCAAACTTTGGTCAGGCTACCAGCAACCGTTAAGTGCAGGTCACTTTGCTCAACCTCTTCCCAAGTGGGACAAAGGATAGGTTTACCATCAATCATACCCATTTGAACACCGGCCAGCGGCCCTTCAAAGGGGATGTCAGAAATAGCTAAGGCTAAATTGGTGCCGATCATAGCGGCAACTTCCGGCGAATTGTCCTTATCTACTGACAGCACCAGGTTATTGACTGTGACATCGTTGCGGAAGCCATCCGGGAAAAAAGGACGGATCTGGCGATCCAGCATACGCGCTGTGAGAGTTGCTTTCTCAGTAGGCCTGCCTTCACGGCGCAGGAAGCCACCAGGGATTTTTCCGATGGCATACATTTTTTCTTCGTAATCTACACTGAGTGGGAAAAAGTCAACGCCTTCCCGAGCTTCAGAACAAGTGGCTGTGGTGAGTACTACTGTGTCACCGTAACGCACCAAAACAGAACCATTGGCAAATTGCGCCAGCTCACCTACTTCAATTTCCAAGTGGCGGCCGGCAAATTTAGTTGAAAAAATCTTTCTTTCCATATTTCCTCCATAGAAACAAGGGGAAAAGGCAGACTGTAGTTTGTAGATTCCACCACTTGAACCAACCGATCTGAGTCCAGGCTAAGTAGCGCAATCTACGACCCACGGTCTGTCTTTAACCCTAATAAAGAGGCGGGCGACTTTTGTGCGCCCGCCCTTTGGTAATTAGCGTCTCAAATCTAAGCGGGCGATGAGGTTTCTGTAACGCTCGATATCTGTTTCCATCAAATAATCAAGCAAGCCTCTCCGCTTACCGACCATGGTCAGCAATCCACGACGGGAGTGGTGATCATTAGGGTGATTCTTTAAGTGGCCGGTCAGGTGAGCAATACGCTCGGTGAGAATAGCGATCTGTACTTCGGGTGAACCGGTGTCGCCTTCGTGAGTGGCGTATTCCTGAATGATAGCGTTCTTACGATTTTTGTCCATAATTACTCCTTTTAATAGACCCGAAACCACGTCAGGGTTGGACTTTCCATTGACCTAGTTTGGGCAAAATCAGATTAGATGTTAGCATTTTAAGGCCTGTTTGTCTAGGGAAACAACCATTTACGCCAGCTCGCGCACCGCAGCCTTGAAAGCCTTTCCTCTCTCCTCAAAGTTCTTAAAGTGATCAAAGGAGGTACCCGCAGGTGACAGCAAAACGGCCTCACCTTTCTGCCCGGCTTGGTGTGCTAAATTGAGCGCTTCCTCATATGAATCGCAGTGTTGTATCTCCAGATCGTATTTTGCTTTTTCGCCTTCATCTTGAGCTGCCTGTACACCTGCTTCGATCAGTGCGGCATTGGCTCCGTAAAGATAAAGCTTGCGCGAAGATGCCAAAATAGCATGGCCCAGCTCCAGATAGTCTAACTTTTTATCTTTACCACCGGCTATCAGTAGAAGCGGTGTTTCCTTCTCCTGGAAAACCGCCAGCGTCTGTACCGTTCTACTGGGTGATGAATCAATAGAACTGTTATAGTAGTCTACGCCATCAAGAGTGCGAATAAGTTCAATGCGATGCTCTACTCCGGTAAAAGCCGTAACCGCAGCCAGAGCCTGTTGTCTATTCACCACTTCTTTTGTCAAAGCCAAAGCCGTCAGTACATTGAGCGCGTTATGCCGTCCCAAGAGCTTAAGCTCAAAGCGATCAAGTAGCTTTTCCCTTTCTAAGGCAGGCGCAGCCTGGTAGAAAAGATGGTCAGCTTCAATGCCATAAAGTTCTTGATCACCAAAAGGACGTTTGGCGGTCCAGATTACCTGCCCTTGGGCCTCCATGGCCCAGGAAGCAAGCTCTGCGCACTCCCCGTTAAGCACTAAACGGCCACATGGTCCTTGATGGCGAAAGATTTGTGCTTTAGCCTCACGGTATTCTTCATAGTCTTTATGCACATCCAAGTGATTAGGACTGAGATTGGTGAGAGCAGCATTATCTATTTGGGCAATCATGCCCATTAGTTGGAAACTGGACAGCTCTACCACCACTTTATCTTCTGCGGCCATTTTAGACAGCTGATTCAGAAGCGGCAAACCAATATTACCTCCTAAATAGGTATGGTATCCGGCAGCTTCTAAAATCGCTGCCGTAAGGCTGGAGGTCGTAGTTTTACCATCGGAACCGCTAATGGCAAAAACTTCTGCCGGGCAGAAATTGAGGAAGACTTCCATTTCTGACGTGATGATGCAGCCGCGCCTACGTTCCGCTAACAGTTCTGGGAGATCTATGCGCACAATAGGCGTCTTAAAGATCAAATCAAAGCCGGACAAAGCCGATAAATAATCCGTTCCTAAAGAAATTTCCGGTTTATAACCGTCAGCAGCCAGTTCTGTCAGGAAAGGCGCGAGATTTTCCTTAGTTTGGCGGTCAAATATGGTCAGGTTTATCCCTGACTCTAATAACAATCGAATCAACGGGCGATTACTAACGCCCGCCCCTAACACCGCGACTTTTTTATCAGTCAACCAGTGAAGAAAATCATCAAAGGACCTTCGCACTTTTTTGTCCTCCTCTTAAGCTTACGTGCTTCAGTATAGACTATTCGGCTCTTATTGCTAAGCCTGGGTGAATTAAGCTAGCTGGCATAAAACTTTACTTGAGATCAGAGAAGCCGTTTCTCCGGACGAGGCTTCCCAGAAAACTATTTTTGAAGGGGCTTGCAATTTATCAAACTCTAGAGTAATATAGCCTAAGCCATGCGGAAATGGCGGAACTGGCAGACGCGCTAGCTTCAGGTGCTAGTGGTAGCAATATCGTGCAGGTTCGATTCCTGTTTTCCGCACCAAGACAAGTCTCAAGAGGCTTGTCTTTTTTTATTGATACGCCTTTAAGCTATAATGTTGAGTATGATTAAGGCTAATTTCCAAGCTAACAATTCCGCTCGGGATAAAAGCAGCGTTGGTGGATTCGGATCTACTCAGAATCAAGACTTGACGGAGGTAAATCCCTCTGATCACAAGACTTCGGACGAGCTTAAGTCTGAGGCAGAAAAACCCACACCACAGACGATTCAGATTTCGGCGCGTAGATTGGCAGAACTCGTTCACCGAGAAGGCGGACTTGCTGGCACTGACTACGCGGCTATTGAAGGTGTTGAGGGTATTAGAGCTCAGCAAAAAGCTGTTCGCGCTCTGCGGGCTGAGACGGCTTATGCTGCTGCAGAATTCTACGAAGAGTATTCTCTTAACTGTACTATTTTCGGAAAAGAAGCTGCGCTTGAGATACGTGGTAGAGCTGATCTTCTACTAAAGTTTCCTGATTATTGGCAAGTAGTCGAATTCAAGTCTTTCCGTGGTCCTAAGCTTAAATTAGCCAGAGAAGGTCGGGCGGAGCATCGAGCTCAGGCTCTGCTATACACGGCCATGTTGGCGCAGGCAGAAAATTTTTCCAGACCAAGTTATGAGACGCTCTTAATCTATGTATCGGTGGATGAAGATGACTATCTGCTGATTAGATTTACTAATACGGCCGCTGAGCTGCGAGATTTTCTTGAGTCAACGGCCAGGTCCTACTTAAACCAGGTAGCGAATGTCATACGCTGGCAGGAAAGGCGTGACGCTTCTTTAAAAGCTGCGCGTTTTCCCTATGCTCAATTGCGCTCGGGGCAAACAGAACTTATGCGAGAAGTACTGGCCTGTATGCGCGATAAGCGTACCCTATTTGTAGAAGCACCAACAGGCATTGGTAAGACCATGGCTACGCTCTACCCCTCCCTCAAGGCTTTGGCTGCCGGTTACATCAAAAGAGTCTTCTACGCTACTGCCATGATCTCTACACGCGATCAGGCTCAGACCGCGCTTCAACATTTGAGAGAGAATTCCCTTTGTCTGGTGCGTTCAATTTATCTCACTGCCAAGGAGAAAATCTGCCTACAGCCAAACTACTACTGCGAGCAAAGGATTTGCCCTTTCGCGGTCAATTATTATAAAAACCTGCCTGACGCTTTGGCAGAACTCCTCAACTATGAAAACCTGGACCAAACTGTAATCCAGGCGGTGGCTGATAAACACCAGCTTTGTCCATTTGAGCTATCTCTGGATGCAGCGCTTTATTGTGACGTGATCATTGGAGATTACAATCATGTATTTGACCCCCGCATCCGCTTAAAGCGCTTCTTCGATGATGAAGAAGAGGCACCCATTGGTATTTTGGTAGATGAAGCCCATAATCTGGCTGCCCGAGGACGGCAAATGTTCTCAGCCACTCTTACACTTTCAGGCTTATTAAAGCTCCGTACACTGTGGCAAAAAGAAGAGTATCTTCCTTTCACTCAAGCCTACCAGGCTTTAAAAGCTTCTTTGGAAGCCTTTATAGCTATCTTTGAGAGTATTGAGAGAATTTTTAGTCAGGCTGAAGAGCCTGATATAAAAACAAAACTTCCTCGGCTCGGAAACTCCTTGTGCCAATCTTCTCTAACTGAAGATTGGGTATTGGCAGGCGATTTTCTGGCCTTACGCAAGAAACCAGACCGCTTGGAAGCGAGTCTGGCCAGACTGATTCGCGACCTGCGACAGTTTTTCGATGAACAATGGGATTTCCCTGGTAGGCAGGAGTTCTTGCAGACCTTCTTTGACCTGCTTCACTTTCAAAGAATATTAAGCGAGTATTACAACCAAGCTTACATTACCGGCGCGCGTCGGTTGGGTGATGACTGCTACCTGTCACTACTTTGCCTGGATGCCGCTGCTTTTCTAAGCCGAAGCTACTATGATAAACACCCACTGGTATTCTTCTCAGCCACATTAAATCCACAGGTTTACTATGAAAAGCTGCTTTATTCTAAGGCCACAGTTGATCCGCCGGAGCGCTTACGTCTCCCTTCTCCCTTTCCCAGGGAAAATCAACTGCTCCTGGTAGAAAGCTCGCTTTCCTTGCGCTATCAGGATCGCGCCGCCAGCTTAAATGCGGTAAGAGAAACCATATTCCGCGCTTGTGCTGAAAAAACCGGCAATTATCTGATCTTTCTGCCGTCCCACGCCTATCTAAAGCAGCTGGTGAAAAATATTCAAGCCTATGGCAGGCCGGAGAAAACCCGGATTATCGCCCAACGACCAGGCTTTAACAGCCAGGCTAAGACGGCTTTTTTAGATAGCTTTAAGTCTTACGGCGAAGAAACCTTAATTGGTCTGGCCGTTTTAGGCGGCATGTTCTCTGAAGGTATCGACCTGCAAGGGGAACAACTGTCTGGTGTTATCTGTGTAGGGGTAGGCTTGCCTGGTATCAGTCCGGAAAGACAGCTTCTGGCGGAATATAGTGATTCAAGCCTCGGTTCCGGCTTTCTCTTTGCTTACGTTTTTCCGGCTTTCCAACGCATCCGTCAGGCTGCCGGACGGCTCATCCGCAGTGAGACCGACAAAGGTTTTGTGCTCCTCATCGATAAGCGCTGGGGGCAAGAACCCTATCGCGGTCTTTTCAGCGCAGAAAAAAGGCCCCACTTTTTAGAGGGACCCGAAGACCTTACTCTCTGTTTACAGGACTTTTGGCAGCAAAACGAAAATTGAAGCTAGTCTGACAATGTTTCTTCGCGTTTATTAGCCAATTCCTCCGCGTAACGTTTGCCTGTAGCGGTGCTGGCCAGGCCTCCCAGGGCAGTTTCGCGCAAAGCAGCCGGCATTAGCTGGCCAATATGTCCCATGGTTTGAATGACTTCATCTGCTGGGATCTTGGACTCAATACCTGCCAAAGCCATCTCTGCCGCGGCGATGGCGTTTACCACGCCCATGGCGTTACGTTTAATACAAGGGATCTCGACTAAACCAGCAACCGGGTCACAGACTAAACCCAAGATATTCTTAAGCGCCATAGCCAGGGCATCGGCTGATTGTTGAGGGCTGCCTCCGGCAATATATGTCATCGCTGCCGCAGCCATACCGGAAGCAGAACCGACCTCAGCCTGGCAACCACCAGAAGCGCCGGCTAAGGGAGCCTGGTTGCCGATACAAAGTCCCATAGCGCCGGCGGTCAATACAAACTGGACCTTCTGCTCCAAAGTTAAGTCCATTTTTTTGCTGCAAGCGCTGAGCAGCGCAGGCACCACACCGGCAGAACCCGCAGTAGGAGTAGCGCAGATCACACCCATGGCGGCATTGACTTCATTTACCGCCAGAGCCGCAGAGATTGCTTCCAGTACAAAATCACCACTCAAACCTTTACCAGACTGCTTGTAATCGAACATTTTTCTGGCATCGCCACCGCTGAGTCCGGAGTAAGAAGTTACACCGGTATCGCCGCGCGCTATGGAAGCCTCCATAACATCTACCTTGTGCTCTATATCTTCTATAATTTCTTCACGACTGCGTTCGGTAAGATGGATCTCCTGCCTGACCATTACCTCCCAGATGGGGAAATTATGAGTCTCACATAAATTTACCAACTCGGTTACATTATTGAACTGCATCTTCTATATCTCCTAGCGCTTAATGTGAATGACCTTATACATATAAGGCAGCTTACGTAACGTAGAAAGAATTTCTTCATCAACTTTTTCATCAGTTTCGATAGACATGAGGGCCAACTCCCCTCTTTCTTTACGAGCAACTTCCATGTGAGCGATATTGACATTGTGGCGGCCAAAGACTTCTGTAACAGAGGCAATTACACCCGCCTTATCCTGGTGGATGATCAAAGTAGTGGGTTTATCGTCACTCACGCGAATCTGGAAATCGTTGACTTCAGTAATCTGTACACTGCCACCACCAATGGAAATACCGGTGACTGTGACTTCGCCTGCCGGTCCCCGCATAACGATTTTTGCAGTATTGGGATGGTCAGTTAATTCATCAGAGGCTTTGATGGTTACTTTGAGGCCCGCGGCTTTAGCCAAAGCAAAAGCTTCGGGAATACAGATATCAAAGGTGCTTAAACCCAGTAGGCCGGCAACCACAGCTACGTCTGTGCCGTGACCCTTGAAGGTGTGAGCGAATGATCCGTAGAAAGTCAGGTCTGCTTCTTCAGCCTGACCCCCATAGATAGAGCGGGCCACCTGACCGATACGAACCGCTCCCGCCGTATGGGAACTGGATGGTCCGACCATGACCGGACCAATGATGTCTGTGACACTGTTGTATTTCATTTTATTCACCTTTTCCGGCCGGTGGATTACCGGCCTTGATTTCCTGAGTAAACCTCGCTAAATCTTCTACTAAGTCTAAGCGATGATAGGCTTTTTCCATGACCCATTCTAAATAGCGATCTGAAAAAGCTTTAAATTCCTTTCGAACTCTAGCAGATAAGTCAAAGCTAAACAAGGCGTTATAAGGCGCATCCAAAATATAACGTAAAGCAGCTAAAAGTCCGGGTGAAACAGTTACCATTTGATGGCGATCCAGATCTTGCCTGCAGCTGGGTTTACGGCAAAGCAAAGAGGCTTCCGTAAAGCTGAAACTTGTCCCTTCTCCATATTCCGCATGACAGACTCCACAATCGTAGAGCCAGGGACGAAAACCCAGATCTGACAAGAAGCGTAGTTGTGCTACTCGCACATCCATTAAAGGTGTAGTGCTATGGTTGAGGCGATTCACACTATAGGCCCAGAGTTGATAGGCTTGGGGCATAGCCTCATGCGTACGCAACGCGTCTAAGTAGATCTCAGCCAAATGAGAAGCAGCCGCCAGACGGTCAAAGTCTTCCTGCAGGCCGCTGAAGTTGTACTCTAAGCGTCCACCGTCTAAACGAAGCCTATCTCGATAGGCAAAAAGCTCAAACTCTGCCAGGATAAAATTCATGGTCAAGGCATTAATGGGACTGAGTTTACTGGACATACGGCATGATACCGTCAAAATCTCTCCCTTTTCAGACAAGAGATCCAGCAGTCTGCGATTCTCACCGTAGACTACTGACCGCATAACAAAAGCCTTGGTTGTAATGTGCCCCACGCTATTCTATATCCACTTCCTGGATCTTATAACCCAGTTCATTTAAGCTGTCTGGCCTGTTACGCCAGCCCTCTTTTACCCTGACAAATAGCTCCAGGTCACAGCTACAATCCAATACTTCCGCAATTCTATCTTCTGAAGCCAGGCGGATCTGCTTGATTCTGACGCCTCTCTTACCAAGGAGCATGCCTTTGTGATTTTGTCGCTCGGTCACAATGCTGGCGGCAACAGACAAGTGACGCGGCACTTGTCCTGTGTCTTCTTCGAAATTGTCGATCACGACCGCAGTGCCATGAGGGATCTCATCTTGCATTTGCAGTAGTACCTGTTGGCGGATAAGCTCCGCGGCCAGTTCAGACTCTGTCTGATTGGTATAATCGTCTACAGCAAACAAAGGGCCGGATTCTGGCAAATAGCGGGCTATCTCATCGTACAGAATGTCCAATCCGTCACCGGTAAGGGCGGAAATAGGGATTACTACATCTGGATCCAATTTTTCCGAGAAAGCGGCAATCAAGGGCAACATAGCTTCTTTATCTGCTATATCCGACTTATTTAGCAAGAGGAAAAGTGGCTTGCCCCGGTCATGGGCCTGTTTGGCAACCCTAAGCTCAACCGCTTCTACCCGCGGTTTAAAGCGAGCATCAATGAGTAGGCAGATAATATCCGCTTCCTGTAGGGCCAGGCTGATGGCACGCGACATATAGCGATCTAAGGCATGTTTATTGGGGTGAATACCCGGCACATCCAGGAAGGCCATCTGGCAGTCTTTTTCGTAAACCACAGAGCGGATCAAGGTACGCGTTGTCTGGGGTTTATAGCTAGTAATGGCAAGTTCCTGACCATTGATCTGATTGAGTAAAGTCGACTTGCCCACATTGGCGCGTCCGATCAAAGCGATAAAACCGGCTTTCTTTACTTCCGGCAGTTTCTGATCATAAGCCAGTTGTTCGCGCCAGTCAGCCAATTCTGCCTGCCACGCAGTTTGATCCAATTCCACGCTTTCTTCTGATAAAACCTCAAAATTTTGGATCAATTCTCTTTGTAAGCTAAACATCCGTTCAGCCTCTCTATCTTCTTCATGGTCATAACCTAATAGATGTAATAAACCGTGCAAAGCTAAAAAGGCAATCTCACGCTCTAAGCTCTGATCCAAGTCTTCTGCCTGTTCCTCAGCTCTAAAAGGGGAAATCACGATATCGCCCAAGAAAATTTCACGTTCCTCACTGAATGGATCGACGAAATCATAACCCTGAAGTGGTACAGATAAACTGCCCTCTTGGAATTCAAAAGAAGGAAAAGACAACACATCAGTTAGCTGATCAATACCTCTTTGCTCAGAGTTCAAGTCGGTCATAGCCTTGGTGTCCAAAAAACTAAGGCAGAGTGAAAAGTTAAGATCGCTGTCTTCCTCTTCACCAGCAATAGATATTAAAGTGCGCTCCAAGCCGCTATTTAAAAGTTTTTTCAAACTTTTATTTAGCCAGGGTGCCAGACTTATCTGACGCTGTCGATTGATAATCGTAATTCTCAACTTTTGGGGCATCGGGGTACTTGATCCTTTCGTGGAAATGGCCGGAATAAACTTGGATAAAGGCCTGAATGATCTTTTCTATGTCGGCAAAACCCAGGCCGGAATTAACTAATTGGTTTTGATCCAGCTTTATTTGGAAGACTTGGCGGATTTTGTCTTCTACTTCATCCATAGAAGTTGCTTTCAAAGATTTGACGGCAGCTTCTGTAGAGTCAGCGAACATAACTACCGCTGTTTCCGGAGATGAAGGTAGCGGGCCTCTATAGCGATAATCATCGGGATTGGGCGGTTCCTCACCCTTTTCTTCCGCAGCTTTGGAAGCCTCGGCATAAAAATAAGCCAGGATGGTTGTACCATGGTGCTCCACCATGAAGTCAAGGATTGTCTGCGGCAAGTTGTACTTCCTGCCCAATTCCACACCATCCTGAGGGTGACGTACAATAATATCCCGGCTTTCTTCCGGGCTGAGTTCTTTATGCGGGTTATAGTCACCTTGATTTTCCGTAAAATAAAGCGGATTACGCAACTTGCCTATATCGTGGTAATAAGCGCCTACACGGCAAAGCAGAGAGTCCGCGCCGATAGCTTCCGCGCCGGCATCGGCTAAATTAGCCACCATCATGGAGTGTTGGGAAGTACCGGGGGCTTCCAGGAAAAGGCGCTTCAATAAGGGATGCTTTGGTTGTGACAGCTCAATAAGGCTGGCCGGCGAGACAATGTTGAAGATCATCTCAAAGAGCGGCATCAGTCCAATAGCTGCTACTACAGATAATAGAGCCGAGATAACACTGGTAGTAATGTATATAGTCGCGCCAATAACATTGCCACCTTGCATGAGTGTATAGGCAGTGGAAGTCAGTAGATTTAGTACTCCTATGAGTAATAACAGCTTGGCCAGGGTCGCCTGGGATTTAAGGTCTTTAGTATAGTGAGCGGCCATCAAACTGCCGCAGATCGCTACCAACGCGAAAGCAGGGTTAAAGTTGACCAAAGGCAGAACTACCAGTATTTGGGCAAGTGTGACCACGATTGAAGTCTGATAGCCGAAATAAGCGCTCACTACGACCGCTGTGAAATATACAGGCGGAGCTAACTGATATTCCTGACCCAGATAGGCCGCTATCGCAATGGGTAACAAGAAAGCGGTAAACAAAGCCGCCGAGCGGCGGTTAATGGCCAGTAAACCTGGGTCATGGCTGTAGAGATAAAGAGCCATTATGGCGAGTACCAAAGTCACCATCAAGATCTGCCCACCCAAAATGCCCCAATCCAGGCTCTCCGTTTCTACCAGGCCCAAAGATTTCAAGATTTCAAAAACTTCTTCGCTAATTACCTCGCCTGTGGATACGATGCGGCTACCTCGATTGATCATTATGGGGTTTTGCATTACGCGGTCGTAAGCTTCCTGTTTGCTGTTGAGCGTAGCCTCCTCGTTGTAGACCACATTGCCCTTAAGCAGTTTTTCCAGACAGGAGCGCAGCAAAACATTATCTTCTGGGTAGATTATATTGCCGCCTTCAAGCTGACTGGAGTTCTTACTAATTGCTGAACGCAGGCCGACGTTGTCTACAGAGCCTGCCATAACAGCCTCTGCTACCGTGCGCATACGATTCTCGAAAGACTTGAAACGTCCTTGGGGAATATTTAACAGCCTCTCTACATCTTGCAGGCTAAAATCGTAACCATAGTTGTCTTTGTACTTTTCTTGCAGCTCATGACTAGCGACATAAAAGATGCCTCGACCGGGTCGAGTAATATTACCATCTTCGTTACGGGTATAAAGATTTTGCCGCTCATGGTTGAGCAAATAGAGAAAGTCGTAAACTTTCTGCAGCGAACGCTGGCTCAGATCTTCCGAACGCGAATAGACATCCGGTGCCTGCGCTTTGGCTTCCAGAGCTCTCTGGCGAGAGGCATTGATATCAATAATGCTTCTCGGAGCTTCAATGTCCATGGGAGAGACATCATTGATCTTGAGATCGTAACGTCTGGGTTTAGAGCCAAAATGGACTAAGAGCACAGTGGCAATTATCACTGCCGCCATGAGAGTTATCGACACTTTTCTTTTTTTGAGAAAGTTAATCAGTTTAAGCATAGGCTTTACTTAGTCCATTTTTGCATATGCGGTCCACGCGCCTGGCGATGCTCATCTTTCTCATAAGCCGTGATGATCTTCTGCACCAGAGGGTTACGCACTACGTCCTGACGTGTGAGCTCCACATAAGCGACACCTTCAACTTCCGCCAAAATACGCTTGGTATCTAAGAGGCCACTTCTTACATCACGCGGCAGATCGATCTGGGTAACGTCACCGGTTACAACTGCTTTAGAGTGAAAGCCCAAGCGGGTTAAAAACATCTTCATCTGGTTGGGCGTAGTATTCTGCGCTTCGTCAAGAATGATAAAGGCATCGTCCAGGGTACGCCCACGCATGTAAGCCAGGGGTGAAATCTCAATAATGCCGCGTTCCACAGCTGTCTGGAATTGATCAAAGCCCATTAATTCGTAAAGCGCGTCGTATAGCGGACGCATATAGGGATCTACTTTAGATTGTAGATCTCCCGGCAGAAAACCCAGACTTTCTCCTGCTTCTACCGCCGGACGTGTAAGGATGATACGCGCTACCTTATGCGCTTTAAAAGCCTTAACTGCCATCGCTACCGCCAGATAGGTCTTACCGGTACCAGCAGGTCCTATGGCAAAAGTAAGCTCGTTATGATCAATCGCGTGAATGTAGGCACTCTGCCCGTTAGTCTTGGGCCTGATCGGCCTGCCTTTGGCACTCACGCAAATAACTTCATCACTCATACCACCACTGATACCACCGTTGCCGTCCTGGTTGGTAGCCAAATTGAGCAAATGGCGTACTTCGCGTTCAGTAATGGTAGCGTCGTGACGATAACGCGCCAACAGGGCACGCCAAATAGCCTCCGCTCTTTCGGTCGCCAGATCGTCACCTTCAATGAGCAGACCTTCTTGTGTTTGTGTTGTTGTCACGCCAAAGCAATCATCCACCATTTGGGCATAGGAATTTAGCACGCCTAACAAGGCTAATGCTTCATCGCTATTGGCTAGATCCACAATTCTTCGCATACGCATCCTCACAGGTGTTGAATTAGGCTCATTATAACATCTGACGCAACTCTTGTCGGAGGCTGAGGTAGTCCTCCGGCAGCGGCGCGACAAACTCACGCCAACTACCGTCACGCGGATCAGTAAAGGCTAAGCGGTAAGCGTGAAGAGCCTGGCCCTCAAAACCTGGCGAAAGCCTTTTGGGAGCATAGATCTGGTCGCCTATTACCGGGTTGCCGATGTATTGCAAATGCACCCTTATTTGGTGAGTGCGTCCAGTCTCCAGTCGGAGCGCCAGCTCGCTGGTCCTGGCAAATTCTTCCAGCGTCTCAAAGTGCGTCAGCGCTGGCTTGCCCTTAGGAGTTACAGCCATTCTTTGACGATTGTTGGGATCACGTCCGATAGGAGCATCAATCAGTCCGGCGCGGCTTTGGGGCTTCCCCCACACCAATGCGTGATACTCACGCTCTACAGCGCGATCTTTGAATAGCTCCGCCAGAAGCCAGTGCATGCGGTCATTTTTAGCTACTAAGAGCGCGCCAGAAGTATCCTTATCCAGGCGATGCACGATACCTGGTCGGAATTCACCTCCCAGGCTGGATAGGTCATGCCCTGCATGATAAAGCAGGGCATTCACCAAGGTGCCAGAACTATGGCCCACCGCCGGGTGAACTACCAGTCCGCGCGGCTTATTTACTACCAGCAAGTCTTCATCTTCATAGAGAATATCTAAGGGAATATCCTCCTCTTCCGGCAAGCTTTCTCGTTGCAAAGGCTCCAGCTTTACTTCAATAGCGTCGCCTGCCTGTACCTTATAACTCGGCTTTACCTGCTCGCCATTGACCAGGATTTCCCCCGCGTCAAAATATTTGCGCAGTTGACTGCGAGAATAATCAGGAAATTCTCTGGCCAGATAAGTATCCAGTCTACCGGCGTCTGCCTCAGCTCTGAGCGTCTTTAACATCCAGCATCTCCCAAATTTCGTTTAACGCAGCTTTATTGATGAACAAAATATAAATGATGGTTAGCGCTACGCCCACAGTGATAAAAGAATCGGCCAAGTTGAATACCGGGAAATAATAGCTGCCAAAGCGAAAGCTGATAAAGTCTGTGACGTAGCCGAAAACAAAGCGATCAATTAGGTTGCCAATTGAACCGCTAATAATCAAAGTAAGAAAAACCCTTAGGGCAGGCGAATGCAAATAACGCATTCTATACAGCAAAAAGATGGTAAGTGCGAGGGCTACGATGGTTAAGATCCAGGGACCCCAAGTTTTATTGTTAAGCATACCCCAAGCCGCACCACGGTTTTCCACATAACGGAAAGAGAAAAAATCCTCAATAACCACGAAAGCATCTTGGTTTTGTAAATAAGCTCGCGCGGCCCATTTGCTAATTTGGTCCAGGCTGATCAGCACCAGTCCCAGTACAATTAGTCGCATATAGTAAAATCCTCAATTCCTCGATAAACATCCCAGGCAGGCGGGTGCTGGTTGCCGGACAAGCGTTCGCCTACCAGCAGGCCCTGCGGCGCAAAAAAGAGTTCAAAGATACCCGTTCTGGTCAGGCTCGCCTGTACAGTTTGGTAGTAGTCTGCCAAAGCAGTGGTGGGCAGTTGTTCGTCCTCTAAGTTCCAGGCATAGGCAAAAAGTGGTGTGATCAAGTCGTCACCACCAACTACCGGCAGCTTATAGACCAAATAAGGAGATAGATCATAGATCTCCTGACGCAGGACTTGCGCGTCTATAGGATAAGACAAGTACGTATGGCAGAGCAAAAGATCATAGCGACCACTTTGGGCAAAGGTCGTGTATTGATCAGGCGAAATCCACAATACCTCAAAGGGTATCGATAGCTGTCTAAAAAAATCACTAAGTCCATCTACTATATAGCGGTTATAGCTGTTGGACTCCGCAGCCAGCACCAGTTTGCGATCACCCAGGGCTTCGCGTAAGCGTTGCCAGGCTTCCACCGATTCCTGTTCTGCCGTTGCGGAATTCTGCCTGGCATAAGCCCTGCGCCAATCTCTTTGGTGCAGAACATAGGGCCAGTCACTCGTTATATAGCGGCTGGCAGGGCTGTAGCTCAGTCCCTCTCGCAGCAGCAGCTGATTCTCCAACATGGCTAGAGGAAATTCCGTAGCAAAACCACACTTTAAATAATAATAATCACTCGTCTCCTGGCTAATGGTATTCAGGTCAGAACGCAAAGAGAGATTAAGGAAGTAAGTCGCGGGACAAAACAGGAGGTCAATCTTGCCATCGCTAAAGGCCTCAAGAGCTTTGGTAAAAGTGTCGTAACTTAACAGCTCCAAGCGATGACTGCCGCGTTTCGCCTGTGACACAGGTTCAAGATATATTGTTTCACCTTGTCTGATGAATTTATAGTGACCGATTCCCGGTATAAGCTCACTAAACACTTCCATCTTTTCCTGTGGAATAATCGGCATGGTTAAGCACCAAGGCAGACGATCTGTGATTTCTTTTAGATAAATGATCAAACTATGCTGGTCTATAATCTCAATCTGCTCGATGGCTCGCAAAGCCTCAATATCATAAGAGTCAGAGCGCAAGGCGTAGAGATAATCTAGCTGTGCCTGGTAACCGAATCTCAGTGCTTCATCTACTTCAGCTTCTGCACCAGTTTCTGCCTCACTTTCCGGTCCCTGCCATTCAGAAGCCATAGCACTGCCGCTGGAATCCAGAATGTAGTTTTGGGGATAATCAAGCTCCGGTCCAAGATTGTTTGAAGCAATACCTTCTTCAGTTTCCACCATCTCTATCTGTACCTGGTCGGATGACAGGTATTCTTCCAAATAAAAGCGGTAATAGAGGATCGAGAGGGCAACGTCCTGAGCAGTAAGACCTTTTCCATTACTAAAAGACTCATCTTTTTTTAGATCAATCTTTAGCGCCAGATGATCATAAGACCACTCCGCGGCACTGGCCAGGTCTGTACGCAGGGCCTCCGCATCATCAATAACAAAAAGTCCCCGATAGACCAGAGGTAAGACCGCGCGTCCACTCTCATCGAAAGTTTTGAGAGGATTAAAATTATCTCTTTTCTCCCAGGCCAGACGAATAACATCCTGCCCAGCCGCTTGAATTTCGCGGCACGCAAAACTGCTAATTGCCAGCCACAATAAGCAGACAATTAAAAGACAGCACAAGATACTTCGCCAGCTGGAGTATTTTTTCTCAGACTGGTTAGATTTTCTAAAAGCTTCAGGGAACATGCCCTCCTCCCTTGCCATTAAACTCTGGCTCATTTTAGCACAGGAAGAAAAGCCGCCGCACTCTGGCGTCAATAGATGTGGGTATGAAAAAAACCGAAGCCGGTAATGACTTCGGTTTTTTGTGTTTGCGATTTACTTAGCATAATCAACTACGCGCTGCTCTCGAATCAACTGGACTTTGATCTGGCCGGGATAGTTGAGCTCAGCTTCAATCTGTTTGCTGATCTCATGGGCGGTCAGGATCATATCATCATCCGAAATATCTTCCGGTCTGACCATGACTCTGATCTCACGTCCGGCCTGGACAGCGTAACTCTTTTCCACACCGTTAAAAGAATTCGCAATAGATTCCAATTTCTCGATACGCTTGATGTAGGTCTCCACATTCTCGTGTCTTGCTCCCGGTCTGGCCGCTGAGATAGCGTCCGCGGCACTTACCAGGCTGGAAATCAAGCTGATGGTCTCCATGTCACCGTGATGAGACTCGATTGCGTTAATGACCACTTCATTCTCGTGATATTTGCGAGCAATTTCGGCACCTAACTCAATGTGAGAGCCTTCGGTTTCAAAGTCGATTGCCTTGCCAAGGTCGTGGAGCAGGCCAGCACGCTTAGCCAGACTTACGTCCAGATCTAATTCCGCGGCCATAGCTCCTGTCAGATGGCAGACCTCAATGGAGTGCTGTAAGACATTTTGTCCGTAACTGGTCCGGTATTTCATTCTACCTAAGAGACGAACGATCTCCGGATGTAAACCTACCACACCGGTCTCGAAGACTGCCTTCTCACCGGCTTCCTTAATGGATTGATCCACCTCTCTCTTGGCCTTCTCTACCATTTCCTCAATTCTGGCCGGATGGATACGTCCATCAAAGACCAATTTTTCAATGGCAATACGAGCAATCTCGCGCCTGATGGGGTCAAAAGAAGAAAGGATAACAGCTTCTGGTGTATCGTCAATAATTAAGTCCACACCGGTCAAGCTCTCAATGGTACGGATGTTTCTGCCTTCACGGCCGATAATACGGCCCTTCATTTCCTCATTGGGTAATGTTACGACCGAAACTGTCGCGTCACTCACGTAATCCGAGGCATAGCGTTGAATGGAGGAAACAATTATTTCCTTAGCTTTCATATCAGCTGTCTCTAACGCTTCCTCATTCAATTTGCGTAACATGACTGCCATATCATGGGTCATCACCTCATTGGCTTTGGCCATGACTCTCTCTTCGGCTTCTGCCGCGCCAAGACCAGCGATTCTCTCTAACTCAAGGCGCTGTTCTTCTTCGGCATTATCCAAACGCTCTTCGCGACTGCGCACAGAGCGTAAGCGATTTTCTAGGTCACGATCTTGTTTTGCCAATTCCTTGCCGCGTTTATCCAGCTGCAAGCTTTTCTGCTGCAGACGATTATCCTCATTTTGTAGCTCTAAGCGTCGTTCTCTAACTTCGCTGTCCAGGTCTAACTTCGCCTGATGTACCGTTTCTTTTGCTTGGATCAACAACTCACGTTTACGATTTTCCGCGTCTTTCTCAGCATCAGCAATGGTTTTCTTAGCATCTGCCTGGACCTTCTCCATATCCTCTTTGAGGCGGAGACGTTCCCGTTCGATGGCTTGGCTTGTTTTATCTAAACCCTTTTTGAAGTAGTAAAAAACTAGCATAAAGGAGATAAAGGCACCTACGACTAGGCCCAATACAAATAGTAACCACTCTATGGTAATCACCTCCTATATTAAATTTTCAAGTTGCACGAAATAAATTTGGCACTTACTAATTGTAGTTGTTAGACATACACAAAGTCAATTGTAACCAGTCTTTAGTAGGCCAGGCTTGCCTGTCGGCAGGCTTCCTGCCTAAAATAGGCCGGAGAGGTTAGAAAATTGCAGGAATTTAACTTTACAGTAAGCGAAAAAGAAATCGGCCTCCCAGCCAAAGAAGGACTGAGGGCACATTTTGGCATGTCCAAAAAACTTTTGCGCCGCCTGCGCTGGGAAGGTTTATTACGCATTAACGGCCAAGATAGTCCACTTTGGACACCCTTGGAGCCAGGTGACCAAGTTTACGCGGCCGTGGACCTTGATACCCCTCATCCTAAGCTCCACTTCCCCGCTGACCAACAGCCGCTTTTCCAAAATGAAGACCTGTTGATCTTGTCCAAAAAGCCAGGTCAAGTAGTACACCCTTGCCTAAATCATGAGTTAGAAGATCTCTGTAGCCTGATTTCCGACGATACCCTGC
The DNA here is from genome assembly GCA_030532065.1 of Eubacteriales bacterium. Taxonomy (GTDB): domain Bacteria; phylum Bacillota; class Clostridia; order Saccharofermentanales; family DTU023; genus SFFI01. Next base: position 402,811 of record JAUNLW010000001.1, on the reverse strand, counting down.
ACCCGGTAAATCGCTTGGATCGCGACACCAGCGGTTTAGTAATTATCGCCCTCAATGGTTACGCTCACAGTGTGTTAGCCCAAAGCAAAATTGAGAAGAAATACCTCACGGTCGTACACGGACACTTCACAGACGAACAAGGTGAAATTGAAGCTCCTATTGCCCGGTCGCAGACTAGCCTAATCGAACGCTGCGTCAGTCCCTACGGAAAATACGCCAAAACCCGCTACCGTGTTTTGGCCTACGCGAAAAAAAGTGACTTGAGTCTGGTTGAATGTGAGCTCCTAACGGGTCGCACTCATCAGATAAGAGTCCACATGGCACATATTGGCCATCCGATTGTGGGAGACAGTATGTACGGCTACAAGGATCAGGAAGCTCTTGCGGAATCACTCGGCGCGAGCGAATCTCTGATCGCTCGCCAGGCTCTGCACGCCGCCAGTTTAAGCTTTGCTGATCCCAGAACAAAAAAGCGGATCCATGTGGTGGACCCGCTTCCCTCAGATATAGAGAGCTTAATCGCTCACTGTGACTTTACTAGTCTTTAGAGCTTGCTGTAAACGATCTCCATTACTTCTTCGCAGATAGCGTTGGCTTCTTTTAGAACTGCTTCTGAGTGGCTGGCTGCCTTATCCCTAATCTGCTCATCCTTAACAGACGGCAAGTTGATCTTGACGTTAAGTAGAGCGCCTTCACAAGCAGCTCTGGCAGTCAGAGCTGCCACACCGGCATCGGTAACCGCATTTTTGTTACCATAGCGAGCCACCGGAGGGAGGCATTTCAGGACGTTGAGGCAGCGCTCAGCGGTCTCAAGCGGTACCTGCATGGAGAAGATAGCGGCGTCAGCCAGAGCCTGGCTGCGTTGAGCTTTCTCAGTTTCAGTTTCTTTCGGCATCTTCAGCGCGTCCATATAGGCGGTGAAAGCCTCAGTGTCGGTATCTACCAGTTCCAGAAGGCGCTCGCGCAAGCGAGCCAATTCCTCATCCTCAGCCTGTAGTTGGCCCTGGATGCCTTCATCTAAGGCTTCATAGGCCTTCTTGCCAAAGGTAAGGGCTAATACCATCTGACCAAGCGCGGAGCCTAAACCAGCTACCAGAGCAGAAATAGAACCACCACCGGGAGCCGGAGCGTCAGAAGCGGTAAGTTCCAAAATTTCCGTTACTGTCATATCACGTAATTTTTTATCCATAATTTTCTCCTTCTAAGCGGCATTTTCTGTTGCGCCGCTTGCATAGTCTAAGAGTTTAGTGAGAGTTTTTATTGGCCAGTACTCGGTCCACAGCTTCTGTATTGAGATTGCGGTCACATAAGACCTGCTCTCCCCACTTAAAGACATCAGTGACGTTATTTACGCCAAAGTGGTAGAAGATGTAGTCGGGGCTGCTGGCGTCAAAAATGGTAAAGTCAGCGTACTTACCGGCTTCCAGACTGCCATACTGGTCGTCCAGGTTCACAGCTTTAGCCGCGTTGATAGTCACGCCTTCCAGGATTTCCAGCGGTTCCAGTCCCATGCCGAAGCAAGCCATGTCCATGGCCATTTGCAGGTTCTCACAGGGTGATGAGCCAGGATTATAGTCGCTGGCAATAGCAACCGTTACACCCTCGGCGCGCATTTTCTTAGCAGGAGCGAAGCGCTCCGCGCGGAGGAAGAAGGTAGTAGCAGGCAATACGACAGCCACCGTGCCGGAGTCAGCCATGCGAGGAATATCTTCATCAGCGATTGCCATCAGGTGTTCAGAGGAAGTCGCTCCCAATTCCGCCGCAAGACCGGCACCACCCATGGACTCAATCTCATCTGCGTGGATCTTGAGCTTAAAGCCCATCTTTTTAGCAGCTTCGCCGATCTTTCTGGTGTCTTCCAGCGAGAAAATGCCTTCTTCGCAGAAGACGTCTACGAATTCAGCCAGGCCTTCTTCTTTTACCTTAGGCATCACCTCATTGATCATAAAATCAATATAAGCTTCGTTATGGTCGAACTCTTTCGGCAGGTCATGAGCACCCATATAGGTAGAAACTACTGTCATAGGCTGGATCTTATCCAGTTCACGGTTGATCCGCAACACTCTCAGCTCTGTTTCTAGGTCAAGGCCATAGCCACTTTTCGCTTCCACCGTGGTGGTACCATGGCGCAGCATATTTTCCAAAGTTTTCTGCGCCTTGAGTCGCAGTTCCTGGGAACTGGCAGCGCGAGTAGCAGCTACCGTGCTCTTGATACCACCCACCTTATGGATCTCCATGTAGGAAGCTCCGGCCAGTTTAAGGGCCAGTTCTTTTTCACGTGATCCGCCATGTACCAGGTGGGTATGGCTGTCGATGAGGCCAGGGGTAATGGTCTTGGCTCGGAAGTCATATACTTTGTCAGACTTTGCCAGATCGCCAGCAGTGATCTCCCCTTCCTTGAGCTCCAGAATTTTCGAGCCTTGGATCAGAATATACCCATCGATCAGGGGGCGGTCACTGATACCGGTGTAGATAGAATTAGAACGCAGGATTTTAATTTGCTCAGTCATCCTATTGCTCCAAAAGTCTGGTCTCGATTACTTGCTCAGCTGTAAAGCCCTCAAGTTGCAGATAATAGGCTGCAGTATCGAGCAGAGCGGCCATAGGAGCGAGTCCTATGACCTCAGAACCTACAACGTTGACGCCATAGCGGCGAGCTTCCATCTTAACGGCTTCAAATACCTGGTAAATATGAGATTTCTCAAAGTTAGTCAAGTTCATGGAAACTTGTACCTGATTGCGCTCGTGCAGTTCTACACCCATGGCCTTAACAAAGCGGAAACCGCCACCTACAAAGCGTACCTTTTTGGCGATAGCGTCAGCGATCTCCAGTTTATCGGTATCCAGATTGATGTTGTAGGCGATCAGGAATTGTCTGGCGCCAATTGCAACGACACCAGCGGAAGGATGGATCTCTTGCGGACCGAAGTCAGGCTTCCACTCGTCTTCCCTGATCTTATCGGCAAAGCCTTCAAACTCACCCTTACGAATCTTGGCCAGGTTCTTGCGGTTGGGGCTGGTAGCAGAATCTTCATAGAGATATACCGGGATCTTATGTTCTTCACCGATACGTTTGCCAACACGTTTGGCCAGCTCATCACAGTCCTGAACCGTGCAGTTACGGATAGGCACAAAAGGGATAACGTCGGTAGCGCCCATGCGGGGGTGAGCACCATGGTGCTTTCTCAGATCGATTAGTCTGGCAGCTACGCCGACAGCCTCTACAATAGCCGGCTCAAGCGCTTCCGGGCTTCCAATCAGAGTCACAACGCCACGGTTATGGTCAGCATCTTGGCTATAGTCCAGCACTCTGATCTCAGGATTACGGAAAAAGGGAGCGAGAATCTGTTGCATGACTTCCGGATCACGACCGTTACTAAAATTGGGTACGCACTCAATTAATTGATTTGACATGATTGTTCCTTTCAATCTCAAAAACCCCAGTCCAGGCCACATCGGCAATTATGCATGTGGCTTAAGTAAGGGCTGGGGCAGACTTACAAACTACAGATTGATCTTAGCTTCTACACGATCTAATACTTCAGGGTTGGTCAACAGCTTGCTGATAGCATGGATATCAGGGTACATGACGCGATCTTCGTCATAGTGTTTAGCGATGGAACGTACTTCTTCCATCATCTGGGCAGTACCCTTACCAAACTTTTCTACTTTACGCAGATCACAGGCTTGGGCTGCCACTAACCATTCAATAGCCAGTACGTTACGGGTGTTTTTGACAATCTCTCTTGCCTTACGGGCAGCAATAGAACCCATGCTTACGTGGTCTTCCTTGTTAGCTGAAGAAGGGATAGAGTCAACAGAAGCAGGATGTGCCAGGACTTTATTCTCTGAAACCAAAGCAGCGGCGGTATATTGCGGGATCATAAAACCAGAGTTGACGCCGCCTTTTTCTACCAGGAAGGCAGGCAGGCCGTAGTTAAGCTGAGGGTTGACCAGGCGTTCAATTCTGCGCTCACTGATATTAGCCAGCTCAGAAACGGCTATACCCAGGAAGTCCAGCTGCAGGGCCAGAGGCTCACCGTGGAAGTTACCGCCAGAGATAACATCGTGGTTGTCAGGGAAAACCAGGGGGTTATCGGTAACTGAGTTCAGCTCAATGTCGATTACTTGACGAATATGTCTGAGAGCGTCGCTAACCGCTCCGTGCACCTGGGGTACGCAGCGTAAGGTATAAGCGTCTTGGACGTCACCTTCACGACTGTTGATGGAGCTGGAGTCTTCAAGCATGCGTAAAATGTAAGCGGCGGTCTCAGCCTGACCGGGATGAGGGCGTACAGCGTGTACACGAGGATCCAAAGCAGCGGTGATACCCATAAGGGCTTCAAAGCTGAGAGAAGCTGCCTGGTTAGCGGTTCTCAAAAGATTTTCCGCGTCATAGAGAGCCAGGCTGCCAATACCGGCCATGATAGGTGTACCATTGATCAAGGCCAGACCATCTTTGCCTTTTAACTCGATGGGTTGTAAGCCTTTTTCTTTTAATACTTCCGCGCTGGGCCGACGTTTGCCATTTTCAATGACCTCACCTTCACCAATCATGGTCAGTGCGATGTGAGCCAAGTTAGCCAAGTCGCCGGAGGCTCCCAAAGATCCCTTTGAAGGTACATAGGGAATAATATTCAGGTTTAACATGTCACGCAGGATAACAGGAGCCTCATGGCTAACACCGGAGTAACCACTGCAAAGAGTGTTAAGACGCAACAGCATAATGGCGCGAACTTCGTCCTCGGCAAAGGGCTCACCTACAGCGCAGGCGTGGCTGAGGATCAGGTTGCGTTGCAGCGCCATATTTTCTTCTTTGCTGATCTTAACGGTGGAAAACTCACCATAGCCGGTTGAAATACCATAAACAGGCTCGTTAGAGTTAACAATATCTTTAACAATCTGTTCGGAAGCCAAAATCCGTTCACGAGCGTCGGAACTGATATCAACTTTACGGCCGTGGCGGGCAACTTGAACGAGATCTTCTAAAGTAAGATCACGTCCGTTTAACATGAGAATATTATCCATTGGAATCCTCCTTGAAAATTATCTAGGCCTTTTGATTATATTGTCCTAGTAGTTTAGCTGCAAGTCCTAAAACTTTATCATCAGTGGTAGTGCCCACCAAGAGGCGGGACAATTCTTTTATGCGGCCTGCCTGGTCAAGTTCTTCAAGACACGTTTCGGTACGATCAGCTTCCACCTGTTTGTAGAGATAGAAATGCTGATCGGCCATGGCGGCGATCTGAGCGGTGTGGGTAACCGCAATTACCTGAGCTTCCCGTGATAGTCGCACCAGTTTTTGGCCCAGTAACTGCGCCGTGTCCCCGCTGATACCGGAATCAATCTCGTCAAAAATCAATACAGGTATGTGGTCCAGACGCGCTAGTATTTCCTTGATGGCCAGAAGAATACGGGAGCTTTCACCGCCGGAGGCGATCTTAGCTAATGGCAGCAGATCTTCACCCTTATTAGTAGAAATATAAAACTCCACCTCATCCCTGCCCTCAACTCCCCAATAACCGGGATCACCAGCTTCGACCTGGTCCACTCGAATTTCAAAACGCGCATAGGGCATATTTAATTCATGCAGACTTGTCTCGATTTCTTGTTCCAGCTGCCTGGCCGCTCGTGTACGTAGTTCATGCATGGCTTTGGCCAGTTCTTCTGCCCTGTGTTCATCTTCTCTAAGAGAAGCTCTAAGGGCATTAAAACTTTCCTGGCTGTGCCGGAGAAAGTCTGCTTTTTCTTCAGCTGACTTGGCAAAAACGGCTACCTCTTGCCAGGAGGGGCCATACTTTTGTGCCAGTTGGTCCCAGTGCTTTAAATCTTCTTCCAAAGCGGAATACTCCGCTTCGTCGAGGTTTAAATCTTCATAAATAGAAAGCAGGTCATAATACTGCTGCCGTAGCTCGTTCTCGGTTTCCGTCAGGCGGAAGCTGTAATTCTCTAAGCGCTGAGAATGGCGGGCACCTTTTTCTACCAAAGCTTCCACTTCATTAAGGAGACTAAGCACCGACACTTCTTCGTCTGGGTTAAAAACCCGCAGCGCTTCGGCCAAAACCTGCCTAATACCGGCCGCGTTAGCCAACTCACGGAAGCGCTCCTGAGCTTGGATCAAATCGGACTCATTCTCGTAAGAAGAGGCAATCTCCGCTATCTGATAATCCAGTATTTCTAGCTCACGCTGACGTTCTTCCGGCTTGAGGCCTAAGTCAGAAAGTTGTTTGATGCCCGTAATCCTTCTCTGACGCAGCGTTTGCCACTCTTGCCGCAGCATGGTCAGTTCGCTGCCTGTATAGCGATCCAGGAGCAGCCGCTGACGCTTATTCTGAAACAAGGTCACTTGCTCATTTTGAGCGTGTATGGCAAAGAGCAGGTCTCCCAATTCCCTCAGTACGGTGATAGTGACTAGTCGTCCGTTTACCCTGGCGGTACTACGTCCGTTGCTGTCCAGTTCTCGACTAAGCAAGAGCTGACCGTCTTCTAGGTCCTGTGCTTCCAGCCCACAACGCTCGCAAAGCTCCGGAGGGATCAGGTGAAAGACGTCATCGAAAATTGCGTCTACCCTAGCCGTTTTTTGTCCCTTACGGACTAATTCACGACTGGCTCTCTGGCCACTGATAAAACTTATGGCATCCAAAAAAATGGACTTACCCGCGCCAGTTTCTCCACTGACGATAGTAAGTCCACTTCCACATGTGATATCTAGGTCTTTGATCAAGGCAAAATCTTGGATACTAAGCCCTAGTAACATGCCCATCACCAATTAAAAGCTCTCATTGAGATCCGGAGCGATATGTGACAAAGTGATCAGATGGTCTCGCATACTTTCGGCATCTTTGGCTGAAGGAGTCGCGATAAAGACATTGTCGTCACCGGCAATGGAGCCAATCAAATTATCCAGGTGCATAGAATCCAAGGCTGAGGCAGCAGCTTGAGCCATGCCGGGCAAAGTCTTAACGATGACCAACGAATCTGAAGTGTGAATAGAAGTTACAGCCTCACGGAAGACCTTCATAAATCTACCGGAAGCTCCTTCGCCACTCTGATGCATAGGTACATATATCTGGTCACCGCTGGCAGTCGCGACCTTGATGATGCCCAGCTCTTTAATGTCACGCGACACAGTCGCCTGCGTGACCTCCAAACCTAATTCTCTTAGTGCCTGGACTAGCTCGGCCTGTGTACCTACAGTCTGATTTTTTACAATTTGCAAAATGCGTGATTGACGATGATTCTTTTCGTTTCTCATCTGGTCCTTCCCCTTTCTTGTATTTTTTGAGGCAAGCGTTGATAAAAGTAGTCTTCGGTCAGAATCATGAGGAAGCGGCGATCGGAGGCTTTGATCTTGATTTGTCCCGTGGGCAATTTAACCGTATTCTTACCATCTGCCGAAACAGCGGAAACAGACTCCGGGTCAAGTAAACTCAACTCCACGAGCGCGTCTCCCGAGGCCAGATAGCTACGGTTGTGCAGAGTATGGGGACAGATTGGGGTAATCAGGAGAACATCCATAGACGGATGAACAATCGGTCCGCCGGCGGCAAGCGAGTAAGCGGTAGAGCCGGTAGGACTGGCTACGATCAAACCATCTCCTGGAATTCTCTCCACACTTACACCATTGATAGAGACTTCGGTCGTAATGATCCTGGAGCCACCTTCTCGAGTAACCACGATGTCGTTGAGTGCTTCACTCTGCATTAACAGGCAACCTGAATCATCGTAGACCTCTGTCGCCAGCATCAGTCTTTCCTGGAGAAAATAATCACCCCGAATGAGTTTGGCCAGTGAATCTTCCAGCTGGTCCGGCTCAATATCCATCAGGAAGCCTACACTACCAAGGTTGACACCTATGCAGGGAATCCCCCTGGCCGAGTCGATATGCGCCAGAGACAGGAAAGTACCATCGCCTCCCAGAGCGATAATCAGCTCACAATCTGCATATGCCCGTTCGTCAAAGACCGCTTCAATACCGGCATCAGCCAATATCGCCTCGACTTTGTCGCGCACTTTAAAACCGGGATCTCTGCTTTCATTGGCATGGATGCCAAATTTCTTTCCCATGGGCGTACTCAAGGCTTAATTCAGAGAAGCCAGGATTGTACTGGCAATACCTTCCGGATCTAAACCTTCCTCCTTTAGCAATTCTTCTCTCGTGGCCTGCCCACGCAAACCATTTTGTACCGTGTGTAAGAGCGGCACTTTAAGCCCTTGCTCACAAAGCTTTAGAGCAAGATTTTCTGCCACTCCGCCGGTTCTGATGCCGTCTTCCACAATACTGACGTGCTGATAGCTACAAAGCTCCTCTATTTTATCATTAACTTGTATATTATTTCCAGTAATTAATGAATAAACTGCCACAGAATGATTATTTTTTTCTAGAATTTCCGCAGCTTGCAAAGCACTGTCAGCCATAACTCCGTAGGCAATAATGGCTATTTCTCGGCCTGGCCGCATCAAGCGCAAAGTTCGCAAATTTCTGTTGTTTATGCCAAGGTCATACTCTGTTTTGGCCTTAGGGTAACGAATCATCATGGGGATATTGGTCTTTAAAGCCTCTTCTATCAGGAGCTCAAGGTCGCGTCCGTCAGCCGGCGCGAAAAGTTGCAGATTAGGGAAAGAAGAAAAAATACTAATGTCGTACAGGCCCTGATGGGTTTCTCCATCCGCCCCCACCTCACCTGCCCTGTCCAGCAAGAAGCAAACTGGCAGATTTTCCAGGCAAACATCGTGCAGGATCTGGTCCACCGCTCTTTGACTAAAAGTAGAGTATAGGGCGACGAAAACTTTTTTACCAGCCAGACTGAGACCTGCGCCCAAGCTGACTGCGTGCTGCTCCGTGATGCCGGTATCGAAGAAACGTTCGGGAAATTTAATTTCAAAATCGGCAAGGCCGGTACCTTGAGCCATGGCCGCCGTAATAGCGCAAACTTGCTCATCCCTACTTGCAGCATCAACTAGGAAATCTGAGACATAGTTAGAGAAGGTCTTACGGCCATTACTCTGTTTGCTCTGCTGTGTCTTGGCATCCAGAAAGAAGGGCGCTACGCCATGGAAGCGGGAAGGTTCTTCTTCGGCTGGAGAGTAGCCCTGGCCTTTTTTAGTAATGACATGAAGTATGGTCGGCTTATCAGATAACTGCACGGCTCGCAAACTGGCCAGCAGGTCTGGTATGTTATGGCCATCTACTGGTCCATAATAACGGAAGCCTAAGGCCTCAAAAAAGATGGATTCTTTGTGTAAACGCAGGCGCAAATTCTGCTTGAAATCCGTCAAAAAGTCCTTCACCCTGGCAGCTGCGCCAGAGCCATTATCCAGGCTGTTTTTAACCTGTTTTTTCAGGCCAAGATAGGAATTTGAAATACGAATCTTTTCCAAGTGTCTGGCTAGAGCGCCTACATTATGGTCTATGGACATCTGGTTGTCGTTGAGGATCACTTTGATCGGATCCTGGCTCTGACCGGCATCATTGAGGGCCTCGAAGGCCATGCCACCTGTAAGCGCTCCATCACCCAGCACTACCACATTTTGTCTCTGTACACCATTTAGCCGATCCGCTCTCTGACAACCCAAAGCAATGGAGGCAGCCGTGGAAGAATGCCCGGCATCATAAAAATCATAGGGACTTTCGCTGCGCTTGGGGAAACCGGACAAGCCTCCCTGCTGTCTCAGGCTGTAAAACTCACCTGATCTTCCGGTTATCAGTTTCCAGGTATAAGACTGGTGACCGACATCAAAGATCAGGCGGTCGCGTTCAGGGCCAAAATCAAAAGTCCTAGCCAAGGCCAAAGTAAGTTCTACTACCCCTAGATTGGAAGCCAGGTGGCCACCAGTATGGCTAACAGTCCGCATAATTTCCTGACGACAAAGAGCAGCCAGAGATTCCAGCTCCGCCACAGAATAATCTTTTAACTCGGATGGGTCAGAAATGTTTGGGAAAGTTTGAGCCATTAAAAAGTCCTCTGGCTGAGATAGTTAAAATAAGCACGGATCTTATCCAGTTTTAGTCCGTCTTGTGTGAGTTCATCTAAGAGCTGGGCCATGCGTTGTTCCTCAGCTTCTAAAATCTCTTTTAAGCGCTCTTGGCCGTAGAAAGAAAGCGAGGTCAGCTTGTGATCCCGTTGATCTTTGCCTACAGTTTTTCCCAGGCTGTCACGACTGGCTTCGGCGTCTAATAGATCATCCTGGAATTGGAAGTAAGAGCCCCAAACACTGGCGAGCTCTTCGATTTTCCGGCACAAGCCAGACTCAAGTCCAGCCATAATGGCAGGGCCAGCCAAAGCAGCTCGGAAAAGCGCCGCGCATTTAAGGTCAATCATCTGCAGGAGCTCTTTTTCTGGAATCTCAGATTGTTTTTTGCCTGTCAAACACAAGTCCAGCGTTTGACCACCTATCATGCCATAAACTCCTGCCATCTTAGCTATAAACCCAGCAGCCTTCACGGCATTTTGGCCATAACGCGACAGATTAAATAGAACTTCCATCGCAGAATTGAGTAGTCCGTCACCGGCTAAGATAGCCAGTGCCTCGCCGTAGGCAACGTGACAGGAAGGTCTTCCCCGCCGCCAGTCATCATTGTCCATGGCAGGTAGATCATCGTGAATAAGTGAGTAGGCGTGAATCATTTCCAGGGCCGCAGCCATTTCCAAAATCGGTGCCTCGTTTTGCGCCAAGGCCTCGCCCATTAGTAGAACCAAACTGGCTCTTACTCTCTTGCCACCTGCCAGGAGGCTATACCGCATAGCCTCCAGCACCGGATCGTATTTTTGTCCTGTAAGCGGTAGTTTTTGCGCAAGGTAAGTCTCGACCCGTGTCTTATAAAACAGCCACTCGGATTGATTAGCGAGATTCTCTCTCATAACTATCTACTTTCTGATCAACCAGCTCGCCCTCAGCATCAATAGTCAATTTACTGAGGCTCTCTTCCATGGACTTGAGAATGGAAGAACAATGACGTGCCAGCTGCACACCACGCGTATAGAGCGCTGCGGATTCAGCCAATTTTGCCTCTCCCCGTTCCAGCTTATTTACAATGCTTTCCAGTTCCGCAATGGCTTCTTCGTATGACAGGTCTCGCAGATCTTTTTTGTGGTTAGTATCCGTATTTTCCATGGATTGCCTTCCTTTATCAATTCATTAAGAGTTAATCAACTGAGTCTTCTGCATGCAGTTCTATCGCTTCTACCTTACTCTCAACCAGGCCATCTTGAAAGCGCAGGTCAAGGTATTCGCCAAGCTTTAACTGCTTGGCTTCTGTTAAGGGCCGGCCTTGTTGGTCCAAGGCTAGAATATAACCTTTTTCCAGCAATTTGTTAGGGCTGGCTAAATCTAACTTCTCTATAAGATGCGCTAAGCGTGCCCTCTCAACGTCCTGACGCCGAGAAATCTGCCGGTCCATACTGTCCAAAAGTGCTTGTAATTTGACTCGTCGATGTTCCAAACCTAATCCTGGGCGATAAAAGACCGGATGCGCTGTCAGAAGGTCTAATCTTTGTTCTTCCTGTTCTAAGCGACGTTTAATGGCCTGCTCCAATCTCAAAGAACAATGCTCCAGTCTTTCCCGTTTCTGAGTGACCTGGCGCAGACTATTACGGTTTAGAGCCTGAGTCAGGTATTCTAATCTGCTTACCAGCTCTTGTCTAACCGGCACAGCGATCTCTGCCGCTGTGGAAGGTGTTGGGGCACGCTTGTCGGCCACAAAGTCCGCAATGGTAAAGTCAGTTTCGTGGCCCACTGCGGAAATGAGAGGAATTTGAGAATGGTAAATTGCTTCAGCTACACTTGGCTCATTAAAGGCCCAGAGATCTTCCATAGAGCCACCGCCACGGGCAACAATAATCAATTCTACATTATTTAAAACATTAAAGAGCCTGATAGCGTTAGCAATCTCAGCCGCTGCGCCTTCGCCTTGCACATGAACAGAAATCAATTTATATGACACACCTGGGAAACGACGCCTGGAAACATGTAGAATATCCCGAATTACAGCGCCATCTTGTGAGGTCACCAAACCAATTACTCTGGGCATAAAGGGTAAAGTCTGCTTATGTGCCTGATCAAAATAACCTTTGGCTTCCAGTTGCTGCTTCAAAGCCTCAAAGCGCTGCCAGACGGTGCCTTTACCAGCGGCATCAATGGAGCGCACTTGCAGCTGATAACTGCCTCCCCGCTCATAGAGATTGACCTTGCCACGGCAGATTACCGCTTCGCCATTCTGTGGCAAGCGGCCCTGACGTTGCACATCACTCTTAAACATGACACAGAAGACTTGTGCCGTCTGATCCTTAAGGGTGAAATAGAAATGTCCCGAGCTATAGAGCCTGGCGCCACTGATTTCACCAGCTACGGCCAAATTCTGCAAACTGGGATTAGCTAAATAGTTAGCGACCAGACGGTTGAGCGCAGTGACTGTGAGCTGCTCCGCCACGATTAACTATCCTCTCTCTCTAGCCAACTTGCCTAATACCGCGTTGATATAGGGGCCGGCTTTGTCATCGCAGTATTTCTTGGCTAAATTGACCGCTTCCGAGATAGATACCGCTTCCGGTACTTCCTCTAAATAATTGAGCTCAAATAAAGCCATGCGCAAGATGTTGCGATCTAAGATCGGCAAACGCGAGAGACGCCAATCTACTAATTGCGGCTCAATTTCTTTATCTAATTCGGCTTCATGGGTTAAAACGCCCTCCACTAGGCAATCAAAGAAAGGCAGGTCTTCACTAGCTAAGCCCTGTGCCTCAATAAACATCTCTCTCTGCTTGTCTTTGTCATCTGGTTGGTAAGACAAGAGATAGAGAAATTGCAGAGCATTTTCGCGAATTTGACTTCTACTTTTCATATAAGCGACTCCTAACGAAAAAAGCCTGGTGGGAAGAGCTTATCTAAAAACTCACGCACACTGCCGTAACGGAATATGATCCGAAAACCCAGCAGATAGCCGATCACGGTAAGCAAAATAATGAATAGCGTACGCCAAAGGCCAAAGATAACCAGTAAGAGCCCTAAGCCAAAGCCCAAGGCAGCACCTTTGCCGCCTGCGCTCAAGCGCGAAAAATCTTCAGCTATCTGTTTGAGAAAAGATTTACGTTCCGGCATAATTCGCCCACCTCAATTAGCGGTCAATACGCGCCGAAACCGCATCTACCTGAGTAACCTTGATCGGCACCTCTACAACTTCGATACCCGTGTAGCGCTCAATGTCTTTCTTAACACGGTCCTGGACCTTATTCATCATAGCAGGGATCTCCACATCCGAATAAGTTGTAATGTTGAGACTGACCAAGAGCTTGTCACCTTCCTTAGGTGCCACTCTAGCTTTGACCGACTTAACACCGGATTGTGAAGACTTGGCCGCGTTTAAAGCAATACTCTCAATCGCGTCCGCGCCGATATCGATGTTACCCAGATTGCTGGATCTTACTCTGGCCTTATGCAGGCGGGCATTCATGATAGACAGCAAGAGCGAGGTTGTACCGGCAATAAAGAAGATCACGGCTAACACAACAATAATCGTGCGCGCGCCCGGATCTTTTTGCAGGCGTAGATAAAAAGCTACCATAGCGTTCATAATATAATCTGAGAGAAACATAAGAACAGTTAGTAGCGATCCTGCGGCTATCAGGAAAGAAAATACGACGCTTGTAAGGCGGCTCCAGCGACTCATCTTACCTCTCTCTTTCTATCACGCTCATAACTTGGACGTTGACCTCGTGGACGATGAGGCCAGTATACTTTTCTACGTCAGCTTTGATCTTTTCTTGTACCTCCCAGGCCACGTCCGGCAACACACAGCCATAATACATGACCGGGTAGGCATCAATATTTACTATGGCTGAGTCATTATGGTCAAAGCGTACTCTGATGCCTTTTCCATAATGCTCGGCACCGAAAGCTTCTTTAAGGGACACTACCAAACCGGTATCCAGAAAAGCCACACCCGGCACCCTCAAAGCAGCTTCAGCCGCATATTGGGCAATAAATCCCCGGGATAAGCTTCGCTCTCCCTTAATCGAGAGGTTTTCGGCGTAATCTACCATAATTGATTGGAATTCTAATTCTTAACGCGCTCCATGTAGCTGCCATCACGGGTATCGATGCGGATAATATCGCCTTGGTTGACAAACAGAGGTACTCTCAACTCCGCGCCGGTCTCTACCTTGCAGTTCTTGGTGGCATTGGTGGCGGTATCACCCTTTACGCCAGGCTCACACTCAGTTACTTCTAATTCTACGAAGTTGGGAATCTCTACTGAGATGATTTCGCCTTGGTAAGACAGCACTTTTACCGGCATGTTCTCTTTGAGGAAACGCAAGCTGTCACCCAGCATGGATGCATTTACCGGAATCTGCTCATAGGTTTCCTGGTGCATGAAATAATAAAGATCGCCGTCGTTATAGATATAAGTCATATCATCACGGGACAGCTGTACTTCTTCAAATTTTTCGTTAGGGTTAAAGCTGTGCTCCACTACAGAACCGGTCTTGATGTTGCGGTATTTAGTTCTTACAAAAGCTGCGCCTTTACCGGGCTTTACGTGTTGAAACTCAACTACTTGATATAATTGGCCATCCATTTCGAAGCAAACGCCGTTACGGAAATCACCTGCACTGATCATAAAATATCCTCCTAAATCTTAAGGTTCGATTATTTTCCTTTAGCTTGTCTATTCTAGGCTATAGCGCCCGTATCTGCAAGAAGTAGCTGCTCAAGCCAAGGGTGCCGGGGCAGCTTTTTTCGGATCCTGCCCCAGCTTCACCAATAGAGCTTCTAATTTGCGTTTAAATGCTAAAAAACCGGTTTCTTTTCCGCCTAGGCTATCCTGAAGCAGTACCGGGCAACCCAAAAATCTGGCACACCAGAGGTCAGTAAAAATCTGGTCGCCCACCAGCAAGACCTGATCGGCTTTCAGCGACCTGACTTTCATATGGCCTTTGATTTTATGCACCAATGGCTTAGCCGCCAGACCCAGATAATCTAAGTTCAGTGGCTGGCAAAATTCCTCAGCTCTGCTTTCCGCGGCATTAGAGAGTATGGATACACCCATACCGGCAGCTTCAATAGCCTCACAGATCATCGCCGTACGGGGGCCGGCTACTCTTGCTCCCTGAGGCTCCAAGGTATTATCTATATCCAGGTAAACATGTACGATTCCCTGCTCACGCATTGCTTTCCAAGCTACTTTTGTGAGATCTTCTGTATAGTAATCGGGTATAAAAAGCTTCGCCATAAGCCCTCCTTGCGCTTGATTATAGCATGGGTATAAATTAAAATTGTCTGGATCTCATCTCCTTGTTGAGCTTCTCGGCCTATAAGTCGGCCGCTTACTCTGGCAGAAAGGATAAGGGCAATGATTGTTGCAAAATTTGGTGGTTCATCTCTGGCAACTGCTGATAATTTCAAGGCTGTAACAGATATAATCCGCGAGGATGCGGCAAGGAAAGTCATCGTTTGCTCCGCTCCCGGCAAACGTTTTACAGGTGACAGCAAAATAACCGACTTGTTACTTTATTTAGCTGCCAATTATCTGACACCAAGACTAAGACTTAAGATACAAGCAGAGATAGAAGAGCGTTTTAAAGCCATTCTGAAGGGCCTGGGTCTCAAAATTTCTGATCTATTTAGCAGCGATGATTATGAGTCTTACTTTCAGCAGGATTTTTCTCTACTATCACCGGAAAATCGTTCAGACCTCCTGATTCCTTTGGGCGAAGTTTTTTCCGCGGCAACACTGGCTGCCTATCTGAGTAAGCAAGGTTATAAGGCAAAGTTTTGCGACGCGGGCAAATTAGGCTTGTCTGTATATTGGTCTGAAGATGCCTATCACGTACATGGTGATTCTCTGGTAAAGTTAAGAACGCATATTTCCAAGCTGTTAGCTGATCACGATTTACTGGTTGTGCCTGGTTTTTATGGCTTTGATCTGCAAGGTTGCAGGCGTCCTCTTTCTCGAGGTGGCTCTGATGTAACCGCTTCCTGGCTGGCGGCGGCTACTAATTCCACCTGTGAGATCTGGTCTGATGTCAGTGGTGTCTATGAGGCAGACCCCAACATTATCCAGGAAGCCTGGAAAATCGATTATCTCAGCTATGCGGAAATGCTAGCTATGGCACGTTTCGGCGCGCAAATCCTTCACCCGGAAGCAATCAAGCCCATGCTTGATGCTGGTCAAATCATGTATGTAAAAAACTCCTTCCGGCCACAAGATATAGGCACTGAAATCAATTCCTATAACCTGGCCAAGCGCGTGGCTCCTCTGGCCGTTTCTCTGAAACACACCAGCATCACCACCTTATTGGCGATCAATGGAGAAGGGATCGAAGAACGTCGTGACCTGGCCAAGAAAGGCGTGGAACTACTCCGGACCTTGGACCCTAAAGCCCAGCTCATAGATGAGATGAAAATTCCGGCCTGCCTGCTCTTTAGCATCAGTGACGAATTTGCCTTAAAAGCCTATAAGAGCCTTTGGTACCATTTCATTGAGCTTAGCGGCTGGACTATTAACGCAGATTACGATCTAGAATTGCGTCAGAGTCAAATAAGTCTGACAGATAACTTCCCGGATAAGTAAGCGTGTTCCCGTTGACTGCCAGGCTGTCAAAGTGCAGGAAGCGGCGATCCATAAAGCGATAGGGTTTGGGTCCCTGGCCAAAAAAGATATTAAAGCCCCTGCTGAGGATCAGGTCCAAAGAATCACTTTGATTATAAACATGGCTGCCATTGGGAAAAGCGAAAACTCTCGCCTCTGTCAACCAGGTGTTAAGTAAAGATGACCAGGCACCGACCTCTTCTTCTAGGTCAGTTAAGTCTAGACTGGCTGTATCGTGGCCCATGTAACCGGCGGACGCGAAATCCCAACCATGCCTTTGCAAATATGCCAAAAGATCTGCGACACGCTCGCGGTGATCACTCATCTCCTCACTGGTTAAAGTGGGATAAAGCTGGCCCACTCTGGCCCAGGCGGCCTTGCTTTCCGCAACTTCTTCGTCCGATACCGTAAAGCCGAACAGTGATTCATCAACATTTAAGGCAAGCACTGCCTTGGCACCGTCAAAAGCAAAGTCCGGGTGTTGCTCGAGAAAATCTTCTAAGATAGGAATTGCATCCAGGTCGCGTCCCTGATCATCACCTGCTTCTGCCAGGAGCTCTCCCTCATCATCAAGATAAAGTTTGCTGGTGGTACCACAGACTTGGTTTAGCACAGAATACTGCCAGCGGTCAAAAATCAAAATTAAGGGTTTTTTGCCGCTGGGCACACGAATGGTAAAGCGACGCTCCGGCCAGGGGTAAAACTGTCTGGGTGAAATCAGAACATATCCATCTTTATAGAGATTGTCCAGGATACGCAGGAATTCTGTTTGGCTGATGAGCGCAGTTTGAGCGTAAGTGGGGTCTTCTCCTCGATCAAAAGCCAGTTCCGGTCGCACCACCAGTGGACGGATAGACAGACAAAGCACGTCATCGTCCCATTCTTCAATTGACGCCGGTAAGAGCCCCTCAGATTCGACCAGACGGCTGGTCAGTTCTTCTCGATCGGGAAAGACTTCGTGCATCAAAGACAAGAGCTGGTAGGCCGTATAATACTGGCCTGCCTCCATCATCTGCTCAGTGAGGTCCATGAGATGCATGTACTCTCGACCCTGGAAGCTGCGCAAGCGATAAGCCGCATATTCTCTGGCCAGGCGCGATCCATCCTGGTCATCGGCCAAAGCTTCCCATTTTGACCAGGTAAGTTGCCAGTTATCACCGGTTTCCAGCTCACCTGCTTCTTTGAAAGCGTCAATTTTGGCAAACAGGCTTTCCTGCTGTTCTAAAAGATCATCAATAAAGTCACTGAGATAGCTGATATCCTTAAGCGCGCTCAACTCTCTTAGCCAGGCATCAGGCGCCAGCTGACCATCTAATAGCTGCTCAGTCGCGAGCTTGATCTCGGGGATCAGATAGATGGAGCTGAGGAATTTAAAGCCCTCCAGCTTGTCCAGATCATCTTCGCTTAAGTTCTCTCCCGCTTGCAAGCGCTGCCAAATATCGGCGGCTATTGCGCTTACTTGTTTTTCCATAGCCAACTGCTGTTGGCGGTAAAAATCCCGGTCTGCATCTGAGCGGCCCAGATCTGTGGCCTTGGCTTGCACTTCATAGTAGCTGGCCATGGCCGCGGGATAATCTGATTTTTCCAGGGATTGAGAAAAAGCTGCCAGGCTGGCAGTTTCCTGCTTATGGGTGGCCAGATAAATAAAAGTAGCCGCTAAAGCCAAGAGCAGGGCCACCACGATCAGCCAACGCAGATTTCGTCTCCGCCTGGTCTTTTTATCTATCTCATCATGGACAAAATCGCTTGCCTGTCCCCACATAAGATGCTCCTTTTATACCCTGTCTATAGGTCAAAACTCAGCTGTTTGTCATTGATAAAGTCGTCCTGCAAATAACGTCCCGCTGCCGGTAATGTACGAACACGGTAATAAGAAAGCTCCTCGGCCTGCTCTGCGTTTAAGCGGATAACCTCTTTGACCGTTTGGTCCTCTTTTAACTTCATTACCTGAGCGCCCTGGGAATTCCTGGTCTTTTTATAGGGCACCAGATCACTGTCTACCAGGATCATTCTGGCAGGCGAATTGGAAATGATAGCCAGATCCCCAAAGCCTTGTAGGTCTTCCGCGTAGAAAAGCCCCATGAGATCAGCCTGGTCGTAAAAGGCGTTTAGTAATTTTTTGCGTCGATTTTTCGTCTCGTAGGCATCCAGACTCAACTTGACTGCCCTGCCATCCGCAAAGGCCAGGAGTAGATAGCCGGAAAAATCTTTCGTGGCCACAATATAGCGGATTGACTCCCCTTTCTCCAGTTCTAGCAAGTTTGGCACGTAATCGCCAAATTGAGATGGCTTGTGGTCATCCAGCTCATAGGTCATGAGCTTATAGGTGTTGCCACGGTCACTAAAGAAAAGAATCTCAGAGCAGTTGGAAATTTCAATTTCCTGGATAATCTCGTCATCTTCCTTTAGCTTAAGATCACCGGCGCTCCTGAGGGAAGTCAGGGGTAATTTTTTGAGATACTGGTCACGGGTAAAGAAGAGCTTGAGGTTATAGTCATCGATCTTAGGCTCAATTTTTAACTTTTCCACATACTCCAACGAGACCAGTTTTGTTTGTCGTTCTTTACCATAACGCTTAGCGTAATCAGAGAGTTGGTCCGCAATAAGCTTGTCCAGGCGCTTTGGAGATTTTAGTATGGCATCAAGGTCGCTGATCTGATCCTCAATTTCCGCAATATCCCGAGTCCTGCGCAGCAAATACTCTCGGTTCAAATGGCGCAGTTTAATCTCAGCCACATACTCTGCCTGGACCTGGTCAATTTTGAAAGCGGCCATGAGGTGCGGGATAACTTCGTCTTCTTTTTCAGTTTGCCGGATGATACGAATAGCGCGATCAATATCCAAGAGTACGCTTTCCAGGGCACGTAGCAGATGGAGACGCTCTTCCAGCTTAGTCTTATCGAAGGTCAGTTCTCGACTAAGGCAGACTCTCCGCCAATCCAGCCAAGTCAAAAGAATCTCTCGTACCCCCATAACTTGCGGGTGATTGTCCACCAAGATATTAAAATTGCAGGCAAAAGAGGAAACCAGAGAAGTCATTTGGTACAGTTTCTTCTTAGCCAGCTCCAGATCCGCGTTTTTCTTAAAGTCCAAGGTTATCCTCAGGCCGTTAAGGTCAGTCTCATCGCGAACATCTACAATTTCTTTGAGCTTGCCATTTTTGATCTGTTTGCTAATGTCTTCAATGATGGCTTCTACGCTGGTGGAATAAGGGATTTCGGAGATCTCGATGCGTTTGGAATCTTCAAAAAGATCCATTTTAGCCTGTAGTTTAAAGGAGCCTCTACCCGTCTCATAAATCTTGGCCATTTGTTCACGGTCGTAGATAATATTGGCTCCGGTAGAAAAGTCAGGCGCCGGCATAATCTCTAAAAGATCCACTTTGGGATCAAGGATCAAAGCACGGGTAGCCAGGCAGCATTCTGCCAGATTGAAGGAGCAGATATTGCTGGCCATACCTACCGCAATACCCTGATTGGCGTTGATTAGGACCGTCGGGATAGCAGCCGGAAGCAGTACCGGCTCTTTCATAGTCGCGGAATAGTTATCGACAAAATCAACGGCGTTTTTTTCTAGGCCTTTGAATAAGATTTCCCAGGACTGGTCCAACTTGGCTTCGGTATAACGGTAGGCCGCATACTGCATATCACGCGAATAGACCTTACCCATGTTGCCTTTGGAGTCAATCCAGGGATGAATCAAGGCTTCATTACCGCGAGTCATGCGCACCATGGTTTCGTATATGGTCTGGTCACCGTGAGGGTTGAAGGCCATTGCCTGTCCCACGATATCGGCGCACTTGGCTCGGTGCTCCTTAGTAAGTCCCATGCGATACATGGTGTAGAGAAGTTTGCGCTGAGAAGGCTTGAAACCATCTATTTCCGGTATGGCACGCGAAATAATAACGGACATAGCATAGGGCATGTAGTTGTCTTTCAGCGTATCAGTTATGGGTACCAGCTCAGTCTCACCTTTATGGCTGTTATCAGCAAACACCAAATAATCTGCCGACTGCTGCTTAAACTTGTCCGGCTTTTGGGGGCCTGAGGAACTGGACTTACTCTTTTTACCTTTAGCCATGTTTTCTTGTTCTCTTTCTAGACCACATCCAGCATATCCATATAGCGGTGACCATGCTCAGAAATATAGGCTTTACGTCCTTCCAGGTTATTACCCAGGAGAATATCAAACATCTCAAAGGTACTGTCGGCATCTTCAGGATAGACCTGGTAAAGTCGCCTGGTATCAGGATTCATCGTAGTAATCCACATCATTTCCGGCTCGTTCTCGCCCAGACCTTTAGAACGCTGTACATGCACCTTTCCGGTCTTCAACTTATCCAACAGACCGTTCTTCTCTCTATCGGAATAGGCAAAGTAAGTTTTCTGATCTTTGCCTGCTTGATGACTGATTTCAAACAGAGGCGATTCTACAATATGGATTTTACCTTCTTCGATCAGCTGAGGCGTCAAGCGGTAGAACATGGCCAGTATCAACGTACGGATCTGGAAGCCATCCACGTCAGCGTCGGTGCAGATGATGATCTTATCCCAGCGCAAGTTATCGATATTGAAGTCCGGTACATCCTTGAGTTTGCTGTGACCTTCCAGGTGGATACCACAGCCCAGCAGCTTGATGAGATCCATGATAATGTCATTTTTGAAGATCTGAGTATAGGAAGCTTTGAGGCAGTTTAAAATTTTACCACGCAGCGGGATGACCGCCTGGAATTCTGCGTTACGGGCCATCTTTACTGAGCCTAAAGCCGAGTTACCCTCTACGATGTATAACTCACGGCGATTTACGTCTTTACTGCGGCAGTCTACAAAATTGTCTACCCGGTTATAAATATTATCGATCTGACCGCTGAGTTTTTTCTTAAGATTCCGGCGCTGCGACTCAGCCCGTTCCCGACTGCGCTTATTGACCAGTACCTGGTCCAGTATTATCAGAGCTTCCTTCTGGTGCTCAATCACCCAAACATGGAAGTTCTCGCGAATCAGATCACTAAGGAAAGCCTGGATGTAGCGATTGTTTATGGCTTTTTTAGTCTGATTTTCGTAAGACGAAAAGCTGGAGAAAGAAGAAATCACCAGAATCAGACTATCCTCAATGTCTCGGAAAGAGATTTTACTCTCTTCTGCCTGGTAACGATTTTGTTCTTTAGCAAGGCTATCCAGAACCGCCACAAAAGCAGAGCGGGCAGCGCGGTCGGGTGAGCCACCGTACTCCAACCAGCTGGAATTGTGATAGTACTCAATACCAGGATTATCGTTGGAAAAAGCAAAGCAGATCTCGGCTTTGACCTGGTAATCTTCTTTGTCTTTACGGTCACGTCCTCTGCCCTCACCAGTAAAATAATAAGGTTCAGTCAGGCCGGTCGTTCCCAGAAGTTCTTCCACATGGCCTTTGATGCCCTCTGGATAGACAAAGTCCCAGCTTTCGCCAGACGCTTCATCGATCAAGTGGAAACGAATACCTGCATTGATAATGGCCTGTTGGCGTAAAACCTGCTTGAAATAGTCCAAAGGGATAATAATTTCTGTAAATACATCCCGATCCGGACGCCATTTCTGACGGCTGCCTCTCTTGGATCCCTTATAAGCTGTTTTCTTTAAACCACCTATATTTTTGCCCTTCTCAAAGGACAGCTCATAGTGAAATCCATCTCGGTAAACCGAAACCTCAAAATACTCCGAAGCGTACTGCGTGGCGCAGGCGCCTAATCCGTTCAGGCCCAGGCTGTACTGGTAATTGCCACTTTCCAGATTATTGTACTTACCACCGGCATAAAGCTCGCAATAGACCAACTCCCAGTTGTAACGCTCTTCTTTAGGGTTGTAATCCAGCGGTATACCTCTGCCTTCATCGATCACTTCCAAAGAATTATCCGCGAAACGCGTTACGGTAATCACGCTACCGTAGCCTTCACGCGCCTCATCAATAGAATTGGAGAGGATCTCAAAGAAGGAATGCTTGCATCCATTCAGATCATCCGAGCCAAAAATAACACTGGGACGCAGACGTACGCGATCCGCTCCTTTAAGCGCGCTGATACTCTCATTGTCGTATTTTTTGTTCTTGGGCATGCCGATCCTTTCGTAGACCCGGTTGGTCAACTAGAGTTTAACTGAGCTCTGTTACAGTAAAATTAAACGCCTGGCAGGGCCGAATGGGCTATCTACTCTTACATGGGCCAGAAAAGCAAAAGCCCTGAAAGCACGAGCGTTTCAAGGCTTATGGTGAGTGCGAGAGGATTCGAACCTCCGGCCTACGGCTTAGAAGGCCGTTGCTCTATCCAGCTGAGCTACGCACCCGTAGCAAATGGAGCGGGTGAAGGGAATCGAACCCTCATAGTCAGCTTGGAAGGCTGATGTTCTGCCATTGAACTACACCCGCATAAGAGTTAGCTGCTAATCAATTACTAGATTATAGGCCCAGCCCTTATGGCTGTCAAATTAAAGTGCTCGCCTACTATACCTTATGCCAGCTGACTTTGTCCAGTCTTTTTAGAGCAGCAAAGACAGCAGGCAAGCAACAAAAGTACTTACTATTCAGGTGGCAGGAGATAATCTGCATAGACATAGCCTTCAATACCCTCTTCGTTGCGCACGTAGATCCAGCCGCCATCTTCCGGAGCAAGCTGAGTTAAGCTCTCTCCTCGTTTAACGCTGGCCATGAGCGCGGAAGAAGAATCCTGAGCCTGACGGATCTGCAGGTTATTCACCTTAACAATGATGACCTTCTCCAGGTTGGTTTCTGCAGGTGGTATGGCTAGCACATTATCTACCACCTGTTCTTGCGTGGTAGGAGTCGTCTCGACCTCCAACGGCGTAGTGTGGTCATTGCGGTAAAGCAGTCCCTTGAAGCCTAAAGCCAGGAGCAACACCAGCAAGACACAAACGCAGGAGGCAAAGAATTTAGAGAAGAAAGGTTGATCCGGCCAAAGATGGAAAAAGCGCCAGATCCGTCCTCTGATCTTATCCTTCAGTGGCTCAATCTGAAACTCGCGTGCCTTTTCAAAATAAGTATCTAAAGGTTTTTCCTTAGCAGCGTAAGCTTCCCAGTTACGCTTTTGGGTCTGACGCGCCTCTTCATCAATAACATTGATCTGTTGCTCTGTTTGGCGGGAACGCTGCCAATCTCCCAACTGTGGTTTTTCTACTTGTTCGGGATCAGCGGGCGACTCTACTGGGCGTGGTCTGTAGCCACTGGGATCAAGCTCGACAAGATTCTGGCCTTGACTTACCCGCATCACCCTAGAAGGTAAAACAGATTTGGTAAAGGCCTCGCTACGGGCAATCCGGCGCACTTCCTCGCTGAGGTTCTCTTCAATATGGCCCTTGTAGATGCGATTTACTTCCAGTCTTTGGAACTGGAAGGCAAACCAGGAGTGATCCAGGTCATAGCCGTAGGTTTGTCCCAGTTCTTTAAGCTTGGCCATAACTGAGAACATTTGATTTTGCGAGGTAAAAATCTCTTCCAACTGATCAGGCTTAAAACGATCCATAAATTCCGGCGCGAGGAACATAAACAGATCATTTTCCTGTGGAATGAAGGCATAGAAATCACCGTAGAGCATCCAGTCCTCAGCCCATAGATCTTGTGGTCTTTGAGTAGGCTGCAACCTGAACAGGCGGCCATTCCTTAAGAGATAGGCGCCTCTTTGACGGTCATGCCAGATGAGGACCAATTCTGCCGAAGCAATCAAGAGTGATGCTGCTGCAGGCTGATACTTATCTATCACATACGGCAGCGCCGATAAGCCCAGCGTTTGCAGGTCAGAAAAGACCAGCTGCAGGAGTCTTGCCTGCTCCTTGATGTACTGGCGTTCTGAGCGATCATCGACCGAAGAATAGAAATCAGCCATCAGATGGACTTCACGGTTGCCGGTCACTACCCGGTTTAGGGCTTCATCATCGGCCAGTTTGCCCATCAAACTGTCGTTGATAAGCACACTGAGCATTTCCTGGTCAGCTTGCGATATATGACTTGTTAAAATTGCGCGCAACATAGCTCTTTGTTTATGCCGAAACGACTTATTTCTCGCTCACCGGCTTTAAGCGCAGATGAGCGAAGCGGGGCAAACCGTCTTCGTCAAGTACCAGATCCGGGCGGCCATTGATCAGAGGCAAGGCATAGTCGTAGAACTCCTGCGTCATACCGGTGTGATCTGGCTTGATCCAGTCCAGCGGTATCGCTTTTTCGTAATTAGCCACTTCTCGCAAGGGTACCAGACAAATCTCCGGCCTGTAAATTCCTTGCTCAGGTCGCTTTAAAGCCACCATGACATCACTGGTGCCGGCAATTGCCGCCTGCACCGCGCTGGAGCCCAAAAGGAAGGCTTCGTCCACATCCTGTCTCGAAGCTAAGTGGGCCGAGCAGCGCTGCATCAGCGAAAGCTCGATATAACGATACTTAGTCGGTATATGTTGTTGCAGGATATCTACCAAAGCCTGAGCGGCACCGCCCATTTGTTTATGGCCAAAAGCATCTGTAGCCAGGTCCGCTTCTAATTCCGGCAGGAACTTGCCTTCCTCAGTCTTTACTCCCTCAGACAAGGCAATGATCAAATTATGTTTCTCTGCGTAAGCCTGGCGGCAAGTTTCTATGACCTGGTCCAGGTTAAAAGGTTTTTCCGGCAGAAAGAGTAAGTCCGGTCCACAGCATTTGAGTTGGGCCAAGCTGGCGGCAGCAGTCAGCCAGCCAGCGTTCCTGCCCATAATCTCCACGACCGTGATCTGTCCTCTCTCATAAACAGTAGCATCCTGGTGGATCTCCATGAGAGTAGTCGCAATATAGCGGGCGGCGGAACCATAGCCGGGGCTGTGGTCGGTACCAACTAAATCGTTATCAATAGTCTTGGGTAAACCAATTACCTTGCACTCATATTGCTTAGCAACTAGATAGGCGGAAATCTTCTGGCAGGTATCCATAGAGTCATTGCCGCCGTTATAGAAGAAGTAACGGATATTGTACTTGCGGAAGATCTCCAAGATACGAGCATAATCCGTCTCGTCTACTTCGGGGTCAGCCAGCTTATAGCGGCAGGAACCCAAGACTGAAGAAGGAGTTTGCTTGAGCAAGAGTAGTTCCCTGCGGTCTTCTTCCGTAAGGTCGAACAAATCATCTTCCAGTATGCCTACGATACCATGATGGGCGCCATATACGCGATCAATAGCTTCTGTTTGCGCCAGGCCTTCTAAAAAAACGCCGGCCGCAGTTGAGTTGATCACGGCTGTTGGTCCGCCTGATTGGCCATACAGTAAATTTCCTCTCATCTCGTATCTCCTTGATTCAGAAAATTAAGTATTATTTCTAACCGGGTTAGCCTAGCAGATGTAATCCCGCCAGGCAAGCCGGAGTTAATTAGTTTTGTTATAGGATAAAAGTCGGGCGGGGTCCTGTAGATAAGGATTAGCCGGGTTATCGTTTGTAGGATCCCAGCTGGGCTCTCCTTCCTGCATCATGAGCCGGTCTATCTGATCCGGCAAGCCGCCATAACCTTCGCTGCTATCCAATATTTCCACCTTGGTATTCTCGCCGCAGTTCTCAAAGATCCACTTGGCGTCACGGGTGGTAAGACGGATACATCCGTGTGAAGCTTCTTTTCCCAGAGAGTTATAGTCCTGCCAATTTACTCCTGCTTCCTCCACATCGCCGTAAGAAGGCGGCGCATGGAAATAGTAAGTTGTTTTAAATTCTGAGCAATACTTACAGTAAGATCCATCCAACATATAACCGGATAAGAGCTTGAGTCCCAACTGATGATCTCCGGACGGTGTGTCATAAGGCTCAATCGCTGACGAGCAGGCAAAAGCGTGTTCCAGCTTCGAGAAACTCTGGTCATGATCTGGATCGCTGTAAACTACCACCATTTGTCGATCTTTAAAGACCCTTATCAGGTAATTCGCTCCTGCTTCACCCGGCTCAAGAGGTTGCATAAGACGTTTAATTCGCTCAAGGTCAGTCTCACCTTGGGGGCGTGGCGGCCAGATCGAGAGTTTTTCTGTTTCTGGGGCCGCTGTGGTTTCACTGACTTTTGCTATTTCCTCTGTAGGCTTTTCCTGTCCCTCCACAGCCAGGTCTTGCTTTTCTGTTTGCTTTCCTTCATCGACTAAGGTTTCCGCTCCCTGGTTCTTGCTATGAAAAATATAAACCAGTAAGGTAATCGCTATAAGGGTCAGAGCTATGCCGCTGAGGATACGCGTAATTTTATCGTGTCGCATATTACCTAAATTGTTTCTCCTATTCTGTTCCTTGAGGAGCAGTCGGAGCATATAAGGGCGCGCTGACTTGTGCTTCCGGCTCTGTTGGAGCTGCGGTAGGAGCGTAAATGCCGGTGCTCTCTACTATCGTTGTTTCTGGCTCCGTGACGGGTCTTCCCTGCTTTTCAGTAGTGACCGGCTCGCCAGGAGCAGGTGAGTCAATTACCCAGGACGGCCATACTGGCGGCAATACTTGATAATTTTGCTTCCAGGGTTCTCGGACAACCCATTTTTCCAAGACAGTTAGATCATGGTATGGATTATGGGGGTCAGGGTCACTGGGATCCCACTTGGGAGCGCCCGCCTTCAAGCGCAAATAGTTAACTTTCTTCGGTACAAAGTCGTAGGTCTTGCCTCGGTTTTGTAAAACTTCAATGGGCGTGCCAACTGGACAATAGGTGTAGATCCACTTGGCATCTACACAGAAAAGACGTACACAACCGTGAGAAGCCGCATAACCCATGGAATTGAGGTCAGTAAGTTTAAGGCCGGAATTGAGGCTGCCATCGTAGGAAGGCAAGGAATGAAAGAGAATATTACCCGTTATCTGGCCACCATACTGAGCCAAGGAATTATCGAAAAGCCAGGCTTCTTCAGTTTGCAATCCCATGGTGTATTTGCCTAAAGGAGTGTGACCGGCAACATAACCACTTGAGCACGGGAAGGCCCGAACCAGCTGTTCTTTGCCATTTGCGTCTACCTTGAAGGCTGCTACTACCTGCTCATCTAAAAAGACACGCAGGCAGGAGATTTGCAGCTTGGGATCAAACTTGGCCTCATTGGTTTTTTTGAAAAATTCAAACATTTCTTTAGCCGTAGGCCAGGCAGGATCACCACGGAACTCTTTTCCCTCTGGCTTATCTGTAGTCCTGGGCAAAGTCGCCTTAGCCGCAGCCGGCTCAGCGGGCTTGGCTTCTGTCTCAATGATTTCTACACTGGGATCTATTAGAACAGATTGCGAGGCCTGAGTGGAAGTTTCTAAAGAACGTAAAGTTTTGGCACTTGTGATGCCATCTACTAACATGATTGCCCCTGATACTAGAAGTAGGATTAGAGGCATGAAAATATAAAGCTTGTATTCACTGGGGAACTGATGCTGCTTTTTATCTCGCTTAGCCATACAGACTCCTTTAACAGTACAAATTCAGTTTATTTTAGCACGGATCCTAAGCGAAGAGCCAGCAGACGGGCTTCTGACACCACGGCTGTCAGCTTTCCTTGAAATGAGAACTTTTTATTCTCAATAAGTAAGCTAAATGAAAAACCTCGTAAGTGTATACCTACGAGGCTTTCTGGTGACCCACGGGGGATTCGAACCCCCGACCCCCTGATTAAAAGTCAGATGCTCTACCGGCTGAGCTAGTGGATCTGGCTGGGATGGCAGGATTCGAACCTACGAATGCTGGAGTCAAAGTCCAGTGCCTTACCGCTTGGCGACATCCCAATGTCTTTTGCTAAAAGTGGGGTGGAATATGGGATTCGAACCCATGACCTCCAGGGCCACAACCTGGCACTCTAACCAACTGAGCTAATCCCACCGTGACCAGCAATTTTTAGCACGTCTAGCATTATAGGGATGACCTTTAGACTTTGTCAAGCTTTACTAATTTTTGTTTCCATGACAGAGCCATAAAGCAATTCTAAATTCAATAATTTTTCCTTAACAGACACGCCTCCTCCGAAGCCAACCAGTTCTCCTGCTTGACCGATTACCCGATGGCAAGGGAGAAATATTGGTAAAGGATTGGCATTTAAAGCGCCGCCACAAGCCCTGGCATAGTGTTTAGGCTCGGGGCTGTCCGGCCTTACTCGCTCTGCCAGATCGCCGTAGCTGATCGTTTCACCATAAGGTATCCTGGCCAGTTCTCGCCATACGGCAACCTGGAAATCTGTGCCCTGGTCAATCAGTAAGGGCAAATCAAAGTCCTGCCGCTTGAGCGCAAAATATTCCCTGACCTGCTTCCCTGCCTCTAGCAGCAAGGGCGGATAGGCCAGATCAAAGTCACTTACGCTATTTGACCAGCGCTCAGGACGATAGAGACCTTGTTCGTCCACAAGGTTTAAAGCTGATAGTACAAAGAAATCCGATAAATTTTCTGGCGCCTGACCGGCGCTAAGAAAATTCGCCTTTTCAATAAGCTCAGCCTTTTGGTCGCAAGTAACAAGTAAGAGGAAATCCTGATAAGGAATAGCTATGGTGTTGGCCCTCATTTCAAGACGTTTGAAGTAATAGACGGCCGCCTCACCAATTTTCTTTCCATCATAGTAGGGCCGTCTTTCCGCACGGTGATTATGGTAAGTGAGGTCTGGCTCTCCCTCGCGCAAGGGCAATATGAGTTCCAGATCATAGAGGAAATCCCAGTAGTCAAAACCATCTGCCAGTAAAAGAGCCAGGTCAGCCTCCGTAAAAGGTTGATTATCTTGAGCTGGTCTTAGAGCGGTAAGACGACTGCCACTCAGTCCGTTGTAGGACAAATCCAGAAACAGGAGTGGAGCTGGGCGTTGGTCCGTCTGCCAAAGGAACAGGCTCGGGACTTCTGCCATCTGTCTTCTCTTGCGGATAAAAGCCTGGCGTGTTTTTACTAATCGCATATCTTCCGCTTTAAGCGGATATTGCTTAAGTAATGCCTGATCGCTCAGCAATAGTTCGCGAATCCTGTTTTTCGGATGCTCCTCTTTCATAACTTAGCCTATCCTCTCCCACTCCTCATAACGGAAGCGAATACCATCTTCCTCCAGCCAATCGCCTACTTCCACGCAGCTAAAGTCTGACTGGCCCAAGTCTGGAAAATAAACCTCTGCCTGGTAGACATTATCAATACGCGTTAGAGAAACCTGATCTACGTAGGGCAGTAACAACTCGTAGATACTCGCCCCACCGATAACCCAGATTTGATCTTCAGAGTAGCCTTCTGTTTTCAGTTCCTGCACGCGCGAGAGGCAGGCCGGTAAAGAAGGAAAAATCTCTGCTCCAGGGACAGCATCGGCGGCCAGTTTACGGGATAAGATAAGGTTTTTGCGACCTGGCAGCGGTTGTTGCCTGGGAAAGGTCAGTAAAGTCCTGGAACCATAGATGAGAACTCCTCCCATCGTTAGCTTTTTGAAGCGCTTCAGGTCGCGTGAGATAGGTTGGAGCAGCTGCCCACCCGCTCCTATACCGAAATTCTGATCTATTGCCACAATTGCTCGCATCGTCATTTACCTCTTTGTATTACTAAATAGCCACCGGTATATGACCCAGCGCTGGGCCATATTGGTAGTTAATCAATTTGAAATGCTCCGGTTTGAAATCATAAAAGTCTTTAATCAGCGGGTTTATCACCAGCTGAGGCGCCGGGTATTCTTTTCGCTCCAACAGTTCCTCAATCATGGGGATATGGCGGTCATAGATGTGCGCGTCTGCGATCACGTGGACCAGCTCACCTGGTTCCAGGTCAGAGGCCTGGGCCAACATATGGAGCAGGATGGCATATTGGGTCACATTCCAACCGTTTGCTACCAGCATGTCTTGGCTGCGTTGATTAAGCAGGCCAGACAACTTGCCGTTGTCCACGTGGAAAGTCATGGAGTAAGCGCAGGGATAAAGTGCCATCCCCGGCAAGTCATCTATGTTATACATATTGCAGATCAGGCGACGACTGTCAGGGTTCTCTCGTAGATCTTTTAACAGGCGATCAACCTGGTCATAACTGCCATCACGGTAGTTAGTCTTTTTACCCAGTTGATAGCCATAGGCCTTGCCAATGCTGCCATCCTCCAGCTGCCAGGCATCCCAGACACCTGACTTCAAATCAGACACCAGATTTGATTTTTTCTGCCAGATCCACAAAAGTTCATCAACACAGTTGGTCAATGGGACTTTACGCAAAGTCAGAATAGGAAATTCTTCTTGAAGGTCATAGCGGTTGACAACTGCAAAGATCTTTTTTGCTCTTGCTGGCTCACCGTCTGGCCAAACAGCTCTTACCTTCTCTCCCTGCCAGCAGCCTTCTTCAAGAATTTTACGGCAGGTGGCCTTGAAAATCTGATCTGCTTTACTCATAACTTGCTCTTTCCCCTTCACTTTTAGCCTTAGTGAATTGATTATGCGTAAAAGTGCCTTGCTTTTCAATGGATAAAAAGCTACAATCTCTTTCAGTTTCGGGGTGTAGCTCAGGTGGTAGAGCGCTTGCTTCGGGAGCAAGAGGCCGCTGGTTCGAGTCCAGTCACTCCGACCATATGTAAAACTCGTAGCCGCAACGGTTACGTTTTTTATTTTCGATGCACGATCGTGGTATAGCAGAATTTCCCGTCCAGTTTCCCGTTAAAATACTTCCTGGCGAGGTTTTGTCATTATTTTAAGCAAAGATTATCAAGGCAGTGTTAGGTTAGGCCTGATCTGCTCGAATCTTTTTTCCTTAATGCCCGGCACCTGGAGCAAGTCCTCCAGGCTCATCTCTCCTGTCAGGCTTTCACGATAGCGTATGATCGCTTCAGCCGTCGCCGGCCCGATACCAGGTATGGTCATAAGCTCTTCCTTACTGGCGTAATTTAGTGAAACAGCTCCACCTGATTCTACTGATACAAACTGGCTCTTATCCTGTAAATAATCTGCGCCAGGCGCTTCTCCTTCTGCTCCAATGTGGATCTGAGAATGAGGGCTGAGCAAGGCAGCTAAATTTACCTGTGCAGTTTCGGCCTCGGGTGTTAGGCCGCCAGCTAACAGCACCAGATCATTAACAATGCTGCCTGGAGCCACTTGATAAACTCCTGGCTTTTGCACCTGGCCAGAGATGTATACCCACATGAGAGCCGGGGCAGAGCTTTCAGTAAGATTCTCAATATTTCTATCATAAACAGCAGTTGCGTGACTTGCTTCTGCTGCCTCCAAGCTATTCTTGTTCTGAGCGAAAGCCAGATTTTCTTCTGCGGGCGCAAAGCGCTCACCCGACCTGCTCATTAAAGCATAGCGGCTGAGTACCCAGAGCAGTAACAACATACTGCCAATTAAAAGATAATATTGCCAGTCATCACTGAGCTTCTTGGCATGATAGCCTCTAGCCGAGCTGTCCTGACTGTAGGAGGCGTCTTGTAGCTCTGCCGGCCAGTAGCTGGTTTTTGGAGCCTGCATTCTAACTGATTCTGATCGCGGACTGGTTTTCTGGACCGACCACACTTTAGTTTTTCTCTGTTTTTTTGCCATAAAAAATCCTCACCCTCAGTTTGGAGGGTAAGGACAGATTTGGGCGGGCAAGTATTAGTGAATTGTCGACAAACTGCGACAATTTAGACGTCTGCCTGGTTCTTCTTGTCCAGGGGGCTGAGATTTTCTCCTTCTTTTCCTTCCCAGAACTTTTCCAAATTATAGAAGGAGCGTTCTTGCTTATGCATGATATGGACGATTACTGAGCCCAGGTCCACCAGCACCCAACGTCCTGTCTCAAAGCCTTCCACACCTAAAGGTTGAATGTCATAGTCTTGCTTAAGCCTGTAGATTACTTCATCTGCCAGCGCTTTGACATGGGTGGGAGTATTAGCCGACGCCATGACAAAATAATCAGCTAAGCTGGTTTTTTCGGCTACCGGAATGCAGCTTAGATCGTCAGCTTTTTTCTCATCTAAAATATGTAAGACAAATTCACTTAATTCACGGCTGTTTAAGGCCATTTATAAATTCCTCCTAAGCTGGTCAGATCATTACTGACCAGGCATTTTTAATATTGTAACATTAATTGTTGGTAAGTAACTTTCGTTCCTTCAGCTCTTCTATAAGGCCCATAGTAAGAATATGCTGGCTGGCACCTTTACGTTCTAGAGCCTTGGCCACATCCTGCACACACAGAGCAAGTCCCTTATCCAGATCCTGATAGACCACTTGCCGGATTGGCTCCAGGTCTTTGTAGTCACGACCAAATTCCAGCTTATCTGACAAATAGACGATCTTCTCCAGGGCTGACATGGACGGGCGGCCGGTAGTGTGATAGCAGACGGCATTGAGAATGTCCGGATCGGTCACGCCTAATTCTTTTTTTATCCAATAGGCGGAAGCTGGTCCATGTGCTATCGACGGATTTACGGGATAGTCAAAGCCACTTTCCTTAATGAAATCCAGCTGTTTCCCATAAGGGAAGTGTTTACAGGCATCGTGCAGCAAACCGGCGAGGAAGGCAGTTGAGGTATCTACGCGGTATAGGTTAGCCAAATGTAGAGCGAACATAGCTACATTTACAGAGTGGATCCTACGCTCCTCGGACATTTGAAACCAGATGGCCTGCTCATAACGCCGAAAGAGTCGATGTGTCTCTGCCGGTAATGCCTGGTATTCGTGCGCGAAAATATAAGGTCTATTTTCACGTAAAAAAGCTGCGGTAGCAGGTGGGTAGAACTTATCCTTTACTTTACCTTTAACCAGGTCCAGCCTTAATTCGCTTGAGGAAAGCTCGTAGGCCGGCATGGCGAAAAAGCTGATCTTGCCGCCAAACTCAGCCATAAGCTGCTCTGCCTTCGCCTGATAATGCTCCGCCTGCTGAGCGTCCTTACCTCTAAGAGCGATCTGAAGTTTTGCCTCTTGGAGGATCTCACGCGGCTTATACCAATAGGCAAAACTGTCCAAAGCATCCGAGCCGTAAATCAGATAAAGCTGAAAATCATGACCGTACTTGCGCTGAGCCAGCTTCTTTATCTCTATTAGCGTATCCGCTGTATAGCTGATCTCATCACTGGACTCTAACTCCAGAGTGCTGATAGTAATTCCATCAAGACCCTCTAAACCGGCTTTGGTAGTGGCAAAGCGGTAAGTCGCCGGGCTGAGAGCTCTGTCCTTATAAGCAGGCGTGCCGGTAGGCAAAACGATAAACTCATCGTACTTCTTAGCCGCCTGTGCCGCCTCGATTATCTTTCTATGCCCCAAATGGAAGGGGTCAAAGCTACCTCCAAAGATCGCAATTTTTGCTCGCATCTTAATGCTCTGCCTCCTTCGAAGCTTTAATCAGCATAGCCAGGATAAAGGGATCTATATCTCCGTCCATCACGGCATCTATGTCCGACGTTTGATATCCGGTACGCGTATCCTTGACCAAGGTGTAAGGGCAAAATACATAAGAGCGGATCTGGTTGCCCCAGGCAATGTCTTTCTGTTCACCCTTCAGATCTTCAATATGCTCCAGTTGCTTAGCTTTAGCCAGGCTATAGAGCTTGGACTTGAGCAACTGCATGGCAGCTTCCCGGTTTTGGATCTGTGAGCGCTCGTTTTGGCAGGCCGCTACCGTGTTGGTCGGTATATGAGTTATCCGCACCGCGGAAGAGGTCTTATTAACGTGTTGGCCACCGGCCCCGGAAGAACGGTAATAGTCAATTCGCAAGTCATCCGGATTGATGTCGATCTGAATGTCTTTATCCAGCTGCGGCAGCACTTCTAGAGACGCAAAAGAAGTATGACGCCGTCCACTTGAATCAAAGGGTGAGATCCTGACCAAACGGTGTACACCCATTTCGTGCTTAAGACGCCCATAGGCATAATCCCCGTTAACACCAAAAGAAATACTCTTATAGCCCGCTTCTTCCCCGTCCACACTGTCATAGATCTTTAGGCTCAGCTCATGTTGTTCTGCCCAACGCTGGTACATCCTGAAAAGCATGGAAACCCAGTCGCAAGCTTCAGTCCCACCAGCGCCGGCGTGGAGTGTCAGGATCGCTTCTTTGGTATCCATGGGATCGGTGAAGTAAGTTTCCATTTCCAGCTCGCCCAACTGCTTAAGCCAGAGAGTTTCTGACTTGACCAGCTCCTGAATCAGTTGCTGTTCAGGTTCTTCTTCCACCATTTCACAAAGAACCAGCAGATCTTCGTAAGCCGCCTCGAGCCTGGCCAAAGAATGGCAGCTATCATTTAGGCGACTGATCTCTTGTTGGATCTCCTTAGCTTCCGTCGGACGGGTCCAGAAATCTTCTTTAAGCGTTTCCGCCTGTAAACGTTGTATTTTTTCTTGTTTTTCCTGGGGTTTCAGGGCTTGAATAAGTTGATCTAATAGTGCGCGATGTTCTTCTATCTCGCGGATTTTTGCCTCCAGATCGATAACCATGTGATAACTTCCTTTCCGTACAAATGAATTGGCTGGCGAGAAAAGTTATCTAAGGTCATAAGCCGGAAGTCATCGTTGGATCAGAAATCGTGTGGCGTTCGCGCTTAGCAACCGTCAAATAAATGAGGCCCAGGAAACGACCATAAACCAGACATTTAAGGCTGAAGATCAGACTCTCAATTAGATAAAGGCTGGTCGTCTCACTCGCGAAACTTACCACAGCAATATTTTGCGCCAGCAGGAAAAGCAGATTAAAGGCAAAGTACTTAGACAAGATAAAAATTTTAAAGCCATAAGTGTCTTTTTTAGACTTCTGGAAGGCGCCGGTCCAACTTTGCTTTTCCACGAAATAAAGAGGAACCATCTGATAAGCACCCATAAAATATAGCAAAGGTATACCCATTAGGAACACGGATATGCCGGAAACCAACAACAAGACCAGATAGAAGAGGATGATTTTAGGCATGGCTGGAAGCAAACTGGCAAAGGCAGCTCTCACCGGGCTCTTGTATTTTGCGCTCAGTCCCAGGCCAGACCAGTCCTGCGCCAGGCTGCCGCCAGGTTCCTGTAGGCTGGGGAAGGCAGGCATAAATTCTGGGTCTTCCGTATCCGGCCAGCTATCTGGGTCAAAAGGCATACCGCTGCCTTGTTGCGCCATGCTCTGACGGATCAGACGACTTAAATGGATCCGCATACGGAAATTCTCTAAATTTAGCTTTAAACGCTTAGTCAGCTCGTCGGTCTCGCCCTCCGGAAGATAGATCGTCTCTTCCAGTATAAAAGTCAGCGCGTAGGTAAGGACAAACATGGCAGCCA
The DNA here is from genome assembly GCA_030532065.1 of Eubacteriales bacterium. Classification (GTDB taxonomy): domain Bacteria; phylum Bacillota; class Clostridia; order Saccharofermentanales; family DTU023; genus SFFI01. The sequence goes on along the minus strand of JAUNLW010000001.1, from coordinate 367,082 downwards.
CAAATAATAGCGCAACTTCTAGAATAAAGAAGGTTGTACTTCCGTCAAATACCTTATGTAGGATAACTTCAAACTCTTCCGGATTGAACAACTCCGGATAACTTAAAGCGCTAAAGTCGGGAGCTTGAACCGGAGCCAAATAGGCTAAAAGACGCAGTAAGAAAAGTCCCACAAAACCGTAGCGGACAAATTGCTCGGACCGCAAGCGGTAAAATCTCCAAGTCTCTACTTCAATAAACCAATTGGACATAAGAGATGCGCTCCCTCCTTTCCAGTAATAAGCTCAGCAGTGCTTGACACTGCTAACAAATAAAAATTTTAGCATAGACAAAATAGCTTGTCACATTAAGGGTTTTAGCTAAAGCACGCGGTAACTTGGCTCACTAATCCCGCGCATATTGGCCAAAGCCTGAAAGAAATTATGCGCCTCATCCGCACTGTTAAAATCCGCTCGGAAAGTGAGCTTACTCTGGCCCTGCTTGAGGTAAAGCTGGTTAAACTGCTCCACTTCCAGCTCATAAATAGACAAAAGGTCAGCCAAGCCCCGTAAAAATCCCGCGTTGAAAACACAAATCAGCGTAAACAAATAGCTTACGTGGTCGGTACGTTCCTGGTAAGGGTAAACTTTGTGACGATACTTGTAATAGGTGCTGCGGCTAAGTCCGGCTTCTTTACAGGCTTGATTTACTGAGAGGCCGGTATCTTCCAAGAGCTGCTCCTTTACCCAGATCACCTTGTGGTGGACATCGGAGGCAACCTCGTCACTGATCAAATAATAGTGCTGGTCTTTGGGCTTAGGCACTGTGCTAATTCTCCGGCTCTGTGTTACAGAGCAAATTTTTCTGACAGCCAGTCTTTACGAAAAGCATTCAGAGCCTTGCCGCGATGGCTGTGGGCATGTTTTTCCGCAGGATCTAGTTCCGCATTGGTCAGCTCAGAACCTTGTCCCAGAAAGATAGGGTCATAGCCAAAACCATTATTGCCTCGCGCCTCAGGCAGAATCAGGCCCAGCTGCTTTCCTTCATAAAAGTGCGGTTCTCCGTGTTGGTCAATAAAGCAGATAGCGCAGATAAAGGCTCCTGTCCATTCATTTTGCGGATAAGGTTTAAGCAATTCCCATAAACGCATCATTTTATCGGGATAAGAGGTTTCCACGCCGGCGAAACGCGCGGAGTAAATACCGGGATAGCCGTCCAATAAATCTACAGACAAGCCGGAGTCGTCCGCCAAAACCGGTAAGCCAAAGCGATCATAGGCGGCTTGGGCTTTGATCAGAGCATTTTCTCGGTAAGTCTTACCGGTCTCCTCTACCGGTTCTACCAGTCCCAGGCTGGATTGACTGACCAACTCCAGGTCATCTAATTGCAAAATCTGCTCAAATTCCCTGAGCTTATCAGGGTTATGGCTGGCTAAGACAACTCTCATTTCGTCACACTTTCTATACTTAGGTTAAATTTTACCTATTACTACAGTTCCAGAATATCACAAAGAGCGAAGGCGGCAGCTTCAATGCTCTTATCGTACACAGGAGCTTCAAGACCTGCCGCGGAGAGTCGAGCAAGGATTTTTGAGCCCGGGTTGGTAATCAGGTAGTTGTTAAGCTTAGTGGACAAGATACTGTTGGCGTGGCGTCGGGGCTGTTCCGCCAAGACTGTCACCATGCCCAGAGGTCCCGCCAGCGTTTGATAGGCTTCCGTAGCTAGAGAAAGCGCGTAATGCCAAGACCAGCGCAACTCCTCTGGCTTCATAAGCTCCAGATTTATCTCTGGCAAATAGATAGCCAGTTGCTGCCGCCAGAGCTCATCTATATCTCTAGCTGAGGAGATTTTTTCCTGACTGTAGAGATGATGTTCCAACTCATATGTTGCCAGGCTCCAGAAGCTGGCCAGGAAACGCTCAGTCCAGGATAAGTCATAGGCATACTCGGTGTTGCTGGGATAAAATTCTCCAGCCAGGATCTCAGATAACGCAAGAAAGCAATAACCGGAAATCGCTTTACTGTAGGCATCTTGGCTGGAAGCCCCCAGCACATGGTAGTTTAAAAGGCTGGAAAGATCAGCCAGCGCTTCACCGCAAGCATAGAAACTATGGGCCAAACCACGATAAGGCGAATCTAAAGGCAGGCAAAGAAATGCTGCAGGCACTGAAGGTAAGAGTGTAGAACTGGATAGCTCCTCATTCACCTCGCCTAAATAACTAACATATCCCTGCCGTAACAGCGAGAGCAGAATATGGTCGTCGTGCCCGGTTAAGTCCACCAAAGCCTCATTAAAACGCTCAATTGCTTCGTCTTGTTTGAGATTCCAGGGGACCTGGCCTTTGGGGCTGATCAGGAAAAAATCCTGCCATCGACTTAGTTCTCTTGAAAATCTTTGCTCCCGGAGACGATTTACCTCATCTCTCAACGGTCCAAATTGTTGCAAATAAGATCGGACAAAAGAACGCTCCTGCTCTCTGGAGAAGCTGCGTTCTTCCCGTCTCGCCTCGTGATAAGTCGAATAGTTTTGGTAAGAGCAATAATGCGCGATCTCTGCTCTCACAGCAAAGATCTCCAGGAGCAGACGTTCACGTTCTTCTGCCTTGTCTGCCAGTTCCTGCTTTAAGTCCTGGAAAAAAATTTCTCTTTTTTCTTCAGATCCTTGATCTTGTGGCAGATGACTAAGGCCTTGCCGGGCCAAGATCCGATATATACGCGGGCGCAAACCACTGATGGCTTGTTTTAGTTCCTGCTCACGTTGGAAAAGCTCAGCCGGCACAGGCTGCTCAAACTTCCGCCAGCGCCAGGCGCGTGAGGCGAGGTCCTGATCTTCCGGTGAAGCTTCCATGGATTCAAGCGGTACGGTAGCCACTGCTTCATAAACTAAAGACTTTGCGGAGTGGGATTCGTTTAGGCAGTCAGTCAGCTGCTCCTTGGCTATTTTAAGCTCCGGCTCAGGTCCGGTCTTTTCTTGCCCTAGAGCTTCTTCAATCTCGCGATAAGCAACTAAACTTTGTCTGAGCTGAATTTGCTCGTGGATCAAAAGCAGCTTTTCTTTGGTCAACTCTGCTTCTTCCTGGCGAGAAAACTTCTGGGCCAGTTCCCTGGTCAAAGCGGCAAAATCCGCCGTTGGCAAGAGTTGGAAGTCCAGCTGAGAAAAGTCCGGAATATCCCTGGGAAGTTCAGACGTGGCTTGAGTCATCGTTCTCTCTTTACATCCTCTCTACAACTTGGATGCCGAGCAGCGAGAGAGCCAGCTTCAATTCTTTGGTATAAAGCTCACAGAGGGCCAAACGGGCCAGACGCAGGTCTGCGTCCTCTTCTTTCATAATCGGAGACTCACGGTAGAAACGGTTGAAGTTCTTGACCAGCTTCAAAATCTGTCTAACTAAGACTGAAGGCTCGTAGAGCTTAAGCGCTTCTTCCAAAGCCGGCTCCAGATCAGCCAAATCCTTGAGCAGATTAAATTCCGCATCGGAAACCAAGAGCTCTACCTTGGCCTGACTGAAGTCTAAATCACTGGCCTTGCGCAATATGGAACGCGCTCTGGCATAAGTGTAAAGAATATAGGGGGCAGTATCTCCGTTAAAGTCCAGGATATCTTCCCAAGTAAAGGAAATATCTTTTTCCCGTCCGCTCTTCAGGTAGAAGAATTTGACTGAGGCTACAGCGATAGCTTCCGCGGTGGCTTCACGCTCAGACTCCGGCATATCGAAGTTGCCCTCCGACATAATTTCCAGGACCTTTTTATAAGTCGCATCCAGGAAATCTTCCAGCAGGATGATCTTGCCATGGCGGGTAGAGAATTCTTCCGTACCGGAACTGATCCGGCCAAAGGCTACGTGGTAGCATTGGTCGGCCTTAGGATGCCCCATGCGCTTTAATACGGCAAAAATCTGCTTGAAGTGATAAGCCTGTTCGCGTCCAACTACGTACATGTTGCGGTAGAAATCCCAGGTACGGTCACGGTAAATAACCGCGGCCAAATCGCGCGTTGCGTAGATGCTGGAGCCGTCAGACTTGACCATGATGCAGGGATTGAGATCAAACTCTGATAGATCAACAACTTCCGCTCCTTCACTTTCCTCTAACAGGCCCTTTTGTTTGAGCATATCCAGCACTTCCGGGATCATATCGGAATAGAAAGCTTCACCGTTAAGTGAGTCAAAACTGATATCCAGGCGTTCATAAATGCGTTGGAACTCTACCAGGCTCATTTCACGGAAGTGCTCCCAGAGACTAAGCTCCGGCTCCTTGCCTTGTTCCAGGCGGCTAAAATGCTTACGGGCCGCGTCGTAGAGACTTTCGTCTTCTTCCGCTACCTCGTGGAACTTAACATAAACACGGGTTAATTCCTTAATGGGTTGCTCAGCTAATGCTTTCTCATCACCCCAGTGCTGCCAGGCATAAATAAGACGGCCGAACTGGGTGCCGTAGTCACCGAAGTGGTTAAGGCGCTTAACGTCATAGCCGCGATAGCTAAACATTTTGGCCAGAGCATCACCCAGGCAGGTGGAAAAACCGTGGCCAACGTGGAAAGGCTTGGCGATGTTAGGAGAAGAGTACTCTACGAGAATCGTGCCTTCCGGCTCAATGGGTTCAAAACTAATTAATTTATCAGGCTGTGCTTCAGCCCGCGCGAAAATATTTTCCGCAAAATAAGAACGCCGGTAATAAAAATTCAGGTATGGACCTTCCGCTGTTACTCGCTCCAGAAAATCCGCCTGGCCATCCAAAAGGGCCGCCCATTCCTTGGCAATCGCTTGAGGTGCCTTGCGCATGATCTTGGCGAATTTAAAGCAAGGCATGGACAAATCACCCAGCTCAGGGCGTGGTGGTATTTCCAGGATATCAGCCATTTCAGCCGTTTCCAGCCGCAAATGATTTGCCAAAAATTCCAGCGTTTTATTTCTCAGTTCCATTCTTCTACATCCTCTCCTCAGGCCCATAAGCCTCGGGGGTAGAGGCCCTGGTCTGTCAGTTTGGCCAAAGCTTCGGCCAAACTGTTTTTGTCTTCCTTATAAGTCATACCGTACCACTTGTCGTGGCTGGCTTTACATTGTACCCTAAAGCCTTGCTTTTGCACCATCAGGCCAACTTTTTCTGGTAATAAATATTCAAATTTGAGAGGATCTTTTAGTAAACCCTGTTCAAGTGCCGGGGCAAAGCCTTGATCCAGATCCTCCAGGATAGACTCATGAAAGCCCCAGAAATTCATGGACACCGGGCTGGATTTATCCAGCGCGGTCCAGGTCTCACCCTGATCTTCACTAAAGTAAGCCAGATCACCCCCATCTTTGATCACGCGTCTTTCCGTAATCGTCAGGAGATCTTCTTTATCACCGATCTCACAAATACCACGAGCTACGGTACCGTTGGGAGATAAGGTATTGCCTAGAATATAGTTGACCAGCAAAGCTTCCTGTGGCCGGGCTTTTGCAGTTAAGTAGTCATAGGCCAGGCGGAAAGCTTCCGGGCCATAGTAGTCATCCGCGTTGATGACGGAGAAAGGCGCGTCCAGCTGATCTTTGGCGGCTAATAAAGCGTGAGCAGTGCCCCAGGGTTTTTGTCTTCCTTCCGGTATCACAACACCGGCAGGCAGATCTTCCAGGCTTTGGCGGGCGTAAGCGATGTCAATGTGATTTCTCATTCTATCGCCGATGGCAGCGGCAAAGGCATCTCGGTCCTCACGGATAATAAAGACTACTCGTTCAAAACCCGCTTTGATGGCGTCATAAACGGAGTATTCCAGGAGGATCTCACCTTCCGGTCCTACCGGGTCAATTTGTTTAAGGCCACCATAGCGGGAGCCTAAACCCGCGGCCAAAACTACCAGGGAAATTTTATCTGCTGTCACGTTAATTTACCTCAATTCTTAATCTTCTCCAGCACTGCTCGGCGCAGGGCTAGTTCTCACCTCATAGTGAGAAGCGCTGAGAGGATCGGGATGTATCTTAGCGGCAGCGTCTGTGGCCAATTCGCAGAGGGCGATCTGAGAATCGAGGATCTCTTTACCTCTACGGTCTACGCGTTTGTAGTAGCCGTCCGACTGCTCGATCCTGGCTCTTTCCGTATCGGCTAATTCCAGGCTTAAAATCTCAAACACCCGGCGTCGGCATTCCGCGTCATAAATGGGGCTTACAATCTCGATCCGGCGATCCAGATTTCGAGGCATCCAGTCGGCGCTGCCAAAGAGCAGGTCCTCTTCGCCGTCATTATAATAATAGAAGATGCGCGAATGCTCCAGGAAACGGCCCACTAAACTTCTGACTTCGATATTTTCTGATAGACCTTTGATACCGGGACGGATTGAGGAGATGCCTCTTACGATCAGGCGAATGATCACGCCGGCTTGTGAAGCCTTGTAAAGTTCTTCAATGATTTCTTCGTCTAAGAGCGAGTTTACCTTAGCCACGATCATGGCCTTCCTGCCCTTAGCGGCGTGCTCCGCTTCCCTTCTAATACGGAAGATCGTATCATCTCGCAACCAACGTGGCGCTGGAATAATCTGTTTCCAGGAACGTGGCAAAGAATAACCGGAAATCATGTTGAAGAATTTGCTGGCGTCTTCGCCTACCCGCTCACTGCAGGACCATATACCTAAATCGGTATAGATCTTAGCCGTGCTGTCGTTGTAGTTACCGGTTCCTAAGTGGACATAACGTCTAATACCGTCCGCTTCTTCGCGTACAATCAAGGTAATCTTGCTGTGAGTCTTCAGACCTTTTAGGCCATAGAGCACATGGCAGCCTGCCTTCTCGAGCTCACGCGCCCAGTGGATATTGTTTTCCTCATCGAAGCGTGCTTTAAGCTCAACCAGAACCAGGACCTGTTTGCCGGCCTGGGCCGCATCGGCCAGAGCCTTGATAATGGGAGACTTTCCAGACACCCGGTAGAGAGTCTGCTTAATCGCCAAAACTTGAGGATCTTTGGATGCTTTACGAATCCCCCTGATGACATCGTCAAAAGTTTCATAAGGATGGTGGAGCAAAATGTCTCTCTGGCGGATGCAGGCAAAAGGATCCTCATCGCGGCTGAAGTCCGGTGAGAGTTGCGGGCTGAAGGGCCGGTAATGGAGCTCCGGTCTAGGCGCAAGGCTGCTGACTTTACGAATAAAAGTTAAGTCAAGAGGGCCCTTTACCCGGAAGACCTGGTTGTCCGGTACGTCCAAGACTTCCTGTAAAATAGTACGCACGACCTTTGGCGCGCGGTGGTCGATAGTCATTCGAATGACCGCGCCTCTTTTTCTCATGGCCACCCGCTCTTCAATCTCTACCAGCAAGTCTGCGACATCGTCCTCATCAATCTCAAAATCCGCATCGCGCAGTATACGGAAGGGATAGGCTTCCAGTATAGTCTGGTTATCAAAGAGTTTCGGCATGAAGTGGATGATAATATCTTCCAACATCACGAGCTGTGTTACGCCTTCGCGCTCACCGGATAAATACAGGCGCGAGAGATTACGCGGTACCTGCAGGAGCGCTATCGGCGGGTAGAGATCATCTGCATCTACTTCTTTATGCTGGCTCGCTTTATGGTGTTTTTCCAGTTCCTGGCGGCTTAGTTCCAGGCGGTCCTGCAACAGAACGATCAGGTTTAGACTGTCATTGGCCAGTAGTGGAAAAGGTCTTGCCGCGTCAACGGCAATGGGGCTTAAAACCGGAAAAATATGCTCGTCAAAGTATTTCTCCAAGCGGTCCAGCGCCGCGTCATCCAGCTCACTGGGCTTTAAGATCTCAATTCCTTCTTCAGCTAAAGCGGGAATCAGCTGACGATTGTAGGTTGAGTACTGCTTCTTGACAAAGTCCTGACAGCGGTCCATAAGCCGGCTGAGCTGCTCCTTAGGCGTCATACCTGCGGGGTCAGGCTTGCTGCCTCCGGCCTGCACCAAACTGATCAAGGATGCCGCGCGGATCATGAAGTGCTCGTCCAAGTTAGAACCGGTAATGGCCATAAAATTTAAGCGCTCGTACAGAGGATTAGTCTTGTCACGCGCTTCTTCCAGAACTCTTTCGTTAAACTCCATCCAGCTGAGTTCACGGTTGATATAAGCAAACTCTCCCGGCTTCAGCGGCTCACGCAAGGGCAGCGGATCGTAGCTGGCTAAAACTTTTTCGTAAAACATAAGTGTGGCTCACTCCTATTCTTCACTGACCTAAGCCTTATAAGGCCTGGTCAAGATCTCCAGTTCTGTGGAAAAAACTTCCTGGAAGAAGCATTGTTCCTTGGATAGCTTCCAAAGTTCGAGACTGATATCTTCTTTGCTGTAGAGCGCGAGGCGCATACGTCCTTGCTTCTCATCCAGCTTGATTTTCTTTATTTTTTGCTGGTGACTGGTGTCCATGGCGTTGGCCAGGCCTAACAAGCAGCACAGCTTATCCATAGCCAACTGCCGGTCAGGCGCAAGGTTAGATTCGATTTCTGGACGTTGGCGATTGTCTGACTCATGGAAATAGATGACCAGCGCGATAAAATACAGTTCTTCAGGTGACAGGCCTGGGATCTCTAAAGACCTGACCACGTCATAGGAGCGACGGTCTTCTGACACTATATTGATAAACTTGCCTACGTTATGCAGGATAGCCGCTAGCTGCAGGTAGTGGCGGTCCTGCGGTCTGAGCCGCAAGCGTTTCTTAAGCGCGTCAAAAAGCTCCAGGCTCAAGAACTCTACCTGCTGACAGTGCTTTTCTTCCGCTTCGTAACGCTTGGCTAAATTCCTGGAAAGATCTATCTGGTCCTGACTCCAATCGCGTCCCGCGAGCGCAGGGTAAGTTTTCGCAAAGTGTCTCAGGAATACGCCCTTATCCAGCGGTGAATCCGGCAGGTAGGCTTCTTCGCGACCAGTGAAACGGAAGACTTCCCTTAAGAGCAAAGCGGTTGGCAGGATGAGCCGCGCGTGCTCTTCTGGTATATGCTCCGTCCTGACCAAATAATCGTAAGACCTGTCCGACAGATCTTCCAGGATCTTATTTAGGTCCTGACGGTTCAGAGTGGCAAAATCAGATGCTGACTTGTGGCTCAGGGCACGAATATAAGTAAGGTTCTCGCCACTTAAAAAGAGGTGTTTAACTTTGCGCAGTCTTCCCTCAAATTTTTGGAAGTAGGTCAGATCGCCCCAGATATATTCCAAAAGATATTCCTGGAAATTAAGACTCCGCTCCTCCAGCTCTTCCAGGACCGCATTTAGCCGCAGTGATCCCAGACGCATGTTCTGCGTGGAGACCAGTTTTCCTTCCAGGAAAAGGCTAAATTGCACGCTGCCGGCTCCCAGATCGACAAACATGGCACCTTCTTGAATATAGCGATCAAAGTCTTCAATACTGTCGTAATAAGAATAAAGTTGATAGAGTACCTGCTCATTATTGCTGAGCACTTTTACATCTATACCACTCAAGAACTTGAGATAGTCCAACACATAGGAACGGTTCTCCGCTTCCCGGATGGCCGACTCCGCAAAGGCCAATACTTCTATTCCAGGATATTCCTTCAGTTTGAGACTGAAGTCGCTGAAAATCTCGCCCAATTCCTTGATCTTGTCTAAAGAAACGCGCGATTTGCTGTAGGTATCAGCGCCCATGGCCAAGGTGCGTGATAATTTCTCTAAAAGTGAATATTGCTTCTTCGCAGTAACGTTTACGATACTGAGAGAAATCTCGTGTGAGCCCAGGTCGATCAAACCGATGTACTTCATTGCATTGAGCCTCCTAGAGGGCATTTATCGCTCTCTAAGCCATGATACTAAAGCCAGAAATCTAAGCCAAGGGCTCAGGAGTTCTAACGTATCACTTTACAAAAGCCTAATCATAAGCTTACATTCGATCGTCTTAAATGCGTGTAATTTATCTTCCGCAGAGCAGTTTCCTCCGCAAAACGGCCTAAAGAATTTTATCTATGCAGAAAACAGCAATAACCGTTATAATTTGGGTCTGACCACTTGGTCAAATATATAAAGAAAGGAGTAAACATGGATACAAATTCTCAACAAACAGAAGTGCGCCTGGCCGTTCTTATTGACGCCGACAATATCTCGCATAACTATTTGGAGCCCATGATGCAGGAGATCGCCCGCTATGGCAACCCTACTATCAAGCGTATCTATGGCGACTGGACCCGTCCCAATTTAAGTGGTTGGAAGAGTCATTTACTGGATTACGCCATTACCCCCGTCCAACAGTTCTCCTATACTACAGGTAAAAATTCTACCGACTCCGCTCTGATTATAGATGCGATGGATATTCTTTACTCAGAAAGAGCCGATGCTTTTTGTCTCGTTTCCAGCGACAGCGACTTCACTCGTCTGGCTACCAGATTGAGAGAAGCCGGCAAGACCGTATACGGTATTGGCGAGCAAAAGACTCCGAACGCCTTTATTGCCTCCTGCGACCGTTTTATCTATACAGAGATCCTCCAAGATGAGTTTGAGGAAGATGACGAGCACGTAGATAACAACAATAAAGCCAAAAACAGCCGGTCTAAAAGCACGAGCAGTAAGTCGCGCTCTAATAACAATGGTAAAGATAAGAGCAACAACCGGCAGAATCAGCGCAAACGCGCGCTTGAACATGTGGATGACCGCCTTATCCACCTGATTGACCAGTCAATCAATGACCTGGAGGACGAAGACGGCTACGCCTACCTAGGCGAATTGGGCCAGCTCTTACAGAAGAAACAGCCCTCCTTCGACTCCCGTAATTATGGCTTCGTCAAACTTTCCAGCCTGCTTTTATCAATGGACAGATACGAAGTAGATTACCGAGACGCTCCTAAGGGCCATGGCAAGCAGATCTTTATCCGGATTAAGAATGACCCCACTCGCATCAAGAAGACTGAGCGTGATTTCTAAGCAAAATAAAAAATAGAGGACCCAACCGGGTCCTCTTGTTCATTTAGAAACTTGTTTTAGAAACTATTTAATGCTCAGGCTTGAAGTCCAGCTCATCCTTAATGAAAGTTCCCCCATGCAGTTCGTCAAAAGCGGTTTTGAGTTCTGCTCTGGTGTTCATTACTATAGGACCGGCCCAGGCTATGGGTTCGTTCAAAGCTTTGGACTTCATGACTAAAATCTGAGATCCCCCAGTAAGGCCCTTCAAACGAAAAACATCACCTTCTGAGAGCTTGACCGCAGTCTTCTCTTCGACTTTTTCTCCCGCGATTTCTGCCTCGCCCAGCAGGGTAAAAGCCATCACGGACTCATCGAGCTTAGTCTTGATTTCCAACTCACTTCCCTCTTCTAAATGCACATCGTAATAATCTAAGGGTAAGTGCTCGCCCTGATGACCCTTGTGCTCGCCATAACTTCCCGCAAGTAGCCTGATAAAGCCACCCTCGATTTCGATCTCAACGATCTCTTCTTTGCCCAGCGCACGATAAGTAGGCTGACTCATCTTTTCACTTTGCGGGAGATTGAGCCACAGCTGCACACCCAGCATGCGGTCAGCAGCGGGAATCTGCTCCTCGTGCATAATGCCGGAGCCGGAATTCATCCACTGGACTTCCCCATCCGATATAGTATCTTCGTTTCCCAGCGTATCCTTGTGCTTCATTTTGCCGCGATAGAGATAACTGATCGTCTCAATTCCTCTGTGTGGGTGCATGGGAAAGCCTGCCGTATAATCATCGGGATTGGTACTGTCGAAGGAATCCAGCATCAAAATCGGGTCAAAGTCTTTGACGGTATTCGAGCCTAAGACACGTACCAGATGTACGCCTGCGCCATCAATGGCCTTAAAGCCTTTTACTCGCTTGGTGATTTTTCTTTCCATAGTTTTAACTCCCATCTAAGTTTTTTTGCAAGTTCTGTTATTTGCAAGTTCTATAATATGATATTTCCGAAACTCTTAACGATGCTTACAGCAAAAGAGGCAACTATTTACCTTTGTGCTGCAACTCATTTCTTGATTTATTTTAGCACAGTCAATAACAGTTACCAAAAGATGGTCTCAAATGAAACAATTGTATGAGAAGGCAGGCAAAGTATTAGCAAACACTTTATACAGTAAAAAGTACAAGATATTTGCATCAATAAAGGAGAAAAGAAAGAAGCAGCGCCCATAAGAGATTAGTGAGCGCTGTAAAGGAAGTATCTATTGATAGAATTTTAACCTGTGAGTGCAAATTGATGACCACGGGTGCAAATCAAGGGGTGTAGGTGCAAAGAATAAAACAGGCTACAGACACAATGTCTGCAGGCTATCTTTGTTAGATAATATTTTCTATCCCTCTATATCCATATTCCCGCTCTCGCACAGAAGCCGCAAACCATCATTCAGGTGCACTGAGAAGGACGCAACGCTGAGCCGTTGCCGCATCTGGTGTACGGCTCACGTGTATCAGAAGTTAATTCACGCTCCGAACATGCTGCCGTATCCCGTATAAGGATACATACGATCGTATTTCTTCATGACAGTCTCTGCAACAGCGTAGGTCATAACGGTATCATCTGTGATAAAATAATCGTCCCGAAATAAAGGAAACTCCTTCGTTTTAATATTGTGCCATTCGTAAACCGAGCCTACGATGTCACCGACTATTGCTCAAAGCATAGAATCCTCCTTCTCAACTACTTTTCCATTAAACAGAGAATACACTTATAAACTCCCGTTCGTGAGCCTTCATCCTCGCCACAAATCCGGCATAGTCAGGCTCATCCACAGGGATTTTCAAACCGTGTTTTGTAATGCTGATATCATCTCGTGGCATAACATTAGCCTCGTAGGTCGAGCCGCGATTCATCCATAATTTCAAATCGTCAGAGTCTTCAGCCTCTGGGTAAAGATAATATCCTGCTTTGGCATCGAATCTGAACATATATGCCAACACCTGCAAATAGTCCCGATTACCTATATTATCCATCGGCTTGTACTTGGCGTCTGCGATTATTCTTACCTTATTGTTCCTGCTGATGAAGTCGGGGTAGATAAGACCGATATTCCCGTCAAACAGACGCTGGGCTCCTTTACCACCTTTATTCATCGGATGATAAAACACATCCTCAATAAGCGAATTGACATACTCCTCCCATAGCCAAGCACCGTCAAACAGTATGCCGTAAATCTGTTTCGTTCCTGATCCAATTTGATATTTTTGATGGCGAAGAATCAAAAGGCACAGCCGCTGCAAAGCGAGGTATTCGCGGTAATACGCATGGCCGACAGTATTCTTTTTATTCTCCTCAATGATTCGCTGCCGGTCATATGGCTCGTATCCCGGTGTGGCATGTAAGACGAGTTTTACTTCGTCCTTCACCTTGATAAGGATTTTGTTCCCATAAGGCTTTCTTTTGATAAATTCAATAGTATGCCGCACCAATTCCGTCAAGCTGTTATCGTATGAGAATTCTCGCCGGCTATATGCTACGCTTCCGATAAAAGGAGTGTTTTTCTCGATGTGTCTCGCAACATCGATTGAACCCTTTACATTCTCATCATTGTATCTGTGGCGAGTATATCGTTTGAATAAGCCCTTTCGCATTGCCGTTTTAAGATAATACGGAAACAGGAAGAGCAGGAAATTAAACAAACGGTTATCCTGATTGGCATCAGACTCCAAATCCACAATATTGGGGAAATCCAAAACTTGGTCAAGAAGATACTGAAAAAAATAATCCTCCTCATCTCCGCTAAAGCGCGACTCAATGATTAGCCGTTCATCCCCACAGCCAAGAAATCCCATCACATTGCCGGAACGGTAAGTATTGTTAACGCTTTGGATTATCATCTGATTCCGCGTTATATCCTCCGCATCCTTGACGATTTCGGGGAACACGAATACACCTTCGCATTCAAGTTGCTCCAATGTCTTGTCTGCAATCCTGCCCGTGAGAGTACCGATGTTAGAAAAGGCATCTTTTTTTTGTTGTGAGTTATCCTTAATCTTGAGTAGTTTCATTCACATCACCTTTGGCAGGCTTTTGATAACCGTAGGCTTTTGAAAACCTGTTCATAATTCCTTCTTCATCGTACATTCCCTGGATGTATTCCTGCAAAAGAGGCTGCAGGTAATCCGTCCAAAGCTGGTCGAAGTCAAGATTCTTCAGCTTCAGGAAGTAAGATGCGCCAATCTGATAGTTTTCGTTCAAATCCTCCACAGCTGCAATCTCCTTATTGAGAGCTGCCATCCTTCTAATTGCTTCAGCTTCAAGTTCCTCATTTTCAAGAGAAGCCAGCATTTCAAGACGCTCATCTGCTCTAAGTTCCACGAAACGGAATCTGCGACGCATAGCAAAATCAAAGCTGTCCACAGAACGGTCAATATCATTCATGGTGCCGATGATGTAAACATTGTCAGGGATGTAGAACTTCACATCCGGATCGGAATGCAGATTGGAATACTGCGTGGAGATTTCTCCGGCTCTGCCGCGATACCCGGGGTCTATCGCGAAGAACAGTTCACCGAATATCTTTGAAATTTCACCACGGTTGATTTCATCGATAATGAAAATGTATTTCTTAAGTTCTTCCTGCTTTGCTTTTGCTTTTGAAGCTGTGCCTTGCTTCGCCTTTATTGCTTTGTAAATTACGAAGTCATAGGAGTATGCCGGCGTAGCAAATGTTTTTCCGAAGAAGGCCGTAATATCCTTTATCTTGTCGAACTTCTGCCCGGATTCCAGCATCTTCCTTATATCATCCAGATTTAAGGTGAGTCTGTTGAAAGTAGCATTCCTTGGTATAGATATATTAATGTGATGGTCATCCACGCTGGTAACGGTGAACTCATTGCCATTTATAGTCTTAAATGTATCCACGCCAAGTTCGATATTGGAAAAGAAATCCGTCATAGCTTCCTGAATGGAGATTTCCTTTTCAATAGTTTCTTTGGATTTTTGGGAATCCTCATAATTTTTCCTTGCGCGGGCTACAAATTTTTTGAAAATGCCGTCCTGCAATTCAAATCCCATAGTGCCGTCATCGTTTACCTTCGGACGCAGTCCTTCAACAAAATCAGAGTAGTCGTAGCTTGGATGGAACTGCACAAACTCCACCTGCTTCTTCTGCTCATCGGTAAGGAGCGTGTAATCATCAAAGTATCCATTGCTGATGATATCTGCAGCGATTTCTTTTGCAAGATACGACTTGCCTGTACCCGGCGCACCTCTGAATATCAGATTCTTTGATACAACCAACATAGAGGAGAAGGGATTTCTATACCCTTTGAACTGCTGCACAAGTTCTTCCTGCACCGCAGCCTCTGTCTCTGAGGCCTCTGTTTCTTTCTCATCCTTCTCGCGATATGTAAGGATAAACTGATCGCCCGGCGCACCAAAACGCTTTAAGCACTCCTGGACGAAGATAATCGTGGAGAATATATTCCAGCAATAAATAACAAATTGCCTACCGTTATCGTAGCTGTAGGTCAGATACTCTATAGAGTTGCGATGTTTCATAAACTCATCTACGCTTGTGAAAATGCCGCGAATCATATCGCTGTTTGGATTGTACTTGCATGTAGGAAAAGATTCTTTGTCTTCAACTGACATAGCCGAGATTTGCTTCTCAAACACCTGGAAAGCGATGCGCGGCATGGTCTGATTGGAATTCCTTCTTTCACCCTTGCTATAAGAACGTTTGACAATTTCGCCATTAGCCTTCTTAAAATAGACATCAAGAGGCTTATAGTTATCTCCGAGGCTCAGGTTATCCATCGTGAACCGCTCATCCGTTGATTCCACGCTCTCAGCGGTAACGGACAGTTCAAATTTCACCTGCTGCTTTGCCTCGATGGTAAAACCCTGAGCTTCCAGATAACTATTTGCTTCTACGGTGTTGAAGCCTTCTGTAGAAATACCCGTACCGTTTGCCAAATGGTCAGCTACGGCCACCACATATTTGGGTGGGTACCGTTTTCCGTCCTCAGTCACAAGTTCATATTTCATACTTTGGTTATGGAAAGGCACTCCGTTCTCATCGATATACTTTAAGGCATCAACGATATCCTGTTTTTTGATTTTTGGTATAGCCATATTGCTCCTCCGATTTATTTTAGGTTTCTTATTCCTTTTCTAAGATTTTATCTCCGTGTCCAGCGATTACTGCATCCACCTCTGGTAGTTTATCACGCTAATATTTCGCAGCTTTCTTTTTCACATTTTGAGGCATAATTACATCATTATGACAGATACAAAATTTATCTTTGGTATTGTAAAACGCTTCTTTATTAACATCGATTCCTAATATTAAAGTGTTCCATCGGAACTTTCACTTTTTTATCCGAAACTGCAGATCTTCTTGTGCTTGATTACTAAAATTATATATTTTTAATTATAACACAGCGAGATTGTAATTGAATTCTTTTAACAATTATTTTTGCGATCTACATTAATATTATGAATACAATTATAATTAGCAATTATTTTTATATCTGCTAAATGTTCACTGCCGCATTTGTCGCAGTATTTTCCCATCATTATCTACATATAATAAAAGTCTTTTTAAAAATTCGAACGAATAGAGATGTAGCAATATGGCACAACCGAAAAAATATTATGAATCAATTTCACATTTTGATAAAGCAAACGAATACTCCACAAAGCAAACCTTTACATTTAAGCCTCTCCGCCACGCCTGCTTAGAACGACAAAACCCGCCTCAGAATCTGCTCCGAGGCGGGCTTGTTTTTATCATGAAACGCCGAAACACCTTGATTTCAAGGGTTTTAAGGCATAAGAAAAGCAGATATTATTCTATCAATATCTGCTTCCTTATCTGGTGGAGATGAGGGGAATCGAACCCCTGTCCGAAACCAAATCGCTTAGTCTTCTCCGGGCGCAGCCATTATTTTAGAGTATTCCCCTTGATCAGAACCCTAATGGCAGGGCGGCCGATCGCCGGTAGCTTCATAAGTACAAAGTGGCGGCAAAGCTTAGGCCACTCGTTTGCCCCTTTGACCTCTAAGGGGTAAGGTCTGCTCCTTAACGTGGAGGTCTAGTACGCAGATATAGCTAGTTCCACGGCAGGCATGGTTATGCAGCTGCTAAAGCCGGTTTATTGGCATTTATAATTGTCCCGTTTTTTATAGAGGCCAACGGGGCCCTCTGCCCGCTTCCCTAAGTTCAACGATCCCGTCGAAACCAGTGCATCCCCGTCTTTATTAGCACAGGGTATACCTGAAGCTTTAACTGTATTTTAACACTAGTTAGCGGCAAAACTCCAGGAACCTAGATACCAAGCGCTTAGCGGTTACTTAAGTAACAAGAGAATAAATAAGATAATCAATAGGACTAAGAGGAACAAGATCAAGGGTCTTGAGTGTTGGTCCAGAAAACCCATGATGAAGCCGGAACTGTTTTGTGACTCATTTCCCCGTAGCCTTCTGTCTTGCGGCTGGGCGTAGTTCTGACGTGGCGTGGATTGTTCCCGTAACTGACCGAGATTGATCTGCTGCGTTCCCGCTAACCCAAGGTTAATCTGTGTCGCGCTGGTCAGCGTGGCCTGGAAAGTATCTTCTGCCAGCTGAGACAAATGATACTCACTAGTTAGGGCTTGGCTTTCCGGCGCTGTTAGCGTTGCGCTTGTCGCCAGGTCCATTTGAGGGTCAGGTCTTGAGAAAGCCCTTAAGCTGTCTACCTCAAGGCCCAGAATCGACTGATTATCTCTCGCGTCATAACGCCTTGCATTCAGGAAAAGGCTTTCCACGTAGGACTGAATGGGTGAAGGTTTATCCAAAACCCACTGGATATCCTGGTCACTTAGAGCTGAAGTCACACCATCTGACATCAGGAAAAAGCAGTCACCCGGCCTAATCTTCATGGTACGCAAATTTTGCGCCCTTAAGTGATGCACGCCAGGATGGTTACCCAAGAACAAGAGCGGCCTGGAATCGCTGTCATCCGGTAGTACATGGTCTTTGGTCATGCGGTAGAGCTTTTGCTCGCGGTAGAGATAGATACGGCAATTTCCGATGCTTAAGCTGTAGCAGCTATCACCGGCAAAGAGCAACATGGCAAAGGAGCAGCCAGCTGGATCAGGATTTCTCCTCAGACGTTGCTGTAAAGCTTGATCGGCCTTACCCAGAAAAGCCTGGGCATAGGAGACAAAGTCAAAACTGTACGGATCCAGGAGAGGTAATTCGCTGGCGGACTCAATCAGGTAGGATTGGACCAGGCGGCTGGAAATATCGCCCACGCCTGGGCCACCGATACCGTCTGTCAATGAGTAGACCTGCCAGTAATCGTCAGAGACATTGATCCTCTGCTCACGCGCGTTAAGGGTATCAGGATAGATCTTATTAGCCAGCAAAAAGCTGTCCTCATTGACACGCTTACTGGTACCCGCCTGAGTCATGCCACAAACCTTGATCCTGGACACGGTAGCTCCCTCCTTCCCCTCTTGTTAGCTTAGCGCAAAAAACCTCGTTTTTCTATGATTTAGCCGTCCTGATTAATAGCCACCACGGGCCAAGGCTCTTTCCTGCTCACGCCTCTTGATCGACTCACGCTTGTCGTAGAGTTTCTTACCGCGTCCCAATGCGATCTCCAGCTTTACCTTGCCGTTCTTGAAATAAAGTTTCACCGGCACAATGGTCAAACCGTCCTGTTGGACCTTGGTCCGGAGTTGGTAGATCTCTCTTTTATGCAAAAGTAGCTTTCGTTTGCGATCCGGATCGGGGTTAAAGCGGTTACCCTGCTCATAGGGAGCGATGTGCATACCGCGGATATAGGCCTCTCCTCTTTCAATACTGATATAGGACTCCTGTAAGCTGACTTTGCCCTGACGGATAGACTTAACTTCTGTACCCGTCAAGACCAGACCAGCCTCGTAGTGATCCAGGAGCTCATATTCGAAATGTGCTTTTCTATTTTTTACAATTAGTTTAACTGCTTCTTTACTCATTATCTTTTTCCTTGCTTTAGCTTATCTTTACTTAATTGTTACATCCATAACACTCTAAAGCTACAAAATCGGCACTTATACACATTATTAACAGACTTATCCACTATTTTTGCCGGGTTTAGGCCGTTTATGAGGCGAGTTATTAACATTTAACTCACACTGCTGGGTTTATAACCTTTTCCTGGTCTTGGGAAAGCTCTGTCCCAGTTCCCAGTTGGCGGTCGCGTTTTGATTCAAAGGGGCGAAGTCCTTGTCCCTGAACTGGTAATAAGCTTGTGCAGCTGTCATGGCCGCGTTGTCTGTACACAAATTGAGCGGAGGTAAGTACAAATTAAGACCTCTTCTCTCTGCCAAAGCTTCTGCTTCTTCCCTAAGATGAGAATTGGCAGACACACCACCGGCAATGGCCAGCTTTTCCCAGGAACCTTGATCTAAGGCCAGCTCCAGATGTGAGATTAGGACACTGACCACCGCGCTTTGGAAAGACGCCGCCAGGTCTTTGTTGCTCAAGATCTGCTCGCGCGTACACTGTCGCCTGCGCGACATCTGTTTAGCCTTATTTAACGCATTAAGACTGGCTGTCTTAATACCGGAGAAAGAAAAGTCCAAGCTGTCCTGGAAAGAGCTCTGAGGCAGTTCCAGCGCTTCAGTATTGCCTTCCCTGGCCAATTTATCTAATTTTGGCCCACCAGGATAGGCAAGGCCCATCTCACGCGAGATCTTATCATAAGCTTCGCCGGGCGCGTCATCGCGCGTGCGGGCTAAGATTCTAAAGTTAGTATAGCTGTCAACCGCCACGATGTGACTGTGAGCACCGGAAACTACCAAAGCCAGGAAGGGCGGTTCCAGTTCCGGCGCGACCAGGTAATTGGCCGCAATATGGGCAGCCAGATGGTGGACAGAGATCAGAGGCTTTTCTGACGCGAAAGCCAGCATCTTAGCGGCAGATACGCCTACCAGGAGTGAGCCTAATAGCCCAGGCCCGGTACAAACTCCGACTGCAGAAAGATCACTAAATGAGATGCCGGCCTCAGATAGAGCTTCTGCCACCACCGGCACGATAGCTTCTAAGTGTGAACGTGAAGCAATCTCCGGTACCACCCCACCATATTTCTCATGGATGGGAGCAGAACTCCGGATAATATTAGAACAAAGTTTACGGCCATCCCGCACTACAGCTGCCGCGGTCTCGTCACAAGAAGATTCAATGCCTAAAATGTAGTCAGCCATTGCTTTTCACCTCACATTCAACATTTGATTTTATCATAAAGACTAGTGGCATGTTATAATCTCGACTAGTTAAGAAGTGGATAGGAGCATGCTTAGAATGGATAGAAGATACAATCTAAATTCCGATCAAACGAAACCCAGGAAAAAGCTGCTCATCCTGGTATTTTCACTTATCCTGGTACTTCTAATCGTGGCTGTGGGACTGGTCTCCAGCCTCTTTCGCGCCGCCAACTCACTCATGACTCGTGAGGGCAAAGAAGCCAATCTCATCGCTTCTCATCTCATGCCGCGCTTTGATCCGGTCACTTTTTCTCCAGAAGGCAGCGACTTAAGGCTAAAAGGCTGGTATTTTGCCAGCAAAGAAGATTTCAGAGGTAATTTGATCTTAGTCCACCACCAGGGGCTGGATAAACTGGAGTACGGCCTGGACACCCTGGACCTGGTCAATTTTTTTCTGGACCAGGGCTTCAACATCCTGCTCTTTGACCAAAGGCACAGCGGTGAATCCGACGGTCAAAACTCTTCTTACGGCTATAGCGAATACCAAGACGTAATCGCGGCCATGGGTGCTATGTATGCCTATTCTGGACACAAAGACTTTTTGCTCTATGGTATAGGCAGCGGAACTACTTCCTGTCTTTTCACCTGGGAACAGTTACCTGAGGAAATCACTGAAGAAGATAGAGCCAACGCCAGTCTCAATGATCCCTTGCTGGTACGTGAGGATATTACCGGCTTCATCCTGGATACACCGGTGGCTTCCGCCTATGATTACATTCGCGCGGACTTAAAGCAGGAAACCTTCTTGCAAAAGAACTTTTACTACCGTTTTGTGCCGGATATTGTCCGCATCTCTTCTGGCGGACCGGAGATCGTAAACCTCATCCCCCTGCTCGGCCATATCGATGTTCCCCTCATGGTCACACGTAATCTACCAGAAACCGCCATTCCTCAGGCTTCCGTAGACGCCTTTATTAACGAATGTGGCAGGCTAAAAGCAGAATCCAGCTATTTGACCGAAATCGGTCAAGCCGGCCACTTAAATGGTTATCTGCTGGACAAAGAGAAGTATCTTGAAGATATTGCTTACTTTTTGAATATCTGGTTCTGACCCTAAACCTTGCCGCGTGGCCTTAGATCCTGCCGCTGTGGCCAAAGCCACCACCACGGTCTGAGCCTATTTCGGCAACACTTTCTACCAGGTTAAAGCTTACTTCCTGCAGAGATTTTACCAAGGCCTGAGCCACTCTTTCCTGGGCCAGGATATGCTCAGTTCCCCACAAATTACCAGCTTGATCCAGGTAGACCAGGCTAGAAGATAATTCTTCTGGCAGCGTGATGTTTTTATCAGCGCTCTTGGTCTTTAAGTAAGCCTCTAAACTCAGGATCTCCGCTATAGGTCCAAAGCGCTCTAACAAAAGACTGTTCGCCGCGATAATCTGAGGGATCTCACTTTGGCAAAAGCGATTTTCCATGATGATCATCAACTCACCACGAAAATCCGCGTCAATAGTCCCAGGGCTATTTGCCAGGCGCAGACGACTCTTAAGTGAAAGGCCACTTCTGGGGCGAACCTCCAGCTCAAATCCAGGCGGTAAAGCCATCTTTACACCGGTGGGAATCGCTTTAGTCTCACCGGGAGAGAGCCACAACTCTTCCCTGGATCTTAGATCATAGGCCGCTGAGTAAGGGCTGGCGCGATGGAGCATCTGCTCGGCGGAACAGAGTTCGATATACACTTGGGTCAAATTATTTGGTTTTAGAGTCATATACTTCCATATCAGCAAAAGTTTGCTGCATCTCATCGAGTGGACTGGTATTGGAGCGCTTGCCGCTTGCTTTGCTGGCAGACGCTCCTAAATTTAAGGAGATATTGCTTAGTCTTTCTTCGTAGACTTCACAAAGATTACGGTAATAGAGCAAGTCTTTCTTGAGTTCCCAGAGCTCTTCTCTTAAGCGCAGACGTTCCGCCTCCACTTGAGCCAATTGTTGCTGGCATTCTGCCAGCTGCTGGTATACTCCAGAATCTTTGTGCTCCAAATGATGACATTGGTCCAAGACATTGAGCAAAGCCAGTACGGCCGCGGCTGCGTCACTTAATCCACTGTGCTTGGATTTAACTTCAGCCAGCAGCTCATTAGCTCTTTTTGCGATCTGGTTAACATAATCCGCATCCTCATCAGAGGTAATGCGATAGTACATGCTACCGATCTTGATCGTATAAAAATCCTCACTCACGTCACACACCCTCTTGCTGCAAAGCTAGCCTAAACTCTAAGCTTTAAGCTGACCTAAGCTCTTAAAAATATACCATAATTGCCTGGCGCTGAGCATTTCCGGTCTTAGTCCTAAATCCACTTTGGGATCCTGGTCTAAACCTTCCAACACAAACTCTACATCTATCTTTAGATCCTCAGATATCTTTAGATCCTCAGAAGTCAGGAAAGCTTTGAGATTGTTGCGCAAGGTCTTTCGCCGCGTGGCAAAGACTCCCTGGAGGAAGTTCCAGAAAGCTTCTCTTTCTACCCTGCCTGGTTCTGCTGTAAAATCCTGCCACTTGGTCAGATATAAGACGCGACTTTCGATTGTGGGAGGCGGATAGAAGGCCTGGGCAGGAATACGCAGGCTCAGCTTAGCTTCACCGTAAAGAGCCGCCAAAGCAGCCAAAGGGCCATAAAGCCTGGAACCGGGTTTAGCCGCGAACTTTTCGGCCACTTCCCGCTGCAACAACAAGGCCATGGCCTTGGCCTCCCACAGTTCCAGCAGAGCCTTGAGCAAAATCTCGCTGGATAAGTAATAAGGCACGTTGGCAATACAGTAGAGCTTCTTATTACTTTGGCTAAACTCTTCCCAGTTTCTCGCTAGAGCGTCACCCCACAAAACCGTAAATTGAGGATATTCGTGGGCCAAAGTTTCTAAGGCCGGCTCTAATTTCTGATCTATCTCCAATGAAGTCAAGCTTGCGCCTTGCGACAAGATGGCATAAGACAAATGCCCCAGACCCGGACCGATCTCTAAAACCGTGGACTGCGGGTCTAAGGCAAAAGGCGCGATTATTTTATAAATAATCTCGGCTTTATCTAAAAAGTTTTGGCCGAAATTTTTATTAGGCGTAAGCTCCCACTGGCGGCAAAGCTTAGCAGCAGATGGATAGGACCAAAGCTTATCCATATTAAGGTGTGCTGATGATATAAACGTTCCTGTTTATAGAACTTAAGCTTATGCCGGACTCAATCTCGCCGGCGTCCAGAGACATATCCAGCATACCGGCACCAAATCCACCATAGTCACCTACGACACCAAGTCCATAACCTTCAATAAAGACAACTGTACCGAAAGGCAATCCACCACTTTGTGAAGTAGAGATCACGCCACGAGCGGCCAAAATGCCACTGGCTGTCTTATTGCACATGTAACCATTGGGTGCTGTAACTGCATACTGGAAGTCGGTTACCTTCGCGCATTCATAGCCATCGTAATAAGTGGTGAAATAGCTGGTAGGACCAGATGATACGGCAAAAGTTACACCGTCTACAGTAATGGTGCCGTCACCGTTGTCATTGAAGCTACTGTAAGTCAATGCTCCGTTATAGTTAAGCAGAGAAGCGATAATCGCGTAGTTGTTAACCGCGGCAGCAGTAGATCCGGGGCTGCTAAAACCCAGATCGCTGGCAGCTGCTGGGGTCATACTTTGTGGTTCCTCCACAACCGGCAGACTGGCAGTACCTACCAGAATAATCTGATCAACAGCTTCCAGTACGGTTTCGCGGCTTATTTCATTAGTGGCCATAAGCACACCGTCTGTATAGCTTTGCTCGTAAACTACGCGCACTAAACCATTGCTACCGGTCTGAGCTATTTCCTGCTCACCTTCAAAGAGTTCCTCGGTATGCTGATAAACTGTCTCAAAAGGAATTACCTGCTCCTCTGTTACCTGCTCAGTAGAAATCTGGGGCGTGGCCTCAGTAGGAGCTGCCTGCTGAGCGCTAAAGTCCTGCTCTTCAGCAGCAGCCGGTATGGGAGCTGCCGCTGCCGGAGAAATATCCAGTGAAGCGGCTTCTGTCTCTACATTTTCAGCTGTGGCGAAAGGTTTAGTAGCATCAAAAGCTGCAGTTAGGCGATAGCTAACACCTACTCCCTCCTGGATGGCAAGATCCAGTTTAGGAAGTGTGGCCTTAGGAACAACAAAAGAAGTTGAAGCCTTACTTTGAGCCTTAGACTCCTCGGGAGCGCGACTGTCGGAAGGTTCAATTCCCGCGGCGAAGCTTTTCTCCGCCAAAAACACTGTCTTATTCTGTTTGGCCTGCCAAGAGCGAAGTAATAGGAAACACCCCGCTGCTAAAGTCAATACAACGGCTGAGGCCATCAGTACAATTTGTATTTTTTTCTTTATCATAATCGTTTACCTTCGCTCTCAGAAGCAGCACAAAAGGCTACACCAATCGCGATGACATGATTATAGGCTGCTTAAACAGAGCCGTCAAGCAAGTATTTAGATAAAATATGAGCATTTGCACAGCAAAAACTATTAATTTCTGATTAATTACGCATGCATTTTGCCATTTGCACAAATCTTGTTAATAGATAACTGAACAAGTCAACTTGTCTACGCTTAATTATACAGCTTTAGTCAATACAGGACTCAATTCACCTACGCTTTACGCTCTATTTGCTTCGTGGCATAATATTGCGAGTGCGTTAAAGGCAGTGAAGACTTTATTTTTCTGCCACAATTCATTATTATAGCTGATATTAGACTCATATAAGCAGTCCTAGCATGAATACTGAGGTATTAACTTAAATGAACCAAAACTATTCCCAAGACCCCTACCGTCAGCCCTACCGGCAGCCGTCGCGTAGGCCCGGCGGCCCTAGCCCTAACGCTCCTCAAGGCGCACCTCAGGGCAGGCCGAGATCTCCTTATGGTAGCGCGCCTAACGGTGCTGGTCGTGAAGTTCCCCGTCAAAATCGGTCAGCTAACCCGGGTCGGGTACCTCCTCGTCCCAGCGCACCTGCACCGCGTAGCCCCAGGCCGGCAGGTCAACCTAACTATCAACCGCGCCAGCAGTCCAACCACGGACCGGTATACGGTAGTCGCAGGACACAGGGTCACGCCCCACAAACCGGAAGACCTCACCCCTATGCTCAGGGTCAGGACCCTGCTCCACGTAACAAAGGTAAGCACAAAAAATCCGCTCCACCTAAAAAAGGTGGTGTGCCTAAATGGTTGCTGATCACTTTAGACGTGCTGATCGTGGTCATTATCTGCTTCGCTCTTTACTTCATCATTAAGCCTAAGATCGAAGAGAAAAACCGCGATAACTTCAAGCAGGAGTTATTGGATGAGTTTGAAAAGAAGAAACAGGTAATCAAAGTCAATGTGCCGAAAGACTTCGGCAAGGTTACGGGTGAGCCGGATGAAGTTTTCGGCCTGGATTTCGTTGACAATACTATGGATAATACCTCGGATGAAGTCAGTCTGACCTACGTTGGCCGTCTAAGTGTGCCCAAAATTCAAGTGGTTACTCCTCTGGCCGCTATGTCCAACGGCGTAGACTACGTTTCACTGCGTTTTGGCGCCGGTCTGCACCCGGATTTCGCTGGTATAGGAGAACCTGGTCTCTCTTGTGTCTTTGGTCACCGCTTTCTCACCAGTGGTAAAGACTTCAACCGTCTGGATGAAGTCGTAGCGGGCGACCAGTTCTATATCGACTACGCTCCTACCGGTAAACGTTACTTCTACAGCGTTTATGATCAGGTAATCATTGATCAGGACGAACTACCAGCCAGAGTCTATGAGCATTTCGACGACGACCGGATGGTGTTGATCACTTGTCACCCTCCCGTCTACGACGTATCTACCGAGCGTCTGCTCGTCTATGCCAAGGCGGAGCCGGACCTCACCATCGATATTCCGGACTAACACTAGGATAATTAATATTGGTATTTAAAAAGAGGCTGTTACCGCAAAGTATCAGCCTCTTTTATATTTGCGAAATTGTGCCCTCAAACTTTATTTAATAAGCAGGTTAGTTTATGGGGCTAAAGGCCGTTTAGCCAAAAAGTTCGTCCAAGTTGCTTTCGTTCAAGATCTCGCGTAAAATCGCGGCTTCTTCGTGAGACAGAGATACGCCTTTGCTCATCTTGGCGTGCTCAGGTGCCCAATCGCGAATATCCAGCTTGGGCTTAGCATCGTTCCAGGAAACCATATTCAGTTCTCTTTGCCAACCGGATTTGCTGGTGCTCAGGACACCAATTTCTTTAGTGATCTCATATTTGAAGTCTGCCATAATGACTCTCCTTAAATTTGTATTACGCAGCCTTTCTGCTACACATGGCATATTGCCCAAGTATATAGGCCTTGTCAAGGGTATTACCTGCAGCACGATAGATGTTTTTTTAGATCCTTGTCACCAATTGTCGGTAACATATACACCAAGAGTAGGCTGCGCCAGGCATACTGGGCCAGAGGTGTGCTTATGGAAACTGCTTTGGAAATTTCAATTTTTATCTGCCTGTTGTCACTCTCTCTGGAAGACCTGCGCTATCTTGCAGTGAGTAACTACAAGCTCCTGCTCCTGGTGGGCATTAGCTTACTCTTAAGCGCTTTAAGATCTTCTTCTCTCCTCACTTTTGTCTGGAGCCTGCTACCCAGCTTTCTGGTACTCTTGCTTATACCGGCAATATGCTTTTACGAATTCAAGAGGAAACGACAAGTTATAGGAGCAGGCGATCTCCTGCTCCTGGCAGCGCTACTGCCAGCCTGGTCATACGGCCAGTCACTGCGTTTTCTTATCTGCCTGGCATGTTGCTCCGCGTTTATGGCCATTTGCCTGCTAATCTTCAACCTGGTAAAGAAAAAAGCGGGTAACGCTTGGCAACAGCGCTTCCCGCTTATTCCTTGTTATTTGCTGGCCTATATTTTATGCCAGCTGCTTTAGTCCTGGTTTCCATCTAGTCCGGTACCGGTAGTCCGGCTTCTTCGTACCAGAGATTGCTGTAGTATTCTACGTTTGCCTCATGCTCGGCCAGTGTACGGGCAAAGACGTTATCGCCTTCACCAGTAGCGCAGAAGTAGAGATACTGAGTTGCTCCGGGCCAGGTGTCTTCGTTAGCCGGCCAAAGAATACCTTCCACCGACAGAGTACCAGGGTTATTGATAGGTCCCGGTGGCAATCCCGGTTTGGCATAGGTGTTATAGGCATTAAGGCTGTACTTTTGCAGATCCGCATGAGTGGCCCAGGGTATCGGATCTTTGCCCTCTTCCCCACGCAGATAGTTGATCGTGGCGCAAGACTCCAGCGGCATATCTAAAGACAGGCGGTTGATGAAGACACGACCAATCATGCTCATCTCTTCGACATTGCCTTCTTTTTGCACAATGGAGGCCAGAGTCATGACTTGATCCAAGGTCATGCCCAAGCTCTTGGCCCGCTCCCGATAACCGCCCTGTTGCAGCTTTTGCTCGGTGTTATCCAGGAACATACGCAGGATCGATTCTTCATCCAGATTGGGGTCAAAGAGGTAGGTATCTGGCCAGAGATAGCCTTGCAGCGTCCACTCACGGTCGGATCTGGCTTCTATCTGACGCACGAAACTGTAATTGAGGAAGGCATTGGGATGCCGTACCAGGTCATCCATACGCTCTACGTCAATGTTTAGGCCGGCATCGATCATCTTGGCCTGCATTTCACGGTAGCTGTCGCCCTCAATAAAGGTAATGCGCAAAGGCTTAGGCTGGCGGGTCAAAACATACATGATCTCGTCGTAGGACATGTCCGGTAAAAGATAGTGTGTACCCGCCTGATAGTTACCGTCAAAGCCGTTAAATTTGGACATAAGCTTGAAAATAAAGGTGTTATCGATAAAGCCGGCTTGCTCCAATATTTCCGTAATGTCATCCATATCGGAGGAACGGGGTATAAAAATACTCACCGCTCCCGGCGTTTCTTCGGTAACCAGGTTACCGCCGTTACCTTCAGCTAAAGCGTCCATTTGTCGGAAGCTGTCGTGCTGGTTGTTTACGTAGCGGTAGCCTGCCATAAAAGACGTAATACCGGCCGCTACCAGCAGCACAACTATCAAAATAATAACCAGGGTTTTGGAGATCTTAGAAAGCAAATAACTTAGAACCTTTCTTTGACTTCATTGCCGCTATTGTACTACTTCTTTACCCATTCAGTCGATAAGGGCTAATTCCTGGCCTTGTTACGTTGTTTGCTGTCCAAGATGCGTTTACGCATACGAATGCTCTGAGGCGTGATTTCCACCAGCTCATCGTCGTCGATGAACTCCAGACACTGTTCCAGGCTGAAAACAGTAGGAGGCGAAAGTCTCAGCGCTTCATCTGAACCTGCTGCCCGCATATTAGTGAGCTGCTTTTTCTTGCAGACGTTGACTACTACGTCTTCGGTCTGCATGGTAGAGCCAACGATCATTCCTTCGTAGACCTGGGTTCCCGGTCCGATAAATAGCACTCCGCGATCTTGTGCGTTATGTAAACCATAAAGCACAGCCTCGCCTGCCTGGTGAGCAATTAGGACGCCATGTCCACGGCCTACTGTCTGTTTTACAGCAGGAACATACCCTTCCAGAATAGAGGAAAGAATACCGTTACCCCTGGTATCATTCATAAACTGTGAACGATAGCCAATTAACTGGCTGGAAGGGATTAGGAATTCCATTTTTACGCTGCCACGGAAAGGCGGTGCCATCTCAATCAACTCCGCCTTACGCCTGCCCAGAGCCTCCATGACTACACCCTGATAGTCCTCGGTTACACTGACCAGAAGCCGTTCTTGCGGTTCCATCAGGCGACCATCGATTTCCTTAGTCAGAACGTAGGGTTTAGAAACCTGGAATTCATAACCTTCGCGGCGCATATTCTCAATCAGGATAGAGATATGCAATTCTCCGCGGCCCTTGATCAGGAAACGATCGGGGCTGTCGGTCTCTTCCATCCTCATGGCAACGTTGCGAATCATCTCACGCTCCAAGCGCTCACGCAGGTGGCGTGAGGTAACGTAAGTCCCTTCTTGACCGGCGAAGGGACTATCATTTACCTGGAAGACCATGGCGATAGTAGGTTCCTCAATGGTGACTGCCGGTAAGGCTTTGGCATCATTGATATCGGCTATGGTGTCTCCAATGTTGACATTGTCTAAGCCCGTCATACAGACGATCTCACCGGAAGCTGCCTCCGCCACTTCTTTGCGTCCAAGTCCGTCGTAGATATACAGTTTGTTGATCTGCTGCCGGGTGGTTTTACCGGTCTTACTACTGATCAAAGCAACCGGTTCTACTTGCTTAACACAGCCCTGGTGGACTCTGCCGACTGCCAGGCGGCCTTGGTAATTATCATAGTCCAGGTTGGAAACCAGTATCTGCAAGGAAGCCTCATCATCCGAACCAGCATCCGGGATATTCTCCACGATCGCGTCTAAAATTGGTGTGATGTCGGCAGTTTCTTTGGCACTTTCAAAATCCTCTGGTATCTCCGTAAAGGCTACGTCTCTCTTCGCTGAAGCATAGAGAATGGGAAAATTGATCTGTTCGTCTGTCGCGCCCAAGTCGATAAAAAGCTCATAGATCAGGTCAACCACTTCTTCCACGCGGGCATCCGGGCGGTCAATCTTATTTATGACTACAATTATCTTGAGGTTTTTGGCCAGAGCTTGCGTCAAGACAAAGCGCGTTTGCGGCATAGGCCCTTCAAAGGCATCTACCAAGAGCAGAACTCCGTCTACCATATTTAAGACACGTTCTACTTCACCACTGAAGTCAGCGTGACCCGGAGTATCCACAATATTGATCCTGGCCGGGCCGTAATTGATCGCGGTGTTCTTTGCTAGGATGGTAATACCCCGCTCTTGTTCCAGGGCATCTGAGTCCATCACGCGCTTAGGTACAGCCTCTCCTCTGCGGAAGAGGCCCGCCCCGCGGAGTAAACTATCCACCAGGGTAGTTTTGCCGTGGTCTACGTGGGCAACCAAAGCTATGTTTCGGAGTGCTTGTTTTGACATCTTATCTCCTGTCCTCGTTTTTGACCCGCAAATTATCATCCTGTTTGCGAGGTCGGAATGTTAACCGCAAAGGCGATCCCTCAAAACCGAAAGCGTCCCGGAAGCGGTTTTCCAGGTAACGCTCATAAGAGAAATGAAGGAGGTTAGGATCATTTACAAAGATAACAATATGAGGCGGTTGGCTGGAGACTTGGCTGGCATAGTAAAGCTTAAGCGAACGGCCCTTGTAGGAAGGTGGGCGGTGCATCAGCACGGCTTCTGCCAAGACCTCGTTAACTACCGCTGTAGGAAGTCGTTTTCTGGATTCCTCATAGACCTGGTTGATCAGCTCAAAGATCTTGTCTACCCGCTGGCCAGAACACACGGACATGGTATGCATGGGCGCGTAAAGCATAAAGGATAAAGTATTACGCAGCTCTTCTGTCCATTTACGGAAGCTCTCCTGCTTATTATCCATCAGATCCCATTTATTGATGAGGAAAATCGAAGCTTTACCTGCATTATGAGCCAGGCCGGCAATCTTGGTATCCTGATTGCTCAAGGGCTCACTGGCATCCACCATAATGAGGCAGACATCGGCCTTTTCAATAGAGTTGGTAGTACGGAGATTGGCGTAACGCTCTATCTCTGTATCCACTTTTGCCTTGCGTCTCAGACCAGCGGTGTCCACGATGCGGTAGGATCCGAATTCATTATCAATATCTACGCTCAAAGCGTCACGCGTAGTACCTGGTATGTCTGAAACAATAGCCCGGTTCTCACCTAATAGATAATTGAGTAAGGATGATTTGCCGACATTAGGCTTACCGATGATCGCCACCGAAATGCGGTCCGAGTCATCCTCATAGTAATCCTCTTGCGGCAGTTGTGACAAAGCCGCGGACATCAAGTCCGCCAAGCCTAATTTGTGTGACGCGGAAACAGGATATGGCTCGCCTAAGCCTAATTCATAAAACTCATAGATAGCTTCGGACATCAGCTCTGGTGTATCCGCCTTATTCAGAGCCAGAATCACCGGTTTAGCTGAGCGGCGTAGGAATTCGGCTATCTCTCGGTCCGCGGAAGTAATACCGTCGCGAATATCGCACAGGAAGATCAGCAGATCTGCTGTTTCCATAGCAAATTCCACCTGACGTTGCATTTTATGCAGCAGAGGATCAGTGGAATCAATTTCCAGGCCACCTGTGTCGATGAGTCGGAAGTCATAGCTGTACCAGTCACAGTCGACATAGATCCGATCACGTGTCACACCGGGACTGTTATGGACAATAGAGATGCGCTCACCGGCAATAGCGTTAAATAGACTCGATTTACCTACGTTAGGTCGCCCTACGATTGCGATACTGGGTTTGCTCATGCTTCCTCCTTTAAAGTAAAAAGCAGCCGGGCTAAGGAGCCCCGCTGCTGACTTTGACAACTAAATAAAAGAGTGGGCACTACTCCTCAGAAACAGTAACCACTTCTTTTCCCTTATAGTAACCACAGTTCTTGCAAACTACGTGCGGCAGCTTGAGCTCGTGGCACTGAGGGCACTCAGATAAGTTAAGACGATCCAGTTTTTCGTTAGCGCGTGAAGTGCGAGATCTGCGCTTTGACCATTTTCTCTTAGGTACAGCCATCTTTTATTGCCTCCAAAATAAACGTTTATCTAAAAAAGTCTGTAAATCAGCGCCTGAGATTATCTCATGCCTCAAGGGCCATGTCAAGTTTTTTTCTAAATCAGCTTTTAGCTGCTAGCTCAAACGCGTATTACAGTATATAATACAGGCTGATATCTTTGGAGCCTAGATCGACTTGCCAAACTGGAGAGTGATAAAACGAGCATGAGCAAAGTACAGAGCCAAGAAAAGCAAAAACGCACTGTGATTAAGTACGTAGCCAGCCTGGCCTTTATGTTATTGATCCTATTTTGGACCATGAAGGGCATCCTGAGAGACACCAGTCCTGAAGCTATACGTAACTCAATCTTGAATGCTGATCCTCGTTGGGTAGCAGCCGGTTTTGCCTTAATGACGATCTACTTACTGTCCTGGGCCGAATTCTTCCGCGTCCTGATTATCAAGCTCTTTGGCTACAAGCCACTTTATATAGCTTGTCTAAATACTGCCAACATAGGCTATTACTTCAACAGCATAACCCCTTCCTCCAGTGGTGGCCAGCCTATGCAACTTCTCTATCTACACCGTTGTGGAGTTAATGTTGGTGGCGCTTCCATGTTTTTTATCGCGGACACCATGTTCAATAACATTGTGATGATCCTCTATGCTACGGGCATGCTGATCTGGCAATGGGATCTCATGAAGGCCAACCTTTTCGGTATGAAATACATGCTGATCGTAGGCTATTTATTTAATGGCGGCTTACTGCTGCTTATGCTGGGCGCCAGCATTTTCCCCAAGCACATTCATAAATATAGCCGCAAAGTCTTGAACTGGCTGAATAAGAAGAAAGTTTTCCGCCATCAGGCTAAGGTGCGTAACAAACTGGACGCATTTTTTAATGATTACGGAGCGGCGGCTCGTGGGCTGACTAAGCAGCCTGCTCTAATGTGCCGGCTATTTTTTATCCGGCTAATCCAGTTCGGCGCTTATAATCTGGTTCCCTACACTGCCTGCCGGGCTCTGGGAGCGGGTCAAGAAATTATCTGGCCCACCTTTTCTTTGCAGAGCGTGCTCTTTCTGGCTTCTTCCGGATTCCCTACCCCAGGCGCGGTTGGCATTACGGAGAAGGGTTTTGTCACCATGTTCCGCAATGTCCTGCCTGACGGCCAGGTTGAGTCCGCCATGATCTTAGCTCGTTTTATCAATTTCTATGCTTTCCTGATTATCTGCGCCATCGTTACCATCTTCGCCTTCGTCTTTGCCGGCAAAGTAAAAGCGGCCATGTTCCCTGCCACGCAGAAGAACATGACCGCTATTGAAGAGTCAAAACAAGACTAGGATCTAGGTCCTAGTAAGCCTTACCCCAGTAGATCTTATACTTGGCTTTGCTGCCGCAAATGGGGCAGCAGGCATCCTCAGGTACTTCTTCTTCCAAGAGGCAGCGGGAAGAGGCCTGCAGATCAGCCTTTACTTTTTCTTCACAGGCTACATCGCCGCACCAATAGGTCTTTACGAAGCCGGGTTTCTCAGTGAGCAATTTAGACATGGTTTCGTAGTCATCGGCTTCATAAATGCGAGAATAGAGTTCTTCCTCAGCCTTGGCGTAAAGATCGTTATGGATCTGGTCCAAAATTTTCTGGATATTGTCTTCCAGGTTCTCGTCAATTTTCAGGAAAATCTTCTCACGATTATCTCGGCGGACGGCTACGACCTGGCCTTTTTCGATGTCCTTGGGACCATACTCTAAGCGCAGAGGCACGCCGCGCATCTCGTATTCAGAGAATTTCCAGCCAGGCATTTTATCGCTAAAGTCACTCGTCAGTCTGAAATTAGCTTTTAAACGCTCAACCAGCTTCTCATTGGCTTCTCTCACACCAGGTTTCTGGAGAGCGATAGGTACTACAACCAGCTGCCAGGGCGCAATACGCGGAGGCAAGATCAGACCGTCATCATCACCATGTACCATGATGATGCCACCGATCATGCGGGTAGATACACCCCAAGATGTTTGGTAAACATACTTGAGTTCGTTGTTCTCATCCGAATAGGTAATATCGAAAGCGCGGGCAAAGCCATCACCGAAATAGTGGGAAGTACCACCTTGCAGGGCTTTACCATCGTGCATCATAGCTTCAACCGTGTAGGTTTTCTCCGCGCCGGCGAATTTTTCTTTATCAGTTTTTAAGCCGCGAATGACCGGAATGGCCAATACGTTCTCGTAGAAATCTATATAGATCTGCAGAATACGCCTGGTCTCTGCCTGCGCTTCTTCAGCAGTAGCGTGCGCGGTGTGGCCTTCCTGCCAGTAAAACTCGGTCGTTCTCAGGAAGGGACGTGTGGTTTTTTCCCAACGTACAACTGAAACCCATTGGTTATAGAGTTTGGGCAGGTCGCGGTAGGACTGGATAATCTCCGCGTAGTGAGAACAGAAGAGTACTTCTGATGTTGGACGAATGCAGAGCCGCTCTTCCAGCTCTGTAGCGCCGCCGTGCGTGACCCAGGCAACTTCCGGAGCAAAACCCTCTACGTGATCTTTCTCCTTTTGCAGGAGTGACTCAGGAATCAGGAGAGGCATGGCAACGTTGAGGTGTCCTGTCTCTTTAAAACGGCGGTCCAGATCCTTCTGAATATTTTCCCAGATAGCAAAGCCATAAGGTCGCAAGATCATGGCGCCCCTGACCGGTGAGTAAGAAGTCAGTTCTGCCTTCTTGACTACGTCGGTGTACCATTGGGCAAAGTCTTCACTCCTGGGTGTAATATCTTGGACCAGCTTATCGTTTTTTGCCATTGCTTCTTCTCCCTTCTTTCAGCACTTGAGGCTAAATAGGAATCGGACTTGCGCTCCGAGCGCAAGTCCGGACGGATAATTAGGTTATTTAAGCTTACGCGTTTTTGACAATCTCTTCGGTATCTTTCGCGATCATCAGTTCTTCATTGGTGGGGATGAGTAAAACTCTGACCTTGGAAGCTTCCGTTGCCAGATCAGCCTCTTTACCACGGAGGGAAGAGTTCTTCTCGTCGTCGATCTCGATACCGAGATCAGCCAGGCCAGCGCAAATCTGCTTACGCATATAAGCGTCGTTCTCACCAATACCAGCAGTAAATACCAGAGCATCTACACCGCCCATGGCGAAAATGTATGAACCCATGATCTTACGAACCTGGTAAGCGAACATATCCAAAGCAAGTTGCGCTCTTTCATTACCTTCTTTGGCAGCAGCTTCCAGGTCGCGGAAGTCGGAAGATACACCGGAGATACCTAAAACACCAGACTCTTTATTCATGATGCGATCAATATCTTTGGTACTCAAATTGTGCTTATCCATGAGATAGCCAACGATAGCGGGGTCAATATTACCGCAGCGGGTACCCATGAGCGGACCTTCCAGAGGCGTGAGACCCATGGAAGTATCCTGGACCTTACCATCAACTACAGCGGCTAAGGAAGAGCCGTTACCCAAGTGGAGGGTTACCAGACGCAGGCCTTCGGGATTTTTAGGATCGCGGCCCATTATGTCAGCAGCTCGCTGAGAAACGTAGCGGTGGGAGGTACCGTGAGCACCGTAGCGTCTAATCCTGTCTTCTTCGTAGTACTTATAGGGCAGTCCGTACATAAAAGCCCTGGCAGGCATGGTCTGGTGGAAGGCGGTATCGAAAACAGCCACCATGGGCTTACCGGGCATTAATTTCTCGCAGGCTTCAATACCGGTCATGTTAGCCGGGTTATGCAAGGGAGAAAGACCATAGCAGGCCTTGATTGCTTTTTTGACGTCTTCGTCAATGAGTACGGACTCGGCATAGAAGTCACCACCGTGAACCACGCGATGACCAACAGCGTCGACCTCGTCCATGGACTTGACCACGCCGTGATCGGCATCGGTTAGAGCTTCGATAACTGCGCTGATAGCGGCGGCATGGTCAGGCATAGCTACCTGTACTTCGTATTTGTCTTTGCCAGCAGGCTCATGCTTAAGACGCGGAGCGTCTAGGCCGATACGCTCGCAGAGACCTTTGGCAAGGAGCTCTTGCTTAGCGGTATCGAGGAGCTGATACTTGAGTGACGAACTGCCGGCGTTGATTACTAAAACTTTCATGCTTTTCCTTTCTTATTCCGTGTTCTAAGGATTAAAAATTAAGCTGCGCCGGACGGTCAATTGACAAGTTGTCCCGGCACAGCAATCTGACTAATTAAGCTATCTGGCCTGGCTGGCAGCCTGAGCCTGAACCGCGGTAATAGCTACCACACCGACGATGTCATCTGCAGAGCAGCCACGAGAGAGGTCGTTGACCGGTTTGGCAATACCTTGGAGGATTGGGCCGTAAGCTTTGGCTCCGCCTAGATACTGTACTAATTTGTAGGAGATATTGCCGGCGTTGAGGTCGGGGAAAACCAGTACGTTGGCCTTGCCTTCTACTTTATTGCCGGGAGCTTTTTTGGTGGAGGTGTCGGGACGCAGAGCAGCGTCAACCTGCAGTTCACCATCTAAGATCAGCTCGGGTGCTTTCTCCTGGGCCAGCTTGGTAGCTTCTACAACTTTCTCGGTTAATTCACTCTTGGCTGAGCCATAGCTGGAGTAAGATAACATGGCGACCCTTGGCTCGGCATCTGTAAAGAAATTGAAGGACTCAGCAGAGGCAATAGCGATCTCGGATAAAGCTTCTGCGTCCGGATTCTCATTGAGGCCGCAGTCAGCAAAAACAAAGAGGCCGTCTCGGCCTAAATCCTTGACCGGAGTATCCATGATAAAGAAAGCAGAAACCAGCTTGGTGCCAGGCTTGGTCTTGAGAATCTGCAGAGCGGGACGAAGTGTATCGGCGGTGGAGTGAACCGCACCAGAAACCAGACCGTCCGCTACTCCGTTTTTAACCAGCATCATGCCAAAGGCAGTCTCATCAAGCACAGCTTTTTTGGCAAAGTCCATATCAATACCTTTGTGCTTACGTAGTTCGTAGAACTGTTCGGCATAGGCTTCAATTTGAGGATAAGTCTTGGGTTCGATGAACTCAATGCCTGTGAAATCAAGGTCGGGGCAAACAGCCTTGCTGCTTGCTTCTGTACCAAGCAGGATAAGATTGGCAATTTTGTCTTGCGTAATTTTTACAGCTGCCTGTAGAACTCTGGGATCTTGGCCTTCGACCAAAACGATGGTTTTCATTTGGGTTTGGGCTTTCTCGATCATTTTAGAAATAAAAGTCATGCTGCGCCTCCATAATTTAATCTGGTTATAGAATACTAACCCCCGGAATTATAGATTATTTGGCCCCAAGCTTCAACGCTCATGTGGTAAAAGCAGTGGCTTTTCCTGCCAGGCTTCCAGGAGTATGCGCCTGGCATTGGGTCTAAAGTAAAAATAGGTGTCTTTACCTTCGGTTTGGGCAAGAAAACTCTGCGCCACGGGATCGGTGTCCTGGTAAAGTAAGCCGGCTAAGGCTTGGCGACTGAGGTCTACAGGAAGTTCCTGCTTAGCCAGATAACCCAGGTACTGCAGGGCGAGAAGGTTATCCGCTGAGCTTACTTCCGTCATAGGCATTAAGGAGCCTAAGTTATAGTAATCGTAAAGCTTGGAAGAACTGGCTAACAGCTGGTTAAATAAGAGCACATCATCCGGCCTGCCCTCGCCCACTTCATAAAGCGAGATTGCCTGTGACAGTGAGGACAAGGTATTAGCCCGGAAAGTCTCGCTATCTGCCGGTATATAGTTTTCCTGGTCAGAATCCCAAGCATAGGCATAAAAGCCCGAGTCCAGCCTGCCACCCCGAATCCGCTCCAGCCAGCGGTCGAACACCAATTGCCAGCCAGGATCGTAGGCGGTTAAGGACTCTAAAACCCAGAGATCAACTGTGTCCAGATAGATCAAACTTGTGTCTTGATACTCTTCCTGCTCATTTCTGTCTTTGGCCGAAACCTGCGGGTAAATATGATCAGCGAGTTCCTTCCTGGCTTGGGCAGGCAAACCGTTCTCAAATAACGGTAAAAGGCGTTGGGAATAGCTCAAGATCCTTTGATCCAGCTCCTTATCTTCCCAGAATTGCCGCGCCAGGAGAAGGCTACGCAAATAGGCCAGCTGTTGACCCCAGGCATCTGCTTCAGCAGCCTCTGACAAATACTGTGGAAAAGTTTCCTGGATCTCTTGTTCCAGATCGCGGAAGGCTTGTTTGCGGCCGGTGGCGATAAGTAGTTGCAGCTTAAGCAATTGATCGCTGTAACTAGTCGGATCATTATCCAGAGTTCGTAAAACTCTTGGCGTATCTACCTGACCTGGTATCTCATACTCCAGGCGCAAGCGTTCCACTGCCAGGCCCTGGCCATCTTTTCCCACACTAAAAACTTTGAGCACTCGCTCATAGATACTGTCTGTCCCACTGATCAAGGTAAAGTTATCTTTACTTAGCTCTGGAAAATATAGTTGACGATAAGCCACTTCACTAGAATTTGAATGCTGACCCGGTTTTATAACAAGGAGATATAGAGCGCCTGAGATGAGAGACAAGATCAAGATCAGCCAGAGCACTTTGCCTTTGTTACCCAGCTTGTTCCATAATCTGGTTCGATCACTGCCGGCTTTAGAAGTAGACTTTTCTAGGAAAGGACGCAGTTCGCGCTCGGGTCTGGGCTCTTTTTGCTCCGATGCTTCCTGACCAGCATTCTGCCCCAAATTGTCTTTTTCGGGGTTGTTTGCTTTCTCTGATCCGGTCTCATCTTTTGCCATATATCCAGCTTGCCCTCTGCTTCCTGTCAATTACCTACATGTTATAATAACTTCTCTAAGGAGGTTCAGGCAAGTTATGCGCCAGCTAGGCCTTATCGCGGAATATAACCCTTTACATTTAGGTCATCTCAGTCAGATCCGTTTTTTGCGGGAAAAATTGGGAGCGGATGCCAGCCTTACGGTGGCCTTGGCAAGCAATTTCTGCCAACGCGGCGCGCCTGCCCTGCTCGACGCCCATCAAAGGGCTCGCATGGCTATCCAAGCCGGTGCTGACTTAGTGCTCTTATTCCCACAAGCTTTTTCCGCCAGTGAAGCGAGTGCTTACGCTAAGGCCGGTGTAAATCTATTGACATCAAGTGGGGTTGTCCGGATCCTTACGGCTTCCTCGGAGCTCTTCGACAAAGATTTACTGGAGCAGGCCGCAGGTTTGATTAGTCCTGAGTCTGAGGACCTGCGTCTTGCTATTCGCAAACAAATTGCCGCTGGTAAATCGCCTCATGTCGCCCGGAGTCTGGCTCTGGAGGAGTTGGGCATCGATTCCAGGCTAATTGCCTGCTTCCAACAGCCTAACAGTCGTCTGGTCTTGGAATATATGTCAGCGCTGAAGCAGTCTGGCAAAGATAGTAACTGTGGCTTTTTCCTTTGCCAGCGTCAAAATCGTCCGGCGGAAACTAAGAGTAATCAAGCAACCAATCTGGCGTGGTCCGCTTCCGCTATTAGAGATTTTCTTATGCCAAAACTGGCGGCGACCAAGGCGCTGGTGGATTGGGACAGCATCGAAAGCTTGTCAGAAGTAATGCCAGCCTCTTCCCTGGCTGTGCTTTTAACTGCCTGGCAGAAAAATGAGCTTTGCTCTGAGCAGGCCTTCATAGATTACGCTAAACTACTGGTTTTGCGTGTCACTACAGCAGGAGTTCTTTCCCAGTATCGTTACATGGAAAGTGGACTCGCGGAGCGGCTATTTGTCTGGGCCAGAGAGAGTAACTCCATTTTAGAAGCTCAAACTCGTAATTTTTCTCCGGGCAGAATCAGGCGTGCTTTGCTTTCACTTTGCCTGGGTATAAGCCAGGACGATGCTGAGCTTTACTTGACCGAGCCCGCCTTTATCTATCCCTTAGCCTTTAATAAGCAAGGCAAATATCTTTTACGCAAAATGCGAGAAAGGGCTACACTTCCAGTCATTGGACGTTTTTCAGAAGCGCTAAATCATTCGGATCCTCAGATTCGCTATCAGGCGGAGATTGAACGCAGGGCCTGGGCTCTTTATGCCTATTTACGCGGCAAGCCTGATCAACAAAATAAGCTCCTGGAACCTGCCCAGGAGCTTAAAAGTAAAGAAAAATTCAACTAGGAAAATTTAAGCCTGATATTTGAGAGCAAAGAAGTTTTTCTTGCCTCTGCGCACCACGGCCGCACCGTCATGGAAGTCAGCATTTTCAATAGTGCGGCCAAAGTCTGTTACCGGCTCGTCGTTAAGCGCCAGACCTTGTTGCTTGATCAGGCGGCGTCCTTCCGACTTGGAGGGTAGGAAATCGGCATCTACCAAAATATCCAAGAGCTCACGGCCCAGATCAGAAGCCTCCAAGTCAATACCCGGCATATCCTCCGCCCGTCCGGCGGAACCGAAGATCTGCTTGGCTTGCTCCGCTGCCTGCTCTGCCGCTTCTCGACCATGAACAATAGTAGTCACTTCTAAGGCTAAGCGTTTTTTCGCCTCGTTGATGGCCTGGCCCTCAAGTTTGGCGTACTCATCAATTTCTTCCAAGGGCATGAAGGTCAGCATGCGCATACATTTGGCCACATCGCGGTCATCGATATTGACAAAATATTGATAGAAATCGTAGACCGAACACTTGTTGGCGTCTAACCATAGGGCACCAGAGGCTGTTTTGCCCATCTTGGTGCCGTCTGCCTTGGTCAAGAGTTGGAAAGTAAGGCCGAAGGAGTCAGCGCCGCCCTTGCGACGAATGAGATCGGTACCGGCCAGGAT
This sequence comes from Eubacteriales bacterium, assembly GCA_030532065.1. Taxonomy (GTDB): domain Bacteria; phylum Bacillota; class Clostridia; order Saccharofermentanales; family DTU023; genus SFFI01. The sequence goes on along the minus strand of JAUNLW010000001.1, from coordinate 326,725 downwards.
ATTGGACCACTGGTCGTCTCCGCCCATTTCCAGACGGCAGTTGTATTTTTTGTTGAGATAATAGAAGTCATAAGCTTGCAGAAGCATGTAGTTAAACTCAAGGAAAGTTAAACCTTGCTCCAGGCGGTTTTTGTAGCACTCAGCCGTCAGCATACGGTTGACTGAGAAATGTGGTCCGAACTCACGCAGGAACTCCACGTAGTTAAGCGGAGCGATCCATTCCGCGTTATTAAGCATCAGAGCTTTGCCTTCGCTAAAGTCCAGCACAATCTCCATCTGCTTCTTAAAGCGGTCAACATTGTGCTGGATGGTTGCTTTGTCCAGGAACTTACGCATATCCGTGCGTCCTGACGGGTCACCGATCATACCGGTGCCGCCGCCCAGGAGTACGATGGGGAAGTGACCGGCTCTTTGCAGATGCGACATGACCATCATTTGTACTAAATGGCCCACATGGAGACTGTCGGCGGTAGGGTCATAGCCCGTATAGAAAACTACTTTTTCCTTACCCAGCAACTCTCTCAGCTCTTCTTCGTGCGTCACTTGGGCTACATAGCCACGGGCCTTCAGTACGTCATAGATATTTTCTTGTGCCATCTGGTCTCCTCCTTAAATTAAGCTTTCAGCTGCTAGTAGCAAAAAGCTAGGCCTCATTATAAATTGTCCTGCTAAGGACTGTCAAAAGCCTATTCCCGCGAGATAATCAGGCGCAGGATGCCAGAATCAAAGCTTAGATGCGGGACTTGACCGGCCAATCGACGGTTGCTTACTCCCAGATTGATACCTCTAAACAGCTTGCGCCGGTGCAGCGGCCAAAGCACACCGCTAAAGTTCAAATCCGTAACCTCATCGCTCTGAGCCAACAGTGTGTAATAGTTTCGCGGTCCTTCCGGCTCGTCCGCGATGTCCAAAGGTATCGAGATATTAGAGTCAAATGGTCCTTTCAGGATCCAGATAAAAGTTTCGCCGTCAGTTAAAAGTATGGGGAAATCCTTGCGCACATAGCGCGTAGCCAGGTCCAGATTAGCCAGGACATGGTCTACTCTTGCGCCTAAGGCGGCTAAGAACATCAAGCCTGAATCTCCGTCTAAACTGCCCACGGCATGGGCATGAGAGTTTTCGACCTGGTGCTTTTGATCCTCTTGCAACATGCGTCGCAAGGTCAAAGCGGAATCAGTCTCATCTTTTAAGACCGGAAAAACTTCTCGTGTAAGCCGCGAGTTTTGCAGGTAATCCTTACCTTTATCGCTCAGCGAATCTCCATCACCTAGATAGTAGTCAGCAGTGATACCAAGATCTAAAAGATGATCCAGGCCACCATCACTGGCCCAGATCAACTCTGCCCTGGACAAGAGCGCGCGGATCCTGTCGGGATTTTTGATATCACCGGATAAGACTAAAGCCTGCCACATGGTCTTAGGCTTTCCTGCCCAGGTCGCGCAAGCGTCGGATCATATTCTCGGGCGATTCCGCCTTGAAGATGGACGTACCGGCTACAAAGAAGTCTGCTCCGGCTTGGCTGGCAGAGGCAATGTTTTGGTCAGAAACCCCTCCGTCGATTTGGATCAGCCACTTACCGTTTGTCTCTTCACGTTTTCGGCGCAGCCATTTGAGCTTTGCTTCCATCTCCGCAATATAGGCCTGGCCACCAAAGCCAGGATTGACCGTCATGATCAAGACCAAGTCCAGGAATGGTAAAAGGGGATCTAAGACTTGCACTGGGGTGCCTGGATTGAGAGAGACACCCGCCAGAATACCTTGCTCATGGATATTTTGGATCAAGCGATGGCCGTGGTGAGTGGCTTCCCAGTGGAAGGTCAGGATATCTGCCCCCGCCTTGACAAAAGGATCTACCCAGCGTTCAGGTTCACTGACCATGAGATGGACATCAAAGGCTTTACCCCAATAGGGCCTGAGTTGTCCGACGATAGCAGGCCCATAAGAAATATTGGGCACATAGTGCCCGTCCATAATGTCTAAGTGGAGAGCGTCCGCCTCCGCTACCCGTTCCAACTCGCTTGCCAGTTTGGTAAAGTCCGCTGCCAAAAGTGAGGGGGAAATCAGAGGCTTCTCACCTTTTAGTAGAATATCTGTTCGCTTCATTCCATAACTTCCTTCCAGCCAGAGAGGCTTATAAATGCTATCTGTATTTGTCGTACTCATCCAGATCACGCCTTAATTTGCGGTAGATCTCCAGGCGGTCCGGGTGGATTCTGGCCTGATCCACGGCGCAGCCCAACTCACCTAAATGATGGCAATCAGCAAAACGACATTCTTGCTGGATTGCCCGCAGTTCCGGATAGGCCAGGAGCAGGTCTGGTCCTTCCAGGTCCAGAGTTTCGATATTGAGGCTCTGGAAACCAGGTGTATCTGCCAGGTAGCCGTCATCCACAGCGTAGATCTCTGTAGAACGCGTGGTCTGCCGGCCTCTGCCTCCCTGCTGGGAAATAGCGCCAGTCTCCAAATGTACGTTACCCAGGAGTCGGTTCATCAACGTAGACTTACCCACGCCGCTTTGCCCCGCAAAGGCTACTAAATTACCGCGGATATGTTCGCGCAAATGCGGCAAGATCGCGTCATCCTCTAAAGAGACTAGGTAATAAGTAAAGCCGGCCGGTCCATAGTAGGCCTTAAAGTAATCAATGGCCTCCTCTGTACCAGGCAGATCACATTTTGTGAGAAGCAAGATAGGCTCTATGCCTTCAAACAGGCAGCAAGCCAGCATGCGGTCAAGATAATGGTAATCTGCGCGCGGTAACTCCGCCGCAGCTGTGAGGAATAATTTATCGAGATTGGCCAAAGGTGGCCGTCTTAGCTCATTTTTGCGTTCCAATATACTAGTTATGACCCAGGGAATGCTGGGGTCATCGGAACTTTCGTACTCTACCAGGTCTCCCGGTAAGGGGCTTTGATCAAATTTGCGGAAAAGTCCGCGGGGCTTAGCTTTACCCTTAAAGCCTGTTTCCGGATTATGTAGCAGGTAAACTCCCGCTACGCCTCGCAAAATTCTTGCATGATCACCAGGCACAAACTACCTCTAATTCTCGTAACCCATATAGATAGAAACGGATGTGGAATAAGGATCGAGTGGCGATCCGGGGGCAGGAGTCTGTTCCAGTACCACTACACCGGGGTCGGAAGTTGAGTTGGCTCGACCAATAGAGGACACATAATAACCGGGAGCATCTGAGGGCCAGATCGCTGACATGATGCGGTTCATCTCCTCCAGAGTTTTACCTCGGAGATCAGGCATGACCTTGGCACCGGCTTCGCCCTTCTTACCGGCTTTAGATTTGCCGCCGGATTCATAGAATTCTTTGGAAGAATACTCCAGTAGTATGGTGTTGCCTTGTTTAAGAGTCTCACCCGCGTCTACATCCTGGCTGAAGACTACACGCACTGGGATAGGGATATCATCAGCGTCTTCACCTTCGGCATTTTGCGCACGCAAGTTGAGGCCTAAATTTTTGAGTGTTTTTTCCGCTTCTGTCCAAGGCAGGCCAACCATAGGTGGCAGGGTGACCAGATCGCTGCCTTTGGAGACATAAATCTCCACGCGAGCTCCATCATAGGTGGTAGCTCCGGCCGGCGGTATGGTACGAGAGACCTTGCCTGACTCGACGGAGTCAGAAAATTCATAGCGGGTCGAAACGTTAAAGCCGAGTTTTTCCAGATGAGACTTGGCATCGGCTTCCGTTAAGCCACTGACATCATCAAGTGCCAGCTCGCTTTTACCGACTGAATAGCGCAGCTTGATAAAAGCTTCGTCCGGGTCTAACTTCGTGCCGTAGTTGGGGTCTTGAGCAAAAATAACGCCCTTTTCCTGCGTTTCTGAGCGCACGGCTTCCAACTCATAGTTATCACCATAGATCTCACGCAAGCGCGGCTCAACATCGGCAACATTCTCGCCCACATAGCGTTCCACCACGATTTGATCCGAGTCTGTTTGCAGTGGGATAAAACTAAAGTCCTTCAAGGAGTTGGCTAATAAGTAAACACCGCCCAAGACAGCCACGATAACTACCAGGGCAACCAGGATGTTATCTCTTACTCTGCTGCGTCTTCTCTTTTCCAAATTGCGCTCAATGTCTTCAATCTTGCCGTAATTGGAAGTACCACGGTCAGTAGTAAGAGCGGCCGATGAGTCCGACCAGTTCTGCACTTGCGGTGGATTAGCCATGAGATAGGCTTGTGGATCACGCATAAAGAAATTCAGCTCATCCGCGAATTCACGGGCTGACTGGAAACGTCGTTCCGGACTTTTTTGAATGGCCTTAAAAATAATAGAATCCAGAGCAGGATTGAGCTGGGGGTTGACTTTGCTGGGTCTTGCCGGCATATCCTGTAATTGCTTTATAGCCACGGCAACAGATGAATCGCCATCGAAGGGCAGTATACCTGTCAGCATCTCATAGAGCATGAGCCCCAGAGAATACAAGTCAGAGCGTTCAGTTACCTGACTGCCACGGGCCTGTTCCGGCGAGAAGTAATGTACCGAGCCGAAGGCTATCCCTCCAGTCAAGGTAATAGTATTGGAAATGCTGGCTCTGGCGATACCGAAATCCGTGACCTTGGCGGTCATATCCGGTGTGATCAGTACATTTTGCGGCTTCATGTCTCGGTGGATGATGCCTCTTTTATGAGCATGATCAAGACCCAGGGCAATCTGCACCATGAGTGGTAGAGCCAAGGTCCATGGAAGGGGGCCTTTTTCCTGAATTAGAGTTTTGAGATTAGTACCAGCCACATATTCCTGGACTATATAGCGAATATCTCCGTCTTGTCCATAATCCAGAACACGCACAATATTTGGGTGGTCAAGGCTGGCTGCCGCTCTGGCTTCCGTAGCAAAGCGCATGATAAATTCTGGGTCATCCGAGAGTTCTTCGCGCATGACTTTCAGGGCGACTTTTCTACCGTTAGAACGGTCAACAGCCAGGTAAACATAGGCCATACCGCCTTGTCCCAAGCCTTCAACGACCTCATAGCGACCATCTACGATGAATCCCTTGCTAATATGTGTACGCTCAGGCTGCATCTCTGGCTGCTCCTTACAAGAAAATGGCTGCTACGGTTACATTATCTAAGCCGCCTGCTTCCATGGCGAGGCGAACCAGCTCATCGGTACAAGCCTCAGCTGACTTAGCTTTTCGCAGGCAATCAGCGATCAAATATTCCGCCACGTAACCATGCAAGCCGTCGCTGCAAAGCAAAAAGCGGTCGCCCTTCTTTATTTCCAGGCGCAACACTTCGGGACTGAGATATTTGGGCACGCCTAGAGCTTGTGTCAAGATATGACGTTTGGGGTGCATTGAGCCTTCTTCCGGGGTTAGCGTACCGGCGTCTTGCATTTCCTGTACTAGAGTATGGTCACGGGAGATCTTTTCCAGAATGCCCTTACGCATGATATAACAACGCGAATCACCGATGTGACCTAAATAACAGGCACCAGGATAAAAAACAGTCAGGGTAAGAGTCGTGCCCATGCCGGAGTTTGCCTGATCTTCAAGAGATTTTAGATAAACCTCAATATTGGCCTTCTGCATGGTGTCCAGGACTAAAGCTTCTACCACCTCTGCCTGTTCGGTCTTGCCGAGATCAGATGAGAGCCGCTCCTGACAATAATCAGCCGCGACTTTACTGGCCAGCTCACCTTTTGAATGGCCACCGATACCGTCAGCCACAATAAAAGCTAACGGCCAGCCTTCTTCTGCTACATAGCAGGCATAGCTGTCCTCGTTCTTGTCTCTGACGAGACCACGTTCACTTTTTATGGCGTAGTCCACCTTTTTCGTCACTTCATCCGCTCCTGCATTAATACCTGGGGCAAAATGCATAAAATAAAGACTTAGTAAGTATCAATTCTAACACCAGTAGCCCTGGTCTTCAAGTAAGCTCGAGCGCCTGAGCTGACCACAGGCAGCTTGAATATCCTTGCCAAAAGACCTGCGCAAAGTTGCGTTGATTCCCTTGTGGGTCAAAATAGCTAGAAATTTTTCCGCGCCTTCCCTGCCCACAGACTGAAAATCAGTACCAGGTACCGGATTAGCAGGTATCAAATTTACATGGCAGTTTAGTCCATGCAAAAGTTGGGCCAGAGCCCGCGCGGCCTCCGGGCTGTCATTCACACCAGCGAACAAGGCATATTCAAAGCTCACTCGACGTCCAGTCTGCTCAAAGTAGTAGTTAGCCGCTTCCATCAGCTCGTTTAGGGGGTAAGCTCGGCTGATCGGCATAATCTCGGATCTGAGTTCTTGCCAGGGCGCATGTAGTGAAATCGTCAGGGTCAGGGGCAGCCCTTCTTTGGCTAAGCGCTTGATCTGGGGCACCAGACCACAGGTTGACAAGCATATTTTGCGCGCGCTGAAGTTGCGATGATCTGGATCAACCAGACGTCGGATAAAGGCCAGAACCTCGTCGTAGTTGTCCAGCGGTTCACCGATGCCCATAAGGTCCAAATTGGTAATTTTGGCTGGCGCTATCAGTTGCTCAGCCAGCAAGAATTGACCCAGCAGCTCACCGCGGCTTAAATTACGGGCTTTTGCCAGACCGGTAGAAGCGCAAAAGCGACAGCCCATGGTGCAGCCTACCTGGCTGGACAGGCAGAGAGAATGGCCATAGCTTTGCTCCATGATAACTGCCTCAATCACTTCGCCGTCAGGGTAGGCCAAGACCAGTTTTTGGCTGAGTCCGTCATCAGAAATCAGTTTATTCTGGATCTCCGGCAAACCGGGAAAGTAATGCTCGTTCAAATACGCTCGAAGTTTCTTAGGCAGATTGGTCAATTCATCAAAGCTGCTTATCGCGCGAAATTGACCTTCTTTAAGCTGTTTGGCACGAAATTCAGGCAGGTCAAGTTCTGCCACCAGGGCTTCCAGATCTGCAGTTTCCAGGTCTAAAAAATCAGGCAACATATTAATCAGCGCTCCTTAAGAGTGAACAAATGAAAAAACCGTCCCCACCAGTTATATCCGGGCGGAATAAGAGATAACCCTGAGCCAGAAGTTCAGCCAGATTCGCGTCTTCTTCCAAGGTATGAAGCAACTTTCGCGGCAGGCGCGGGCGAATATCTTCTCTCACAAATACCTGACCTTCCGGCCCAGCTAAGAATTCTGCCACCAGTTCGTCATTCTCTGCCGGGTTTAATGTACAGGTTGAATAAATCAGGCGAGAACCCGGTCTGGTCATTTGAGCCGCTAAACGCAGCATCTCCCTCTGCAAGGGCGGAAAACGGAGTAAATCCTCATAACCTACACGCCAGCGCAGTTCCGGCTTGCGAGCTAAGAGCCCCAGGCCAGAGCAAGGCACATCCAGAAGAATCAGGTCAGCGCCTTGAGCCAGGTAACCATAACGCTGTTTAAGCTTTGTGGGATAAGCAGGATCAGTGGCGTCCTGGCTGGCAAAGTCTAACTTAAAGCCCAAGCGCTCGGCATTGACCTTGGCTAGTTCCAGGCGCTCAGGACTAAGATCCAGAGCCAGTAACCTGGCTCCCGGCGGCATACGCATAGCAATATCACAGGACTTGCCGCCAGGGGCCGCGCAAAGATCGATAATGCTCCGACAGTCTTCTGCCAAAGACACCGCGCCCACGGCTTGAGCTGCCTCAGCCTGGACCATAAATAGTCCTTGCTGGAAGCTTGCGAGTTCGTCCAGCCTTAAGTCCTGAACTTTAAGGCGCAGGGCGGCGGGAAAATAATGTCCTTCCTCTACCAGTGCGCCTTCACTTTCCAATTTTTGTTTGAGTTCTGCGCTGCCTGTCTTGCGGGTATTAACTCTCAGACTTAAGTCAAAGTCATCGCGTAGAAAGTAATTTCCCAGGTCTATGGCTACCGGTTCTCCATACCATTTGCGGAAAAGTCCGAACAGTTCGTTGCCGAGGCCCAGTTCTATACCCTTGTCTTTAGTACGCCAGCGGATTTTCTCCGGTTCAATATTACGCAGCACGGCATTGACGAAAGGCTTGGCCGACTTGCGCCCACTGGCAGCGCAAAGTTTGACCGTTTCATCGACGGCCGCGAAAGTAGGCACAGAATATGAATAGAGCAACTGCCAGACGCCCAAGCGCAGAATGTTCAAGACTAGAGGATTTATTTTATTCAAGGGACGGCTTGCCTGGTCTGCGATGATTTTGTCCAAGGCAAGTCGTCTATTTAAGGCACCGTAAACTAAAGCGCTGGCAAAAGCTCGCTCCTGAGGGTCAAGTTGCTTAAAATCTGCGCTTTTCTCAATGACTTCGTTAGAAAAAGCCTCCTGTTGGATAACCTGATGGACGGCTTTTAGCGCAGCTAATCTTGCCGGATCAACCTTAGCCATTCTTCCTGCTGTCATTATTAAGTAAAATCAGGCGGAGCATACTGGCAAAGGCCGTGGCGGCTGAAGCGACATAGGTCATGGCGGCTGCCTGCAAAACATGGCGCGCGCCATTTACTTCCTCTGCGGTAGTCAGGTAATTTCCCTGCTCCAAGATTGCCAGAGCCCGCTTAGAAGCATTAAACTCTACCGGCAGAGTAACGAAGTAGAACAGTACCGCCACAGAGTAGAGCAAGATTCCTACTTTAAACAGCGTATCGTGTTGCAGGATGAGGCCGAAGATGGCAAGGTAGGGGCCGGCTCCGGAGCCAACACCCGCCAGTGGATACATAGCCTGGCGCCACTTCATGGGGCTATAGTCGCTGGCGTGCTGGATGGCGTGTCCCGCCTCGTGAGCTGCTACGCCCAAAGCGGCAATAGTAGTTTTGTTATAAACAGGTTCTGAAAGGCGCAAGATCTCATTTTTGGGATCGTAGTGATCGGTTAAATCACCTCTAACCGGTTCTATTTTTACGTTATAGATTCCTTCACTGGACAGAATATTATGAGCGGCTTCCGCTCCGGTAATACCACGACGGTTCTGCACTCCACTGAATTTACTAAAGGCCGAACGCACTCTGAATTGAGCCAGAAAACTTAGTAAAATACAGGGCACGATAAGGATAAAGTACCAACGATCCATGTAGATGAAGGCTAGTGATAACAGTTCCATTGTGATCGCTCCTTTCGCAAGCTAGAGCTGGTTGGATCCAAAGCAGTTTCCCGGCGCGAAATTGTGATAACAATCACTGCCAGCAACTTTTTTACCATTGGGTCCTTGGATTAAGTCCAGGCTGAGAAGTCCATCCGAACAGGCTACTAAAAGCCGATCGTCCGCACGGACAACTTCTCCCGGTTTATGACTGTGGGCCTTATCCTCCACGTGAGCACGGTAAACCTTGTAGCGTTTTCCGTCGTAATAGGTATAGGCGCCTGGCCAGGGATAAAGAGCACGCACCCTATTGAAATTGGCGCGCGCTGAGTGTTGGAAGTCTAATAGTCCATCTTCTCGTGTCAGTTTCTTGGCGTAAGTAGCCTCGGCTTCACTCTGTTTGGTCAACTTTAATTCCCCGGCATACCAGTAGGGCAAGATTGCCAATAAGAGTTCTGCTGACAGCTCGGCCAGTTCACGGCTAAGGCTTTCCTGGTCTTCCTCATCACTGATTGGATAACGGCAGGAAGCTACAATATCACCATCGTCTAAGCCTACACCCATTTTGATGATGGACAATGCTGTTTCCCGATCACCCGCCAAAAGGCTAGAAGCGATCGGTGAAGCGCCCCGCCAGTTGGGCAGGAGCGAAGGATGGATATTGAGCGGGCCAAAAGTCGGTAAATCTAAAAGCCACTTCGGTAAGAGATTACCATAGGCGGAGGTTACGATCAGATCTGGTTTAAGCGCTTCCAGTTCTTCCCTTACACCATCTTCGTTTAGTTTTGCCCACTGGTAGACATTTAAACCCAGGTCTTCGGCCAAAGCCTTGGTTGGTGTGGGCGTTAGGACCTGCTTGCGACCTACAGGTCGGTCAGGTTGAGTAACTACCCCCACCAGCTTGTAGCCCTGCTCGTGTAAAAGTCTCAGTGGTGGCAGGGAAAATTCCGGCGAACCAAAATACAGGACTCGCTTGGTTTTATCTTCCTCAGTGGCCGGCCTGAAGTCGTAGCTGGACAGTTGCGCTGGCGAGGAGAAAGACAGTTCTATAGGCTGGGAACTAGATCTCTGATCCATCATCTTGCACCTGTGCTACTTTGGCTGTTTGCGGTCTTCCTTCCGCATCCAGGCGGAAGAGAGGTTCTGAGGCTTTATCGCGGAAGAGGATGCCATGGAGATGGTCAGTTTCGTGACAAACACAAACTGCCGGGAAACCGGATAAGTCCATCTCGTGTTCCTTGCCTTCCAAGTCCTGGTAGTGCAGGGTCAACTTTTCAGGACGTTTTACATGTGCGTAGAGGCCAGGCAAAGAGAGGCAGCCTTCAATTAATTCCTGCTCCCCTGCAGTGTTACTGATCTTAGGGTTTACAATCACAAAATCTCCCTGCAGTTCCTCCGGCACTTCATCTCCCAGGTTCATCACGAACATCTGTTTTAAGATGCCAACCTGAGTAGCCGCCAAACCTACGCCATTCTCTTCTTTCATGGTTTCTAACATGTCTTGTGCCAATTCGGCCAGACGATCATCAAATCTTTCTACCGGGCGTGCTTTTTTGCGGAGGATATCCTCCCCTTCTTGGAATACTTTTCTTAATGCCATAGATGATACTGCTTTCTATATAAGTGCGGGTACCCTGCCAAAGATGCAGAGCTATTGCCCAGCGGTTTAAATAAACTTGCTCTTATTTACTATAGCTCATTGAGATGAGCTAAGATGAGCTTTATTTTAACATAAGTTACCTTCCCTACTTAGGGGTAAATACACTCAGGCCCAATGCTTGGGGTTGATGTCACAGGCCACGCTGACTTGCTCTGGTATTTTCAGCTGGTTTAAATAATTAAGGCAACGGGTCAATAGTTCGCGCGAAGGAGATTTGAGCAAAAGACGATAGCGCCAGCGCTTACGCAATCTGGGGATGGGAGCCGGCTGGGCTGAAAAATAGCTGAGCTGCTGGCCCAACTTATTCTTTTCCACCAGATAGCGTAATTCGGACTCTAACTGCCTGGCTACATAACGCGCAGAGCTTTGGCTGTGAGAAGAAATGGTAACTACACCCAGATCTCTAAAAGGCGGATATGCCAGTACACGTCGTTTACGGATCTCTTCTTCGTAGAAAGCCTGGTAGTCCTGGCGCAATGCCGCCTGGATCACAAAATTTTCCGGATTGAAACTTTGGATCAAGACTTGGCCTGTCTGACCTCTGCGACCAGCTCTACCGGCAGCTTGTGCCAGTAGCTGGAAGCAGCGCTCTTCAGCCAGATAATCGGTCTGTCCCAGCATCAGATCAGCCGCGAGAATGCCTACAGTCGTTACATCAGGAAAATCATGCCCTTTGGCAATCATCTGCGTGCCCACAAGCAGGTCCGCTTCTTTTCTCGCAAAAGCTCCCAAAATCTTGCTGTGGCCGAAGCGGCCGCTGGTTGTATCCAGGTCCATACGTAAAATCTTCTGCTCAGGGAAGAGCTCTTGCAGCACACGTTCTGCTTGTTGGGTTCCCAAACCGTAAGGGCCGAAATGCTCTGAACCACAGGCCGGACAGACAGTAGGTGCCTTCTCTATTTTCCCGCAGTAGTGGCAAATCAAAAGATGCTGCTGGGGTTGGTGCGGATTTAGATGGTCAGTCATGCTTACTTCGCAGTTAGAGCACTTATGGATATAGCCACAATCCTGGCAGAGCCGGAAGCTGGCGTTGCCACGACGATTGAGGAAAATCATGGCTTGTTCTTTGCGCGCGAAAGTTTCTGCTAAAGCATCTTTAAGCGGTCTGCTGATCACCGTAGCAGGATCAAAGGCCATCTCCTTTCTCATATCCACTACTTCACAATGAGGCAGGCTGGCGCCGCCGGCGCGCTGGGATAAAGTCAGGAGTTTTGCGCGGCCGGTCTGGCTCCGGTAATAACTTTCTACTGAAGGAGTGGCGGAAGCCAGGAGCAACTTGCTTCCGTGCATACGCGAGCGAATCCGTGCCACGTCCAGGCTGTCATAGCGTGGCGTACGCTCGGATTTGTAAGACGCTTCCTGCTCCTCATCGATCACGATCAGGCCAATATCCTTCAAGGGCGCGAACACTGCCGAACGGGCACCGGCCACCAAATGCTTTTGACCTGAACGGATACTTTGCCATTGGTCGTAGCGCTCGCCGGGAGACAATCTGCTGTGCAGCACGGCGGCGTTTTGTCCGAAACGGCTCTCAATGCGATCACAAATAAGCGGGGTTAGAGATATCTCCGGGACCAAAATTAGTACGTCCTTACCTTGGCCTAACACCTGTTCCGCGGCTCTAAGATAAACTTCGGTCTTGCCGGAACCGGTAACACCAAAGAGCAGATATTCTGAGCCTGCTTTACCTGTATCGGAATTTGTTTCTAGTAAGCTGGCTAAAGCCTCCGCCTGACCGGAGTTGAGTATGGGGACACTTTTCTCCGCTTCTACTATTTCGCGGCTAACAGTTTCTCTGGCGACCTCTTTGTTGTAATTTGCGATCAGGCCCTTTTTTCTCAGCGTATCCAGTACCGAACGGCTGACACCGCAAGCTGCCATGATTTCCTGCAAACTGGCTTCTTCCACTTCCAGCAGGAACTCTAAGACCCGCACCTGACCCATAGAGCGCAAAGAACCCTCTTCCAGAAGATCCACTGCCTCGTCTGGGTCTGTTAGATAGGCATAACGCTGAGTCTTGGCCCCGGTAGATAAAAGCACCTGTGGCGCCATGAGATTGAGAGCCTGAGAAATTGAGCAGAAATAGCGTCTCCGCATTTCCTGAGCTAAGAGGAATTGATCTTCTCGTAAGAGAGGTGGCGCGAGAATGCTGCCAATACTTTTAAGGGTAAAATCCTGGTCCGCTAATTTGTTCTCACCCGCCTCAGCCAGAGCAGCTACCCAGGCCTGACGCTCGCTGTTGCCGCGGCCAAAGGGCACGCTCACCAAGGATCCGACAGCCAGCTGAGGGGACAACTCCTCCGGCACCAGATAGCTGTACAGCTGATCAAATTCCCGCGTGGCACGCTGCAGGTAGACTTGGGCCAGTAACATAGCCGTGCCTCCCCTAGGACATATCGGCCATTTCGAAGAGGCTGATCTGAGCGCTTTCCGGCAAGTGGTCCAGGACCCCAGCCGCTCTGAGGTTATTGATAGCAGAATCACCAAGATTTGCTCTCTGCCGCAGCTCGTCTATATTACGGAAAGGTTCACCTGAATCTCTGGCCTCGGTAATAATCTTGGCCATGGAGGTAGATATACCATGGATTACATCCAGAGGTGGACGGATAAATCCCGGTTCTGGGCTGTAGAACTTGTGAGCGTCCGACTTTTCCAGGTCTAAGGGCAGGAAATTGATACCTCTGGCCTGCATTTCTTCAATCAGTTCCAGGCAGAAGAACTTTTTCAAATCGCGATCATCCAGTCTGACTGAAGCGCGGCTTTGTTCCAGGCGTCGAGCCTTGATTGCTTCCGGAGAGATAAGGTGGTCTTCCTGACTGAAGACACCGTCCCCTCTGATAGTAAACCAGACACTATAGAAAGCCTCAGGATAGTAGACCTTAAAGTAAGCCACACGCTGGGTCGAGATCGAGTAGGCGGCGGCGTGAGCTTTAGGGAAAAGATACTGGATCTTTTTGCAGGAATCCAGATACCAGTCCGGCAGATCATGCTGGCGCATGGCCTCAATTTGCTCTGGTTTGAGATCTCGTCCCTTTCGCACTGTCTCCATGATCTTAAAGGCCATTTCTGGATCCAAGCCAGCATAAATGAGAGTATTCATAATAGAGTCACGGCAACCGATAACATCATTGATCGTACAGGTTCCACTCGCGATAAGGTCCTGCGCGTTACCCTTCCACACGCCGGTACCGTGAGACAGGCCGGATAACTGGACCAGGTCAAAGAAGCTGCTGGGCTGAGTCTCTTTGATCATGTTCCTGGCCATGGTCGTACCAACTTCGGGCAATCCTATAGTCGCGCTGCCGATGGTAGACTCTTCCGGATCGATACCAATAGCTGCTGTAGTCTGGAAGAGCTGCATTACACGCTCATCTGGGATGGGGATATCTTCAATAGCTACACCGGTATAGTCACTCAAATACTTAAGCATGGTGGGATCATCATGGCCCAGGGCATCGATCTTAAGGATAGTTTCTTCTAAGGCATGGAAGTCGAAGTGGGTGGTGATTATTCCCTTCTCATTTTTATTGGCCGGGTACTGTACGGGCGTAAAGTCATAGATCTCCCAGTCATCAGGAATTACCACAATACCCCCGGGGTGCTGGCCGGTAGAGATCTTGATACCTTCAAGACCTTTGGCCAGGCAACGCTGGTTATTGGCGCCCAGATTTAACTCGTGGTCCTGACAGTAGTTATAAACTTCTTCTACTGCCTTCTTGCCGCCGTAGCTGGAAACCGTGCCGGCGCGAAAAGTATGGTCCTGACCAAACATTTCTTCCAGGTAAGCATGCGCTCTAGGTTGGTATTCACCGGAGAAGTTCAAATCGATATCCGGCTGTTTATTGCCACTAAAACCTAGAAAGGTAGCAAAAGGAATATCCTGGCCATCTCGCTTTAGACGGTGACCACACTCCGGGCAGACTTTGTCCGGAAGATCAAAGCCTGAGCCATATTTGCCTGATTGATCTACCTCATAGTAATGGCAGTTTTCGCAGATATAGTGCGGTGGCAGGGGGTTTACTTCGGAAATACCTAGGAAGGTAGCCAAAACAGAAGAACCTACTGAACCACGTGAACCCACACTGTAGCCATCTTCATTAGATTTGGTGACCATGCGGCGTGCGATATCGTACATGACGGCGTAGCCGTTATCAATTACGGAACTTAATTCCTGTTCCAGACGGCTTTGGATATCCTCGGGCAATTTATCATCTCGGCCGTACTGCCTGAGAGCGTTTTCGTAGGCTACCCGCCTCAGGTTATCTGCTGAGTGCTCAACTTCCGGTGGATAGGAGCCTTCAGGGAAAGCCCGCATCTGAGGCTCAACCAGGTCTGCTACTGCCTGGGTGTTAGTAACAACGCACTCAAAGGCCTTTTCCTCTCCCAGATAGGAGAATTCCTGCAGCATCTCATCGGTAGTACGCAGATAGAGCGGAGCCTGCTCTTCTTCGCTCTCACCAAAGCCCATGTTGGAGATGAGAATGTTGCGGTATATGCCGTCATTTTCCGCTAAAAAGTGCACGTCGCAGGTGGCGCAGACCGGACGATCATAGAGTTTTCCCAACTCCAGCACCAGACGATTTAAGTCACGCAGATCTTCTTTGCTGAGTACACCGCTATCTTCCCTAGTCAAGAGGAAATCATTATTGGCCAGAGGTTGGATCTCCAGGTAGTCATAACGCTGAGAGCGCTCCTTCCACTCAAGAGTCGCAAAGCTCTCCACGGTTTTCTGGTAATCAGACCCAGACGCGCGATAGGCCTTTAATACTGCGGAGAATACCTCCCCCATGACACAGGCAGAGCCTGCGGTGAGGCCGGCGCGGAAATAGCGCAGTTTAGATAAGGCAATACGAGGCTTAAAGTAGAACTCTTCCAGGTGCGCAAGTGATACCAGGCGGTATAGATGGTAAAGTCCCACATTGTTATTGGCAAGGAGCACAATATGGGTGCTCTTGGCCTTCATAGCTTTACGTTGCTCGAAATCCAAATGGCCACAATGCTGATTGAGTTCTCGCCAGCTTTTTATTTCTGTTGTCTGGAAATATTTCTTTACCAGTCTTAGCTGGCAGGCTAAAGCGGGCCAGACTTCCTCGGCAAAGGTACTTGCTGAAGCTTGGGAAACATAGGGAATATGAGAGCGAATCTTTTCGACTTCCCGCGCTTCTTCCGAGCTAAGATCTAATTCGGACCAGTCTTTTAGCCGGCTCAGGGCAGCCAGGTCCAGGAAGGCAGGATTAAACTTGATGCGCGACTCATGGTCTTCAACTTGAAAGCCCCAACTTCGCAGGCTGGTAAGATCGTCCAGGTCAAAACGGCTGACTAAGGCTGCATCTTTTAAAAAGTGGCTGAGTTCTCGCAAGGCTTCTTTTCTATCCAGGCCGGAGCGCCTGTCAATTGTTTGAAAATCACCAGAAGAATTTTTAGCGCCTTGCGCATTGATGACAGTACCTTGGTTCAGTGAATAAGCATTCTCTATTTCTCGATCTGGCTCCAACAAGATGTATTGAAGCTGACCCCTGGCTTCTCCATCTGAGAAGGCTTGCTTTAAGGCGTAGCAGGCTTTGAGTTCTCGCTTTCCCAGAGCGAGGTCTCTTCTAGCGCCAAAGAGATCTTCTCCCACAGAAGCAGACTGGTAGTCAATGGCCAGGGCGGCTATGGCTTGACAGCGTTCGTAGTGGGCTTCTTCCGCAGTCAAAAAGACAGTTGGTCCATCGTCGACCAGATAGCCCTCCAGACCAAAAATAAGCTTTATATCCTTACCTTGCCGCGCCAGTTTATCTCTAGCGGACTGAGCTTCTGGGAAGGCCTGCACCACACCATGGTCAGTAATCGCCACCGCGGGATGTCCGTACCTGGCCGCTGCCATTACCAGATCCGAGGGGCTGGAGCAGGCATCCTTGGCGGAGAATTTGGTGTGTAAATGCAGTTCTACCCTTTTTTCTTCAGCAGTATCGATTTTTGTATCAACCGGTTCTTCCGTTTTAAAAATCGAATCGACCCGGCATTGGAAGTCCTGCTCAAAGCGTTCATTCCATTCCAGGAAACCGGTTATTTCAACGTAAACTGAATCCAGACCGGCCATGAGTTCTTCTACTTCTTCGGGCTTGGCCCAAATTAGACAGCGCAGAGCTGATTTTCCCTCAACTAAAATAAAGCGCACCAGATATCTGCCGGATTTGGTTTGGCGAGCCTCCAGCTCATCCACTTGGCCTCGGCAGCGCACAAAGTCCGTGTCCGGGCTAAGATCTTCCAGTTTGACTATAGCTGTCTCACGGGGTTTCTTCTTGCCCCAAATAAAGCCATCAGCAGCGGCAGTAGCCGCTGTTTTGCCAGAAGTCCTAGTCTTTGGCGGTGGTGGGGGCGCTACATGTCGTTTGGCCAGCAGGGCCTCATGCTCCAACAGTTCTTGACCTACACGGCAAGAGTCTAAATCTACAGGTTCCGGTGCCGCTACCAGGCGGATAAGCGGAGCTTCCGGGAACAAGGCCTGACAAAAGTCCTGTAACCAGGAAAACTTCTGGAATAATAAGATTTGGTAAGCGGCAGCCGGCAGCTGCCAAATTAAGCTGCTTTCAGAAAGACTCTCAATACGCCCCTGGCAAAAAAGGTCGTGTTCGATAGCATTACAGGCTTTAGCATGGCGTTTGATCCAGGCCTCCAGTCCGACGGGATCCTTAAGCTCCGGTCGCTGGCTGTCAGTCGGAAAATGCAAGCGAAAAGCCAGGTCCGGGTAATCCAGGACCTCTTCAAATAGGCTCTCGCTGGTGATCAATTCCTGCCAAGAGAAATCTTCATCCTGGCAGTCCAAATCCATGATCAGAAGATTTTCCGGCCCATTTTGAGGTGCCACCTTGCGAAGCGAAGGACGCCAAGCAGGAAAATCATTTCTTTCCGGAGCAAGGGTCTTAAAGAAAATACTTAAGCAAACCGGAGAAGTCATCAGTTCTCACCTGCTGTTTGATCAATCAAACGACAGAGCACTTCAAAAGCCTCATTTTCCGGGTACTTGCCGATAATCTCTCCTTTTTTGAAAACGAGGAATTCTTCGTGACCACCGGCCAGGCCCAAGTCCGCTTCCCTGGCTTCGCCCGGTCCGTTAACCGCGCAGCCCATTACCGCTACCGTTAGATCTTGAGAAATACCACTGAGATAATCAGCCACTCTTTCAGCCATGGGCCGGATATCAACTTCTGTTCTGCCGCAGCCGGGGCAGGAAATCAGCTTCGGTCCCCTTTGTCTCAACTCCAAACTCTTGAGCAGCTCCCAGGCTACCTTTACTTCTTCCACCGGATCAGCGGTCAAAGAGATGCGAATGGTATCACCCACGCCCGCGTATAAGAGCGGAGACAAAGCTGCTATAGATCTGATGATGCCGGTTTTTGGCGGTCCTGCTTCAGTTAGGCCGAGGTGCAGGGGATAATCGCAGAGCGCGGCTATCTTAAGGTTGGATTCAATCATCAAGAGTGGGTTGGAGGCTTTGAGAGAAAGACAAATGTCTGCAAATCCCTGCTCTTCCAAGAGCGAAACAGCCTCCAAAGCAGACTGCACCATAGCGTCACAATTAACGCCTCCGCAGGCAGCAATGATCTTTGGGTCCAAAGAACCGGAATTCACGCCCACGCGAATGGGAATACCCTTGGTTTTGGCTCGACGGGCTACCTGCTTGAGGCCTTCCTGGTCGTGGATATTACCGGGGTTAAGGCGCAAAGCGGCTGCGCCGGCATCCAGAGCGCCTAAAGCCAGGCGATAGTCAAAGTGGATGTCTGCCACTAAAGGCAGGGGCGAGCGTTCAGCGATCTCACGAAAGGCTTCTACCGCACGGCTGTTGGGCACAGCCAGCCGAGAGAGCTCACAGCCGGTCTGGGCCAGGCACTCCAATTCCTCCAGATTAGCCTCCACATTAAGAATGGGGCTGGAGTTCATGGATTGCACCACAACGGGCGCGCCTGCTCCTACCGCTACCGATCCCACTAAAATCTGTCTGCTTGCGCGACGCTGAATGCTCAAACTCTCTCCTATCTAGCCGCTATTAGTCGAGCTATATCGATATAGAAAACATAGGCAACTAACAATAAGAGTAAAATAATGCCTACTGTTGAGAAGCCGTCTTTAACTTTTTCCGGTATATCTTTGCGGCTGATGCCCTCGATCAATAAAATCAGGAGATGGAAGCCATCAAAGGGCGGAATGGGCAAAAGGTTGGTAAAACCTACCGCAACTGAGATCAGGCCAAACAGCATGAGTAACTGGGAAACTTTAGCGGCTACGTCTACTTCTTCGTTAACCACACCGCCAACCATGCTCACGATACCGATTGGGCCGGTTAGGCCGTCTTTGGCTTTGATATCGCCGGAGAACATCATGCCTAAACCCTTAATCGTAGATTTGACTACAGAATACGGGTAAACCAGTCCCTGCTGCAGACAATCACCAAACTTATCACTTACAGCCAAATAAATGCCAGGATCTTTGCTGTCACGGAAGAAGACTGTTTGCATCTCCACCGTCATCTTCTCTTGATCGCGCAAAATCTCCACTTCAATGCTTTGCGCCTGCTTCTGGTCAATATTGGCCGTGAAGGCTTTCGGATCCTGTACGGAGACTCCATTAATGCTGAGGATCTCATCTTCTGCTTTGAGTACCGGATTACCGCCGTTAGAATTGGGATCTACCGCGCCTACGATCATGCGTCCATCTTCACGTGGGGTGTAGCTGATACCCAGGCGATAGCGATCCTCATATTCTTTTTTGACGAGGAGATTTACTTCTTCGCCATTCGGTCTTCTAATCCGATAATCATCTACCTCCTGTGGATCAAAAGCCGTGGCCATATTAAAGTCCATGGCAGTTGAGATGCCATAGCCATTGATAGATAAAATACGATCACCTTCTCGAAGGCCTGCCTCATAACCGGCTGTTCCCTCCACTACCTGACCGATCTTCGGTAAGTTTGTCCCACCAAAGGCTGAGAACAAGATAATAAAAGCCAAAGCCGCAGTTACAAAATTGACCAAAGGCCCCATGGCCACTACGATGGCGCGTGCCCATTTGGGGCGATTGAAGAATAAGCCCGGATCATCCGCCGCGAAGATAGGTCTCTCGTCTTGCTCCTTTGGAGCTTCAGATGCGCCCTGTTCCGGCAACTCGTTTATGCCAGAGTCTTCCCCGGCAAATTCTACGGACGCGCCCATAGGAATAAGTCGGATCGTGTAGGCTACGCCGTCTTTGCCGATCTTTTTCCAGAGCACAGGGCCCATAAATAAGTTGAAGGAGATTATTTTAAAGCCAAGTGCCTTACCGGCTAAGAAGTGGCCTAATTCGTGGACCAGCATCATCACACTAAGGACGAGCAGACCCACCAAAATTCCTAGAAAAGTTCCCATGGATACCTCTTAAATATTTGTAGTCAAAAAGTAGTATAACAAAGGTCAGCCTTGACCGAAAAATACGGTTTATCTTATCTGAGAATCAGTCCAGACTCTCACCTGAGCATCGTATTTTATCATAGAATCGAGCGCTTTATCTGTCTTGCTAAGCTCAGGATATTCTACCGCCACTTCTTGTTCAAACTGGCGGACAGCCTGCTCCACCAGAGGATAGATCTCAGTAAAGCCCAGTTTCCCTTGCAGGAAAGCCTGAACCGCGACTTCATTGGCTGCATTCATGACTAAGGGTGCGTAGCCTTTCATACGGGCTACCTGGCGCGCCAGGCTTAAAGCTGGAAAGCGCTCAGGGTCAGGCTCCAAAAAGGTCAGAGTCCGCTTTTTACCGGCTTCAAAAAAATTAAACGGCTTGAGGCCGCTATCGACACGCTGAGGCCAGGTCAGCGCCAATTGGATAGGCAGTCGCATGTCCGCTCTACCCATTTGAGCCAAGATAGATCCATCATGAAATTCCACACCTGAATGGACTACCCCTTCCGGATGGATCAAGATCTCGACCTGCTCTTCCTCTACGCCGAATAGTCGCATAGCCTCAATCAATTCCAGACCTTTGTTAAACATGGTGGCAGAATCTATGGAAATCTTGGCCCCCATATTCCACAAGGGATGGACCAGAGCTTCTTCTGGCGTGATGTGGGTCAATTCCTCCGGTTTATGATACAGGAAAGGTCCACCCGATCCGGTCAAATAGATCTTACGTAAAGATCCAAGTGGGCTAGCCGCCAAACATTGCCAAATAGCTGAATGCTCACTGTCAACGGGATAAATACTCACGCTCTGTTTTTGAGCTAAGGGCAAGAGCCAGTCACCCGCCACAACCACACATTCTTTATTGGCAAGAGCTAGACTATTTCCTGCCATAATGGCACGGTAAACGGGCTTCAGGGCCGCAAAACCCGATACAGCGACGACTACTCTATCCACGGAATAAGAGGCTAAAGTTGCCAAGCCGGACTCTCCCCAAAGCATCTCAGGGACAGTTACCTGTTTGGCTTTTAAGATGGACTCAAGACGCGCTTTGGCCTGCTCGTCTCTCACTGCCACTTTTTCCGGCTGCCAGCGGATGATCTGCTCAGCCAAGAGCTCCACATTCCCAGCACAGGAAAGATAACGAGGATACAAGTCAAGCCGGGCGCAGACGTCTAAAGCCTGCCGTCCGATAGAACCTGTGGAGCCTAAAATAGTAATTGAGCGCATTTAGATAAATTCACCAATCGCCAGTACTAAGAACATGAACGGTAAGAGGAAAAGGCTGGAGTCAAAACGATCCAGTATACCTCCGTGCCCAGGGATCAGTTCTCCACTGTCCTTAGTTCCTTTAGCTCTTTTCAACGCTGATTCATACAAGTCACCTAGCTGGCAGAACAGTGAGGCACAGATGCCCAAGACTGCGTAACCCATGACATAGTAGAAAGGCAAAGCAACTTCCAGCAAAGCCAGGAAATATAAAATAATATAAAGAACCCCGGTACCCAGAAGGGCTGCTACACAACCTTCAAGGCTTTTATTGGGTGAAAGCCTGGGAAATACCTTGGTTGAGCCATACTTGCGTCCAATCATCCAGGCCAGCGAATCAGAAGCCCAGGGAGTGACCAGCGCTACTACCAGCCAGGTCCAACCATAGGGGACTAAAAACAGTATGGCATTAGCGGCAAAAAGTGGGAAGGACAGATAGAATCCTCCTACCACGTTACGCATGCCGCTATGCACACCATTTTCGGGGTCATCTAAAAAAGAAGCTATGACCTGGAGGACAGAACAGACTATCTGCCATATGAGAAACAGCAGCAGTAAAATTAGTCCCTGGTCGCGGGACAAAATGGGCTGTAGTGGGCGAAAAATGCCGTTACCGCTGAGTCCCGTCCAGGCGTTACCATAAAAGATAAAGAGCAAAAAGCTCATACTTTGCAGACGTAAGATCCAGCGGGCAGGATGACCTTCCGCGATATCCAGAAGATTGGCCAGTTCTTTACTCATCAAGCTTGCCAGCACCAGCCACAGCAAAGAGGCCGCTAAGGGTCTCCAGTAAGCAAGGAAAAGAGCCAACACGAAGACAGCACCGTAAAATATGGCACTTGTAACACGTGTTTGTACTTGTTTGTTGACTTCCATCTTACTAAGTCCTCCTGCCACCAAATCGCCGGTCTCGGCCTAAGTAACTTTGCAGGGCAAGCTCAAAATCAGCCCGACTAAAGTCCGGCCAATATACCTCTGTTACATAAAACTCGGCATAAGCTGCCTGCCAGAGCCAAAAATTAGATAAACGCTTCTCCCCTGCCGTACGGATAATTAGATCCGGGTCTGGCAAATCGGGGCAATAAAAATAGCGGCTAAAATCTTCCGCTTGTAAATTAGCAATGATCTCAGCATGGTCAGGATCTTGGAACAAGTGTTTGACTGCCCGCAAAATCTCGTCTCTGCCACCATAGTTAAGGCAGATATATAAATCCAGGCGATGCTCGTCAGGTTCCAGGGTTTCTGCCTTGTAGCAGATTTTCTGGACGTCCTCAGGCAAAGCTGTAAGGTCTCCCACAAAATGGATCTTTACTTTTTGTGCGCAAAGCTCCTCGCTATAGGCCTCAAAAAATACCGGTATTAGACTCATCAGGCCCTGGATTTCCTGTTCGGAACGTTTCCAGTTTTCTGTAGAGAAGGCGTAGACCGACAGAATGGGTATACCTGCGTCCAAGGCAAAACCAACTACCTCGCGCAGCTTCTCAGAACCTGCGCGATGGCCTTCAGTGACTTCAACTTCTCTAGACTTAGCCCAACGGCCATTGCCATCCATAATGATGGCTAAGTGTTGTGGTAACGCTTTCGGCATACTTAAGGCCGTTTATAGTTCCATGACGTCTTTGTTCTTGCGTTCTACAGCTTCGTCGATCTTTTCCACGTAAGTATCAGTCAGTTTTTGTACCTCTTCCTCGAAGATACGGTACTCATCTTCACTGATCTGGCTGTCTTTCTCATAAGCCTTATACTGCTCCAGGGCCTCACGTCTGATCTGGCGAATAGCTATCTTAGCCTCTTCACCGAATTTACTGACATCCTTGGTCAGCTCACGACGTCTGTCTTCGGTCAGGGGCGGGAAATTTAAGCGGATACATTTGCCGTCGTTTAAAGGGTTGATCCCTAGATTAGCCGCCTGGATGGCTCTCTCAATATCAGAAAGCATCTTGGTCTCCCAAGGGGTAATCGTGATGGAACGAGCTTCCGGTACTTGGACATTGGCTACCTGTTGCAGAGGGGTGTCTACGCCGTAATAGTTGACGCTAATGCCGTCTAACAGCTTGGGATTAGCACGTCCTGCTCTGATGGTATTAAAATTGCTCTCTAAAACCGAAAGGCTGGATTTCATCTTGTCTTCGTAAGGTTTATAGGAAGCCTTAGTAATTTCTATGCTCATAAAGCACCTCCTGCTCTGTTGGCTTGTGGTAAATTATAGCTTATTTACTCACCAGACTACAATTTTTTAGCAGGTGAAACTAAAGTACCCACTTTTTCGCCTTTGGCCGCCGCCAGCATATTGCCTTCTTTAGTAATATCAAAGATGCGAAGATCCAGTTGATTATCTGCCAGCAAGGCCGCGGCCGTAGCATCTATTACCTGTAGTTTATCTGCCAGCATCTGCTCGTAAGTGAGGCGGTCATGCTTTTTCGCGTCCGGATAAAGGTGGGGGTCTTTGTCATAACAACCATCCACCAGCGTAGCCTTCAAGACCAGATCAACTTCCAACTCCGCGCCACGCAGAGCAGCCGTGGAGTCGGTAGAGAAGAAAGGATTACCTGTTCCGGCAGCTAAGATCACGATATAGCCATTCGCTATATGCTCCAGAGCTTTCTCCTTGCGGAAGAGCTCACAAATCTTAGGCATATCGATCGCGCTTAATACTTTCGCCTTATAACCTGCCTGTCGGAGACAGTCTTGAATAGCAAGTGAGTTCATCGTGGTTGCTAGCATACCAATATTGTCGGCTACCGTCCGGTCCATGTCTCCGCTGGACCGTCCACGCCAGTAATTGCCACCGCCTACTACAATCGCCAGTTCCATACCAGCGTCTTGAATCTTAGCCGCTTCGCGACAAATTCGCTCAAGGGCAGGTTGATCTACGCCAAAGCCTGCTTCTCCCGCCAGAGCTTCTCCACTCAATTTGAGCAATATACGTCTGTTTTCCATTTTTACTCCCATATTAAAGAGACACGTCGGCTGACGTGTCTCTGAAAAAGTTTCTTGGTAATTATTACTTGCGGTTGAGTTGGTCCATAACTTCCTGTTGGAAGTCTTCTTCCTTTTTCTCAATACCTTCGCCAACTTCGAAACGAGCGAAGCGACGGATCCTAATATTCTCGCCGATAACCGCGA
The DNA here is from genome assembly GCA_030532065.1 of Eubacteriales bacterium. Lineage (GTDB taxonomy): Bacteria > Bacillota > Clostridia > Saccharofermentanales > DTU023 > SFFI01. The sequence continues at coordinate 302,259 of JAUNLW010000001.1, read as the reverse complement.
TGGTCTCTTTTACCAGATCGCTGATGGTCTTGGAGTCATCTTTGATATAAGGCTGATCTTCCAGAACGTTGGCTTCGTAGAATTTCTCTAAACGACCTTCGATAATACGATCAATGATCTTTTCTGGCTTGCCTTCATTGAGGGCTTGGGTTCTAGCAACGCCGCGCTCATTCTCCAAGACTTCTTCGGGCACTTCTTCGCGTCTGACCCACTTGGGGTTCATGGCCGCGATCTGCATGGAGATTTCGTGAACCAGTTCTTTGAACTTCTCGTTTTGGGCTGCGAAGTCAGTTTCAATGTTTACTTCTACTAAAACACCTACGCGATCACCGTGGATATAAGAATCTACAATGCCTTCAGCAGCAACTTTGGAGGCGCGTTTGCTAGCGCCAGCCATGCCCTTCTCGCGCAGCCAGTTAACTGCTTTGTCCAGGTCTCCATCCGTGGCTTCCAGGGCTTTTCTTACATCAACCATGCCGGAGCCGGTCATTTCACGAAGCTGTTTGATTAAATTAATGTCAATGTCGGCCATATTTCCCTCCTTGGAAAGTATCTTTTATCTATTTGTTTAAATTCTGTTTAAAAACTTCTGCGTTTAGGCTTATGCGTCTTCGCCGGATAGATCAGCTTCTTCGTTGACCTTGAGGGCTTCTTCTTCGCTCATCTCAGCAGCATTGTCAGACTTCATAGCGGCCTGTTGCAGCTCGGTCTGTACACCCTGGCGTCCTTCTAAAATAGCGTTGGCCATGGTATTTGTGATCAGCTTGATGGAACGGATAGCGTCATCGTTGCCGGGGATCACGAAATCGATAGGATCAGGATCACAGTTGGTATCAACAATGGCTACTACCGGAATACCGAGTTTCTGAGCTTCGTTGACAGCCAGGTGCTCTTTTTTGACATCGACCACGAACAGAGCGTCAGGCAATCTTTGCATATCACGAATACCACCCAGGTTGGTTAACAGCTTCTCCAGTTCCAGATTGAGTTTAGCAACTTCCTTCTTGGGCAGAGCGTCAAAAGTGCCATTAACAGACATTTCTTCAAGCTCTTTCATGCGACGAATACGGCTGCTGATGGTCTTAAAGTTAGTTAAAGTACCGCCCAGCCAGCGATTATTGATGTAGAACTGGTTGCAGCGTTCAGCCTCTTCCTGGATAGCGTCTTTTGCTTGCTTCTTGGTGCCAACAAAGAGTACAGAGCCACCCTTCAGGGAAAGATCACGCAAGAAGGCGTAGGCAGTGTCTACCATCTTAACGGTTTTCTCCAGGTCCACAATGTAGATACCATTGCGATCCGTGAAGATATACTCTTTCATCTTAGGATTCCAGCGGCGAGTTTGGTGACCAAAATGCACACCGGACTCAAGTAGACTTTTCATTGAAATTACTGACATATTTTCCTCCTGTTTTTTCCTCCGGGAAGTCCAGCTCAAAGCAAAAACTAGCTCGAGAACAGGCATACTCCCCGTGCGTTGTCAAACAGATTAGAGTCTAGCATCTTGGCTCCTATTCTGCAAGTAAAAAGTGCCTCTCTAATAAGTTAATTATTCATAAAGAAAAAGCAGGTCCCGCAGAACCTGCCTTGTTAAATTTATTAAGTTTCACAATGCGGTGAAAGTTAGGCTTCAGGTTGGGCTTCTTCAGCCTGTTCTTCAGTTGCCTCAGCCTCTGCAGCTTGAGCAGCTTCTTCTGCTTCGGCTTTAGCCTTGGCTTCTGCTTCTGCTGCCTTGCGAGCAGCGATCTCCTCAGCCTTCTTGGCTTCAGCTTCTTCCTTAGCTTTGGCTTCAGCAGCTTCTTCTTGCTCTCTCAGAGCTTCTACCAGTTCGGCACCGGCTTCACTGGAAACTGTCACGTTAGCTAAGGAAGCCAGGGAAGATCCACCGGTGGAGTCTACATAGTTAGTGCCGGAACGGTCACGATTGCGATCGCGGTTGTCCTGACGAGAACGTCTCTCTCTGCGAGGGCGCTCGGAGTTATCTTCGTCACGGCCACGGTTTTCGCGAGGCTTGTGCTGAATGAAATCCTCAGGATTTGCAGGATCGATAGGCTCTACATCTTTGATGCTGATAGAGATCTTGCGTTCCTTATCACTTACGGAAAGCACTCTTGCATCTACTTCCATACCTACCTGGAGTACATCTTCAGGATGATTCAGATGGTAGGTAGAGATTTGAGACACGTGGCAAAGGGCATCTACGCCGGGGGCGATCTCTACGAATGCGCCAAAGGGGAACATGCGTACTACGATACCGCGAACAATACTTCCCTGAGGGAAGCGCTCTTCAATATTGTAGTAAGGATCGTTTTCCGGTCTTCTGTAGCCCAGAGAAATACGGTCTTTTTCCTGCTCGTAATCCAGTACGAATACCTTGAGATGATCGCCAACCTGTACGACTTCTGAAGGATGCTTGATGCGTTTCCAGGAAAGTTCGGAAACGTGTACTAAGCCATCTACACCACCAATGTCCACGAAGGCACCGAAAGAGGTCAGGCTGCGTACAACACCCTCATACTCTTTACCGACTTCAATGTTGGCCCACAGTTCTTTAGCTTTTTCGGCGCGCTCAGCTTGTAATAAAGCGCGGCGAGAACCGCTGACTCTGAGTCTTCTGCGGTAGGGGTCAAATTGGGTAACTAAAACTTCTAAGGTCTGGCCACGATAGGGTTCCAGATCTTCCACGGCTCTGAGTTCCAGTTGAGTACGGTGGATGTAGAGATCTACACTGCCATAACTGGCAATAACACCGTCTTTAACGATATTGGTAACTTTGCAGGCAATAGGAGTTTGCTCTTCAAAAGCCTTGCGGATAACTTCTTTGTGGCGCTCGAAGTCTACTCTGGCCTTGGACAGAGAAATTTCCTTGCCCATATCAGTATTCTTGATGTGGCGGACATAAACTTCTACTTGCTCATGGTTAGCGATAGCTTTATCTAAGTCAAAGTCAGGATCATCCACGAACTCGTGACGGGGCACCTTGCCTTCGGACTTGTCTTTAACGTCCACATAGACGTACTCGTCATCGTAACGAACGATGGTGCCCTTAACAACAGCGCCACGCTTCAGTTGGGGAATGCCTTCAATATAGTCGGAGAAACTGAATTCTTCTTCGTCATCTTTTTTCCCTGCCGGCGCGGCGGTTTCATGCTTAGCTTGCTCTGCTGTGTCAATACCGGTTTCCTCTGTTTTCAGAGGCTCAGTGCTGAGCTCCTCAGCCACTTCTTGGCTTTCAGCTGCTACAGTTTTTTCTTCATCTTTTACTGCGCTGAAGTCTTGATTTTCTGTCATTACGTAAGTAACCTCCCTGATCATACGTTCCGGTGTTGACGCTCCTGCTGTTATTCCGATTCGCATCTGTCGCAAGTCCCTGCCTTCAGCAATGGCGAGGACTTGGTCCGGCCGTTGAATTAAATATGTTTCACTACAAGCCTGGCGGCAGATGCTCAGCAATTTATTGGTATTGGAACTATGCGCTCCTCCCAAGACCAACACTAAGTCAGAACTCTCAGCGATAAGCCGGGCTTCTTCTTGCCTTCTTGCAGTTGTAAAGCATATTGTATCAAATATTTTTAACTTGGACAGGCTTGTTTGCAAGCTTTTTGTGATTTTTTTGAATATTACCGCGGGAAAAGTGGTTTGCGCAGCTAAAATATAAGATTTTCCTTCATCGGATATAGCTTCTGCCTGCTCCAGGCTGTCTATTACCAGCGTATCTTTACTCGCCCGAGATAAAATTCCCTGCATCTCCGGGTGCTTAGGGTCACCACAGAGGATTAGACAATCGCCCTCTTCTTTGCAGCTAGTAGCCAGCTCATGTAGGCGCTTGACCCAACCACAGGTACAGTCAACCAGCTCCACGCCTTTTTCTATTAGAGCCAGTTCTTCTTCAATACGTATTCCATGAGCCCGAATCAGGCAAATACCTGGAGCGCTTACTTCTTCTGGACTGTGCGCCAGCTGAAACCCTTGGTCCAGCAATTCCTGGACCACTTGCTCATTATGGACAATTTCTCCGTACATATAAAGCGGCAGATCTTTAATCTTCGTCAGCTCCCAAGCCTGGTCCACTGCCCGCTTGACGCCGGGGCAAAAGCCGGCCGACTCTGCGATTTTTATATCCAAATTGCAATCTGTCACTCTTTTCCATGCGTTATTCATGGTTGTCAACTCTCACCTTCTTTTTCTCTGTCAATAATGTCTGTCGAACGTTTATTTTCACTTATAAGCTCCAAATCACACCCTCCGGCAAGCCACTCCTCCAAGGGCAAGTCCGGTGGCCTGTCAAGCAGCTGGAATATTTTTGCCATTAAATAGTGTTTGGCTTCTTTCGGTTTTTTTGCTGCCTCAGGCGCTAAATAAAAGGGCCGACCAAAAACCACTTGCGTCTTGCGGAATGGTTTAAGTGGCACTTGGATGGCAAAGGGAAGGATCGGCACTTTGGAGCGAGCCAGAAGACGGATAACTGAATCGGGCGGCAGCTTATTTGCTAAATCTTTTTCCTTTACCCGCGTAGCCTGAGGAAATATACCCACTACCCTGCCTTCTTTTAAACTTGAACGGATCGACTTCACCGCGGCTATATCCGCGCGAGAACGATCTAAAGGAATGGCTTCCAAGGTGCGCGCCGCGTGAGATATCAGGGGTGTATTAAAAAGTTCTGCTTTGGCCACCCAACGCACCGCTTGAGGCATGGCGGCATGGACCAGAATCACGTCAAAGTTACTCTGATGATTACCCGCCAGGATATAAGGCCCTTCTTTAGGCAGCAGGTCAAGTCCCTGATATCGCGGGCGAAACAGCAGCTGCCCCAAACCCCAGACCGGGCGGAAAACCATTTGCCAGCCCAGGTGGTACTGGCGTAAGACAGCTGGCAGAGGCCTACACATCCTGAAAGCCCAGCTTTTCCTCAATCTTTTGTGCCATATACTCGATCACCTGTTCGAAACTCAGTTCGCTGGAATCTATAAGATAGGCATCAGAAGCTCGGCGCAAAGGGCTGTCAGCACGTGACTGGTCCTGATCATCGCGTCTTTGAATGTCTTTCAAGACTTCCGCAAAAGTAATTTCTTCGCCTTTAGCTTCCAGGTCTTTTAACCTGCGCTTGGCCCGTACTTCTGGGCTGGCCGTTAAGAAAAATTTCCAATCGGCATCCGGTAGTACGACCGTCCCAATGTCACGTCCATCCAAGATGAAGCTTTGGCCCTCGGCAATTCTACGCTGCTCCGCTACCAGATAACGACGTACAGCAGGATAACGGCTGACATCTGAGGCCGCTTGTGAAATCTCATGGTCATATAGTCTCTCGGTCCAATCCTGGTCATTTACCAGGGTATGCTGGCCTTCTGGGGTGAATTCCACAGACAAGCTGTAAGCTGAGAGCGCAGGTATTACTTCATCTTCTTTGGCTGGGTTAAGGCCATCAGCTATCAAGGCACAAGCCAAGGCTCTGTACATAGCACCCGTGTCCAGGTGAGAGATACCCAAACGCTTAGCTAATACGTCGGCGCTGGTACTCTTGCCCGCTCCTGAAGGTCCATCAATGGCAATCGTGTAGTGTCTCATGCTTCTCCCTCCTCCAGCGCGCGGATGTTCTCGTACATTAAGAGTTCCAAAGGCACCAGATCCTTGGCCGAGCTAAGGCCCATTTCTAACATAAATTTATCGGTCACACGGAAGAGAGCAGGCCTTCCGGGCTGCTCTAAAACGCCGCATTCTTCCAGCAAGCCTCTCTCCAGCAAACGAGTCATGATACCGTCGGAGTTTACTCCTCTCACCAGCTCAACTTGAGCGCGGGTAACCGGTTGATTATACAAGACAGTGGCCAAAACCTCATATGAGGCAGGACTTAATTTGGCGCTTTGAGTGGAATTACTCAATTCAACCAAATCCTGCCGCAGTTCTGGCTTGATCGTCAGCAGATACTGCTCCCCCACCTGGCATAGCATAAGCGCTGTGTCCTGGTCTTCCGCCAGCTTGCTTTGCAAGCTTTGCAAAATAACTTCCAATTCTCTCTCTTCTACCGCCAAATAAGACTGCAGTTCTTCTGCTGTCAGACCATCGCCTGAGGCAAAGAGCAGCGCTTCGGTTTTAGACAGATAATTAGTCTCCATCGTACTTCTCCAAGCTGATCTCTCCAAAAGCTTGCTTTTGTTCGACCTTCAATTCATGTTGCTGCGCCATCTCCAAAATTGCCAGGAAAGTGCTGATTCGCTCACCCTTGGACGGGTTCTTGCTGGCAAAAAGTTCGCTGAAAAGGAACTTGCTGCTGCTTTTGAAGCGCCGCCAGATCTCTTTTATTTTATCTTTAACTGACCATTGCTCTCGCTTAAGCAGGCGCCGGATGGTGCGTGACTGAGGATTATAGCGTTCCTCATTCTGGCTGCTGATCCGTTCAGCCGACTGCCAGAGTCGCTCCGGATCCAAGTCTGTGCTCGCTCCCACCTTCTGATCCGGAAGTCCCAGATCAGAAGGTTTTAAGCTAGCTCGCTCCGGTACCGGTCCAAATCGTTGGTAACGCTCTTCCAGATCTGTCGCCAGCGCCTTCATCCTGCGATAAGCCATAAGCTGAAGTACCAAATCCCTGCGCGGATCATCTTCACCACCTGTGCTCTCCAGCGCTTCAGGCAAAAGCATCCGGGTCTTTATTTCCATCAAGGTTGCCGCCATGACAATAAACTCGCTGGCCAGATTCATATCCAGGCCCTGGCGTGAAGACTCTTCCAGAATTTCCAGGTAGTGCCTGCAAAGTTCCGCGATCGGCAGGTCAAAAAGGTCCGCTTTTCTTACACGGATCAGCTGGTCTAATAGTTCCAGTGGACTGTCATAGGCTTTGATCTCGATTTGATCAATTGTTTCCATCTAAGCCCCCATTTTCCTCGTCTTTAATTAATAATGACGTTGGCCAGAATCTCCCAAGGGCGCATCAAAACATAGTAGAAGGGTTTAGAAACCATCGACATAAACTTGGCAATATAAGAGCCGGCAAAGATAAAGAGCAAGATCATGGCAAAACTGATGTAACGCTGATATTTGTACATATAGTAGCTGGCCTTAGATGGCAAGAAGAAAGCCAGGATCTTAGATCCGTCCAGTGGAGGCAGGGGAATCAAGTTAAAAATAGCCAGGCTGACATTGGAATAGTAGAAAGCCAAAAATATAGTAACGAAAATATTGAGAACAAAAACAGTGGTGTCTACATTGATATTAGGCCTTTGCAGCAGGAAATAACCTAACACCCGGGTCAGGTTATACAAGAAGGCCGCGATAAAAGCTACCAAGAGATTAGACAAAGGCCCAGCAATACTAACCAACATCATGCCATGCTCAGCGTCCTTAGCTTTTTCCAGTTTGGAGGGATTCACTGGCACAGGCTTAGCCCAGCCGATGCGTAAGAGCAGGAAAGCTAAAGTGCCTAAAAGTTCCAAATGGGCTAAGGGATTTAAGGTCAGACGACCGGACTTTTCTGCCGTATCATCACCCAAAGCCATGGCCATCCGGGCATGAGCGTACTCGTGCGTAGACAGCGAAACTGTTAAAACCAGTATGGAAATAAGAACGTATTGTAAATCAAAGCCTGGCATACCGTGGCCTAATCCTCCTGGAGGGACTGCATTTCCAGATTATAACATAGAACTAGGCGGTTGACCTTTAGCCAACAAAGATACCCCTGCTCTGCTGAACAGGGGTAGCGTGGACATGGCCTCAGTTATGGCTTAATTAATTTTGTTTATGCCGGAAAGGATAAGAGTTCCCAGAGCCAGACCTATGGCAGCCAATTTATTGGACTCAGCGGAACCGGTAGCCGGCAGATTCTTAACCTGCGTGAGAAAATCAGGCGCCTCTACATTTTGCGTTGGCAGTATGGTTTGCTCCAGATTAGTGGGGAAATAAACTACTGGTGGATCTGTAGCTTCGGGCTCCTCTACAGGTATGGGGGCCGGTGTAACTGGTTGGGGATCTTCCACTACTTCTTCCGGTGGGACCAGCTTATTTACTAAAGGAGCCATCAGCGTGTAACGATAACCTCCCCAAGCGTCAACTTCAGGCTCTGAGAAGTTTTTGAAGTCTAATTCTATGGGTTCCAGTCTTTGGTAGATGTTGCCAGGATTTACTTCCTCCAGACTAAACGTTGCTAAACAAGGTAAGTCGAAACTGATCTTTCTCAGGATATCTTTAGCCGGGAACATATCAGCAAAACTCAGCACTTCCTGCTGATCACTTGAAGCAAGGGTGTTTCCATCTTCTGACTCGCTCTGGCCCTGTGCCGGATCTGCCTGTGGCAGCAATGGCTCCAAAGGCTCCAGTGACGAACAGGCTACCAAACTACCGGCAGGTAATTTCTCTTCCAGACCCGGTAAGTCTTCTTGGGTACGCAGCACGAACTTCAGTTCCCGCAAGACAGATGACACCTCGTCGTAGCTAAGATCCTTAGCTCCTTCCAGCTGCTTGATGGCGCTAAAAGCAAAGGCACGTCGTTCATTGTTGACAATATATGGTTCTGCTTCATCTACGGATATTTCATCCGGAACAATCTCAATGCTGATGGAATTCAAAGGTAAATAGTTAAGGTCCTGGCTTTCTTCAGTGAGCAGATAATTACCGCAGGGTATCTCTTCCAGTATTGCCTCGCCATTCGCATCAGTAGTAAATTCATACACTAAATCATCTGGCTCATAGTGCTCACCCTTAAACCATAATTCTTCCTTTAGTGTGAGACTAAAGTTGACACCGGCCAACGGTCTGACTTCTCTTAAGGGACGGTAAACTGACTCTTCTTTTTCATTTACCCGTATCTTGTCAACCTCTTCCCAGCTTACAATCTGCTCTGCCATCTTTTGTAATTTAAAGCTGGAGCTGGGAGCTTCTTTGGATACGACGCTGAAGTTTAGTTGCTTGAGCGGAGCCCTGCTGCAAACTTCTACTACGGATTGGCTGCTGGCGGCAACATAGGCCCCTACATTGTGGTTAGATGATCCAGCTACTATGCTCACATTGGTATCGGTTTGAAAATCACGCGAGGCTTCCAGCACCACCTGATCCGCTCCGTTCCAGGTAAGGCTGAGTTGACCTTCTTCGTCAAGTGCCTTTGGATTTCCGGGACTAAATCCAGCTGCCGGCAGTAGATTTGCCCAACCGCTGTCCTGGAGGCTAAGTTGGCCGCCTGGTTCCAACTCAATGGTCTCACCCTCTAGGCTGTGTCTTTGGTAGTATTCCCCGCGACGCTGACGCATTTTTTCTTTACCAAGCTTATACCAGTAGGGGTCGGCCAAATGAACTTCATAACCCAACTCTTCCCACAAAAGTAACTGACAGGTGAATTGATCTTCTAAAGTACGCTGCGAGGCAGGTATGGCACCCAGAGCAAAGTAACTTACCTCTGCCAGGTCGCGTGCCTTTCTCTGAGCAGCGTCCGGTGAATAACCGTAATATTCCTGAAGGTATGAGGCAAGATCCTGACTGTTGTAGGTCACCTCACCTGCGTCTATAGCAATGAAAGGTTCGATGCAAAAGCAGGTTAAACTCGGGTATTGGGTCGGATAGTGGGAGTTGAGATAGAAACTGGCAACTCGTTCAGAGTAAGAACCCGGTCCTTTCTCTTCAACGTAATCAGGCATATTGACACGGACAAAAAATTTTTCATTTCGTACTGGTTCGTGACGGATGGTCAAGGCCTCTACTTCTTGGGGCAGGTAACATAAAAGCATAAGCAGTATAATCAGGCTTAGGCTTTTTAGCAGAATGGGAATATTTTTTAGGTTCTGCTGATCAAGACTTCTAAACATAAAGCTCCTCCTTGAGAATTTAGTGTCGCTCTAAGACGTTCTTAATTCTCGCAAGTAAGAGCTAGGTAAATAATGTAGAAGTTCGTCAAAAGTCCTGATTTTACGACATTTTAGGGTTTTACCGGCAAGTTATCGAAATGTGGCACACGCACCTTGATGGTAAAGGTATCACGGGTCTCGATCTCCAGGTGACCGGCCAGGCCGGCTAGTTTATGGCGCATACCGCTGATACCTTCGCCTTCCTGTACGATCTGATCTGGCAGGCGGCCACTGTTGCTGATATCCATATAATAGTTTTCCTCATCTTCATAGAATTTAGCTAAGACTTCGTCTGCCTGACCGTGGCGTATCGCGTTAGTTACGGCTTCTCTCAAAATTTGCAGAAAAACAGTAGCTATTTCTTCGTTAGACGGTATGTCACCCTGTTTGACTAATTTAGTACCTACAATATCGGCCGTATTTTGAACATTGTGGAATATCTGCTCACTATCAAATTTCTCACCTTCCTGCAGGTCATCCATCATATCTTCTAGGAGGTCTAAAAGATCGGTCAGAGGTACTTCTTCCCTCCGATCCATTTGTTGCAGACTGGAATGCAGGATGGATAAGCGCTGTCCCATAACATCATGGATACGATTACGCATACGGCGAGTTTCTTTTTCCAGTTCGATCTCTTCAATATTTTGCAGCATCATGCCCAGCTGTTGATTGTTTTGTGCCAGATCCTGGTTTTTTTCCTGGATTTCCTGGATGAGGTGACTTTCCTCACTGATATCGCTAATCAAGACCTCCCAGTAAGTCTTATGTCCAACTTGTAAGCTGCTTTCCTGGTAACGGTATATGTGCCCGCCGCTCTCAAAGCTGCGCAGGTTGGGTACCGGTTCCGTAGCGTCACTGTCATGCGCACGACGCCTGGAGCTGCGGTTATTCTTCGCTTCCTGCTCATTCTTCTGCCTTATCTCTTGTTCCAAAGAGATGCGTGTAAGCGTAAGCGAACTGGCATCAGCCTGTTTTGCCGCGAGTTCTTCTTCTTTCAACATGCGGCGAAAGGCTACGCGCAGGCCAGAAGTTCTCTTATCCTGCGCCAGTCCTTTGTCTGCCATCAGCTGACGCATTTTGGCGTTGGTAAAAATAAGACTTCCGTGTTGGCGGCCTATGGCCAGGCCTTCCGGGAAGGTGTCAAAAGCCTGTTTCATGGAAAAGCGAGTAATGTTTTGTTTGAGATGTGAGAGATTCTGCTTGAGCTCATAGGCGGAACGAATCAGCAGAATGGCCGTAAAAAACGCACAGAGATTGACATACCAGACCCCAGCCAGAGCCTCCATAAAGGGCAAGGTAAAAATCAGGCAGAGAATGGCAATCAGGTCGCTTTGTCGATGTTGATTCATCAACACCGGCATACCCAAAATGGGCGCTAGCATACCTAGATTGCGCCATTCCGCATAAGGGTAGACGATCAGGTTTTTCGGCTCAGTTAACTGGATAAAGCCCAATGACAGGTTAAGCATGATAAAGAAATACAGGATTCCCAACTCTAAGAAGAAATTGAGAATATATTGACGACCCCTGCGGAAGAAGGAGTACATAAGCATTAGTACCATTTGACTGGCGATACCGGCCAGGAGAAAGATCTGCAAAGCCATGCGCAAGGTTTGGGGGATCTCATAAAAGTACAACATCTATTTTCCCTCCTCTCTCACAATGCGGATATTGCAGTCATTGCCATCGACCTCTATGTGTAAGTCAAGTTTAAGGCGCCGGAGTTCCGGCAGAAGATCTGATCCCGGCTGGAAAAAACTTTCGGGGCTGGGCTCAGCCGAGCTGAAGATAATCTGTAAAGTCAGTTTTTCCTGGTCCCAGCGCAAGTTCAGGAAAAGGCTGGTGGAGTTTAAACCCACTGCTTTAGCTAGCAGGTACATGACATAGTCATAGAGAGCCAGCAGAATATCGGTTGCTAAGGGCACTGAGCCTTGTACCAGCACTAAGCCGCTTATGTCCGCCGTGCCGGCATCCTGCAAAGCTTCGTTAAAAATAAGCGAGACTTCTTCTGCCTGGATCTCAGCCTCCGCTCTAACCAGGAGATTACTTTTGCGCTTACACTGAGAGACCATGATCTTGACGCGTCCCAGTTCCTGACGGACAAAGTTCTTGTCTTCAGAAGCTTCTATCTCGCGCAGGCTCTTTCTTATCTCTTGCAGCTGCGTTGAGAGACTGGATTCAAGACGTTGCATCATTTCTCGGCGAATTTTCATAGACAGGTATTGACCGCGAATATTACGTCTACGAGCCAAAATTCTGCCCTGTTGCTCCAGGCGTTCCATAAGATAGGTCAGCTCATGCTTGAGTTTTAAAACATCTGATATATCTTCCTCCCAAATCAGATAGCCACCATTGATTTTGGAAGTATGGTAAATAAGGCCCTCTTGCTCCGCACTGGGTACAGCCACGCCCACGCCTGAGTTCTCCGGCCTGGAGGCTAGATCCTGCTCTATGGCTTCGTTGATCAAGGCCGCAGAGGCCGAGGGAATGTTGTCTCTTTCTGGTGGATAAACTTCTGAGCGGTCTTCGTTGATCAGGCGCAGGCCAACATTACTGTAGCGGAAAAGCTTGATATAACCCGAATTGGCTGGGATCAAGCGTGTTTGCAGACTAAGTTCCAAGATCACTGCTATACCAACCAGATTGAGCAGATCAAAGCTGGTGGAGCGCAAACTGCCATCACTGATAAACAGATAGATGTTTAGCGCGCACAGCGCAACAAAAGCTGCCAACGGGAAGACCCAGGTGGAGGTATAGATTTTGGCCTGACATTTGAGCAGCAAGAAAAATCCTGCCAGCCAGAGTCCTAAGATAGCCAAAAGCAGTAGATAGCCCAGGGGACCCAGTTTTTGGATACGCATGAAGGGGCTCAGGGTAAAGGCATAGCCGTGCAGGTCATTGAGCACAAAGGCAACACCCAGAGCGTAAAAGATCATGCTGCAAAGCAATGGCAGACGACGGTGTCTTTCCTTGATCAGTCCCTGGCTGCGAGCCAGACTAAAACCTGTGTAGAACCAGGATTCGATCATGCCAACAAAAGGCAGGAAGCGAATGTAATAGATGATATCGTTCCGGGCGCTGTTAGCGTACATGGTCTGCACAAAGAAGAGGATAATAGCCAAGGAGAACCAGAGCGAAAGCAAGGTAATAGAGCGCCTGATCGCCACATCGTCGATGCGGAAGAAGATGGTAGCTGCCCAGATCAGAAAAATTGGGATCAGTAACACTAGAAGCACGTGCTCTTCTTCAGGTGTAGCCGGTAAGATAACACTCTTCCCCAGCACATCACGCCTGAGTTTTGCCGTAGAGCTAAGGAAGATCTGGTTCAAGTCTCCATAATCCCGGTAGGTCATGGCCGGGGCACGATACTCGTCCGGCTCCGGATAGCCATAAGTAGAAACTTCATCACCCAGAAGCGGATTGGAAAATGCTTTAAGTGTACGAGGTGAGCTTCCGTCTGCCATGCGATAGCCAAAAGCGATGAAGTTTTCTGCCAGACTTAACCTTGTTTCTTCCTGTAAACGGCTTTCCAGTGTATTCTTTGCCTTTCTTCCATTGGCGTAAAGGCCGAAAGACAGACTTAAGCTGCCTTCATAAGGTAAGTGGAAAGTATAGGAGTTGCTGCCCAGCTTACGGTTGATCTGAGCCGCTTGATAATCCCATAGTAATAATACTGCCGGTAATTCTCTGGTCTCCAGTCCACCAGAGATCAAAGAAACTGGCCAGCCTGAATTTGCATCTGAGCCTCTAAAAAGCTTCAGTTTGCCCTGGTCGTTTAATTCTGCCAGCGTCCTTATCAATTCCGCGTCTTCCGACTGATCCAGATACAGCGCCGCGCTGGCCAGGACATACTCCGGTTCCAGCAGCACCCCTAATTCTGGTAACTCACCAGCTTTGGCAACGATCAGAAGATCTTTCCAACTTCTAAGATCATGCCTGATCCGTTCACTATCGTAGGCAATTACCAGGCTGGCCTCATATATAGGCTCAAAGGCTACCTCGCTCTGATTAGCCGCATTAGCCCGCAGCGTATGAGCGCGATTTTCCGGTAAGAGCATGAGACTGTCCGCCAGTTCTTCCTGGTGCACCGAAGTCTCGCTCTTCAAGCGCTCAATATAGGAAAAAGGAAAATTTCCCAAAACTGCATTGGAAAAGAGGGAACCGGGATAATCAAAATAATAGATGGGAGCTTCCAGAGCCAGGTCTGGCTCCTCTATACCCATGCCGGTAGAGGCTGCCACAGTAGTAGGCACACCGTCAAATATGCTAAGCAACGACAGGCACAGCAAACAAGCAACCAGCAGTCTCTTAAGGCGGCCAGCAGTGGTTTGCTCTGCACTGGTCATTCTTAGATGTCTTAATTTCTGACTCCGCAAATTGCTTCCTCCGATTTTTCTTATTATAAGCTATCTCCTCTTGAGGAAGTTACAGAAGGCTCACATTCCTGTTTTTCGGATACCTAAATGGCCTGTGTTATAATATAGATTCATTAAGGATTAAATCAGTGTCTACTAAGCTGTAAGTGACAGCAAGAGGAAGGACGAGTAATAAATGATACGATTAATTCTGATAGAAGACCAGCAGATCCTTCTAGACTCACTGGCAGACTCACTTAGTTTGTCCGATGAGATTGAGATCGTGGCTAAATCTACCTACGCAGGCGAGGTAGTGGACCTTTGTGAATTCTATAAACCCGATCTGGTACTCATGGATATCTGCAACGATGAGGGTCAATCCGGCATCGTGGAAGCTAAGCGGATCAAAGAACGCTTCCCGCAAATCAAAGTTATTCTTATGACCGGTATGCCTGATATGTCTTTTGTCACCGCTGCCAAAGAAGCTGGGGCTGATAGCTTCGTTTACAAAAATGTAGGTAGAGAGCAGTTGCTGAAAAGCATCCAGAGCACAATGCATGACTACCATACCTTTCCTGAAGAAGAGAGCAGCAGCGCGGTCGAACTGGACCTGACTGAGCGCGAGATGGATATTCTCCGCCTGGTCTGCAAAGGCTTAAGCCGTAAGGAGATTTCCGAAGCACTCTTTCTCTCTGAAAATACCGTGCGCAATAATATCAACCGTATCCTGGCCAAGACCGGCTATTCCAGTATTGCCCAACTGGCGATCTTCGCGGTTTCCAAGGGCTATATCGTACCAGAACAAATATAGAGAACGAGTTTTTCCATAAATTATCTTTGCTTGTATGCAAAAAGGCGGATCCTCCAAAGACCCGCCTTTTAAAAATGTGCGCTGTTTCACTTGAAGTACTAGGACTTGAAATCAAAGAAAGCATCCAGAACATCCTGTAAGCCGCTAATCAGCTTGTTTACATCTTCCTGCAGCTGATCGGAGAAATCATCTGCCTTGCTGTCAGCCTGGCTCAGTCTGTCTAAAAAGTCCTGGTAAAGACCGTTGAGCTTATTGACCTGCTCCTTGATCTTATCTGCTCCCTCGGGAAGTTTCTCCTCGGCATAAGCTTTTAATTTGTCAAGCTCTTCCTGGCACTTATTCTTGAAATTTTGGAAAATCTCCGACTCTGCCAGCTTGGCTTTTTCCTGCATTTCCGCCTTTAGCTCAGGCAGTTGACCTGAAAAATCAGACAACTCTGACGCTAAGGCCTGGTAGCTAGTCTTAACGCTGTCCATCCAAGTTAAGAGTAAGTCCTGGTCTTCCAGGCTTAGTTGGCCAAAGTCAGAATCTTTTCTGGGTTCAGCTCCAGTGGGGCCGGTGTATGAGGCGACTTTACTCTCGACCGTAGAGTCTGCATCAGACGCGGTTTTATCGGTTGACAGGCCAAATTCAGAAAGGCCTTGGCAAGCTACGGTAGTTAGGCAAAAAGCCAGGCATAAGAAAGCTACAATAATTTTAGGATACCTATGGCCTCGGAAAACATTAATCATAATTATCTGACAATTCTCGAAGAGAATTAGATCCTTTCTGCTTATTTCATTCCAGTTTATAGCAAACAAAAAGTCCTTTGCAAGCTGTCTCTTATCCCCTATGATTAGTCTATGAGTATTCTCTCAGTCGAAAATTTAAATAAATCCTATTTTTCCAAAAACGTGCTCAAAGATGTGAGCTTTACTTTGGACCGCGGGGACAAACTTGGCCTGATCGGACATAATGGTTCAGGCAAGACTACTTTACTGCGCCTGATCAGCGGAAAAGAAGAGGCAGACAACGAAGAAGCGCGTATACATTTGGCTGCCGGTGTTATCCCTGCCTATCTGGAGCAGGAATTTCGTGCTGATGAAGGTCAACTTACCGCACTGGATCATCCTGAATTCCAGCGTTTAAATGAAAAGCGCCAGGCCCTGGAACGTGCCATGGCTGAGCATCCGAATGACGAGCGGTTATTAAATGAATACGCTCATTTACAGGCTAAATATGAAGCTAAAGGAGCCTGGGACTATCCATATCGTCTAGCGCAAGCCGCGGCCAGCCTGGGGCTGGATCCGGCTAAGATTGGTCAGAAGAAAGCCAGTTTATCCGGCGGTGAACGTATGAGATTGGCCTTAGCCACTATATTGATACAAGAACCGGATTTGATCTTACTGGACGAGCCCACCAACCATCTGGATCTGGAAGCTTCTGAATGGCTGGAAGAAAAGCTGGCCTCTTTAAAATCCACCTTGATTGTGGTCTCTCATGACCGGCATTTTCTCGATCAGGTTTGTAATCTTACCGGCGAGTTGAACACCGGTAAATTAACGCTTTACCGCGGTAATTATTCTACCTTCAAGGAATTACAGGCTAAGGAACAGCTGCGCCGCGAGCGCGAGCAAAGCAAACTGGAGAAAGCAATCGAACACGAAGAAGAAGTTGTGCAAACTTTATATTCTCACCGCAAGATCGCTTCTTATCACAGTAGACAAAAAAAGTTAGCCAAGCTCAACGATAGTCTGCGGGAACTTAAAGAACAGAACGTTCGCGTCTCCCCCAAATTTAAGTTGCGTTATCTGGAAGAAGCCGCCGGTATGGAAAGCAAAAAATTGCTCATCTCAGCGCGCGCTCTGACAATCCAATTTCCTGACGCGGAAGACGAACTCTTTCACCCATTAGATCTGGATATATATTCTGGCGATAAAATCCTTTTTTGTGGGCCGAACGGATGTGGAAAGACTAATTTGCTCAAGGCCCTCTCCGCGCGCAACCCTTATTTACAAGGAGAGATCAGCCTCTCTCCTAACCTGCGCTATGCTAGTCTGGACCAGACTCAGCGTTTCCCAGACCCGACCCTTACGGTTATCGAGAGTCTGCTCTCCTATGAGGAAACACTTACCTCTAACCAGGGTCGCGAATACCTGGCCGGTTATTCCTTCTATGGATTAGACCTGGAAAAGCCGGTAGCCAGCCTGTCTGGTGGTGAAAAATCCCGTCTGGCTTTAGCCCAGATCCTGCTGCAGAAACCGGACTTGATTTTCCTGGATGAGCCTACCAACCACTTGGACATCTCTTCTTCTGAAATCCTGGAAAGTGCCCTGGAACGCTATCAGGGGACAATCGTAGCTGTCAGCCACGATCGTTATTTTATCGAGCGTATAGGCGAGCAGATCTATGGTTTTGTTGGTCGTGAAGTTAGGCCTTTTCCACGTTATAATTCCTATCGTAGAGCAGTTAAACAAGCTCTCTCGGGTACGTCAGAAGTTGATAAAGAAACAAGTAGCAAGCAAAACATTAAGCAAGAAGAGTCAGGGGCAAGTCTTTTTACTAAAGAAGAACTGGCTCTTTTACCACAACTGGCTAAACTTCCACCTCGCTCTAATCAACGCCGTACTGAGCGCCAATTGCGCGCCCAGCTGGCGGAAGCGGTGAGAGATATAGAAGTTGAGATTGCTGCTCTGGAAGACTCCACCTCTGACCTGAGCACCCAATTCGGTCAGGTAGAAGGTAGCGAAATTTATGAGGAATTTGCCCGCCAGCATCAGCGTCTGGAGAATCTCTATGAGCTCTATGTCAAATGCGGAGATCTGTTAGGTCAACTCAAATAAGCTTTAGCAGTCTGTCCGGCCAGATAACCGGACGCAAAGGCAAAGTAAAGATTGTAGCCACCACAGTTTCCCGTTAGATCCAGGCATTCCCCGACTGCGAAGAGGCCGGGGTATTTTTTTATTTGTAGGTTTTCGTCAAGCTCTGACAGACTGAGTCCACCATTGGCTGTCTGCGCGAACTTATAGGACCGAAGGCCGATGGCAGTGAGTGGAAAATGTTTAAGCGCATGGGCTAGCTTAGCCAATTGAGCTTTAGAAAAAACTTCTTTAGTATCTAACAGCCTGCCTTTACCCTCAGCCAGCAAATAGGCTTTAACCTGTTTAGCGTTGATCAGAGAGTCAAGCAGATACGATAGGCAGCTTTGCTCTTCGATCCAGTTCTTAGTTATCTCTTGGCGAAAGCTGTCTTGCTTCGCCTCAAGGAACTTGCGTAAGTCTGCCTCTGTATATTCTGTCAAAAAATCCAATTCCAGCCTAAGGGGTTTAGAAAAGATAAAATCACTGTTTTCAGCTTTATCCTTAAAGCTGCCTTGCGTATTTGCTAAGAGATTGGACAAGTCAAGCGCAGCAATACCCGACAGCGCACGTTGGCTAAAGAGGAACTCGCCTCTAACCTTGCTCCGGCTGCTAGCAATTTGCGCGGAGCCCTTGAAGCGACTACCTTGTGCTCTCTTTAGAAAAGCATTTTCTTTCAGTAATATCTGCGTCAGTGCCGGACGCTGGTCTACTGTGTCCAGGCCAAGCCCATCAAAAAGAGCCTGTGCCTTAGCGTTTGCGCCCAAGTCAGCACCTCCTGGTCCACCGAGAGCCAGTATTACAGCCTCGGCTTCCCACTTGCTGTCATCTTTACAGGTTACGAGATAGCCTTTGCCTGATCTCGCGATAGCCTTTAGGGCTTTGGCCATTTCGACTGTAAAGCCAAAATGACTTACACGCCTAAGTAGCATACGTTGCACGGCAGCCGCCTCTTCGGATTGAGGATAGAGTCGGCCGGCTTCATCTGCCTTGATTGCTATACCGGCGCGGCGCCAAAAATCTAACGAATAAGCGCTGGCTAGTTTCTCAAGCAAACGTTCGGCAAGCTCCGGCCGGCTACTGTGATAGTTTTCCGGAAGTGGGCTTAAATTGCCTAAATTACAACGACCATTGCCGCTAGCCAGGATCTTGCGGCCAGGAATATTCTGGGCTTCAAGCACGACCAAATCCTGCGGAGCGAGGCCGGCTTCACCTGCCGCGATAGCAGCGGCCAAGCCACTGGGTCCAGCTCCTATTATGAGCACTTTTACTTTTTGGGTAGCCACAGCCATCTTAAGGTGTCCTGATCATGCGGGCTCCCGCGCCGGTTAGGACATTTATATGTCCGTTAGGCAGTACCTGGTAACTTAAAATCTCCGCGTCTAAAGACGCGCTGCGCAGGCTTGTCTGATCATCTACTTTTTGCGAGAAAAGCACATTATTGACCACAAAATATAGCTTGTTGGTATTTGTTGAATAATTAACCAGCTTCGCGCGGCCCACGTTGTTACTTAACTCACTGACCTGTCCTTCTCCATCCACCTGATAAAGTGAGTAATAGGCGTCATTTTGCGTATTGGCTATCAAGTAGAGGTTGCTGCCAACGCATTCCGCTCCCAGGATAGACGCGAAGTCCAAACTGTAAATGGGGCTTTCTTCATCAAAGTTAAGCTTGACCAGTTGGGACGGAGAGTAAATGATCGGTAGATCACGGTTATCGTGTAACAAGCCAAAGAATAGTCCATTCTCTGCTTCTAAGGTCCTTTGGCCTAGCAAGGAACCACTTAGATCATAACGACGCACTACCGTCTTAAGTGTTGAGCCGGAGCTGTTTAAGATCAGCACGTCAAAAGCTTTGCCATCACGCGTAAAGGAAACCGTAATAGGATAACCGGTCTTATCAAAGCCCAGACTCAATATTCTTTGACCGTCGCTCGCGATGAGATGGACTTTAGCCTTGTCATTAGGCAACTCATCAATAATCAGCGCCTGACCGGAAGCGGACAGACTGGCACCGGCAAAGCTACCATCCAGTTGGTGCTCATAGGCTACAGCCTGGTCCTGAATCAAAACCAGGTTATGACCGTTACGGTCCGCTACAATCGCTTGCCCTTGTTCTATCCAGCTAACTGGGCTTTGGGCTGCTAGTTGATGGACGAAGATCTGTTGACCGGTGTAGCTTTCCAGCCGCAGTTCGCCACCCAGGTAAGTCAGTATATTATCGCTCAAAGGCTGAGCATGGGCCAGAATATGGGCATCAAGATCTCTTTTTTCTTTGGTGACTAATTCCGTACTGGCGCGTAGAGCCTGCTTAGCCTGGTTGCGAGGCAGTAGGAGAATAAAAGTCACAAACAAGGCTAAAACCAGTAAAATAAGTATGCCTAAAAAGGCCAGATGCCGCCTGTCTAAAATGGCCTCTCGCCAACTTTCAGGACGGTTATCAACGGGCTTAGCCGGTCGTTTATTCCTGCTTTGGTTCAACGCCTGCCTCTTTCTTACTCGCCATCCGCCAGCATTATCTGGGCACGGAAGGCCGCTTGATTACGTGTGAGATTATAACCTTCAAGATCATAGGCCAGGAAGGTGCTCTTCTCGTTAAAGCTCACGCTCTCACCCTGGTAAGTAAAGCTTACTTCCTGGTCTTCAATTTGTGTTTGTGGTCTAAGGAAGATCCTCACGGTCTCCAGCGGCAGGACCTCAGCCACAAAATTGAGATGGATCTCTTTGATCTGAAGTTTATGTAATATTTCTATTTGTTCTTTAGCCAGGAAACTAAAGAGCGCATCCAGGCTAAAAGCCAGATAGCGGGTATTGTTTAAATGGTTATTACAGTCAAGATCTGAATAATCGGCCTGAAAGTCACGAAAGAAGTATTTTGACTCGTTATCCGTGTTCTCATCCAGCCAGGCCGGTAAACGCTTAACTCTAAATTCAGTCAGTTCCGGACAACAACCCTGCCATATTTCCGGCTCGTCAGGATTCAATAAGTCAAAAGGACGCATGGGGCGGCGGCTTTCCTGATCCGCGATGAACCAATCTGAAGCGGCACAGGCAAACACACGGTCTAAGTCGGTATTCTGGCGGAAAAACAAATGCTTACGGCGGAATCGTACCGCCTTGATCTCGTCTGCCCAAGTCTCGCTGATCAGTTTTTCTCCCTTGTGTGCTCTTTGGCCACGGAAAACAAATGAATAGCCAGAGATCATCCAGGCTAAGCCTCCGGCACGTAAATTAGCATTACAGATCGTAGGAGAGCGATCCATATTGACTGCCGCGACCTCATTTGCCGCTACCAATAATTGATGAGGAAAGAGCTCAAGCTTATAGTCACACTTTGCTTCCCGCAATACTTCTTCTATCCGATTATGTTTCTCTTGCAAGGAGAAATCCATGAATCCCAAACCTCTAAAAAGCGTATTTTAACCCATTATAACAAAGAGAC
The DNA here is from genome assembly GCA_030532065.1 of Eubacteriales bacterium. Classification (GTDB taxonomy): domain Bacteria; phylum Bacillota; class Clostridia; order Saccharofermentanales; family DTU023; genus SFFI01. The sequence continues at coordinate 280,993 of JAUNLW010000001.1, read as the reverse complement.
CTGGGGGCTGGCTAAAGCAATAAAAGCAAAAACCCCAGTCGGCAAAGCCGATCGGGGTTTTACTATGTGCTTAAAAAGCTGGCAGTTTAGCTGCCTAGCTTTTGTGGTTTATTCTAGTATCCCATATCCGGGCCGGCGGGCATGGCAGGCTCAGGCTTAGGAATATCAGCTACTGTGGCTTCAGTGGTGAGGACCACGGAGGAGATAGAGGCAGCGGCCTGCAAAGCGGAACGGGTGACCTTGGCAGGATCAACAATACCAGCGGAGATCATGTCCACATACTCTTCCTTCAGGGCATCGAAGCCAACACCGGGCTCTGCGTTCTTGACGTTCTCGCAGATAACGCTGGCATCTAATCCCGCATTGGTAGCAATCTGACGGATAGGAGCTTCCAGAGCTTTAGCTACAATGCTTACACCAGTGCGTACATCGCCTTCGGTCTCATCCATGAGTTTCTGTACTGCGTGCAAAGCATCAATGTAAGCAGTACCACCACCGGCGATGATGCCTTCTTCAACAGCAGCTCTCGTTGCTGCCAAAGCATCCTCGATACGGTATTTCTTCTCTTTGAGTTCGGTCTCGGTAGCCGCGCCAACTTTGATAACTGCTACGCCGCCAGCCAGCTTAGCCAGACGCTCTTGGAGTTTTTCTTTGTCAAATTCGGAGTCAGTGACTTCAATCTGAGCTCTGATCTGAGCAACTCTGGCATCCAGTTTGGCTTTTTCGCCACCGCCACCAACGATGATGGTGTTGTCTTTGTTAACGGTGACCTTGTGAGCGGTACCCAAGTCTTCCAGCTTAGCGTCCTTGAGCTCCATGCCCATATCTTCGGAGAAGAAGCGTCCACCGGTCAGGATGGCCAGGTCTTCCAGCATTTCTTTTCTTCTGTCACCAAAGCCAGGAGCCTTGACTGCTACGCAGTTCAGGGTGCCACGCAGACGGTTGAGGATAATGGTAGACAGCGCTTCACCTTCCAGGTCTTCAGCAATGATAACGAGCGGCTTACCAGCTTGGATCAGTTGCTCTAAGAGAGGCAGAATCTCTTGGATGGAAGAGATTTTCTTATCGGTCATGAGAATGTAGGGATCCTCATAAACAACTTCCATCTTCTTGGCATCAGTGACCATGTAGGAGGAGATATAACCGCGGTCAAACTGCATGCCTTCAACTACTTCCAGTTCCGTAGCCATGGTGTTGGACTCTTCAACGGTAATCACGCCATCTGCGGATACTTGTTCCATAGCATCAGCGATCAGCTCACCAATCTTGCTATCATCAGCAGAGATTGCCGCGACTCTGGTGATGTCTTCTTTACCGGAAACAGCACGAGAGTGACTCTTGATCTCGTCTACTACGGTATCAACAGCCATGTCCATACCACGCTTTACGATTACGGGGTTAGCGCCGGCCGCGATATTCTTGAGACCTTCGCTCATCATGGCCTGGGTCAGAACCGTCGCGGTAGTGGTACCATCACCAGCAGCGTCCTGGGTCTTGGTAGCTACTTCTTTGATCAGTTGAGCACCCATGTTCTCGAAGCGATCTTCTAATTCGATATCACGGGCAATGGTAACACCGTCGTTAGTGATCAGCGGTGCGCCATAAGTCTTATCCAGCACCACGTTGCGGCCCTTGGGTCCCAAGGTGATGCGAACAGTATCTGCTAATTTATTAAGTCCAATTTCTAAGGATTTACGGGCATCAGCACCGTATTTGAGATCTTTTGCCATATCTATTTTCCTCCTGTCAGTTTATATCACTGGCTTACTCTACGATAGCGAGAATGTCGCTCTGACGAATGATGGTGTACTCTTCGCCATCCATCTTTACTTCCGTACCGGCGTATTTGCTAAAGATTACCCGATCACCAATTTCCACTTCCATGATCACGTCTTTGCCATCAACTACGCCACCGGGTCCTACAGCCACGATCTCGGCTACTTGGGGTTCTTCTCTGGCAGATTCCGGCAGCACGATGCCACCCTTGCTCACTTCTTCTTTTTCGAGCATCTTGATGACTACGCGGTCAGCTAAAGGTTTAATTTTCATAGATAATCCTCCTAAATATCTGCTTCACACCTATGAGTTCCAGCTCGTGAGGGCCATAGACATGAATCTTTATCTGTCATTAGCATTCTTCGCTTTCGAGTGCTAAACAATAGACAATATAGAGCGGGCCGTCCTAGTTGTCAAGCAAGGATTATGAAGGAATCTTAAAAGATTGTGTCTAAAATGGCATAGTAAAGTTTGCTATCTCGAATAACCGTTGCCAGCTTGGACTCTGCCAGGGCGCGTTCCAGGCCAGGCCAGTTCGCCTGCAGGCCAGGCAGGAGTGAGAGCAAGGTGCCCGTGATCAAGATAGCAAGGGCAAAGCCAATGAGCAGGCCTAGCGCGCGGTTGAAAACACCAATCAGTGGTAGAGCGTTTACTGCTTTAGAAAGTAAACGCAGCAGGGCCTTTAAAAGAATAAAACTCAGGAAAAAAATTAACAGAAAAGCCACAATCTTAATTGTGACAAAAATTAGATTACTGGTCAGCTGGCTGGCCAGAAGGTCGGCCTGCCTCTTACTCTCAGCCCCCAGATCTTCTACCACTCCTAACATGGAGCCCACAATACCATCGCCATCACTACCAATTATTTTCTGATAGGCTTCGGGCAAGCCCAGATTATCCAGACTTTGATTGACTGTCTCACCTTCTTTGAGGTCAGTGGTGATCTGATTTTCCATGTTGGCAAAAAGCCCCTGGTCTTTGGCAAAGTTATAAGTCTTTTCCGCTACCAGACCGGATAGATTAGAAGCCAAGACAAAGGCCAATACTAAAGCCAGGGCCAGGCCGATGCTGTAGAGACCACCTTTGCGCCAGCCACGAATAAGGTAGATAACGAATACGATCGCGATGATAATATCAATAATCATTAGCGTTTCCTTCCGGGGCAGGAGGACCGAATCGTTACGGTCGCTCAAGTCCAACAAATCAATTATACTAAGTTTCAGCCGCTAAATGTAGAAAGGGAATCAGGCAATGGAAGCCAATACCAATGAAGCAAAATTGATTTTACTGGCCATATTGAAGGAACTGCCAGGTCTAAGCCCTGCCGAACTGCAAAGTTTGGCCCAGGATACCTTATTTTTTGATTACTTTACCATCGCCGAAGCCCTGTCGACCTTGTCTGAGCAAAAATTAGTCAGCATTCTAGAAGCGAAAAACGAGCTGAGGCGAGATGCTTCCGGAAGAGTACGCCAAAGCTGCTATCTAACCGCCGCCGGCGAGGCGGTTCTGGATCAGCTGTCCGGCCAGATCAGCCTGCCTGTGCGCAAACAGATCAAGGCTTTATCCAAAGAGAGCAAAGCCGCTTCCGAAGTAAACGCTTTTTACCAAATGAATGGGCATGGCAGTTACGATACTTATTTGGAAATCAAAGATCAGGGGCAGACTCTACTTTCTATCCACATAGACTTGCCTGAAGAAGCGAGGGCCAGGAAGTTTTGTGATCACTGGCCGAATCGGGCCGCGGATATTTACCGCTTTTTGCTGGCTGACTTGAGCAGAGATGAATAACTGTTTTTAACAAAGAGTAAGATAAAATTTAAGTAAAGTTAAAGCGACCCCGTTTTGAGTCCGAGGTCGCTTTTTTAGTCTTCTCTAAACTGCTCTATTGACGAGAGAAATTATCTTTGCTCGCGCCGCACAGGGGGCAAACCCAGTCATCGGGCAGATCTTCGAAAGCGGTACCGGGTGCTACTCCGTTATCGGGGTCACCTTCCGCGGGGTCATAGACATAACCACAAAGGTCACAAATGTATTTATCCATTTTTCCCTCACTTTTCTCTTGATACTACGATCAATCTTTTGCATTTAGCCGCTTAATTATAACAAAATTGACTGCTTGAAGGAAGAGGGCAACTTTATTTAGTTTAAAATTCCACTTTGGTCAACAAACTGTGCCGCGGGTCTAATCTTCTTCGTCTTCTCCCATAAACTGGAATTCTACACCAGCGATATCAACCCACTCACCATCTTTTACTCCCACTTCTCTAAGAGCGCGGTTTACACCTTTGCGCCGCAGTTCCTTTTGGAAATAGTGGAAGCTCTCCCAGTCATCAAAGTTGGTGGAATTAGTGAGGTTCTCAATCCAATCACCATAAAGGTAGACCTGGCCATCTTCTTCTTCGATGTAGAAAGGCTCAGTCTCTTCAAAGCGGTAGAGCTGCCAGTCTTCACCAGCACCCTCACTGATCTCCACTGCGGGTAAGCTGGGCAAGAGATCAAAAATCGCCTGCTTAAGTTCTTCTATACCTTCGCCGGTGACCGTGGAGATCCAATAGTAGTTGTCAACTACACCCGCGAACTCCCCGCTCACCTTGGCCCGCTCTTCTTCGGTCAAGAGATCCATCTTGTTTAAGACTAAGATCTGAGGACGGTCTACCAGAGCTTCATCAAAAGAGGATAGCTCTTCATTGATTGAGCGATAGGCTTCCAAAGGGCTTGGCTGGCCTTCTTCCGGAGCAGCATCTACTACGTGCAGCAGCAAGCGGCAGCGTTCCACGTGGCGTAGGAAACTGTGGCCCAGTCCTCTGCCTTCTGCCGCGCCTTCGATCAGGCCGGGCAGGTCAGCTAAAACGAAAGACAGGTCATGCTTGTCAACCACTCCAAGTTGCGGTTCTAAGGTGGTAAAAGCGTAATCCGCAATCTTAGGCTTTGCCCTGCTCATGCGAGCCAAGAGCGAGGATTTACCGGCATTGGGCAGGCCCAGCAATCCCACATCCGCGATAAGCTTTAGTTCCAGGCGCAACTGGAGTTTGCGCCCAGGTCCACCGGCTCTGGCAAAGCGGGGAGCCTGTCGGCGACTGGTCTTAAAGTGAACATTCCCCAGGCCGCCCTTGCCACCAGGCAAGAGCAAGAATTCCTGGCCTGGCTCCGCCATGTCTACGATCAGCTCATCAGTCTCATCATCGTAGACCAAGGTTCCACAGGGCACCTCAATCACCAGATCCTGACCTGCCTTACCAAACTTCTTGGCTCCCATGCCGTTGTTACCATTTTCCGCTACAAATTTATGCTTGAAGCGGAAGTCCAACAAGGAGGACTTTTGCTCGTTAGCACGCAAAATGACATCTCCGCCCTTGCCTCCGTCACCGCCGTCCGGGCCGCCTTTAGGCACGAATTTTTCTCTGCGGAAACTCACTGCTCCGTCGCCGCCGCGGCCGGATTGCACTTCTATGCGAACCAGGTCAAAAAACATAGTTAACCTCCTAAATGAAAAAAAGAAGCCCAGGCAAAATACAAGCCGGGCTTCAGGTCGTAAAAACTAATCTGCCAGTAAACTGTCAGCTAATTATTCGGCAACTTCGAGGTCTACAGGGTACACGCAAACTTGCGTGTGCTTCTTACCCTTGCGCTCATAACGAACCTGTCCATCAATTAAGGCAAACAAGGTGTCGTCCTTGCCCTTACCAACATTTGTGCCGGGATGGATCTTGGTTCCACGTTGACGATAAATAATGTTACCGGCTAAGCAGTACTGACCATCACCCAGCTTGGCGCCTAAACGCTTGGCTTGTGAATCACGGCCGTTCTTACTGCTACCTACACCTTTTTTACTTGATAAAACTTGTAAGTCTACTCTAATCATATTTCTAATCCTCCAAGTACTCCAATTCCTCTACCTTTACATAGTCACCGTAATTAGGCTCCAGCTGCTTCATGCCAATGAGCGCTGAATACATCAGAGCCCCGATAACGATTTGTTCCGTTTTTCCGTAGTTGTAGTAGTCAGGTATGCAGCAGACAATTCTTCCACTTTGCGGGTCAATGTGGTAATCCGGTTTTTTCTTTAGTAACTCATCTAAAGTGCCGATCACGGTTTGACTGATGGCCGAACTGGCACTACACACAATGTCCAATCCGTGCTCCGCATAACCGGCATGACCGGAAAAGTCAAACTTTCTGACTACCCCTTGTTTATCGGTATAGAATTTTGCTTCTACCATGACTGTACCAGTCTATTGGGTCACGCTGTTTAGCGCGCTACGGAATTGATCTTTAATTTGCTGTAAGGTTGACGATGGCCCTTCTTACGACGGTAGCCCTTCTTGGCTTTGTACGTGAGGACATCGATCTTTTTGCCTTTACCGTGCTTAACCAGGCTGGCAGTAACTTTGGCACCTTCTACATAGGGTTGTCCCCAGGCAATATCGGCACCCTCGCCTACTGCGAGAACCTCATCAAAAACTACTTCGGCGCCGGCTTCTACGGGCAGTTTCTCTACAAAGATCTCCTGACCTTCACTTACCCGATATTGTTTTCCACCGGTTTTAATAATAGCGTACATGCTTTTCCTCCCTGTAAACAGTCTCGCCCACTCAAGGCAGCTTAAGCTTTCCAGCCCAGGCGGAGCGGTCGCTTGAGTATATTAGCACCCGCTTTTACGGCTGTCAAGCAAGCCGCGCGAAATCGCCGATTAAGGCGCTTTATAGTCTCTGCAGGTTCACGGAGCAAACTTAATTTCATTGTGCCTTTTTCAATGCTTAATACTAGCAACGGAGCGTTGAATTGCGCAATTTTTAGCTAAAAACGCCTAAAAATCGGCTAAACCCTTCGTTTAGCAACGTTTTTTCTCTGTTTTTTCATCTCTGCACAAGCGCGCTGCCTACAGTATAATGAGTCTATTACAAGCGATAGCTGCTTCTCCAAGAGAGCAGACTGGTCTAGAAAAGGACTATCAAAATGGATCATCATGATCAAAAAGCGAAAGCTATTCTCGATTTTAAAAAATATAAATACCTAATGGAGCCTCAACGTCATGTTTATTTTGTAGGTATCGGCGGTATCTCCATGTCCGGTCTGGCGGAACTCGCCCAATCACGCGGTCAGCTGGTGGCAGGTTCTGATCGTTCCTACAATGACCGCTGTGCCTATCTGAAAAGCCTGGGAATTAAAATTTATCAAGGCCACAGCGCTAACCATATCATTGAATTCCAGCCCGATGTGGTGGTCTATACGGCGGCCATAGCTCAGGATAATCCAGAGCTGGTTTTTGCCAGAGAGCAAGGACTGCCCACCATTGAACGTAGTGACTGGCTGGGCCTTCTCAACCGAGAATTTAATCAGGTAATCAATGTAGCGGGTACTAATGGGAAATCCACTACTACGGCCATGACGGCTTATATTCTTTTAGACGCCGGCCTGGACGCTACTGTGCACCTGGGAGCAGAACTGGATCGCTTTAAATCTACAGTCCATGTAGGCAGCGCTGATCTCTTGCTGTCAGAAGCTTGCGAATTTAACTACTCTTTCTATAGTTTTGCTTCTACGATCACCGCCATACTTAATCTGGACCACGATCATGTTGACCTGTTCCCTCACATGGATGACGTGATTCGCGCTTTTGCTAACTATCTTTGCCTGCAAGCACCAGGAACCAAAGTAGTCCTACCTAGCTTTGACCCACATATAACAAAGCTGCTGACAATGGTAGAAGAAATCAAGCCAGGTCAGCTGGAGCAGTTAGATTACTATTATTTTGGCTATGAGAGAGACCAGATCGGGCAGCGAGGACCGGATATGGTAATTGGCGAAATTGGTTACCAACAGGGTCTGCCTCACTTCAAGCTAAGCTACCGAGGCCAGGACCTGGGTCAGTTTGTACTTTCCATACCCGCGCGCTTTAACGTAGAAAACGCGGCAGCCGCTGTACTGCTGGCGCACTTGGCCGGAGCAGACTTTGAGTCCGCGAAAGAAAGTTTGCGTGTCTTCCGCGGCGCGGAAGGCCGCTTTACTATCTGTGGGACTTATAACGGTGCTTTGGTAGTAAACGACTACGCTCACCATCCAGATTCCGTAAAACTTACGGTAGCCGCGGCCAAAGAGATGGGCTACAAACGTTTAATTCCCTGCTTCCAGGCTATCAGCTTTTCTCGTGCCAAGGGCCTGGCCGAAGGCTTTGTCGAAGCACTCAAAAATGAGTCTGAGACCGTCATTCTGGAAGTCTATGACGATCGCGAAAAAGATCGTAGTTTTTCTGCCAAGACTATCGCCGATAAAATCAATGAAGCTGGCGGCAAAGCTCGCTTTATGGCCAAACCGGAAGATCTGGAAAACTATCTGCGGCAAGAACTTAGAGAAGGTGACCTGGTCCTCCTCATGGGGCAAAATATCCGTCAGGTAGGTGATCATTTAACTGCCCGGACCGATCACTACTCCAAACACTTAAGCATCACCGATGAGCTAAAGGGATCCTGATCTTGCCAGCAAAAATTAAACCTCCGACCCAACAGACGGAGGTTTAAGCAGTAAGGACAAAGGCTAAGCGCAAACTGCGCTTAGCCTTATCGTTTATCCCATTACTTGGTATCTTGATCAGGATCTGAGCCGTCAGTGGGTTTATCCGGCAATTGATCTTTGTCTGAATCCTCTTGTGGCTGTTCACTTTCGGAAGTTTCAGTATCTTCTTTATCATCCGGCTTTGCCTCTGTGTCTGTTTGCGCAGCGGCTTCTTTGCCTAACTCAGAGATAAAGATAGCATCTTTGCCGCCCCGTGCCGGTTTGAAGTCCACAGCATATTGTTTGTAGATCTCTTCAAAATCAGGGCCTTCAATTTTCTCTTTCTCGAGCAGGAGTTTGGCGGTTTCTTCCAGCAAGACTCGGCCTTTCTGCAAGAGCTCGACAGTTTCCTTGTAGGCCTGATTGAGGAGTCTAGCAACTTCCGCGTCGATCTCAGCTGCCATCTTCTCACTATATTGCTTGGTATGACCATATTCCATGCCGAGGAAAACTTCGCCTTCATCCTGAGTAACGAAGAGGCCCACGTGATCACTCATACCATATTTTGTGACCATCTGTCTGGCAATCTGGTTGGCTTTCTGCAAGTCATTGGAAGCGCCTGTGGAAATATCCGGTTGAGTCAACTGCTCAGCGGCTCTACCGCCCAGGGCGATCATGATCATCTTGTAGAGATTATCTCTGGTCTCGAAAGACAAATCCTCAATCGGCTTGTAAGCAGTATAACCACCAGCTCCACCAGCGGGAATGATAGAAATACGTTCCACTTGTTGGCGATCAGAAATTTGTCTCGCTACTATAGCGTGGCCAGCTTCGTGATAGGCCGTGAGGTTTTTCTCCTCTTGGGTAAGCACGCGGCTCTTTTTCTCAGGGCCCATCGCAATCTTATAGACCGCTTCGGAGATATCTGAGTACACAATTTGTTTAGCATCGCGGCGAGCAGCCAAGAGAGCAGCCTCATTAAGCAAGTTGGCCAGATCCGCGCCGCTATATCCGGGAGTAATGCGGGCGATATCCATCAGGTTGATATTGGAAGCCAGCGGCTTACCTCTGGAGTGAACCTTGAGAATCTCGTAACGGCCCTGCATATCAGGCAGGTTAACGGTGATACGGCGGTCAAATCTACCGGGACGTAAAAGCGCGGGGTCCAGAATATCCGGACGGTTGGTAGCTGCCATGACAATGATACCTTCGTTAGGTCCAAAGCCGTCCATCTCAACCAACAGTTGGTTCAGGGTTTGCTCGCGCTCATCGTGCCCACCCCCGAGGCCAGCGCCTCTGTGACGGCCAACCGCGTCGATCTCATCAATGAAAATAATACAAGGTACTTGTTTTTTCGCGTCCGCAAAAAGGTCACGTACTCTGGAAGCACCGACACCGACAAACATTTCTACGAAGTCAGAACCGGAAATGGTAAAGAAAGGTACACCGGCCTCACCGGCTACTGCTCTGGCGAGCAGGGTCTTACCTGTACCCGGAGGGCCAACCAACAAAATACCGGAAGGTATCTTAGCGCCCAGACTGGTATATTTTTTGGGATTCTTAAGGAAATCAACAAGTTCCTGTAACTCGCCCTTCTCCTCATCCGCGCCGGCCACGTCGGCAAAAGTGACTTTGTTATCTTGGGGCTTTTGTTTTTTAGCTTTGCTACGTCCAAAATTGAGCGCGTTTCTACCGTCCTGGTTACGGCTGGAGAAACTGACATACATAAAGAAAATCATGGAGCCGATCATCAAGGCCATGAGGAAGATATTAAATACTCCTGTAAAGTCTGCCGGCTGTCTATAGTCAAAGCTCTCGATCTTGCCTGCATCCACCGCTGCTCTAAGCATCTGGTGGTAATACTCCAGCATATAGGGGCTGATCGTTTTGGTATAGGAAGCAGGAGCATTACCATCCTGGAAACGAGTGATGACCTCTAGCTCATTACCATTGATAATTACTGACTGCACCTTGCCGGAAGTAATATCCTTCTCTATGGCAGATAAAAGCCGCTGATCATTGCTGGTCCGCGAACTCATAAACATGCTCGACAAAATGATTGCCAATATTAAGATCAGATAAAATGACGCTCCACTACGGGGTCGTTTATTGTTTTGCATTCACAACTCCTTCTAAATAGAGTTAGCTTAAAATTCGTAAGCCGCAAGATAAGGTAAGTTGCGGTAATTCTGTTCGTAATCCAATCCGTAACCAACTACACAGACATTGGGTACTTCCAGCCCGATATAGTCTACAGGCACAGCCACCTGACGACGGTCAGGCTTGTCAAAAGCTGTACAGATAGCAAGGCTGGCAGGCTTTCTGGCCAGGAAGAGATCGCGCAGATAAGCTAAGGTGAGCCCCGTATCTACGATGTCCTCAACCAGTATCACATGCTTGCCACTGATTTCGATATCGGCATCTTTAATGATTTTTACCACACCCGTAGATTTGGTTCCCTGATAGGAAGAAACTACGATAAAGTCCAGCAATACATCCAGGTCCAGGGCACGCATAAGGTCACTGATGAAGACCACTGACCCCTTAAGTACACCAATAAGCACCACTTCTTCGCCCGCGTAATCTTTCTCAATCTGCTCGGCAACGCGCTTAACCATTTGCCTAATTTCTGCCTCTGTATAAATCGCAGCACTTAATTTAGACTTATCCATAATATTCCGCCTACCTCTAGTTTTTGAGACTATTAGCCTTAATTCATTCGCATACAATAGCGCAAAAGAAAGCTCGGTACAAGGGAAACCCGTCCCGAACTTACAATCGCCTTTATGCCTATGCTTGATTATATCAGTGATAGTCCAACTACGCCACAAGGGTAAGTCTAGCGTAGCCTTAGATACCAGTCACGAACTTCCAGTTGCCTGGCACCGGCTAAAGTAATACATGCCCTGCATGGTAACTGCTCTAATTTCCTTTCCAAAACAGCGAAACTGGCAGCCGGCAGTTGGTAATCCTGCCCTAATTGGCGCTTCAGGTAAAGATCAATAACTCGGTAATAAAGTCCACTCGGCCAGGCATCCAGGGCTTTTAAATTCAATCCACCTTCAGTTAACACGGTTTCCTCTAAGGCAAGTCCAGCCAGTTCGTCCAAAGCCAGACTTTCTTCCCGCATGTGCTCACTTAAGTTAAAAGCTTGTTTTAGCGGCGTATAACCCAGAATATCCGACCAGAGCGGAATAAGTTCCATACGAATACGATTGCGCAAATATTCCGGACTCTCATTGCTGGCATCCTCAAAATAACTAATATCTCTTTGGTTTAGGAAAGCGCGAATATCTGTACGGGGAAGGATCAGCAAGGGACGCGCAATGCGTCCGTCAAAATATGGCATAGAGGCCAGTCCCGCAATACCAGCGCCGCGGCCAAGATTTATCAGCAGAGTTTCCAGGAGGTCATCTGCGTTATGGCCAATAGCCAAATAAACGGGCCTGGCCGGATCAGTGGCCTCTACTTTCTGGCGGATGTTTTCTAAAAAAGTATGGCGAGCAAAACGAGCCGCTTCTTCCACTCCCGCTTTTCTCTCTTTAGCCAAGTCCAGCACTGAGCTTGACTCCTCAAAATAAGGTAAATTCCATGTTTGGGAAAAATTACTTATTGCCTCGCTCTCCACCTCATCCGCTCCCGGACGCAGCTGGTGATTATAGTGAGCTAAGCTAAGTTTGATATCCGCTAACTCTCTCAGCCAGATAAAAAAATAAGCCAGGAACATAGAATCCGCTCCACCGGAAACTGCTAACACAAAATGACTGCCGTCCAAAGCAAGTCTTCGGCAGAGTTCTTGTCGCAGGCTCATGAAAAGCCCCGAATCTTCACGAAAGCGTGGGGCTGCCATTTTAGAAAGGTGGAGCCTCGCGGTTTTCAGTTCGAGGATCTAAATCGTAGAAAAGCGTGTATTCCGGACGCCAGCCCAGATAGACTGTGCCCGTGGCACCCTGACGGTTCTTGGCGATGATAAGTTCGGCTTGCTCTGAAACTTGAGCAGCTTGAGTTCCCTGCGCCTCATCGTCGGGATAATAAGCGTCACGATAAAGGAACAAGACCACGTCGGCATCTTGTTCGATAGCGCCGGAATCTCTTAGGTCAGACAGCATGGGCCGTTTATTGGACCTGGCTTCGCAGGCTCGGCTGAGCTGAGAAAGTGCCAATACAGGTACATCCAGTTCTCTGGCCATAATTTTAAGATTACGGGAAATATCTGAGATTTCCTGTTGACGCCCATCCGCCCTTGAGCGGTCAGAAGACATCAACTGCAGATAGTCCACAATTACCAGGCCCAAGTCGGGCTCATTGAGCTTGAGTTCACGACAGCGGGCCAGCATTTCCATTGGTCCAATGGCCGGTCGGTCATTGATAAAAATGGGTGTAGGGAAAAAGTCCGCCGCTTTTTCGCTGAGCCTCGTCCACTCCTGTTGACTGAGATCTGCTGTATTGAGTTTTTCCGACTCAATCATGGAATATGTTGAAAGGAAGCGGCTACTGACTTCCTGGCTGGACATTTCCAAGCTGAAAATCGCCGTAGGCACTTGATAGATAGAAGCCACGCGTTGTGCGATATTAAAGGCAAAGGCGGATTTACCCATACCGGGTCGGGCGGCCAAAATGTAGAGAGCGCCTTTGCGAAGTCCTCCAAGTTTTTGGTCCAGGCTGGCAAAGCCGGTCTCTTGCAGAGGGCTTTTCTCCTGCTTGGACATCTCCATAAGCTCATTGATCTGAGCCATGATTACTTCACCGACACGTTCAAAATCACCAGCGCGCTCATTACCACGGACCTGTTGCAGGCGCATGGCTGCCATGTTGATCACCTGCTCTACCTCTGCCTCTTCACCGTAGCAATAGGCTTGCAGTTCGCGGAAGGCCTTGATCAACTGACGCAATTGCGCGTTTTGCTTAACCAGGTCAACATAATATTCGGTGTTGTGGATAGAAATAAAATTACTAAGGTCAGATAAGACCTTTACACCGCCCACTTTGTCCAGGATCTGACGTCTGTCAAGATCGTTAGCCAAAGAAATAATATCTATAGGGGCGGAGGCTGAGGCAAGGTTCTGCATTGAAATATAGATATCACGGTGATTAGGATAATAAAAATCGTCTGGAATCAGACGAGAGATCACGTGGTAGAGATTCTTGCTATCAGCCAAAACCGAACCGAGTACAGCCTGTTCTGCTTCCAGGCTGTTCGGTTCACGGTTAAAAGAAGCGCTTGGAGCGTTAGCCATCGGCTACTCCTCCAAGGCCTCTACACTAATCACAAAATCAGCTGTAACTTCAGGATGCAGGCGTACTTGAGCTTCGTACTTGCCTACAGTCTTGATATCTTCGGAGATCTGGATGTTGCGCTTGTCAACCTCAATCTCATGTTGCAGCAACTCGTCTGCTACATCCTGGTTGGTGATGGTGCCGTAGAGACGGCCAGCTTCACCACTCTTAGCCTTGATGACAACGACCTTGCCCTGGAGTTTCTTGCCCTGCTCTTGGGCAGCTTCCAGCTCACGCTGAGCTCTGGCTTGAGCAGCGCGCTGCTTAGCCTTGATCTCATTCATGTTGGCTTTGGTTGCGATAGCAGCTAAGCCACGAGGCAGGAGATAGTTGTTGGCATAACCGGGTTTTACTTCTACCAGGTCACCAGCTTTACCCAGGTCTTCAACGTGCTCTAGCAGTAATACTTTCATCTGTTTGCTCCTATTCTGAGTAAGGCATCAGAGCAACTTTACGTGCGCTCTTGATGGCGGTAGTTACTGCTCTCTGGTGCTTAGCGCAAGCGCCGGTAGTACGTCTGGGCAGGATCTTGCCATTCTCCGAGACAAATTTTTGTAAAGTATCTACGTCCTTATAATCAACGTGATCACGCTTTTCGGCACAGAAAAGGCATACTTTCCTTCTGCCGCGGCGGGGGCGGAAATTTCTGTGTCCACCGCCACCTTTTCTTTGATTGGCCATTGAGGCCTCCTTTCAAAAATAATTCAAATCAAAAAACGTTGCTTAAAGATCAAAAGGCAAAAAGGATTCGTCGTTATCTGTCGTGGGCAGGAATCCGTCTCCCTCAGGGATGGGATTGGAGTTTGCCTGCTTGTTATAGCCGCCGTTATCGTCATAGTTATTTTGGTTACCGCTGGACTTGGAGTCAGCAAAGTAAACCTCATCCGCGACCACTTCGGTCATAAAATTGCGCTTACCAGACTCATCGTCCCAATGGCGTACTTGGATGGAACCAACTAAGGCAATCCTTTGGCCTTTGGAAAACCAGCGGGCAACAAATTCTGCCGTGTTGCGCCAGCAAACTACGGGGATGAAATCTGTTTCTCGCTCACCTTGAGCGTTCTTAAAGCGCCGATCAACGGCTACTGTAAAGGAACAGACAGAAACGTTATTGGAAGTTGTTCTTAATTCGGGATCCTTTGTAAGGCGTCCCATCAAAATTGCTTTGTTCATCTTTAGCCTTTCCGTTTTTTGCACTATCCCGACTATGGGATTTGTCTGCTTCTTACTCTTCTAAAGAGCTGATGAGATAACGCAGAACGCTATCGTTGATACGCAGTTGACGTTCCAGTTCTTGCGGGAAGCTTGGCTCGCTGGCAAATTCAACCACCACGTAATAACCTTCCTTGTAATCTTGGATCTCATAAGCTAATTTACGAGTTCCCCAAACATCAACTTCGGAAACTTCACCGTTGGCGTTAATAATGCCCTGGATACGCTCATCCATGGCTGCCAGGCCTTCTTCGCCCAGATCAGGCTTAAGAACATACAAAAGTTCGTAGGATCTATTCACTACTGTCACCTCCTTTCGGACTAATGGCACTCAGACTCAGATTGCTGAGCGCAAGGGGTTGCAAATATGAAATTGCGCTAGAAAGTCTATCACAAGGGCCTGCCCTTGGCAAGAGGTTAGTGGTGCTTATAGACTTCCAGAGGCTTCGCTTCCCCGCCTGCGGCTTTACTTAGTCTGTTCATGTAGGCCTGTCCTGCGCCGCTGACTTCTTCGCCTTGTACAAAAATTTGGCTTACGCCCTGCTCATCATAAAAGCGAAAAGCGGCAAAAAGGTCGTGCGCTGCCTCCGTCACACCCTGATAGCTGTATAACAGGATGGGCTTTTGAAAAGCTGGATTTACTTCTCCTTCTGTCGGGATAAAAGATAAATGAGCTAGCTTATGGCTGGCAGCTTCCTCGCCTAAGCGAGAGGTCAAATAGCCAGAAAATTCTTCTGCTTCTCTGTCTGAAAGGAAAAGGCCGATTCGCTTGTCGGAACTGGCCTCTATCCAATCAGCAAAAGCCTGCTTTTGATTTTCCTGCTGGTAAACAGTAACCAGGGCCTTAGGAGCGTAATGCCGATATTTCATACCTGGAGCTTTGGCAGGGCCGGTTACGCCGGGCTTAGCCTGAAAACGCGTTAGTTTTTCTGCCAGAAAGGCTTCCAAAGTTTCCTGAGTAAGACCACCGGGGCGTAAGATCTGCGGCGGATCCTGAGTCAGGTCTAAGATGGTAGATTCTAGTCCTATCTGGCAGTTGCCACCATCCAGTATATAAGGTATTTTGCCGTCCAAGTCGCTCAAGACGTGCTCTGCCCGCGTAGGGCTGGGGCGACCGGAAAGATTGGCGGAAGGAGCAACCAGAGGCCCGGCCGCGCGAATCAGCGCTCGACTGGTCGCTGTTTTGGGGAAACGAATGCCGACTGTATCCAAGCCGGCCGTAGCTTCGTAAGGGATACAGTCACTCTTGGGCAAAATCAAAGTTAAGGGACCAGGGCTAAAAGCTTTAAACAGCTCATAGGCGATATCAGGAATATCTTGAGCCACCTGTTCCAAATCTTTCAGATCGGCTAAATGAACGATTAGAGGATTGTCCTGCGGTCTGCCTTTTACTTCATATATCTTGGAGATAGCCTCTGGCATAAAGGCCGAAGCTCCAAGGCCATATACCGTTTCTGTGGGAAAGGCAACCAGCTCTCCCCTCTGAATAGCCTGGGCCGGACCCGCCAGCATCTGCACTAGTGCGAGTGCAGTTTCCGGCAGGTCACGGGTGTTGATTACTCGCGTTTTATAGATAGCCTCTGACAAATTAGAGTTTCTCCAGGGCTTTCTCCTGGGCATCAGCCTGTAAAGCAGTAATGAAGGGCTCGATACCGCCGGCCATCACTTCGTCGATATTGTAGAGGCTGAGTCCTACCCGGTGGTCGGTTACCCGGCCTTGCGGGAAGTTATAAGTTCTAATGCGCTCGGAACGATCACCTGAGCCTACCTGGCTCTTACGTTCTTCGGCAATTGCTTCGTTTTGCGAATCCTGCTGAATTTCCAAAAGGCGAGAACGGAGGATCATCATGGCGCGGTCTCTATTCTTGTGCTGTGATCTTTGGTCCTGGCAGGTTACCACGATGCCCGTAGGCAAGTGGGTGATACGGATCGCCGAAGAAGTTTTATTTACGTGCTGGCCGCCGGCACCGGAAGCGCGATAGGTATCAACTTCCAGATCTGCTGGATCAATGTGAACTTCCACGTCATCGGCCTCCGGCAGTACGGCTACAGTTACAGCAGAAGTATGGATACGTCCACCCGACTCGGTTTGCGGAACGCGTTGGACCCGGTGGGTACCCGATTCGAATTTAAGATTGCTGTAGGCGTTTTGACCGTTAACTGAGAAGATAACTTCCTTGAAGCCACCGATATCGGTTTCGCTGGCTTCCAAAAGCTCTGTCTTCCAGCCTTTCTGCTCCGCATAGTACTGGTACATCTGGTAAAGCTCAGCGGCAAAGAGCGCCGCTTCATCACCACCTGTACCGGCTCGTATCTCAATAATTACGTTCTTTTCATCCAGCGGGTCCTTGGGGATCAGAGCAATCTGAATCTCAGTCTGCAGTTTCTCTTGCTCTTCTTCTATACGTGAGATCTCTTCACGCGCCAACTCCCGTAGCTCAGCATCGTCTGTTTCCTGGAAAATCTCCTGGTTATCAGCCAATTCCTTATCCAAGGCACGTTCTTTGCGTAAGAGTTTTAACATGGGCTCAATATCACTGAATTCTTTAGCCAACTTAAGATATTCGGTTGGATTAGCAGCGATCTCTGGCTCACTCATTTTCTCGCTCAGGCTATTATAAGTTGCTTCCAGCCTGGCATATAATTCGTCTGTCTGTATTCTTTCCATAGTATTTCCTCTATTAAACAGGATAACTGACTGCTATCAGTCTGTCCCAGCCGGCATAGTCGTCACGATAACTTATATAAGGGTTAGACTCCTCGCTGGCGGTCTTAAAAATTTCGCATATTGCCTGCCTTTGTCCGGCGCCATGCTCCATGAGCAACGCGGCTCCGGTAGCCAGATAAGGTCTGATCCCGGCCGCTAAACGTCGGTAGAAGTCCAAGCCGTCCGTTCCTCCGTCTAAGGCCAGGCGCGGATCGTAATCTTTTACTTCCGGCATGAGCTGATCCAGATCAGCTGTCGGTATATAGGGTGGATTAACCAAAATTATATCAAATTCCTCAGCCTGCCGGGGGAAGAGATCGGCTTCTTCAAAGCGGCAATCCTCTGCCAGGCCAAGCTCTTCCGCGTTAGCTTTAGCCGCGTCTAAGGCTTGAGCTGACAGGTCCAGCAGTAGCAGCTTTGCCGGTTTAGCCTGCTGCTTAAGTTCAGCTAAAAGACTTAAACCTGGCGCTCCCGAGCCAGCGCAGAGTTCTGCCAACCTGAGAGGTGATATCAGAGACCTGTTTGCTTGATCTAGGATTTCTAAAGCCCATTCCACTAAGAGCTCAGTTTCTGGGCGAGGCGCCAGGGTGGCTGCCTGTAGGCGAAACTTACGTCCATAGAAATAGGCGGAATCAAAGATTGCGGTGAAGGGCTCGTGTTTTAAGCGTCGGTCAAGAATTTTGTCTAATTCCATTAAGGCATACGCGTCCAACTCGCAGTTTGCCAAACGCAGTTGGTCTGCCCAGGACCAGCCGCATACTTCCTCCAAAATAATACGCGCTTCCTGTCTGGCTTCTTCCCGCTCTAGCTCTAAACCTGAAGTCAAACTGTCAGTTGTTTTGCGGATCCAGTCCCGAACCGTCATTGTTTAGCTCCCCTTTCTGAGCAAAACAAAAGGAACAGGTCACTTTCCCTCACGGGAAATAACACCTGTTCCTTGTTTACCAAAATAGGTTTGCTAAGCTTCGGTCTGAGAATCCTTGTTCTGAGCCGCTTGCTGACGTTTTCTGAACTTATCTACACGTCCACCGGTATCAACTAACTTCTGACGTCCAGTATAGAAAGGATGGCACTCAGAGCAGACATCTACGTTTAGCTTATCTACAGTGGAGCCAGTTTCAAAGGTATTGCCACAAGCACAGGTAACTACGCATTTACCATACTTGGGATGGATATCTTTTTTCATTTTCTCACCTCATTGATCCCACTACCGTGCGTACCTTTGGTCTCATAACACGTGTCAGCGGGAGGAGTATTGCTCTAAAGCAAAGTAAAGAATACTAGTATTTAAGAGCCTTGTCAACACGGGCGCTTGACTTGGGCTTTCCAAGCCCGAGCCAAGGCTTGAGCTCTACCACCCGCACACTCTATCCTTCAGGGGCAATAAGATTTTCTCACGTTCCTGGGGATAGCGATCAGCCAACTTGTTGAGAGCGATCCTGGCTCCGGCATCCATACCCTGGCAACCAGCCAGCAAGAGGACATCGCCCGGTTCCATCGCTTCCAGACTTAACTCCATCGCCTCGTCTAAGGTGTCGGTGAAGCGATCCTCTAAAGTATTTTGGGCCATTTCTTCCCTATATACCAGCAGTTCTTCTGGCTGCACTTCGTCGTAATGACCTACTACGTCCTGTGAACTGGTGGCGATAAATTCTTTGATTTTCAACTGTGGTATAAAATTATTGAGCGCTTCTATATTCTCACGATTTACAGTAACACCACGTTTTCCACGCACAGCATAACATATAACCAACTGGCGATAATCCATTTTGCTCAAAGTAGTGAGAGTCATGGCAATATTCTTACTATTAGCAAAGTGGTCATCAAAAATACGGAAATCTCCGTCGTAGACCAGCTGGAAGCGGCGCTCAACTCCGCCATAGGCTTCAAGTCCTAACACACATTCTTCCAGGTTGGCGCCTGTAACCAGGGCACAAGCCGCGGCGGCCAAGGCGTTATACACCGAATGGAAACCAGGCACTTTCAGCTGTACCTGCCAGGATTTACTTGTCTTAACAGCCAATTTAATTCTGCCTTCTGCTGACAGCTGTTGCGGATCAAATACCAGATCAAAGCGCGCGAAGCCGGTACTGAGATCCACATTCTCCGCTCGCAGGGTTGCATTGGAATTAGTACCAAAGGTCAAGACGGGATGCTTCAACTCCTCTGCCATAGGTGCTAACAATTTATCATCTAAGTTAAGCACTACGACAGCTTCCGGTTTAAGTAACTTCAGGAGTTTTTTCTTGGCCGCGAGATAGTGTTCCAAGTCACCATGGTAATCCAGGTGCTCGCGTCCTATGTTGATAAAAGCCGCAACATCGTAAGCCGTCCCGTGAGGTCGGTCTTGATCCAGACCGATGGAAGATACTTCCATGACAACATAGCGATAGCCGTTGTCACTCATCTCACGCAGATAGCGTTGCAAGTCCAGGCTGTCTGGGGTCGTTAGATTGGAAGCTACAGTGCTCGTACCCGATTCGTAGGCCACTGTACCAATAAGTCCACAAGGTCCCTTCGCCTGCTCGATGATTTGCCTGTACATTAGACTGGTGGAAGTCTTGCCGTTGGAACCGGTGATACCGCAGACGCTTAACTCTTGGCTGGGATGATCATAAAAACTGGCGCCCAGTTCGGCTTGTGCTAAGCGGCTGTTGGCCACTAATACTTGAGGCAGGTCCAGATCAGGCCGCGGCTCTTCAACCACCGCCAGAAGCGCTCCTCGTTCTTGAGCTTGGGGCAGATAATGGTGTCCATCAGCTTCAAATCCGGCTACGGCCACGAAAATATCTCCCGCTTCTATACGGCGAGAATCATGCTGAATGGACTTTACAGTCATTTGACTTAACTGATCCCAGTTAGTGGGTAGGCTCCTGGTCGCCAAACCGACAAATAAATCTGCCACAGTCTTGGTCTTTGGCATGGTCTACCTCCTTGTATATAAAATTGTTAATAAAATAGGTTTGCAGGACTAGTATAAGCTCAAGACCCGTTCAATCCAAAGTATAAAGTTATGAGGCAGCAGTTTACCTGCCAGCCGTAATAGCTTTCCGCTGAAAGAAGAAAGCGCGACCGCCCTTCCCTTCCGGCCGGCTCGCAGTGCAACTCGCACTACCCTTTCTGGCTGTTCCAGGCCTAATGCCTTAACTTTTAAGGTTTGGACTGGCATTTCGGCGCGTTCACAAAAGTCGGTAGCCATTAGATTAGGGCATACGGCAACCACCTTTATACCTTCCCGCTTCCATTCGGCCTCTAAGGCTTTGGCAAAATGCAGCACAAAAGTTTTTGAGGATGAGTAAACAGCATAATTGGGCTGTGGCATAAAGGCCGATACCGATGATATCTGAAAAACCTGTGACTCCCTGCTGAGATAGGGTTTAGCCATATGTGTCAGCTGCACCAGGGCTCGGATGTTGAGGTCCAGGCAGGCCATAAGTTTAGCTTCCTCCACCTCGGCAAAAGGCCCCTGCGTGCCATAGCCAGCATTGTTGACCAAATAGCGGATATCTACCTGCTCATCAGCAAAGGCCTTGGCTAATTCCTTGAGGTTCGCTTCCTCAGTCAGATCCAGGGCAAAACAACGGCAAGGCAAAGGCAGAGTGTCTGCCATTTGTCTGAGACGCTCTGCCCCTCTTGCTACTAGCCATAGCTCATCTAATTGTTCCGGGCCCGCGGTTTGGGCAATCTGCTTGGCAAATTCCGCGCCCAAACCGACCGAGGCGCCGGTAATTACAGCTATTCGCATTATTTTTTGGCTTGTTCGGCCTTGATGGCCTCAGTCAGCGCAGGAACGATCTTGTTGAGGTCGCCCACTACACCAACATCCGCTACTTTAAAAATAGGCGCGTCCGGATCTTTATTGATAGCAATGATGTAATCCGATTCTTCCATACCAGCCAAGTGCTGGATAGCACCGGAAATACCCACAGCGATATAGAGGTTGGGTCGTACAGTCTTACCAGTTTGTCCAACCTGACGTTCTTTACCTTGCCAGCCGGCATCAACGACTGCGCGGGAAGCGGAAACTTCACCGCCTAAGACATCTGCCAACTCTTGCAACATCGCGAAGTTTTTCGGATCACCGACGCCACGTCCACCGGAGACCAGAACTTTTGCATCCTGAATATCTACCTTGTTATGAGCTGACTTAACCACTTCCAGTACGTCAACATAGCAGTTATTCTTCTCCAGCTTAGCGTCAAAGTTTACGATCTCGCCTTTCCTGTCAGGATCAGCGACTTTGCGTACCATTACGCCAGGGCGAACCGTAGCCATTTGCGGTCTGAAGTCTGGGCAGAGAATCGTAGCCATCAGGTTGCCACCAAAGGCGGGGCGGGTCATCTGGAACTGTTTACTGCCATCTTCCAACTCACAGATTTCGAGTTTTGTACAGTCAGCAGTAAGACCAGTATGTACTCGACCGGCTACTCTGGGTCCCAGGTCACGGCCGATAGCCGTAGCACCAACCAGGAAGATTTCCGGTTTATAAGCCTCAATCACGGCACAAATAGCCTGAGTATAGGGCTCAGTACGGTAGATCTCGAGCTCCGGATCATCTACCACAATTACTCTATCAGCACCGGCAGCGATAAGGCCGGGAGCCAGGTCTTGGACTTGCTTGCCCAATAGTACCGCTGTAACCTGCTCGCGCAAACTCTCAGCCAAGTCACTGGCAATACCTAAAAGCTCCAAAGAAACCGGAGTCAAGTTACCATCTACTTGTTCGGCAAAAGTGAAAACACCCTTATATGCTTCTAAATCCATCGCGGTTTCCTCCTATAAAATATACTGTTCTTTAAGCTTATCAACAATAAACTGAACAGACTCATCCACATCTTTCTGGATGGTCACGCCAGCTTCTTTTAAGCTCTTGGGGAAGGACTTGGCGACTCGTGTCGGAGAACCACCCAAGCCGATATTTTCGTCTTCTACATCTATATCCGCGCGACCCCAGATATCCACTTCTTTTTCCCGATAAGCAGCAAAGATACCACCGGGTGTCATATAACGCGGTTGGTTTAACTCAGATAAAGCGGTAATCAGGCAAGGCAGTTTAGCACGTACGATGTGGTAGCTGTCCTCATATTGTCTTTTTACTTCAACGGCATCATCAACCAATTTGATCTCTTCAGCGTAAGACACACAAGGGATACCAAGATGTTCTGAGATCTCAGGTCCAACCTGAGCTGTATCACCATCGATAGCCTGGCGGCCAGTGATGATCAGATCATAGTCCAGTTTGCGAATAGCGCCGGCCAGAGTTGAAGATGTGGCCCAGGTATCAGCACCACCGAAGGCACGGTCACTTACCAGAATGCCACGATCGGCACCCATGGCAAAAGCTTCACGTAATACGGCATCGGCCTGAGGTGGGCCCATGGAGATACAGGTTACTTCAGCACCGTATTCATCTTTTAAACGGAGAGCGGCTTCCAAAGCCGACTTATCGTCCGGGTTCATAATACTGGGAACACCTTCGCGGATCAGCGTACCCTTGACCGGGTCCAGGCGTACCTCGTTGGTGTCAGGAACTTGCTTAATACAAACTACAATTTTCATCCCGCTTCTCCTAACGTAAAATATCTCCTGAGATAACCATCTTCATAACTTCAGAGGTTCCCTCGTAAATTTCGGTAATCTTCGCGTCACGCATCATGCGTTCTACCTCGTAGCCCTGGATATAACCATAACCACCTAAGAGCTGGACAGCCTTGTTGGTTACAAACATGGCTGTTTCTGCTGCCTTGAGCTTGGCCATGGCAGCAGCGGTATTGTATCTCTGACCGGCATCCTTGAGTGAGGCGGCGTAATAAACTAAATAGCGAGCCGCTTCGATCTCGGTCTTCATGTCAGCCAAGGTAAATTGCGTATTTTGGAACTTAGCCAAAGGACGGCCAAATTGTTTACGCTCTTTTACGTAAGTTACTGCCTTATCGAAAGCGCCTTCCGCGATTCCCAGAGCCTGCGCGGCGATACCGATACGGCCGCCGTCTAAGGTAGACATAGCGATCTTAAAGCCTTGGCCCTCTTTACCTAAAAGGTTTTCCTGAGGGATGCTGCAATCAATGAAGATCAATTCACGTGTGGATGAGCCGTGGATACCCATTTTCTTCTCAGCTGGACCGAAGTCAAAGCCCGGCGTACCTTTTTCCACGATAAAAGCGGAAATACCACGGGTGCCCTGGGATTTATCAGTCATGGCAAGAACCACATAAGTGTCCGCCTCTTTGGCATTAGTGATAAAAATTTTGTTTCCGTTAAGGATATAATGGCCATCCACCAGCTCTGCTCTGGTCTGAACACCGGCCGCATCCGTACCGGCGCCCGGTTCGGTCAGGGCAAAAGCCCCTAATTTCTGGCCACTGATCAGAGGACGCAGAAATTTTTCTTTTTGCTCATCTGTACCATATTTATAAATGGCATCTGAGCAAAGCGAGGTATGGGCTGATACTACCACGCCGGTAGATGCGCAAGCCTTAGACAGTTCCTCTACGCAAAGGACGTAGGTGAGGTTATCACAACCCTGT
Source organism: Eubacteriales bacterium (assembly GCA_030532065.1). Taxonomy (GTDB): domain Bacteria; phylum Bacillota; class Clostridia; order Saccharofermentanales; family DTU023; genus SFFI01. The sequence goes on along the minus strand of JAUNLW010000001.1, from coordinate 257,005 downwards.
CCACCTAATTCCCGCGGAAATGGAATACCTAAATAGCCATACTTCTGCATCTTGTCAACAATGGCTCGCGGGAACTCGTGAGTCTCATCCGTAGCCTCAGCATAAGGAGCCACCTCCGCTTCCGCAAAAGAGCGGAACAGGTCCCTGGCCATCTGATGCTCTGGGGATAAGTTAAAATCCATAATCTGTCTACCTCCTCGATTGACATTTCATAACTTCAATTCTAGCAAAAAGCCTATAACGGCTCAATAAAGCTGCTATTTTTTACTTAAATTTCCAAAAATTTGCCCTATCTCGGCCTATGCCTTAAGTTTGTAGCAACAGTTATCTCGTACTCCAGATGACCGCTGGAGTATAGCTGGAGTATAATGGCTCAAATAAATATCAGATAAAAAGTGAAATTATGGAACAAATTAAAACACCTCAACTCACAACTTCTACTGTCTCGAGCAGGGACAAAGGAGCAAAAGTCGTTTTTGTGGCTCTGGATGCCCGTTTTACACATTCCAACCCAGCAATTCGTTCTATCCTGAACTATGTGCGCGCCAAAGTCCCCGCAGCTAAACTGCCGGAGCTGATCTTTTTGGAACACAATATCAACCAGAGCAAAGACCTTATCCTCAATAAAATCTGTGATTGCCAGGCTGACGCCTGTTTTTTCTCTGCCTATATTTGGAATATTGAGCTGATCAAATGTATTGTCGCAGACTTAAAGCAAGTGCAACCCCAGCTGCTTATAGGCCTGGGTGGCCCTGAAGTAGCTTATAGCCCTGAAGCAAGTCTACGGGAAATTGAAGGTGTGGATATCATCTCCACCGGTGAAGGTGAACTCCCCTATAGCCTGCTCCTTCCCCGTCTACTGGAACTTAAGGCTCAGGCTAAATACCCTATTCCCGGTTTTGCCTGGCTGGATGATCTGGGTGATTTCCACCATTGCCCGGATCCAGAAATAGTTCCGCTTGACCAATTGCCTTTCCTCTATCCAAATGGTCTCGAAAACTTAGAACATCGCTACGTATACTACGAAAGTTCACGTGGTTGTCCTTTCAACTGTTCTTACTGCCTCTCCTCTTTGGACCATAAACTGAGAGTGAGAAGTTTGGATCTGGTAAAACCGGAGCTCGGTTACTTCATGGAACAGGCTACCCCTCTGGTTAAATTTATTGACCGAAGCTTTAACGCCGCTCCTAGTCGCGCGCGTGAGATTTGGCGTTTCTTAATTGATCATACTCAAGAGCGCCTAACTCAGGATAAAAACCTGGCTAACACTTATAAAAGTTATCTCAAAGGAGAGCAGAATTTCCCGCCTTTTACGCGTTTCCATTTCGAGATTGAAGCCAGACTCCTGGAGCGGAAGGATTTTGAACTCTTGGCAGAAGCGCCTCAAGGATTGTTCCAGTTTGAGGTCGGTATACAAAGCTTTTCTCCTCGCGTCTTACGCGCAGTCAACCGTGCTCCCGAAACAGCTGATATCTTACGATCACTGCAGATACTGGCAGAGCAAGGTCGCGTCCACTGCCACGCTGATTTGATCTTTGGACTGCCAGAGCAGGATATGGATTCCATCGCTCGCTCCTTCCGTCTCATCCTCACCAGCCGTGCTGAGCAGATCCAGTTGGGCTTTCTTAAAGTGTTAAAAGGAACAGCCATGGCTACAGATGCCGCTAAGCGTGGCTTTATCTGGGAGAGAGAAGCTCCATACGAAGTTTTAGCCACTGATCTTTTGACTTATCAGGAATTGCGAGAATTGAAGCACTTGGAATCCGTATTTGAGCGTTTTAACAGCGAAGGTGTTTTTCAGCGTTCCCGAGAACTAATTCTAGAATTAAATAAGAATTTGGCCCAAAAAGATGCTGCGTATTTTGGAATTTCCCTGCCAGAATCAGGTCAGGATAATTTGCAACCGCCCACTGACTGGGATAACTTTGATTTCTTCCTGCAGGCTGGTAAATACTTCTATAGAAACGGTCTCCTGGATCGCTCACTTTCACGCGATGAATTTTTTAGCCGTTTTTATGACTTCGTTTTAGCTTATGGCCAAAAAGAAGATGGACAACTCGCTTCGGCTATTCGCGCAGATTACGAAGATCTGCCACGAGGCAATTTGGCCACTTGGGAACGCCTACGCCAAAAATATCCGGGAAAATAAAAAGGCCGGCCAGCAAGGTCGACCTTTTCAAACCAATCATAATGACTGGTCAAGATCAAATTAACTATTCCTGAGAAATAGCGCCTACCGGGCATACACCGGCGCAAGCGCCGCAGTCGATGCAGACAGAAGGATCGATCTGGTACTGGGTATCACCGGCAGAAATAGCGCTTACAGGGCAAACACCCTCGCAGCTTCCGCACATAATGCAGGCATCAGAAATCACATGTGGCATAGGTTTACCTCCTTATATAGCAACCGTGCTGTGCATGAGCAAAATATTGTTGACTAATCAGCTAGGCTCATTAGCCAAAGTCATTAAAACATCACTTATTCCAATTGTCAACGTTGGCGGGACAGGCTATTTTTGACTAGCCTCCGCCTCATCGGGGCTCAAGCGGTTGAAGGCCGTAGAAGCAAGAACACCAACCAAAAGGAAGCCCAGGCAAATCAAGAGGGCTAGTGGTAAGCTCAAGCCTAATTCCGCTAGTTTAGCAGAACTAAGGCCGGGAATGATAACCGTAGGCAATATAGCTAAGGAAGAACCAATTACCAGTCCCAGGATAGTGTGATAAATGGCTGCGTAATGCTTATCCAGCAGATAGTTTACCGGCTTGGTCAGGAGTAATACGCTGACCAGGCCACCAATGCCAATAGGAATAACTGCCGGCCAGTCCAGGCTTTTTATGGCATCGGACATAGGTTTATAAAGGCCAAAATAGATCAAAAAGTTAGACGGGCTGAGACCCGGCACGATAACGCCCAGGCCAACAATGGCTCCTACCAGAAACCAAACCGGTAAATTAGGCTCAACCTGAGTCAGTCGACGCTCTCCAACCAGCATCAAGGCAAAAATCAGGCAGGCCGCGATGGCAAGATAGACAAAGTTGCGTGTTTGACGACCTTTGGCTCCCGCTTCACGATAAAGAGAGGGGAAGGTGCCGATTACCAGGCCAACGAAAAGGCAGGTAAAAAAGCTGGCATAAGAGCCCAGAGCAGCGGACACAAAGAAAGCGAAAATAAAGACTCCGCCCGCTAGTCCCAAAGCTACCGGTAGAAAATAACGTAGATTATCTGAGAAACGATAGGTTATCTTGCCCAAGAAGCGCATGATCGGCGTATATAGACGGAAGATAACTGCCAGCACACCACCGGACAGTCCCGGCAAGATAGCGCCAATTCCCACCAGCACTCCTTTAAAGAAGCGCAGAAACCAGTCTTTGCCACCAGGATTTGCCGGTGGATCATAGCCACCTCCACTTTGATGCTGTAGATCAACTGTTTGCATTGTTCTATTTACTGCTCCTTTGCTTGTTACAGGTTCACAGTAAGCATTCTATCATGTGAACAGAGCAAACATTTGCTAGAGCTCCATCATAACTGCTAAAATTAGCCCATCTGGACGAAGCTACTTGACCTACGGTTACGGGGTCCACACTGCTTGCACAATATATGCGAGTGGCTTTAGCTTCCACTTCTAAAGATGGTTAAGGAGAAGGTTTTGACCGTACTCAAAGAAAAATTTCAAGAAGTGCTTGCTTCCGTCTTGCCCGTCACGCTATTTGTTTTGGTGCTCCAATTACTTTTCCGCCCTTTAGACGGCATGCAATGCGGCCGTTTCTTATTTGCAGCCGGCCTGGTATTAGTTGGGCTCACCATATTTCTGTTGGGCATTGACACCAGCATCGCTCCGATTGGCTCCTCTCTGAGCCGAAGTCTCGCGCGCACAGGTAAGCTCTTTATTGTTTTACCTGCCGCTCTCGCTCTCGGTTTTTTGATCAATATTGCCGAGCCAGATCTCATGATCCTGGCCCGCAATATAGATGACCTGACGCAGGGCGGCCTGGGTTATACTCAGCTGATGTTAGCAGTTTCCACCGGTTTAGGCTTCATGGTCATGCTGGGCTTCTGGCGTATATTTAAGCAAATAAAGCTCAGATACCTCTTCGTGTCAGCCTATCTGGTCGTGCTGGTCCTGGCATTACTTAGCCCCTCAGAATATCTGGCCATGGCTTTCGATGCCTGCGGAGCTACCACTGGCGCTATTACGACTCCCTTCCTCCTGGCTCTGTCCACCGGTCTGGCGGCTATGGCACGTAGCTCTTCACGTGACGGATCAGAAACTTTCGGCATGGTCGGACTGGCCTCCAGCGGCGCGGTAATTGCAGTGCTCTTTCTCGGAACCCTGTCTGGCCAAGGCTCTTTGCAGGGTGAATTGCTGCTGTCAGAATCCGGCAGCTTTTTCTTCGATCCTTTTAAAGCCGTAACGGGCCCCATGTTCCGCCAGGCTGCCATGGCAATTATGCCTCTTACAGTCATTTTCCTTTTGATCAACGGGTTTACCAAAGAAACCAGAATTAGAGAATACGGGCGTATCTTTGTGGGACTCATCTACTGCATCCTTGGTCTGGCCATTTTTACCATTGGTGCTGAAGGCGGCTTTATGCAGACTGCTCAGCTCTTATCCATGCATATCATGCGTAGCTACCCCACCTGGTTGATGGTAGTCCTGGGCTTTTTCCTGGGCATGACAACGGTGCTGGCTGAACCGGCAGTGCATGTTCTTACCAAGCAGATTCAGGAACAGACCTCCGGTGCCATATCACACAAATTAGTCATGATCTTCCTGAGCTTGGGTGTAGCTATCGCGGTAGCCATCTCCATCCTACGGATCATTATTCCTGGTCTACAGCTGTGGTATATCTTATTACCACTTTACATTATTGCTATAGCTCTCAGTTTTATTAACGACGAACTCTTTACCGGTATTGCTTTTGACTCGGGCGGAGTAGTTTCCGGTCCAATGACCGCCACCTTCGTTCTCACCTTCGCTCAAGGCGCGGCTTATGCCCTGGACCCCACCCTTGTCGTACAAAAAGGCTACGGAGTTATCGCCTTAGTCTGTACCTCACCTCTGGTATCCCTGCAAATACTGGGTTTAATCTACAAGGTAAAGGCACGTAAACAAAACAAGAAGGAGGTATCTCGTGTCAACTCCTAATACTGACATCAGCTCCGCTCTCACTGATTATGAGCTGCTCTGTTTTATCGTGGATCGCAATCAAAGCGCTAAGTTGCTCGCCGGCCTGCGCGCACACTTTTCTACCGGTGCCACCGTGCTCTTAGGCAGTGGTTCACGCCCCAGTAAGTTCTTGCAGATATTGGGTCTGAGTGAAGTCAAGCGGGACATAATTCTTATTGTACAAAGCAAGTCTGAGATCGGTCAGATCCTGGACTTGGCCACCGATAAACTTAATTTGCGCGAAGCCGGCAAAGGCATTGCCTTTACTTGCCCTCTCCAATATTTCTGTGGTTTAGATGACCAAGGTCAGCACTTACGCTTCAATGAACTTCGATCAACTGAGTCCATGCTGCATGAGGTACGCTATGTGGCCTTGCACTGCGTGGTAGATTACGGTCTGGGAGAAGAGGTTGTCGGGGTGGCAGAGGAAGCCGGCGCCAAGGGAGCAACCTTTATTCACGCGCGAGGCGCTTCCAGTCACAGCCAAATGCTTTTTGACTTCCCGATCGAGCCACAAAAAGATGTAGTGCTCATGGTTTTGGAAACAGAAATCTTAGACAAGGTATCCGCCGCTTTGGAGCATCATTTTGAGATGCACAAGGAGAACACCGGTATCCAGTACGCCTACCCTTTAAGCCGGGTAGTTGGCCTCTATGGACAGGAGATTGAACATGCCTAGTATAATTCATGTCTTTGTGACTCCTTCTTTGGTTGATGAAGTAATCCAGGTTGCCGAAGACAACGGCTCCAGCGGCGCCACTATTTTTAAAACCAGATCCAGCAGCCATCAAAAGCAGGAAACCTTCTGGAATGTAGAGCTGGAGGAACAGATAGCCTTGATTCTGATCGTAACTCCCCAGGATAAGGTCAAAAGTTTGATTCTGGCTCTGGAACAGAAGTTCGATTTTGCTAACACAGGTATAGGTCAACTGCTGGTTACGCCGGCTTACAGTGTCAAAGGTCTTTAGTCGCCTTGCAAGAGGCCGGAGTCAGTGCTAGAATGGAGGCGTTTTCGGGGCAGGGTGCAATTCCCTACCGGCGGTATTAGCAAGAAAAGCTTGAGTCCGCGAGATCCGCAATGATCCGACAAGGTGAGAGTCCTTGACCGACAGTAAAGTCTGGATGAGAGGAAACGCTAATTTGTTAACTTCTTATGTAAAAACCCCGACTCTTATTGGGTCGGGTTTTTTATGCCCTGAGGCAAATTAAAGCCTAAGGAGAAACAAAATGTACCAAGAAAAAACCGCCACACTGACAGCCAATGAGGCTAAAAACTACACCCTTGAGCAAAAGAAAACGCATACTCATACTATTGCCAAGCTAGGAATCCTTTCCTGCCTCGCCTTTGTGCTCATGCTGCTGGAGTTTTCCGTTCCGCTGATGCCAGCTTTTCTCAAATTTGACTTCAGTGAGATTCCGGCTTTACTCGCCTCTTTCAGCATGGGACCTTTAGCAGGCGTGATTGTAGAATTTGTAAAGAATTTACTGCATCTTCCCTTCACCACAACCATGTGCGTGGGAGAACTGGCCAACTTTATTATCGGCAGCAGTTTTGTAGCTGTGGCCGGTCTTATCTATAAAAAGCACAGCACCCGTAGAGCAGCCTATCTAAGCATGTTTTTTGGCACTCTGGCCATGGCGCTGGTTGGTTGCGTCTTTAACTACTTCATTAACATTCCCTTTTACGTCAACGTGATGGGTTTCCAAATGGATGCCATCATCAGCTTGACTAATGCCAGTGGTAACACGCTAGTGCACGATCTGCCCAGTCTGATCACCTGGGTATTCGTGCCCTTCAACCTCATCAAGGGAGCAGTTATATCCGTAGCTGTTGGCTTCCTTTACATGCCTTTAAGGCCCTTGCTTAAGAAGTAGCAACCGTTCGGCTTTCTCAATAAGAAACAAGCTTTCATTTCGTAAAAAAGGCGCAGTTCTCGATTTGAGACTTGCGCCTTTTGCTTTTGTTTACTTTGAATTAGCAGATCTTAGAGGACCTTATCTACCTCAGCAGCCAACTCATCATAGGGTCTAGCACCAACCATTTCTTTAACGATCTCACCGTTTTTGAAAATGATCAGAGTGGGGATACTCATGACCTTATAGCGCTCGGCTAAAGGTTGGTTATCATCAACGTTTACCTTACCTACGACCAGTTTGCCTTCGTAGTTCTCAGCCAATTGATCAACAATGGGACCGGTAGCACGGCAAGGTCCACACCAGCTGGCCCAGAAATCTACCAAAACAGGATTTTTGTTTTCCAATACTTCTGTTTGGAAATTTTTATCTGTAAGTTCTAAAGTCATTTTTCTTTCCTCCTAAATAAATGTCTAATATTTACGCTCCAGGAAGCTCTGCGGTCTCTTGTTACCGTTCCGCTTCTCCTAGCTACTTGTTGTTTGAAGTATATCGATACCCGCCCAAAAACACTGTAACAACGGGTACCCGGCCCCAGAGCGGCCCTAAATGAATTCTTGTAAAATAGAATCCTCCGGTATTACAGAGCTGTCAACACTGGGCAATAGTTCTGCTACCTGAGACAAGCGTCTGGCATCTGCCACTGCCGCTTCCAGGTCAGCATAATACACACCAGGTTTGACATTATCCGAGGGAGGTAAGGTACCTTGTTCGTAAAGCACCAGAGAGTCCTGAATGGCTCGATTCGCTGCTGGGGCTATCACCACCAGCTCATAAGGCAGGAAGGAATTAATATAGAAATCCGCGCGGCCCAGGTAAGCTGTGATGGTAGCAGCTTCTTCTTTTGCGATAGCCGGCCAATAATCTAAGGTTGAAAGCGCTGTGGCTCTGCGATAATTTACATCACGAGAAATTCTGCGCAATTTTCTCAGGTCTTCCGGAGAAAGGCTTCGCTTATCTTCAATAAATTGGGCATAAGGCATGATAAATACTGTGAGATAAGTTTCCGGATCTAACGTACCAATCACTTCGTCAGATAAGGCATGCAGGCCTTCTACCAGCAGCACTCCACCTGGCTGTAAGCGACAGGTACGCTCAAGTAAAATATGACGCCTGCGTTCTTTAAAGTCGAAAACCGGCATGACAATTTCACCGCCCTGAGCCAGGATACCCAAATCCTGTCTCAGATAGGCCATATCTATGGTATCAATGCTTTCCATATCAGGTCGACCCCAGGCGTCATACTCGGTGGACTGCTCGAAATAGTAATCATCTATGGACAGGAGGCAGGCCGTGCGGCCTTGCTTGGTCAGGCTGCGAACCAGGTGGTTGGTAAAAGTCGTCTTGCCGGAAGAGGTAGGTCCGGAAATGAAAACCATCTCCAGGCTTTCTCTTTTCAGCAGTTCACTAATGACCTGGTTGACCTGCGTCTTAAAGCTTGCTTCAGAACGAGCGACAAAATCAGGAAAGCTCCTGGCTCCTAATTCCGCTTCCAGATCGTCTAAGGAAAATAGCTCTAACTCAGAGAGTATAGCCATTATTGTATGGGCTCGACGCTCAACTTATTCTCTGGAGTCCAAGTGAGCAGGTAACCGCCATCAGCGGAGATAACTTCCATTTCCAGGCCTTTATATTTAGCGTCGCCTTCCAGATCAAGAAGCTTGGCGCGCTCTTGAGCATAAGTCTCCCAGTAGCTCCTTACAGTATCTTCCTCCGGTTTTTCTTTGAAAGCCATCACAACAGTGTCGTTGGCGCCACCACGGATCAATAAGTTCTCGCCATAAGTGAGTGGTAGTTTTTCGGCGTCGATGAAGTTGGCTGTAAGTTGTTTGCGCACTTCTTCGCGATGATTAATTTTGGGAATAGCAATGGCGAAGAAAAGGCCAAAAAAGATCACAATACCTAAAATAGTAATCAGCACAGCTTTCTTAGAAGCCTTGAGCTCGGGAATACTCTCTTCAGACAGATTGGGCTTTCCCACGCTATCTTGCTGCTTAAGTGCCCGTTTGGCGGCGTTATGATCAATGGCAGCATGCAGGGCGTCCTCATCTATAGCACCTGTCTGACTGGTCGGATCCAGGTTGGGACCTGTGTATTTTTCCATCTTCTCATTTTTGAACTCATAGCCTTGAGGATTGGTCGCAATCTCAAAAGCGAGCTTGTTATCAAAAACTGCGTCACAATAGATGCAGTGCCCTTTCTCCTGCTGCGGATCCAGCATGAGAATAGAACCACAGTTATAGCAACGTCCTTCTTTCAACGCCATTAAACTTATATCTCCTTTAATAGAAGTATCCAAGGGACCCCACCCCACAAGGTCTGTGGTCCGCCTGGTTTGTCTAAAATGTTACGTTGTATTATTCTATGGAAAAGCTAAGCCAGTTGCAAGAGAAAAAGGGACTTAAGTGACTACAGTGACCTTTAGCGAGTTTGATAACGCTATGATGGAACTGGCCCTCTCAGAAGCCAGAGCTGCCGCCGACTTGGGTGATGTACCCGTGGGGGCGGTCTTAATTTGTGAGGGCAAAATAGTCGCGCGAGCCAAAAACGAGTCGAACTATCGACAAGATCCAACCGCTCACGCCGAAATGCTGGCCATAAGACGGGCTGCTGACAAACTTGGTACGTGGCATTTAGATGACTGTACCCTTTATGTAAGCCTGGAACCCTGTCCAATGTGCGCCGGCGCTATTCTTAATAGCCATATCGGTCGGGTGGTCTTTGCTTGTCGGCAAGCTAAGACCGGCGCTGTAGTCTCGGCCTGTCAACTCTTCCTGCTGGATCTGGGACCTAAGCCTCTGGTGGAAGAAGGCCTCCTGGCAGAGGATTCCAGCCGTCTCCTGCGAGATTTTTTTCAAGAGCGACGGTTAGAGAAAAAGCAAGTTGGTGGTCCCGCCGCCCGCAAGTTGGCCGCCTTGGAGGCCTGGCAAGAACGACGTCAGCAATCAACTGATCCTGAAGCAAAGGTATAGCCACGTATGGAAGATAGAGATAGCCTGCAAGCTTACAGTGAAAGAAAAGCAAAAGCCAAAGAGAGGAATGAGCGGTTGGCTCATTCCCACATTCCTGGTCCACGCACCTATTTCGGGAATTGGCTGCTTAACTTTGTGGCTAACTTGACTCGGAGACGCGCTAACTGGCAGATCATCGGAAGAGAGCATATCCCTCAAGATCGTCCCTATGTGATCATCGCCAACCACGTTACCTTTATTGATGCCGTTTGGATTTTAAAGTCTCTTCCTCCCGACCACTGCGACCGTACTTGTGCCTTGATCGGCGCTGACCTCAAGACCGATTACGGACTCATAGGTAAGCTAATGACCGTTGCAGCCAGAGGTATACCAGTGGACCGCAAAGGCAAAGGCGCTGTTCGTAGCCTCATTATCGCTAAGAATGCCATGGCCGAAGGTAACAACATCCTTATCCATCCAGAGGGAACGCGTAGCCGTAATGGCAAGCTAGGCCATTTTGAATCCGGAGCAGCTTATTTAGGTTATAAATACAAGGCTCCTATTTTACCTGTTTATATTAAGGGCGGCCACGATATCTGGCCTCCCGGCCAGAAACTACCGCGTTTCCGCGACAAGAAAGGTCATCCTAAGAATCTGACCCTCTATTTTGCTACTTGTATAGAGGGTGGCGATTTTGATGACGCCAAGGAGCTAAATGCTGCCTTAGAGCAAAAGTTCCAAGAATGGCAGTCAGAACTTGGCTACTAGTCATCTACTTCCCTCCGAAAATTTAGCAAAGTCAATCAGCAGTAGTGCTTAATACTGCCGATTTTTTTCTTTAATATGCTTAAGCAGGTCAGACTGTTCTTTACGCAGTTCCTGATTCAGCTGACGGTTAGCGCTCAGAGCCTTGTTAATGTCCCGATTGAGCTCTTCATACTGATTCTGGTCTGATTCACGGCGCTGCTTCAGTTCTTTTTGATAAGCCTTATAACGGCCCTGACGCTCTATTTTGCGTTGCTTAATCTGAGACTCAAAGAGTTTGTGCTGATCTTTAAGCTGCTTTTTGAAGGCCTTACGCTGTCTCTTATCCGCGGCGGCGTTAGCCTTAAGGCTGGCTTTCAATGCTTTCTCTGCCTGTTTGCGCTGCTGCTTCTCTTCTTTTGTCATACTCTTATGTTCAGGCAGATGTTGATTAAATTCTCCCAAATCACGGAAGAAGTCTTTGATAAGGGCATTGTTGCTCTGCTGGTATAGGTTTTTCTTTTGCAGATTCTCATCTTCATTCTTGGAGCGGAAAGACAGTAATTTTTGTCTGTACTCCTCGTGCAGGTGCTCGATATTGTCCTGGTATTGGCTTTGCAGCGTCTTACGCTCCTCATTTTCCTTCATGTAGATCAGGTCTTCTTCTTGGCCCTGACGCAAGATATCAATAGCCAACTCCTCATCCAGTTCTCGCTTGAGTCGTCTTAACTCTCGGTCATAGGCAGCTACACTCTCAACTTTTGCCAGGTAAATATCCTGGGTTTCCAGCTGATCCCAGTCTAAGCCTGCCGCAACATTAAGCGTAGTTCTAGATGCTGCCAACTTGTCTACGGGTGTCGGTCTTAGTTGTGCCTTACCAAGCTCCGGCTCAGCGCTGGCTGTTTCTGCGTCAGCAGCTGATTTTTCCTGCTGCAGTCCAGCTTCTAACAAGTCAAGATTTACACCATTTAAGTCACGCCAGCCTAATTTTTCTCTTTGCAGTAAATTCTTAATCCGTTCTGTTTCCACATGGCGTTTGACTTTTAGCGTGGTTGTCTTGACCATATCCTGGAAACTGTAGGCATAAGAGCGGATACCTTTGAAGCTGGGTAAATCGCGGTTTATTTCTCTAATATATTCATCCAAAGTTTCAGCCAGACTCTCGTCAGAGATATTCTCTTCGGCAAGCTTATCCTGGTCCAGAACGATCTTAGCCGTAATTACCACATCTCCCTTGTCGGAGTTCTGACCGAAGACCAATGAATCCTTCACTATCTCATTGGCGTTAAGCAAACTTTCTAGTTCCTCTGGGAAGACTTTCTTGCCAGAAGGCAAGACAATCATGGACTTGGCTCTTCCAGTGAGATACAGCACCTTCTTTTTCTTGTCGAAGTAGCCGATATCGCCAGTCTTAAACCAGCCATCAGAGGCAAAGGAGTCTTTGGTAGCCTCCTCATTCTGGTAGTAGCCCAGCATGACCATATCGCCCTGGGCCAGAATTTCTCCCGGTACCCCAGGATGATCTGCGTCTATGGCTAAGGTAACGCCAGAAAGAGGTTGTCCACAAGAACCGCGCACGTTGTACTGAGTATTACAGCCACAAATAACCGGCGCAGTTTCTGTCAGGCCATAACCCTGCAGAATCTCGATACCAATATTGTAGAAGAAATCAATAATCTCTTTATCCAAGGCCGCAGCTCCGGAAATAGCTACATAGAAATTACCGCCTAAGCCATCCAAGATAGCAGAGAAGATTTCTCTTCGCTTATCAACACCAAAGAAGAGCAGGAATTTGGATAACCTCAAGCCACGTTTAAAGCTCTTGCGCTGACCGCTGCGGTCGATATTTTGTTGGATTCGTTTATAAATCGCCTCAAATACTTTGGGCACACCAATGACCATGTGCACTTTGTATTCCTCAATATTTTTTCCGATATAGCGCAGGCCGTCACAAATATGGATCTGGCCTCCCAAAGACAGAACACTGAGAAAGCCGCAAGTCAGCTCAAAAGTGTGGTGTAGGGGCAAGAGTGAAAGCGTTCTCAATGGGTCTTTAAAGCCAACCGTTTCCAAAAGCGCCCTGACGTCTGCCGTAATATTGGCATTGGAGAGCATGACTGCCTTAGATTCCGACGTGGTTCCGGAAGTAAAAAGCAGTACCGCCATCTCGTCGCTGGTAATGGGCCAGACTTCACTCCTTTCACCACGATCCAGCCGTTCCTGCCCCATGGAAATAAGATCTTCTAACAGGTAAAAATTTGCGCCCAGCTCACTTACGTGTTCGCGGAATTTCTCCATATTCTCTTTTTCACGTTTGGGGTCGTAGTTGATCAGGATCCAGTGCTCAACCATGTCGGCATCAACCATCTGGTCCGCCAGAGCTTCCAGGCTCTTCATATCGGCCAAGAGAGCGCGCGAACGACTCCGCAGCAAAAGTTGGAGTAGTTCCGGTCCAGTCAGCATGGCATCTAACGGACAAACCACGCCCACCTGGTCCACGATAGTCAAATAAGACAACATCCAGTGAAAGCTGTTAGCGCCCACCAGAGAGATCTTCTCCTGGCGCAAGCCCAGGTGAAGCAGGGCTTCTTTAAAGGCCTGCACTTTATCGTATAGCTCGCTGTAAGTGACATAAACAGGATCACCTCTACCATGGTCCCGATAAACTATGGCATTGCGATCGGGATATATTTCTTTACCACGCGCAACTATATCTCTGAGCTCATAAACTGGGGGAGCGTCAAAATATCTTTTCCCTTGCATTATTTGCATAAGTACACTCCTTACTACATTTTGGCCAAGCGATCCAGCGTAGCTTGAGGCGCTTTATATTTAATATGAATACCGTCATCTTCATAGCTGAGTGATTTGATCCAACCACTCTGACGGATAGCTTCTAATTTAGCCTGCTCCTGATGAAGTAAGACTTCTTCCAGAGTAGACCATTTCTGAGAAATCAAGTCCAGCAAAGTTTGTCGCAGATCGTCCATACCGTAGCCATCAGCCACTGAAACAAAGCACTCTTTAACATTCTCCGGTGGGCGCGGACGGAAGAGCAGAACTTCTCTGGCGCGAGGACTTAAGAGGTCCATCTTATTGAAGACATGGAGCCGTGGTTTTTGGTCTGCTTTCAGTTCTTTCAGGGTGTCCTCTACTACCGCGCAGGCATTAGCAGCATCGGGATCGGAAATATCGGTAACCTGAATAATGAGGTCAGCATAGCGGATCTCATCTAAGGTAGAACGGAAAGACTCAACCAACTCATGAGGCAGTTTGCGGATAAAGCCGACCGTATCCGACAAGAGTATCTCCGGACCTTCTATGGGCAGGCGTCTGGCTCGTGGGTCCAAGGTAGCAAATACCTGGTCAAAGGCCTGCAAGTCTGTATCACAAAGAGCGTTGATCAAACTACTTTTACCGGCGTTGGTGTAACCGCACACTGCGATATTGATTGCCTCTCGTTCTCCTCTGCGCCGCCTGACCAAGTCTCTTCTTAATTCAAGTTCTTTAAGTTTCTTACGCAACACAGTGATCCGTCTCTGGATATGGCGTCGATCGCTCTCCAGCTTACTCTCGCCTGGTCCTCTGGTACCAATACCGCCGCCCAGCCGAGACAGGGCCTCGCCGGAACCGGCCAGACGAGTCAAGCGGTCACGCAGTTGAGCGATCTCCACCTGCAATACGCCTTCACTGGTACTGGCACGGCGAGCAAAGATATCCAAAATAAGCAGGGTACGGTCCAGGACTTTGAGCTCCGACAACTCTGCGATATTGGCCATCTGGCTGCCAGACAGCTTACCATCGAATACCAGAGTATTTGCTCCCAGTGATTTAGCCATATGCCCCAACTCGCTGATCTTGCCTTGCCCTGCCGCCGTAGCGGCGTCAGGCGCCGGGCGCTTCTGCATATCTTTGGCTACTACCTCTATACCGCAGGCCTCGCACAAGTCAACCAGCTCTTCCAAAGAGGCTTCGACCTCTGCTTCCGAGCTGGATCCGTCCGTAATATAAAGAGATAAGAGAATAGCCTTATCTGGTGTATTATCAGTTGTGTTATAAATATTTGCTACTCCTATGGCTCAATTGGCCTATATATTATCAGCCATTATAGCATCTAAGTTAAGCGCTACAGTATCTAAAGTACAGCCAAACCGCCTCTGATACGCATTCATGGTAAAATTAAGCAGTTGCATAAGCAAGGGAGGTTCCTTTTGGATAATTTAAATACAGAGCTTAGCTTTTCTGAACTCGGCATTGATCCCGAGATTGTGGCTGCTTTAGCCACCAAAAATATACATTATTGTACCAGTGTACAGGAACAGGCCATACCAGCTATGTTGGCAGGACGCGATGTTATCGCGGAAGCTCCTACCGGCACCGGTAAGACTTTTGCCTTCGGCATCCCTTTGATTGAGAAAATAGATCCTGATAAGCAAGCGACCCAGGGACTGGTCCTGGCCCCTACCAGAGAATTAGTGCGTCAGATAGAAGATGATATTTTCCTGCTTACCAAAAGGCTACCTGAGATCAGTAGTCTCGCTATCTACGGCGGCGCTCGCATGAAGGAGCAGATCAATCGGCTGCGCGCAAAGCCTCAGCTGATTATTGCCACGCCGGGTCGCCTGATCGACCATCTCAAACGTCACAATCTCAGCCTGGAGCAAGTAAGCTTTGTGGTGTTAGATGAAGCCGATCGCATGTTGGATATGGGCTTTATCGATGACGTTAAGTATATTCTCAAACAAGTACAGAGTGGCGCGCAGATGGGGCTCTTTACGGCCACGCTCTCACGCGAAGTTATGGATATCTCCTGGCTCTATCAGAAGCAGGCAGTGGAAATTAAAGTTGCTGCCATTGCGGAAGACAAACCGGATATACATGAGCTTTATGTAATGGCCAATGGAGCTGAGAGAATTGAGGCCATCGTGGATCTAAGCAAGAAATTTGCCAGCCAAAAAGGCCTGATCTTCGTTAACACGAAACAATCTGCCGATATTACGGCAACCAAACTGCAAGACCAGGGTTTCCGTGCCGCGTCTTTGCAAGGTGATCTGCCTCAATCTAAGCGCAATCGCGTGATGCAGGACTTCCACGGTTGCAAGCTGGATTTTCTGGTCGCAACTGATGTAGCTGCTCGTGGATTGGATGTAGACGATGTCGATATTGTTTTCAACTACGATCTGCCTCTAGACTTGGAAAACTATACCCACCGTATTGGCCGGACCGGCCGAGCGGGCAATCGCGGTATTGCCGTCTCCTTTGTGGCACCAGGAGAAGAGGCTGCTTTTGACAAATTCTGCCGGAATTTACACATCAATCCTGAACGGCAGGCTTGGGAACGCCCGCGATCTGAAACTCAATTTATCAGCAAAGAACTGGAGCAGGAGGTTGCTGCGCGCATCAGAGCGCAGTCAACCTATCTTAAAGAAGTATCGGCAGAAGACCGCTATAACCCACATCGGGCCGGTCGTGTTAACCGCGCTCGCCGTTCCAATAGTGGCCCCAGTCGTTCACAAAGCCACAAACGCCGTAAGCAGACAAATAACAAACGCCAGGAAAATAAAGGCTCTGCCAGAAAAAACAAGGCCAAGCCTCAAGAGCGTTCTAATAAACCTCAAACCAACAGCGCGGCAAGGCGCAAGGCAGTCACAAAGCCCAAAACACGCGAATTTTAAATTTGATTCTACTCACTAGTCAGCCAACTTCGGCAAGCCAAGGGCACGGCGCAGGCTGGCTTGCAGTTTTACGGCTTCTCTTAGCCCAACTGCAATACCGGTTATATAGTAAGTGGCTAAACCTGCCATAAACTTTAGGCCAAAGAAAACAAGCTGGACAATTTTATTTTGTGGGAAAAGCGGTATCTGCTGCAGACTATGGAAGACCAAGGCTGAAGTCAGCGTGCACATCGCGACTCGTATGATAAATGGCAAAAGACGATAGGGCCGCATGGCGGGTCGGTGCCAGCGGTAGAGAATAAAGACCAGGATGGCATTCACTACACTGTAAGACGCGTGAGCCATACCGATACCAACCAGGCCCTTACCCATTACATTAATGTAGATGTGCAGGAAAAGCGGATTTAATGCAAGGGATACTAAACCTGTAAAGAGCGTGATCCTGGTGATCCTGCGCGCGTAGAAGGCCTGATTAGTGATAAATACTACCGTCTGCGCCACAATACTCACACAGAACCAGCCCAAGGTCTGAGCTGTGGCAGCTACCTGCTGGTTGGTATAGGCCTCAGGATTCCACTGGAAAATAGCCTGAATAGTCTCAAAACTCAGCATGGCAAAACCTAAAGCAAAGGGCACTACTGAATAAAGTGCCTGGCGCAGGCTGGAAGTGTACAGTTGCCGCACCTTTTTGACATCACTCAACTCATAAAAGCCGGCCATATGCGGCAGCATAATGTTACCCACTGAAACTGCGAAGATGGCATATGGTAAACCCCAGGTTGTCATACACTGGCGAATGGCCGTGACCGCGCCTGGCATATTAAGGCCGTTGGTAAAGCGGTTCATGATCAGGCCGGACAAGTGTAGCACCGAACCGGAAATCAAGGTCGGTATCGCCAGGCGCAATAGCTGGCGGAAGCCAGGATCTTTGGTATCCAGGGAGAAGGAAAAATAACGCAACTCTCCTCGCGCGGCAAAAGCTTGAAAACAAAGATAGCCAAAAGCGGCCAGAACTACACCCCAGGCCACGCGCTGGATACCTTTTTCCGAAGCCTGGCCCAGTAGTACCAGAGCCAAAATATAAAAGGTGTTATAGATGCTGGGTCCAATCGCTACCGGCGTGAAGCGCTTGTAGGCAGACAGGATACCATGCAGGAAAGAAACGAAAATCATCAGGATACTCTGGAATAAGAGAATCCTGGTTACAGGCACAGCCAGTTGTGTAATCTGAATGAGTTCCGGTGAAGCGTTCTGGGAATATGCGCCTGTCATGACGTGCATGATCGGCGAGGCCAGTATCTCGGCCAATAGCAGCGCGATAAATGTCACGACTGAGGCTACGCTGATAAAAATCGATACTTGCCGCCAGGCAGATTTCTCTTTGCCACTCTCAATACCCGCCGACAAGGTAGGCGTAAGTACAGCCGCTACTACTCCACCGATTAGAAGCTCGTAGAGCATGTCCGGGATCATAAAGGCGTTGATGTAGGCGTCACTGAACAGGCCATAACCAAATTTAGGGACGATCAAGAGCTCACGCAGAAAACCGGTGAGTTTAGCTATGACCATTCCGATCATGGCAATCAAGGTCGCGCGACGCATATTGCTGCCCGCGCTGGCCCGTATATCATTATTAGAAGATTCGTAATAAGACTGCTGGCGATCGTCTAAAGGATAGGACAAGTCTGCTGCAACCTCCATCTCTGACTATTGTCATTCGTTTATTTTAACACAGGCCCACTTAACTGATCAGTTTTAAAAAGACGGTCAAAGCCAGGAGGTCTGCCGAACCACCCGGAGAAAGATTCCTGGCTATCAGTTCCTGATCAAATCTGATAAGATCTCTTGTCAAGGCACTTTGGCTACCTGGCCGCCTAGCACGCTCTAAGATTCTGCCTGCTTCCCTCTGTGTATACAGAAGCCCTTCCTTTCCCCCCCTGCGCAAGAGGTTACTATCGTGATTATGGGCCATAAGATAAAGCAAGGCCAAGCTCAGCGCGTAATCTCCGTTGGTACTCGGATCGCGCTCTGCCAGCACCGACCGTAGTAAGGGCAAACTCCCTTTCAGGATTAGCGGATAGGCTGCAAAAGCAGATTCTCGCGCTCCCCCTGCTGCCTCCGGCTGCTCACTGCGCCAACTCAAGTAAGATTCAGCTACCAAATCAGATGCAAGGCAGGCTATCTGCTCCGCAGAAGGCTGCTGCCAGCAGCCATTTTGCGCAAAATCGGTCAAGTTCTGATCAAATGCCATCAAAGCCGCTGGTAAGAGCAGCGCCAGAGCAAAATTCAAACCCAAATGACAGTTAACTCCCTGGTTGGCCGCAAGCGCAGCTACTTCCGCCTCCTGCCCTGTTCTCTGCAAACGCTCAAAAAGCGGGCGCAGGTCAAGTGGATCATCTTGCTCAGCAGTGTCTCTTTCTCTGCCAACAACCAGCTCTTGTCGCAGAAAATCTTCGGTAATCTCCAGATAGCGCGCGAAATAAGGCTCCAAGGCTGTCAAACTGCGCTGGAAGGAATCGTAATCCATGTCATGGTGAGCCCCGTTGTTGACCATGTCTACCAGGCCAGGCTTGGGTGTAAGTTCCAGCTCTGTCAGAGCCGCCTGACGCGCGGCTTTGAGCAAGAGCTCCTTATAACTGGTCCAATAATATTCACGCATCAATTGTTCTGATGCCGCCAACAGTTCCTGCCAGCTATGGCGTCTTGAACGGGCACAAACCCAGGCGGGTTCGGAACAGATGAGGCATGGCCGCGACTGGCCCGGACGCGAAAGCTTTATGCCGTCCTCCGCATAAACGTCTAGATCCCAAAGGCGGGCAGCTGGGAAATTTTCTTCCCAGGTTGTCGTAAAGCTTTTCAGCTCTGCTGCCGCGTCCAAGTTTAATTTATTATTGAAGCTTTTTGTAGTGAATAATTCCCAACAACGATATAAGCCGGCTTCGGAGCTTAGAGAAAAGTCCCTTGCTCGCTCAAAACCTGCTTTAGCCAATAAGTCAGCCAAATGGCGCTCTGAATCCTCAAAAAAGCGATCGCTAAGGTAGCTGCGCTTATAAGGTCCCGGCAGATTAAGGCTAAAGTCCAGATACACATACCCCGGTCGCAGAAAAGCTTGTCGCTTGGCCACTTGCCGTTCGCGTTGCTCCAACACTTGGGGAGTGTCTACAGCAGGGAAAGTCGCATATAAAGCAGAGTTGCCCCCGTAATTACTCATTTGCTTCCTCAAAGTCGTGCTTTTTGCTAGATGGAGTTGATATCAACCAACTCTACCTCAGGGCTGAAGCCCACAATACCTACCAACATATATTGATCAGTAATGTTGTCTTTAAGCAATTGAGGATAGATACGGAAATTCTTAATATCCGAAGTGCGTTCTACGTGCATACGCGGGGCAGTGCAATAGTGCTGCGTGTCACCGATCAGAACGTGATTGTCATCCAGAAAAGAAATAGGTATGTCTTGATCGATTAAATCCTGCACTTCCCGTTCCAGTTTGGCCAGGTCCAGCTTGGGATCATTACGGAAACTTAAGATAAATCCGTGGCGGACGTCGCCGTGGCTATACTTCACCATATCGTACTTGCCCAGGCAGTATTCCACCAGGTCTTCGGCTGAGTGCGCCATACGTCGATAATTGATCGACTTGTAGACAACATTGTAAACATCTTGCGGTTCCGGTCCGAAAAAGCTGGGTCTGGTCACTACCAGTTCTTCACCGACCCCGATCAGCAGGTCCGCGTTTTTGCCCAGAGCCTTATGGATAAGATCAAAGTGCTCCACTACTACCCGCTTACCGCGTTCCAGAGCGGAGTTGATCGCGAAGGCCAGCTCATGCAGCTGATAAAATCCCAGCTCAAAACGAATGTCCAGGTGGTAAGTATGAGGTCTGAAGAAACCCTGGTCCTCAGTATCCATGATAGGTAGAGGGCGAACATTCACACCCTCATCGTCATTGGTCAATTCCAGGCCCGGAAACATACCCTTGATGAGAACACTCTTGCCGGAGCCAGAATCACCGATGATTCCGATCAGCTGGTCAAAGGGGCTAAGATACATTTGGGCGATCTGAGCCCCGGCATCTGACATTCTGACCCGGCCCCTGGGAGCAAGGAGAATGCTGTATAAGTGGTTTTTTTGCATACGGGCTGAATAGGACATAAAGTTACCTCCCATAAAAACCAGGCTAGCTTGATTAGCCTAATTGCTTAATAAGCTGGTTGACCAATTTTAGCAGACTCCAGCTCGAGTTACTAATTCCACTCTAAGCATGCTAAAGCAAGCTGTAAATAGTGGGTTTTCCAAAGCCAAAAAACATCTAAACATAAAAATTCCGCCAAACTAAATAAAGTCGGCGGAAGTAATCATTTTTAGTCAACTGAGACTTAAACTGCCCTATTTCTTAGCCGCGAGCTGAGCCAGAATACGGGATTGCTCGTTGTAAACGATCATGAGAGGCTCATCTACGCCCATGCCTGGTTTGGCCAGCATTTGAGTGGGTTGAGTGGCGATAGCGATGTGGCAGCAAACTTGAGCGGAACGCTCGGTCTCGTTGCAGGTACCGCCGAGGTAAGCACCCATGTTATGTTTTTGGCAATAGAGTACCGCTTCGATGGTGTTGTTGATACCACCGAGGTCAGGAGTTTTGATCTGAGCCATGTGGCCAGCCTTAGCTTCGGAGAAAGCGATAATGTCTTCCAAGGTGTTGCACCACTCGTCAGCAACCAATTCAACCGTGCAGCCTCTGCCGTCTAACTCTTTACGAAGACCCGCCATGCACTTGATCTGATCGTCGTGGTTACCGGCGTCCATGGGCCCTTCGATTCTGAGTTTGAAGGGCTTAGCAGCTTCTTCCAGTTTCTGGATGTAGTCAGCCATAGCAGTGTAGTTTTCATTGCCAAAAGCCTCACCAATAGTGCCATATACGTCAATGTGGAGAACAGGGTTGTAGTTGGGATCTTGACGCATTTCAATGATACGGGCACTCAGCCACTTGACATAGTCTAAAAGGACAGAACCGTCTCGGCCCAGTTTCTCATCTACGTTGTTGATCAAAGCGTGAGGCATAACAGCGGCTTCTTTGATGATCATCTTCTCAGCGTTTTCATAGCGGTTATCGCCGGATTGGGCGAAGATGGGGATCAGTTGATCGGAAAGCTGGGTGTTGTATTCTTCGGCAATGATTTCGCACATGAGTTTGTTTTGAGCCTTGGCCACCGCGTCCAGGAGAGCTTGGGTGAAGCCATAGCGAACGGCGGTGTGCAGACGTTTACCGTCAACTTCCATGTGGTCGACCTTTTCAGCTAAACGTCTGAAGCTGTCCAGCTTCTCGCCTAAGAAAGCAGGAGCTACTTTATTCTCGATGACGGGTATAAAATCTTTTGCCAGGAATAAGGGGTCACGACCACCTGCACCGGAATATTGAACTGCGGCGCAGTCACCAAAAGCGACTTGGCCATCTTCCAGAACCAGCATTACGGAAATAGATTCACCGGGTTGACGAATGGCGGTAAAACCAGGAGTTACGGGATCACCGACATAGTTGAAGCCGTCATGGCCGGCACCTTGCTTAATTGCCTTCTGGTCATCAAAGTAGAAACCGGTCTTGCCTGCAGAGCAAATGATTTTTTCGATTTTCATAAAATTGAGATCCTCCATCTCTTAATTTGTTTATCTATGAGCTGACGAGCCTAGCCCCTATCAAAGGGGCTCACTCGTCCACAGCAATATAGTTTTGCCTATCTGGGGCGGCCTACAAGGCGGCCCTTACTGATGGCGTAAACGTCATCGATGACCATCTGGAAGGAAGCCTGACGCTTCTCAGCTTTCGCTCTTTCTTCCATCTTGCTACGGTGGAAATCGATCAGGTCTTGCGTAAAGGGTACGTTACCGATAGCGAAGACTCTAACTGCGCCGTTGTTGTCACGTGCCGGCAGCATCTTACCTGCGTTGTAGCGGCAGGGCGCAAAGGGGATATCAATTACGCCGGCTTCTACACCACGGATGCAGCCCATGGCGATGTCACCTTCACCCAGTTCGTAGCACTTATCTAAGACGCAGCGAGTTTCCTTGCGGATGATCTCTGCTTCCTGTTCCAGCTCAGCAGATACCAGGACCTGGTCAGCCAGCATGGAGATGATCTGCTTCGTGCAGCGCAGTCCCTCTGCGTTAGATTCCTTGGTCGGAACACCGATCGCTTCTTGCGGAGTTTTAACGATAACTTTGGTCGCGCCTGACAGAGCGGCGATAGCGGAGCCCCAGGAAATAACCGCGAAAGCCTTGGGCTCGTCAGCCGGGAAGCCACCCATCCACTGGTGGAGTACAGTAGTGACATTAACTTCGTCATGACCGGCCTTGCGCAGGTATTCATTGGTCAGCTCTTCCAGAGTTCTAAGAGCCGCTACGTCCTGGACCAGGTTGCCGCACTGGCCATAGCCTACGGTAATGTCCTTAACGCCCTGCTCAGCAGCCAGGAGGGCCTCAATGATCGCTACGGCGTGAGAGACAAAGGGAGGTACCAGTGTACCGGTCAGAGGGCCGTAAGGCTCACGATTGATAGAGATACCGTTTTCTTCGTATAAGCCGGTTAAGCGGTCAACATACTGCCAGTCACGAATAGT
This sequence comes from Eubacteriales bacterium, assembly GCA_030532065.1. Classification (GTDB taxonomy): domain Bacteria; phylum Bacillota; class Clostridia; order Saccharofermentanales; family DTU023; genus SFFI01. Next base: position 233,936 of record JAUNLW010000001.1, on the reverse strand, counting down.
GGTTTCCAGAGGTACATTCTTGCAGTAAGGCAGGTTGTAGGAGATGCCGCCACCTTCATAGGAGGTAAAGCCGCCAGCATAGGTGATCTCAGTCAAAAGTCTGGCGTCAGGGGTTCCGTGACGGACCTGAATGGGTACACCTACTGACTCAGTAACACGACGGCAGTTGAAAACACCGTGGTTAACAGCGGGGAAACCATTCAACATGGATTTATTGGTCTTAAGTGACTCCTCAATACCCACTTCGGCTTCTTTATAGCGGTTTTGACGGGTATAGCTGTCGATGGTGGAAGGCAAGAGATCTGCTTCACCTTCTTTTTCCAGGAACTGCAAGAGCTCAATGTGATCCTCGATCAGAGCTACACCGGCGCGAGGTTGGATCAGAGTACGGCCTTCAGCCTTAGCCTTGGCTAATTTTTTTGAGAAAACTTTTCCTTCCGGAATACTTTCGTGGTACTTGAAGGCCTCTTCCAGGTCAACTTCTTTACCGGTAGGCCAAGTTTGCAGGACTTCTTCCCTCTCCTGGAAGAATTCCTTATCATCTAAGCGTTTATTTCTGATATCGATCATTCTTTAACTAACTCCTTCTTCATAATTCTGAGAGCCATAGTGGGATGATTTTGGGCCAATACGCCCATGGCGGAAAGAATATACTTCTTATCTAGATATACGTTAAATTCACGGGGACGGAGCGATGCCGGATTCTGAGGGCTCCAGGCCGCGTAGCGCGCCAATTGATGCGCCTGGGGGCTATGGATGACCGCGCCACCGGTTACAACCAGTCGCTTGACGTCACGCAGGTCTTTGCCGGTTTGCGCATACGCCTTACCCATAGGCGTAAAAACTTCCTCGATCGCACCGCAGTGTCTGGTCACTGCAACCTCAATAGCCGAAGAGACCAGGGCATCATCTAATTGTTGCAGCTTGCTGGAGGTTGGCACCCGATCTGTATGGTGAGATAACTCTTCACACAGGTCCGCTACCTCGTCCTTGTCAAGTCCTGCTCTTTGAGCGATAGTCTCCAAACCAACTGCTTCTACGATACCGTTGATGCTGTAGCGCATACCGATGTCACCTTCAACCGTACGTTTTTCATAAGGCTCCGGCAGACCCTTCACGATGGTATTTACATCTGTGGGGCTACCATCAGCGATAGAGTAAACGTCAGTCGTGGCTCCACCTGGATCAACAGCGATCAAATTACCGATACCCTTCTCTTCCGGCGTACCGTCAGCTAAAACCTGCATGGCAGATAGCATAGCCGCTGGCGTAGGCAGGATAATGTTAGAGATCATGTCGTTGATACGTGATAAGCCTTTAGCTTTGACAATCTCTTTGAGGAAGACTTGACGGATTTCATCCTGAGCAGCCTTGATGTTGAGCACGCCTAAGCGCGGCAGTACATTAGGGCAGACCACATAATCAAGACCGGCCGCATCAAACATCTTCTTGATGGCCCGGTTAGCAGAGCGGTTGCCAGCTACGATGATCGGCTTGGCAAATTTAATATCTGCCAAGGCTTCCGCATTTTCCAGGATACAAGACTTGTTGCCACCGTCTGTGCCTCCGGTAAGAAGGAAGATATCCGGCTGTAGTTTCTCTAAGAGCTCAAGGTCGTCGTCAGTCATTTCATGAGAAAAGACTTTGATAACCTTTGCGCCCGCGCCCAAAGCCGCATCCTTAGCTGCTTGCGCAGTCAACTCCGGTACAAGACCGGAAACTACCATACGCAGACCACCGGCAGCGCTGGAACAGGACTCGTGACTGATGATCTCGAGCTTGCCTACGCGCGATTCCAGGTCATCCAGAGCCGTACGGTAGCCGTCATAAATATCGGTCTCAATGGTAGTGAAGGCCGAAGCTGTACCTACTACTTCTTCCCGCTCGGGATCTACGGCACATAACTTCGTAAAAGTACTTCCAAAGTCGCTGAGTAATAGAACTTCCATTGCCAGGCCTTTCTCGCTTAGGCCTGGGGCTCATCCTCAGGCAAGCCTAAGTCAACTTTCAGCCAGTGGATAGTTTCTTCCGGGGGAGTTCCAGGCGGGAAGGCCCGGTCAAAGCCCATATCCTTAAAGCGTCTTTCGACATCTTCAAAATTCTGCTTACCTACTACGATGTTACCTCCTACATACAGGAGAATATCGCTGAGGCCGGCTTCGTCACACTTATCTCTCATGCCGCGGCAGTCCAGCTCACCGTGACCATAAAGAGAAGAAACGACAATAGCGTCTGCGTCAGTTTCGATAGCGGCGGCAATGTACTCTTCCTGGGAAACCATTACGCCCAGATTGGTTACATCAAAGCCGGCAGCGGTAAAAGCATAATCTAGAATACGGATGCCCACGGCGTGGACATCAGCGCCGATTACGCCGATTACCAATTTGTTCTTCTTCTCACTCATACTTACACTTTATCCTTTCCACTGTCCGCAAGGTCTTCCAGGCTCATGCGAATACCCAGGAGTGAAGATCTTTCACCTTGCAGTCTATAATTGAGGAGTTCGCCTCCCCGCTTAACAAAATCATCAATACTGGCCATTTGACGCCGGTTGAGGTATTCCCGGTTGGCTGTGGAGAAAATAAGCACGTCACAATCCGCGAGGAAGTCATCCAGCTTATCATCTACTAACAATTCCAGGGACTCGAGATGTCCGGCTTGCGAGTAAGTGTAAAAATCCTTGCGCATACGCTCGGAAAAGCTCTTACTGAAGCTCAAAATACCAGCACGGGTATTTTCTGCCAGGCCGGCCAAAGACAGAATGCTGACCGCATCCGGGCAAAAACACAAAGGCAGGATGCGTGACTCATCTCCTAAGTCCGCTCGCATCCTTAAGCTATAATAAATCTCTTCTGAACAAATAATGAGGTCAAAATCTCCCAAGCTAACCTGACCACTGAGGACATAGTCAAAGCTGAAATTATAAAAATCAGCCTGCACCAGAGGAGAAACCTCATTTAAGAGTAGATTCTGCTCTTCCAGGCAGCTCGAAATGAGGGCTATATTGAGCCCTCCTCCCTCCTCATAAAACTCGCGCAGCTTCAAGTCCAGGAAGATTTGGATCTCCTGGCGACTGAAGTTCAACTCGCTCAGCTGGCAGAGCAGATCGTCAATCGCCTCCATGGCCTGGTCTTTACGCGAACCCGGGCCATTTGGCTCGGAGGTAGGGGCGGCAGCTACAAAACTGCCTCGTCCTTGAGTCAGACATACCAGCCCCTCATTTTGTAAAAGATTATAAGTATGGGTGATGGTTCCTTTAGAAAGAGACAACGCTCCAGACAACTTGGCCAAAGTCGGCAATTTGCTGCCGGGTGCCAATTCACCTTGCTCAATCAGAGAACGGATAGCCAAATACAGGGTCCTGTATAAAGGTCCCTGTGTATTAGTCGCTTGTAAGTCATGGTAAGAACGGCAAATCCGTTCCAGACTCGCCCCTTCCACTTCTTTTAGCTCTCTCTTGTCTCCTGCCACTGTTTCCATCACTCAATTAATTTAAAATAGATCAGTTTTTGCTCAGGTAACAAGCTATTCGCCGATACCGTGCTTCTCACGCCAAGTCTCAGGGCCTTGTTCGTAGAGGTTGTTGCCTGCGTGATCAATAGCCACCAGAAGCGGCATATCCTCTATTTTGAGGCGTCTTACTGCTTCTGCGCCTAAATCAGGATAAGCAATTACTTCGGCTTCTTTTATACAACCGGCGATTAGCGCGCCAGCGCCACCAACAGCAGCAAAATAGACCGCGCCGTACTTTTTCATGGCGTCAATCACTTCCGGACTGCGTTTGCCCTTACCGATCATGCCTTTTTGGCCTAAAGCGATCAATCTGGGAGAAAAGTCATCCATGCGGTAGGAAGTGGTAGGTCCGGCAGCGCCAATGACCTGACCAGGAGCTGCTGGCGAAGGTCCTACATAGAACATAACCGAGCCTTCAACAGGGAAAGGTAGTTCTTCGCCACGATCTAAAGCTTCTATAAAACGCTTGTGCGCAGCGTCTCTGGCAGTATAAATAGTGCCGGATAGGTAAACGCGGTCACCAACCTTAAGTTGAGCTATATCTTCTTGTGTAAGAGGGGCAGTTAATTTGTATTCCATTTTAGAGAACCTCCGTGACGTGACGAGCGGCGTGACATTGAATATTGACCGCTACCGGCAGGCCTGCGATATGTGTGGGCAGGGCATTGATGTGACAAGCCAAAGCTGTACTTCTGCCGCCGTAACCTTGAGCGCCAATACCCGTCTCGTTGATCCTGACCAGCATTTCCTTTTCCAGATCCGCGTAGAAAGGATCGGGGTTGTGCTCACCGGTGGAACGCAAGAGAGATTTCTTGGCAGCCAGAGCGCACTTATCGAAATTACCACCAATACCTACACCAACAATAATCGGAGGGCAGGGATTAGGGCCGGCAAGTCTTACGGTTTCCAGAATAAAATTCTTTACGCCCTCTAAACCGTCCGCGGGTTTTAGCATCTTTAGGCGAGACATGTTCTCGGATCCGAAACCCTTAGGGGCAATGGTAACTGTAACCTTATCGCCAGGAACTCTTTCCAGATAAACCATGGCCGGAGTGTTATCACCGGTATTTACCCTACGGATGGGATCTTCCACAATAGATTTACGCAGGTAACCTTCAATATAACCTTGGCGGACACCTTCATTAACGGCCTCTTCCAGGTTTCCTGCTAAGCAGACTTCTTCACCTTGCTCAATAAAAACGAGAGTCATACCAGTGTCTTGACACATAGGCATCTGACTCTCTTCCGCAAGCTTGTAGTTAGTAATAATGTCGTCTAAAGCAGCAGCTGACGCCAGGGCATCTTCGTTGGCTCTAGCCTCCTCCAGTTTGGCCCTGACATCGCAAGGCAAAACTTTAGCAGCTTGGATACACATACGTTTGATAGGTTCAATCAAATCCTCTACCGGAAACTGTCTCATTGGATTCCTTTTCCTCCCAATTCACATTGTACTAAGACATTACTACAAAGTGTTATAGGATGCAAGGATAAAAGGCGGGATTTTTCTGAGACAGGAAGCAAAAAACAGGCCTCCTACTACTGGAGTGGAGGCCGTTGATCTAATCTTCATAAGGGGGACTAAAGCCGTACCCCCTGGCATCTGAGTAATCCATAATGATGGTCAAAGCCTTATCATCACACTGGTTAACTACCCGCCGAACATTAGGCACTTCTTTTTTGCTGCAGGCGCACATGAGCACTTTTTTCTCCACACCTGTATAGGCACCTTCTGCTTTCAAGAAAGTAGCTCCCCTGCCAATACTCGTGGAGATCGCCTGCCAGATTTCCTTGCTATGGTCGGAAATAATAAGACAAACCTTGCCGGAAATTTTGCCACGGCTAAAGGCATCAATTACCACCGTGGTGCAGAAAGTGAAAATAATACCGTATAGCAGTGCGTTGATGCTCCTGTAAACAAAAACACCGATCAGGATGATTGAGCCGTCAATCAGGATGGTAATCTCACCCAAGGACAGGTGAGGTTTTATCTTCTTTAGACTCAAAATCAAGAGATCGGAACCTCCGGTAGAGGTACCGGCCGCATAAATGATCGATAAGCCCAAACCGCTTATCGCTCCGGCGAAGATGGCCGCCAGGAGGTTGGCTACTGGATTGTCGATAGGATATGTCGGGAACTGAGGCAGGACTACATCTAGGAAAAGGGCGTTAAACAAAAGGGTCTGCACCGTCCTGATCAGGAACATACCACCCAGGTAATGGAGCGCCAATATAACAAAAGGTATATTGATAAGGATGATCAGAGTACCGATAGGCAGGATGCCGTCAAAGATCTTGTTTAAGATCATGGCCAGACCGGTTACTCCGCCAGGGGCAAAATCGGCGTTAAAAGCGAAGCCGTAAACTCCGGCTGCGTAGATAAAAGAACCCAAAATATCCATCAACAAATACCTGGGCTCATTTTTAAGGAATCGCTTAAAGTCCGCCTTGCTGGGCAAGGACGCAATAAATTTCTGCTTAGGCACGCTGGACCTCCTCAAAGATACGTGTTACGTCAACCTAGATAAAATACCATTCTTAATTCATGGCGTCTAGTGAAATAAAAAGTGAAAGTTTATTGGTATTGCTTTAGCACTGCGATTAGATCTTGAGAAATCTTAGCCGCTCCCTCCAGGTTAGGGTGAATCCCGTCCCAAAAATCTTGTTCCCAATTTGACGGATCGGCTGCCAGTTGCTTCAGTGGTACATAGATGAGACCATAGTGGTCTGCCACTTGACGGCAGGCTGTTTGGTAGTCAGCAACAGTGTCCCCTCTGTCATTTGCGGGGTTATCGCTAAAGGATACATAGTTGACCGGCGTAGACATGATCAGAATAGTCGTGTTCGGTAAAGACGCCTGCAAATACTCAATCATGTAGGAATACGCTCCGAGAAAAGTACCTGGCTCTTTATCTGCCAGAGCCAAATCAAACTGGCTCTCATCTCCCAGGGGAAAGTTAGAAAAGAAATCGTTGGTGCCACCCATGATCGTCAGCAGAGTGGGCTGAGCGGAAATAATCTGATCCAGACGAGCAGGCTGCCAAAAGGCCAGAGAGCCGTAACCGGCCACACAAGTGCCACCCACACCCTGGTCGATATGGACCAGATCAAAAGTTTCTGCTACGTCAGCCTGCCAAAAGCCACCGTCAGTTATGGAATCCCCGTAAGATACCCAGGTTTTGCCACTCAAAGCCGGCAACTTAACATCGGGTGTACTGATCTGACTTCTATTACGAAAAAGAACACAAGCTATAGTCAGCAAAAGCAAGATCAAAACGATTAACAGAATTACGAGCAAAGGATCCCGCCTCTTTTCTCTGAGTTTAGGCTCAACTGATCTGTTATCTATCTCCTGCTGTGACATAAAACCTGCTCCTTAATTGCAATAGAACTGGTAGACGGACAGAGAGATCGCGTCAGCTAATTTCCTGAGGTTGCTTTCGCGCGCCAGGAGCTCCAGATTGTTCTCATGCTTGACTTCTCCCAGGAGTACTTCTACCGAGATCAGATTGTTATAACGACCGCTGATAACATTTTTCTCACTTACAGCGCCCTGGCTGCCCTGATAGAGCAGCTCTGGTAAATATTCTTTGAAATTGGCAGCGATCTTCTCGGCCAGATTGCGGCGCGAACTGCTGTCGTATGCCACATAGGCAGGCTGATCCTGTGGCCGGTCTTCTGACCAGGCACCTGCGCCAAAGCCAGCAGCAGCCTGGTTACCATAGTAGCTGATCCTGGCACCTGGCTCAGCCGTATCAGCATCTTCTGAGCCTGCTCGCAGGCTAATCACTACGATCTCCTTATATTGACGTTCTACATCAAGCAATAAACGCATACTGGGACTGATACCGTTGGCAGTGAAGATCCTGCGGGCTTCTTCTGCATCCGGCTCATCAATGGCTCGGAGTAGATTAGGTATCAGCCGTTCTACGTCTTGGGAGCGGAACTTGGAATCTTTTAGTTCTTCCAGAAACCCTTGCGCTACAAAATTGGCGATATAAGCCTGTTGGGCAATTTCTGAGGGCTTGGTTGCGGTTTCTCGCGTTAGATAAACGGTAGCGCCCATGGCTTCCAGGTTATGTTTTAGCCTCTGTTCTACCGTAGGCAGGAACTCTTTGGGCGCCAGCATCTTTTCCGGAGCTTGCGTGGTTTCTTCTTCCTCTTCCGCGCTCGGTGGTTGGTAATCTGAAACCGGCAAGCCGGTATAGGGGTCTGTTGGTGCCAGATTCTTGGCCGGTTCTTCTACTGGTCTCCGCTCTCCCGGTTGGGTAATTGGGGCGGGAGCCTCTACCTCACCAGCGTCAATAAAAACGGTAATACCTTGCAGCGCAAATTCATTTTGTGAACGGTCACGGAACAAACTGAGATCAGTTTTATGGAATTCCTTGAGTGTGGAAGTAACCGGCCAGGCCAAGATGCCACGATCGTTAAGCTCTGCTATCTTTGGCTCATTGTCAGCCGGTTCAAGGTTATCCAGGAGCGCGTAACGCGCCATAGCCAGTTCTTCTGGGCTTTCGCGATTAGCTTCTAAGTAGAGCTCCGGTTTGGCTTTTCTCAGGCCAACTGTAACCAGCAACAAAATAAGGCTGGTGAGAATGATAATAGCTAAAGTCTTGAGGGCCTTGCGCTGTGTCATTTCCGTTCCTGCTAATTACCATATTTTTCTTGAATAAACTGGGCTAATTCCTCGGCCAGAACTTGAATCTCAAGTTCGTCTCTGCCCTCAAGCATAATGCGGATGTAAGGCTCTGTGCCGGAGGAACGCAGTAAAACCCTTCCCTGTTGTTCCATACGTTCTTCCAGACGTCGGCAGGCTTCCGCGACTTCTGGGTCAGCCATTACGGCAGGCTTGGAACTGTCTGCTACACGCACATTAACCAGCACTTGCGGATAAATGGAAATCACCTCACGTAATTGCGAGAGTTTCTGGCCTTTTCTCCTCACTACCGCTAAAAGCTTCAAAGCAGATAAGATACCATCTCCTGTACTGCTGTCATCCAGGAAAATCAGGTGACCACTTTGCTCACCCCCCAGCTTGTAACCGCCCTTACGCATCTCATCTAAGACATAGCGGTCACCGACCCTGGTCTTTTGCAGGGAAATACCTGCCGCCTCAGCCATAATATCCAAACCAATATTAGACATTACGGTAACAACCAGCGTGTCCTCGTCCAGAAGGCCTTGCTCATGCATATCTTTGGCCAATATAGCCAGCATAACATCACCATCCAGGACTTGGCCCTGGTCATCTACGGCCATTAGGCGGTCAGCGTCACCATCAAAAGCCAGTCCCAGATCTAAACCTTCGCCGCGCACAAACTCTGCCAAGTGCTCAACATGGGTAGAACCACAGTCTTTGTTAATGTTAGTGCCATCAGGCTGATCCGCCAAGAGCCGTACTTCCGCTCCCAGATCCTGAAAAAGCTGAGGAGCTACAGCGGTGGCGGCACCATTAGCTAAATCCAAGGCGATACGCAAGCCACTAAGATCTAGCCCGGCTTGCTCCTCAAGGTGCAGACGGTATTCTAATGCTCCTTCTGGCAAGACCTCTGCCTTTCCCAGCTGATCGCCTTGAGGACGGTCTTCCGGATCTGCGAAGAGATCCAGATTGGACTCGATCTGATCTTCTACTTCATCGGGCAGCTTGAAGCCGTGACAGTCAAAGATCTTGATGCCATTGTATTCATAAGAATTATGCGAAGCGGAGATCACTACACCCAGGTCACAACGATGACGTTGGACTAAATAAGCCACTCCTGGTGTAGGTACTACACCCACCAGATAAACATCGGCTCCGGCAGCGGTAAAGCCGGCAACCAGGGCTGCTTCCAGCATTTGGCAGGAAAGCCTTGTATCGTGTCCTATGATCACCTGCGCGCGACGGTCGTTGGCAGGGAAAAGGGTCCTTACAGCGCTATAAGCTAAACGCATTGCCAAATCGGGGCCTAAGTCTTGGTTAGCAATACCTCTGACCCCATCGGTGCCAAATAATCTCTGGGCCATGGGTTTATTTACTTCCTTCTTCATTGATTGGTCTTACTACTATGGTCACCTTACCCGGTGAAACACTATCTACATTAGTAAAACGATTAGAGTTAGTTGTTACCTGGACGGGACATTCCTGGCTGCCAGCCTGCTCTACTTGTGAAAGATCTACATAGGCAGATACACTGCGGTTACTGAGGCTGTCAAGCGTATTGCGACGGCCACGCAGGGCTACACGGACATCCATGATTCGATATTGTACTGCCAGCCCCTTCTCCTCCAGACTTTCTTCCGCAGTATAAAGCAAGGGCACCTGGTAACTTTGTTCCACTACTGGATTGACTGAGATCTGGACAAAAAACCAGAAAATCACTGCCAGTAAAGCAGAGAGCACAGCCAGGCCGGCCTTAGTTTTCCTGGCAGGACCGGATTGCAGGTATTCGGTGGGCTGACTGCGGCGCTTGATCGTGAAGCGGCGCTTCTTATCCGTGGTCTCTGGCAGTAGCAGCCGGTGTAATTGCATGCGTAAGGCATCTTCATTATCCAAAGTATAAAGACGTCCATCGACGCCAATACTGATCGTTCCGCGTTCTTCAGAGACCACAATGGAGATCGTATCACCAATCTCACTGGATCCTATCGCCGCTCTATGGCGCGTGCCCAGATCTTTACGCAGATGATAGGCTTCCGTAAGTGGTACGTGAATCCTGGCCGCTGCGATGCGTCCATGGCGGATGAGGACCGCGCCGTCATGTAAAGGAGAACCGACATAGAAAATCTGCTTAAGCATAGTCGCAGAAATATTAGCGTCTACTTCTACCGCGTTTTCCTGGTCAGCCAGGTCTCCCAAAGGGGTGGTGCGCTCAATAACGATCAAGGCACCAGTACGTTTCTCAGCCATCTCGCCGCAGGCTTGTACAAGAGCCTCGATGGCCTGGTAAGAGAGAATGCCGCCACTTGTGTCTTCGTTAGTTACAATCTTAAAACCGGTTCGGCCTACAGTTTCCAGGGTTCGCCGCAGTTCCGGCTGGAAGAGCACCACGAAAGCAATGGCAAACAGGGAAATCGTCCTGCTCAGCAAGAAACCCAAGGCCGTGAGACCAACAAAGTTAGAAACTATACCCAGCACGACGATAAATATCAGCCCTTTGAGTAGCTGCCAGGCACGTGAATCACGTACGATCTTGAGCAAGGTATAGAAGATAAAGCTGAGAATCAGGACATCCAGAAGGGCGAAAATCAAATCATAAGGTGTTCCAATATAAATAAGCGTCTCACTTAATGTGCCCCACAAAGAGCTCAGAAAAGTTAGAATCTTATCCCACATCTGGCTCTTCCTCCCTAATCTCTTTGATATCACCTCAGTGCATACTAACTTATTATAGTTTTTAACAAGCAAAAAGAAAAGGCTTGCCCGGAGTAAGCCTCGGGGCAAGCCCTATAAGTCAGAGTACAGGCAAAAAGCTATTTGCTTGCCTGGTATAGTTCGGCAAAAAGCGGCATGGCACGCTCAATGCGCTCGGTAGGTACGCAATAGGATACACGGACATAGTCACGGCAACCGAAACCTACACCTGGCACTACCAGAACATTTTTCTCTTTGGCCAGTTTTGAGAACTCAGAACCGTCGCCTGAGGGAGCCTTAAGGAAGAGATAGAAAGCACCTTCTGGCTCTACGCATTCGTAACCAATCTCTTTGAGGCTGGTCGACAGCTTCTCACGATTCAGCTCGTAAAGGCTGAAATCTACCGGAAAGTCGGGGTAGCGCTCAATGAGGCGCTGGAAAAGCACTGGCGCGCAAACATAGCCCTGGGTTCTGGCTGCGCCTGCGATGGCTTTGTATACGGATTCGCTGTCTGTAAGCTCAGGCGGGACCAGGACATAGCCGATACGCTCACCCGGCAACGAATACAGCTTGGAGTAAGAGTAGCAAACGATGGTATCGCGATAGTAGTTGGGAATGAATGGTACCTTCAATCCGCCATAGACCAATTCACGATAAGGCTCGTCGGTCACGATATAGATCGGCTTGTTATACTCTTTGCTTTTGCGCTCCAATAACCGAGCCAGGTCTTTGATCTCTTCTTCACTATAAACTTTGCCGGAGGGATTGTTGGGGGAGTTTACGATTACCGCTTGCGTATGCGGGTTGATCGCTGCTTCCAAAGCCTCCAGGTTCAGTCTAAAGTCCGGCGCGTTGGCGACCGCAACAAACTTGCCACCCTTGGTCTCCACGAAGTTATGGTACTCAGGGAAATAAGGGGCCAGCGCGATAAACTCGGAGTTCTCGTCATAGGTTAGAGCAGCAAAAGTCGCGCAGAGAGCCGCGGCAGCGCCGCAGGTGAAATAGAGGTTTTGCGGGCCATAATTAGTGCCGAAGCGCTCGTTGAGATTATCGGCAACCGCTTTCCGAGCACTGGGGTGACCAGCGCTTACAGAATAACTGTGTAGGGCCACTGGGTCACATTCTTTGATGATATCTTCTAAAGCCTCGGTCAAAACGTCGGGCAGAGGAATACTGGGATTTCCAATGGTAAAGTCAAAAACTTTATCCGGGCCAAGAATCCTGGCCTGTTCCTGGCCATAGTTAAAAAGCTCGCGGATAGGGGAAGCTTGATCACCTAATTTAAATAATCTTTGAGAATACACTTCTACCCTACCTTTCTTCAATCATCTTACGTCCGGCGCGGAAAGCTTTCACGTTGACCTCACGGAATTTCTCGGGCACAGTATCTGCTACCACTTGTTCCCAATCTATATCCTGCAGATCAGGGAAAGCACCAACCATCGCTCCGAAGAGAACAACGTTCATGGTACGGATATTGCCTACTTGTGCCGCTACTTCCATAGCGTCAAAGGCGTGGACATTAAACTTGGCCTGCATGGCCTCCAAAAGGCCCTCTGGGTAATCTACTCGGCCTGCGGCTACTGGCAGAGGCACGATCTCGTAATTGTTGATAACAGCTACGCCGTCCGGTTTTAAGTACTCGGCATATCGCACGGCTTCCATCTTTTCGAAAGCTACCAGGATATCGGCTTCGCCCAGACCAATAATGGGGGAATTTACCTCAGATCCATAACGCACTTGTGTGGATACACTACCACCTCGTTGGGCCATACCGTGGATCTCACTCATTTTTACGTCGTAACCCTTCTGGACCAGACCTTGAGTCAGGATTTTGGATACCAGGATCGTACCTTGTCCACCTACTCCGGACAGGAGAATGCTTTTTACATCACTCATCTTATTCACCAACCTTCTTGATAGCCTTTACAGGACAAACCTGCAGGCAGACGGTGCAGCCGATACAGAGGGTGGGATCAATATAGGACTTACCCTCTTTGAAGAAGATTGCCGGGCAACCTACTCTTAGGCAGGAACGGCAGGAGATACAAGCATCACGGTCGACTTCGCACAGTCCCTTCTTCAGGCCATTGCCCTTAATCAGTACGCAGGGACGCTTGGTCACGATGGCAGGATGTTTACCAGCTTCGAGATCAGCTACTGCTTGATCGATGGTTTCCTTCATCACTTTAAGATCCTGTGGATCTACCGTTACGGGCTCATAGCCCATAGCCTCTAAGAGTTTCTCTACCGAGATCTCCGGGCTGGGTTGACCCATGAGGTTCTTACCAGTACCGGGGTTATCCTGTTGGCCGGTCATGGAAGTGATACGGTTATCCAGGACGCAGGGAATGACCTTACCTTGGTTGTAAATGATCTCCACGGCACCAGTTAGGCCGGAGTGGAAGAAGGTAGAGTCACCAATTACGCCGAAGACTACTTTTTCGTTGCCTTCGCCCTTAAGCTCAAAAGCCTTGGAGAAGCCGTGACCGGCAGACAGGGAAGCACCCATGCAAACTACGGTATCAGTAGCGTTTAGCGGATCAGAACCACCCAAGGTGTAGCAACCGATATCACCGGAAATTACCGCGTCTTTACGGCGGGAAAGTGTATAGAAGAAACCACGGTGCGGACAGCCAGCGCAAAGCGCGGGCGGACGGCCAACTGTCTCAACTCCTACATCAACCGTATCAGGCTTTTCGCCAAAGACGGCTTGCTTGATGATTGCGGGATTGAGCTCATAGCAGCGCGGGATCAGATCTTTACCATGGCACTTGATGCCCATGGCGCGAATCTCGGTCTCCAGGAAAGGATCTAATTCCTCAATGATATAAAGAGTTTCGACCTTAGCGGCAAAATCACGAATGAGTTTCTGCGGCAACGGCCAGGTCATACCGAGTTTGAGGAAGGAAGTGCCCTCGGGGAAAGCTTCCTTCGCGTATTGGTAAGAAATACCAGAAGTAATAACGCCTAACTTGCCATTACCCATTTCTACCTTGTTGATTGCCAGGTCTTCGTTATAGGCAGCCATCCTGACCAGACGTTCTTCCACTTCGGGATGATGTCTGTGAGCATTAGCCGGTGAGGCAATATATTTCTTGCCATCACGGTTGTAGGGCTTGGGTTCGTGCTCCTGGCGTTCTGCTTCTTCTACCAGGCTCTTGGAGTGGCAGATACGGGTCGTTACTCTCAGCAAGACCGGCGTATCAAATTGCTCCGACAAATCAAAGGCTAAACGGGTAAACTCCTTGGCCTCTTGAGAATTGGACGGCTCCAACATGGGCAGTTTGGCCGCTCTGGCATAGTGGCGGTTATCTTGCTCATTTTGTGATGAGAACATGCTGGGGTCGTCAGCGGTAACAATCACCATACCGGCGTTGACACCGTTGTAGGCGGCGGTAAAAATCGGGTCGGCAGCTACGTTAACACCTACGTGCTTCATGGCAGCCAGGGATCTTACCCCACCCATTGACGCGCCATAGGCAGCCTCAACCGCTACTTTTTCGTTGGGAGCCCACTCTACCTCATAACCTTCTCCTAAATGGGAAAGGGTCTCAAAGATCTCGGTACTCGGTGTTCCCGGATAGGCTGATCCGAAGCGCAAACCAGCTTCATAAGCTCCACGGGCAATGGCTTCGTTGCCAGTCATAAGAACTTTCATCAAAAGTTCCTCCTCTCTCTGCTCTCGCTTTGACATATGTTTATTGTAGTCCAAGCCTCAGCCTTTATGCAAAATAGTAGATTGGCGGCGGCTTGCAAGCCGGACTTTAGTTAAAACGGCTAATTTATTGTTAGGCCTGGGCAGCCAGGGCGGCCAGGGCTAAAGAATTGAATTTGATCTGTGCGCTGTCTACGCGGGAAACTAAAATAATTGGCACTTTAGCTCCGTTAATTAATCCAGCGGAATCTGCTCCGGCAAAGTAAGTTAAGGTTTTACCAAAAGCGTTACCTACCAGGAAATTAGGCATCAGTATTATATCGGCCTTGCCTGCTCCTTCTGCTTCATAATGTTTGTGGCGGACAGCCTCCTGACTCACAGCCAGATCCAGGGCTACGGGACCATAGACCGTCATGTTCCATTTTGCCCAGCGGTCTTTTTCCGCTACCAGCTCAGCTGCGTCTACACTAGCCTGAATCTTGGGATCCACTTGCTCACTACCGGCCAGACAGGCGGCATAGATCTTGTCGTAGCCCAGTTTTTTCAAGAGTTTGGCCGCGTTCTCCAAGATGCCTCGCTTTTGCTCCAAATTGGGGAAAGTTAGCATACCGCCATCCGTATTCACAATAAAACCGGGGTAGCCTTCTACCTCATAGAACATGGTGTGGCTCATAACCTGACCCGTACGGAGACCATACTCCTTATTGAGTACCTCATGCAAAAGCGTGGAGGTTGGCAAGAAGCCCTTGAGTAAGGCATCTCCTTCTCCGTTATGCACCAGCTGCACTGCCAGGCGTGCCGATTCCTCGGGAGTAGCGCTGGGAACAATCCTGAAGGCAGCAGGGTCAGCTTCTAATTTTTCTAGGATAGGCTTTATTGCCTCCGGCTGGCCGACCAGGATTGGATCAATCATGCCCTGGTGCTTGGCCGTGACCACTGCTTCCAGTACAGCTTCGTCCTGTGCTTCGGCTACAACCAGACGATAGCCAGGCAGTTCCAGCGCGGCATGACGGACTTTGGCAAATGAATCTAATTTCTCCATTATCTTTCCTTTCTCTCTTGCTTATACACTTAAGCTTTATGCTTTTCTTTAAGTTAATTGCTACCTACCTTATTCTTCCGGTTTCACAAATGCAGGTACTTCAGGCAGGCTGAGGATAAACTGCACTTGCTCTACTTTATTCTTCTCAGAAACGAAAGATTTCGGCTCATAGCTGGGCAACATCATCTGAAAGAGTTGCGGTATATCTTGTTCCAGTTGGTCCATGTAGGTTGGAATACCAGCTTTTGCCATATTCAACTTAAAGTTTAAGGCTTGGAGCTGCTTGCTCTGCTCTGAAGCGCGCGCGGCAAGATCAGCTAAGTCCTTGTTGTCTGGTTTGGCTTCTGCCAGAGCGGCAAGTTCCTGAGCCAGTCCCGCCACACCAGTAGCTGCTTCGCGGATGCTGGTGATAGTAGTATCCAGCTGCCCCATGATCTCCTGATAACGGGGATCTGCTGCCAGACCCTCCGTCAGTTTTTGTTTGCCTTCGTCAGACAGATGTAGGCTGGAACTGTCAAAAGTAAAAGGTAGAGCGACCAGCCTAGGAGCTTCCAGAGAGAAGTTTTCTACTGTGCAGCGAACTACGGCTTCTAAGCTGTCCTGCAAAGCCGGCAGATAAAACCAGCTTAACATGGTGGTTTTGCCGGCATCGGCCTGTGTAGCTTCCGGAGCCTCTAACTGCTCATATCTGCTTTTATCAAGGCTAAGGCTCAGCGTGCAAATGTAGGGTTTGTAGAAGTCCGGATCCGCATCTGTCCGCGGTTTTACACTTAAATGAAGCTCAAATTCACCACTGGCTCCGGAGAGTTCTGCGGGACTTACTGCTTCCCCATTTAGTTTGTAGGAAAGCGTGATCTCCCAGGGCAGCTTCTCCTCTGACAAATAGCCACGATAGTACCAATAACCTGGCTCCACCTGAGCCGAGACCTGGCCTTCTTCTTCCTCAACCGCGACTTCAGGATCCAGCAGCTGGATCTCGCGGTAGTTGCCATAGTCTGTGATCTTGGTAGGCTCCTTGGTCGTAAACTGGTTAACCACGATCAGGTCAGAGTATGTTCCCTGGCTATCAAGGACCGCGTACACCACTTCTCTTTTAGCGAAAGCAGTTGTCCGGTCTTCTTCTGCCAGCAAATTACCACAGGTCCACGGCTCAACAATGAGCAGCAAAGCTGTCAAAAACAGAGCCAGTGTATTTGTCAAGTTATGCGTTATGCTCTTAAATTTATTTTTCATCGGTAAAACTCCTATAACTAATCTCGTTTAGGGGACAGGAAATCTTTCTTGTACAATTTGCGTGTTCCCGGAGCTAAAGTGCTGTAGCGTATGACGGGATCCAGGATCCACATGAGGTTGGGCAGCAAAACTACTACGTACAAGAAGGAAAACAACGCGCCCATACACAGTACCAGTCCAATATCTGCCACTACCGCTATGCTGGAGCGACGGAAGAGGATAAAGGCCACTTCGCTTAAGATCAGGGCAGGCGGGAAAATGGCCGGTAGAGTAACGGTTACCGCTTCTATAGCTGCTTTTTTTGGTGACATATGCTTGCGGCAGTCCATGTAGTTCTCACTCATTAAGATACCGTAGTCTACCGTGGCCCCCAGCTGGATAGTGGAAATAACCAGATAGCCAATATAGCTGAGCGGTCTACCCATGAAGTAAATCACAGATAAGCTGGACCAAGTGGCAAATTTGATCGTGAATACCAAAAGCACAGGCAGACTCAGCGAACGGAAGTTTACCAGTAAGACCAGACCGATAAACAGGATACTCAGCCAGTTAACTATAACGTCGTCCTCCTGCACCACTACGCTCATGTCGTAGAGTGAGAAGGGTTGGCCAAGCCAGTGAGTATCCGCGCCATAGTAGGACTTAGCCAGTTCACGCAAAGCAACTACTTCCTTAAAAGCCTCCTCGCCCTCATCTTTCATATCAGATTGGACAATAAAGCGTCGGTATTTGCCAGAATCTAAAAGGCTCAGCTGCTCAGAACTTAAGAGCTCAGGGGGTACCTCATTACCCACGGTATCAACATAAGAGATCAGGTTGGTAACATGGGGTCTGGCCGCCAGTTCACGGCTAAGTGCCAGTTCTTTATCAGGGCTGCCAGTGGGCACCATTAATAACAAAGTCTGACCCCGGATGAAGTTGTCTTCCATGTACTCCACTTCCCGCCTTACTGGCGAACCCTGTGGGTAGGGATCAAGGCCGTACATAAAATTGATGTTTTGCCTGGAAAGCGCCAAAGGATATGGCAATACCAAAACCAGAACGATAATCAGTGGAGCTATTTTCTGTAATCCCCGTGCCAAGCCTCGGGCAAATCGGTCCGGAGGCAACCAGGATTTATGGGTGGTCTTATCGATCAGCTTGTAGCTGACTACTACTAAAGCCGGCAACAGGCAGAAGGCAGTAAGGATACTGAAGACAATACCTTTGGCCAGGACAATACCCAGGTCTGGGCCTAAGAGGAAGCGCATGAAAACTAAGGCTAAAAATCCAAAAAAAGTCGTCGAGGCAGAAGACGCGATCGCCGACAAAGACTTTTTCATTGCTTTATGCATGGCAGTGTGTACATCGTCACCTTCCATGCGATATTGGCCAAAGCGATTTAATAAGAAAATAGAATAGTCCATGGAAACGGCTAACTGTAAGATTACCGCTACGGACTGAGTAATAAAAGATATCCGACCAAAAATCAAGTTCGTGCCCATGTTAATGGCGACGGCAGCGAAGATCGAGATCATAAATAAGACCGGCTCAAAAAACGAATTGCTGCACCAGATCAAAATAGCGAACGCCAGAGGTACAGCATATTTCAATATGCTCATAATCTCGGAATAGGTAGCCTGCGTAGTCTGAGCCAGTTCTAAAGCCTGACCGCTCCTAAAGTATGGATGAGTGATCATTTGGTCAATTTGGTTCAAAACCACACCGTAGTCATTGGCCACAAGAGTTAGGGAATAATGCGCGACATCGTCACGATAGTAATTATCCAAGAGGCTCTTGGGCAGCGTTTCCAAGGGCTGAGCGATATCCGCATAGTCATCAAGCCAGACTATTTGGGCTACGGCCTCCAAGTCGGCCAGATTTCGCTTGAGCTTCAGCGCCTCCGAAAGGCTGATATCTTCTACTGCCAATTCCAGGTTTGCCACCTGGTCTGAGAATTCCTCCTGATAGGTCCTTAAGGCTATAGTGGAAGGTACGTCTTTTGGAAGGTAATCTGTCATATCCATGTCGATCTCAACTAGGGTAGACAGGTAGCCACCAATAACCACGATCACCGCAAAAAACGCTATGACCCATCGATGGCGCTTGATGATAAAATCAATAAATTTGTCTAACAAGTAACCACCCCTCTCCAGAGCAAGAGAAAAACCTCCGGTGGCTGTAGCCTGCCAAAAGTTTGCTCGAAACAGACTGCAACATTATAGCACAGGGCAAGAAGGCTAAGTCATAAGCGCCCTTTCTGCCTGGCAAAGGAATTGCAGTTGAAAGGCAGTGCTGTCAGCGTTTTTCGCCAGCTGACAATTTAGCTTCTAGATAAGGCCAACCAGTGGACGGAACCAGTTTTTTTGCTTCCGTCAAATTACCTTGGGCCAGTAATTGGCGAACCAGACTGGCAGAATAAAAAGGATGACTTGCGTCACCTATCCGCTCCATGACATTTACCTTAATATCGGCTGTGGTTAGTTCCTTTAGCAGAACTTCATTATAAGCTCGGGTTAGATCAGAGGCTGGCTCACTGCCTAAGAAGCGTTCTTTAATAGATAAAGTTTCCGCGATTTCCAGGAAAATATGGGCATCTATTTCTGCCTGTAAAATCGCAGCCTCATCTAAACTTTTTAAAAAGTAAGAGGGAAAGCTGGCCTGGGAAATGAGATACGAAGAGCTCTTATGTAAAATCACACCCTCCAGTTCACGGCAGGCCGCCTGAGCCATGGCCCAGCGATCGTTAAAGCTAAAGAGTGAAAGGTCTTCTTCCAAGATAAAAAGGTGGATCAGGGGTTTTACAGCTAAGGCGTGTTTTACCAAGGCTAAATGTCCCAAGCTGAAGGGATTGGCATTCATCACTATGCCACCAGCACCCTCTTTTTTCGTTGCCTGCAACCTTGCTTGCCAGCCGGAAGTTTCTACTCTAGATAGAGTCTCTGTTTGCAAATTAGCAAGGAAGTCCTGAAAGGCACGCGGGCTGTTTTCCATGAAAACCATCTTGCCTCCGGCTTCTGCAAGTTTGTAAAAGCCGAGAGAATGATAAAGTTGCTGGTAAATTTTCTTGCCATAGAGGAAAAGTCTAAACACTCCTCTGCCCGCCTGATAGCTCACAAGCCCACTGACCACCTGCGCCATAAGACCCTCGCCGCGATGGCTGCTCTCCGCGACCAGTCCGCGCAGGGTGTTGCCTACCAGTCCTCCTGCAGCTAGCAGCTGACGTTCTGTATCATAGAGTCCCAGGAGATAATCAAATTGCTGCTCCGCATCTAGACCAGACTGTGCGCAGAGAGAAGCATAGGCGGCCAGCGCCTCCGAGTTATGACTATAGATAGGCTCCAGATAAGTGGACATAGGCGCTTTTTCTATTCGCTGATCTGCTTGTAGTCGCCGGGCAGTTGGAAAAGACTGTCGTCGTAACGGTTGGACGCTTCCAGAATCAATACGGTCTGGACTATCTTGCCATCCTCAAAGGTACGGTGTCCTACCAGAACGTCTCCGACAAAGTAATAGCGCACGTAGCGCTCCGCGTCGGAAGTAAATTCCTCGAACTGGACATTCCGTCCGGCAAAGAGAGCGCTGCCTCTGCCAGTATCAATAAACTGAGCGGCATTGGTATCTAACTGACGGAAGGCATCCATAGATAACTCGTTACCTTGGGTACTCTGGCCCGGCAAGATCTTATAGGTCTTAGCCTTATGGTCGACTTCGTAGTAGTTGCTCTCATGCAGCTGCAAGAAAGAAAAATCACGTTGATCGGTGGTTACCCGCATATAGGATTTTCCTCTGGTCAGCGACAGATAAACCTCGATCTGGCCGCGCAGGTCTTCTAAGTCACCACCACCCTCGCCGGGGAAGAAAATATAGTGGTAAGTCACGGGCTCTATAGAAAGCGTGCGGAAGAAGCGTTCGGCCTTCGTACCAGCCACACCTCTGATGGGATTATCTTTAGGCACACTCATGGGCACGTCTGGCTCATTGTTGCAATCCTCGTCCCATACCTTTTCGGCCATGGTTAATTCATCTGGGTTGCTTTTAGTCTTTTCTGAAATCGAAGGGAGGTTCTCTACCACTTCCATGTCTAATTCAACTTCAGTAGCACTCGGCTCGTTGTCACTGGTCGTGGTCGGAGATGTCTCCATCAACGCTGCTTCTTGCGCTTGTGTTTCTTCCACCGTAGGGCTACCGACCTCTGCCGGGGTGGGCGCGACAAAATTAAATGGTGCCTCTGTCTCCTGTGGAGCGGAGTCCAGCCCACAAGCTACCAAGCTGAGGCTTAGCCCCAGCAAAATTGTCAGACCTAAGAGTTTGCGTTTTTTCATCTATCCTATTCCTGTACTAAGAAATTAAACCTGCTCATAACTTCGCTCGCCAGCCATTATACTCTAATTATCCCTCCACTGGCCACAGAGCCTAATCCGTCTCCTCTATTTGCTCTTCCAGGTTTTCCATCTGTTTCTGCCTTGCTTCTTCTAAAGCTCGGCTCGGTTTAAAAGCCGGTATGGTATCCGCAGAGCGATATTCAGTAGCTACTTTGGGCAGGTCGTAGAACCAGTCGCCATATAGTTGCAGTAATATATCGCTGAAGTAGCTGTGACTCTCGTAAGGATTCTCGCTAGAGGCATCAAAGAGAGTAAAAACCAAAATCAGATTAGGGTTTCGGCGCTCATAGCCGGCAAACCAGGAGTTGATAAGCGTATCACCCAGGGCATTTTCACCTACTTCTGCCGTGCCTGACTTACCCGCAGGCTCAACAGGTCCCCTGAGCATATACTTGGCGTACTGCTCATCCACCACTCTCTCTGCCGCCTGTCGCAACAAGACTTGCTGGTCGTCAGAAATTATCTTCGCCTGTTTAACCAGCTCATTGCTTTTGTCGAAAAGCTCCGAGTCGGTTATTGCCTCACGGTCCAAAATGAGCGTAGCGGGACGAATATAGCCATCGTTAAGCAAGGCCGCGTAGATACTGGCTAAGTGAGCCTGATTGTACAGCAGCTCGCCCTGGCCATAGGCTGTATCCGCTAAAAGGATGCTTTCATCTTCTCCCAGAGGACCATGATTAGAAATCTGTGAGCGCGCGAAAGGATAATCCGGGCAGATCACTTGTCCCAGTCCCAAGTGCTCCATGCCTTGATTAAAGGCCTCTGCTCCCATTTTCACCGCTACGCGGGCAAAATAAATATTGTCTGAAAAAGATAAGGCATCTTCTAAGTTAAAATAACCGTCTCTCTCAGAATAACGTGATACATAATAATTACCCCAGCTGGGGTCGGCCTGCCACTCTTTGCCTAGAATCTCGACTGGTTCTAAGGGATCTAGGCTGCCATTTGCCAGTCCAATCATGGCAGTGGGTATTTTTTGTGTAGAACCTGGTGTCAGCGCGCCTTGAAATTTGGCGATCAAAGGTTGCTGAGGATCCGAAAGCAACGCCTGATAACGTCCAACTTCCAGGCCCATGACAAACTCCATGGGATTATAGGCGGGTCCTGAAAGAAGCAATATGATCTCACCAGTCTGGGGATCTAAGGCAGTGAGGCTGTAGTTTAGGCCACGCAATACTTCATAGACATCGCGTTGGGCTACGGCGTCGATACTCAATTGAATATTTTTCCCGTCCACTGCCGGCTTTTCCATCAGGCTCTGCTCATAAGCACCGCTGATATATACCCGGTAGCCGTCTTCGCCACGCAGCACCCGATCATAGATCTGCTCCAGTCCGGCTTTACCAATGAGGTCAGTTGTGTCCAACTGGCGGTAGACTTCTTTCTCCAGATCTTCGGCCGTAGGTTCCGCAACATAACCGATAAGTGGCGCCAGGGCTTCACCGAAGGGGTAATAACGGGAACGCTGCTCATCCCAGGAAAGTCCCAGTTCGCGGAAAGCCCTGTAATCCACATCTTTAAGATCAGATAGTCGACAAATGGGCACCAGAGTCTGTTCCTGGACCCAGGCCTGGCCTAATTTAGCTTCGATCACACCTGGAGCAAGACCTAAAAGCTGCTCTGCTTCTTCCATACGCGACTCATCAAAACCGCCCTTGACTAAACTGACTTCTACCAAAGATTTCTCAACCGCCAGGGGCCAACCAGCCCGGTCTCTGATCTCTCCTCGTTTGGCTTTGAGCTTTTCGATTTGAACACTACCGGTGTCACGCAGTTTGGGCAGAATAATGTCCGGTGTCCAGTCCAGCTGCCAGGCTTTAGCTTCCGGGTGCCAGACCAGGCTCATTACCAGCTGGTCATGCAGCTCACCATAATCAGTCTGATAATTAACCTTTACCGTATAAAACACCTGAGCGTCATTGCTAGAATCCTGGATTTTTTGTAATTGAGAATAGCTTATTTTTTCTACACCCAGATCCGCGTGGATCTTGGCGTTGCGTCTTACGATCTGCTCTTCCCCGTAGCGTTCTAAAGCCAGAGGATAAATAATCTTTATAAGGCTTCGCGTATCGTCCTGAGCCAAAAGCTCTAAGATATGGGCCATAGTCTGGTCAGGGTCTGCCGCCAGTTCTTCGGAGACGCGAGTAACTTGCGCCGTGCTGGGCTCCGTACGTGGCTTGATCACTTCCGGATTCTGACAGGAAGTAAAGCACAAGGCTAAGAACAGGAAGGCAAGCAAGGGGCAGACAGACCGGAAGAAATACCGTTTAGTCAGCTTGGCTGATCGGAGACTTTTCCGCTCACTTGTCCGCATATGAACCTCCTATTACAGGTACACTAGCTCCGTTTCTTGTTGGCTACTTGCAGTAGTTCCGCCATCAGTTCCTTTTGAGGGAGACCCGCCGCTTCCCAAAGTTTGGGATACATACTGATGGCTGTAAAGCCGGGCATGGTATTGATCTCGTTAATATAAATTGCCTGATCTGCTTCTCGCAGGAAAAAGTCTACGCGGGCAAGTCCCTGGCAGTCGCAACATTTGAAGGCTTCGACTGCCATGCTCCTTATTTCCTCCATCTGCTCCTCAGTTAACGTGGCTGGTATGCAGAGGCTGGAAGCAGAGTCAGCGGCATACTTATCTTGATAATCGTAGAACTCTTTACCCGGTATGATCTCACCAGCTAAAGAAGCAACTACGCTGCCGTCTTTGCGCTCCAGAACCGCAACTTCCAGTTCACGGCCGATGATCCCTTGCTCAATCAGGATCTTATCATCAAAGCTTTTTGCCAAATCCAGGGCTGCGTCCAGTTCCTCCACTTTTGTGACCTTGCTGATACCAAAAGAGGAGCCGGTATTAGCGGGTTTTACAAAAAGCGGGTAGTCGATCCCTGCCTCAGCTATCAGACGCGTAGCCAGACCGGGATCAGCAGCCAGGTCCTGAGCCTTAAAACTTGTGAAAGCAGCCTGCCTGAAACCGGCTTGTTCGAAGATCTGATTGGCAAAAGCTTTGTCCATCATCAGGGCGGCGGCAAGTTGACCACAACCCACATAATTTAAGCCCAAAGTATCCAGAAATCCTTGGAGAGGTCCACCTTCTCCATCCTGACCGTGCAGGACCGGGAAGACCAAATCTAGACAGACCGGATTCCAGCTTTGATCCTGTTCCTGTCGCCAATAGCCCCTACACAATTGGGGCTGGAAAACAATGGGCCGCAACCATTCTGGTTTGCGATGCCATTCGTCAGTGGCGATGGCTTCGTCCGGTCCCACATATTCATAAAAGACTCCTTCGTGGCTAATGCCGATCAGGAATAAATGATAGTCAGCTAATTGACGGCAACTCGAAATAACATTGGTTGCGGAAAGCAGGGAAATGGGGTACTCCGCGGCTTTCCCACCAAAAATAATGGCTAAATTTTGCCTCATGATGAGCCCTTTCTGGACGCTAGATCTGGCTCTTGTTTTTGCGGACGTAGACCAGCATTTCGGTAAGCTGGTCTTCCAAGTCTTGCAGCATCTTTGCTACATAAGCAGCAGTTTCATCGTGAATCTGCTGACTTTGCATAGCAGCTTCTTCCAAGATCCGCTGGGCTTCCACCTGGGCAGCCTGAGTAATCTCATGCTCGTCAATCATTTTTGCCGTTTCCTGCTCCGCTTCGCGCATGATCTTCTCAGCTTCTTTGCGTGTCTCGGCAATAAGGTTCTGATTCTGTTCCAAGAGCCATTGAGCCCTGCGCAAATCATCGGGCAGGGTCTTTTTTACATTATCTAATAAGATGAGAAGTTCCACACGATCGACCAGGCACTGCTCAGAAAGCGGGAATTTCTTGGCGGTCTTGAGTTTATCTTCTATGCGGTTGAGGAAGTAAGTGCTATCTCGGTCCTGCTTGGCCACAGGTTGACGGCCTGAGTTTTGCAGGTTATCTGCCTCGGACGCGCGCGGAGCATTAGCTCTGCGGGGACGTTCACCAGGTTGGCCGACAGCCCTTTGTCCTGGTTGGGCGGGACCTTGACGGGAAGCAGCCTGATTCGGCTTGCCAAATACGGTATTTCCACTATCCATACTTATCCTCTTTCTTCTTTGCTCAAGCATGTCTGCAGCAGCTCATAAACACCCGGTGGCAGCCAAGTTTGGTAGTCCTTACCCAAGCGCCGCATTTCCCGAATTAAAGACGAGCTGACATGAGCCAATTCCGGTTTAGCCTGTAAAAATAACGTCTCAAAATCCGGATTCAGTTCACGATTGATCTCTACCATAGGCACTTCATAATCGTAATCCAGAGGACTCCGTAAGCCTCTAACTACGGCTTGTGCTTTTTCTTGTCGATAGAGATCTGCCAAAATTCCGTCAAAACTGATGACGCGCACTTTGTGACTTAGACCTTGGCGGTCGATTGCTGCTTCTACCAACATTTTCCTATCTTCCAAGGACAATTCCAGATCTTTAGAACCTGAATTAAGCACAGCCACAACCAACTCATCGCATAAGCCGGAAGCCCTCTGGATCAAGTCCATATGGCCGATAGTTATGGGGCTAAAACTGCCCGAATAGATCAAACGATACAAGCTATACCTCACTTGTGGGTCAAGGGACGCTCATGCGCCCTCATACCCTATCATTTACATTGTAAAATAATAGCATTGCCCGTCCGTAGTGACAAGTTTTGACCAGTGATAGAGCAAAGAGCTCAGACAGTTCTGCCTGTGCTTGATCAAGTTCCACGATGACCAAACCGTCCGGCCGCGCCAGTAAGCTCAGAAGAGGCTCGATTTGCTTCAACAAATTTTCCGCCTGACCCCAGGGAGGATCAAGGTAGATCAGATCAAAGCTTTTTTCTTGCTCGCTAAGCCGCTTTAATTCTTTTATTGAGTCCCCACGCAGCATCCTGGCCCCTTCTAGCTGGGATAACTTAATGTTGGAGGCTAAAACTTCAGCTGCCTGACGACTTTTTTCTATAAATAAAGCAGAGCTGGCTCCCCTGCTCAAAGCCTCTAGCCCCATCTGGCCAGAGCCGGCAAAAACATCTAAGAAATCAGAGCCAGGCACCCGAGCCTGGATAATCGAAAAGAGTGCTTCTTTTAGCCGGTCACCGCTGGGTCTGGTTTGTTCGCCTTTGAGACTTTTGAGCTTAAGGCCTTTGGCCTTTCCCGCTATGATCCTTGGCATCTTCTAATGCTCCTTTATCACTTTAGTTAAGACTCTGGCTCAGATCAGGATAACGCTCCGCGAGGGCTTGCTGCTGCCTCTGTTGCCAATAGTTTCTCTGGTCAACGGGCCAGGACTGGATTATTTGTAATGACTCTTTGGCTTGACTGATCAGAAGCTGGTCTTCATTTATATCAAGAAAATGGAAAGCAGGCAGGCCACTTTGTCTGGTACCCAGATAATCGCCCGGCCCCCTCTGTCTTAGATCTTCCTCTGCCAAAGCAAAACCATCGGACAGCTGCACCAGGGCCTGTAGGCGTTCACGAGCGGCATCACCCTGGGCTTCGCTTACCAAAAAGCAATAAGACTGTCGCTCACCACGGCCAACCCTGCCGCGCAGCTGATGCAGCTGTGCCAGGCCGAAGCGTTCCGCGGACATCACTAGCATCACTGTCGCGTTGGGATTATCCACACCCACTTCCACCACAGTTGTGCTAACCAGTATAGAGATATCGCCAGCGACGAAAGCTGACATAATCGCGTCTTTTTGCTCTGCCTTCATCTGACCGTGCAAAATCGCCACTTGGTAATCCGGGAAAATATTATGTTTTAACTTGAGATAAGTTTCCTCAGCCGAATCAAGATCCAAACTAGCCGATTCTTCAATCAAGGGGCAGATCACGTAGGCTTGTCCACCAGCTTCCAGCTCACGCCTCACTACCTGGTAGGCTTTGTCCAGAGCTTGCGAATGAATCGTCCGGGTAATCACTTCTTTGCGGCCACTTGGTAATTCACGCATAACACTCAGTTCCAAGTCGTTAAAAAAGATCAAGGCTAAGCTGCGCGGTATGGGCGTGGCAGACATATTGAGCCTATGCGGCACCAAATTCGAATCGCCAGCGCCACTTCCCAGCCTCGCCCGCTGTTTGACACCAAAGCGATGCTGTTCGTCCGTGATCGTTAGGGCCAAATTGTGAAACTTTATCTCATCCTGGATCAGAGCATGTGTTCCGATTAGCACTTTGCATTCACCGCTGGCGCAGCGGTCCAGGATTTCTCTGCGGTCGCGGGCCTTAGTTGCTCCTACCAGGAGATCACAAGTCAAGCCCTGGGGAAGCAGATAGCGTTGGAAAGTCTGCCAATGTTGTTCGGCCAAAATAGAAGTTGGCGCCATAAGTACAGCCTGCGCGCCCGCGTAAGCTGTGTAAGCAGCGGCAAACAATGCCACCATGGTTTTACCTGAGCCGACATCTCCTTGCAGTAAGCGGTTCATAGGCTTGTCCTTACGTAAATCCCTCAGCACGTCATTAATGGCTTCGACTTGTGAGCGAGTAAGCATAAAAGGCAGCCCTCTGCGCAATTTATCCAGTCCGGCTGCAGCTTCCGGTGTGGAGCGCAAAGCCGGTGCTTTTAGCTCCGCGCCCACCCCCTGCCCCGTTTCCAGCGCCGCCCGCATAAGATAGATCTCATCAAAGGCCAAGCGCGTTTGAGCCAGATGCAACTCGTGTTGGTTCTGGGACTCATGAATCTTAGCTAGAGCAAATTCCAAGGTACTTAAGCCATATTTCTGTCTTAATTCTGCCGGCACAGGATCTGTCAACTTAGCAACCAGGCCGCTGGCTATCACTTCTGCTGTTGCTTGGCGGATCAATTTTTGGTTAAGCCCTTTTCTCAGGCTGTAAATGGGCAACAAACCAAGGCTGTCCGCCTTAGCCGGATCTACAAAAGCGGGATTTACGATGCTGCGTCGATAGCCGCGCATTTCCACTTTGCCGTGAAAAATATATTTTTGTCCGGGGTGAAATTCCTTCATGAGCCAGCTCTGATTAAAAAAAGTCGCCTCAACCGTTTCATTACCGGCTAAAAGAACCACATTTAGCCAAGATAATTTACCTTTGCGGTTAAGACGCGGCGCACGGGCAATCTGTGCGTAAAAAGTATATTCACCACTGTTTTTTATATCCGCGATTTCTGTAAAATCAGCCCAGTTCTCGTAACCGCGCGGATAAAAAAACAGAAGATCTATCTGGTCATAGACCCCCATATCGGCAAAAAGGGCTGCTCGCTTATCGGAGATGCCCTTCAATGCAGTTAAAGGAAATTTGTGTTCCTGTTTCTCCTTAGCAGCAGGCATCTAAATCTCCCTCCTGCCGTAGTTCCTTTAACTTCTCTTTCTGCTTATCGGCATAGGCACAATCTTCTGCTATCGGGCATGACAAACACATACGACAGCGAGCTTTGCAATGTGTGCGACCCAGTTCCACCATATGGTGACCCCATACTATCCAGTACTCTTCCGGAACAATTTTTACCAAGTCTTTCTCTACACCTTTGGGATCTTTGGCCTCGCTAAACCCCAGCAGTCTGGCTATACGACCATTATGTGTATCAACTACCATGGCAGCCTGGCCGAAAAGTTCGCCCAGGAGCAGATTGGCAATCTTCTGCCCCACCCCTGGTAAACTAATCAGATCCTGGAAAATAGCTGGAACTTTACCCTCATAGTTTTCTAGCAGAGAACGGCTGGAAGCCGAAATAGCTTTAGCTTTGTTACGATAAAGGCCACAGGTTTTAACTGCTTCTTCCAGCTCTTCCAAGCTTAATGCAGCGTAATCTGGTAAATTTGGCCAGCGTTCAAACATAGGCGCCGTCACTTTATTCACTCTTTCATCGGTACACTGAGCCGCTAAGATAGCCGCAAATAACAGTTGCCAGTCCTCTTTATAATCCAAAGTACAACGCGCGTCAGGTTGAGCCTCAATGAGTCGCTGGATAATACGAGTAGCTCGTTCACGTTTGGACTTTAGGCTTTCTTTACTCAAGATCTATCTTCCTCTCTCAGTCGTTGCAATTCAGCAAAAAAACTATCTACATCGTCAAAGTCACGGTAGACTGACGCAAAACGCACATAGGCTACATCATCTATGGAACGTAAGCGCTCCAGTACCTGCTCACCGATCTCCTGTGAACCGATTTCTCTTTTGTTTGCTCCCAAAGCATCGTTCTCGATGGCAGTGACCAGGTCTTCAATGACCTGTGTAGGGATAGGACGCTTAGCGCAAGATTTGAGTATACTCTGGATCAACTTATCACGATCAAAGAGTTGTCGGCTACCGTCACGTTTGATTACGTAGAGCGGTTTTTGCTCAATAGTTTCGTAAGTAGTATACCGTTTATGGCAGGATAAGCACTCTCGCCTGCGTCGCACAGAGCGATGATCTTCGCTAGCGCGCGTATCCGTTACTCTATCTTTGATACTTCCACAATATGGACACCTCATCTTGACCTGATCCTCCTGGTTCGAAGCTTAAAAAAAGCCAGGTTAGAGTTATCTCTCACCCGGCTTTATTTGAAGCTTTTAGCCTGCTGCTAAGCCGGCTTTACTTAGTCTTCGTAATCGTCGTCGTTGTCCTGCATGAACCAAGGTAATATCCTGTTTGATTCCTTCTTGCTCTGCTCATGCGAATTCTTTGGCGTAGGGCTGAGTTCCTCTAACGACTCTGTGCCGGAGTGAGTCTCATGCCTTGTATTCTGCGATACCTTCTGAATTAGGTCTGCCATATCATTGCCACTCTGACGAGCCCTTTGCTTAGGTTGTTGTTGCAACCAGGCCGGCTTCTGATTGGAGCTGTTAGTCAAAGGTTGATGACTTTGGCTCGCGGAAGCAAAGGAGCTTTGGTTATGTGAAGACGGTGTCTGGGGACGCGAATTGTTAAAGCTTGAAGACTGATTTAGCAGATTGGGGAAACCGTCGTCAAAACCGGACTGGCGCTCCGGGAAGCGATCACGGGTTTGGCGAGGATTATAGCTGGCGTTATAGGGGTTAGGACGCTGGCGATTACTGTTATCCTGATCAAAGCCACTGGCAATTACTGTGACCATTAACTCATCCTGCATGTTGTCATCAATGACAGCACCCAAAATAATATCGGCATCAGGTGAGACCGCGTCACGTACTACAGAGGCAGCCTCATCGATCTCACGGATTTTGAGATCATGACCACCAGTAAAGTTGATGATGACACCACGTG
Source organism: Eubacteriales bacterium (assembly GCA_030532065.1). Taxonomy (GTDB): domain Bacteria; phylum Bacillota; class Clostridia; order Saccharofermentanales; family DTU023; genus SFFI01. Next base: position 203,625 of record JAUNLW010000001.1, on the reverse strand, counting down.
CGCCATCGATCGTGGTTTCCAGTAAGGGTGAATTGATGGCCTGGCGAATAGCGGTCGCGGAACGACTCTCACCAGAGGCCTGGCCAATACCCATATGGCAGATACCGGCATTGGTCATTACCCGCTTAACATCGGCTAAGTCTAGGTTGATTAGTCCGGGAACAGCTACCAGGTCAGAAATGGAAGATACACCATAACGCAGGACCTGGTCGGCCATGCCAAAGGCTTCGTCTACAGAAGTATCATCGCTGGCGATCTCTAACAGCTTATCATTAGGCACGATAACCAGAGAATCAACATATTGCTCCAGCTCGCGAATACCACGTTCGGCATTTTGCATACGTCTGGCACCTTCAAAGCGGAAGGGCTTCGTAACGACACCCACGGTCAGGATGCCAAGTTTTCTGGCAATCTGAGCGACTACAGGCGCGGCGCCGGTACCGGTACCTCCACCCATTCCTGCCGTGATGAAGAGCATATCCGTTCCCTGAATAGCCTCTTCGATTTCTTCGGCAGACTCTTCCGCGGCTTTCTGTCCAATCTCAGGATTAGCGCCGGCCCCCAGTCCTCGGGTGACTTTCTCGCCAATCTGAATCCGCAGCTGTGCCTTACTACGTTGTAAACATTGGTTATCTGTATTTACAGCAATAAACTCGATGCCCTGGACAGCGCTCTCTATCATGCGGTCTACCGCATTGTTGCCGCCACCACCGACACCTATGACTTTGATTGTGGCAAAGTTCTCTTCTTCCATACCAAAGCCCATTTGATAATCAATCAAAGATAACAACCCCTTTCCAGCGATTAAAATCCCTAATTGACTTACCAGAAACTTGTCATTACCACTTTACAAGTAAGTTACAGCGTCAAAGATTAATCGCCTTCTTAGATTTATGGAATCTAAAATTCTGTTACCATTTTACACTAGACAAAGTGGCTTAACAAGGCGCTTTATTACAGTTCTTTTGCAGTTAAGACAAGTTTAGTAAAGAATACAACGTCATTACAGCCAAATTTCGTGCTTGTTTTTCTTATTTACAAGCTGTAATAACCTCTGTGATAAAGGAAGCTTACATCTGAATTTTAGCAGGGAAATTAGTTATTTAAGAAATTATATAGTCTTTATTCGTCAAGAGGTACTTTCGGCATTTCTTCCGGTGTCCCTTCTTCAGGAATTGCTTCCTCTTGTGGTAGTTCTTCTTCCACTTAAGGCTCTTCCAAAACCTGTTATTCCCACGCTTCTTCATCCTCATCAGTTGAATCCCAGGACTCTTCTTCTGCTGCTCCTTCTGCTTGAGTTACAACTTCATAAGGAGGTAGCTCTATCTCATCCTGGTTTTTCGTGGGGCTATCCGGCCTAAAAACCAATTGTGAGCCAAAAATATCTAAACTACCCGGCAACTTACCTTCAAGTACGCCGGAATCCAGAACTCTTTTCAGCCAAAGGAAATCCTGCTTTAGATTGCTCTCACTGGTGACTGAAACGGTAAGAACACCTGCGTCAGCTTTAGGTGCCAGCTTTAATACAATTCTTTGATAGCCGGAAGACCTGATCTCCTTGACCTGGGTTAGCAAGGTCATCTCACTTTGGCTCTCAAAATCGGCCTCGACAATCGCGCTCATAACAGCAATGCAAGCCTTAAGGTCATCATCGGCATTGGTAACGATCGGCTCTCCCAGACGCATTTTTATCACGCTCTGGCCACGAATAGCCGGTAAACCCTGAGGGATTTCTTTATAAGAGGCGCATGCCACGCCAAAACGGTCCAAGGTAACATATAGATCATCAACATCCAGAAAGGCCACCGGAATGCGCTCTTCCACCTCGAAGCGCAATATCGACGGGAAATGGTAACTGATCTCTACCTGACGGATTTGAGCATTGGCAGCTTCCAGCCTCTGCTCCGCCTTGCGGTAACGCCCAGTCAAAAGGCCATTGAATGAGCCTTCATAGGCTAGAAGAAAATGCTCGCCTTTTCTTAGGCCAGAATCTACCAGGAGATCTTCCAGATGTGTGAAGTACAAGTTATTACTTTCTATGTTTTGCAAACGAAAAGCCGGTAAAAAAGCCAATAAAGCTATAAGTGTAGCTATCACAAGGACCATCAAGGCTTTCTTGAACTCTTTACTAAAAGCCGGAAGAGTTTTGGCTTTTTCCTGAGTTCCCATAGAAGTTTCTGTTTTACTCCAGATAGTAGTTGCCTTCGTTTTGGCCTGCCTGATCTGTGGCTCGGTTTCCTTATGCGCCACAGGCTTTTTCTCAGTTTCAAGCTTAACGGCCCTTACTCCCGGTGTTGCTGCTGCCTGCCTGGCTCGTTCCTTATTTTGTGGAGAAGTTTGTTTGCGAGGCTGATCCATAACGGCTTAACCCCTCTTTTTATCGGCAAGTTTTAATATTAATTTGGCGATTGCCATGGCAGCGTCTTTTCTACCAAGACTGGCGGCCTCTTGCCCCATTTTCTCTAGGCGCTCCGGATCTGAGAGCAGTTCTGATAGAGTCCCTAGCAACAAGTCCGAATTTAGTTCCCGATCCGTTAGCAAAATTGACGCGCCTTGCTCCACAAAAACTTTGGCGTTGTAGCTTTGATGATCATTGGCCGCCTGAGGGAAAGGCACCAGGATAGATGGGCGGCCAACTACCGCAGCTTCAGCCAGGAAACCACCACTTGCTCTACCTACCAGGAGGTCGGCGGCCGGCAACCAGAGGCCGGTGTCCAGATAGTCATAAATTTCTATCTGCGGGCAAGATAACTCTGCTTGAATAAAGCGCTTATTGACCTTGCCGGCACTGAGCACGATTTTTACGTTAGGATGCTCGGCCAAAAAGCGCGACCATTGCGGGCAGGATGCCAGACCTTGAACAGCTTCATTAAGCGATTTGGCACCCAAGCTACCTCCCACCCCTACGATCAGAAGCTGATCTTGATCAATGCCGAGCTGTGTACGCGCTGTTGCTCGATCATTATTATAGAAGGCAGGTTTTACCGGGTTACCGGTAAAACTAAATTCCAGACCTGGACGCGCTTTAAAATATTTTTCTGTACCAGGAAAGCTCAAAGCGACTTCATCGCTATAACGAGCCAGAAAACGATTACTTTTACCAGGGAGCGCATTTTGTTCATGCAGAATGCTGGGTACACCCGACCTGCTGGCCGCTACAATCAGGGGAACAGAAACAAATCCCCCTGTGCCCAGAGCCACCTTAGCGTTGGCTTCGGCTAAAGCCTGCTTCGCCTTGCGAAAGCCGTGCCAGTTACGATTAATAAAAGTAGGCCAGTCTTTAGGTTTTTTGCTTAAAGGCGCCGCCTTAATTTCCAAGGATTCATAACCCGCTTCGCAGACTAAATCCTTTTCCAGTCCTTCTGCCGTAACCAAAAACTTAATCTGAGCTTGAGGGTCTAACTCTCTTAAAGCACCAGCAACCGCCAGGGCAGGATTTACGTGACCAGCAGTACCGCCACCCGCGAAAAAGTAAGTGCCACTTGTGTGTTCTTGCCGTGCGGCCATAGTCTAATAACCCAAGGGTGTTTTTCTCGGCTCGGACGAGTTCGGTCGCTTAGCGGCGTTGGAACGATCGTAGGACCTTTGTTCGAGCAAGATATACTGCAAATTTTTATCAGCTTTTTGGCCGGTTTTAGAACAGGAAAGTATAAAGCCCACAGCTAATAAGAAGAAAATCTGCGATGAGCCACCGTAACTGAAGAAAGGCAGTGAAATGCCAGTTGGAGGAATTACCTCCGCCGCTACCGCAATGTTGAGAAGTGCCTGTAAGGTAATTAACAACGTACAGCCCCAAGAGAGAATAACGGTAAATTTACTGTTACAGCTAGTGCAGATACTAACCCCAATCAAGAAGAAAACTACAAACAGCGCAATGATAGAAACACTACCTAAGAAACCCAGTTCTTCTCCGATTGAAGGAAGAATGAAGTCGTTATATACCATAGGCAGGAAGCCGGACTTCTGTTGTCCCATACCCAAGCCTTTCCCAGTCCAGCCGCCGGAGCCCAGAGCATAGCGTGACTGGACCACCTGGTGCAGGCTGTCTTCACTGGCTTCTTCCGGATTATTAAAGGTATTCAGGCGGGAAAACACGTGAGCAAAACGCTTACTCAGGAAGTCGAAAAAGCTTTGGCCCTTAGTCAATAGTGGGAAGATCGCAAAGAGCAAAATCGCCAGAATCAAAAGTATCGGCAAGAGTTGCGCCAGGCCGGACAACCACACTTTGCCCGGTATCTTGGCGACCCAGAAAATACTGGCAGTAACCAGGAACAGAATAAAAGCGCCGGAAAAGTGTGGTTGAATCAGAATAAGTACCAGCCAAACTCCCATGGCAACAGCTGGATAGACAATGTAAAGACGACCGTCCGTGATCAACTGCTGCCTGGAATCATCTTCAATCCAGCGTCCCTGCCTTTGGGCCTTCTCAACATAAGGGAAATAACTGGCCAATACATAGATAGCAGCTATCTTGCAAAGCTCCGATGGTTGGAATTGGATCGGTCCAAGTGAGAGCCACCGCATGGCGCCGTAGTCACCTTGCACACCCTTCAATCTAACAAGAAGCAGCAAGATCGTACCTGCGCCATAGACTGCTGCCGTAAACACTGGCCGGTTGAAAAAACGGATGGGAATGCGCAGCATGACAAACACCAAGATCAGGCCAATTAGAGTAAAGAAGAACTGGCGCTTAACGTAATACATGGGATCGCCCCATTCTGCGTAAGCAGACGAGAGACTTGCCGAAAACAGCATGATCAGGCCATAGCTGAGCATGGCAAAAACCAGGAGCAACATGGGCAGATTTACTCGGTTGTAGTTTTCCAACTCACTGCGTAAGAAGGCCATATCCTCTCGGCGCTCGCGTTGTTTGGCCTCATCCTGAGCCTTGATTTTTTTTGCTTTTCCTAGATCACTTACCGGCACAGTACAACTCCCTAAAACACTCCTAGACCAAGAGCAAAGCCATAAGGCCAGCCACCAGGCCAACCAGGCTAAAGCAAATCACGATTTTGTTCTCACTCCAGCCGCCCAACTCAAAGTGGTGATGCAAGGGAGCCATACGGAAGATGCGCTTGCCGTGGGTCGCCTTGAAGTATGCCACTTGCAAGAGAGACGATAAGCCTTCTACTACAAAAACCAGACCAGTTAAGAGCATAATCCAAGGTATGCCGGCCCAGAGCGCAACCGCTGCCAGTCCTACGCCTAAGGCAAGAGAGCCCGTGTCTCCCATGAAAACTTTTGCCGGATGGTGATTAAAGACGAGAAAAGCCCCCGCGCCACCAGCTAAGACCAAGATTACAGCTATCAGCGGTAAACCCTCAGTTCCTGCAAGTTTATATAGGACCGGCGCGAAAGTTAGGGTCGCGACCAGCATAAGGCTGGAACAGAGTCCGTCAATACCGTCAGATAGATTTACAGAATTAGAAATAAAGAACAGGTAGAGGATGATAAAGACCAGGTACAGCAGGCGGTAAGCTCCGCTAATAGTCACCTGGTTACCAGCAAACAAGCGAATGTAAACTGGATCTACTCCACGACCATAAACAAAATAATAAGCGAAGGTCAGAGTAATCAAGCCCAGGCTTAAGGCTTTTTGCTTGACTGAGATGCCGGCCTTGTTGATCATGACCTTGGTATAGTCATCCCAAAATCCCACCAGAGCATAGGCAAATACCAAGAGGAAGATAACCTGAAAGGCATCAAACTGGCCTTGCGCGATAAAGCGCAAAATCCAAACTGCCGCCATCGGCAAGAGAAAGAAAAGACCACCAAAGGTAGGTGTGCCACTCTTAGATAAGTGACTCTTGGGACCATCTTCCCTTACTTGTTGGCCATGGCCCCAGGCTTTAATGCGCGGTAATAACCAATAACCAACTACCAGGCTGAAACCAAAGGTCATCAAACATAGGACCAAAACTTGTTGCATGGCAAGCGTCCTCCCTTTTATTTAACCAGGCGGATCGTACCTTCAGACAAGGCGATATGGACCTTCTCCATCTGGTAGAAGCGTGAGCCTTTGAGCAGGATAATGTCCCCTGCGCGTAGCTGTCCTTCAAGATCTTGGATAAGATCATCCGTACGCTCATAGATGCTGAAGGGGATCTCACTTCCCGCTTCGCGTAAACCCTGTGCCAGGTAAGACATTTCCGGACCAACCAGGAAGAGCTGATCCACCGGATGTTCTACTAGCCAATCAGCAATATGACGATGCAACTCTTCTGTGTACTTACCGAGCTCACGTATACCGGCCAGGCAGGCCACAGTGCGCTCACGGGTTTCACCCAACAATTCCAAGGTTTCAAGACCGGAAATAACTGATTCAGGTGAAGCATTATAAGAGTCATCAACCAGCAGTAAATCACCCACCTCAATGATGTTCTGACGATTACCGGTGTTGTGGAACTGACCACAATCCAGAGCCGCCTGCTGCATGTCCAGTCCTAAGGCGTAGGCCGATGCCAGGGCAAAGAGAGCCGCGCGAACCAAGTATTTACCCGGTGCCGGGATAGTAACCTGCAGGACTTGAGTGGGGTCTAAGTCGGTGTGTGCTTCAAAACTGGTGGAGTGTTGAGTTAATACTACGTTCTCTGCCCAGAAACAGGGTAGCCTGTCATAGCGATCTTCTTGAGGTGGCTCATTAGTGATTGACCAGATGAAAAGACCGGTTTCAGTCTCTGCTGCCCAGTTACGCAAGGCATCATCTTGACCATTGATCAAAATCAGTCCGTTAGGTTTCATACCGTAAATAATATCGGTCTTCTCTTTAAGAATATTTTCTCTACTACCCAAATAGGCCGCATGGCTGTAGCCTATGCTGGTAAGAATAGCAATATCTGGCCTGGAAATCTCGCTCAGGCGTTTGATTTCACCCGGTCGATCTACGCCCAGCTCAGCCACGATCACGTCATCGTCATCACTGGCTTCCAGAATGGTCAAGGGGACACCAATCAGGTTGTTTTGGTTCTTAACCGTCTCATGGGTACAGACCTGACGTGAGATTACTTCGCTTACCATACGACGCGTAGTGGTTTTACCGACACTGCCGGTTATGGCAATAACACTGGCCAGAAGCGTTTGACGGTAACCGGCGGCAATTTGACCATATGCAACCAAACTATCATCGACCAGCAGAACGTCAGGCAAAGAGCTCTTGCGGTCAAAGTGATGATAAAACTGCTGTCCGATATTTGAATGCTTTTCTACGACCAGGCAGGCAGCCCCTAGTTTGATCGCCTGTTGAACAAAGTCATGTCCGTCAAAGTTATCTCCACGCAAGGCTAAAAATAACTCGCCCGGCCGAAGATCTCGAGTATCTGTGGAAATACCCCGGTAGAAATTTTCTATATTTTCTCGGCTAAGGTCCGTCTGAAGCAGCTCTCCACCCGTCCAAGCCTTTATCTGTGCTGGTATAAATCTTGCCATTTCCGCTCCTCCTCGTGTAATAGTGCCTCATTAGCCGGCGGTGTCAAGTGCCATAGTAACTTCTACTACAGAACCGAAGCTGACGCTTTCTCCCACCAGGCCACTAGAGCCTTCCGCCAACTCACCGGATATGAGACGCTGACTTACGCAATTGCCGTCCAGAGGGCCTTGAAAATTCGGTGTAAGGCCCAAGCGATTGCAGGTATTGATGATCTCGTTATAGTTCATCTGGCTGAAGTCCGGCATTGTGATGAAGGTCGTATCCGGCACTTTGCTAAAGACAAAGATATTGGAGCCGGGATAGATCAATGTTCCTTCTGCCGGGAACTGAGACTTGATCTTAGAATCGCCCTGGGTGTTCTCCCCCATCGCTTTGACCGATATTTGTTGGAAAGTCAAAGACTGGGCGGCATCCGTTACTTTATAGCCAATTAGATTTGGCGTGGCGATCGACTTACCAAACTTATAAATATCGGTGTCTGAATAAGCGCGATCTACATTGAGATAGTCCAGGATACGGGAGCAGGTATTCATGGTTACAATTTGTGCTTCCGTACCACCCAGTTCCGGATTACTGGGTTTTTGCAAGACGATCATAACCAAGACTTCAGGATGTTCTATAGGTGCAGCGGCCATAAAAGAAATAGTAATCTGGCCTTCCAACTCATCTGTAGACGTTGATGTTTTGCCACCGATGTTGTAACCCCAGGCGTTAGTATAGCCTTGACTGTGCTCCACCATACCCTGCATCAGCTTACGTACTCTGGCTGAAGTGGAAGGCGAGATAACACGCCTGGTCACTTCTGGCGTATGGCTTTCAACAATTTGTCCGTCCTGAGTTCTGATTTCTTTTACCAGAGTAGGAGTGATAAGTTTACCACCATTTACTAGGGCACCGAAAGCCTTCATCAAGTGCATGGTCGTAACGCCCGAGGACTCACCAAAACTCAGATTGGACATGTCCAGGATGGACGGGTTGGTATGGAAAATGCAGTTGGTCTCGCCGGGCATACCCAAACCAGTTGGCTCGTAAAAGCCAAAATCTCGGATGTACTGGTAGAAAGTGTCTACGCCTAATTCCAGGGCAACCTGTACAAAAATCGGGTTGCAGGAGTTCCAAAAGCCCATCTCCATGGTTTCATAACCATGACCACCTCCATAGCAGGAAATCTCAGCGTCCAGAACCTGGATGGTGTCATCGTTATAGACCTTATCTTCGGAAGTGACATTCTCTTCCATGCCCATAGCGGCAGTGAGTGTTTTCATAGTCGAGCCTGCTTCGTAAAGGCTGGAAATATTTTTGTTTTTCCAGGCGTTCTCCTGCAGCCATTGGATAGTAGTTTCATTCGCCTGATCCCAGTCTTTGGCAGAAACACCCGAAGGCGGGCCGGTAGGATCCGAGCTTTCAAAATATGGATAGGAAGCCATAGCCAGGATTTCTCCGTTGTACGGATTCATCACGATGCCCATGCCGTTTTCTACTGCGTCATAAGCTTTGATCGCGCTTTCCAGATCTTCCTGGAGGATATCTTGAATATTTAAATCAAGCGTAGAAACTATCTCCAGTCCATCCGCTTTAGCCTTATCACGTCGGACGCCGTAAGGTAAATAGCCATGACTTAAGTAATTGTCACGGGCGGCATAGTCAAATCCTGCCGAGCCGGACAGAATAGAGTCGTAAGCCAGCTCCATCCCCAGACGGCCATGAATCTCTCCCTCATCGTAAGAAGCAAAACCCAGGACCTGACTGGCCAGATTGCCGTTGAGATAATAGCGTTTAGGTTCTTTATCTAAGCGAACGCCGCCTACCGCATTCTCCTGCAAATAGGCTTCCAGTTGTTTACCTTGCTCTTCCGGTACATTTTTAGCTAATTGTTCGTATGAAGACTCAACTTTTCCCATGGCAGACTGTACGTCAGCCAGAGGGATATCCAGAATGTCGGCAAATTTTTCCTCAATCTGTGAGGGGGAAGCTGCCTTACTGCGAGAATAGACATGTTTGGGTGTAATACCAACACGATAAACAAAACTGGTAGAGGCCAGTTTTATACCATTGCGGTCGTAGATTGAGCCACGTCGTGCCGGGTCCATCTGCGTTGAATAATACTGATCAGAAGCCAAAATAGAAGTCTTGGCATGGTCTAGTACCTGGATCTTAAACAAAGCACCTACCAAGATTATGGCAAAAACAAAAACAAGGGCCACAGTAATCTGTATTGCCCTGATGTTGTACTTTTGTCTTGATCTCATCTTCTTTGTTCGCTTAGCCACTGTTATATACCTGACGTCATCTTGTAATGTTGTCTATTTTATCTATCGTCGGGAGCGATACCAAAGGCTTTCATATATGCTTCCAACACCTGGTAATTGTTACTAATACTTTGTTCACTATCTGTTTTGGTCCCTTTATGCTCGTAAAAAATCAAATTGTCACTGGGAGGTAAGTCCACAACCACCCTCTGCATTTGTGAGGGACGCCTTAATCCAAATAGCCGCAGAGCTTCTTTTTCGATATAAGAATTTTCGCTTTTGCTGAGCAAACGGTTCTGCAGCTCGCTGTTATCTTCTTTCTGTTCTTCAATCTGTCTGCGCATAGCAGTATTACTGAAGTTTTGCTCATAAATCTTTGCCTGGCGGGTCATGAGACCACCGAAGACAAGAGAAACAATAACCAAACAGCCTAAAACCCGGCGGATCTTCTGACGACGTTCTAATGCCAACCGTTTCTGAGCCTCAGCTAATTGGCGCTGGCGGTCAGCTTCTCGTTTAGCCAAAGCGCGTTGGCGCTCATATGCTTCCTGATAGTCAGGAACTTCCTGGGGAGGCCAGGCTACCGTTTCATAAGCCAGATTTCCTTGAGTCCTGAGATCAGACAGTGCTTGCGGCCAGGAATTATGCATACCAGAAGCCTGACGCTCATGTCCATGGTTGCTTATTAATGATCTGGGTGTATTATTCAACTCTCACTTGCCTCCTCTCTCAAAATCTATTTATCTTTCTCTGTTAACCACGAAAACTCGTAAACGCGCGCTTCTAGAACGTGGATTTTCTTTTACTTCTTCTTCAGTTGCCACAATTGACTTGCGGGGTTTTGCCTGTCCTAAACTTTTTTTGCCACAAACACATCGGGGCAAATCCGATGGACAGGTACAAGGCTGCTCCCAAGTACGCATGGCGTGCTTTACCAAACGATCTTCCAAAGAATGAAAGCTGATGATTAGTATCCTTCCCCCCTCAGCCATATAATCTGGGATCTTATCTAAAAAACCCTCTAACTGGCCCAGCTCATCGTTGACGGCAATCCGTAAGGCTTGAAAGCTCCGCTTGGCTGGATGCTGTTTTTCTCTGAGCGCCTTGCCAGGCATGGAAGCTGTTATGATTTCTACCAGCTCATGAGTCATACTGATGGGTCTTTTCTCCCTTGCTGCCACAATACCGGCGGCAATTCTTCTGGAATAACGTTCTTCGCCATACTTCCAAAGAATATCCGCCAGTTCCTCTTCACTGGCCTGATTTACCAGATCCTGAGCGGTTTTACCTCGGCTTTGGTCCATTCGCATATCCAGAGGGCCATCTTCCATGTAGGAAAAACCTCTCGCTCCGATATCCAGTTGCGCGGAAGATACACCAAGGTCTAGGAGTACGCCATCTAATTGCTCAACTCCCAATTTCTCAAGTGCTTGGTCATAGTTAGCAAAATCTGATTGGACCAGATCATAACGGGCAGCACTTTTCGTCTCAGCTAAACGTGCTTTAGCGGCTTCAATAGCCATCTGGTCACGATCCAGGCAAATAAGTCGGCCATCTGTTCCCAGCTGCTCTAAGATCTTTTGAGAATGGCCACCACCACCCAAGGTACCGTCCAAATAGATACCGTCTGGCTTGATCGCGAGTTGGGTCAAGCATTCCGTCAATAAGACGGGTACGTGGTAAGTGCTACAATCCTTTGACATCAAAACGACTCAGATCCAGATCGCTGAGTTCAGGCTCTTTTGCCAGGCTGGCATCGTAGAAGGCTTTGGAACATATCTCGACTTTATCGAACATATCAATAAAGCAGATCTCCTCACCTGCCGCTACCCCAATACTTGACCAGAGCTCCTCATTGACCAATATGCGACCTTGGCTGTCCAGCTCACAAGCAATGGCACTGCCCAGGAACGAGCGTCTAAACGCCCTCACATCCTTGTCTGTACCAGATAAATCTCGTAACTGATCCAAGATAGCTTGGAATTGTTGGCTGTTATACGCGGAGAGATAGCCGGCATCTAAGCTGGGGGCAACGTAAAGTGTACCGTCCAGGTTATTTCTGACCCTGGCCGGAACAATTACTCTGCCTTTGGCATCGATTGTGTGAATATAGCGCGCCATCTCCGCCTACAACTCTCCTTTCCCCGCCATTATACACCATTTATCTACTCATACACACCACTTCTTACCACTTTGTGGCATTTTACGGTAGATCTGCTTTCAAAACAATCATTCAGGGCAAAGAAAAACCCGGGCCAGCATGGTCCGGGTGGGAAAACTTAACCTATTCTCTAAAATAAATCGTGCGCTAATTTACGTAGTCTTTGAATTCCATGGATATATTGAGCATCAGGCCTAAGGCAAAAAAGTTTACGATCATCGCCGTACCGCCACTGCTGATAAAGGGCAAGGGAATGCCGGTAATTGGTAACAGTCCAACATTCATACCCATATTTTCCACGAAGTGGATCAGCTGGCTTGCTACCAGCGCCATCATCAAATAAGAGGCATAGTAATCATGGCCCTCAGCCCTATGCGCTACCTGCACCGCACGCACCAGATAGATGGCGATCACTATCAGCAGAGTAGTTGTTCCGATCCAACCCAAATGCTCGCCGATCGCGGAGTAAATAAAGTCCGACTCTTTTACCGGTACGTAAACATGGACTTCACCGCGGTTGCCCAGTAATCCACCGGAACCTATGGCCTGTAGCGCCTGCTCCAAATGGTAGGATTCCGAGAGGCCCTGAGCAGGGAACAAAAGAGCCAGGACGCGGTTTTTCATATAAGGCGAAAAGGAAAAATTCCATAAGACAAAGATAAACAACACGCCTAAAAGTCCCAGCGCCACGATAAATCTAGCAGGCAGTCCCCAGATAAAAAGCGTAACCAGGAACATAAAAATTATTACTGTGGAGGTACCGAGGTCCGGTTCCTTATAAATCAGGAAGACCGGTATACCGTAGATCAGAGCCAGGCTGAAGAAGCCACGCAAATAAGGTATTTCGCCTCTTTTCATGCGGTCAAAATAGTGAGCTCCCACCATGGATATACCGACTTTGGCCAGTTCTGAAGGCTGGAAGCTGCCCACGATAGGCAAAATTATCCAGGAGTCTGCGCCGGTAGTCGCCGCCAACGAGAAATTATCAACTTTAACGTAGATTAAGAGCAGCAAAGCGACTGCGTAAACCAGCCAGGAGAGGAGTTTCAGCGTAGGATAATCAATCAGGGTAACTAGCAAAGCCAGCAAAAGCCCCATCACGACAGCTCCGGTCTGCTTGTAGAAATTGGCCGGATAGGAACCAGCCCCGTAACCTGCCTGGAGCACTAGATTCATCACATAAAGACCAATCACCGTCATGATCACCACCGGAACCAGCAGGCGGTAATCCAGGTCTTCGAAAAAGCTTTCTGTTTTGTTGCGACGGTTAGACAGAGTCTGCATGATCTTTCCTTTGCTTCCTATAGCCATAGATCAGATAGATCAAGCTGCAAACTACCATAATCAAAGATAATAACTGCGAAACGCGCAAGTCGGTCTGACCGATATACAGAGAATCTGTGCGCAGTCCTTCGACAATGAAGCGCAGCAAACCGTAAAGAAGGAAGTAGAGAGCTGTCACCTCAAAGTCCAGTTCTGAGCGCTTGCGCCTGTGCATGAGGATTGCGAAAATGATCATGTTTCCGAGAAATTCGTAAAAGAAAGTAGGATGGACCGGGTTATGCGCGTAAGGATAATTGATACCTTCCAGGTAAGCGATAGTACCGTCGGAAAGCATACCCCAAGGCAGGTCGGTCGCTACGCCAAAGGCTTCCTGGTTAAAGAAATTTCCCCAGCGTCCGATTGCCTGTCCCAGTGCCAGGTAAGGAGCGAAAAAATCAAAGAAAAGCGAGAGCTTAATCTTTTTCTTACGTGAAAGCAGGTAAATAGCCAATAGCGAGGCTAAAACACCGCCGTAAAAACCCATGCCACCATCTCTGATGTCGAAAGCACGAGCAATGTTATCTTTGTACATATTCCAACTAAAGATAACATAGTACAAGCGCGCGCCGATTATCGAGCTGGGTAAAGTAACCAGAAAGACATCCAGAACATCGTCCTTGGTCAGGCCATAATCTTCTGCCTGGCGGTAGGCCAGGATCAGACCCAGTAAGAAACCAAACATGATCAAAATGCCATAAAAATAAATCGGCACCTTGCGGCCTAAGAGATTAAGTTCAAAAGCCACTCTTGGGATAACCAGATCATGGATGCCCAAGCCAGGAAAAGATACGTGGAAAGTTTGCACAATTAGCCTCTTTTCTCAGATGGTCTAGACCGATTCAGCCTACTGGCCTCCGGCCGTATGTAACCAATTTTAGCACCTGGGCCCGGTCGTGTCTTTCACGAGCCTCGGCAATATCGGACATTACTTGTTCTTTCATAGCTGCGATTGAGGGAAATTTTATCTCCGGCCGCATAAAATCCAGATAAGTTACGCGTACTTCATCGCCGTAAAGTGGGAAGGAATCAGCCAGAATATAAGTCTCGCTAAGTTCCACTCCGCTGTCCGTTACAGTAGGACGCACGCCTACGCTAGAAATGGCTGGCAATTCCAAGGACTCTCCCTCTCGCGTGAAATTTACCTTGCTCAAATAGACACCATAAGCCAGGGACACCAGTTGCGGGTCCGGCTTAAGGTTGATAGTTGGGAAATCCAGGCGTCGTCCTAGCTGCTTACCTTTGCTGACCTTGGCAATGTGATGGAAATCATGATACATCAAAGTATTGGCTACTTTTACCTCACCCCTGCTGATCATCTGCCTGATCAAAGTAGATGAGAGTACCTGTCCTTGCCAGACATAATCGCCAACTACTTTTAAAGCAATTCCATGGCGTTCCGTGAAAGCGCGCAGATCGTCTACTGTGCCTGCTGCCTTATAGCCAAATGTATAATCGCGACCAACCACCAGGGCCTTGGCACGCAGGCGCTTTCGTATAATCTCTTCCATGAAATATTGTGGGTCGCATTCTAATACTTCTGGTACCAGGGGTTGCGCGATAATCTCTGCTGCTCCCAACTCAGAAAGACTCCGGTAACGGTCAGACGCAGTTTCTAAGAGTCCGGCAAAATTCTTTTGAAACAGGCTTCCAGGGGCCTGTTGGAAAGTATAGACCGAAGGCAAAAGGTTATTTTTTTCAGCCACTTCTCGCAAAGCTGCCATCAGCGCCTGATGGCCCAGGTGTACTCCATCAAAGAAGCCCAAGGCAACAGCGCGATCTGTTTGACTGCAGGGAATATCCAAGTCGGTAATCAGCTTAGTCATGCCAGCTTACACTCCTAATCCGCTATTAATACTACTTTTATTACAGAATACTCTTTTTGTCTCCAGATAGGCTCCCGACTTATCGCCACTCAACCTGGCATTAGCTAAAGCCAGAAATGTTTCTCCGTGGTAAACCAGCAGATCCTGGGCACCATGAAGGTCAAAGATGGACTTATCGACCAGAGGCCTTTTACCATCAATAAGGTCGCAAGCCGTTTTAGCTGGCAGTTCCAGTCGGGGTAAGCCGGGGAAAGCGCTATCTAATCCAAAAATCAGATTGGCTCCAGACCAGGCCTGATAAGTTTCGGCGCGATTCCCTCCCCGTGTCTGAAAATCTTTTTCTAAGAGAGAAACCGCACAGGAGCGCTCATTTAAGCGATATGGGCCGCAAGCTGTACGACGCAGAGCTGCGCAATAAGCCGGACATCCTGCCTCCTGACCAAGGTCATCGATCCAGGAACGAATGTAAGTACCTTTAGAGACGTCAGCCTCAGCATAAAGATAAAGGGCCTGCCTCGCACGGTCGGCACTGGCAGCATCTGCCGCGATACCTGCCAACAAAGTAGATACTTGCTCTTCCTGCCACGCTTCAATTTCCGCGAGTTCCAGGATGCGCCAGCCTAAGAGTTTTATATTTACCGGTCTGGCTGGCCGTTCAACTTCCAGACCAGCTCTCGCGTAATCGTACAAGGGCCTGCCCTGGTATTTTAAAGCGGAATACATGGGTGGCACCTGCTGGAAATCTCCTGAGTAACGTTCAAAGGCGCGTTGGAAATCCTCTTGCAGACTACCTGTACAATAACGTTGCCAGACTTCCTCTTCTGGGATCTGTTCTCTGATCTCACCCTCTGAGTCCAAAGTGTCAGTCGCTCGCCCTAACCTGGCCAATACCTGGTAGGTTTTACGGTAAGGCTCCATATATTGGATGACAGCTGTACCACGTCCGAAGGCTACCGGTAAAACGCCAGTGGCAAAAGGATCAAGAGTACCACAATGTCCCACTCGTTTAAGGCCGAGCATTCTCCGGACCTTGGCCACTACCTGAAAGGAAGTAAGTCCAGGCTCCTTATCGATCACTAAGATACCGTTCTGTTCCAAATCAGGCTTCCTGCTCCCCCGCAAGTCCCTGTCTAGCCACGCGGAGCACCTTCTCTACACTATCGTAGATATTATTATCTACCGGCACAGTCGCTCCGCAGGCTTTGAGATGGCCGCCACCACCCAGGGCTTTGGCTATGGGAAGGGCGGTAAACTTTTCCGAGCTGCGGATACTGATATTCAGTTCCGATCTACCGTCGTCGCGGGTATTCTCCAGAATGAAAAGTGATAAATCAACACCTTTTACTTCGCGTAAGAGTGAAGAAAAAGCGCCTAACTGGTCGCGAGAAACCGAGCAGGCTTCCAGTTCTCTTTCTTGAAAGAAGCACCAGGCTAAGCGGCCGTCACATTCAAATCTGGTCTTTGTAAAAGCTAAGCCTCTAGCTCTGAATTCTTCAAGAGAGATAGTGGAAAAAAGCTTTTCCGAAATAAACGCCAGAGATATATCATACTCAGCCAGTTCACCAACTATCCGAAAAGTAGCAGGAGAGGCGTTGCTGTAGCGCAAACCGCCGGTATCAGCATATATACCGCTTGCCAAAAGGAAGGCAAGCTCATCATCCATTAAAGTCTTTTGGCTGACGGACTCCATCTCTCTAATTAGGCGATAGACAATAGCGCTGGTGGAAGACCAATCCGGCGCAACCCAATAGCAACTATTCGCTAAGAGACTTTCTTCCTCGCCCAATTGATGGTGATCAGCAACAAACAACACTGGGGCAACATTCCACCAGGCCGCGCGCTTTTCCAGGCGTGAAGGCTCATGACAATCCAAGACTAAAAGAGCGTCGAAGTCTTCTTGGTCATGCCTGGAATCATAGACTTTAAGCTGATCCAAAGCGGGCAAAAAATCATAATAAGCCGAAGGGTGCTCATCCAGGTAGACTTGAGCCTCATAGCCTAACTTATTCAAGGCCCGAGCTAAGGCCAAAGAGGAGCAAATTGCATCCGCGTCAGCTCTTACATGTGGTGTAACCAGGACACGTTTCCCAACGGGTAGCTCTGCCCTAAAACATTGCCAAAAAGTTGCTTGCTTTTCTATGCGCATAGTTACTCCCCGTGTAAACGTTTGTTGCGTTCTCTATCCTCAGCTCTAACTTCGTCTATCAGTTTACTGATGGCATTGCCACGCTCTAGTGACTCGTCCAGTACGAAGCGCAGGTCCGGCGCATTACGGAGGTTAATACCTTCCGCGACCCGGGAACGCAAAAAGCCTTTGGCTTTTTCAAGGCCGGCCATCATATCTTTCTTTTCCTGCTCACCACCTAAGGTGCTGACGTAGATCGTGGCCAAAGACATATCCCGGTTCAGTTTTACTTCGGTAACCGACATCATCTCCGGAATACGGGGATCTTTGACTTCACCATATAACACTTCCAGTAAAATTCTCTGAATCTCACCTGCTACACGTTTTTGTCTTTCCATCGGCCTGGTCCTTTCTACTAGCGCTCTAACTCCACCATATGGAAGCATTCAATCTCGTCTCCCACTTTGATGTCGTTAAAGCGTTCGATGCTAATGCCGCATTCGTAACCTTGCTGCACTTCCCTGACGTCATCTTGGAAGCGACGCAGAGAAGCCAACTTACCCTCATGGATAACAATACCGTCACGGACCAGACGTACTTCCGCGTTACGGCGGATGACACCGGAGGTCACGTAGCAACCCGCGATTGTACCCACTCCGGAAGCCTTAAAGGTCTCACGCACTTCGGCCCGACCCAGGATACCTTCCTCGTAAACAGGATCCAGCAATCCCTTCATAGCCTTCTGGACATCGTCTAAGGCCTCATAAATGACACGGTAGAGACGAATTTCTACATTCGCCTCTTTGGCTAAATCAACTACATTAGCAGGCGGTCTGACGTTAAAGCCGATTATGATCGCCTCAGAAACGTCAGCGAGACGAACGTCGGAAGCAGTGATCGCGCCAACCGCGCTGTGGATAATGTTTACCTTTACCTCGTCAGTAGAGAGCTTCGCCAAGGAAGAGCTCATTGCTTGAGCCGAACCTTGAACGTCGGCTTTGACGATAATATTAAGGTCCTTGGTTTCGCCATCGTTCATCTGCTCGAAAAGGTTATCCAGAGACAACTTCTGGCTGGCTCGGAGAGCTTCTTCTCTCTCTTCAGCCTGTCTGCGCTCGACCAGGCTGCGGGCAACTTTCTCATTTTCTACCTCGTAGAAAATATCGCCAGCTTCCGGTACATCCGGCAGGCCCATGATCTCCACTGGTACGGAAGGTCCTGCTTCGGTAATCGGCTCATGACGGTCATTAAACATGGCACGTACATTACCCATCATGGTGCCTACTACGATGGCATCACCCTGGTGCAGCGTACCTCTTTGTACCAGGAGAGTGGCCAGAGCACCACGGCTCTTGTCCAGGCTGGCTTCGATAACTGTACCCTTGGCTTGACGGTCAGGGTTGGCCTTGAGATCTAATACATCTGCGGTAAGCAGGATCATTTCCAGAAGCTCTTCCATGTTCTGACCGGTCTTGGCGGATACAGGCACGATGGTATTAGTGCCGCCCCAATCAGCGTCCATGATGCCGTATTGGGCCAGTTCCTGTTTTACACGATCAATATTGGCCGTTCCCTTATCGATCTTGTTAATCGCTACGATGATCTCAGTACCAGCAGCTTTGGCATGGTTGATAGCCTCAATGGTCTGGGGCATAACACCGTCATCTGCCGCTACTACCAGGACCGCGATATCCGTTACCTGAGCGCCGCGTTGGCGGATCATGGTAAAGGCCTCGTGGCCCGGGGTATCCAGGAAGGTGATTTTGCGATCGTGGACATCTACCATGTAAGCACCAATATGCTGCGTAATACCACCGGCTTCACCGGAAGCTACGCGAGAGTTGCGGATCCAGTCAAGTATAGAGGTTTTACCGTGGTCAACGTGACCCATTACCACCACTACAGGAGGTCTGGGCTGGAGATCTTCTTCTTTATCATCAGAGTCATCAAAGAGGATATCTTCTTCGCTAACTTCTTCCTTCAGTGTGGCTTGGATGCCGAAATCTCCGGCAACAATAGCCGCGGTATCAAAGTCAATCTCCTGATTTACCGTAGCCATAACGCCATAGCTGATCAATTTAGTAATTACTTCCGCGCTGGTCTTTTTGAGGATCTCAGCCAGTTCTTTAACACTTAAGTTTGCGGGCAGAGATACTTCGCTCAGCTGGCTCTTAGCAGGAGCAGCCTTCTGGGATTGGGCTTTGGCCTTGCGAC
Organism: Eubacteriales bacterium; assembly: GCA_030532065.1. Taxonomy (GTDB): domain Bacteria; phylum Bacillota; class Clostridia; order Saccharofermentanales; family DTU023; genus SFFI01. Next base: position 184,304 of record JAUNLW010000001.1, on the reverse strand, counting down.
GACGTCCACGGCGCGCGATCTCCTCATCCAATTCCAGCTCTTCCTGGCTTCTCCAGCCGGCAGATCTTCTCTGATCCTTATCTTTTTCTCTTTGAGTACGCTCGCGGAAATTCCTGCGACTGACATCTTTCTGCGCATTAATCACAGAGCTGTCAGGCATAGCGTCGGCGCGTTTTCTGGGCTTAGGTGACCTGGTGCGGCGAGGTGTCTCGTCCTCATCCTTGTCTTTGTCGAAAAAACGCTCCTGCTTAGGACCGCTTGATCTTTGATTTTGATAACCACCGGAGCGTCTGCGATCGTCTTTGCGGCCACGCTCATCTGAGCGACCTCTGTGATCACCGCCCTGGGGACGCGCTGGACGTTCGGTATTGCGGCCAACATAGTTGCCGGACTGAGGACGGATAATGGTCTTACCTGCTCTTGCCATTCTTTCTTGAGCAGATATGATGATGCCCTGATCTTCTTTGATTCTGGGGCGATCACTCTTGACTTCCTTTTTCTCCTCAGTCGCTGCTTTAGGCTCAGTCGTCTTGGCCTTAGTAGCCGCGCTCGCTGTGGTCTTGGTTGAGGCAGCATGTTCCTTGCGTGCCTGAGCCCTGGGCTCAGCTGGCGCGCTCTTAGCCGCAGCTTGCTTAGAGGCTTTCGCGGTATTCGCAGTCTCTTCTAATGCTTGCTCAGTCTTAGCCTTACTTGCCGTCTCTTCTTTCTGAGCAGCTGCTGCTGGCGCGGTAGCTTCTGTTTTCGGCTTGCTCGTTGTTTTAGGAGCAGGCTTAGCAGCGGGCTCGGTCTTCTTTTCCGTAATTATTTCTGGCTCAGGCTTGGCCGCAGGCTTAATCTCAGTAGCTGCCGCTGGCTTGCTTTCCGGCTTTGGCTCCATTTTTTTCTCAGCCACAGGTTCACCCGGCTTAGCTACTTTCTCAGCCGGAGCTGTTTTTTCGGCAGCAGGTGTGGCAGCAGGCTCTTCCTTCTTCGCTACAGTTTCAACAGTTGCTGCCTCTTTTTTAGCAGTCTCTGCGGTATCCCCGCCTCTGCGCTCGTTTTTTCTCTTTTTAACGGCTTTGATCACACCAGTGATCATCTTGCCGGATACGCCTTGAACAGATACGGTTGGGCCGCTGGCTAGTTCTGATTCAGCTTTCTCAGCCTTAGCTTCCGCAGCAGCCAAAGCCTTAGCTTTCGTCTCTTCTTTAGCCTTGGCTGCCTCGTCTACAGTATCCACTTGTTCGGAGACTGGAACATTCTGTTTAATCTGCTTTAGTTCGTCCTCATGGACAAAGCCAGCTCTCAATCCGGAATCTGCTTCTTCATGTCTTTTCATCTAAATCCCTCCGCTACTTGTCTTCTATGTCCGTCTCTAAGTCAAGCTGTTGACCTATGAGGATGTTGGTAAATTTATCCGCCAGGCCGCTGTCAGTCAGGCCTACGATCGCGAGTTGTTCGCGCCCCAGTGCCGGACCCAGGTCCTGGCTGCTAAGCACACTTATGCTGGGCACTTTGTGTTCTATAATCAATTCGCTTATCTTATCTAAACTATTGCTGCTTAGGTCTGTAGCCATTACCAGCAGTTTTACCTGGTCTTTACGGATTGCATCCGCCGTGGCATCAAAGCCCAGACTTAGCTTGTCGGCTTTTCTAGCCAGGCCCAGGAGATTAAGCAGCTCAGCTTCACGCCTGGTTCCGCTGGATGAATGCTTAGCTTGTTCTTTTTTGGCGGCATGCAGGCCTTCCAAGATAGCCAGACTTTCTTTATCAAGCTTAAAAGGTCTCTTCTTATCGGTTCGGAACATGGCTTCCATACAAGCATCATCGTAGCATAGGTACTTACCCCGTCCCTGTGCTTTAGCTCGCATATCAATGTGGTAGTAGCCCTCGCTATCTACCACGAAGCGCATAAGTTCCTTTTTGGGCAATCGGCGGCGGCAAACCGCGCACATCCGCTCAACACGCCCTTGTTTAATGTTCTTGCCTGCTGCCATTTCTATACGCGTTACCTCGTTTATCTTATTCTTGCTCTGCCTCGGTCATCGTTTCCGGCTCAGGCTCATCTTTTTCTAGCTCTGGGCTTAAGTCATCTTCAGTGAATTCTGGCTCGACTTCTGCCTCTGGCAGGTAGTCCTCTGTTTCTTCTGGCTCAAGTTCTTCCGTATCATCCACGTCCTGGTTAGCCTGGTCAATTGCCTCATCAAAACGCGCCAGGAGCTGCTCTTCCAGCATTTCGTGGTATTGGCTCTCAGACTTGATATCGATCTTCCAGCCAGTTAACTTAGCTGCTAAACGCGCATTTTGGCCGGAGCGTCCTATGGCCAGAGACAACTGGTGATCAGGAACCACTACGCTAGCTGCCTTTTCGTCTTCGTAAAGCTCAACCTGCACCACTTTGGCAGGTGACAGGGCATTACTTAGGAAGACTGCCAGATCACCATCCCACTCCACGATATCGATTTTCTCGCCGTTAAGCTCATTAATAACCGCCTGGACACGCATGCCGCGCTGTCCAACACAGGCACCTACCGCGTCTACATTGGCATCGTTGGATAGAACCGCCATTTTGGTACGTGAGCCTGCTTCACGCGCGATGGAAACAATCTCCACCAGGCCCGTTGAAAGTTCGGGCACTTCCTGCTCAAAGAGGCGGCGCACCAAATTAGGATGGCTTCGAGAAATATAGACTACCGGTCTGCTGCCGCGAGAATCCACCTTTAAGATGTAGAAACGCATACGCTGATTGAAGTCATAGTTATCCAGACGAGATTGCTCGCGTTTTGGTAGAATGGCCTCTGCCCTGCCGATATCTACGATTACCTCTTTGAAGTCTCGACGTTGGACCACACCATAGGCAATCTCACCGATACGGTCACTGAATTCCTCCATGATGATCTCGCTCTCAGCCTCACCTAAGCGCTGGTTGATAACACTCTTGGCAGCCTGAGCAGCCAAGCGTCCCAATTGTTCTACCGGAATCATTACGCTGATAACGTCACCCAACTCAAAATCGGGGTTATACATCTGAGCCTCAGCCAGTGAAATCTCAGACTCCGGATCCTCAACTTCCTGGACTACTTCTTTATGGATCTCTACGTGCATCTCTCCAGTTTCCCGGTCGATAACGCCATAAATATTATCGTTGTTTTTCGCCGCAGATACTTCGCGCTTATAAGCGGAGACCAAGGACTCTTCAATAGCTTTGAAGATAACTTCCGCGTCTACTCCTCGTTCTTTCTCAATTACTTTTAAAGCTTCCAATAGCTCAATGTTCATATTTTTCTCCTTAGCTCCAAGCTCTAGAAATCAATTATTTGCTTAACGAGGGAAACTTGCTCGTGGGGTAAGCTCATACGTTCTCCCTCGGTATCTTCTACGACTAGTTTTTCTTCATCTGCTGCGATAATTACGGCTCTAAACTTCTTTTTATTATCATACTTTTGGAAGAGACCGATGTCTACAGTGTCCCCCTGGTGTAAGCGCAGTTCCCGCAGGCTTTCCAAGGGTCTGGTCAAGCCAGGTGACTGGACTTCAAAATAATCATGGCTGTCTTCGCCCCAGGAGTCTAAAAGTGGGTCGCAAGCGTTACTAATGGTTTCTAACTCATCTACGCTGATGCCGCCCGGTTTATCGCATAAGAGTCTCAAAGTAGTGACTCCGTGATCACGCCGCAAATAGACATCAACCAGTATATAGCCCAAATCGCTCACAACTGAGTCCAGCCGGCTAAACAGGTCTTCTTCCTTGCGATTACGCCTATTTTTCAGCATATTATCACCCCTAAATAATAAGAGCGGGCAAAACCCGCTCTCGAAGATTTCTAACGATAGCTACAGTATTATAACAAGCCGTTTAGGCTTTGGCAACTTAGCTATTGCTTGTGGGATCCTTCCTTGAGGCTGTCACGGATCTCTTCTAACAACAAAACTTCAGCCGATTTTTCTGGCGGAGCAGGTTCTTCTTTAGGCTCGGATTTCTTGAGCGAGTTGATTGACTTAATTACAGCGAAGAGGCAAAGCGCGATGATCAGGAAGTTGATAATTTTCTGGATCAACATACCATAGCCAATAGCCACCTCCGGTTGCACTACTTCACCAGCTTCAACCACGGCCTGTGAAAGCACGATCTTGAGGTCAGAGAAGTCTACGCCCGCTAACAGTTGACCGATGATAGGCATAAAGATGTCGTTGACGATTGAGTTAACCACTGCGCTGAAGGCGCCGCCAATAATTACACCGACAGCCATATCGATAACGCTGCCTCGCATTGCGAATTCTTTAAATTCTTTCCACATAATTGTTCTCCTATCTGAGCTAGAAAATAATATACAATCCTAAGAAACAAGCCCCTTTATCAGGGGCTCGATCCTTGGCTTATTCGTGCAGGTCTACGTATGAGTCTAACTCAGCCGGTAAATTGGACGGGTCGTCACTTACGCTCATACAGATCTCCACTTTGAATTGATCACTCAGTTTCTCCAGCTCTTTGGTAAAGTCTACTAAACCTTCCGCGCTGTCCACCTGAGCTACTTTATAGATACTATCAATGAAGATATGAGAAATATCATAGTCTTTTGCAATAACTCCGGCGATAAAGGAGAGCAGCTGCTCGTAGCCCTTAACCGGATATTCTTCAATGTCTACCAGTCGAACGGTGTACGGCAACTGGCCATCAAAGCGTTTGCCACCTTCGATGCAAACGATGTTGTTTTCTGCGTCTTCTGCGAGCCCATTGATCTGGCTGACCATGCTGGCGGTTTTACCCGTGCCCTTCAGCCCTACAATAAATTTAATCATAGATGCACCCCTTCCTTTTGCTAAGGCAAGTCGTTGTTAGCTAAATTGTAGCAGAAAACTAAAGCTGCCGTGGCTATTTAGCTAAACTTCCAATACGGAAATTATCACTACCGGCTTGCGTTTAGTTTCCTTGAAAAGATGGCTGCGGATCTGTTCGCGCAATTGGTTATTGCGTAGACGCGCAGCCAGGTCTTTGTTCTTATCCTGCTTGTCAATATATTCGTAGATCACCTTGCTGATGCCTTGTTCCAGAATACGGATATCTTCCTGGAAAATAAAACCCAAAGCTTCAATAGCTGGTTCGGTAGCCAGCACATTTTTCTTTTTATTTACCGCGAGCGAGCAAGTGACAACACCGTTATCAGCCAGCCAGCGGCGTTCTTTGAGCGCTGCCTGTTGCAAGTCTCCCACGCCCATGCCATCTATCAGGACACCGTTACAGTCGGCAACTTCGCCCACCACTGAGCCTTGCCAACGGTCAAGCTCCAGGATGTCACCATTATCCATAACAAATATGTTTTCTTGCGGGATATCCATACTCATGGCAATCTTGGCATTTTTGTAAAGATGGCGATATTCACCGTGTATCGGGATGAAATATCGCGGCTGGGTGAGGCTAAGCAAAAGCTTCAACTCGTCGCGATAAGCGTGGCCAGATACATGGATATTAGCCAGTTTTTCGTAGATTACTTCGGCTCCAATTCGGAAAAGCTCGTTTATTACTTTATAGATAGATTTCTCATTGCCAGGGATCATGCTGGAACTGAGAATTACCGTATCGCCTTCTTTGATGTTTACATGTTTATGCTCAGAAAAGGCCATGCGGCTTAAGGCCGCCATCGGCTCACCCTGTGATCCGGTCGTAATAAAGACCAACTGATCGTCCGGGAAGCGTTTGGCGTCCCAGACATCTATTTTGCTGTCTTTCTTATACTCGATATAACCCAGTGAATCTGCCGCTTCAAAGACTTTATTCATAGAATAACCCAGGAGGACAAATTTGCGGTTATGCATTTCTGCCGCGGAAATTATCTGTTGAATACGGGACACGTTGGAAGAAAAAGTCGCTACAAAAATACGGCCGTTTACATCACTGAATATTTCAGAAAAGCTCTTGCTGACCATGCGCTCGGAGGGCGTTACTCCCGGCACCTCTACGTTGGTAGATTCCAGGAGCAAGGCCAGTACGCCTTCTCTTCCCAGTTCCGCGAAACGATTGAGGTCAATTGGTCGGCCATCGATCGGGGTAAAGTCAACTTTGAAGTCTCCTGAGTGGAGCACCAGACCCTGAGGTGTGTGTACGGCCAAGGCGCAAGCATCAGCAATAGAGTGGTTAACATGAATAAACTCCACTTGCAATTGCCCCGCCTGCACTGTTGAACCGGGCTTTACGACCGCAAAGCGTTTTTCCAGCTTGGCATTTTGTTCGGAACCGCCGCGATCCTTATCCAGAATCTTGTTATTAGCCAGTTTAATCGTCATGGGTGTGCCGTAAACCGGGCAGTTAAACTCCGACATAAACCAGCTTACCGCGCCGATGTGGTCTTCGTGGCCGTGAGTCAAAAAGAGTCCGCGGATATTGTGTTTACGTTCTCTTAAATAATCAAAGTCTGGGATAATCGCATCCACACCGGGTGTTTCCTCATCCGGGAAAGCGATACCGCAGTCAATTACAATCAGATCGTCGTTGTACTCGACCACGTACATATTTTTGCCTATCTCACTTAGGCCACCCAAAGCTAAAATCCGCACCTTATCTCGCTCCGGAGCAGGATAACCGGTGGAATTTTCCTTTATTTTGTTTTTATTACTCATCTTAAATTCTTGTATCTCCTATAAATAAGGGCCAAATAGCCAATAATTTGGCGTAAGGCTTGTCAAGTTAGTTCTCTAATGGTATCATACTCAAGCGTCAAAATTCAGCGCCGATATGGGCAGGAGGTGATACTATGCCAAATATTAAGTCAGCTATTAAAAGAGTAAACAGCGACAAAGCCAAAGCAGCTTTCAACAAAAGCAAAAAGAGCGAGTTGAAAACTTCTATCAAAAAGACTGAGCGTGCAATTGAAGCTTCTGCCGAAAATGTAGCTGAGTCTTTCAAAGAAACTCAGAAAAAACTGGACCAGGCAGCGGGAAAAGGCCACATCCATAAGAACAAGGCCGCTCGCAAAAAATCTCGCTTGATGAAGAAAATTAATTTAGCATAGGTAGGTGGCTTTACAGGCTACTTACCTGCTCTGGCTTCTAAAAGCCGGAACGCCTGCTTAGCTCAGCTGGCAGAGCAACTGCCTTGTAAGCAGTAGGTCGGGGGTTCGAATCCGTCAGCAGGCTCCATAGAGAAAGCCCCGTAGCCATCGCGGTTACGGGGTTTTTAGTTTTATCAAAGATGGGCGAGATCCCTGTCCTAGACAATGTGCATTGTGGCGATCCTGTACACGCGGAAGAGGATTACTTGGATGTAGTAGATGCGGATATAGACGCAGACTGCGCTCTCAGGGATGTCGGTGAAAGCGGCAGTTAGGGGAAGGTTGTTGCGCATACGCACTATTACAAGGATAGTAACACGGACGTATTTGAAGAAAGGATACAGAATGCGCTTTGTATATCCTGCAGGATTTAAGGCTCTGACCTTGTATCTTGGGCCTGACACAGATAACCCTAGTTTTCCCACACCGTCTAAAATTACCGATATTGAAAGTGTGCCAGCGCCTGGTTTTGTCTCCGTAGTAGCTACAGACGTCAAAGCCACGGAGACGGCCATCACAACAAAGAGGAGAAGTAAGATACAAAAATTACAGAACTAGGCTTAATTGCTTTTGATAAGTCTAAAGGGCGATTGTTTGAATTAAAACTTTGTTCATTCTGTATTTCTCAGCACAGACCATAATTGACAGGCCCTACGCTCCCCTCTCTATTCCTGTAACACCCTCAATCTGGCAGATCTTACGGCAGATAGCATCCAGCTGTTGTTGATCTTTTACTTCAATCAGCATCTGGAATCTGGCTGTAGCAGGACCTCCGGAGTACATACGGCCAGTGATGATGGGCACCTGGGCTTCTGCTATGACTGCGGTGATATCTGCTAAAAGACGTTTGCGGTCATGGGCATGAATGGTCAGCATGACTTCGAAATTTCCCATGCTTTCTTCGCTGGCCCAGTTGACTTCGATTAGGCGGGCAGCGCGCTCAGCTGCTTCTGGCGAGTCTTCCGCATGTTTTTCTATACTGCGAATATTGTGGCAGTCCTGCCGGTGGACAGTAACACCTGCTCCTCTGGTAATAAAGCCGATGATAGGATCACCATGGACAGGATTGCAACATTTTGCCAGATTGACTAAGCAGTTATTCATACCGCGGACTTGGATCTGCTGACCCGATTTCTGCCTTGCGATAGGTTCTCTGGTCAGAGCTTTGTCACCACTTTCTGCGCCTTGGGATATGCGTTGTTGAGCGACTACATCCACTTTAAGTAAAGTGCCTTTATCCGTGATGGTATAGCCCTGCTTGATGCGTTCTTCCGGATCCAGTCCTTTTAGATAGGCTTCTTTGATCTTGGGATAGATACGATTTAAGGAAATGCCACCATAGCCCACAGTAGCGTAAAGATCGTCCAGGCTCTTAAGCGAATAACGCTCTAAGACAGGCTGGACTGAGTTCTTCTGCATGACATCTAAAGGCAGGCCGTCTTTTTTGAGTCGGCTTTCAATTGCTTCTTTGCCTCGGGCAATATTCTCTGAGCGCATGGTCTTTTTAAACCAGGCACGGATCTTATTTTTAGCCGTAGGGCTCTTGACAATGCTCAGCCAGTCACGTGAAGGTCCTTTTACGTGATCTGAGGTAACAATCTCCACTATATCGCCATTTTGCAGCTCATAGTTCAGGGGGACCAAGTGGCCATTGGCCTTAGCGCCACTAGTCTTATTGCCGATCTCACTGTGGATATGATAGGCAAAATCAATGGGGCAAGAGCCTGCTGGCAAGGAAACCACGTCACCTTGTGGGGTGAAAACAAAGACTTCATCCTCGATCAGACCTTCTTTGAGCGACTCCAGATAGTCTGAAGCTTCCGACATGTCGCTGGACCACTCCAGGAGCTGACGCAACCAGGTGAGCTTATGCTCAATGTCTCCATCTTTCTGACCCGTATTACCCTCTTTGTAGCGCCAGTGAGCGGCAATGCCGTACTCTGCCACCCTATGCATTTCCTGAGTGCGGATCTGAACCTCAAAGGGTGTAGCGTTAGGACCTACGACCGTGGTATGCAACGACTGATACTGGTTGGCCTTAGGGGTAGCGATATAGTCTTTGAAGCGTCCAGGCATGGGGGTGTACATCTCATGGACCAAGCCTAGAACGGCATAGCATTCCCCTACTGTGTCCACAATCACCCTGCAGGCCAGTAGGTCATAGATCTCGTCTATATTCTTGTGCTGGGCCTTCATCTTCTTGTAGATAGAATAAAAGTGTTTGGGCCTGGCTTCGATCTCGGCGTTGATACCCATTTCAGAAATACGTGTCTGCAGGGAAACAACTATCTTCTCTAAAAAAGTCTCTCGCTCTTCACGTTTTTGAGAAATAGCAGCTACCAGGTCATAATAACCTTCTGGATCGATATAGCGCAGAGCCAGATCCTCCAGCTCCCACTTGATGCGGTAGACACCAAGGCGGCCTGCTAAGGGGGCATAGATATCCAGAGTTTCCTGAGAGATCTCCCTCTGGCGGTCTGGCTGCTTGAATTTCATAGTCCGCATATTGTGTAAGCGGTCAGCAAGCTTAATCAGGACTACGCGAATATCCTTGGCCATAGCCAGGAACATCTTGCGAAAATTTTCTGCCTGTTGCTCTTCTTTTGAGTGGTAGTTGATCTTGGAAAGTTTGGTAACGCCATCTACCAAGTCAGCCACATCTCGGCCAAAAAACTCTTTGATATCCTCATAGGTGAGGTCGGTATCTTCAATGGTGTCATGCAATAGAGCGGCGATCAGTGTATCTTTATCCACATGGATCTCACTGAGGATCTCCATTACAGATACGGGGTGAACCAAATACGGCTCACCGGTAGCCCTGATCTGGTGGGCATGCGCCTTTTTCGCCACCTCGTAAGCGGTGTAGATGATGGCGGTATCAGTATCACTGTTATATTCCACATAGCGCTCTACGATGCGGTCTACTCGTTTGATGTATTGTTGGTAATAATCTTCCTGAGCGCTGTTTTCTTCTAATTTATCAAGCTGCGGATCATGCATTAGTAAAACGCTCCTTCCGCTTCTAAGCGCTGCCAGCTGGGTTGCTGGCTGAGTCTGGGCCGCTGGCCGTTGTCCAAAACCTCCAAGCGGAAATTATGCCGGCTCAAGCTATACATGCTTATAAGCTTTGCTTCTACTAGTATATCCAAGATCCTGCCTGCTGCAAAGCTTGAGATCTCCTCGCCGCTAACTCGCCGGAAGGCTTTAGTCAACAAGGGCAAAGAGAATTCCAAGCGCGGTTTATCTTGCGTAAGATGTTCAAGATAAAGCCAAAATTTGGGAATCTGAGCAGTTTGCAAACGGAAGATCTGCTCAGGCCGGGCTGCAGCATTATCGGTAGCCTGTAATTCAGAAACCCAGTCGGCGATGATCTCAGACAATCCTCTTCCCTCTTCCCAGGCGTGACCTGCTTCTACTTCCCTCTGAGCCAGCTCCAGTTCGGCCTGATTGGGACGTAAATCTATCAGTTGTAGTTGTAATGAAACTTGACCGTTCCAGTGGTTAAGACTCAATTCCGCTTCTGCATCCACCAGATCACCCACCGCAAAAAGAGTGGCAAAATCACCCATACCAAAACCAATTGCCTGTACCTGACGCCCATCTTCCAGGCGGAAACCGCAGCTGAGATGACGACCACCGCCGACCTGCTTGATTCGACTTAGTTCCAGATTGGGTAAAAGAAAGCTGGGTCGGAGATTGCCGTTACCAAAGGGCTCAAAACGTTCCAGGCAGGATAAGGTTGTTTCGTTTACAGAGCCATGCTCCAACACCGCGAAGATCTGACTGCTTTCTTCCAGGGAAAACTGATCACGCCTTTCAGCAGACCAGACACGTAAGTTTTGCGCAAAAATCGGAAAGCTTGCAGGCAGGAGGCTAAGCCCAGCCGCCTGGGCATGACCACCCAAGCTTTCCAACTGGTCCTCACAGGCACGTAGAGCTTCCAAGATAGGGAAATTTCCCGCAGACCTGGCCGAGCCACGCCAGAGGCCATTGCAATAACCCAGGCAAACCGCCGGCAGCTGATATTGCTCAGCCAAACGTCCGGCTAGCAAGCCTAAGAGCCCTGGATGCCAGTCCTCACCTTTCACAATGATGATGTCTCGCTTATCAGCGGCAGCTTGTAAGCTGATCTCCGCCACTGCTTCCGCCATGGTCTCCTGCTCTAACTCACGCCGCTGTTGGTTCAAGGCCTCGATTTTTGCCAAAGCCGCTTGTGCCTCTTGTTGATCTTGACTGAGCAGTAAGGTCATAGCCGGTTCCATATCATCAAGTCGACCAGCGGCATTAATTCTAGGAGCGAGTGAAAAGCCCAAGAATTCAGAAGTTACCTCTCCTTCCGGACGCAATTGTTGAACCAGAAGCTGTAGGCCTAAAGGGCCTGCCTCTCTGATTGCTTGTAGACCCAGAGTTACAATTACGCGATTATCAGCAACCAGTGGCATGGAGTCGGCTACAGTGCCAAGAGCTGCCAGAGAGAACTCACGCGGGTCATCCAGCTTTAGGCCTAGGCGTTGTCGCATGGCCCTAACCAATTGCAAAGCTACTCCTACGCCGGCTAAGTGCGGGAAGGGATAAGTATCTTCCTCCCAGGCGGGATTGATAAAAGCCAGAGGGCGAGCGTGGTCAGGGCTTACCAAATGGTGATCAGTTACAATCACGCTTATCCCGGCGGCCATCAAGCGCTCAATCTCTGCGGCTGCGGTAGAGCCGTTATCCACAGTTACCAGGACTGCAGGAGGATCTTCCAATATCTGATCTACCACGTTGTCGCTGAGACCATAGCCATCACCCAGGCGACTTGGCAGAAGATAATCTGCTCTAAAACCTATTTGCCGGCAAAAACCCAGTAGCAAAGCCGTGGCAGTCAAGCCATCGCAATCGTAGTCTCCGAAGATCAAGACTCTCCCATTGGCGCGGTAAGCCTGGAGCAGGATCTCGACCGCCAACTCCATGTCACGAAAAGCGCAAGGATCGGATAGTTGGCTGGCGTCAGGGGAGAAATACGCTATTTTTTCTTCCTCTGTAATGCCATTACGCGCTAAAAGCAAGCACTCTATCTCCTCCGCTCCGTAAGCGGCGGGCCCGCTCTCAATTTGCCAGGGGCGATAGCTTAAATACTTCACAGTTTTTACTCCTAATAAGAAAAAGCTGAAGGTTGCCCTCCAGCTCTCAATCTAGTCTGTATGATCCAGGCAATTAGCGCTTACGCTTTCTTGCGGCTTCCGATTTTTTCTTGCGTTTGACGCTGGGTTTCTCATAGTAGGAACGCTTGCGAACCTCTGCGAGAACACCGGAGCGTGCGATGCTGCGTTTGAATCGTCTAATTGCACTGTCAAGAGACTCGTTCTCTTTGACTCTAATTTCTGCCATACCATATCACTCCCCTCGCAACGGATACTAGATCCTACTAAAGTATGCCGTCCCTTGTTCTGGGGCAACACCTTGGGCTATTATAGGAGAAAATTTTCCTTTCGACAAGAGAGCCGGGTTAAGTATTTTTTCACCCGGAAAAGAAATTAACGGAGGCCGGGTCCAGACCAATGTTAGAAACAAACAGCGAAGCACAAAGGTCTCCGGCGCTTGGCTCCCGCCTATTTCATCTGACACTGGCAGATTGGATTTATCTACTCTTGGCAGCCTTCTTTAGCCTGCAGCTGATAAGTTTTGCCTTCTGGTCCGATAAAGCTAACGTTCTGAGCCCTGAAGCTATCAGCGCTCAACATTTGAGCACCCAGCTCATTGTTTTTCTCTGTGCTTTTCTTTTTTGGATTTGGCGAAAACTAAAACGACCTGGATTGGCGCTTTGGCCACTAACCAGCGTCCTTGTGGGAATCTACCTTACCCTGGTTGCTATCTTTGCCGGCCAGCTTGTATTTAGCTGGGCATCTTTACTGCTTAACCTTACTGGCGCCTGGTCCTCTTTACATTTTTCTTCCCAGACTGCGCAAGAGAAGCAACCTCTTTCTAAACGGAGCTTGCCTCTCGCGTCACTGGTATTGTTGTTTAGCAGCCTAGTAAATCTCATTTATTTATTTGTTCTGCTAATACGAAATCAGGATACTCAACTGGCAGCAGATATGAGCTACTGGTTTTTGGCGCTTTTACTGTTGGGAATTTTGGTCTGTTGCCTGTTGCTTGTCCGTGGACTGCGCGAGCTCCGTCCCGGCAGCTTAAACCGCCTTAATCAGAACCTGTCAGAGCGCGCGCAAAGGCTAGTCAGTCTGCTTGTAATTGGCATCAGTCTTTTTATTTCACTCTTTCTTATGGGGCGTTATCTATTCTACCGCGTGTGGACCTTCTCAACCCCCACCTATGACTTCGGGCTCTTTAACCAGATGTTTTCCTATATGGCAAGAAGCGGACAACCGCTAACTACTTTGGAACGGGATGGCCTGGTTTCGCACTTTGCCATTCACTTCTCCCCGCTCTTCTATGTGTTTCTACCCTTTTACAAATTGCTACCCACACCGGAATGCTTGCAGATTTTGCAGCTGCTGACAGTAGCCTCCGGCTCGATTCCGCTCTGGCTTATGCTACGGGACTTGAAGCTGAGTCAAGTGGAGCAGGCTCTCTTCTCTGCCCTCTACCTGTTACAGCCGGGCATACTCCTGGCGTCCTCTTATGACCTTCACGAAAACTGCTTCTATGCCCCTTTGAGTCTCTGGCTGCTATATTGTCTGCTCAAAGAAAAAACCGCTTGGAGCTTTCTGCCAGCCAGCCTGCTGCTCTTAGTAAAAGAAGATGCGGCCCTTTACGTGGTCTCAGCTGCCATCTGGCTCTTTTTCTGGCGCGACCGCAAAACGAATCCTGACCATCAGAGCCAACTAAGACGCCATCGTCTTTGGGCACTGGCTCTAGCCGCAGAAGCCGTAATCGCCTTTGCTCTGATCGCCAATTTCCTGAATAGCCATGGTTACGGTATCATGAGTTATCGCTTTGCTGCCTTGGATCAATACGGTATTGGCGGGTTTAGTGGCATCCTTAGAAGTTGCTTCCAGAATCCAGCCAACATCCTGGGTGTGATGTTTGGAGAAAGCAAATTCAGCTATCTGGCCAGCCTGAGCCTAACCCTGGGTTTACTTGCTTTAGGCCAGGTAAATAGCCGCCATTACCTGCTGTTTTTGCCCCTCTTGGTTATGAACCTGGCTACCACTTATCCTTATCAATACCGACTGGATTTCCAATATGGCTACGGTAGTCACGCCTTTCTCATTTTTGCGGCATTACTGGCTTATGCAGGCATACGTCGACCTGAAACAGGAAGCCCAAAATTTGCGCTTAGCGCCCGTGCCAAGTGGCAGAGATCTCTGGCCACGAGTCTGCTTATCTTCCAGCTATTAGCGGCCTGTACTGTCAGTGTCAATTATCTGCGAGACGCCGATTATCTACGACAAAGTTACCTGGAAGAGCCTAAACGTTACCAGAGTATCGCTCAGGTTTTGAAGGAACTGCCACGCGATAAAGTCATTGCCAGCAATCCATTCCTAACCACACACTTAGCCGATTGTCCGGAGCTCTATGATTTAGAGCACAGCGAGAGTCTTACAAAAGGTAGAGAAGCAGACATTTTGGTGTTCTATAAAGAAAAGCAAACGAAAAAGGAAAAAGAGGTAATCGACTATTACCGTAAAAAAGGCTATCGCAGCGCGCCGGAGTATGCTAATCCCTATTTAGAAGTTTTGATCAGGGATCAGGCCACGAACCACTAATCAACCATACTAATACAGAAAAAGCCAGTGATAGGAGCATTTGCTTCTGTAATCTTACTAAGCCTTCTTTTCTTTTTGCGCCTGCTGGCTTTTTTCTTTGAGGACATCTAAGGGCTCTAAGAATTGTTTAAGCCAGGTAATTCTGGCCGCGTAGTCCTGAGCTAGGTGCTCCAATTCTTGTTTGAGATCCGGATCAGTACAGTGATCTACATTGAAGGCGAAGAGTTTCTGCTCGGCCTTTTTTAGCTCAGCCAGAGCTTCCTGTTGGGCTTTACGCAGACCGGACTTTTCCACGGCTTCGTCTAAGAGCGAACGGAGATCCTCCGGCTCATCACCGTCGTTTTTCTCGACCAGCTCTTCTCGTACTGCCTTTTCTTTTTCTACTAAGTCCTGCCACAGCTCATTCTTCTGGCGGTATTTCTCAATCAATTCTTGTAATTCTTTGCTCATCTGACACAGCCTCCCGCTTCTTTATCTAAGGCAGATTATAGCACATGCTATAATTAGGCAAGTTGACCCCGGCTTAGGCTGAGGGCACTTTTAACAGATATTTTAGGAGGATCGCGATGACTACCAACGAAAAAATCCAGGCTTTACGTCAGCAGATGTCTAAAGCTAAAGTGGATTATTACATTGTTAACACAGCTGACCCGCATCAGTCCGAGTATCTCAGCGAGCACTTTAAGGAAAGAGCCTGGCTGACTGGTTTCACAGGTTCTGCCGGCACCGCTCTGGTCAGCAAAGACCAGGCTCTGGTCTGGGCCGATGGCCGTTACTTTATCCAGGCTGCCCATCAGATTGAAGGTAGTGAGTTTAAGTTGATGAAGATGGCTACTCCCGGTTACCCCAGCCTTAACGAGTGGCTACGCCAGGAAGTAAAGGCCGGCGAAGTGGTAGGTCTCAACGAAGTCTCCTATTCTCAGCGTAATTTTGAGTTTTTAGCCCAGCTGCTGGCGCCACAGGAAGCGAGTGTCAAGGCTTTGCCTTCACTAATCGCTCCTATTTGGCAAGATCGCCCCTCCATGCCAGAAGCCAAGATTTTCGCACATGATCTGAAGTTCACTGGCCAGGAAGCCAAAGAAAAGATCGCCCGCGTACGCGAACAAATGCAGGCCGATCACGCTCAAGCCAATATTGTGGTCGGTTTGGATGATATAGCCTGGCTCTACAATTACCGCGGCGGTGACGTTGCCAATAACCCGGTAGCCCTGGCCTTTGCCCTGATTACTCTAGATAAGGCTTATCTTTTCATCGATGAAAAGAAGCTCTCTCTGGAGATGAATAAGATTTTCTCTGAGCAGGGCATTACCGTACTTCCCTACGAGCAGGTCAGCAGTGTAATCAGCCAATTAAAGATCGACAAGATCGTATTGGACAAGAGGTTAGTAAACACCAAACTCTATCAAGCGATTCCCAGGGAAACCAAGATTCTGGATAAGCCTTCCTACGTAATGCAAAATAAAGCCTGCCTCAATCCTGTGGAGTTGGAGAATCAGAAAAAAGCCTATGTCCGTGACTCAGCAGCGGTCACTCGTTATCTCTTCTGGCTCAAACGTGAAGTCGAGGCCGGCGAAGTAAATGAGTGGAGCGCAGCCGAAAAACTGCACGAATTCCGCAGCCAGGGCGAGCATTTCTTAGATGAGAGTTTTACCTCTATTTCTGCCTATGGTCCCAACGCTGCTATGATGCACTACGCTCCCACCGCGGAGAAATTCTCTAAGATGGAAGCTAAATCCTTCTATCTTATTGACTCAGGCGGTCAGTATTACGACGGAACTACAGATATTACCCGTACCATCGCCCTAGGCAGTCTGACAGAGGAAGAAAAAACCGATTTCACGCTCACGCTCAAGTCTCACATCAATTTGGCCCGGGCTATCTTCTTAGCCGGTAGCACGGGTACTCAACTCGATATTTTGGCACGCGAGCCGCTCTGGCGACACTTTATGGATTATAAATGCGGTACCGGCCACGGTGTTGGCTACGTTCTGGGTGTCCATGAAGGACCTCAACGCTTCTCCACCGCCCCCAGCAGCGTAGCGCTTAAAGAAGGCATGCATATCACTATTGAACCGGGCGTATACAAAGAAGGTAAGCACGGCATCCGGCTGGAAAACGACTATGTCGTAGCATACGCGGGAGAAAATCCCCCCGATCGCTTCTTAAAACTGGAAGTTATGTCTTACGTCCCTCTGGATAATGAGGCTATTTTGCCAGAACTCCTAAGTGATGAAGAAATCGAGTGGCTCAATGACTATCATAGGGCTGTATTAGAAAAGCTTATGCCTTATATGACCACGGATGCAGAAAAATCGGACTTAGAAGCGGCTTGCCGCCCCTTGAGCAAATAATGGACAAAAAATACTACCAAAAACCCTATTACAACCTGTACTTTGTCAGACATGGCGAATCTATAGGCAATCGTTACGGCCTTTTGGGAGGGTGGACCGATGTCCCCCTCTCAGATGCCGGTCGCAAGGGGCTGGAAGATCTTGTAGACAAGCTACCTTATCCCGAGGCCGACCTCTACTTGTACTCCGGACTAAAACGCGCCCAGGAAACACTGGAGATAATCCGCGGTAAAGGACATGATCCACGACCAGACTGGCGTTTCTCCGAAACCTTCTTTGGCCTGATGGAAGCTTCACCTCCCGAAGAGGATGAATTACGGCCTAATTTTTATCTGAATTTCTATCATGACGTTTATCAGGGCTTTGGTGAGGAAACTTTCACAGACCAGAGGACCCGAGTTCTCACCGGCACGCGTGACCTGCTGGAAGATCTAAAGAACAAGCAGCTTAATTCCGCCTATGTCTTTAGCCATTACGGCACCATCAAGAGCAATCTTGCCAGCTTCACCGGTCAAACCACAGATGACTTATTAGACTTATGGATACCCAACGGCAGTCTCTGGCATTTTATGTTTGAAGAACAAAATGATGGTTCTGCTGATTCAGGTGTCGTAGCAGGCTTCGTCTGTCGTTTGATCCAGGCTTACTATCTGGGCTACGAAACTAAAGAACTAACGCGTCAAGTCCTCTTGAACTCCTATGGCCTGAGTGACGAAGAAACTCTCCTGCCCTGATCGGCTCTCAACTTTTACCAGAGGCCAGTCATAGACCTCACTCAGTAACGCTTCATTTAGCAACTCTTCTGTCGGCCCCTGGCCGACAGTTCTTCCTTGCTTCAACAGCAAGATCTCGTCTGCGTATTGCTTGGCTAAATTCACATCGTGCATAACACAGAGAATACCTACATTTTTATCATGGGCCAATTGTCGCAGGGTCGCGAGGATTGTGTGCTGATAGCGCAGGTCCAAGTTGGACACAGGCTCATCCAGAATAATAAAGCTGCTTTCCTGGGCGATAGCTCTAGCGCACAAAACCCTCTGGCGCTCACCGCCGCTTAGCCTAGTAAAAGACTGCTCCGCCAGATCTATTGCCCCGCTGCGTCTCAAGGCTTCCGTAATGGCCTCCTCATCCTGAGCATCCGTCTGCTCAAATAAAGTCAGGCGACTATACCTGGCCATACGTACTACCTCACGCACTGGCAGGTCATAATGGCTTTGCGTAGCCTGCGGTAGATAGGCTAGCTCTCTGGCGAGTTCCTTACGGCTAAATCCTTCCAAAGGACGCTCCGCTAGTAAAATCTGGCCCTTTTGTGGCTGGCGGAAGCCTAATAGCAGCTTCATCAAACTGGTTTTGCCTGCGCCATTGGGTCCTAAAATAGCAGTGAATACGCCTCTGGTAAAGGATGCGCTGACCGAATTTATTATGGGCCTAGAAGCCTGACGAGGCTGCCAGACCAGATCTTTTATCACGATATAGGGCTTAGCTGACGATTCTCTGAAAGTCTGTTTATTTACAGTATAATCCATACCTAGTATTGCTCCTTCTTCCTTTGCCGGATAATAGCGCTGATAAAATATGGCACACCGAAGAGAGAGGTAATGATACCCACAGGCACCTCAACCGGAGCTAGTAAGGTTCTGGCCACCGTGTCACAAAAGAGCACAAAGATCCCTCCCACCAACAAAGCCAGTGGTAGTTGTCGACGCAGGTCATTTTGACCCAGTACCCGCAGCAGTTGCGGAATAATTAAGCCCACAAAGCCGATAATACCGCTTACAGATACAGTGGTTGCTACTAGTAGACTGCAGACCAGGATCAGTGTCTTCCGCTGTCTTGCTGTATCCAGGCCCATGCCCAGGGCCTCTTCTTCACCTGCCAGGAGCAAATTGAGGTTGCGACCTTGAGTAAGCAAATAGATGGCACAGGGAAGAAAAATAGCTGTTACAAAATATACCTTAGGCCAGGAGGCAGACGAGAAACTCCCCATGGTCCAAAGGTAGACCCGGGTAATCTTATCGTGATTAAAAAGCATGAGCAGAGAAATAATTGAGGCAAACAGTGTTCCTAAAGCTACACCAATCAAGAGCATAGTGCTCATGGCACTGTCATTACCTCTAGTACCGGCGGCCACGAAGACAATCACCACCGTTAGCAAAGCACCAACAAAGGCGAAAAGGCCCATGCTACCCAAGCCCAAAATGCCGGCTACATCCAGACCTGAAACCACAGCCAAGGTAGCACCCAGCGCCGCGCCGGAAGAGATGCCCAGGATATGTGGGTCCGCCAGCGGGTTACGGAAGACTGATTGAAAAACTGCTCCTACCAGAGCTAAAGAAGCTCCTGCCAAGCTGGACAGTAGGACCCGTGGCAGTCTGAGATCAAAAATAATGGTGTAATATTTATCCGCGTACTCATTATGAGAAACTAAGCGTCCCAACAGTGGCAGCCTTTCCAATAAGATCTTGAAGCTATCCCCTATGCCGAGGCTGGACGGTCCCAAAGACACAGATATAAGCAGCAATAATATTAACGCCGCGAACAAAATCAAGAGCAGCCAGGCTAAGGGCCGGTGTCTTATGCCTATTTGTTTAGTTTTTATCTTTGGTATCCGGGACATAGTTTTTCTCTCTTTAAGTTCTAAATAAAGACCTCCGGGTCCAGGAAAAGAGTACCATTCCCAGGCTCGGAGGCCTCCTTTGCTATAGCAATCAGGTTACTTAAGCGGCATCTTTTAATTGTTCATTGTCTTCTTCAGTGGCTTGGTAATCCTCGTCCAGCTGGCCATCTTGGAAATCGATTACGATCTTTGTAACCAACTCAACCGCGTCAGCGTTTCTCGGTCCTTGGCGAGAGAAAATATTATCGTCTACTACGATCAAGTTAGCATTTTTTACAGCTGAAAGTTCAGAATACGGTGCTTCCTGGCCGAAGCTCTCAGCAGTCCAGGTCGGCAAAAGGATAATATCCGGATCTGATTCGATCAGCTCTTCCAAAGAATAATTCCAGCCTTCCAAATCTTCCGCTACATTCTTTGCGCCGGCAGTTTCTAAAATATCACTGAGGAAAGTATTACCCCCAGCAGTAAACTCACCGTACTCACCAAAACCTACCACATAGTAGAGCGTAGGCGCGGCAAGCCTTTCTACCCGACGCGCTGCTCTTTGGATACGGCTCGAGCAATTGTGCTCTAAGAGTTTGGCTTCAGTATTAACATTAAGAATATGGCCCAGATCCAAAATAATCTGTGATAGGCCGGAAAGACGCTCTTCGTCATAAAGCATGATTACCGGGATCTTAAGCTCATCCAGCTTATCCATAATTTCTTCTGAGACGTGAGTAGAAGCAATTACCAAATCAGGCGCAAGCTCAGTAATCAGTTCTAGATTAGGTTCCATGAGCGAGCCTACAGAATCTACTGCCAAAGCATCTTCAGGATAGTCACAGTAGTCGGTACGGCCTACTAGGCGGTCATCTGCCTCTAATGCGTACATTAATTCGGTAAGGTTGGGTCCTAAGGAAATTACACGTTGAGGTTTAGCAGCGATCTCTACTTCACGCGCCAAGCTGTCTGTATAGGTCAGAGGATAGCTGGTTTCTTCGCTAAGTTCTTCTACATTCAAGCGGAAGAGTTCATCATAGAGTAGCTCTACTGCTTCTGCGTTACGTGGGCCCTGGCGGGAGAAGATATTCTCGTCTACTACTAAAACCTGACCTTCTTTTACCGCGGTAAGTTCAGAGTAAGGCTTTTCTTTGCCAAAGCTCTCTTCTGCCCAACCGGGAATAAGAATCAGGTCGGGATCTGCCTCCAGCAGGTCTTCAAGTGAATAAGACCAGCCTTCCAGATCCGATGCTACATTTTGGCCGCCAGCTGCCTCAATAATGTCATTGATAAAGGTATTGCCACCGGCAGTGTATTCACCGCTTTCGCCAAAGCCTACCAGATAGTAAACACTTAGTTTCTCTTCAAGCTCCTTGGAAGCTTCACGGACATCATTGATACGGTCAAAAACTACTGTTTTAAGGTTTGTAGCAGCAGCGGGCAGGTTGAGAGCCTGACCCAGAATATCAATCAAGTTGGCTAAACCATCTAAGTGTTCTGAGTCATAGAGCATAAGTACTGGGATTTCTAACTCTTCCAGTTTGTCTACAACTTCATCGGAAACATGGGTAGAAGCCAGGACTAAGTCCGGCGCTAGCTCCGCGATCAGTTCCAGATTTGGCTCCATCAAGCTACCAATCGACTTGACTTCTGCTACCTCAGCCGGATAGTCGCAGTAATCAGTACGGCCAATTAGACGGTCGCCAGCACCGATGGCGTAGATGAGCTCGGTCATATTAGGTCCTAAAGAGACTACAGTCTTTGGTTCTTCGGCTAACTTGACCGTTCTACCAACGGTATCCTCTAGTTCTAGAGGATAGCTAACCTCGAGATCTTCTTCCTCTTGCTCCGCCTTAATCTGGGAGGGAAATAAGCCCCAGCTGATACTCAAGCTGAGAAGGACGACCAGTAAGTAACTAAATCTTTTTCGCATAAAAAAACTCCTTTACTGATAGTCACAGCGAGAAGGAGTCAGTTGCTTTCGCAATCATGGAAACCGCTCCTGTCATTCTCCGTGACACGGCTTCCACTGGGGCAGGTCTTCTGGCTCAGAGCATGTCGGAAAAACGCTTCCCAAGGTAATAAGCCTCAGTGCTCATATTTTTCCCATCTCCTTACAGCGGCGGGACCGCGTGGGCTTTTCACCCAACTTCCCTCTTAGCTCACACCCTTCTTGAAGGAGGGCTGTGAGAACCCCAGTGCAAGTTCTAGATGATTTAAATTGTACGTTATCAGCCGAAAAGTTCAACCCCTCCGATACCGGGGAGTTTCATCGCTTTCGCCTGACTGGTAGTTACCAACAGATAAAGCGTTAGGAGCAGCCAGACAATAGACAAGATGCTGTAAATCACGCTGAGGATAATGCGCAATACCGGTATTAGCCAAAGGAAGTAAAACACACCTTTGATCGCCCAAATGATCAGGCCAATAATAAACATCAAGAGGCCCTGGCTTGCGTGGAAACGCGCGTAAGGTGATTCTTTACCTGCCAGCATAGGTACCAGGAAAAGCAAAGGTATGTAAGACAAGAGTGCCAGTCCACGATTGCTTTCGCGATCGTTCTTGGTGAAGCCACCAGTCTTATCCTCAATACCCAGGAATTTCAGGCGTGTTTTTTTTGTTTTAGCGGAGCTCTTCTCCTTACTTGTCTCCTTGGCAGGAGAGTTATCTTTACCACAGGAGGGGCATATTTGCGTGTCCTCCGGTAATTCTGTACCACAATATCTGCAAAACATCTTCCGAAGTCCTTTCTGCTTAGTAAAGACCCCGAGCAACCGCTTTATCAGCTACTCGGGGTCGGTAATCAATTAGACTGAGTAGCGCTTAATTAACGCGCCAACCGTCTAGCCCTAATACTCTCCCATCAGACCCAGCTCACTCAGCAGTGAGAAGAGTTTGTTTTGGAAATCTTCATTGTTACTGAGGGCATCGGCATCTTCGGGTTTATCAATATCGTAATAGTCTTGAGGTAAGCTGTTGGGGATACTGATCTGGTCATTGCCAAAAATAAGATCGGTAACTACATTGAAAGTTATGCTCTGACTGGGGATATTGGCGTCAGGAACGATATTGAAGTCAACCGTGGAGTTGGTGCCTTGAACCTTGGCAGTGATATTCATGTTGATCAAGGTTTCTACTTTCTCAAAGTCGATATCGTATTTATCCAGGTCGATCGTCTCAAACGACTCGTCTTCCAGAGGGAACTCATCGTCAGGAGTTTCTTCGGACTCTTCTTCTGTGAATTCTTCATTTTCCATGCCAAAAGGATCTACTTTCTCGCCGGTATCGGGATCAATATAGACCATCTTGCTGTCATAACCACGAATAGTCAGAGCCAAATCGAAAGCCATTTCTTCTTCCAGCACGTTTTCGGCGTTGTTAGAAGTCAGGTTTGTGAGTTGGCCCTCGATAGGAGTGCTAATCTCACCACTTTCATCATCTAAAACAGATAAGACAAAGTCAGCATTATAGCCTTGAGTGTTATCACCAGAAGCCTGACCATTGAGTTGGAGCAGAGGCACGATACCCTCAGCGTTCTCCTCGCTTACACTTAAGACAAAAGGAGCTACCTGATTCTCCGCATCTACTAAGTAGTAAGCGTCAACACTCATGGCTTCGCCGTTATCTCTATTTACCAGACGCATTTGGTAGCCTCTTTGAATACCATTGTCATCGGCAAGTACCGCGAGGTAGGCATCGTTGTTTTGGTTGCCCTCTTTCAGGTCTTCGATCATATATGAAAGTTCTTCATTAAAGCCAAGAGAAGCAGGAACGCCCAATTCCTGACCGTAAGCTTCCATCTCCTCATCCATATCGGAGGCCATATATTCTTCTATTTTAAGCTCCTGCAGAAGTTCTTGCAGAGCAGGATTAAGCTTCTCAGCGGGCATAAATTTGAGGCTGGCATTTAAGTCTTCACTGAATTCACCGACAGTCAGCGTACGCACTTCAATGCCTTGATCCTCAAAGCTTGCCATAAAGCTTTGCCACGCCATCATACCCTTAGAAGGCATGGAGACCATTGCGCTAAGATCAGTTACAGACATATCCTGTCCGCTAACAGAAGACTCAAAATCAGAGATAACACTGCCGGTGGTCAGGATAGGCTTATCCAGAAGGCCGGGCAGATCAATAATCGCCTTGTCTTCAAGGGTATACATATTAAAGCTCAGAGCAGAGTCCGGAGTCTCAGGATTAGAAAGTAAGAACTCCATAGCAACTTGAGGTGTACCCTCTGCTACAGGATTGGTCATTATTTTCAAGTTGTATTGGAATTTTTCCAGTAGCGCCATCTCGCTGGCACCCATGACCAGGCCTTCGCCTAATTGGAATTTGACCTGACTGTCAAAACCAAAGGGTTGGCTGTAAATAGCTTGAGCTTGCTCAATTCTTGCCGGGTTAACAAAATTAGAGAAAAAATTCTCAAATTGATTGCCAGGCGCAGCTTCTTCTGCCTGTACCAGCGCCTGAGGGGCGAAGGACAAGCCCAAGCCTAAGACAAGTACCAGGAGAAGAGCGAAAATTTTAGTATATTTTTTCATTATTTTACCTCCGTTATTCAGGAAAGGTTACTAGTTGTGAGGGTAATAAAAGTAACCGCTCATCAGACTACCATAAGTATATTCTGCCCTAATCGCCTAACTTATTCAAGTAAATGAAAGCAAAATCTTATGACAAAGTTGCGTAAAGTTGCGTTTGGTACGGCAGAATCTAAAATTAATAAAGTCTGAAATATGCAGGCGACTACTAATTTTATGCTTAGATCAATTATCAGGATAAAAGTCCAAGAGGCCTGCCCTTTCATAGGCAGCAGCGAGATCCACTATACTCTTGGTCAACAGCTGAGAATAAGCTTTGCAGCCATAATCATTGGGATGGATCAGGTCTTCCTGGAAATAATCTGGGTGTCCCGTAGCCGCGCTTCGCCAATCAATCAGGTATACCCCCTCGTGCTCTTGAACGAAAGTTTCCAGCGCCGTATTACGCTCCGCTTCTGTGATGGAGTATGGCAATACAATATTGACTAAGAGCAGAGGCTTATCTCCTAAATCTTCCCACACCTTGGTTAGCGTGTCCGTATCAATATCACCGTTTGATCCCAGAGCTACAATCAAAACCTCCCCGATAAGGTCATCTTCCTTAAGGACCGTATAAATATCCCAAACTTCGCGCATCTGACGATTAGACATGGCGTCCAGCTCCAAATTAGGCAGATAACCAAAGATGTGGTAACTATTGATTACAGAAACTGAGTCGCCGATCAAGCTAATTGGGATATCGCGATAGCGGTAGTAATTTTCCAGATCCAGATAAAGCTCCGGTTCACTTTGGTTAAAAAGCTCAATATACGGCAGACTGTCTTGGAAGAGCCAGTCATCCTGCGACGGAGCTTCCGCTACAGGGAGATGTAGGCTACCCACCAATTTATCAGGATCTATGTCCGAACCGGAATCTTTCTCACTTTCTCTCGCGGTAGATCCAAGTCCGGCAAAAGCCGAGCTCAAACCATGGAGCCAGTTTTGAAAATTATTCGGTTTTTTGTTGATTTGAGATTGATTCTCAACGCCAGTGTCTAGAGTATCATGTTGTGAGTTGTCATTTGGTACGAGAGGTACAGCAGAGCCGCTTGCGATAGTGTCTGTCTCACTTTCTGTTGCCGAATCCTCACTAGCGGTAGTGGAACCGAACACCTCTTCTCCCCAGGTCAAAGCAGAACTGGGACGCTCAGGCTCACTTGGTAAATCAGGCGCGGCACTTGGTGTGGGCGCTGTTAGATTTTGCCGTCTAGCTTCACGTTTTGCTGCCAGACTAGCCTCTGCCGCGGCCAGATCCTGTTCCAGTTTACGAAAGTCAGATCCCCCCTTACTCTCATAGATGGCTTGCCAGGGGATTAGGCAAAGCGCAGCTACCATGCACGCAATTACCAGTACACTCACCACCTGATGCCTGGTCTGGATTTTGCGGCGTTTACCGCGGAAGCCACTATCTATACGATAGGCTAGCTCTGCTAGCAATAAGGCTGCGGCAATGACTATGACATAGTACAAAGCGACCGGCAGGTAACGACCAAAACTCAGCCGTTCTGCTAATCTGAAACAGGGAAAGTGCCAGAGGTAGATAAAATAGCTACGGCTACAGATGTACTGCACCACTTTGTTTTTACCGAAATTAGTCAGGAAACTCTGGTCATCCGCTGCCAGTCCCATGGTCAAAGCCAGCAATAAACTATAGGCCAAAAGTCCATAACGGATCATGGCATCGGGAGCTACCGGCAGGAAGAAGGCAGCTACTAGCGCTAAGCTGCAAAGGGCCAGCAGCAAATCTTTGCCCATTCTCACTATTTCTGAACGTGCGTGCCCAGGTTCTGCCACCAAAGCAGCTAAAGCTCCCAGACTAAAAGAGAAAAAGCGCGTATCCGTACCGTAATAGACTCTGCTGGGATCTGCGGAACCATCGTATAAGTATAGAAGTAATAAATAAGAGGCTAGGCTAAGCAAGCCAAATAGCCAAGTCCAGGCAGATCGGTCACGCTGTTTATAGGTACTTTCCACCAACAAGGAAAATACAAGATAAAACTGCATCTCCAGGCTTAAAGCCCACATGTGCACTAAAGGCTTGAAATATCCTTGTCCCTCGAAATAGGACTCTCCGCGAACTATTTGCCAAATATTGTTGGAAGCTAAAGCAGTGGAGCGAAGCTGCCCAGCATAATTATCCAGGAAGGCCGGAAACGTGGTCAGCATCAAAATACTAATTATCAGAAGGAAGAAAATCAGCGGTGGAAAAAGCTTTTCGATCTTATCCGCCAGGCGCTGTCCCAGGCCTGGCCGCGGAGCAGGATGCCGTTCGGCTAAAATCAGTTTTCGCATGGATAAATAGCCGGCTAAGCCAAAAAAGCCTACCACTCCTAAATAGGCATACGGGAATACCGTCGCGTTGAGATGGTAGAAGAAAACGCCTAACACTGCCATGAAACGCAGGCTGTCCAAGCTGTAATTATGTCGCGAGACAGAGCGCTGATCAGTCAAATTAACTTCCTCCTAGCAAGAGATACAGATATCTCCCCTAGCATCAGTTTTAACCAGCTCTTTGACAGCCGTTTTACAGGTGTTTTAATTTTCCTCGCTTACTTCAAGAAAACTTAGCCTCAGTCTGCTTATCTGTTAAGATGAGTTTAAACTGAAAAAAGCCGATAAGGCTTTTGTAGATAGCCCTTGGCCAAAGGCAATACCGTAAGGTAATGACAGCGCTACGACATGAGGTAGATATATGGATAGAAGAGCTTCTTATTCACGACCCGCGCCACGCAAGAACCCACCCTATCAACCAGATCCCAGTCAGGCCCGTCCCGCGAGACCAAATAACTATCAGAGAGAACACGCAACAGGCTACCGGCAACCTGCTCAGCCTGCTTACTACAACTCTGCCCCAAACCGCTACTACCGCAGCGCTCCTCAGCCGCAAAATAATTATCCTCGTAGGGATTACTCTCAGAACGAGTACTACGCAAACGACTATTACTCTGATAGTAATACTCAGATATGCTTTCCCTATGGCTACACGGCTAATAACAATTACACTGGACAAGCTAAAGCTAGCGGCCGTAACGGAAAATACCAAGCTCTGGAGCGCTCATTGGGTGGTGACCCCTACGCTGAGTATAACCAACGCCCTGACTGGACAAAATGGATCGTGCCGGGAATTTCTTTAGTAGTATTTGTTATTTGCGTAATCGTGCTGATTACGCTTTTGACCTAAGATTTGATCTAAGAGAACTTAAAAGGGCTTGCTTCCCATTCCGCGCGTGGGCGAACGCCTAAAAGCTCCGCTACTCCCGCAGCCACATTGGCCAGGCCCATGTCAGGTTCCGTGCTCATGCTAACCCCTTCTCGACCGTAAAGTATAAAGGGTACCGAAGCCAAACTGTGCGAAGTTTTGGGCTTACTCTTAGGATCGTTCCTGTCACCGGTCAGCATCTCGTCACAGTTGCCGTGATCCGCCACTACCAGCAGGCTATAGTCAAATGCATCACAAGCATCGATGAGCCTTCCCAGGCACAGGTCCACCGTCTCCAAAGCAATCGTTGCAGCCTGGTAATTACCGGTATGGCCAACCATATCGCCATTTGCGAAATTAGCGCGCAAAAAATCATATTGTCTGGACGCCATAGCTTTGATCAAAGCCTCAGTGATCTCATAAGCCTTCATCCAGGGTTTCTGGGCAAAATCTACTCGATCACTCGCTATCTCTTCCCACGTTTCATTTTCTTCAGAGAACTTCTCCTGACGATTGCCATTCCAGAAATACGTCACGTGACCAAATTTTTGAGTTTCTGACACCGCATACAAGCTTTTGCCATGCTTGAGTAGCTCTTCTGTCAAGGTATGCTGTATATCTGGCGGGTCTACCAGATAATGGCGTGGTATATGTAAATCTCCATCATATTCTAAGATACCGGCATAATAGACTTCCGGCCGATAATCACGTTTAAAGCCCTGGAATTCATCGCCACTGTCAAAGGCTCTTGAGATCTCTAAGGCTCTATCTCCCCGGAAATTAAAGAGGATCACAGCATCACCATCTAACATCGGCTGTAGTTTACCCTCGCGGTCAGCTATAACAAAGGCAGGCAGGTCCTGATCGGAGATATCCGGAGATTCCTTCCGGAAATGCTCCACAGCGGCCAGGGCAGATGGAAAGGCCTCGCCTTGAGCTACCACATGAGTCTGCCAGCCTCTGGCTACCATGTTCCAATCCGCTTCGTAGCGATCCATGGTAATCGTCATCCTGCCGCCACCACTGGCTATATAAGAGTAAAAATTATCCTTCTGATTAAGTTCTGCCAGGTAAGCCTCTAGATCTTGGATATAGCGCTCAGCACTCTGGCTCTCAACGTCACGTCCATCGAGCAGGGCATGCACAGCTACACGGCTGACCCCTACCTTTTGCGCCTGAGCGATTAAAGCTTTTAGCTGATCAATGTGTGAGTGTACATTACCGTCAGATAATAAACCGATAAAATGCAAGGTTTGGCCTGGCCGCTTTGCCCAACAAACAGCCTCTTGCCACACTTCAGATTCAAAAATCCTGCCGGTCTCTATCGCCTGATTGACCAAGCTAGCTCCTTGAGCGTAGATCTGCCCTGAGCCAAGAGCGTTATGTCCTACTTCTGAGTTTCCCATATCTTTGTCACTGGGAAGTCCTACCGCGCGGCCGTGAGCCTTTAGAGTTCTATAAGGGCAGTTGGCCATGAGCTTCTTTAAGTGGGGAATCTCCGCGTGTTTCAATGTATTGCCGTGGTCATGCGCGGCTATACCTACCCCATCCATAATTACCAGAACTAAGGGCTTATTTGCCTCATAACAATTATTGGGAGAAACTGCTGTCGGACTATCGTTTGACATATGCTCGCACCTCACGGTTCTTTCTTACATCTGTCAGCATAGTTACTTTCTACAACTAAGTCTATAGAGAAAAGGCTGAACACGCCCCAAAATATAATCTATCTCAAAAATAGCTAATACCAGACCGTCCGCAATTTACATAACATTTCCTTAACTTCTATTTTCACGCGTTTTAACCTGTATCTCACTTATCAAAAACATAAGTTAGCCATACTGGAAGCGTCGCATATATAAGTTTTGTATGTGGCAGAATCGATTGGAGGTTTAAGAATGAAAAAAACCAACGCGCTATTAAGCATCCTGCTGACCTTAGTGCTGTGCTTCTCCTCTCTTGCTTTTATGAGCAATTTTGTAGAAGCTGCAGTTGAAGGTACTATTAACGTTTATACTCGTGACTCCGCTTCCGGTACTCGTGAGGGCTTTGAAGGTGTAATTGGCTTCAAGGGCGAACTCACTGACGCTGCTAACGAAG
>JAUNLW010000001.1:0-154645 GCA_030532065.1 Eubacteriales bacterium | reverse complement strand
ACGCTATCGCTTCCGGCACCATGTGCCAAGACGCTATCGTTGTAGTAGTTAATGCCGAGAACACCGCTGTAGAGAACTTCAGCAAAGAAGACCTCTACGCTATCTTCACCGGCGCTACCACTGACTGGGCTGAATTAGCTAAATAAGCTCTAAACCAGCAAACACTGAAAATCAGTGATATCAAGGCCACCTCCTCCGCGGAGGCGGCCTTTTTAGTAACATTTGCTGTAATTGGCTAAAAATAGTTATCTTTCTTGACCACTTTAGCGAATTTTGAGATTATTTTACTTGTGAAAAATTTATTTACACAGCTTCTAGTAAGCCGCTAAGAAAAGGAGTAGCGACATGGCGAAATATATTAGTTTAGAAGAAGCCTTAGCCCTGGTTAAGAGTGGCGACTATATCGTCAGCGGTTTGGGTACTGCTGAGGCTAAAGTATTCATGACCAACCTGCATACCATCGCCGACAAGGTAAACAACGTCACTGTTTCCAATTGTCTGCCCATGGAAGATTATGAATTCATGGTAAATCCTGCCTATAAGGATAGCTTCTTCACCGAGAGCTGGTTCTATACTGCCCCCATGCGCAAGGCTCACGCCGCAGGAACTGGAACCTATATTTTCAACCATCTACGTCAGATCGCAAGTAAACGTCTGGCTTACCGCAAGCCAAATATTTATGTAGGCTTGGCTACCCCTCCCGATAAGCACGGTTATGTCTCACTCTCCGTCTCCAATGTCTATGAAACCGCTATGATAGAGGCTGCTGACATCGTGATTCTGGAAGTCAATCCCCAGGCTCCGCGTACTTTCGGTGATGTACAGCTGCATGTCAGAGATATTGACTATCTGATGGAAGCTTCCTACCCTATCCCCATTCTGCCTGACGCAGAGCCCAACGAAAAAGATATGATCATCGGTAAGCTGATAGCTGAGCAGATTCATGACGGTGACTGCATCCAGCTAGGTATTGGTGGCATCCCCAATGCCGTAGCCGCCAGCCTGATGGACAAAAACGATCTGGGAATCCACACAGAAATGCTTACTACCGGTATGGCTAAACTTGCCAAAGCCGGTGTTATCACTAATAAATACAAGAAGATCCATAAGGGTAAGTCCGTTACCGCCTTCGTGATGGGTACACAGGAACTCTACGATTTCGTAGATGACAACCCCGGCGTAGCTGTCATGTCCGCTGCCTATGTAAATGACCCTTGGGTCATCGCGCAAAACGACAACCAAGTATCGATCAACTCAACTCTGGAGTTGGACCTCTTCGGCCAGTGCTGCTCGGAGGCTATTGGCACCAGAATGTTCTCCGGTACAGGTGGTCAATCTGACACTGCTATCGGCGCTCAAATGTCCAAAGGTGGCCGTAGCTTCATTGCCACCTACTCCACTGCCATGGTTAAGGATAAAGCCACAGGCGAGCGCGTAGAGGCTTCTAAGATCGTGTCTACTTTGAAGCCCGGTGCTGCCGTCTCCCTCTCTCGTAACGATGTAGACTGGATCGTCACTGAATATGGCGCCGTCAACCTACGCGGAACTTCTATGGAGGAACGAGCCAGGATGTTGATCTCCGTCGCCCATCCCCAATTCCGTGATCAGCTCACTCAGGAAGCAATTGAGCTAGGTATTATGAGAGGCTAATCAGCCTAACGTATACCACCACCCGAACTAGAACCAGCAGACGTCTCTCCGCCGCCGCTTGAGGAACTTCCTCCGCTACCGGACGAGGCGGCTGCTTTTGCTTTATCGACACTTGTAATCACCGAGCTGGCGTAATAATGGCTGATTGCCATAGTCTGATCGTTCAAGTAACTTTGGCGCTGGTATTCCGGATTGACTAATTTAAGTTGTTTTCTGACTTTGTCTGCTATACCCATGTAGGCTGCCCAAATCAGATAATCGTCCCACAAGAAAACGTTATAAGCCGATCGTTCCGGTAGCAGCGAAAAATCCAGCAGATACTTGCGAAAGCCCGCGTAGCGGTCAATCAATTCTTTACCACTTTGAGTGGGCACCAGGGACGAATTCTTGAAAAATAAAAAGCGTAAATCCCTTTCCTCAAGCAAGCCATTATCCAAAAGCTTATTACTTGAGCCGAATGCTAGGTTCGTCCTGCAGTCATCGAAATCTTCGTAAGCGTCTTTGATATATCTGTTAAGCTCTTTACTTTTTATAAATCCTTCTTCATCCGCACTGGCCGTTACGAGATGCCAGAGAGTACGCTCCCTGGCGGAACCGAAGTTTGGATCGATATCATAGTTGACTCTGAGACTATTCTTTTGTTTATGACGCGATGTATTCTGGTCCTGTCTATTATGTATCAGATAACCCTGTCGTAGCCAACGCAGAAAAAGGGCTTCCAGGAAATTTTTGAATTCTGGTTTAAATAGGGCATAGTAGTTGGCAAAATCTTCCTCTACCGGTATATCTCGATAATAGTCAACTTTCCTGGAGGGCTTGTAAGCTCGCTTTCGCTGCATGTGAGTCCAGAGAGCATTAATGGCTATAACTAATACCATGATTATAATTAGACAGTAAATAATCAGAAGGATGAGAGACATGTTGTCTCCACCTTCGCCTTCATCCTCCCAAATAGAACCGCGCTTGGCTTCTTTTTCCAGGGCTTCTGCCGTCTTGTCCCAGGAACTGTCTGCTTTAAAGGGTGCATCAGGAAAGATTGCCAGCATGACCATATAGTCCGAAGTATTATATTTACCTTCTGTGTACATGAGCAGCTGATCTGACTCGATGGCTGTTTGACCCTTAAATCCGAAACCCCAGATTTTGGTGTTGGCTTGAGTGAAAACAAAGCTATTCCCATTAGTTACTCTAATACTAATACTGTCGATGGGCGTGGACATATTAGGCTGAATAAACTGCCAGTACAAGGCCTGACCACCATCAGTCAAATTGCGGACAACATTCGACAGCTGATAAACCATTTCAAATTCATGCTCACCATAGCTGCCCACACCAAAGCAAAGCTCGTATCCGTCATCTTTATGGACAATACCGGACTTGCCGGCTTTCTCCTCTAAGCTGCGGTTTACATTCCATGCACCAATATCTTCCAGTTCACTGCCTTGCTCAAAAACTCTAAAGGAGACGACTTCTGTCGGACCTAATCTGCCAAGAGATATATAGTGCTCAGTGCCTTCAGTCACCTCCAGCGAACGCCTGTCGACCACAAGCATAGATCCATCATCCAGGATCTCTGCCTGAATATCTATGGAGTTGATTCTGTTAGCTCTAACCTCTGCAGGTATAAGCAGCAGGATAGATAGCGATATGAGCAGGCAAATTAAGACCAGGCCGCTTAAGCGCGGCCTCACCATGTTTTTGGGTTTCATCATACTTTCTGCCTTTCTCACTTGCTCACCATTGGGGCATATTCGCCTTAGAGGCTTTGTTCTCAAAATAGTCTCCCGGTCTGAAGCCCAATATAGAGGCAGCAATAAACATGGGGAATCTCAAGCGCAGGCGGTTATAGGAAGTGACAGAATCGTTGTAGATCATTCGGGCGTAGCGAACACGCTCATCGCATTCCTGAATCGCCCGCATCGCCTCTTGATAGATCGTGTCAGCCTTAAGTTCAGGATAGGCCTCAACTACCGCCATTAGGCGTCCCAGCATATTGCTGAAGGCCGAATCGTCTATATCAAAATCGGAGATTCTGGATTCCTTGGTTAAGGCAGACCTGTTCATCGCCAGCTCTGTCATAACAGAAGCCTCATGTTCTGAATATTTCTTGGCCGCCCCGATCAGGCTGCTGACCTGATCCCAACGCGACTCAATCTGAGCGGCAACCTGGCCCTTGGCATTGCGCAGATTTTCTCTTTCCCGCATCAATTTGTTATAGGAACTAATCAAGGATACTAGTAGAAGTACCAACAATAACACGATCGCGCCAATCATATTGCGATGATTATCGATAGCGTCTTCTACTGCTGTTCCCGTCAAAAACAAGAGCTCATACATAACAGAGGCCTCCTAATGATTTACTACGCTAATGCCAGGGCCAGATTGGTGCTTTTAGTCTTTATTTTATTCAATCAGGTTATCTTCAAAAATGTCCGAACCGGTTTCAATCAGTCCTTGCGGCAAAGCTGGCGCTGTTTTGATCAGGTTGTTTTGGAATACCCAATCACCCAAATCCTGTAAACCGGCCGGTAATTCTACGGCCAGCAACTCATTATTGCTAAAGGCAGCTGAGTCCAGTTTTGCTAATTGTGAGTTTTCAGCAAAGCTCAGCGAGCGCAACCGATTGTTGTTAAAGGCCTGGTAGCCGATGCTCTCCACACCAGAAGGTATTCTCAGAGACATCAGTCGGTTACCGTAAAAGCTGCCCTCTCCAATAGTCTTTAAGCTCTCAGGCAACTCCAGCGTGGAAATATCGTTACTGGAGAAGGCCCAATTACCAATCGTCACCAGACTCTCCGGCAGATCAATGGCACTAAGATCGTTGTATTCAAAGGCGCTTGCTCCTATCTCCTCTAAGCCCTCCGGCAGGCTGACTGCCGAGATATTCTGGCTGCTGAAGACATCATCGCCAATAGCTCTTACCGGTACGCCTTGGATCTCCGCAGGAATTACCACTTCTTCTCCTTCACCGATATATTTGGTGATGGTACCGGTCTCTTTGTCAAAGGCAAAGTCACGCTCCGGGTTAGGCTCCGTGCGTTGTATTTTTCTGCCATAGTGATGCGTGCCGGCGAGTTGCTGTTGCTCGGCCAGCTGGAAAAATTCCTCTGGGTTCAGGTCAATTCTTTCTGCCTCAACTGTAGTATCAAAGACATCTCCCAAGACATCCTCCTTGCTTGCATCCTTTCGCTCAGCTATCAAGCCCGGTAGCTCAACATAGGTGAGTCTGTTATCTTTGAAAGCATCGCTTCTCAACCCACTCAGCAAGCGTGGGAAAGAAACCTCCGTCAGGCGGTTGTTGCGGAAAACTGATTCATCGATAAACCTTATAGAATCCGGTAAGCTTAAACTGCTAAGCAGATTGTTTTCAAAAGCGCTCCACTCAATATCCAGGAAAGAGTAGGGATATTCACTTGCAAATTCCAGATAACCCAGGAGATTATTGTAAAAAGCGTAGCTTGCGATCGTTTCTACAGAAGCTGGTATAACTATAGCTAATAGCTCATTATCGGAAAAAGCCGATCCGTCAATAAGTGTCAAAGCACATCCCTGTCCGCTGACTGTCGGTTGAGGCGCTGCTTCCTTGTCCTGGTCTTCCTTTTCCTCCGAACGCCCTAAGACACTGATTAGGCCCACAGGGCTCTCCTCTGTGTCGTTATTGGTGGACTCCGAAGGCTCGATGTTCACTACCGGTGCTGATTCTGACAGCTGAGCTCCGCCCAGGAAGACAACTGAGCGCAGGCAGTTGTTGGCGAAAGCTTGATAGCCGATTCTTTGAACCGAGGACGGAATCTCAAGTGAGTATATTTGGTTGCCATAAAAGCTTCCGTCACCAAGGTGCTTTAGGCCATCCGGGAAGTTGATGTTGGAAAAATCATTCACGCTAAACGCCCAATCTCCAATCTTGATCAGGCTTTCAGGCAAGTCAATAGAGGAGATTGAGTTATAGGCGAAGGCGGAATCTCCGATCTCCCGCAGACCTTCCGGCAGACTGACAGCCGTGATATTCATGCTGCTAAAGACATCTGGGCCTAGAGCTACAACCTGTACGCCCTGGATCGTGTCCGGGATTACCACCTCACCCGGTTCACCGATATATTTAGTAATGGTACCGGTCTCCTTATCGAAGGCAAAGTCACGCTCCGGATTAGCTTCCGTGCGACTGATCTTTTGTCCTGTGTGATGAGTTCCAGCCAGTACCTGTTCTTCTGCCAGGCGCAGGAACTCTTCCTGGCTAAGCTCGGTTTGATTGGCCTCCACCGTAGTATCAAAGACATCACCTAAGATATCCTCTTTCGCTTCATCCTTGCGCCCCGCGATGAGACCGGGTAATTCTACGACCTTAAGATCATTGTCTTGGAAAGCACCGCTGCCCAAACCGCTAAGGAAGCGCGGGAAATGGACTTCAGTAAGCTGGTTATCACGGAAGGCATCATATTCGATATAACGCACAGAATCTGGCAGGTAAAGGCTCGTTAGCTGGTTGCTTTCAAAAGCGCTCCCTTTTATATCGAGTAAGGTATAGGGGTAATCAGACTTAAACTCTACACTTTGCAGTTGATTATTCCTGAAGGCGTAGTCTCCCAGTACCTGCAAAGATGCTGGTAAGACCAAGTCTGTCAGCTCATTATCACTAAAGGCTGATCCATCAATCAGCGTCAGGGATGAAGTCGCCTCCTCTACCCCGCCAAAAGTCAGAGTCTTCAGCAAATTACCCGCGAAAGCTTGATAGCCCACTTTTTGTACTGAGGCAGGAATCTCCAATTCGGTTAACTCATTACCATAGAAAGCACCATCTTCAATCCGTTCCAAGCCGCCTGGCAAGGACACTTTACGGATGCCACAGTTACTAATTGACCAGCTCTCAATTATCTTCAAGCTTTCAGGGAATACAATGCTGCTAATATCATTGTAGGAAAAAGCCTCCGCTCCGATAGACACCACCGGCGTACCGTTCAACTCCTCCGGTATTACTACGTCTGTTGCGTCGCCCAAATATTTGACAATGCGGCCATTTTCCTCATCGAAACTAAAATCACCATATTGAGGGAACTCGTCTTCTGCCAGCGCTACACGCGCGCAGCAGGGGCTAAAAGCCAACGCGGCAGCTAACAAAACACATAGCCACGTTGTCATGGATATTTTTTTCTTTCCTCTAAGGCCGGAATGTAAACCTTTTGACATTAGCATAATTATCCTCCTCATAAAGTCAATTGCTTTTAGCAACTCTTAGCTTGAAGTTCTTAGTTGAAATCCCCGGGCACGGGTCAGTTGAAAGATGAAATCTTTAGTTAACTGCACAACACGCCCTGTATTTATTATAACTTTTTGTAAGCAATACAAGCTGCTGAGTAGACAGGGGAACAGTTTTTGTCATTGACAAAAAACCTGCCGGGACAAGAACCGACAGGCCTTAATTATCCTTCCTAATTATAGTTAATAATTTAGTCAATAAGTATATCCAGGTACTGGCTAAAGGCGGTCAGAAAGGCTGGATGCTCGATCTGCACCAAGAGCTGGTCCTGAGGGTTACGGAGCATAACCTGGACATATTCATCCTCTACCAGCGTAAGGTTTAGTGGTGTAAAAGGAACCTCTCTGAGTGGGAACAGATCAACATTCGTTTGCTCTTTGGCCCAGGCAGCTATTGATTGGTAAAGGCTGGGAAAAAGCTCCGCTGGTAGTGATAATTGCTGATAAGACAAGGGGAAAAGATCCAGGAGAAAACTCTCAGCATCACAGTGATCTGGCAAAGCCAACTGGATCCTATTGCCTCGAGAAAGAAAAGCGCTCAGGTTCGCCTGACTGGCAGAGAGCCTGCGCTGCCAATCTTCCGCAGAGAAGTCTTTTATTGCAGGTGTGTGGTTGGCAAAAATCAGCT
This sequence comes from Eubacteriales bacterium, assembly GCA_030532065.1. Taxonomy (GTDB): domain Bacteria; phylum Bacillota; class Clostridia; order Saccharofermentanales; family DTU023; genus SFFI01. The sequence continues at coordinate 147,114 of JAUNLW010000001.1, read as the reverse complement.
TTCGCGTCTCCGGCAGCAAGACATATATGGGCAGAGAACTGTTGAAGATCCTGAAATCCGCGTCTCTGAAACGTTCAAAGTAAGCAGGATCAGTTTGACTGCTGAAATATTCCTGGGCCTCTTTGCCACGATAGAAATAGCCCAGTCGGATAGACTGTTCCTGCAAAAGATCAAATTGTGCTTCCAAAGCAGCAAGAGCCCGTTGTCCCTCTGTATAAAAGACCAGAGCCTGATCCTCCATGCCGGCAAAGGCATCACTGTGGATCGCTGTCTTACCGCTGTTGATAAAGAGTGTTTTTACCGGCGGCAGGACTTCCTCACCTGTCCGATTATTTAGGCAATAAGGTTCAATCTTACCCTGGGTATAGACTGGTAGCCACGAACGCAGGCCCATTACCATCTCCAAGGGAGAACGATCCAGTGAATGAATGATTGTCACCTTGTGGCCTCTTTGTAAGAGAAGCTTCATCAGGAAACCCCAGGCGGCAAAGAAGTCTCGGTCTTGGGTCAACCAATCCATATTTTGGTTGGAGTAAAGCTTCAAATGACAGAGATCCTGACTTTGTATGGCTTCAATAAGGAATCTTACGGAAGCTTCGCAGATCCCCCAATTTCCGTGATAGACAGGCTGCTTCTGAGGGCGGTCTTCTTTCTCGAAGTAGGCTGCCAGATAAGGATTATGCCGTACTCTTTCCTGCAGGGTAGACATCTCGCCAAAAGCTGCTGTTTGAGGCATTTGCGACAGGAGGATCGTGCTATCGAGGAACTCCGCTATGGCTTGCGTCATACGTTGCTCAGCCGCTTCCTGTTGGACCAGCCAGCTAGCCAGTAATTGCTTTTGATCCGGGCTTGTTTCCAGCGAGCGCTCCAGTCTGAGCATCAAATAATCCAGGACTTCAAAGAATAGAGGATTCTTACTATTCAAAGAGCGCGTACCGCCACGCCAACGGCTTACCAATGAATCATCTACATTGAGATTTTTGGCCAGTTGATTATTAGCTATCTTTAAGATGTCCAGCACATCAGACAAGTGACTTGGATTTACAGTATATCTTTTTTGCTTTAGCTCCTCGAGCGTAATCAGTGGTTTACGCGCTTCCCGCAACGCTTGTAGCTCTTCCGCCAAACCTGCTGGTGTCTTCCCGGCTGCCATCCTTGCCTACCTCCCTTGGCCAGACATTTCATACTCCTAGTTTACCTATTCAGGCGGGAAAAGTCATTGACATTTACCAAACGCGCCACCGCGAAAGATTTTGCGCGCTGACTTAAAACAACTTAGCACAGAGGTTGGTTCACCTTATTTTATTTTTAATTTCTTTGGCTTTTCCAGGTATATAGGTTATCAGCAGGATGACAACCCCTAAGCCTATGAAAAAGATAGCGGCATAGAAGCTACTATTCTCGTATTTTTTGGCAATTTCCTCGGCAGTAAGTTCCTGATCATAGAAAAACTCAGAGGCAGAATCTTTAGCTACTAATTTGTCGCCTTCTAACTGACCTGCTGCTGTGTAAGTACTGGCAAAGTCAGAGGGATCCATCGCTTCCCAAGTTACTAAAATGTCGCCTACTTCCCATTTCTTTGCTGTTCCGTCGGTATAGTAACTCGTGTCAACCAGGTGCAACCCTTTGACTTCGCCTATATCAGGGAGGCCTGTTACCTGGTATATGATATTCTCCTTAGAAAAATCTACATAGGAGCTAAAAGAAAACTTCTCGAGGAATCCCTCATCCAGATGGATATTCTCATTTCCAATAGTTACGTCACCGTAAAAGATTGCGTTTTTAATATCGCTGGGGAAGTCAGGGTTAATGAAATTATCACCAATCACCTTTTCAGGGAAAAAATCTGTTTTGATAAAGCCTTGTTTATTTTCATAGAACTGGTACATCTCTACTTCCCTTTTGAGAAAGGGGCTTTCAACTTCAATGTCGAAATCCGGATCGTAGGCATTAGAAATCAGCTTTAAGGGACCGGAATAGATATCCAGCTCACCCACACCTTGTTTGCTTAGAGATAAGCTATGTACTCCGAGCATTATTAATAAAACACTTACGATAGTAGCAATGATACGCTTGGTCATATTTCTCCTCTTTCTTAGCCAGGTATGTACTGGCTGAGCGCGACAACTGTCGCAGCCTTGTCTCCTTTTTGTCAGCTGTCTGTTTAGTAAACTTTCTTTTTTCTAGGTATTAAAGCCAGCACAATAATGACTATTCCTATAACCATCAAAATAATGGCGCTCTTAAGATTTTCCTCAGAAAATCTTTCCTGAATCTCTTCGGCGCTCAATTCCTGATCATAGAGAAATTCGAAGGCAGTATCCTTGGCTATCAGCGTGTTATCCTGCAATTGACCCGCAGCGGTGTAGCTTTCAGCAAAATCTTCGGGGTCCATAACCAACCAAAAGACTTTAATGTCACCTACTTTCCAGGCATCCTCTTCACCGTTGGTATAGTACTCACCATCAACAAGGTGGAAGTCAGCACGTTTGCTGTTATTGGAGATGCCTGCCAGCTTGTTAATTTTGGCTTCATTCTCAAAGTCCCGATAATTCTCAAGAGAAAACTTCAGGAGGAATTCTTCCCCCAAGTGGATGTTTTGCTCCCCTATAGTGACATCGCCATAAAAAATATTGTTCTGAAGGTCTTCGGGGAAAGAGGGATTTTCGTATGTAGTCTGACCTTTTTTCTGCGGAACGCTTCGTTTGGAGCTGAAAAAGTCTGTGTCTATTTCACCTTTTTCGTTTTCGTAGTATTGATACATGCTGACTACCCTTTCTATGAAAGGGCTATCTGCTTTCACCTCAAAAACCGGATCAACAGCAGGCTGGACAAGCTTTAAGGCACCAGTATAGATATCCAGGTCTTCTATAAGCTTGCGACTTACCGCGAGAGAAAAAATTCCCCAGCTAAGTAACGTAACTCCAACAAGAGCAGCTACAATTCGTTGCACGGTTTTACTCATATTATCTCCTCTTACCCTGTAAGTCAGGCCTTAGATAGGGTATTTTTTCTCAACATCTAATAACCATGACTTTATTAATCAGTTTACTATTTGTCAGCCTCCGGCTCAAGCTAATATTTCAGGAGAAGAGAGGCAGGTAATTTATGCATTATTCCTGAATTTCTAGCCTAGTAGTCGTTTGGCCCATTTGAGCTTTTTAGCGTCAAAAGGATGGTAACGCAGCTCAACGTCAGCCTGCCAAGCCTTATGCACAACCGTCTTGTAATGGCTAAAGGCGCGGAAACTGGCTTCTCCATGATAATTGCCCATACCACTGTTGCCCACACCGCCAAAAGGAGCATAAGGAGTAGCGATATGCACGAGGCAGTCATTGATACAACCACCGCCAAAAGACACCTCACTCAGCACCCGCCTGGCCAGATCTTTCCGGCTGGTAAAATAATATAGCGCCAGTGGCTTGGGTTCTTTCCGGATTCTGTCTAGCAGTTCAACTAAGTCATCATAGATCACTAAAGGTAAAATAGGTCCAAATATTTCTTCCTGCATTAGTGGCGCATCCGGCAGTGGTTCCATAACTATCGTAGGTTCTATCTGCAAAGTTGCGGCATTTGCTTTACCTCCAACTACGATATTCTGGCCTTCCAGGAGGTTTAATAATCGCTGGTAGTGCTTCTCGTTGATAATTTGGGGATAGTAAGCGCGGTAGTATGCTTCGTTGGGGAAACTGTGCTGGAAATTCTCCACCAGATTATCTTTTAGCTCTTCTGCCACCGTTCTTTGCACAAACACATGATTCGGAGCTATACAAGTCTGGCCGGCATTGGTCAGCTTGCCAAAGGTCAGACGCCGGGCCGTCTTGGCTATATCCGCCGTCTCGTCCACAATTACCGGTGAACGTCCACCAAGCTCCAGGGTAACAGGAGTTAAGTGACGAGAGGCCTTTTCCATAACCAGTCTGCCTACGCCGGGACTGCCAGTAAAGAAGATGTAGTCAAAGGGCAGGTCCAAGAGACTACTGTTCTCCTCTCTGCCTCCTTCAATTACGTAAGCCAAGCCGGCAGGCAGGCTCTCGTGAATTAGCCTGGCCAGCACGGAAGAAGTGGCCGGACTATAAGCCGAGGGCTTTACCAGGCAAACATTGCCTGCAGCTATCGCTCCCAGCAAAGGATTGAGCGTAAGAAGCACTGGGTAATTCCATGGTGACATGATTAGCGCCACCCCATATGGCTCAGCTTGAACGCGCACCGATCCCGGCAGCTGGGCCAAAGTCGGCTTCACTCGCTTGGGACGTGCCCAGGACTTAAGCTTCTTTTGCGCCAGCCTTAATTCATCATAAAGCAGACTAAGCTCTGTGACATACGCCTCATGCTCACTCTTATTCAAGTCCTGCTTAAGAGCACCATAGAGTTCCTTTTCGTAGCGCTTAATAGCCTTTTCCAAAGCAGCCAGGCTCTCCTGGCGAAACTCCAGCGTAAGAGTCTGCTTAGTAGCGAAAAAGTCCTTCGCTGCCTGGTAGGTTTTCTGAATCTCTTCCTGACGCATACTTTAATCTCCCGCTAATTATAATGGTCTTTAATGTTTTCTCCTGCAGTCCTCGGTTGACGTGTATAGTTTTACCGGATCACTTGACTAAAGATTAGCACAGTCCACTATCTGTCAGTATTACCCATGGTCTGAAAATGCATGCAAAATTGGGGGTCTTGACAAAGAACCCACTCATTGGTAGAATTCTAAAGCACTCTCAAGAGAGAGTCTTGCTCGTGTGGCGGAATAGGCAGACGCAACGGATTTAAAATCCGTCGAACTAATAATTCGTGCCGGTTCGACTCCGGCCACGAGCACCAAGTTAGACATCGCGGAGTAGAGCAGCTGGTAGCTTGTCGGGCTCATAACCCGGAGGTCGGAGGTTCGAATCCTCCCTCCGCAACCATATGATCTGCGACTAAAGAGGTTTTGTCGCGATTTAAGCCGGATTTTCCAAGTCCGGCTTTTGTTTTTGCCGATAGTGCAAAAACTCTGACTAAACGATAGATAAAGGATTCGCCCACTGTAGGAGAACTTTTTTTGCAAAAATGCGACAACCCCTTCACTTTTTGCGCCAAATGCATTACTATACCTAGAGATAAATTTTGCCGATTGGTGTAAAGGTAGCACGCCTGACTCTGACTCAGTCTGTGAGGGTTCGAATCCTTCATCGGCAGCCATTAGTAAAGCCCCGTAAGCAGCGCGCTTTCGGGGTTTTTGTTTTTATGCTAATCATCTATAAGTTCAATTTTGCACACAATTTTTCACTAAGTTCCACTCACACAGCCATATCCGCGCGAATCGATTTATTCCTTTACCTGGCAAGTCACATTTTACCAACACTTTGCACACGAACTTGTGCGTTAGCAGCTTGACTGGTACTTATCTACCAAAACCCAACCTGGCGACTGTGCTAGGCTGTTATTGTCATTTGAGGAAGTTTTATTTAAACGTTAGCAGAACAGTAAAGAAAGTAGAGATATTGGGAGACGAAAGGATGTAAAAATATGGATCGCCAAAAAATACATGACGAAAAGAAGCAACTGCGCAAGACTTTAATCCAGACCCGGTCAAGCATACCGGAGGTTCTCCGGGAAAGTAAGTCTCACAAGATCGTGGATCAGATCCTGGCATCAGAGGCTTATAAGAAAGCAGAGATCATTTTTTGTTTTTACCCCATTGGGGATGAATTACGAGTAGATTATCTCTTTGACCAGGCACTGGTAGATAATAAACGAATCGCGTTTCCGGTCTGTCTGAGTCGAGGTCATATGGAAAGCTTTATTCCGCAAGATATGCACGACATGGAGAAAGACAGCTTCGGCATTCCTTCTCCTGACCCAGAGCAAGATCAGAAGATTGAGCCTTATGATCTGGACCTGGTGATCGTTCCCCTCTTGGGCTTCGACCGCCGCCGTTACCGCATCGGTTACGGCGCAGGCTTCTACGACCGGTATTTGCCCCGCGTGTCAGATCAGGCGAATATCATTGGGGTGGCGTTTAGCGAACAGGAAGTGCCTAAAATTCCACACGACCAGTACGATTTTGTACTGCCGGCTATCCTCACGGATAAGGAATTACTGAAAGGCTAGATAAGCGTTTTTCTTTTACCCGCCCCCACACTGAGGTGGCTTATGTTTAAAAAAATTAAAAACCAGTTTGGCTGGTTTTTGCAATACTACAAGAAGGATTACATCATTGCCTTCATTTTTTTGACGCTAGATTACGGCGTCACTCTTTTGCCCCCACGTCTACTCGGTTCTACCGCTGACCTGATCGTGGCTGGCCAGATCACTCCCGAGATTCTGCTACGCAATATCCTGGCTATTGTGGTTCTGGGCTTTATTTGCTATGTGGTTAACTTTATCTGGGGCTATAAAATGTTCCTGGCGGAAGACCACATAGACTATCTAAGCCGTGATCGCATTTTCCGGCGTATTTTGCGGCAAGGCCCGCACTTTTTCGCTAATTTCTCCAGCGGCACCATCATGGGTAGAGCGACCAATGACGTGGGCGCACTCTCTGACATGGCAGGCTTTGGCTTTATGGCGCTTTATGACGCCACACTCTGGCCGATCCTGCTGTTGGGCTCCATGGCTTTGATTTCACCTAAGCTAACGCTTTTTTCCGTCCTGCCCTATCCCTTGCTGATTATCTTCTCCCGTGTACTGGGCGCGAAGCTCTACCATTATTACGATGAAGCTCAAGAAGCCTTTGATCGGATGAATGAATCGGTATTGGAAGGTGTCAATGGTGTACGTGTAGTGCGTGCCTACCATCTAGAAGAGTCAGAGAAAGCACGTTTTGCGGAGAATGCTGACCTGCTCTTTGAGAAGAATATGCGAGCGGTCCGAATTTCCCAGCTGTATGGTCCCGGTACCACCATCATTCCGGCGCTGGCGTTCACAATTGCCATGCTGGTGGGTATATATGAGATCAGAGATGGCCGGCTAACTACTGGTCAACTACTCGCCTTTAGCTTTTATCTCAATATGCTGAGCTGGCCGATGATCTCAATCGGTGAGTTTATGATCACTTCTAGTCAAGGCTCCGCCTCCATGCGCCGTATCGACGAGCTGCTGGGAGCACCTTTAGATGTGGAAGACAGACCAGAGGCTCTGCCCTTCCCCGCAGATCACAGTATCGGCGTGACTGAGCTCGACTTTACCTACCCCAATAGTAAGAACGGGCAGGCAGCACTGAAAGATATTAGTTTCGATTTACTTGCCGGTCGCACGCTGGGTTTGGCGGGTCCGGTTGGCTCCGGCAAAACCAGCCTATTGCGGCAGTTCCTCCATTTTTATCCTTTAGAAGAAGGACAAGTCTACTTGGGCGGAGAAGACCTGGCCTTGCTAGACCGCAAGTCGCTCAAGCAACACATTTCTTATGTGCCACAGCAGAGTTTCTTGTTTTCTAAGTCCATTAAAGACAACATCATGCTGGGCGCGAGCGATGAAGACCTGGCCTCCGGCGAGGCGGAACATCGTTTCGAGCAAGTGATAAGCTGGGCGGCCCTGGAAAAGGATAAGGATCAATTCATAGACGGATGGCAGACTCCGGCCGGTGAGAAGGGCATTGCCCTTTCTGGCGGTCAAAAGCAGAGAATCTGTATCGCCCGCGCCTTGATGAAAGACTCGGACCTTTTGATCTTGGATGACTGTCTTTCAGCTGTTGACGCGCTAACTGAAGAGCAGATCCTGACCGCGCTCAAAAGAGAGCGCCAGGGTAAAACCACGCTGATCGCCGCTCACCGCCTGTCCGCCATTAAGGGAGCTGACCTGATCCTGGTCTTAGACCAAGGCAGGATCAGTGAGCGAGGCAACCATGACGAACTCATGGCTCTCAAAGGCTGGTACTACGAGCAGTTTATGAAGCAGCAGCTGGAACTGAACCAGGATGCCAGTGACGCAGAACTGTAATTACTGCACTTAATAGCTAGAAATTAGGTTTATATATGGCAAATACAGACAATGAAAAGCAGAGTCTTTCCAAAGAGGAGCTCAAAGAGCGGCGCAAGTTCCGCCATCAGCTCTTGCGCTCCTACACTTGGAAAGCCAAAAAATATTTTATTCCTGGACTGATCATTGAGGCAGTTGCTACGGCTGCCAATCTGCTTGGTCCTATCATCGTAGGCAAGATTTTAAACGATCAAGTGATTTCCGCAGCTAAACAGGACGGTTTGACTTTTTATCTGCAACTCCTGCTAGTCTACCTGTGCACTATGGTTGCGGGCAGCCTCTTGCGCTATGCCTCACAGTATCTATTCCAGCTGACCGCCAACAATATCGGTCGCATGGTGCAAAACGATGTCTTTAACCACCTGCAGTTGCTGCCGATCTCAGTCTTTGACCGTATGCCTGCCGGCACTGTAGTGTCCAGGGTAACCAACGACTCCAACGCTCTTAAGGTGCTTTACGCGCAGATCATTACCCGTCTTATCTCGGCTTTGATCTTCGCGGTTGGTATCTATATCAGCCTCGCGAGTCTGGACTACCGGCTCTTTCTCATGGCCCTAATGCCCTTGCCTATTTTGGCTGTTGTATTCTGGAACTTCCAAAGTAAGTCCTCACGTTATAACCGCAAGTTGCGGGCCGAGCTGAGTGAGCTCAACGGTCAGATCAACGAGAATATCCAGGGTATGGAAGTTATCCAGAGCCTGGGCCGTGAAGACCGGGTTTACAACGACTTCAACCGCTTAAACACCAGCTATTTTGAGACCAACAAGCGCTATACCAGGCTTTATGCCTACAGCGAAGAGAGCATCATTAAGCTGCTTAACATTTTGGTCATGGCTGCTATCTTGGCTTACTTTGGCCATGCCTCGCTTACCGGCAGCGGCGATGTTCCCATCGGCAGCCTTTATATCTTTACCGAATACATGCGAAGGCTCTTTGAGCAATTCACCATGGCTATGCAAAGAATAGGGAACCTCACCCGCTCTCTTGGCGCAGCCGACCATATCTTCGAAATATTGCAGATAAAGACTGAGACTTATCTGGATGGAGAAATTGAAGATCTCAAAGGCGAGATTCAATTCCAGGACGTACACTTCTCTTACATTGAAGGAGAGCCGGTCCTGAAGGGTATCAATTTTACACTTGAAGCCGGCAAGACCGCTGCTTTCGTGGGTGCTACAGGTTCTGGTAAGTCTACCATCATGAACCTCCTAGCCGGATTTTATCCTTTAACCGAAGGAGATATCCTGATTGACGGTCAGTCCATAAAAGAACTGCCCGTACTCAGCCTGCGCAGGCAGATGGCCATGGTATTGCAGGACCCCTTTATTTTCCGCAGCAGCCTCTACCGCAATATCGCCCTGGACAACAAGGAGATAACGCCGGAGATGGCAGCTGAGGCTCTGAGAGAAGTAGGTGGGGCTCGAATACTGGACCGTGCCCCTGAGGGCATCGTGACTGCAGTGGAGAGCCAAGGCAAAGGCTACTCAAGTGGTGAAAGGCAGCTGATTTCTTTTGCCCGCGCCCTGGCTCAGGAGCCACGTATTTTGATCTTAGATGAAGCCACAGCCAATATCGACTCAGAGACAGAGGGCTTGATCCAAAGTGGTATCAAGCGACTGCAGGCAGGCCGCACTACCCTCATGATCGCTCACCGTTTATCTACGATCAAAGACGCTAACACCATCTATGTTATGGATAAAGGCGAGATCGTTGAGCAAGGCACCCACGCTGACTTGATGGCCATGGGTGGACTTTACGCCAAGATGTACGAGGAGCAATCGCGCTCCAGCCGCGTTGCTTAACAGCCTCAATAATCCCGTTTACTTAAATCCAAAAACGCAAATAAGGCTACCAGCCTCTAGGATAAAACAGCAAGAGCCGGCCACTTGGCCGGCTCTTTTATTGTTCTTACCATTATTTATCCCTAAGACCGAAAAGCTTTAAGCCATTACTGTGATACTAGAACAGCATACTGGTACAGAATACATCCCAGGGCTTGATCATAATAGGCTCTTCTTCCAGGCCCTTGAGGTATTCTTCAGGAACATACTTGCGGTCTACGATGGCCTCGTAAGTGTACTCAAGGAACCAGCTATGGCTCATGGAGAAAGTTCCCTTATCGCCCTGTTCTTCGCCCCAGGAGTTCTCTACCTTCCAGTAAGCAGGTTGGCCAGACTCATCTACCTCAACACCTGTAATATTCATTGCGTGAGTGGCGCGAGAGTAGCCACAGGCAAAACGATCTGCCTTGGAGAAATCACCGATCGGAGTTAGCACCTGGTCATAGGCAAATAATTTATCGTCGAATATACCCTTTTTGCGGTCAATGTATTTACCGGCATCGCAGGCGAACCAGACCGGCACACCGTCTTTTACAGAAGCCAAAATCGCTTTAGTGATCACATCCATGGGAACGTTCAAGCCGCCAGCAGCGGGGGCTTCGTAGACAGAGCGTACGATATCCTTGCGAATCACGCGACCGTAGGGGTGTGTTTCCGTAGGATCAGAAACCAGGATAACACGCTTTTCCAGCTCTTCACGGCCAATATATTTTTCAAAAAATTCGACAGGAGTCATTTCCGGCAGACGGTGATAATTCTTATCCTTATCGCGATAGGCGAAAGTAAAGCGTTCTACCGGTTGGCCCAGAGCTTTGACACAGATGTTGTAGATCTCAGCCAGAGTCTGGTTCTTCATTTGACGCAGATCGTCATCGGATTTGCCAGCTTTTTTAGCCCGACGCATGGCCATAGCGGTACGATAGAGGCGCTCCTGCATTTGTTTAGTGAACATGTAGGAATCACCAGAGTGGAAACTTTCCGGTCCCTCAGACTTAGGTACGAGTCCGTATTTTAAGCAGAGGGGCACAAAAAATTCCCAGTAGCCACCATCGTATACACCTAAGGGTAGCGTCCACTCTAGCTCGCGGTCATCCAGCTCACGGTCAGCGAAGCGGATCATATACTCCAGGTAAGTGTTGGCTTTTTCCATCTTGTCGAAGAAATAGAGGTGAGTCTGCGAGAACTCGAAGTTTTCGACATTGAGCTTATCCATGACGATCTGGCGCAAACTGTTGAGAGCTGCAAAATACCAGCAACGTCCTGAGGATTTCTGGGCCGTGGGTTTGCCCTGGCTGGTTTCCTGGCCAAAGACAAAAGTGTGGCGCTTAACGACTGCGGGATCTTCCGCAACCGCGTTGATACCTTGATCAAAGATTGCTCTGGCGGCTAAGGCATTAGTTGGATCCAAGTCAAAATCGGCTTGAAAAGATTTGAGTAGTTCGGAAGAAATACTTTCTTTAGACATTATTAATTAGACCTCCTGCTTGCTGGTAGTGTTCATATCTTGTTTATCTTAGCAGAAAATTTGCTCTACAGAAGGCTATCTGAAAGTGTTGCCGCTTCCATTACTGTTACCGCTAGAACTATTGCTTTTAGAAGCCGCGCCCATCGTAGCCCGCATGGCCTCAAAGAGCTTTTTGTCGTTGAGCGATACGTTGATGCTGGCTACAAACTGTGCGTTATCGCGTGTTTTGAGCATTAGGCTAATCAGGCTCTCGGTAACGGTAGTGGTCTCCAAATGGCCAAAGGCCTTGCGGATACCCCAGATAGCGTCCAACTCGTCCTTGGTAAGCAGCAGTTCTTCTCGTCTGGTACCGGAGCGGATCATGTCGATAGCGGGGAAGATACGTTTCTCAGCCAGTTTTCGGTCGAGATAAACTTCCATGTTGCCGGTGCCCTTAAATTCCTCAAAAATAACCTCATCCATGCGTGATCCCGTATCAACCAACGCGGTAGCGATAATAGTCAAGCTACCACCCTGCTCAATGTTTCTGGCAGCACCGAAGAAGCGTTTGGGACCATAGAGCGCACCGGGATCCAAGCCACCGGATAAAGTCCTGCCAGTAGGATTGATGGTTAGGTTATAGGCCCGTCCCATTCTGGTAATAGAGTCCAGCAGAATAACTACGTCTTCACCCATCTCTACCAGGCGTTTTGCTCGCTCCAGGACCAGCTCGGTGATCTTTACATGATTGTCCGGACTTTTATCAAAAGTGGAATAAATTACCTCACCCTGAATAGATCTCTGCATATCCGTCACTTCTTCCGGACGCTCATCGATCAAGAGTACAAGTAATTTTACTTCCGGATTATTTTCCGTAATAGCATTGGCGATTTTCTTGAGCAAGACAGTTTTACCAGCCTTAGGTGGTGAAACGATCATGCCTCTCTGGCCCTTACCAATAGGAGAAACCAGGTCAATGATACGAGCGGAGATCTCATGACGTGAGGTCTCAAGCACAAAGCGCTCGTTAGGATAAATGGGAGTTAATCTATCAAAGCTGGGACGATGAACCATCTCATCCGGATTGCGTCCGTTGACTTCTTTGAGATAGTAAAGAGCCGGATAGCGGTCTTGGTCACGCTGCTGGCGACAGGGTCCGGTTACATAATCTCCGGTTCGCAATTTGAAACGTTTAACATATTGAGGAGGTAAATAAAGATCATTGGGGCCTTGAATATAATTCTCGATACGGATAAAACCGTAACCGTCAGGCATTATTTCCAGGATACCGGACTGAAGCTTCTTGTCTTCCGCGGCATTGGCTACTTCTATATCGCTGTCTTCGTTTAAATTATTTTCTTCAGCTTCCGAGGCATTCTTCTCGTTCTTGGCTCGAGCATGTTTGGACTGGCCTGGCACGTGTTTCTTCACTCGCTTGCCGGCACGAGGATTACGCTCTATTTTTTTGCCCCGCATGCTTCGGGTCTTTTCGCCGGTCTCTTCTGGTATCTCTGTGGACTCTGTCCGATCTTCCTCAGATTCTTTTACGTAGTTTTCCGCAACTTGGACCTGACCCACTTTGGCCATCTCGTTGTACTTGGCTGACTCAGCAAGTTTCTCCAGTTGACGGCTAGCCTTACTTTCCGGCAATGCCGAACGGCCTGCACCACGCTCCTTTTCCGCGTCGGGCAATTTTTTAACCTTGACCCTCCCCTTTGAGGGAAGCGTCTCATCCAGCGCCAATGAATTATTTCGATCTGCTTCTTCCAGGAACTCCAATAATTCCGCCTTGCTCATGCGCTGTGAAACAGTGGTCTTGAGCAAACCTGAAACGCGGGCAATCGTAACCAAATCAGCCTTGGTTTTGCCTTCAAACTTAGATGCCATTAAATTCTCCTCAAAAAATATAAAAGTGTTTCCCCATGACAGAAAGGCAAGGCCTCGGTAAAGAGCAGCCACCGGTAATTAATAATCATTTACACATGAGAAAATACAATATGAATCAACAGGCATTATAACCAGCACTAACTCACGCGTCAAGTGAGTTAGCCTTCCAAAGCATTGAACTCATCCATGATGTTTAAGGCTAATCCGGTACCGATTGCCACACAGGAGACCGGATCTTCCGCCACATTGACCTCAATACCGACTTTGGCAGCCAGCATACGATCCAAGCCGTAAAGCTGAGCTCCGCCACCGGTCATCACGATACCTCGTTGGGAAATATCCGCCATCAACTCAGGTGGCGTACGCTCCAACACGCTGTGTACGGCTTCAAAGATCTGGCTGACCGGCTCTTCCAAAGCCTCCAGCATTTCTGTGGAAGAAATACTGAGAGTGGCAGGCATACCCGTAATCAGGTTACGGCCTCGCACTTCCATGCTAAGCTCTTCATCACGAGGATAAGCGCAGCCAATATTGATCTTGAGATCCTCGGCTGTAGGCTCACCGATCAAAACATTATGCTTACGGCGAATATACTTGATAATTGCTTCGTCAAACTTATCGCCACCCACCTTGATAGAGCTGTCTACCACGGCTTCGCAAAGAGAAATAACCGCAATGTCAGTCGTGCCACCACCGATATCTAAGATGATTGAGCCAGAGGCCTGAGTAATATCAATGCCAGCTCCTATTGCCGCGGCGATGGGTTCTCGGATCAGATAAACAGTCTTGGCTCCGGCATGCTTACAGGCGTCTTCTACCGCCTTTTGCTCAACGGATGTAATAACCGAGGGAACACAAACAACGATCGTGGGCTTAAAATAGCGCGCCAAAAAGCCGGTATTTACCCGGTTGATAAATGCCTTAAGCATGACTTCCGTTACTTTGAAGTCAGAAATAACGCCGTCTTTGAGTGGGCGGATAGCTTGAACTTGTTCTGGTGTGCGGCCAATCATGAGGGCCGCGCTCTCTCCTACGGCCAAGACTTTACCTGTCCTCGCGTGAACCGCGACCACAGAAGGCTCATTTAAAACAACGCCTTTTCCGTGAACGTAAATAAGGATTGATGCGGTTCCCAAATCAATCCCAATGTTCATCCCTAATCCCATTGGACTACCCCTTAAGTATATAAAAAGCAAGCTCCAGTAAGAGCTCGAGCATTGGTAACTAATCTTCTCAATGATACAATAGGACTTGTTTGAAAACAAGTTAGGAAAGAGCTACCACATGACTATAAAACTGTTCGCCATACTCTTCATGACCATCGACCATATCGGGGTTTATTTCGCTCCTGCCTTGCCTGCGAATGTAACGATCATCTTGCGACTTTTGGGCAGAATCGCCTTTCCGCTCTTTGCCTATTCGACAGCCATTTCTTTCCGCCGAACCCGGAATTTTTTCCGCTACGCCCTCCGGCTGTTCGCCGCAGCCTGGATTTCTCAGCTGGTAATAGCTTACGCCAAGTCTCTGGTACAGCAAAGACCTGTCCCTAATGTGCTTTTTACGCTCACTTTAGGCGTGGTCTTTATCACGGCTTACGAGCTGTTTACCCGTGGTAACTACGACAAACTTGTACGCATGCAGCCTTTGGAAGAAGGCGCGGATAACCCTCAGGCACAACCCTGGCAATTTCGTTTCAACGAAGGCTTTGCCATGGTCCCCTGGCTAGCAAAACTCCTGGGCGTGCTTTTCATGGCTTTAGCACTCTTCTGCGCCTCCTATTTTGAGACTGATTACGGCATCTACGGTGTATTAAACGTCTTCGCCTTCCATCTTGCGCTTAAGCAAACAGAGGAAGAGCAATACGGCCACAGCCTCATGCTCCTCGGCAACTTAAACCTAATCTTTATCGTGATCTCTGATCTGGCAATGGTGAACTTCCGCTTTCTCACGCCGGTCTTTCGCATATCGCCGCGCCAGGGCTTCTCTGTGCTCGCGGTTCCACTGATTTACGCGCTGCAAAGAGCCAGTAACCGCCCGGATCAGAAGCCAGGCCCCGTTGCCAAGTGGTTCTTCTATTTTTACTACCCCTTGCACATACTCCTACTCGCTTGGCTGGCACACAATTTGCTATACTAGCATTTTGTACTAATAAAAATCTTTCATCAGACCTGGCTGATAATTCCAGGTGTACTTCTTAGGAGGAAATGTATGATCAATTATTCTCAAGCGACCGACCGCAAATGGCAAAAGCGCTGGCAAGACGAACATCTGGCCGACTTTGATCCTGAACGTATTGATAAGAAACTTTACATTCTGGAAATGTTTTCCTATCCCTCAGGCGCAAAACTCCACGTAGGCCACTGGTACAACTACGCTTTGGCTGACTCCTATGCCCATATGAAAAAAATGCAGGGCTACGAGATTTTCCAGCCCATGGGCTTTGACGCTTTCGGTCTGCCGGCAGAAAATTACGCCATTAAGACCGGCATCCATCCTAAGGATTCTACCGAGCAGAATATTAGCTATATGCGCCAGCAATTATCTGCCATGGGCGCGCTCTTTAACTGGGAACATACACTGGCCACCTGTGATCCGGAATACTATAAATGGAATCAATGGCTTTTCCTCAAGCTTTACGAGAGAGGCCTGGCCTACCGTAAGAAAGCCCAGGTCAACTGGTGTCCCTCCTGCCAAACCGTATTGGCTAATGAGCAGGTGCTGGCGGATGGCTGCTGCGAGCGCTGCGGCGCATCAGTTGAAAAGAAATATCTAACCCAATGGTTTCTGAAGATCACAGCTTATGCCGATGAGCTATTAGACGGGCTCAAGGATCTGGATTGGCCGGAGCCGACCAAGAAGATCCAAGAACACTGGATCGGGCGTTCAGAGGGTTCTCAGATCACTTTTAAGGCTGAGAAAGATGGCGAGATTGTAAAAGATGAGCACGGCGAAGACTTGGAGCTCCATGTTTTTACCACCCGAGCTGACACGCTCCTGGGTGTGACCTATCTTACGGTTGCGCCAGACGCTGACCTCTGCACCTATCTGATTTCGGACAGTGAGAGGGCAACAGTTGAGGCCTATCAGGAAGAGACCAAGCATAAAACAGAAATCGACCGCATGTCCACAGTGGCCGAGAAAACCGGTGTATTCTCCGGTTCCTATGCCATACATCCCATTACCGGTGAGCGCGTACCCATTTGGGTGGGCGATTATGTTATTGCCAGCTACGGTGAAGGTGTGGTTATGGCCGTACCCGCTCACGATACCCGCGACTTTGAATTCGCCAGCAAGTTTGGTCTTAAAATCAAAGAAGTGATCAAGCCTGTATCTGGTGAAGAAGCTACCCTGCCATACACAGACGATGGCCTTTTGTTTAACAGCGGTAATTACGATGGCCTAGCCAGTGCGGACGCCCGCAAAAAGATCACGGCTGACCTGGCCACCAAGGGTCTGGCTCAAGAACAGGTCAACTATAGATTGCGCGACTGGTTGGTATCCCGCCAACGTTACTGGGGTACTCCTATTCCCATGATCTACTGTGATAAATGCGGTATGCAACCGGTAGCTTATGAGGACTTGCCGGTACTACTGCCTTACAATGTGGAATTTAAGCCTGATGGTGATTCTCCACTCAAGAAGAGCCAAGAATTTATGGAGTGCAAATGCCCCAAGTGTGGTGGTCCCGCCTTGCGTGATCCTGATACCCTGGATACCTTTGTAGACTCATCTTGGTATCAATTCCGTTATGTGGATAACCACAATGATCAAATGCCCTTTGACCGCGAAATAGTCAACCAGATGTGCCCGGTGGACGTCTATGTAGGTGGAGCAGAGCATGCGGCAATGCACCTACTATACTCACGTTTCTTCACTAAAGCCTTGCGTGATATGGGTATGCTCGACTTTGATGAGCCCTTCCAACGCCTGATCCACCAAGGTCTGCTCCTGGGACAGGACGGCCAGAAGATGTCCAAGTCCAAAGGCAACACTCTTTCTCCTGATTCTTACGTAGAAAAAGACGGCAGTGATATCCTGCGCCTGTACCTGGCCTTTGGCTTTGCCTTCACTGAAGGTGGTCCCTGGTCTGATGGTGGCATCAAAGCCATCGTGCGTTTTATCGGCCGCCTGGAGAGCCTGGTTAACGAAGTTGCCGCTTACCCTCGTATAGAGGATGAAGATAAAATTCTTCCGCAAACTGCGGCGGAAAAGAGCCTGCTCCATACAGTTCACTATTCTATTGACCAAGTAACCCGTGACAGCGAGCGCTTTCAGTTCAATACTTCCATCGCCCGCATCATGGAACTCCTGAATGAGATCAACAGCTATAAGTCCGACCAGACAGCCCAGCCTGAGCTGGTGCGTTACGCTACAGAAAAGCTCCTGCTCCTCATTGCTCCTTTCGCGCCTCATTTCGCGGAAGAGGCCCACGAAGCCATGGGCGGACAAGGCAGTATCTTCCGCTGTGCCTGGCCGGAAGCCCGACCTGACCTCCTCCATTTAGACGAAGTAGAGATTGCTGTTCAGATCAACGGCAAAATCGTAGAGCGCATTATGGTTCCCAGCCAGAGCGACCGTGAAGGCCTCCTGGCAGCAGTAAAAGCGCACCCCGGCTTCCCTGACTGGATAGGAGAAAAAACAATAGTAAAGGAAATTGCTGTACCAGGTCGTTTGGTAAATATTGTTATTAAGTAGCTTGCCCTACTCAGTATTTCGTCAGAATGTTTTGCAGTTTTACTGATTTTTTTGTATAATCTGCTTAGTTAAACCCTAGACGAGAGATATGTGTTTGTGAGGGGGAGGAGGTCAACATGAGTAACCTCAAGAGCATACGTAAAGCCAAAGGCTTTACACAGAGAGAATTAGCGCAGGCGCTAAGAGTCACACCTGCCGCCGTCTCGCAGTGGGAAAGACCTGCCGCCAAAATTCCTAAGGCTCAGCTAGCGCCTATAGCCAAATTTTTGAGCGTCACGAAAGAGGAACTTATTGCTCCCCCTGAAAGCTCCGAGTTTGATCTGCCCGACGGCTGCTGTCGCCAGATCTACAAATCGCAAAACGAAGGCAGCTTAGGCGAATTTGTTTGCCCCAGGGTCAAGCAGGGAGTTGATTACACAAACATAGATCATGCCGAGCAGGCTAACTATCTGATCAAGTTCCTGGAATCCATAACCAAGCTTTATGAGCAAGGATTCCTTACCGAAGACGAGTTTACTGCCGCCAAACACAAGGTGTTAGGTTAATTCATCTCCATAATCCTAATAACCACCAATCGATTAAGGTCCTATGCCTGTCATGGGACCTTTTTACGTAAAATCTGAAAAATCGAATCTGGAGGATCGTGTCAGACTATTAAGCCACCCATTAGTTGCTGTCTTGTAATCTACGCCTCCATCCATTAAAAAAATATATTTGACAGCAAGCAAAATCTTAATTACAATAGGTTAGCTTTGCGAACGAAGCATGGAGAGTTGGCCGAGTTGGCTGAAGGCGCACGATTGGAAATCGTGTAAACGTTAATAGCGTTTCGAGAGTTCGAATCTCTTGCTCTCCGCCAAGTAGCCCTGAAACAGAAGTTTCGGGGCTTTTATTTTTACTAAATAAAACCTACAGAGAAATAATAAGGTTTTTCCAACTAATGTTTGAGGTGAATCAATAAGAAGATAACCCCGGTAGAGTGATGTTGCCGGGGTTTTAAGCTTCTGCCTGCAGGGATATCATGGCAAAGATAAAGCTAAGGATGAGGAATACGAGGCCTACTATCAGGCGGTGACGCTTGGTGTAGGCTGTACCTGCGTCGTAGCGGTTCAAGCGATATTCGTGCAGTCCCGCTTCTCTGGGGTTACCGTCTTCATCGCGGAAGTTACCGGTGATGGTCCAGCGCTTCTGTTTGAAGCCCAGCCCCAGGACATCAAAGAAACCAAAGCTGTTGGCCCAGGAAAAGATGCCACCTGCCAGATACCAAACGGCTGGCAAGAGCGCAGCGTTAGATAGGCGCTCATAAAGCGGCTTTTGAATACCTCCGCCCATACGCGCCGCAACAAATTGTTGGATGCCGAGGCCTAACAAGAACAGGAAGATCGCGGAAACAAAAGCTTTTAGGTAGAGTTTGGGGTCAAAGATCTGCACCCACACTCCCCTGTTGTTTTTGTAGGCTCCTCCATCAGAGGAAATGGCCGGCGACTTTTTGTCGCCGGCTTCATTGTCAAAATCAATATTAGTCTCAGCTGAACGCTTATGACGCATATTATCTAATTCCTAATTTGTCTTCGCTTAGCGGACAAGCAGATCTTCTGCTTGCGCGCGGTAGCGCTGTAACTCTGCTTCATTGCAGCGGACCCAGTGGTTGGGGCGAATTTCGTGGAGAGTGGGCTTGTCTACGCTGTAGTCATGCACCAACTCTGGCACGTAAGGAATACGCTTACGCTTGCGCTCTGAACGCGGATCAGGTACCGGAATAGAGGACAAGAGCGACTGGGTATAAGGGTGGAAAGGATGAGCGAACAGGTCGTCGGAGCTCGCCAATTCCACCATGTTACCAAAGTACATAACAGCAATGCGGTCAGAGAAGTATTTTACGACGGAGAGGTCGTGGGCGATGAATAAAATGGTCATGCCCTGCTCTTCTCGTAGCTGGTCTAAAAGGTTGATTACCTGCGCTTGAATGGATACGTCCAAAGCAGATACCGGCTCGTCGGCTATCAGGACTTTAGCCTTCATGACTAAGGCGCGGGCGATACCGATACGCTGACGTTGACCACCGGAGAATTCGTGTGGATAACGGTTAGCGTGGTCTTTTACCAGACGCACGTACTCTAAAGCGTCATAAACTTGCTTGTCGATGTACTTCTTGTCTTTTACGCCTTGGATGATCAGGCCTTCGGCAATGATCTCACGCACGGTCATACGCGGGTCAAGTGAAGAGACTGGATCCTGGAAGATCATCTGGATGTCATTTAAGACACCAGCCTTGCGATTCTCTTTTACTTCACGCTGAGCGATTTTGAGTTCTTCAGCGAGGCGGCGAGCTTCGTCCGTATGGCCTTCACGGCGCAGTCGCTTGATCTCCTTCTTCTTAAGCATGGCACCAGTATTGATGCGCTTGTCATCGTAGAAGATGTCGCCACCGCTGAGCTCATGCAAACCAATAATGCAGCGGCCGGTAGAGGTTTTACCGCAACCGGATTCACCTACTATGCCGAACACCTCACCGCGATTTACTTTGAAGGTAACATCGTTTACTGCCCGGGTATATTGACCGAGCTTTAAGGGGAACAGCTTCGAGGCATGCTGCACGTCTAAGATAGTACTAGATTGATCCATCTAAGCCTCCTCATCAGGAACATGTAATGTGACCTCACCGTAGTCTTGGCCGGTCATGCGCTTAATCCGGTTAGTAACGATCTCCGGTGGTTCCACCTTGGGCGCGTCCGGATGCAACAACCAGGTCGCGGCATAGTGGGTATCGCTGATCTTGATCAAGGGCGGTTGCTCCTCGAAGTCAATCTCCATTGCGTAAGGGTTACGTGCGGCAAAGGCATCACCCTTAGGTGGGAAGGTCATATCCGGAGGTGTTCCGGGGATAGACTGGAGCTTATCCTTGGTCTCCAAGTCAGGCATGGATGCCAGGAGAGCCCAGGTATAAGGATGTTGCGGATTGTAGAATACTTCTTCGGAAGTTCCGTATTCTACGATTTTACCTGCATACATAACTGCTATCCGGTCGGAAACGTTGGCTACTACACCCAGGTCGTGGGTTATGAAAATTACCGACAGGTTGCGTCTGACCTTGAGGTCGTTGATCAGATCAAGGATCTGCGCTTGGATGGTCACGTCTAAGGCGGTAGTCGGCTCATCGCAGATGAGTACGTCCGGGTTGGAAGAAAGCGCGATAGCAATAACGACACGCTGTCTCATACCACCTGATAACTCGAAGGGATATTGACGGAAACGCTCACGTGGCTGGGGGATACCAACCTCGTCCAGATAACGGACCGCGCGTTCTTTAGCTACTTCACCAGAAAGCTTGTAGTCCTTATCGCGGGACAGGTTTTCCAGCTTAGCCAGGAAGCACTGGGTATAACCGCCGTATTCAATATGCTCAGCTTCCTCAATGTAGTTCTCAAAGGAAATCATGGCGCGATTAATAATTGATTTAATATTCTGCGTCAAAATTTCCTCGGAAGTGGTTTCAGAGAGATTGGCCTTACGGAATTTCTTGCGGCGTTTCTTACCCTCGCGCAACTTACTGAGTTGACGGAATTTCTTTAATTCACGCACAGCATTGTCCAGAGCCGGCGCGAAAATCAGAGCAGCACTGTCTTTACCTACATCCAGATTGTTGAGTGCTTCATTAACGAGCGGCGTAAGTTTAGCCGCGACTTGCTCAGCCTCACTGTTGCTGATGGTCTCTCCGATGGAATCATAAGCTTCAGACATGGCCTTTAAGGCTGCTTGCTTACGGCCCACAGAATCTTCCATTGAAAGCTTGATCGCAAGCTCCAAGTCCTTGGTAAACTCGTCGAGGAAATCTTTGTCCAGCTCGAAGCGCAATTTATTAATATTACCAAGCACATTAGATCCTTCGGACCAGGATTTGCCTTTAAGGTCAGCATAACCCATGGCCAGGAAATCAGGGCGCTCATCCACGTCCTTGCGGATCTTTTCGATCTGTGCCTGGAGTTCAGTAATCACTTTGAGCATCTCGTCTCTCAGCGCGTGATCGTCTGAGCGACGCAGCTGTTTAGCCTGGCGCGTTAATTGCTTGATTTTAGGCTCTATCTCAGATGCGTTATGAACCACCAGTGGATGGGAGATATGTGCCAGTGAAGCGTTAACTTCCTCTAAAGCAATCAGAACTTTTTCCGGAGTACCACCGATAAGGTTTACCCTTACATCTTCTAAGTTACCGCTATAAACATCAAAGAAGTCTCTGGCCAGTTGCCAGCGCGTGCTTTCCTTACCACTCTCTGCCAACAGACGGGCAAAGCGGTCTACATTTTGGTTGGCCTTATGGTTGGCTTCCGAGTTGGATAAGCCATCATGCTCATAAGCCCTGACTAAACCCAGCTTAAGGTCAGCCTGAATCGCCTGGAACTCTTTAGTAGCACGTTTTCTGCGTGTAATATTGTTGGCTTCCATCGCCTCGGTCAACTGTTTGCCGACACGGACAATGGGGTTAAGACTGGACAGTGGGTCCTGGAAAATCATGGCAATCTCGTTACCGCGCAGCTCGTGGAATTGATCCTCGTTCAGCTCCAGAATATCCATACCGTTATAGATAATCTCACCACTACCGATAGTCGCGTTAGGGGCCAATATACCCATTATGGTCTTGGCAGTAACTGACTTACCAGAACCGGACTCACCAACTATAGCCAGAGTTTCCCCTTCGTTCAGCTGGAAGTCGATATTTCTTACGGCTTGTACCGTACCGGTATTAGTCCAGAAAGTAACATTTAAGTTTCTTACGTCTAATTTAACACTCATTATTCATCCGCTCCTCTCAATGAAGGATTGAAAGCATCCCTGAGGCCATTACCAAAGAGGTTAAAGGAAATCATCAACAGAGAGATGATTACGGCCGGGAAAAAGAGGATATGTGGATCAGTGCCCAGGTAATTTTGACCGTTACCGAGTAAGGTACCTAAGGAAGTCATGTCCTTGGAGTTGAAGTTAACAATACCCAAGTAGGCCAAAGAGGTCTCTGACATGATCGTTCCGGGAATGACCAATACAGATGAGGTTATGATCGTACCGATGGCGTTGGGGAAAATGTGCTTAAACATCAGGCGTCTGTCTTTCGCGCCTAAGGTCTTAGCGGCCAGAACATATTCCTGCTTCTTAAAACGGTAGAACTGTGTACGCACACGGTAGGCTGTACCAATCCAACCGGTCAAACAGAAGGCAAACAAGAGACCTACGAAGGTACTTACTTTACCGGTTTGAACTAAGTGCAATTGGAACAAGGTCGCGGTAACCAGGAAAGGAATACCAGAGATAATGTCCGCGATACGCTCCATGAGCATGTCTACCCAGCTACCGTAGAAGCCTTCAACCGCGCCGTAGATAGCACCTAAGGTCAGGTTGACGAAGGATACACATACGGAAAGGATAAGAGATAGACGAGTACCGGATGCCATACGTACTAGGATATCGTAGCCTTGGCCGTCAGCACCGAAAACGTAGGCAGGAGCAAAGCCGTTCTTATAGATGAAATAATTGTAATAGAGTACACGGACGTCTTTCATGGAGCGGCCTCTCGGTTGGAAATACTTGATATTTCCGTCCGCGTCATGAGCGTAATTGGGTACTAAACCCTTTTCCTGTATATCTTCCAGACTCATTTTCTTGCCGTTCTCATCTAAGGGCTTGCCGTTAGGCGCATGGTTGAACCAGTAGTTAGCATCCTGAGAGTTACCTTCATAGAAGTATTCACTCTTCATATCGACCATGGGATACAGGACCTGGATACCGGTCTCTTCTTGCCACTTTTTCAGGTCTTCGAATTCGCTTTCTCTGAGAGTCAGGTACTTGAAGCCGATCAGATAGTAAGAATCTACTAAAGCGTCATGATAGCGCTTACCACCACCCATGTAGGGTTCAGAGTAAGAGATAATCGGCTGGAATTCACTTTGCATGCCGGCATCCCAAGACACGATATCATCCGAGTCCGTAGAAGTGGCACCCATGCCGATAGCCGCTGCGTAGAGCAGATAGTTGTCGTTGTACTTCATGGTATGGGTACCATCCCAGAATCCACTACCGTTCCGGTCAAAGACCTGGAGTTTTGGTTTACAACGCGCGTAGTTACCATCTGCGAACGACATCTCGTAGTTACTGAGCAGAGGGCCAAAGACGGCAAAAATAACAATGATTACAATAATCCAGAAAGCAACCACTGAAGCTTTGTTTTTGGAAAAACGAGTCAGGGCATCCTGGAAATAAGAGATCGGCTTAGACTCAAATTTCTGGTCATGGATGGCCTCGTCTAATTGAGTAAAGCTGAATTTTTCTTGAGCAATAGCTGGTAAATCTTTTTTTTCCATTATCTTGCTCCCATCTTGATCCTGGGATCCAGGAAACCATAGCTCAGGTCAACAATGAGCGTGCCGAGCAAACCGATAAGTGTATAGAAAACACTGGTAGCCACAAAGAGGTCATAGTCCAGCATAGAGATAGCCGCGATCTGAAGTGAGCCCATGCCTACGATAGAGAAGATTTTTTCTGTAATAATCGCGCCACCCAGTATAGAGGTGAAGGAGGCAATAATAGAGGGCAAAATTGGCACCATGGCGTTTTTCATAGCATGGCGGCGTACAGCCTGGCCTTTAGTCAGACCCTTAGTACGCGCTAAGAGCATATATTCGGAAGTCAAAGCTTCGCAAAGCTCCGCTCTGGTAAAACGCGCCATACCGGCGATTGTACCGAAAGATAGGGACAGGATAGGCAAAATCATGGAGCGGATCATCGTCCAGCTCATCCAACTGCCACCGGCATCGCGTAGTGACGATACCACCATGGGCAAAAGTCCCCATTTAAATGCAAAGAAATACTGTAGTAAGAAGCCGTACACAAAGGCCGGAACCGATACAACCACCATAACGGCAGTAGAAATAAAGTGGTCCAGCGCGGTGTTCTTGTGTAATGCGGCCACGATACCCAGGAGAATACCAAAGGGTATCGACAGGATCATGGAAAGGAAGTTCAAAATAAGTGTTGGCGGTATACGCTTGGCGATTACCTCCGTAACGGGTTTCATATAGTCTACTTTCCAAGACCAGCCCCAGTTCCATTCCGTAATGATGTTCTTTAGATAGATGCCGTACTGGACTAGTATTGGCTTGTTATAGCCGAGAGCCTCACGTTTGGCCATTTCGATCTCTGCTTGGATACCGAGCATAGGGATTTCCGGCTCAAGCATTTTAATCAAGACAAAACAAATAGTCATGATCACGAAGGCAATAACCAACATGAGGGCTAGTCTTTTCAGCACATACTTAAACATGTCCATGAGAAATACGTCCCCACCTTCTGTTATGTTATCTGCTTATTAGCTGCGATTTAGTTAAGAGCAGAACGCCCCGTAGACGGGGCGTTCTGCAAATACCCTGTGCGTTTCCGGCATTATAACGAAACTAAGACTTAAAGTCTATTGTGCCGGATAATCCGTCAAGGCTTATTCGTAGTCGAGGATACCACCCTGTTCTTGGACGAAGGCTTCCCACTCGGATTGAGTGTAGTTAACCTTCAGTAAGCGCAGGCCACCGTAACCATACATTACGTTGTATTCAGTGGTAGGATACTCAACCTTCATGCTGTAAAGAGTAGCGGAGGTCTCAGTACCCCAGGGGATGCACTGGTAAGCCATGATGATGGCGGATTCCAGTTCAGAGAGGATCTCGTTCTTGTTGCGGACGTTGTTGTCCTTGATCCATTCGTGATTGATGTCGGTGAGGATCTTGTACCACTCGGTCAGAGTGTGAGTAACTTCTTCGTCTTCACCGTCTTCGTTGAAGTCCCAAACGATGGTGAGTTCTTCAGTGGTCGGGTTCCAACCATTGGACTCGTGGATCTTGTTGAGGCCACCAACTTGGTCAGGATCTACGTATACGCCGATGGTACGGTAGGGGAAGAAGTAAGCGCCGCCCCAAGCACCGCGGATCATTTCGATCTTACCATTAGCAACGTCATCGTAACGGGTAGTGGAACCGGACAGGAACTCAAAGCGGATCTTGCCTTCCAGAGGAGTGCCCTCAGTAGCTTTGCCAACGAATTCGTTCATCAGGTCTTGCTGACGGGTATCGTTAGGAGACAGAGTGTTGGCAGCGGAGCACATGCAGCGGATGACGATGTCTTGACCGTCTTCGTAGTTGCCATCGGCGATTGCTTCGTTATAAGCGTTGGTAAAGAGTTCTGCAGCGTAGTCAAGGTCGTAACCGGTTACGGATTCGTAAGCCTCGTCAACGGTTGCGTACTCGGTGCCTTCGCCGTATTCTACGCCGTAAATACGCAGTACTGCTTCTTTACCGGCGTCGGTCTTACGATATTGAGACTCAGGATCGTTCTCGATGTCGAGGTAGTAGAGGTTGTTAAACAGGAAGTAAGCCGGTTTGAAAGCGGTGGTAGCTTCTTTGCACAGGCGCTGACGATCCATGGAGAAGGAGATAGCCTTGCGGAAGTCTTCATAGTGCAGGATGCGCTTGTTACCGACAGATTGTTCTTTTTCAAGAGCTTCGAGAGACTTCAGAGAAGTAGCGAAGATCCAGCGGTCAGTGTAGGACAGGTCAGTTAAGAGCAGGTAGTCGGAGAAACGGAAACGGTCAAAGTCTTCCACTTGCAGACCGACGAAGTCGTTCTGACCGGACTCAAACATTTGCAGACGAGTAGTAGCTTCAGGAACGATGTCTACAACGTAACGATCAAAGTTAAATTGACCTTCGTGTTTGCCATCGTGATAGCCGTACCAGTTCTCATTGCGTTCAAAGACAATTTGTTTGTCTTTTTCGAAAGAAACCATCTTATAAGGTCCGTAGGACATGGTGGTTTCGAGGTCGGTACCATAATCAGATTGGATTAGACCGCCACCAACGTCTTTTTTGTTAGCCTCGTAGATTTCTTCATGTACCATGGGGAAGCTGCCACAGCGGCTCTTAGCGTTAAACTCAGTCATAGGAGGTACATAGATAACAGTCACTTTGCTGCCACCATCAGAGAGAACACCAACGTCGTCCCAGCTAGGTTCAGGATAAACGCCGTCTTCGTAGCAGGAAAATTCTTTCCAGGCTTCGTCATCTTCATAACCAAATTGAGCAGCGAGCCAGTTCAAGTCGGCCTGGATGTCTTCAGTGACTTCAGTCCATTCACCGTATTTCTCAAAGATGTCTTCATCTTCCTTCATGAAGAAGTCTTGATATTTTTCGTTGTTGTAGTAGTCGGCAGGAGAACCACCAAAGAAGTAGCTCTCTTCGTTCAGGTTGACCCAGTATTTGCCGTCAGGAGCTTCGGTATAACCTTCAGCTTCTTCGTCATAAACTACAGGAGTGTAGCGGATCTGACCAGCTTTGTCGCCGTTGAAATAGTCGGCAGCGCCCACGATTTCAGACTCGTTAGCGATAAACATATCAGCGCGACGGTTCTTTTGGAAGGGATCCAGGAGTTGTTGGAAGGAGTAGACAAAAGAATCGGCGTTGAGCTCGGTTCCGTCTTGCCACTTCTGATCAGGAGCCAGTTCGTATTCCCAGGCACGACCGGTTTCACCTTCTGCAATGCCCCACTTCTCAGCGTCTACTTCGGCGGAGACGTCACGAACGTTAATAACGCCGTCCATCTGCCAAGCCCAGTTGACACCGTCTTCCGCAATGGTGAAGCCGACCTGTTCGTCGCTGAGCATATCCAGCATATCGGAGTCACCGGAGTTTTCCCAGGTCAGGGGGTTCCAGTTAGTAGGAGTTGAAGACCATGCTTCACGTACTACGTAGAGATCTCCCTCGTCTTTGGCTTCCTCTTCCGCATATACACGGAAGGCAGAAATACCAACGAGCAGGGAGAGGACAAGTACCAAACTAAGTAAAGTTTTGGTGAGTTGTTTTTTCATCAAACAAGTCCTCCATTCATCAGGTAAATTTTAGGGCAATTCAGTGAAAATAACTGCCTCTTACACGGTCCAGTGTAGCAGATTGACAACATTATGGCAAGATTGTTTTAATTTTAGCAAAAATGCATTTATTTAAGATGAGCGTCTTACAAAAAGCAGGAAGAGATTCTTGGATGCTCAGGAAAGTTCATTTCAATAAGATTATCCGAAACATTCTTGCTTAACTCGCGCTTTTGATCAATAATAAGTCACGAATTAAGAAATTATTAGTTTTGCCTTAAGGCATTTTATTCGGGTTTTTTTGCTATTTCTGCCAATTTAGGCCCAGCTGATGGAGGGGAAAAAAATGGATGACAATAAGATGGATAAAGAAGTCAAGAATGAGTTGAACAAAAAAATTATCGGTACAATCAAAGAACTTCAGGTAGAAGCCGATAGCTGGATCAATTTAGCCACGCTGGGTAATAATTTAAACCGCCAGGGCATCTCATACAAAGAGCTGGGCTACATTAAGCTCAAGCCATTCATCCAGGAATTCAGCGACTGTTTGGAGTTTTCCGAAATCAATGAGCCCGGTAAAACGCCGGTGATTTTCGTACGCCCCAAAGTAGATGACGGCATGGAGTCTACACTCAAGGTTCAATCGATAAATATTCACCCCGAGGAACAGAACCAGGCGTTTTCGAATACCACTTATCAGAACCTGGAGCACTGCGCTCATAATCAAAACTATAAGAATGCCTCAAGCAGCGGCCATGATGATCACAATAGTTTCCGACCAGGAAAGTATCCACAGCAGGGCACTAAGCTGGAAAACTGGGCCTTTGTGCACTGGAGTAAATATACCGATCTCAGTGAATTGGCTTTGCCGGAAAAATGGTATTATGGCGATGCTCCTGAGGAAGGAACTCCCGACCAACCTTTACTAAGAAACTACCTTAATTATACTTTCCAGCGCCTGGCCTATGAGGATAAGATCCTTTACAGCGTGAATTCTAAAACTAAAGAAGAATACGCCACTTTTAACACCGGTCTGGTCGACCGCAAATATGAATATATTTACGCTTTCTTCCTAAAGAATACGCGTTTTGACGAAACCGGCATTTACTGGTTTCTGTTAGACTTCGTGGTTGCCGGAGAAGACGCGGGTAAAATTCTGGGTCGCATCTTCAACCCTCTTCCCGCTCGTGCGGATTATTTTGAGAACCGTATCGAGAATATGCTTTACGACACTACGACTGGCCCTCTACATTGTGACTACACACACATTATTACCGAGAGGACTTACCGTTTGCCCCCGGAGTTTTTAGAAGATAACTGTCCGCCAGACATGCTGGATATAAATGGCAATAACCTCAATGATATAAGGACTTGCAGTGATTTTTACGAGCGCAAAGCCTATTTCGAGGAATTAGGCCAACGTATATATGAAAACTCTAGAATTTTCAACCGTATCACTAATCGTTTTGAAGATGCGGTAGACCTTGCCCTTAAACGTACGGAGTGGAACTATCGTACAGCTATTCCCACCTACTATCCTAAGCGCAATCAAGGGTCCCTTCTTCTGCCTCTGGCCCTAACCGATGAAACACAGGTTGATCTAGCTCTAGTCGTCATCCGCAACCCGTCAGGTTCCTATCAGGGTGAAACGGTTCTGCCCCTGGACATTGCCTATAAGAACAGCCGTTTGGTCACCAGACCGGACAGTGACTGGCTGCGCACAGAAGTCATCCACATGGAAAACCAGGAAGACGATTTCGAAGAAGATTAATAAATCTATTCAGTATAGATCCTAGTCAATATAGATCCTGGGAACCCGTTTGCTGACCAATGAAAAAAGCTCGTAAGAGATCGTGCCGGCGCGCGCCGCTTGTTCGGCCGCATCGACAAAATCGCTGCCCTGGCCACCAAAGATGGTGACGTATTCACCGGCCTGTGCTTGCGGAGCGTTGCTGAGGTCTACCATACAGCGGTCCATGCAGATACGGCCAATTTGCTGGATGGCCTGGCCGTGAAGGGAGAAAACCGCCTTGCCGGAGAGATTGCGCAGGAGACCGTCTGCATAACCGCATTCCACCACACCAATGCGCATACGCCTTTCCGCTGTATAAGTCGCGCCGTAGCTTACGTGGTCACCGGCTTCCAACTCATAACAGGCAGACAGACGAGCCTTCAGGGTCATGACCGGTTTTAGATCCGTCATGGCGCGGAAGTAGTCTTCGTCCCTGCCGCCATAAAGAATGATACCCGCCCTAACCAGGTTATAGTCCAACTCTGGTTTTACCAAAATGCTGGCGGAGTTTGCGCAGTGAATCAGTTCAAACTTCTGACCCTGAGCAGATAAAGCCGCTACAGTCCTTTGGAAACAAGCGATCTGTTCGTCATATAGGGCGTTACCATCGTCTGAAGCGGTGGCAAAGTGAGTAAACACACCTTCCAGCTTAATTTTCGGCAACTGAGCCACTCTGGCAATAGCTGCCAGGCTGGCCTTCTCCTGAGCTTCATTAATACAGCGGAAGCCGTGGCGCGACATACCGGTATCAAGTTTTAGGTGGAATTTGAGATCCGGCAAATCTGGGTCCAGATAACGACTATAAGCCAAAGCTTCTGCCTCTGAAGTCAAAGCCTGCCGTAGGCCAAACTCCTGCAGTATAGGCGCTGCTTCCGGCAGGTTGGGTCCTAAGATGAACAGAGTTTGAGGAATACCTGCCTCCTTAAGTTCCAGCGCTTCGCCCAGGCAACTCACTGCTAAATAGCGCACACCGGCTTCAGCCAAGGCAC
Organism: Eubacteriales bacterium; assembly: GCA_030532065.1. Lineage (GTDB taxonomy): Bacteria > Bacillota > Clostridia > Saccharofermentanales > DTU023 > SFFI01. The sequence continues at coordinate 116,621 of JAUNLW010000001.1, read as the reverse complement.
GGGCGATCTCCAGGGGTCCGTGGCCATACGCGTCGGCTTTTACCACACCGCAGATCTTGGTGCCGGGACGCACGAAGCGCTTTACTTCGTTTAAGTTATGGCGAAGATTGGGCAAAGATATTTCCGCGAAGCAGCGAGATCTGGTGATCAGATCTTTACGTTCAGCAACAGACAAATTCTTGTACATAGATAAACTCTTTCTAGCTGGGAATTAACACCTGGCACACTGCAGCGCAGCATACCTGAGGGCCGTCAGGTTCTCAATAAGGGTTAGATCCAGTACTTCTTCACATAGGGGGAGGTAAAGAGAGCTAAGAGGCAGGAGTAGTCTAAAGCAAAGTCCAACGTATCGCCTACTCTCAGATCTTGGTTTAAGTGTGTAACATCGCAGATGGTATGATCTGAAGAGTTACCCAAATAACGTACACCCTTGAGCTTGGGTTGCATGCGGCTGGGATCCACGTCTTGGGCACCAATAGCAAGTATTGCTCGATTGAGCATACCTTCATCTTTGAATGTAACTTGCTCACCCAAGGCATTAAGGCCGATGCGCCCGTCAGGCAAGGAGGGTTTTCGCTTTAACTCTATAATTTCCGCTCGCAAGGTAAAGACATCGTGATGTAGTCCTGCTATGCTGTGTCCGAAAGAGGTTTCTCTTCCTAAAAGCAACCCTTCACCGATCCTGAGATGGTTGACTTCGGGAAGTAATTTGTCCTCTTCCAGAAGCCAGAGACTGCCTGAGTTTCCTCCGGAGACATATTCTAGCTCAAAGCCATAACGCTGCTCTACGTAGTTAGCAAAATCGGCCAATTCCCGCATTTTTTTCTCATCTGGAATAACGCCACCATAGCAATTAAAGTTTGCGCCAATGCCAACCAGGCGTACGCCTCTGAGATTGACGATCTTAGCAATCATGGCGTCGGCTTCTTCCAGTGAAGCTCCTTCCCTACGGTCACCCATTTCCAGCATCAGGATCACACCGTGGGTTTTCTGCTGCACCAGGGCAGCATCGGACAAGGCACAAATGGTGTCATATTCTGAGTTTAGGCTCATATCGCAAAGTCCCACGACTTCAGTGACTTCGGAGAGCATCGGCAGACGCAGCAAGAGCGAGTCCTGAGCATACTTTTGCAAGCAGTAAAAGTTCTCCAGGCGGGAATCTGCCAGTTTGGTAATGCCTGCTTCTGCCAATACCTGTACCATGGGCTCATAAGCGCAAAAACACTTGGTCACTACGTGAAATTCTTTGTGGTGCTTGTCAAAGAGCGCGCGCAGTTTGAGCGCGTTGTCGCGAAACTTTACTTTATTAATTAGGAGAGCGGGGTTTTGCATCTTGTTCCTTTCTAGCCAGCTCGTGGGCTGTGAGATTGACTTCGCTATTTTCGGCAAAGCTATAAAGGGCTAAATGATCTTAATCAGATAGCTTAAGGCTCTGCTTTAATAATCTTAACGCTGCTTGTGGCTGGGTTTTGGCCAATACGCCCAAAGAAGCCATGATGTAATCTTGGTCCAGTAAGACCGGTGGAGTTTCGCCGGGCAATAGATACTTGGCCGGCGGTGATACAAAGAGGTCTTTTAAGATTTGTCCACCTTGCGGCAAGCGGGTCAGAGCGCCACCAGTCCCTATAGCGTACTTGATCAGGCTAAGGTCTTTACCCTTGATAAAACGCTGCATGCCACTGATCGTGAAAACTTCGGTCCAGTTACCAACATGCCTGGACAAGGCGACCGCCGCGGCTTTTCTCGCCAGGAGTGTCGCTAATTCCAGATCTTCCTCAGTTTCTGGGATCTTGGGAAGTTTTTCCAATCCGGCTTCAATTTGCTTGCCATAAGTAAATTTTTCCGCTTCGGTGAACTGCTCATATATATGGAAACGATTAACGAAGACCCCCAGGTCTCCTTCTACCGTTCTTTTAGCTGTGGGCTCAGCGTTAAGCAGATATTCAATGTTATTGGGGTTACCCTCTGTTACAGAATGAATATCCGTGGTCGCGCCGCCAATATCCATGACTAGTAGGTCACCCAAACTCTCGTATAGCAGGATGGCCGCTTCCATAACAGCCCCTGGTGTAGGTAATATTGGTCCATCAACCAGATCTCTAATGCGTTCCATACCTGGTGAATGTACGATATGTTTTTGGAAAACCTCATGAATTAAGCGGCGGGCTGGTTCAATATTAAGCTCATCCAGAGCAGGATAGACATTTTCCGTGATATAGACTTCTACACCGTACTGCTCAGCCAGACTTCTTATCTCATCCTGATTGCTGATGTTACCGGCGTAGATCATGGGTAAATCTGGGCAGGCCTGCATCAGAACTTCCGCATTATGCAGAGCGGTTTCCCATTCACCATAGTCTGTACCTCCGGCCACAAAGATGATATTAGGTCGGATACGTCGGATTTTTTCTACTGCGGCCGGGCGTAATTTACCGGCTGTTACTTGCTTGATCACGCCACCGGAGCCCAGGCAGGCTTCTTTAGCGGCTCTAACGGTCATATCATAAACCAGGCCATGCACTGTCATGCGCAGTCCACCGGCCGCCGAGGAAGAGGCCAACATATGACCCCAGCTAAGTTCGGCTATGCCTAGATTTTCTTTGAGTGAATCCAGGGCTAATTCCAGGCCCAGGGAGACATCTCCTTCTTCTACCGTAGTGCGGGCTTGACCCTGCCCTAAGAAGACTGGCTCTTCATCTGACAGGTGATCAAAGGCGTTAAGCACTGTGGTAGTGCTGCCGATTTCGGCAACCAGAACATCAATATGCATAGCTTGAATATTCCTCCGCTTACTCAATGACTAAAGTCATTCTACTATAACTACCTGCAAAAAAGCCCTCCCGGATCTTATGCTAAACGTCAGTTAAGCTTGACGCTTGGCCTTCTCGCCAGGAAGGGCTTTTACAGGCTAAATTACTAAATTCACCTCAGGCAAAAATTAGTGTTTTTCCTCCTTGCCCTCACGAGCTTGCAAGGTCTTAACTATGAAAGAGGCTACATCAATTCCGTGTGAGCCACGTCCGAAACCCACATCAGCTCCTGCTTTTACCGCGATCTCATTGGTCACCTGCGTGCCGCCACAGACTAAGATCAGCTTGTCACGCACACCGCGCTCACGGCAGATCTGGTCCAGTTTTTCCATATTCTTGATATGGACATCGTCATGCGAGATGATCGTAGACTGCAGAATTGCGTCCGCGTTGGTTTCAATGGCTGCGTCAACCAACTGATCTACAGGAACTGAAGTTCCCAGGTAGTGATAGGTAATGCCAAAGCCTTCAATACCGCCGTGCTTGATATCCAGGATTTCCTTAAGTCCTACAGAGTGCTCGTCTTCACCCACAGTAGCCGCAACTACAGTAACAGGACGCTGGTGTACGAAATCGCGGATCTCTTTTTCTGATAGTACGGGAATCTCCTCGGGTATATCGAGCTTATCCAGGTCAATATCAAAGTCGATACTACCTTTTAACTCAATCAACGTACCTTCTGAGGGGTGCATGACCTGGCTATGGATTACAGTGGGTTCGTTAAGTCCCAACCGTTTACCGATCTCGATAGCGGCAAACTCAGCCCGTCTGCGATTGCAGGGCAGCATGAGCGTGATTACAATCACGCCGTCTGCCAGCCACTCTACTTCCGGCCTCACCAGATTCGGATGATCAAAGTAATTTTGTTTTTCTTTGATACGCGTGTTGACGTTATCTTCCGGATCTAACTCATCGATGAAAATGATTTTCTCAGGTTTTTCAAAGGTATCGCCACCGATGGCATCAGAGGGATTCTTGATGCCTTCAGGCAGATGGTTGTCACCATAGTGGACAGAAACAGGGGCGAAATAGTCCGGTTCACGCTTAACCACAGTTCCGGAGCCAATACCACCATTTTTCTCTCTGACCAGGCCATCGCCTTTACGCTCAGGATACAAGCCATTGTCAATAAAGAATCCTTTTTCTACAGCTTCAAAATAGCCACCAACTTCCAGGATTTCTTCCATGAAGAGCACAGCTCTTTCTTTCAGCTCACGCACAGCTTCACCCAGAGGTCCATCACGGTCGATCCTGACCATTTGACGTAAGCCATCCATGCCGTCCAGAGCCTGACGCGCCGTATTGACGGCGTTGATGTTGTAGTAGTGCCAGGGAACGTTGCGGCCTTCATCTGGCGTAATTGTGGACTGGATGTCCGCGGAAGTCAGGCGTGAGATCATCATGTTCAGCGTATGGGTTACTGTCGCTTCACGCGTCTCGGATTCCATATATTTGGTATTTTGCTGTGCCCGCATCTTGTAGTCGCGGAAAAGGTCGCGTAAGGCTACGGCGTAAGGCAGGTCGAGCCTCATGCAGGGCGCAGGTGGCGCAGTTGGAGGCACCGTAGACAGGGCAATATTCTCTGCCTTAATACCACAACCTCTGGAGAAAGCGGTGTTGATAGCGTGTTGTACCATCAGCTCCGGCATAACTTTCCAGGCTTCCATGGCCGTGGCGTTGGCATTGTGAGCACCGTCGATCTGTAGCATGCCACCGTCGGCAATAATGGCCTTAGATTCACAGGCGTCAACAAAAGAACGCAAGCCGTTGATGTTGCGGTATAAGACGTTATACTGTGGATCTTGGTGGACACCGGAAACACCTTCTTCGTGGAACATTACCGCTATATCAGGGCCGGCAACACCGGAGACATAGGAGTGGTAATTTAAAGGACGACCTACTTCTTCTTCAATAAGGTCTAAAGCGCGGCGCGTAGCACGGCACTGCTTACGGGTAACCGGGATACCGCCGATACCCTGGGTAGTACCTTCCAGTAGAGCGTCAATGTGTGACTGGCCTGCGGTACGAATAACCATAAGGTGATCTGCGCCGTTCCAGGCTGCCATACGCATACGACGGATATCGTCTTCAAATCTGCCCGAGGCTATTTCAGTCGTAATCACGCAGTCAGGTTGGGGATCGATATAGCCAAATCCGCGGCTGCCTGGCAGGGGTACGGAATTTTTGAGCGGTTCTGAGGTCTCATAGTAAGTGAAATCACCGATCTTACGTTCTTGATTACGACCTTCACGCCAGTGCCAGGGGTGCTTTGCGGGATGGTAGTTTTCCAGGCCATCCAGGATCTCACGCACATCTAAGCGCTCATTGGGTTCAAGGCTGGGTAATTGGGCATTATTGTTGAACTTTTTCTTATCAGACATACTTAGCTCCTTACGCGAACAGGCCGGGTACTAAATCCCAGTTTTTGCCTTGTATCAGGCTGAGGCCAGCCTCACGGATCGGCAGGTCCAGTTTCCTGGCCAAAAGGTAGACGCAGTTGCCAGCGCCATGTCCCAGGAGCTCTCTTTCCAGGAGTCCATCCACGATTGGCTTAGCTTCTACGCTGGAAAAGCCCATACGCAGTAGCACTGAGCGCTCAATAGCTGGAGTCGTATAAACTTTACCAGCATCCAGCATTGGTTCTACGATCTTATCAGCCAATTCCCAGAAGCGCTCATAGAGTTCTTCATCTGAGAGATTAGCCAGGTGTTGTCTTCGTGTTGCAAAATCATCCGGTCTTGCCATATCTTTCTCCCTTATACAAACAAATTTAACAAAGGGGGCCCGGCTTCGCTGGCACAAGTCCCCTCTTACTTATGAATATTTAGGCTCTTCCCTGCGCGCGCAGTTCCTCTTCCAGGAAACTTTCATCGCAGTTGAGTTCCGCGCGGAGGTAGGTTTTTTGCTCGGGCCCGATTTCTGGCATCTTGGCGATCATGCGGCGTAACGCCGAGCGTCGCAAATCAGCTAAGTCATAGTCACGCAGGCCGATTTTGGAAGGATGCTCAGGCAGAATGATGTTCTTACCCGGGACTTCCTCTTCTGGATCACCAAAGAAGATCTCGATGCCTTGATCTTGCGCGAAACTGAGCTGCGGCATGGGGTGTTTTCCCGCACCGGTATACTCGGTCTCTTGTACCACTATGACCTTATCCTCCGGCAAAGTCGGCGCCAAAGCAAAAGCGGCAGCCAGCGAAGTATTACCGGCCGGTCCACGCTCCATACCTTCCAGAGATGCCAGGGCTTCTGTGATATAGAAGACTTCACCCTGCTTTAATAGCAGGTAGCGATCCAAATAGCGCAATGGTCTAGCGGCATTGCGTGGCACGTCTGAGCGGTCCGGTTGGACAGTAAAGGGAATACCGAAGCCGGTATGACCGGTAGTAAATGACTTGCGGTTGAAATCATGGTCAGAGGCCATATGCAGGCCGGAAAGATCGACTGATGCCGCGTAGATCTTGGTATTATCAGCGCCAGCTTTCTTTACGCCGCGTGCCGTGCCGGTAAGATTACCGCCACCGGCATTAGTGGCGATGACATAGTCCGGGTCTTTTCCCAAAACTCCGCGGCAATCCTCGACCAGCTCATAACCCAAAGTTTCTACGCCCGCGATTGCGGTTGGCGTATAGAGCGAGGCGTCATAGAAGCCGGTTTCTTCCAGCAGTTTAAGGGTCTCATAGAAAAGCTCAGGACCGACGTTAAGCTGTACGACTTCTGCTCCTAAAGCCTCACATTTACGTTGTTTCTCTAGGATCTCAGGTTGGCCGATACCGCGTGAGTCATAGCACTCCTGCACCACGATACATTTGAGGCCCAGCTTGGCCGCCATTGAGGCAACAGCAGCTCCGTAGTTGCCGGAAGTTGCCGCGATAACGCCCTTGTAGCCCAGGCGTTTAGCCTCATAAACGGATAAAGAAGCACGACGGGCTTTATAAGAACCTGAGGGGTTGGAAGCTTCGTCTTTTAAGTAAATTTTGGCACCCTGACCTTCAGGAGCGAACTTGCGGGCTAAAGCCGTTAGATTGTCCAGATAAACAAAGGGTGTATGACCTACGTGCAGGCTCTCCTGGATCTTTCTCACTTCCTCCAGACTATAGGGCACCGCAGCCATCAGAGCTTCGTAGTCAAAACTGGAGTCAGGGCGTTCAAATTGCGAGTAGTCCAAGCCTACGGCTTGACGCATGATCTCAGTTTGGCGGGCCATTACTGCTTTATATGATAAATCTCTCATGCTTAATCCTCCCACAGCGCGCGTTTGACTTGTTGTCCAACCTCTTGTAATAGAGGCTGCATACGTCCAAAATCATGCTGGTAAGAGACCGGTCGGTTGGTAAGCCGGCCTGTAACTTCGCGGCCAATAATGGTGCGAATCTTCACTTCGTCTCCCGTATAGGCGTCGGCTAAGAGCTCACCTTTGAGCCAGAGGATCAAATCGGTCTGCGCTGTGTCAGCAGGCAGTTTGCCTGATCTTTGGCCTGCCGGTAGAGAGATCTGCTCCACCACTACCGTATCACCGGCCTTATACAGGTGACGCGCTTCCTGATTCTGGGTTAATTTGAGGCGAACATCGCCTTCCATGGCACGGGGCAGGGGCAGGTCTAATAGGCTTAAGAGGCCTGGTTTAGCGTTTATAATAAGCGGAATCATATTAGCTACCATCGCGATAGTGCCAATGCCACCCGGAGTTTCTGGCTTGATACGCAGATTCATATCATATTCACCCGTATGAATGGTAATATAGTCGCCAGTTTCGGTACCTTCCAGTTCTGGATAGACTTGCTGCGGGTGGTCCAGATGAATAATCTGACGTCCCTCTTTATCGTAAGCAAAGCATTGTTGACGCACACCGGCAACGTTACCAGGCAAAACATGGAAATGATCTGCCTTGCGTTCGACTGAGGAAACGATTGGCTCTTTTATTTCTTTGAATTCAGCCACATCCCAGCCCAGTCCGGCCGCGATAATGGCAACAGATTCTTTAAATCCGACATGGCCGGCCAGTTGGCCTTTTTGGTTAAGTTCGTTGAACTCATCCACGGTCAAGCCTACACCCTGCTCTTCCATAACAGCACGGCCAAAGGGTGAGAGGTCGTTGATACGGGCAGCCTCAATAGACTCTACCTGCTCGCAAGCTCCGGTCAGTACTACTACTAAAAGATCCAGGATAAAACCAGGATTGACACCAGTTCCAATAACTGTGACCTGATTCTGGCGCGCCAGACGATCCATTTCCGCAGAAAGTTCCGGCTCGGAAGCCCAAGGCCAGGACATTTCTTCGGCAGTAGAGATCACGTTTACTCCCTGCTCCAGGCAGAAGCAGATTTTGGGGTAAGCTTTGGCCGTAAAAGAGTCCGTCGCCATAAGTACAATATCGCACTTGTCACGGCTAATAACATCTTCCGGATTTTTCGTGATTTTTACAGACGGGCGATCTCCCCGCTCAACCCCCAGGCGTTCATAGATATCTTGGCCAATAATGGCATCCCAGCCATCTACTACGCCGGTTATTTCCAAGCCTTCTTTTTCGAGAATCATCCGAGCAATACCACTTCCCATGGCACCGAATCCCCAGATCACTACACGTATCTTGCGCATTCGCACCTCCCAATACACAATACTTTTTTGCTAAAGCAACACAACTCACCCGGCCAGTCGAAAAATTAGCTGGCCGAGAAGCATGCACTAGGCAAGTTGTATATACTTAATGCAAGTCTAGCAAATTTTTTTAGTCTTTTCACCTGCTAAGCTTTTATTTTTTCGTCATTAAGACTTTTAACGCTGTCCTGATCCGGTAAAATTTGAGCTTTTTGTCAGAAGCGTTTTCATTGACCGCCAGGAAAAATCTACAGTAAAATTAAGCCAACGCGTGAAGGGAGCAATTAGTCATGACCGCAAAAGTAACGAGGCAACCCCCAGTTGCGACCAAAGATCGTGACCAACGCATGTCCTGGTCCATTGTAGTTATCTTTGGTCTGGGACTCCTGATTCTGAGCCTGCTACTAGATCAAGAACTTAGCCTTGGCCAGGGTCTGGTAAAGATCATGACCAGCACCTGTGCCTTGACTACCGATTCCGTCATATTGGGTGGACTGGCTTCCGCTACCCTCAATTCGCTACTGGTCTTTATCTTATGTCTGGTGTGTATTGGCCTGAGTGGAAATAAGCTCCAAGATGATATGTACGCCGCTCTCTTGATCACCACCGGCTTCTCTTTTTTCGGCATCAGTGTACTCAATAGCTTGCCGATTATTTGTGGTGGATTTCTGCAGGGCAAGCTAAACGGCCAGTCTGCCGCTTCTACTTGCTTTAAAGCTCTCCTGGCCGCAGCTCTGGCGCCTTTCGTTTCCTATGTTGCCTTCTCACCAGGAATCAAACTTGCTCCAGCTCCGCGTTATATTCTCGCCATTTTGTTAGGCCTGCTTTTAGGTATGCTGGCTGTGCGGGTAGCCGGACATACGGCACTTTTCCATCAGGGATATACACTTTACAATTCCGGTTTTGCTGATGGCTTAGTCGCGTTGATTTTTGTTGGTCTGGGCCGCTTCATGGGACTATCTTTAGAAACTAACCCGGCCAGCAATCAGAGCAACGCTGATACGCTAGGCTATTTTATACTATTCTTTAATATAGTTTTGCTAGTTTTCAGCCTGACACATAATCGCGGCTTTGCAAATTACGCGGACCTGATACGTCATCCGGGAAAAGGCGGCCGTTACAGCGATGATTTTGGTCTGGTCACCAGCCTTACCAATATGGCGCTGGTTGGCATTATTGGCTTTGCCTATATAAAGATCTCAAGCGGTCCGATCAATGGACCGGTTCTAGCAGCCTGGTTCGCCTACATAGGCTTCGCCGCCATGGGTAAACACCCGCTCAACACTATACCTATTCTCTTAGGCGTAAGTATTGCCAATCTATTGGGTCCTGGCCGCGCAGACACCACCGGAGCCTTGACCGCGGCTATGTTAGGTACGGCCCTGGCTCCGATAACCGGCGAGTTCGGTCCACTAGTCGGGGTTCTGGCAGGTTTTATTCACGCCTGCACCGTAGTCAATGTGTTAGGCCCTCAGGCAGGCATGAATCTGTATAACAACGGTTTTGCTACTGGCCTGGTCGCTGCTTTCCTCTACCCCATCTGTGAGGCCTGGCAGACGCGCAAAAACCATCGGACTACATCTTAGCGAGAATAGTCTTCAGATCTTCTTCCGAAAAATGGTAAGAGCTATTGCAAAATTCGCAGCGTACGTCGGCGCCTTTATCCTCGTGGAGCATGCTCTCTAACTCCTGTCGTCCCAGAGAAATCAAGACTGAGGTTAGTTTTTCTTTACTGCAGGAACAATGGAATTCCAGCGGGCAACGCTCATGGATCTCATAGCCCAAGTTTCCGAACAAGCGTTCCGCCAGTTCTTCGGGGCTACCACCTTGCAGGTAAAAATCAGAAACAGCGCCCAGCTCGCGGATATTTTTCTCAAGTTGCTCTATTACCGCCTCATCTGCGTCGGGCAATATTTGGATCATGAAGCCGCCAGCAGCACCGATAGTATAGTCAGCTGAAACATGTACACCTAAGGCCATGGCCGTGGGTGTTTGCTCAGACTGGGCATAATAATAGGCCAGATCTTCCGCGATTTCAGAGCTAAATAGCTCAACTGTACCGGAGAAAGGCACATCGCCCCCCACGTCTTTAAGTACGGTCAGGCTGCCCGGTCCAATCAGGCCACCTACATCCAGCTTGCCATTAGGTTTATTGGGCACTTCTATCTGTGGGCGCAGGGCAAAACCCTTAACCTGGCCACGGCGATTAGAGGTCGCGAGGATAGTGCCCACGGGTCCCTCACCCTTGATTATCACACTTATTTTATCTTTCTCATCATCCAGCATTTGGCCCATCATGCTGCTGGCAATCAGCAGCCGACCTAAAGCGGCACTGACAACAGGAGAAGTAGCGTGCAATGCGCGCGCTTTTTCTACTGTTTCACGCGCCTGAGCTATATAAGCAACAGCCGTACCTTGGGCCACGGTTAAACGTAAAATTTGATCTGACATAATATTTCCACCTTCTCTATAAATTTTCTTTAGCGAAGTTTTTAATCACTTTGCCCATTATAATATGGACGTCAATATGCAAAGGCTATCGCAGGTTACGCCCGCTTGCAGGAGGCGCTAAAATTTGCTATCGTTTGGGAGTTCACACAAGTAGCTTTAGCAAAACATGGGAGCAGATGGGTGCTGGTGTACCCCGCGGTCTTCAAAACCGTCTGAGAGGGGTTAGAAGCTTCTCCGGTGGGTTCGATTCCCACGTGTTCCCGCCATTAGTCCTGGAAGTTCTGCCTTACAGGACTTTTTTATTGATAAAGCTTTTTCACTCTCAAAAACAGACTGCCCTCTGTAAGAGAAAGCAGTCTCTGAGATTACAAGCACCAGCCAGTCCAGAAAAGCTTACTTAAGGCCTTCATCAGTCTTGGTAGCGTGGTTCATGCTTACGCGACGTATGCACATAGGGAACTTGACATTAACTAGTGTAATCTCTGATAATCAAAAGACTTAACTTTAGTAGCATCGCTTGGGAGAAGACAAATGCTGAGACACCTCAAAGAATTCTTACACCAGCGTGTGCCTCGCTACATAACAGGCATGATCTTCCTGCTTTTGGTAGACGTACTACAGTTGATCTCACCACAGATCCTAAAATATGTCACCAACTCGCTTATCGCAGAAGATTTTACAGAACTAAATTTAACCAAAGCGGCCTTGTTGATACTTTTAGTTGGTTTATCCATTGGTATCTGCCGCTATATCTGGCGGGCTTGTATTGTTTACGCGGCGGCAGACCTGGATTCCTGGATGCGGGATAAATTTTTCCGTCATCTTTTAAAAATGCCACAGAGCTTTTATCAGGAGCACAAGACCGGCGACCTCATGGCCCACGCCACCAATGATATAGGCACCATTCGACGAACGTTCAGTGGCGGTATCATTATGAGTGTCGATGCTATCTTCCTTACGGTTTCCACGATCATTGTCATGGGTACCACTATTTCCTGGAAGATGACTTTTCTGGCCTTGATTCCTCTGCCCTTCATCGCGCTCATTGCCGCGGTTATGGGCAAACAGGTCCACCAAAAGTTCCGTGCTGTACAAGAAGGTTTCTCCCTTCTCTCCGATAAAGTACAAGAATCTTTTTCCGGTATTGAAGTAATAAAATCATTCGCCCAAGAGGAAGAAAACCTTGAGGATTTTAACCACCATAACGAGGAAAATCTCAATCGCCATTTAAACTTGGTGAAGACCCATCTTGCCATGCACACACTGGTCAACGTAGTTGGCTCTCTGTCCATGATTCTGGGCATGGCCCTGGGTGGCTGGTTCGTAGTGCAGAAGCTGATCACTTTAGGTGACTTGGTAGCTTTCCTGCAATATCTGGAGACCTTGCTCTGGCCCATGCGTGCCTTCGGTATGCTAAATAACCTAATCCAAAGAGGCGCCGCCAGTATCGATCGTCTGAACGTTATTCTGGACACACCGTCCGACTTGCGCGATACGAGCGAATCCCACGCTATTCCCAGTATGGATATTGCCATCCGCGATCTAACCTTTAGTTATCCCAACGAGGAATCTCCAGCCTTGCACAGCATCAACCTGGATATTCCGGCCGGCTCTACTTTGGGTATCATCGGCCACACCGGCTCTGGTAAGACCAGTCTGATCTCCCTGTTCTCCCGTCTATACAATATCCCACGGGGCAGCATTACTATCGGTGGCGTAGATATCAACGATATCTCTATCCAGGATACGCGTGACCTGGTGGGCTCCGTGCCGCAGGATATTTTCCTCTTCTCAACCAAGATCAAAGATAATGTCGCTTTTGTTGACAGCGAGCCGGACGACGCTAAGGTGCTGGCAACGGCCAAAGCCGCTCAGCTGCACCAGGAGATCATGGGCTTCCCTGATGGTTATGACACTTTACTGGGTGAAAGAGGCGTTAACCTCTCCGGTGGTCAAAAACAAAGAACCGCCATTGCCCGCCTGCTGTACAAAGATTCTCCTATCATGATCTTTGACGACAGTCTGTCCGCTGTTGATACCAAGACCGAGAGCGAGATTCTCAAATACATGCGCTCCAACGAAAAAGGCCATACCACCATTATCATCAGCCACCGTGTTTCTTCTATTTACGATGCCGACCAGATTATCGTGCTGGAAGACGGATCTATCGCGGAAGAAGGCAATCACCAGCAGCTACTGGCTCAGGATGGCATATACGCCCATCTATATCACAAGCAGCAGCTGGAAGAAAAAATCAAGCATCACCAGTGTTCTGATGGACAACAAATTTGTGGAGAGGAGGCCTAAGCGTGAGTCAGCCTAATTTTAAACAAGAAAAGAAAATCGAAAAAGACGCTGATCTTTCCAATTTACGCAAGCTGGCAGGCTATACCAAGCCCTGGATCAAGCGTCTGATATTTTGCTTTGTGTTGCTGATCGCGGTCACCGCTTCCAGCCTGATCCAACCTTATGTTATAAAAAAAGGGCTCGATGACTATCTGAACCCTAACCGCGTCAGCGTAGAACAGGTAGCAAAAGGTGATTTTTCGGTAGCGGGCAAGTCCTACAAGCTAGGCAAGTCCAATCCTAAAGCCAGTCAAAACTTTGTTGAGCGCAGGAACGACGAGTCCGTAATCTCTGGCGAAAAGGCCAGCTCTGACACTTCTTATATCGTTTTAAACTGGGAAGGTGAAGAGATTCGTCTGACTGAATCTGAAGCAAGTGCCATGTGGCGCGGCCGCTATTTGGAGCTGCTGAAGATGGTTATCTTCCTGGCGGTAGTGGTAATTATCGGTCTGGCGGCTTCTTACGCACAGCAGTACAACCTCAACTTTATCGGTCAAAAAGTAATCTTCGCTATCCGTAGTGACCTTTTTGGCCATCTGCAACGTCTGGACCTGCCTTTCTTTGAGCGCAATCCTACCGGTCGTCTGGTTACCCGTATGACCAATGACCTGGAAAACATCAACGAGCTTTACACCGACGTTATCGTCAGCTTTTTGCACGACATTGGTCTGGTTATCGGCAGTATCATCATGATGTTGTCGATGAATCCCACGCTGGCTGCTATCTGCCTACTGGTAATTCCACCTCTGGCTATCATCACTTACTATTTCCGTAAACTGGTGCGCCAGGCTTATCGGGTAGTAAGGGTAAGACTGGCCAGAATTAACACCGCTTTAAATGAGAACATTACTGGTATGAAGACCATTCAGATCTTCAATCAGGAAGATAAATTTGCTGATGACTTTGCCGAGATCAACGAGAGCTACCGCCAGGCTTCACGCCGTGAGCTCAAACTCTACGCAATCTTCCGTCCGGCTATTAATTTCCTCTATTATGTGGCTCTTTTTCTGGCTGTGTATTTCGGTGGCAGGATGACTATGGAAGGACATCTGGAAGTGGGTGTCATCATTGCTATGACCCTTTATATCGACAAGATGTTCCGCCCTATTCAGGACCTGTCTGAGAAATTTAATATCCTCCAGGCCTCTTTGACTTCTGTTGAGCGTATCTTCCTGCTCTTTGAGGAATCAGAAGAGGTAATCAACTCGCCAAAACCCCTGGCTATGCCAGAGGAGGGGCTCAAGGGTCACGTGGAGTTTAAAGACGTACACTTCTCCTACATTGAAGGCGAGGAAGTGCTCAAGGGGGTATCCTTTGAAGCTAGGCCCGGCGATGTAATTGCCTTTGTCGGTGCCACCGGTGCCGGTAAGTCGACTATTATCAGCCTTTTATCACGTCTCTACGACGTAGACAGCGGTGAGATTTTGATCGACGGTCATAACATCAAGGAATACGATAAGTATCAACTGCGCCGGCACATCTCCGCTGTATTGCAAGACGTTTTCCTCTTCTCTGGTGACGTAAGAACCAACATCAAGTTGCTCTCACCGGATATCACTGACACCGAGATCATGGCAGCCGCGCGCCATGTAAACGCCGATAAGATCATTAACCGTTATCCCGACGGCTTGGATCATCCGGTTACCGAGAGTGGTAGCACGTATTCTGCCGGCGAGCGACAGTTGATCAGCTTTGCCAGAGCCTTGGTCCATAAGCCAGATATCCTCATTCTGGATGAGGCTACTGCCAGCATCGATACCGATACCGAGGAACTGATCCAGGAAGCTATCGCACGCCTGATTGAAGACCGTACCACCTTTATCGTGGCTCACCGTCTATCCACCATAAAAAATGCTGACAAGATCATCGTTATGCACCATGGCCAAATCGCCGAGACGGGCACACATGATGAGCTGATCAGCTTAGGTGGACTCTATTACGATCTCTATCGTCTCCAATACGAAGATACTCAGAAGATGTAATTCACAAAAGAAAAACTAATTACCTATTGCTATTGAGCCCTGGCTACAACCGGGGCTCAAATACAAAGGGCTTGAGAGCGGCGTAGTCCATCTCCATCTCCTCCCAGGGGATGAAGCGCAGGGCTGCGCCGTTTATGCAATAACGCAGCGCGCCTGCCTCACGAGGTCCGTCTGAGAAAACGTGGCCCAGATGGTTGTCGGACGGCGTCCTAACTTCCACGCGATCATAGCCAAAGCTGAGGTCGCGATAGTAAAGCGCCACATCCGTTGTAATGGGCATGGTAAAGCTGGGCCAACCACAACCGGCGTCATACTTATCTCGTGAACTAAAGAGCGGTCTGCCAGTAAGCTGCTCCACATAGATTCCTTCCGTGAACTGCTGGTCCAGAGGACTGGAGTACGGAGCTTCCGTGCCGTGCTGGCGCATAACCTTATAAGCAATCTCAGACAACTCTTTAGCCACATCTTTATCAGCAGGTAAAGGTTTGCCGGGGAAAAGCGGATCTTGAGCTTTAGACAGATTGACATGGCAATAGCCACCGGGATTCTTATCCAGATAGTCCTGGTGGTAGCCTTCCGCCAGAATAAAGTTGGCTAAAGGCTGAAGCAAGATAGCTGGCTCACGCCCCTGGATCTGGGCGAAATTCGCTAGAGAGAACTCCGCCAGTAGTTTGCTTCTCTCATCTGTATAGAAGATTCCGGTACGGTATTGCGTGCCGTAGTCATTACCCTGAACATTGTGTGAAAAAGGGTCTACAATGCGATAATAACGCTCTAAAATCTCTGCCAGGTGTAGTTTGTGCGGGTCATAGACCAACTTGAGCGTTTCCGCGTGACCGGTGAGTTTTAGTTCTTCATAGGAAGTCTTAAGCGTCTCACCATTGGCGTAGCCTACCTCCGTTTCCAGCACACCGTAGATCTGCTTGAAGTAGGCCTCTACACCCCAGAAACAGCCTCCAGCCAGGTAGATCTCTGCCTTGCTGGTAAGGCCCGAGGCACTAAGTAAAGCTCTTTGATGTTCCTGATTTTGATCAGCCGTATAGGCAGAAGCTTGTTCCATGAGATAGTCCTCCTATTTATTTTTAATTAATAGTGGCAGCTGGTACTTAAAAGGCAGCTGCAGCGCAAACCTTCACCACGGCCAAAACTGGTAAGGTCTTCCCCACTGGTCGCGGTCAAAGCCACTTGTTGCTTCTCCAGTTGTAATATTTGCGCCAAATTAGCGCGGATATCGTCAGATAAATTGGAAAAGCGCGGTCGCGCTCCTTCCAGAACTACAGACAAATGCAGTAAACGGAAGCCTCTCGGATCCGCGACCAGGTCAGCAAGCGCCAGACGCAAATAGGTCAGAGAGTTGGTATCTCCTGCCAGGCAGAGGCGATCAGCCCTCTCGCCCAAGATCGGCTTGGTGGTAAGTCCGCTGATTGCATTAGTAAGGGCGTGCAGGATCACATCCGCGTCGCTGTTGCCCTCAAGGCCCGGATAACCGTCTATGACCAGTCCGGCCAGGACCAGTGGTTTGTCGCTACTTTCCGGCAAAAAACGATGACTGTCTTCACCCAGAGCTGTGATGTACATTAGCTCAGACATTAGACCGTTTCCTCAGCCTTACCTGAGCGAAGAACACGATAGCCGGCCTTGCGAGCGATATCTTCTACCTGATTTGAGCCAAACAGCCGTTCCAGCTCTTTGCGAGTTGAATCCGCTCCTTGTTTTTTGCGAATGACAATCAAAAGTTCACCGCCGGGCAGCAGCGCCTCGTAAGCCTCGTTAAACAAGCGAAAGATAACCTGTTTGCCGGCCCGGATCGGTGGATTCAAAAAAATCTTGTTAAAAGATCCGGTCAGTTTTTCCAGTCCATCAGACTGCACAAAATCTGCCTGCTTATGCTTGATGTTGGCTCGGTAATTCTCGCGCGCCAGCTCTAAAGCGCGCTCGTTAACATCGGAGAAGCTAAGCTTAAGCTCGGGGTGAAAGGCCTGCAAAACGATGCCTACCGGTCCCCAACCGCAACCCAGGTCCAAGACCCGCTCGCCTTGGGCAAAATCAAGCTGTTCCAAGCTGGTTTCCAGAAGCAGGCGTGAGCCAAAATCCAAGCTTTTGCGGGAGAAGGTATCACTATCTGTGAGAAAATAGAACTTCTTGCCGACCACTTCCTCGCAAAAATTTTGCTTGCGATGAGGCGTATCCGGCGAAGGCTCGAAATAGTGCGATCTGGGTTCTTGCTTTGGCATAAGGCCAGCCTCCTACATTTTCTCTAAGGGCAGCTTTGCTTTCTCCAAGGCTAGCATCAATGCCAGACCAATACCATAGATTGCCAGGGTCTGAGACAGAAAAATTGATCCGATGGAAGCGATTACCTCACCCGCGCCCGGATTTTCCAGGAGCAGATAAGGCAAATAGGTTCCTACCACAATCGCGTTAAACACTACCGGCGGCATCAGGGCCAGAACACGGTAGGTTCGCATTTTCCAGGCGCTAAGTTCCGCTTGAGCTTCGGTGCGGGGAGATCTAGCTTCCAAAAGATTCTTGCGATAGTTGCGTGATAACACATAAGTCAGGAAAGCAGCCAGCAAGCTGGTCAGACTGCCGCCCAGGATATCTACGATGCCCAAATTATCGGGATTGAACAGGTTGGATAAAAGGCAGCCCAGGAAGACGCCCGGTACCGCCGCGGAGCTGAAAGCCGGCAGCACAGTAAGAGCCTCAGCCAGGCGAAATTGGATGATACCGAAAGAGAAGCTGGCAAAAGGCAGGCAAAGCAGGACATAGAGGGCTGCAATGGCTGCGGCTAAGACTAGTTTAAAAGGTGTAAAAGCCCAGGCTGTTCGGGCGGGTTTGTTAGCCATAAATATTTTCCTAACCTAAAAAGTCACGGCTTGGCCCCAATAAGTATTTTCAGAGCCAAGCCGGATAGTAAATGCTTAAGCGTTGTCTACTACGAGGGCGAGCTTCAGCTCCTCACCATTGATATCCCAGGTTACAACGTTCTGACCTTCTGGGGCCTGGTCTAAAGGCAGGAGCACCTTGCCCAAGACCTCACGCTTTAACTCATCCGCATAACGCTCAATGATGGGCTGCAGTTTGGGGCTGGCCTGGTAGTAAATCTTGATGCGGTCGGTAACTTCAAAGTCGGAGTCTTTTCTCTGAGTTTGGATCTTGGAAACCATCTCTCTGAGGAAACCCTCCGCAATCAGTTCCGGAGTTAGCTCAGTATCCAGAGCTACTGTTAGTCCGTAGTCAGAAGCGGCAGCAAATCCTTCCGCCTGGATGGTCTCAATAATCAACTCTTCGGCAGTCAAGGTCTCCGGACCGTCTTTGGTCTGGATCTCAATCTGGCCATTCTTTTGCAGCTGGCGATAACTCTCTACGCCAGCCAGCTTATCCAGGATCTCACGTACTTCATTCAGGCGTTTTCCGAAGCGTTTGCCCAAAAGTCTAAGCTGCGGCTTGAAGTGATAGTCTTGCAGGCTGGCAGCATCATCAGTCCATTCCAGTTCTTTGACGTTGAGCTCATCGGCTACCAGTTCCATGAATCTCGGGCTTAACTTTCTGTCCGCTCCCACGCCCACTGCTAACATACGGGAGAGCGGCTGACGGGTCTTGACTTGAGAGAGCGAGCGAGCTGTACGGCCTAGGTTAACCAGTTGCAGCACCAAACTCATATGGTGTTCTAACTCAGGGTCGATCAGGCTCATATCCGGTTCGGGATAGCTGGTCAGATGGACGCTGTCCGGCGCGCCTGTAATTTTGCCGGGCACCAGATTCTGGTAAATCATCTCACCCAGGAAAGGCGTAAAGGGCGCGGTCAGGCTGGCTAAGGTGACCAGAACTTCGTAGAGCACCTGGTAGGCATCGATCTTATCTTGCGGCATGCCGGCTACCCAGTAGCGCTCACGCGAACGTCGGACATACCAGTTAGATAGATCATCTACAAAGTCTTCCATAAGCCTGGTGGCGTTGAAGATATCAAAAGCGTCTAAGCTCTTCCTTACCTCTAATACCAGAGAGTTGAGCCTGGATAAGATCCAGCGGTCCATGACGGAGAGCTTGGTCTTGTCCCAGGCATACTCTTCGGGAGCGAATTTATCAATATCGGCGTATAAGACAAAGAAGGCGTAGGTATTCCAAAGCGGAGCCATGAACTTGCGCTTGCCCTCATTAACGCCCTCGATGGAGAAACGAGTGGGTAGCCAGGGTTGACTGTTGGAATAGAAATACCAGCGTACCGCGTCCGCGCCTTCCTTATCCAGGACTTCGTTGGGAGCTACTACGTTACCCAGGTGTTTGCTCATCTTGGTACCGTCCTTGTCCTGGACATGGCCCAGAACAATACAGTTCTTAAAAGCAGGTTGATTAAAGAGCACCGTGCTGAGCGCAGTCAAAGAATAGAACCAACCTCTGGTCTGGTCCACTGCTTCTGAAATAAAATCCGCCGGATAGTGGTCATGGAATACTTCCTCATTTTCCATAGGATAATGCCACTGGGCAAAGGGCATGGAACCGGAGTCAAACCAGCAATCAATCACTTCCGGCACCCGAGTCATGAGTTCTCCGCATTCTGGGCATTTGATATGGACCGCATCAATATAAGGGCGGTGTAATTCCATATCGTCTGGGCAATCGGGTGACATGGAGCGCAGTTCCGCTACAGAGCCTACTACATGGGTATGGCCGTTGGGGCACTGCCAGATAGGTAGTGGCATACCCCAGTAACGTTCACGCGATATATTCCAGTCGATAACATTTTCCAGAAAGTTACCGAAGCGCTTTTCACCCAGGCTGGCGGGAATCCAATTGACTTGGGCGTTATTTGCCATCAGCTGATCTCGGACTGCGGTCATCTCGATGAACCAACCCTGACGCGCGTAATAAATAAGCGGCGTGTCACAGCGCCAGCAGTGGGGGTAGTTATGCTCATAAACCTGGCGGCGGATCAATTTACCCTCTGCTTCCAGTTTGTCTGTGATAGCGGGATTTGCGTCCATGCAGAACTGGCCGGCAAATTCCGTAACTTCCGGGGTAAGGCGACCTTCATCATCTACCAGCTGTACAAAGGGCAAGTCGTAAGCGCGACCCACTTTGGAGTCATCCTCACCGAAGGCTGGCGCGATATGGACGATACCTGTACCGTCTTCAATAGTGACAAAGTCAGCCGGCAGGACTTCGTAAGCGCTCTTGCCGGATCTTTTTACTATGTCTTCCGCATAAGGCAGAATCGGTTCGTAGCGTCTACCTGCCAGATCCTGACCTTTGAGTTCTTTAAGAACTTTCAATTCTTCTTCTGGGAAGACACTCTCAACCAGGCTCTTGGCCAGATAGTACTTGCGAGTTTCTCCGTTCTTCTCCTGGCGTTCTACCAAGACGTAATCCACGCTCGGATTGACTGCCAGAGCCAGGTTGGAAGGAAGCGTCCAGGGAGTAGTCGTCCAGGCCGCAAAATAAGTATCTGGCTCGTCGACCAGCTTAAAGCTCACATAAATGGAGGTATCAGTTACATCTTTATAGCCTTGCGCTACTTCGTGGCTGGCCAGAGCCGTGCCACAGCGCGGGCAATAGGGCACGATTTTATTGCCCTGATAAAGGAGACCTTTCTCATAGATAGTTTTAAGTGCCCACCACTCAGACTCGATATACTCGTCCTTATAAGTGATATAGGGATCTTCCATATCCGCCCAATAGCCTACGCGCTCGGAGAGGTCTTCCCACTCCTGCTTGTAGGTCCAGACTGATTCCTTACACTTCTGGATAAAAGCCTCAATGCCGTACTCTTCAATTTCTTCCTTGCCATTGATGCCCAAAGATTTTTCCACTTCCAGTTCTACCGGCAGGCCGTGTGTATCCCAACCGGCCTTACGCAGGACATTCTTACCCTGCATGGACTGGTAGCGGGGAATCAGGTCTTTGATCGCACGGGTAAGCACGTGTCCGATATGCGGACGACCGTTAGCTGTAGGCGGGCCATCGTAGAAGGTATAGGTCTCACCTGCCAAGTGTTGTTCAACCTGACGCTGGAAGATCTTTTCTGTTTTCCAGAAATCCAAGACCTCTTTTTCACGGCTGACAAAGTCCAGAGAATTGTCTACTTTTTGGTACATAGTTCTTGCTCCTTTTCTGAAATGAGGGGCAAATAAAAACGCCCCCACGGGGCGTCATAATACGCGGTACCACCCGTTTCACCGAGTAAAGACTCGGCCTTATTTTCCTGTAACGGCGGGGACTGGTTAGTTCCATCCGTCCTCCCTTACTCAGACTCTGCTTTTGGGGAAGGCCGCTCAAAGCTGATTTTCACTGCCGGGCCAATATGCCCCTCACACCAGCGGGCACTCGCTCGCATCGCTTCCGGCAACTACTCTTGCTTGTCATAGCGTTTATGCTCTATGCAGATTCGAGGCTAAAGCCTAGATGTATTATATGAGCGCCGCTTCCACTTGGCAAGCCCGAGTGTAACAGCCTTTTAGCGCCATCATGCTAAAATAAAACTAAGTGTTTCAGGAGAGGGGAATAAGCCTATGACTACAGCAGAAATAAAAAATTTACTGGATGTTGCCGCCGGCAGAAAAGCGGCCGACCTGGTTATTAAAAACTGTCAACTGATCTCGCATGGTGACGGCCGCATAGCACGGGGCGAGATTGCAATTACCGGGCCATATATAGCCGCCATAACTTTCTATGAAAATGGCGAACCCAACGCGGCTGGCAGTGTGTACCAAGCGAAAAAAGTTCTGGATGCCCAAGGCGCTTATTGCAGTCCCGGCCTCATGGATGCCCACATCCATGTTGAGTCATCTTACCTGACACCGGAAGAATTGGGTCGTTTATTAGTGCCTCTGGGCACAACCACCATCATCGCTGACCCGCATGAGATCGTAAACGTAGCCGGTATTGAGGGCTTCCGCTACATGCAGGCAGCAGCTGAGAAAACCGTGCTCAAAATCGAGTATCTTGTCCCCTCCTGCGTTCCGGCCACTGCCTTTGAGACGGCCGGTGCCGATCTGGAAGCTGCGGACCTACTTCCTCTCTTAGAGGAGAAAAACATCCTGGGCCTAGCCGAGCTGATGAATTATCCCGGCGTGATTAATGCTGACCCTGCGGTAATGGCTAAGATCATGGCGGCCAAAGATTTAGGGAAATTGATTGACGGTCATGCGCCAGGCTTGCAGGGTCAGGGCCTTAACGCCTATGCCGCAGCCGGTATTTTGGCTGACCACGAATGTTCTACAGCAGAAGAAGCAAGAGCTCGTCTGGCCCGTGGTCTCTACGTAATGCTGCGCCAAGGCTCTTCCTGCCACGATCTGGCTCAACTCCTGGGCGCGGTAAACGCCGACAACTATACTCGTTGCCTACTCTGCTCTGATGACCGCCATGCTGACACCATTTTGAGGCTGGGGCATATCAACGAACACCTGCAGATCTGCGTCCAAAATGGTCTTTCCCCTTTACAGGCCCTGCGCATGGCAACGCTTAATACCGCGGAGGCTTTTGGTCTTAATGATCGCGGAGCACTCTTCCCTGGTCGCAAAGCAGATCTGGCTTTCTTTGAGGACTTGCAAAAGTTCGAGGCAAAAGCAGTCTTTATCGACGGAGAATTAGTAGCTCAAGACGGCCATTATTTGCCCGCTTTTGAACGCGCTGATACCTCCTCGGTACGCAAATCATTCCACCTGGGTAATTTCAATAGAGATAAGCTGGTACTTCGCGCTAAGTCTAACCACTTACGCTGCATGATCCTCCAGCCCGGTGGTGTCTTGACCAAAGCCGGCACCTGTCAGGTAGATTTAGACAATGAGGGACGTGTATTGCTTCCAGCTGACCAGGACCTTGTTTACCTGGCAGTTGTAGAACGGCACAAAAATACCGGCAATGTCGGCCTGGGTATTTTAGAAGGTTATGGCCTTAAGAACGGCGCCATCGCGACCTCCATTGCTCACGATTCACACAACATTCTGGTAGCCGGTCGCGACCAGGCCGAGATGGCCAAGGCCGTGGAAGCCCTGGTGGACCAGGAAGGTGGCGTAGTCTTAGTCCAAGAAGGAAAAGTTATTGCCAACCTACCCTTACCGGTCGCTGGACTAATGAGCGAAGAGCCTGCCACCGAGCTGGCACAAAGCTTAAGTAAGCTGGAAGAACAGGCACATAGAAAACTGGGTATCAGCCGTGAAATTGATCCAGTGATGACCTTAAGCTTTATGTCCCTGGCAGTTATACCGGAACTAAAACTAACAGATCTGGGCCTGTTTGACGTCACTCAATTCAAACTGGTAGACCTGGAAGCGTAGATTATTCAGAAAACTTTTTCTACTAAAAAGCCCCACTCGCAAATTAGTGAATGGGGCTTTTCGGTTTACAAGGCTGAAGCTTTAGCCGCTTCAGAATCCGGCTGCCTCAATAGGCAGCTGTTTGCTCTTAGGCAAAGATGTAACGGACAATAAAGATCAGGGCCAGTATATACATCAAGGGGCTGACGTCTTTGCGACGGCCGGCCAGAACTTTGAGCAGAACAAAAGCGATAACGCCAAAAGAAATACCTTCGGCGATGCTGTAGAAGAGCGGCATGACCAGGATAGCCAGGTAAGCCGGGATTGCTTCGGTTAGGTCGTGGAAGTCCAGCTTCAGTACAGAAGAGAACATGGAGAAGCCAACATAGATCAAAGCAGCGGCGGTAGCAAATCCGGGAATAGCAATGAAGATCGGCGAGAAGAACATGGCAATCAGGAACATGATGCCTGTGGTCAGGGCCGTAAGTCCAGTCCGTCCACCTGCTTCAACACCAGCTGAGCTCTCAACATAGGTGGTAACAGTGGAGGTGCCTAAAACCGCGCCGGACATGGTTCCGATAGCGTCAGCCATCAGAGCGCCTTTAGCGTTGGGCAGTTGATTATTCTCATCCAGCATACCAGCCTTGGTGGCTACACCGGCCAGGGTGCCGATAGTATCAAAAATATCTACAAACAGGAAAGCGAAGACTACAGCGAAGAAGTCACCCAGCTTTAAGCTGCTGAAGTCCAGCTTAAAGCACTGTCCAATCAGAGTGCCAAAACCGGCAAAGTCAGGGCCTGCCCATACAGGGTATAGGGAGTAGAAACCTGCTTCCGGATCGGGAACATAGAGGCCTGCTGCCTGGCAAATCATACCAATGACCCAAGTCGCGAATACACCGATCAAGATCGCGCCTTTGCGTTGGTGGGCACTGAGTACGGCAATAATCAAAACACCAACTAAGCAAAGCAGAGCGCTGATACCACTGGTGGAAAAGTTCTCACTAAACTTGTTGAAGGCCACCATGGTAGCTTCGTCACTGCGAACCAGGTGGGAGTTTTGAAGGCCGATAAAGGCAATGAAGAGACCTATACCGGCAGAAATACCATGCTTAAGCGAAATAGGGATCGCGTTGAAGATCGCTTCGCGCACATTGGTTAAGGTCAAGAGGACAAAAATCACGCCCTCAATAAATACGGCGAAGAGAGCCATTTGCCAGGTGTAGCCCATGCCCAGGACAACCACATAAGCAAAGTAAGCGTTCAGACCCATACCCGGTGCCAGGGCAAAGGGCAGGTTAGCCATAAAAGCCATGCAAATGCAGCCGATAAAGGAACTTAAGGCTGTAGCGATGAGAACACCGCCCTGAGACATACCGGTAGCGCTCAAGATCAGGGGATTGACCGCTAAGATGTAAGCCATGGTCACGAAAGTTGTCAGACCGGCAGCGATCTCACTCTTTACGGTAACCTTGTGCTCTTGCAGCTTGAAGGTTTTTTCTAACATTTCATCATCTCCTAGGATTACTCTGCTGGCGCAGAAAAACTGCATTCAGTCTACCACAATTAGCAGGTCCACTACCTTAAAAGGCAGATAATTAGCTTGCGGTTTGTAAGGCTGAGCGCAGGGTTTAGTCTTCCTGGAAAAAGGCGCGCTTTTTCTCGGAGATCTCCTCAATCCGCCTTTGGTAGTCGCCTAGATCTTTGGAGTTATAAAGGCGTAACAGACGGCCATGGTGGAATCTCTTACTGGAAGCGCCGGAGCCCAGGCCAATAACGCTGCGTCGATCTGACATCATGCCGACATTATATAGGCACTCTTTGCCTTTCAAGGCATAGCCCGTATTCTCCAGACCTCCCCGTACCTGCTTTTGTCGGTAGAGATAATAGGCCTCATAGCCCCTATCTTCCAGCAGCTCTTCTGCTGTTTGCAGGGCCTGGGAAAGCTCCGGATCCGGTAAGAGCAGATCCGGGCCTGACTCAGATCTGACCATATCTTCCAGGTAGGCAGAACGCTTAAAAGCTAGGCTATGTAAAGTTATGCTCTCTGCTCCCAAGCCAATGGCCTGGTGAAGATTGTGCACAAACTCCTCGCCACTTTCCCCCGGCAGGCCCAGAATAAAGTCCATATTGATATTGTCAAAGCCCTGGCGCCTGGCTTCTTCCATGGCTCGCAAAACGTCTGCTACGGTGTGTCGGCGTCCGATGCGCTCCAGAGTCTTATCCTGCATGGTCTGAGGGTTGATACAAAGTCGCTGAGTGCCAAAGTCTGCCAATAGTCGCAGTTTGGTGGAATTGAGCGTGTCTGCCCGTCCGGCTTCAACGCAGATCTCCGCGTCATCCTTGAGCGGTAGATCCCGCCTCAGGGTCTCCAGGACCAGAGCCAGGTCTTGTTCTGACAAGCTAGTGGGTGTTCCACCACCAAAATAGAGGCAAGAGACCTTACCGGGGAAGCTTCTAAAAGTTGAGCGGATTTCTTGACAAAGAGCCAAGGCATAGTCGTGCAGGCGATCGGCCTGGCCCAAGGCGCTCTGAGTGATAAAGCTGCAATAGGCACAGCGACTGGGGCAAAAAGGCACACCTACATAGACTAAATACTCATCTTCCGGCAAGCGGCTTAAAAGCTCCGCTTCCCTTTTAGCGCAGAACAGGGCTTTACGCGCCTTCTCCGGAGTCAGCCGCTGGAAGCCGACCAATTCTTCAAGGGCCGTATCTAAGTCACCTCCGCTTTGCTCCCAGACTTCCAGGGCTACCTGAGTAGGGCGGATGCCGGTCAAAGCGCCCCAGGGCCAATGGATACCGGTCAGTTCTTCCAGACCCAGATAGGCCTGGCGCTTTAATTCCCGGCGTGCTTCGGAGCCCAAGACCTGGCATTCCTGCTGCCAGACAATCTGGTCCTTTAGCCTGATCCTGGACCAAACTGTTACAGTCTCCCCTGCTTTGTGGCCTCGTAGGACCTCAAGTGACAGAGCTTGACTTAACCCAAGTTCCAGGCTGGGAGTCAGCTGTTTATAAGAATCCGCCAAGCAGTATAAATCAGCCAGATAACCTGCTTCTTCTCGCTTTACGGCAGTTTTGTCATCCGCCGGCAGGACCTGGTATTGACGTGAAAAGAGCGACACCGCCTCTCGCAAGGCGGCGTGCTCCGTGTGGTTAAAGAAAGTTATTTTTACCATCGCTGCTCCCTGGCTGCCCGCGCAAAGGTCAGCCGGGCAGAGCTTAATTAGATTGGACTCGGTTACATACAATTATTTGATCACCTGGGCCGGTCAAAGTGAGTGTATCAGCATTAACTTCATAGTCCAAGCTGATAATTGACTCACCTGCTTCCGAATAGAGGCTAATAGTACCAGCATTTTGTCCGGTGTACTCATAATGAACGCCGCTTAATTCTGCTTGTGCCTCCACAATTGCCGCGACAATGCCTTCCAGGTCCAAGTCACGGATGATTTCATTGTAATGTGACTGCTGATTGGCGTCCACGCCTATCGGTGGCGCGTAGTCATAATCCACGCCAACGCTGGCATCTTCCAGGAGGCTAAAATAAACTGCTATGACACCGCCCGCGTCATAATATTCGCGCATCTCGGCGAAGATTTCCTCGCCTCCCGCAGACCTCGCAAAGGCCAGAACATCCAGGCTCCAGGTACCAAGCAAAGGTTTTGCGGGGTTATAGGGCTGCGATTTAGCAGGAGATGCTTGTACGGGATCAGAGACCCTGACATAGGTCAAAGTTCTACCTTCGTACTCCCATTTCAAGACATCTCCATCCAGGCTGTAATGGCTTACTATTTCTTGATCAGAACCCTCTGTCTTAAACACTATCTCATCTTCACCTCTGAGTTCGTATCTGCTGTGAGCCAGCGCCTCCTTCATCTCATAGGTTGATATATTATAGATCGATCTTGTTATCCGTTCCGGTATGGTATCGAGGCCGGCGACCGGAAAAGGCATAGAAAAATCATAATCCATACTCATCTTGCCGTCGGGCAGCAAGTTGAAATAGAAGTCCAGCTTCATGCCGAGATCGGTCATTTCCTGATACGTGGCTGCATCATCGCCCAGCATACCATCCGCGATATAATCCCATCTCCAGCGGCCTATAAGTGAGGCCAGGCGCTCATCGCTGATTTCTGTTTCGGGGGCGGTAGGAGTTTCGGCCAGAAGTTCTTCTGCCGCTTCCTCATAGATTTGATCAATCAGTTGATTTAGCGCGTCAACAAGATTAGCCCACTCTTCTTGGCTCAAAATGCCGGCAGCCGGATCATAAGCTGAGTTCCGTTCCAGAATCTTGTTTCCCAGTTCCGGCGGAATAGAATCCATGTCGCTGGGTTCTGCTATGTTGCCTTCCTCACCTGTCAGCACACTGGCCGGCAGTTGTTCCGGATCGTAGCCCTTGGCTTTGAGTTCGTCTTTGATGGCCTTTGCCTGAGCTGGATCTCGGCCGGCCAAGGTATCCATCAGAGTAAATTTGAGTCCCTGTGGCGTAAAGGTCCAAACACCACTCAGGAGCTGCTTGTTGCCGGTATAGTTCATGATTTCATTGGTGAAGTAGGATAAGCCACTCACCCCCTGCATTACAGCATCACGAGCAAGTTCTGATCCCTCCGGGGTGGTCAGGAACTTGAGCGCCTCCAGAGCATTTTTGCCTTTTAGCAGTTCCTGGCCATGCTTCAACAGATTCTTGCCGCCTGACACCAGGTCGGTAATGGCAAAGACTTCCGCTACCGGCCCCACACGTTTCTGTATAGAATCCAGGGTCTTACTTACAACGTTATCGTTACCATTGTTATAAATGGTAGCTCCGGCAGAGCCAACCGTGAGCGTGGTAGATACGGTACTCACGCCCAGAGAAATCTTGCCTATAGCAGTAGTTGGCGGGCATGCTATAGATAAACCCAACTGCGCTACCGCTCCGGCAGCCTGAGCGGTTACCCCAGCCTTGTAAACCGTGTTGGCATAATCTTCGTATTCCTCATAGGCTGCTCCGGTTAGCATATCGTTAGCCTGTTTAAGTACTGCGAAGGCTCTGCGACAATCAGTACCTAAATGAGCCGCAACGGTCTTTAGTTTCTGGCCACTCTTAGCATGGTCAAACGTGTCTACCACATTTTGCGCCCATTTCAGAGCCGCTTGTCGCTCTTCAGCAGCCTTCTTCTTCTCGGCAGAACTCTTAGTACTAAAGAAGATGAGGCTTTGACCACTAGCGCCACCACCAGCGGGCAGATCTAATATCTGCCTACTGATGTTGTCTAGTTTTATATCCCTGTAAGGAGAAAGTCCGCTGGCGTCATCCAGGCCCAACTCCGTATAATCTACTGATCCTGGAACGGCATAGCTGCTATAGCCCGGATTTTCTTCCAAGGCAGCCAGGTTGGAAGAAGCCAGTTCAAACATATCTGCTAAGCGCTGGGCATTATCAAAGGCCTGGTTGGCGTGATCAAGGAGCTTTGCGTATTCCTCAGCATCAAAATTTTCCGGGTCTTCCAGAGGGTAGTCCATAAGCTGCTGCCAATAGACGCGGGCCACCATATACGAACGTACCGCCATAGCTCCCAGTTCTTCAGCGGCTGTCAGCTCCGGGCCGGGTTGAGGCAGATTTATCTCAATCAGCGCAAAAGGATCTGCCTCTTCGTCTATTTCAGTCGATTCAGTATTGCTGTTTTCCTGATAAGAAAGAGGTACAGTTGGCATCGTACTTCTGGTAGGCGGCTCGGTCGCTTGCGGTACAGTCGGCATCGTACTTCTGGTAGGCGGCTCGGTCGCTTG
The DNA here is from genome assembly GCA_030532065.1 of Eubacteriales bacterium. Taxonomy (GTDB): domain Bacteria; phylum Bacillota; class Clostridia; order Saccharofermentanales; family DTU023; genus SFFI01. The sequence continues at coordinate 87,410 of JAUNLW010000001.1, read as the reverse complement.
CGGTACAATCGGCAAAGTAGAACGTGGACTGGTGGCAGGTACAGTTTCGGAATTCTCCCTGATCAAAGAGGAAGGCTCCAGATAAATGCTTTCCGCGATGGTCGTGTCACCTAGTAAGTCCTCCACAGAAGTGAACTCACCGAAATCACCCATATCCGGGAAGTGATCCCACGTGACCAAATCCAAGGCTGGCAGGTAGAAGAGGTAAGTATCCTCTCCGTCATAGTAATCATTACCGGCAAATGCCAACTCCAGTTGATCAACAAAGATATAATCGTATCCGGGGAAAGCGATGTTACCCGGCCAGACCAGGAAATCTCCCAGATCGACCGTGGCGCCAGGAGGAATCCTCAAACCTGCGGCCAGAGGCAGTATCAGACGGAATTCGGCTCCGTTATCCCCAATCAAAATGGCATAGAGCTCGATAATATCCCGGTCAAAAGTATTGGTTATGATCAGCGAATCCTGTTTGGGGAAAAAGTGGTCCATGAATTCACCATAGTCTTCACTTTCTTCCTCGTTCGCGGGTTGGTAATCTGTGTAATAATCGTTGTAATTTGTCAGACGGACAGTGTATTGTCTGGGATCATAATCCAGTGTAACCAAGCCATTATCAACATCCAGGTAGCTTATGCTGTAGCCGGCAAAAACTAAATCGTCCAAATCAGCCGTATAGCTGTTGTAGTCATCATCGTAGAGCGTTAACTCACTCAGACACAAGGGAGAAAGCTGGCCCGGCAACACAACATTGTTGTTATAGATATAGAGACTTCGCTCAGGATGTTGGCGACTGATCAATTCTACATTGCAGTTAAGTATGGGATAAGGCGATGGATTGACATAGCGGAAGGCAAAATATTCGTTATTTACCGGCATGAAGTACATATCTTGCGGGTAAGGCAAGAGCGCCACGACCTGGTCATCGCTGAGAACAAATTCTTCGCTTACGGGATCGTAGATCTGATCCAGCTGTGACCGATAAGCATCGGGATCCCAGATATACATAAAACTCTGCGCGAAACTAACGCCTGGAGCATCGTTATAAATACCTGGTCCACGTGGATTGCCCTTGCTGTCAGTCAAAGGGCTGTTGGAAAAGAGGGGGGCTTGTAAGTCCTGGATCTGCAGGCGCCAGGTGTCCTCATAAGACAAGTCCACCTGCTGAGCGTTCATGGCACTAACCTGCCAGGCCGGCCCCAGCAGAGGAGCCAGGAATAGGAGCGCTAGGAGCGCGGCAGTAATTGTAATAGCATTTCGAGGATTGTGATGTTTTTGCTTTGTATTAGCCATAGCTCTTACCTCCTGAAGCAAAAGCCGGCCCGAACCCTGGAAATTGAGTTCGGGCACTAGCTTGCTTTGTCTATTTAATTGTAATAAGAGTGGCTGCTGGTCGAGCGCCTGGCTCGCCAATTGTCAATGACAAAGTGTAACAGACTGTTTAGAGACTGTAGAAATAGCGTACCAGTTGTTCCATATAATAGGGGTCTAAAACGCCGCCGGTCTCACGGATGGAGTGCATACCCCAAATCGCGTTGCCACAGTCTACGGTGGGCATGGGCAGTAAAGCAGAGCTGATAGGCCCAATGGTGGAGCCACCACGCAGATCGCTGCGGTTAACAAAAGTCTGGCAAGGCACGCCGGCCGCAGTAGCCAATTGACGGAAGGCTGAGCTGGAGTAAGCATCTGAGGAATAGGATTGAGAAGCTGCCTGCTTGATGACCGGCCCCTGGTTGAGACGCGGGCGATGGCCGGGGTCAGCTTTCTCAGGATAGTTGGGGTGGACAGCGTGGGCCAGGTCAGCGGAGATCATGAAGGAGTTCGCGAAGCTGGCCAGGAAGTCAGCGCGATCTGCTCCCAGAGCCAGAGCCAGGCGTTCCAGGAGATCGCGAGCAAAAAGTCCAGCCGCTCCCTGCTTGGTGCGAGAGCCTACTTCTTCATTGTCGGTGATCAGCAGCACTTTGATGCCTGTACCCGGATCTTCCGCCTGACCATTGTGGATCAGGGCGTCAAGGCCGGCTTTAAACATGGAAAGATTATCCAGACGGCCAGCAGAAATAAAGCAATCATCTAAACCACAGAAAGAGGGCGGGGCCGCTTCATAAGTCAGTAGCTCATAGTCCAGGATTGTGTCGAAGTCTACGTCCAATTCTTCTGCCAGCAGCTTACGCAGGAGATCGTGATCAACCTCATCGTTTTCGCCTTGCAAGCTGATAAAGGGCAGGATATCCTTCTGACGCTCAATCTTCAGGCCTTCATTAGAAGTGTTGCCCATATGGATAGCCAAGTTGGGTAAGATCAGCAAGGGACGTTTGAAATCGACCAGACGCACCTGCGGCTTAAGCGGATTATCGCTTTTGAGACTGACGCGTCCCGCTAGTGATAGCGGGCGATCAAAGAAGGTATTCAGTAATGGACCGCCATAAACTTCAACAGCCAGGCGATTCACGCCCTCGGAAGGAGAAATCACCTGGGGCTTTAATTTGAGTGCCGGTGAGTCAGAGTGAGCGCCAAATATTCTAAAGCCTTGCTTAAGGGGATCTCGTCCGATCTGGAAGGCTAATAAGGCAGAACCGTTTTGGACAAAATAGCCTTTGTCTCCGGTCTTCAGGCTGAGCTTTTCTGCCTGCTCGTAGCGAATAAATCCAGCGGCCTGCAGTTCTTCTTCTGCCCGCGCCACGGCCTGCCAGGCAGTAGGAGAAGCGCTCAAAAAATCTAGAAGCTCGTTGGCAGTCAACTTAGCCTCAGGGTAAATTGATAATTCTGTTAGTCTAGTCATAGGATGTCCTTTCCTCTAATTTTCTTGCCAAGGCCATTATAGCAGCAACCATCCTCCCTTAAGTGGTCAAAGACTACTCTCTGCGGTTAGAATAAAAGCTGGAAGTATTTACAGCCCTACTTATAAATGGAGGCAAGCTCATGCAATTAGTATCACAAGCTCTGGAACTTTCCCGTATCAAAGCGGAGTTTTCTGAAAGAAAAGTCCACAATTTCCGTTGCTTTTATTTCCCTCAAATGGAAGTTCTGGGACTGGATCATCAGCTTTCTAGCATAGATGTCAACCTGAAAGTCGGTGGTCGGATGGATGATCCGGACCTCATCCGCGACTGGAGCAATTTCTTAGCTACTATGCCAAAGGCTCACACCGAATACTACTCCATGTATCAGCGGCACACAGACTTTGCCGTAGTGGTAGATGAAGAAGGGCTAGGGGACGCATCCGGCCCGGGTCGCAAGTTAGATGAGCCGGACGGCCTGATCACCAGTCGTCCAGACTTTTTACTCTCTTCCTCCTTCGCCGACTGCGCTCCCCTCCTGATCTTTGACCCACAGGCTAAAGTGCAGGCTAACGTGCACTCTGGCTGGCGTGGAACTCTGGCTAACATCGGCGGCAACACCCTCCGGCAGATGATTGACCACTACAGCCTTGATCCCCAAAATATATATGTAGCGATCGGCCCTCATATCGGACGCGATGATTTTGAGGTGGACCTGGATGTGGCTGAACCCTTCCTTAAGGCCTATCCAGAACTTGCCCCCTACCTGGTACGTCTGAAGCACATCTCCAGAGAAACCGACGATCCCTACGCCGGAGGATTGAGTTTAAAGGACTTGAACAAAGTTCAAGCCGGGCAGAAATACCTGGTCGACCTTAACTTATGCATTATCTATAATCTTTTGAAGGCCGGAGTCCGCCCTGACCACATCTTCCCTGCCCATCGCTCTACAGTAGCGGAACCGCAAAACTTCCATTCCTATCGCCGCGATAAGGCAAATTTCGGTCTCATGATGGTCCTAAGCCAGATACGCTAGACTCTTCCTTATTTCTGTAAAAACTGGAACACAAAAATGGCCCCCGCTAGCGGTTATGCACGGCAGGGGCCAATTTATTTTAAGAGTTTAAGTTTCTGGGGAGAAAGGACTTAGTCTTGGGCCGCTTCTACTTTCTCAACCAGAGACTCAATAAAGTCGATCGTACGTTCCAAAGACTTAGTATCGGAGATGTCGATCTTGGCGATCTTGGCATGGTCGATTGGAGCCATGGGGCCACCGGCAGCGAGGAAGTTCAGCCAATCCTTGGCGGCGCTGTCGCCTTCAGCCATGAGGCGCAGGTACATCTGGGTAGAAATGACCAACGAGGCTGAGTAGGTATAGGAGTAAAGTCCCATGTAGTAGTGAGGCTGACGCATCCAGGTCAATTCAGCACCTGGATCCAGTACTACCGCGTCACCCCAGAATTTCTCCAAGGTCTCACGATAGATCCGGTCAAAGTCTTCTGCCTGTAACTGCTCACCGGCATCCACCAGGCGATAGACCTCACGCTGATAGTAGGCTTCCAGGAAGTGAGTTACAAAGTTATGGTAGTAGGTATTCTCGATCATGTTGGCTGCCACTCTGGCCTCAGCAACTTTATCGCCTTTGACTTTGCGCATAAAGCTATTGCTGAGCAGCATCTCGTGGAAGGTGGAAGGAGATTCTACGTCGTACCAGGTAAAGTCAGATTCCAGGAAACTGTTATTTGCTTCGCAGATCAGGCCCTGGGCCGCATGACCCAGCTCATGAGCTATGGTGTAAAGCTCTGAGAGAGAATCATTCCAGTTGAGCAGGATATAAGGTTGTCCTTCCCATACGCTGGTGCAGAAGCCACCGGTAGATTTGCCCTGGTTGCGCGCAAAGTCGACCCAGCGCTCTTCCTTGAAGCGCATGATAAGGTCATGGTACTCCTGGCCCATGGGCTTCATGGCTTCACTGATATAAGCCGAGGCCTCTTCTACCGGTACTTTGGGGTTGCCCTCAGGGTCATAGACCAATTTGAGGTCCGCGTAGTGCATTTCTTCAAGCCCATGTTTCGTCTGCAGTACTTTCGCCCATCTGCGCATGACTGGCGCGAATTTTTCCATGGTCAGATCAATATGTTGGTCATAGAGACTACGAGGCACCTTCTGGTGGAAGAGCAGGTAATCGATCACAGAGTCAAAACCTCTAAGACTGGCCATGATCTTTTCCTGCTGGACCTGGGCATTATAAACCGTGGCTACAGTATTATGGAACTGGCGCAGCGTATCTGAGAAACTACTGAAAGCCTGGCGACGGACGGCGGTATCCGGTTCTTCGCAATAGTGAGACTCATAAAGCACATAGCTTAAGGGATAGCTCTTGCCATCCACTGTGAAATCCGGGAAGCGCATATCGGCAGCCTTTGAAACTTCATAGACATCTCCCGGCAAGTTTAAGCTGGGGGCGAGTTTAGCCAAAGTCTCTTCCACTCTGGGCTTAAGCATATGTTTTTGCCAGGCGGCAATATCCGTCAGGTAGGTCTTATATTGAGGCGCTAGCTTAGCGGCTTCCTTGAGATTCCTGGAACGGAGTTTAGACAGCTCATCCTGGAAGAATGAGAGCCTGGCGCTGAGTTCGGAAGCCTGCTGAGCAGCTTCGCCCGCGAGCCTCACAGCAGAACTATCACCCATATCGGTGGAGCGGCGCAAACTGGTGTAAACCATAACCCGGCTGAGCCGGATCAAGATATTTTCGTAGGCTTTGAGAGCTTTGACTACGCCCTCGGCGCCATCTTTTTTGATTCTACCTTTGAAGTTATCCACGAATTCATCAACTTCGCGGTTCAATTCTTTTAAGACCTCACGGCAAGAAGCATCACTGGTAAAAGTTGTGGTCAGGTCCCAAGTTAGTTCTACAGGAACCTCTGAACGTTTCGGTAAAGCTTGAGCCATAAAATATCCTCCTTCTCGTATAGCACGTTAGCTAAACGCTTGTGGCACAGGCGCGATAAACACAGTGCCTCCGGCAGCGTTGCACAAAGACTAAATTTAGCCTATTTTAACATTTTTAGGCTAATTTTTCCTTAATTATTGGTAAATTAGCGACAAATTCTTTTATAAAAGCTGTAAATAGTCAACGGTCTAAAGTGACAGATTCTTGAACTTGATCTTGGCAGACTGGTCCTGGACGATATCCGCGATCATCTTGCGGTAGCTACCGGACAAGTCTGAGGCATAGAAAAGATTCTCCCCTGCCGGCTCGACCTCAGAAACTTCTCCCGCCAGTAAACCCTGCTCGGTCAGCACCTGGCGCAGGGCCTCCACCTGAGCGTTAGCTGGGCTGAAGATATTCAGCTTAGGATATATTCGTCTGAGTCGCTCCTGGATCAAGTGATAGTGGGTACAGCCTAAGATAAGGTCTGTGATCTCCCCTTCCGCCAAAAAATCATCCAGGTAATAGTGAATGGCCAGGTCCATCATTGCGTGATCCTTTAGCCCTTCCTCAATCAGAGGCACAAATAAAGGGCAGGCCTGACTGGCCAGCTTAAAGCCGGGCAGAGCTTCTTGGAAGAGACGCGGATAGATGCCACTTTCAATCGTGACTTTTGTGCCGATAACTGCCGCTTTAACCTGCTGCTCAGTCTGATATTTGGCGGCAAGTTCCGCGACTACCGGCTCAATAATACCCACTATAGGCAGCTTGGGAAACTGTTGGCGCAGGTCATCAAGGGCGATGGAAGACACGGTATTACAGGCAATCATAATTGCCTTGCAGTCATGTTCTACCAGAAAAGCCACGATTTCACGTGAGAAATGGCGAATGGTGTCCACGCCTTTCGAGCCGTAGGGAGTGCGAGCGGTATCACCAAAATAGACCACCCGCTCCTTGGGCATAACTCGGAGCAGGTGGGTCACACAAGTCAGGCCACCCAGGCCTGAATCAAAAACACCAATGGGTCTCGGGTCCATAAAAACCGGAGCTTATTCTCCTGAGCCTTAGGCTTCGGCCAGAGCAAAGAGCAGGCTCAGGGTATTGGCTACACCTTCCTGATGGACGCGCTCATAGCCGTGAGAAGCGGCTACGCCGGTACCGATCAAAGCATGGCGAATATCCAGGCCAGAGTGCAGAGCTGCGGCGGCATCAGAACCATAGAAAGGATAAATATCTACGGCATAGCGCAGGTCGTTCTTTTGGGCCAACTCAATCAGTTCGTTGGTGAAGAAGAAGTTGTAAGGGCCGGAACTGTCTTTGGCGCAGATAGAGAGGCAGTATTCATCAGTATCAAGGTCATCGCCAACTACACCCATATCCACGGCTAAGAGGTCAGAGATGCCTTCCGGAATACCACCGGCAGCGCCGTGACCAACTTCTTCGTAGTTGGTAAACATGACATAAAGCTTACGGCTGGGCTTAATACGGCCGGCAGCGATCTCCTCAGCCAAAGCCAGGAGCATGGCGGAAGAAGCTTTATCATCCAAGTGGCGAGACTTAAGGAAACCATCGCCTGCCAGTTGCGTCCGGGGATCCAGTACGACAAAGTCACCGGCGGAAATGCCCAAAGCTTCCACATCTTCACGGTTATGGACCTGCTCATCCAGGACCAGTTCCATGTTAGCGTCATCTCTGGCACGAGTACCGCTATCACGAGAAGCGTGGACAGCCGGGTTCATCAGGCGTACCGTACCATCATATTCTCTGCCGTCACGGGTAATTACTTTGACATTTTCCTGCTCAGCATAGTTTAAGGGATAACCACCTAAAGCTGTCAGGCGCAGACGTCCGTTACCCTTGATATGGCGTACCATCAGGCCCAGGGTATCAATGTGGGCAGAAAGCATAAGCGCGTTTTCACCCGCCTTACCGGACTGAGGCTGAGCGTTCTTGTCCAAAGCGCAGATAATGCCGCCCTTATGGCGCTGCCAGGGGTGGAAGCCCATAGAAGTCAGGCGTTCCATAAGGTAAGCTTCTACATTATGGGTGTAGCCAGTGGGGCTGGGGATCTGACAAATAGTCATCATTTCCCGCATCGCCTTTTGGGCGAGGTCCAAGTTTTTGATTTCTTTCTGGTCCTTAGTTGCCATTGAAATTTCCTCTGTTTCTATTGTTATTTGCTAATTTTGCTCAATTTAATTTTCCGCACGGCCTACAGGTCATTGGTCCGAGCTGAAGATGCCCTGACCTCACTTAATTTGCTCCTCGCCTCCTCACATTGCTTATTATCTTTGATGGATTCGGCAAAAGCCAGAGCCAGCTCATAGTACATCGCAGCTTCCTCATTGTCTCCGGCTGCCCGGAAACAGTCACCCTGGCCCAGATAGTTCCGCGACAGCAGCGACTGGTAATTCTCCATGTGGGAATTAAGAATTCTGAGCGCCTGCCGGTAGCTGTTTATACTTTCCGTATAGTGGTCCATTTGCGTGTAGACCCAGCCCAGATTATGTAAAGCCAGAGTCTGATTATAGGATTGGCGTCTTTTTAGGCCTTCATGGAACAATTTGGTGAAAGCCTCTTCCGCGCCCAAAAGATCGCCCGCGCGTTCCAGGATGCGACCTTCATGATAAAAGATGGCGGCTTTCTGCGCGGGATTGAGTTGATTTACCTTATCACGCAAACCGTCTAAGATAGCCAGAGCCTCCTTGTCGCGGCCAGCCTCCGCGGCAGTCTCGAAAGCTTCTATTTCCGCTTGATTGGCTTTTTTACCTGACATTGCTTACCGCTCCTCCTTGCTCAAGGTCTCGCCTATTATAACCTAATTCTGTCTGGCTGGCGGCTTGGACAGCAAGCAGTTTAAAGCTCGAGCTGACGCAGGACTGAGCCTATGCCCTGTTTCTCTACCAGAATCTGCTGGTCGATCTCTTCTCTTAGCTCTTCTACATGCGAGATGATGCCACAGTGATGACGATGTTCGCCCAGATCTTCCAAAATACGTACGGCTTCAGAGAGGCTGGCGCGATCAAGACTGCCAAAGCCTTCATCGATAAAGAGAGTTTCAATGGCCAAACCGCCATGGCGTTCTTGAGCCACATCTGATAGACCCAGGGCGAGCGCTAAAGCAGTGAGAAAACTCTCACCGCCAGACAGACTGGAAACAGACCTGGCCTTGCCACTACTGAGGTCATCGACCTGGATATTAAGTCCTAGTGATTTTCTCAGGTCCTGCGGCTCTTTTTCCAGGATCAGACGATAGCGTCCACCGGTAAGCTCTGCCAGGCGCAGATTAGCTCGTTCCAAAACCGCCTGAAAATAGTAGGCTTGGACATAGTTCTCAAAATTCATTCTGCCGCGGCCAGTGAGGTTACCACTCGCTACATCAGCTAACTCCACCAGATCTCGCGTTTCCGCCTCCACTGTGAATAAACGTTGATCCAGTTCTTCCAGCTTTTCTGACACAGCCTGATTAGAATTAAGTCGATGTTTAAGCTCATTTTGCTCAGCATAGAGCCGTTCCAATTGCTCCTTGGCCGCAGCCAAGTCTTGCTCCAGCTGCTCAAGCTCAGGCCGCTCTTGATCCTTATTCCAATGCTTCAGGAAATTCTTCGCCTCTCCTTTCAGACTGGTAAGGCCTTGTTGATCTTCTTCAATCGCTTGCGCCTGGGCCTCTAAATCCAGATCCGCTTCCTTGAGGCGTCCGTACTTTTCTATGTCCAGATGCAACTTGGCCAGCTCTCTCTCAAATTCAGCCTTGGCTTCATTTGCGTGGCGCTGCTCCTTATCTAGCGAATCAATTAAGCTTGCTGCTCTTTCATGTAGGCTTACCAGCTCTTCTCGACAGGACTGAACTTGCTCAGTTAAGAGCTTGAACTGCTGTTCCCAAGCGGCTACCTGTTTTTCACCTTCAGTGATCGCCGCTTCTGCCTCCGCCCGATTGGGTAAGCTAAGCCCTTCAGCTCGAATCCTCGCCTGGTCCTGCCAGTTTTTAAACTCAAGCCTTAATTCATTAAGTTTAGCCTCGGTTTCTTGCTGAACTTCCTGCGCGCTTTGTACTTTATTTTCCAGTTCCGGCAACCGTTCCAAACTTTGCTCTGCTGCCTGGCAGGCTTTTTTTCTTTCTTCTGCCTCCGCCTGGAGTTTATCAACTTGTCGCCTACTGACTCCGATGGTTTCTCTGAGGCTAAGGCAAGTAGCAGTAAGCTCTGTTTGACTCGCAGCCGAATCAGATTTGCCCCAAATTGAATCCACTAATAATTTTTGTCCTTGTTCAGCCAGCTCTGACCAGCTGTAGTCTTGCTTTTTGCGCTCCGCGCCCCAGCTTGTCCTGGACTCCTGGTAGGCTTCTTCTTTGACTTTCCATTCTCTCTGTAAACTTTGGACCAGTTCTCGATCTGGCTCTTTTTCTGAAGCTACGGCCGGTGCCGGATGGCTGGTAGAACCACAAACCGGGCAGGGCTTTCCCTCTTCCAGCTTGAGCGCCAGTCGCGAGGCCTCTCCCGCCAAATAGGCAGCTTCGACCTGATTTTTTTCCCGATCAAGATTATTAAGCTCATTAAGAAGTTTTTTTAGCTCTGCTTCCGCTTGCTGTAGCTTAGACTCTGTCGCTTGCCAATTTTGGAGTTTAGTTTCCAGTTTTTCCAGATCCTCCAGGCGCTCACTTGCCAGTCTGGTCTCCTCTTCCGCAGCACGCCAAGACTGTTGCAGCTCCGACAGTTTTTGGGAAAGGTCTCGCTCAGTTGTGTACTGCGCTTTGGCCTGATCGTAAGCCTTTTGGAACTGGGGCAATTTAGCCTTTAAGCACTGAAGCTCGGTTTCGATCTCGCGCGCGGCCGCTCTGGCATCTTCTAATTTTTGATAAAGCGGCAGCGAATCTCGTAACTTCTGCAGGCGTCTTTGTTCCGCCGCCTGTGTTTCTTTCTCCGACTCCAGGACGGTAAGTTGACGGCCCAGAACTTCCAGCCTCTCTTCCTGTTGTTTTTTCTGAGTCTTAACGGTTTTTAACTGCTCTGCCTGCGCTTGGTAATTGTTCTCGTAAGATTGGTAAACCTGTTCTTTCGTTAGCAAAACCTTCTTAACCTGCCTGCAAAGCTCCAGCTGCTGCTTGCGCTCATCCAGATCCAGGCAACGCTTTCGTTGCTCTAGCAGGCGCTCTTCCAGTTCCTGCCAGTTCTTCTCCTGCTCAAGCCAAGAATTCGCAAGATCCAGCTCTTTACTCGCCTTATCTTCCACTTGTATCTGCTGTTCTCGCTGCTTAGCTAGCTCTTGTAAGTTCCTACGATCCGCAGTTTCTTGGACAGTCAGCCAGTACTTCCAGTCAACTTGCTGAATATTTCCAGCTTCCCAGTTTTCCGAAAAATTACGCTGCTCAAGCGCCAGCTCTTCCTGGTCCAGCACAAGCAGCACGATTTGTTGGGCCCAAAGATCGCGAATCCGGCCCAATTTAGCTATGCCTGCCCTGGCTTGCTCTCCCAGACGCTTGGTAAAGGCCTGTAGAGCTTCTGTGCCAAAAATTGCCCGGAAAATATCGGCTCGGTCATTACTACTGGCCGTAAGGAATTTAGTAAATTCTCCCTGTGCCAGGAGCGATGTTTGCCGAAACTGGTCGAAATCCACTCCCAGTATGTCCCGGACCTTTCTGTTTACTTCATCACTCTTTTCGAGAACCCGTCCATCCGGCAGCTTTAATTCTGCTCTAGCCACCTGTTCTGTATAACCGGAGCCTCTGAGCTTGGGCCTTTTGTACGCCGGAGAGCGAGTGATCTCATATATTTTTCCGTTATGGATGAATTTCAAATAAACATAGGTTTCCAGCCTGGAACCGGCGAAGTCTGAGCGCAGATCCGACACCTGCCGACGTTCACCAGAAGCCTGGCCATATAAAGCATAAGTAAGAGCGTCAAAAATGCTGGTCTTACCGGCTCCTGTATCGCCGGCAATGAGAAAAAGACCTGGACGCAGCTTTTCAAAATCCAGGCTTTGCTTCGCGATAAAAGGCCCAAAGGCCTGCATGGTGAGAACTAAAGGGCGCACCGGTCATCCTCCTGTCTAAAGCGTTATTCTTCTGGCTGCAGGTTTTTTTGTACCAGTTTGATTTGGCGCTCGTTAGGCGCGTGGCCAATATATTCACTAAAAAAATCCAGGAAAAGCTCTTCAACTGACCGTTGATCCTCTGCATTAACCGTGGTCAATTCTGAGAGCTGAGCTTGCTTTTCAAAGGCCAAATAACGAATATTGATCAGGTTGGGGAAGTGGGCCTTTAGCTTGCTGTAGACATCCAGTTCCAGCCTTTCGTCTGTAAGTTCTATATAGGCGTAGTCCTGACAGTAGCTGTCATATAAGCCGGATAAGATCGTTTGCAGATTATCACGGATACGGCTTACCGGTCGCAAAGGATGGAGCGGTAAGCGCTTGACCGACTTACTTTCGGCTGTGATATCTATTTCCAGGAGAGATTTCTCGGAAGCGTTTTCCACCAAAATATGCTGGCAAGATGGTCTTACTGGTAGAACTTCTGCTGCTGAATAAGCCAAAGGCGAGCCAGGATAATAGCCATTTTCTCCAGCCATCTGAGGACGATGCAGGTGTCCCAGAGCAACATAATCAAAGTCCTGGAAGATTTCTGCTCCCAATACCTCAACTGTACCCAAACTGCTGTTCTCAAAAGCCTCCAAACTCGCTCCACCCGCTGCTACCAGCCATTGGTGAGCGATTAGCAAAGATGGCACTCCATCTATCCTTCTCTGATGAATTCGTTCCAGGCTGGGCGCCAAGTAACTTGCCATCAGGCCAGTGAAGTCATCTGCTTTGGCATTAGGCCTTTCTGTAAGCAATCTTGCCAGTGCTGTCCGTCGTGTATAAGGCAAGAGATAGATATCACAAACTTCTCCCTCGCGCTCAAAGCTGATCACGCGAATCTCCGACTCCAACTCAGTCACAATATGGATGCCCTGCTCAGTAAATAAGCTTGCTCCATAAGCCAGGCGATCAGCGGAGTCATGGTTACCAGCGATCATGAAGACCGGTAAATTCTCTTTTTGGGCCATGGCCAGAAATTCGTCTAAGAGGCAAATAGACTCCGCCGAAGGCTGAGTAGAATCAAAAATATCGCCGGCCAAGAGGAGGGCATCTGCCCTCCTCTCTCCGGCGATACGGATAATTTCTTGTAGTATAAAGCGCTGATCTTCCTCTAAGGAAAGCTTACCCAGCACCTTGCCCAGGTGGAGGTCAGCGGTATGGATAAAGCGCAAAGCTCTTCTCCTTAATTAGAACAACATGCTCAAAACGCTCAGAATCAAGAGAATGAGTATGTTAGGCCAAAAGCGCGTAGTCCGGGTCTGTGGATATACCGTATCGTACACATAATTAAAGCTGAAGAACAGGACCAGGCGATTCATTAATTGCAAAGTTACCGCGCCCATAGGGTAAATGAGGGCAAAAATAATAATTACCAGCGACAGAATACTGTGCAGGGGCGTGGCATAGGACAGCATTTTAAGGTACTGTACCGGTGCCAGTTTTTGTCCTCCCTTTTGGCCAGCTAAGAGCCAGGCTGCCAGGCAGAAGATCAGGATGACCACTGCCTGTTGGATGAGGCCCATGGCAAAGCTCTTGCCCCAGGATACTTTGAAGATATCAAGCCCCATACCCAGGTCTACACCCATCTTAACTGCTACCGTAGCCTGAGCCAGAGCGAAGAAAAGCCAATTGACTACTATCAGAGTTACCCAAGCCGGTGTAGAAAGGTCTTCCTTCAGAGCATCGGAAGGGTTAGCCGAGAAAAAGCCTTTGAAGAAAGAGGTGAATTCACGCACTAAAACAGATTCTGCGGCGTTAGGCTTGGCGTTGGCAGCTTTATTACCATAGGACGGGCGTTTTTGTGGTCTTCCCTGCGGGCGCTGTCCGGGGCCGTGGCCCACGGGCGCGTGCGCAGCAGTCTGGAAACGGCGGTCCTGTTTGGGGCCGGACTCTCCCTGCTCACGTCCTCCGCGGTTGTAATATGGCTGCTCAGGTTGAGCCGGGCGAGCGCTGTTGGTGTAAAAGCGATCTTCACCCCGCGCTTGTGGTCTGCCTTCTCGCTTAGGAGCGGGACTGCCGGCAGCAGCCTGGTCCAAATCTTGGAAGGGAGGCTCTTCCTGGGGAGTTCCCGTTGGTCGGTTATTGGGATTATAAGGCTCGCCCTCGTTCCAATATTTCTGGTCAGGGTAGTTACCTCTATCTGGTCTATCTTGGTTCATAAAAATACCTCCTCAACAAGACGTCTCCACACGTCATAGTGTTAGCATACTCTTGTAAGAATTAAGTAACATTCTAGCTAAAATAGCGCTCTCTAGCAATAAGCAAAGGGAAAAATGCGCCCTTTTTCTGCTTTTTAGCTACTAAATGGGGCTCAGGAACTAATAAAAACTAATTTTGCTCACGCTAAAAGGCTCTTGTGCGCCTTTAATTAGCCCCAGATACTGTAGAAAGTTCAGGGTTGTCAGGCCTTACCAAATAGACTGCTTGTATATCCACTCGCAGTACATTAATTGAGGTCATTTTTTCCACCGCTTCCGTGACTGCTTCTTGAGCGTGGCTAAGCGTTTCCTGGGCATTGAAGCCATAGTAAAGAGAAACGTCAATCTCAAAGCTGGCTCCGTAAAATTCCTTATAAGAACGAAAATGCTTCATCTCTGCCACACCGGCCACATCCTTGAGTGTGATACTCACGATCTGGGCCATGGCTTCATCAGAAATAGAATACTTGCCTAAGGTAGAAAAAGTAGGCCTGACAACGGTGCGCTCACCTTCATTAACTAGACTTTCTTTGCCACCGCGGTCAAAGCGGCGCTTGATCTTCATGAAGGGTTCAGCCAGACTGCCGGAAAATTCGTGCCTGATTTCCATGCCCGGCACTGGAATCGTATGCTTGCCCTCGGTCATCCTAATCTCACGCGCCAGACGTCTTTCCTCTTCTGAGGTGATGTCCTCAATGCGGATTAGCATGCGAGGTTTGGGCAGCCAGAGATTGGTACAAATACGCTCCACCATGTTACGCGAAGTGCCCAAGATCATGAGCGCCGGTGGCAACTCTTCCAATAGAGCGCGACGCATATTCTGCGCCCTGGTCTCATCCGCGAAGATGGCCGCCTTTACCGACTCGATCTTGGTATCGGCTCTTTTGGCCGAAGAACCGGCAATAATGCTGGTACCGTAAATCAGGATACCATCGTCAATGATGTAGCTAATGCCGTATTTTTTAGCCAGAGAGATGGCCCTGGTAGACTTACCCGTGCCGCTGGCGCCTACAAAGGCGACTACCGTAATAGCCTCCAGCTGTTCGCGAATGGCCTCGTTACTGCCTACCTCCGGTTCCAGCCCACGATTGATCTCATAGACGGTGGATTTGACAGCCGTAGCCAGCCGGCCTAAAGGTGTAAAGACCGGATCGCCACTCTGGGCCGGCGGTAACATTTCCCCGCCGGTTCGAGAGGATGTCTCACGTTTGCGATTAGACCGGTTGAACAAAAACTCAAACACCGTGAAACCGCCTTAAAGTAAGGAAGCTGAGACGGGCTTAGTCTTCCTCATCCGTATCTTCCATGTTATGGAAGACATCGGTAACATCATCAAAGTCATCTAAGGCTTCCAGCAGGTTTTCTACGCTGACACGCACACCTTCATCCGGCACCTGCACATAGTTGAGCGGACGGTACTCCAGGCCACTGTCCATAAATTCGTAGCCCATATCCTGCATGGCATGGTGGACCTCATGATAATCTGACGGAGAGGTAAGCACCTCAAAATAGTCAGGGTGGGCAACTACGTCATCCGCGCCGGCCTCAATGGCTTCCATCATTACAGTATCCTCATCTGTATAACGCTCACGATCCAAAATCATGTAGCCCACGTTCTCAAACATAAAGGACACACAACCGTTCTCACCTAAATTACCGTTATACTTGCCGAAGAGATGGCGAACTTCGCCGGCTGTACGGTTGCGGTTATTACTCAGGCAACGCACCATAATGGCTACACCACCTTCTCCATAACCTTCATAGATGATTTCTTCGTATTCTTCAGCATCACTGCCGGATGCCTTCTTTATTGAACGATTGATGGTATCGTTAGGCATGTTATTGGCTTTGGCCTTAGCAATGACATCTTCCAGGGTGCGGTTGGTGGCCGGGTCGGGGCCCCCTTGTTTTACCGCAAGCTGAATCTCACGGCCCAACTTGGTAAAGATCTTACCCTTTGCCGCATCCTGGGCGCCCTTTCTTCTCTTAATGTTGTTCCACTTCGAGTGTCCTGACATACGAACCTCCCTAAAATCGTTACTGGCTTAGGCCTGTTTTAGGCCCGAAAACGCTTTATCTTCCTGATAAAGGCAACTTAAGCATTTACTAATTATATCAAGCCAAAGGAGCGTAGTCGACACCCTCTGGCAGACAAATGGCGGTACCCTGGCTAACTTCCGCCACCAGTTCTCTTAATTGACCTTCCTGTTCCGGGCCGCAGGTCACCACCCATTCCGTATCCAGGCCAAAACTGGCCTTTTCCTGGTAAAAGCCTGCTTCTTGCAGACGATAGCGCATCTTGTCATAGTAGCTATAGGGAACTACCAGGCGCAGGCGCTGGCGCAAAGCCAGTGTGTAAGGCTCGGCCGCGGCTAATGCCTCAGAAGCGGCTCGTCCATAGGCTCTTACCAGGCCACCAGTGCCCAAAAGCACACCGCCAAAATAACGTACAACTAAAATCTGGGCCTGATCAATCTCCTGCTTGCGCAGTACATCTAAAACTGGCAGGCCGGCTGTGCCCTGTGGCTCACCGTCATCCGAACAGCGTCCTCCCCGCTCTGGAAAGATATGGCGCCAGGCATAGACCCAGTGGCTGGCCTGAGAGTATTCTCTACGGCAACGGGCCAGACGGGCTTCCGCTTCCTCACTGTCACGAATAGGCAGGCAGATACCAATAAAGCGGGATTTTTTCTCGACAAATTCGATCTGCGCTTCTCGCTTAACAGTCGTCCAACGCTCAGGGCCTGTGTGTCTTGCTATGGTCATAGAAACAGTCTAGCAAAGTCGTGGGTAAAGATAAAATACAAACAGACCGAAGACGCGTTAAGAGCCCTAGTCTAAGCAGGCCGGTCTGTGCTATTCTCCTTCTATGAACAGGATTTTCCTCAATGACCCTAAAAAGCCCAAGCCTTTTAGCTTTGTGCTGATCGTAATTTTACTGGTAGTGCTCCTGGCCGGCCAGATTTTTCTGATCAGCAGGCTTTTTCATAAGCGCATGGACGAACTCAAAGTGGAAGACGTTGAGGAAACCACGGCGCAATTATCCATTTCTGCTACAGAGCCTCCACCGCGTCAAGCTTTGAGTGTTAAGCAGGAATCCATGCAGGAGATACTTAACGAGCAGTTCGGCGAACTGCCGCGTGTTCAGGCCAAAAGCACCGAGTATAAAAGTCTGTCACCGGTAAAAGGAATTTACCTGGGGCGGGCCAAGAACTTGGATGAGGCTTTGGCGCTGGCTTCCTGGTCAGAAGTAAACGCTTTTGTCATTGATGTTAAAGAAAGCTGGGGGCTCACCTATGATAGCCAGGTCCCTCTAGCCCAGGAAATTGGCGCTTCTACTGGCGAGTTAGATCTGGAAGCAATCATAGAACGCTGTCATGCCGCCGGCGTACGCGTGATCGCCCGCATTGTTTGCTTTAAGGATGAGCTGATGCCGCAGAAACGACCTGACCTCTGCCTCATTGATACTGACGGCCAGCTTTTAACTTTCCCCTTGGAAGGCAACCAGTCTTTTGCCAATCCTTACGACACCCGCTATTGGGCCTACTTGGTAGATATCGCCACCGAGGTGGTGAATATGGGCGTGGATGAGATCCAGTTCGACTACGTGCGCTTCCCTACTGGCGCGCCGGATAGCGACAAACCACCTATCTATAAAAAAGTGGAGGAGACAATTCCCAAAGAATACGCTATCAACCGTTTTTTGGAATTCGCCCGCATTAAGATTCAAGAGGAGCTGGGCGTACCTGTGACCGCCGATCTCTTTTCCATTGTTATGACGTCTGAGGTGGACGGCAAACTGATCGGTCAGAACTGGTCCACTATCGGGCTAACCGCGATCGACGCCATTTGTCCCATGATCTACCCTTCACACTACGCCAACTCTTCCTTAGGTAGCCAGGGCAACGGCGTAGGCTCCTACATTGGTCACAACTTTTTTGATAAACCGGACCTGGAGCCATATGAAGTCGTGCAGAATGCCATGATCGACGGCGAAAAAGCCAGCTTCCAGAAAGGTTACGCTAAGCTGCGTCCCTGGCTGCAAGCCTTTACCGCCAATTGGCTGGTACCCGGCTACTACATGGAATATGGTCCCTGGGAGATCCGCCAGCAAATCCAGGCCCTTTACGATGCCGGCTATAGTGAATGGATTCTCTGGAATGCGGAATACAGTTATCCGGAAGATTGTTTCCTAACCCAGGCGGAAGGGCAACTACAGGAAGAGCAGCAAGCTCAGGAAAGCATCGTCAGAGCTTCCGAAAGAGCCTCAGAAGCGGAGGCGGAAGCAGCGGCGACAGAAGAAAGCCGCCGCTTTCCTATCGCGACGGCTCCCCCCAAAACTGAACCTTAATTCAGTAAACTTTTAGCCTAAATACTCCAGACCATTGAGATAGGGACGTAATACTTCCGGCACTCTTACCCGACCGTCTTTCGTCTGGTTTTGCTCCAGGATGGCCGGGAAAATACGAGATGTCGCCAGGCCAGAGCCATTTAAAGTATGGAGGAATTCTGCTTTACCGGTTTCCTGGTCACGATAGCGAAGATTGCCGCGCCGCGCCTGATAGTCACCAGCGTTGGAAACAGAAGAAACTTCCTTATAACCACCCATGCTGGGAATGTAGACCTCAATGTCCCAAGTCTCACGCATAGAAGCAGAAACATCTCCGGCCGCGAGCTTTACCAACTGGAAGTGTAGACCCAACTGCTCTACCAGGTTACAGGCCTTACCGATCAGTTCTTCCAGAGCTGCCGGAGAATCTTCCGGCTTGGTATATTGGAACATTTCAACCTTATTGAACTGATGGCCACGGATCATGCCACGCTCTTCAGCGCGGTAGGATCCGGCTTCACGGCGGAAACAGGGAGATAAAGAGAAGAGCTTGATGGGCAAGTCTTCTTCCGGCAGGATTTCGTCACGGAAGAGGTTAACCAAAGCAGTCTCCGAGGTGGGTAAGAGAAAGCGGTTAAAGTCCTGACCAAACTCGTCCTCTTCCTTGCCTTGCAGGCGAAGTTGGAACACATCCTCAGCAAATTTGGGGAATTGGCCCGCAGACAGGCCACACTGATAATTGAGGATAAAGGGGGCCAGGATCATCTCATAGCCATCCTTAATATGCTGATCCATGAAGAAATTAAGCAGGGCACGCTCTAAGAGAGCGCCTTGGCCGCGATACATCCAGAATCCGGATCCGGCCAGCTTTACGCCGCGGGCATAGTCGATCAGGCCCAGTTTTTCCGCGATATCCACGTGATGCAGGGGCTCAAAGTCAAACTCCGGCTTCTTGCCAAAAGTTTTCATCACCTGATTGCATTCTTTACCACCAGCCACTACAGAAGAAGCCGGGATATTAGGCAGGCCCAGCATAAACTCGCGCATTTCAGAGTCCAATGCCTGCAAACGCTCATCACGTTCTTTAATACCGTCAGCCAGTTCACGCATTTCCGTGATCAGTCCGGATACGTCTTCACCGGCTTTTTTGAGCTTGGGTACTTCTTGAGATTTACGATTGCGCTCTGCCTTCATTTGCTCCGTCTCATGGATCAAAGAACGGCGCTCCTCATCTTTTTGCAGGAAATCATCCAGATGTACCTGCAGGCCGCGCTTGGCCAGAGCTTCTTCCACCATCCTGGGGTCGTGACGCAACAGATTTATATCTAACATAGTCTAGTTCCTCTTTTCCGGACCACTAGTCCGCTTTTTCTCTCTAAGCCTCCTAATCATAACATGATTACAGACCTTGGAAATAATAGAGCGTGGCCTCCAGAGCACCCAATGCCTGGGGCAGCGCGCTCTCATCCAGATCAAAGGCCGGATTATGATGGCTGGCGCTGATATCAGCGCCCAACATCAAGTGCATGACCTGGCCACCTTCAGCCCAAACTTTATTGATCCAGGCAACCACATCCTCAGACGCGCCGAATTGGGGGCTCAAGATTATATCAAAGCCCTGACTTCCCAGTTCTGCCGCAAGCCCAGCGCCCAAATGACGGTAAGCCGGCAGATATTTTTCGTCCAGCGCGTCGGCAGAAGTAACACGTTCCAGCTGATAAGTTAGTTCACGGCCAGACATTTCTCCTTCCACCATACGGGCTACCTTCTCAGCTAATTGCTCAAGGACCGGCTGGCGATCAGATCTTAGCTCAAAGCGCAGTTCCGCCTCACCCGGTACAATGTTAGCTGCCGTGCCGCTTCTTAGCTCACCCACGTTGAGCCAGGCTTTGCCTTTACCTACCTGAGTGAGATAGGAAAGGCTGAGCGCCAGGCTGGCTGCTCCCAGGAGGGCACTGCGCCCATCCTCAGGATTGCTGGCGGCATGAGCTTCCCTTCCTTGAATATTTAGATCGTATTTGCTGCTGGCCAGAAAATACTCAGACCCAACACCCACTTTGCCGCTGGGAATCCCCAGACCGATATGGCTCGCGAGTAAGAAGTCCGCGCCACACGCCAGATCGCGTTTTACCATGCTGTAGGCGCCACGCGTGCCTTCTTCAGCAGGTTGAAAGATCAATCTGTACTTACCGGTGAGTATTTCGGAGCTCGCAATGATTTTCGCGCAGCAAAGCCCCAGGCTGATATGCGCGTCATGGCCACAGGCATGAGTTGCTCGTCCCGTCGATTCCGCAAAACCTTCACGATTGGGGCGATGGTCAGGACTCTGACTCTCACGCATGGGAAGCGCGTCAATATCGAAACGTATAACCACATACGGTCCCGGCCTACCCGTATCGTAGTCCGCGACCAGGCCCGTGTAATTATCCAGGAGATCATTGGTCTCTGCTTCACTGAGGCCTAATCCATCGGCTTTGACAATCAAAGCCTTGTGATCAACATACCGAGCGAGGTAGTCAGCCCTTTCCTTGTCGCTGGGCAAGCCCATACGTTCCTGGTCGTGAATTTTTCTGCCTGATTGGATTTTCCAGGGGCCCTCTTTTAAGCTGGCTATTATATCCAGAGTGGTTTCAAACTCAAACCAGCCAGGCTCGGCAATGCGGTGAAAGTGACGGCGCAGACGTACAAGTTCCTCTGCATAATTTTTGGCAACTAACATCTCAGATCTCCTTTTTTCTAAGCAAGATCTTAGTCGTCTCCAAGCAAGGTAACTAGATCTTGCAACTTTTCTCTGAATAAGCTAATTGTAACCGTCAGCCACGTATTAATCTCAAGAAAGTAAGCATAAAAAAGGGTATCTCTAACACTTTGGTGTTTTGAGATACCCACATTAACCAACAAATGTTGGAATTTTTTCCTCAGCTTCTGTTGTCAGCTAAGGGTAAAGATAAGTTAGCTTACTTCAGCTCAGCTTCAGCACCGGCATCTTGCAGCTTCTTGAGGATCTCCTCAGCTTCAGCCTTCTCAATGCCTTCCTTAACAGGCTTGGGTGCTTCGTCAACCAGAGTCTTGGCTTCTTTGAGGCCCAGGCCAGTGATCTCACGAACAGCCTTGATAACGTTGATCTTGCTGGAGCCAGCGGACTTCAGAATTACGTCGAACTCGGTCTGCTCCTCAGCTTCAGCACCGCCGGCAGCGCCACCTGCAGCACCAGGAGCAACAGCCATCATAGCGGCAGCGGATACGCCAAATTCTTCTTCCAGAGCTTTGACTAAGTCGTTTAACTCTAAGACAGAGAGGGTCTTGATATCTTCGATCATTTGAGTAATTTTTTCGTTAGACATGTATATTTCCTCCAAATTATTCAGTGACTTCGGGGTCAGCGGGTGTTTCCGCTTGGTCTGCGGCAGGGGCATCCTCTGTAGCAGGGGCTTCTTCGGTCTTGGCTTCTACGAGATCGGCAACTTGTTCAATGCCGGCTTCCTCACCTTTTTTAGCTAACGCGCCTAAGGTCATTGCTAAAGAGGTAACGGGGAAGATCAGTCTGGAGACTAATTGTCCGTAGAGGACCTCGAGTGTAGGGATGTTGGCCAGAGCCTGGATCGTGTCAAGGTCGCTGAGCTCATTATTGACGATACCGCCTTTGATCTCAGTCTTCTTAAACTGGTCAACATACTTCTTGACTAAACGAGGGGCAAGGGTAACATCTTCCTTGCTCCAAGCGATAGCGGTAGGTCCCTTGCAAATTTCTTCCAAACCGGTGATACCCATTTGGTCGAAAGCGCGCAAGGCCAGCGTGTTCTTAACTACCGTGTAGCTAACGCCGGCTTCCCGCATACCCTTACGCATCTCTGTATCTTGGTCAACGGTGAGGCCCTGATAGTTACTGAAAACTACGGACTCAGCACCATCAACGGCCTGGATCAGGTTATCGAGGGCTTTTTGCTTGATAGCCAAACTTGCTTTACCTGGCATTCTCTTTCCTCCTATTATGTATTTAAATACCCCTCTCGCTAGAGGATGCGGAGGGGCAAGAAAAGTCTTACTACTCCGCCTCGGCCGGGTTTACGGCAATGTACTGCCACCGGCTGTCTTGGGCGATTAGGTGTATTTATTAGTTTGAGGCCGGATCGGCTTTAATAAGCACTGCCGGCTGTGTTCTAGCTAGATGCTGGTTTCTACCTTGATACCGGGGCCCATGCTGGAGGTCACAGTACAAGAGCGGATATAACGGCCCTTAGCGGCAGCGGGCTTCGCCTTGATCACTGCATCTAAGAGAGTATTGAAGTTTTCTTCAAGCTTTTCCTGACCGAAACTGGACTTACCGATAATGCAGTGGATGATGTTGGTCTTATCAAGACGATACTCAATCTTACCGGCCTTAGCGTCGTGAACTGCTTTGGCTACATCCATGGTTACGGTACCAGACTTGGGGTTAGGCATCAGGCCCTTAGGACCTAAGATACGACCCAGGCGTCCTACGACACCCATCATGTCAGGGGTTGCGATCATGATGTCGAAGTCAAACCAGTTCTCATTCTGGATCTTCTGAATCATGTCTTCGTCGCCTACAAAATCAGCGCCGGCTTCTTTGGCTTCTTCAGCCTTGGGTCCTTTAGCGATAACTAAGACACGCATCTCGCGACCGGTACCATGAGGCAGTACTACAGAACCACGTACCTGTTGGTCAGCGTGACGGGAGTCAACGCCTAAGCGCAGGTGAACTTCGATAGTTTCGTCAAATTTGGCGTTTGCCATATCTACCGTCAGGCCTAAAGCCTCGTGAGCGGAATAAGTCTGAGAAGAATCAAACTTTTCGCGCAACTGGCGGTATCTTTTTCCGTGTTTTGCCATAAGTCGACTCCTCCTTAAGCCTTAAGCTCTTCCGGAATATCCGGAACAGTTACGCCCATGCTACGGGCAGTACCAGCCACCATCAGAGCACAAGTCTCAAGGCTGGCGGCGTTGGATTCTTTGAATTTGATCTCGGCGATCTTAAGGCACTCGGCCCAAGGCAAAGAAGCTACCTTTTTCTTGTTAGGCTCACCTGAACCTTTTTCCAGGTTGATCGCTTTCTTGATCAAGGTCGCTGCGGGCGGAGTCTTGGTAATGAAAGTAAAGGACCTATCCGCATAAACGGTGATAATGACAGGGATAAGCATTCCCATATCATTCTTGGTTCTTTCATTAAATTCCTTGGTGAACTGAGCAATGTTCAATCCGTGTTGTCCAAGGGCTGGTCCGACCGGCGGCGCTGGTGTTGCTTTACCTGCGGGGATCTGCAGTTTGACCATGGCTACTACTTTTTTTGCCATATGCCACCTCCCAATTTTTCTAAAATCTATTCTGAAAGCAGAGCTAAGTTAGACTCGGCTGCTGCTATACAGCAAAATAAACGCCCACATAGCTTTAAGGCCATGCGCGCTGGCTCTGCTCATTAAACTCTGAGCACCTGAGTAAGTTCCAGCTCAACCGGGGTTTCGCGGCCAAACATGGATACCAAAACCGTGAGTTTCTTTTTCTCGTTGTTGATTTCTTCTACTGTGCCCACAAAACCATCCAGAGGACCGGAAATGATTTTTACAGAGTCACCAATACCGTAGTCCACAATGGGCTCCCAGTTGGATTCCAGCCCCATGATCATGAGTTCCTCATCCGTCAGCGGCACGGGGTTAGTGCTGGAAGAACCAACGAAGCCGGTGACGCCATGGGTATTACGCACAATGTACCAAATCTCGTCTGTGAGTACGAGTTTAACCAAAATATAGCCAGGGTAGATCTTGCGCTCGTAAGTCTTACGCTTACCATCCTTGATCTCCACCACTTCTTCGGTGGGCACCAAGACTTCTTGGATATAGTCCTGCAGACCCCGATTTTCCACGATCATATCCAAAGTGTTCTTAACCTTGTTCTCGTAACCGGAGTAAGTGTGGACTACATACCACAGTGCATCTTTTGTGTTTCTCTCTGACATCCTTAGCTTTCTTTCTGGTCTATCAAGCTGCCAGGGTGTTACTTGTCACCCGTAGTTTCTTCAGCGGTTGCTTCAACTTTTTCCGCTTCAGCAGCCTTTTCTTCCTCGTTCTCTTTAGTTTCCGGCTCAGCTTCCTGTTCCTCAGGCGGAGCTTCTTCTGCGATCGACGTTTCGATTGCGGGCTGAACTGCCAGAGGCGCTTCATTTGGCTTTATCTCGTAGAAGCCGGTTACATTCAAGAAGGCTGTGACTAGAGTATCAAAGAAGTAGATCACGACTACAGAAACAATGATGATCACAAGTACAGCGGCAACGTTCTTACGGAATTTGAGTTTTTCCGGCCAGGTTACTTTCTTAAGTTCTGCCCGAATACCCTTGAACCAAGATCTGATTCGTTGGCCAAATGAAGGCTTATCTTTCTTGTTCTTTGCTTTATCTTTTTGCTCGTTTTTTGCCATGGTCTTCCTCTTTCTCAAAGTCAGGCATCCACAAAGGACACCAGCCTACCTGCTGATCCTTATTTGGATTCGTTGTGTTTGGTATGCTTGCGGCAAAACGGACAATACTTATTAAGGGAAAGCTTTTCCGTAGTATTCATTTTGTTCTTCTTGGTGGTGTAGTTGCGTTGTTTGCATTCTTCACACACTAAGGCAATTCTTTCTCTTGCACCGGGTTTGGCCATATTCTCTTATACCTCCAGCTAGTCGAGAGTCCGATACTCACGCTGTTTCTCTAATACATTACATTATTATTGCTTGGGCTTTTCGTCCACAATAAAAAAGACTTGTGCGAAACAAGCGCTAGCAATTATAGCACAAAGGACTCGACTGTCAAGCGTTTTCCCTTCTACGCTTTTCCAGTTCTTCGTATATTTCTTGCCAGTCCAGGCCACGAGTATAAAGCAAAACCGTGAGATGGTAAAGCAAGTCCGCCAGCTCATTCTTAAGTTGCTCATCTTCTTCGTTCTTAGTTGCTAGAATAAGGCTGAGGCATTGTTCACCCAGTTTTAGCAAGATACGATCCGAACCTTTATCCAATAAATAATTAGTATAGGAGCCCGCTACCGGATCCTTATCACGTTCGACTGTCAGTTGATAAAGTTCTTCTAAAATTTTTGCTGTAGCAGCCATATAAAATTCTCCTTAGTCTTGCCGCAAAATAATTTTGCTTAAAAGCTCCAAGTCTAAATGCTCCGCCAGGCCATCGGCCAAAAGGTCGTAAGCTGTTTCTCGCTCTTCCCTGCTGTAACTGGACGTGTCATCTGACATGGTGTCTTCGCGTTCCAGAGTGAGATGAGGGAATCTAGGCATAACACCCAGGAGCGGCTTGCGAGCCAGGGTTTCGAACTGTACCAGACCAGGAGCCAGGATCTTGGGATCACCGCGGAATTTATTGATCAACATGGCGCGGATCTGCTCCTGGCCAAGCTCACCGGTCAAGGCCAAAGTACCATAGAGCGCGGCAAAGACACCACCCCGGTCGATATCTCCCACCAGAATACAGGGCAGGTCTAAGCGCCTGGCCAGGCCTAAATTGACAAAGTCATCTTTTTGCAAGTTGATCTCTGCCGGGCTGCCCGCGCCCTCAATGATAATTATATCCGCTCGGCTTTCAAGCTCGAGGTAGGCCTTCTCTACTTCCGACCACAGCTGATGTTTAATCTTATAATATTGACCTGCGGAAGGGCTTTGCCAGTAATTGCCCAAAAGATAAACATCGGAGCCGCGCTCCGTCTTGGGGCAAAGCAGGACTGGATTCATCTCCGGTATGTAATCCTGACAGGCGGCCTCGGCCATCTGCATCTGCGCCACGGCAAAGCGACGTCCGTCCGCCTGTTCCACATACTCCGCCATATTCTGTGATTTAAAAGGCATGACCCGGAAACCCAGGCGCGCAAAGAGGCGGCAGAGTCCTACCGCTATAACACTCTTACCAACCGAAGAAGAGCAGCCTAAGACCATAAGGCTCAAAGGGCCTTGACCGCGGAGGCTCTCTTGAAGCTTACGCAAACGAGTTTCCGTGCTGACGGGTTTCTGTTCTTCAACTAAAACTGAAGCGCGCTCAAGAGCGTTCACCCCTACAATTTGAAACTTCGCCTTGGTTTCAGGCTGCGCTGGCTCTGACTGCCTGGTCTTTGCCAGACGCTCCAGCGCCCGTATTAAGAGCGAGTTTTCTTCCGGCTCTAAGACTGCTATGCGATAGTAACCGGCGCTGAGGCCGGCATAGCCCGCGCAGTTACGGATCAATACAGGACGTTCTGTGTCTTGTAACAGCCTAACTTGCAGATCCTCCAATTTATGCCGAAAGAAGAGGAAATTAGCCTTACCTGTAATCTGGCTCGCGCCAAAGGCAGTAAGGGCGCGGCTGAGTTTTGCTCTTTCTTCATCTATCTGAGATCGCCACTGTTCCAGTTCCTCATGCGGCGTCAGAAGCGCAGCCAATCCGGCAGCCAGAGCAGGACCCGATACCTGCCAGGTAGGAGTTTGGGCACGCAAGAGCTCCAGCGTTTCCACGCTACCTGCTTCCAGCCAGCCCAAGCGCAATCCGGGCATACCATAGAGTTTGGTAAAGGACTTGAGCACGAATTCCTGAGGCTTAAGTCCCGGGCTCAAACTGCATGCCTCAGACTCAGCCGGCGAGAGAAAATCCAAGAAGCATTCATCCTGGATTAGATAAATGCCGTTCTCAGAGCAAGCTCTCCTTAGTTTTGCCAGAAGTTCTGAGTCCAGCAGCTGACCAGTTGGATTCTGCGGTTGGCAGAGCCAGACCGCCAGTGTACTTTGATCAAGATAAGCTAGAATCTCCTCGTCTACGCGGAAATCCAGGTCAGCTTTTAAGGGATATTCTTTTATTCCCAGACCATAAGCTCTTAAGGCCTTAGCATACTCAGAGAAGCCGGGAGCCAACACCAGTACTTCTGAGCGCAAGGGGAAATTGGGGCAGGTACGCAGAAACCCAGCCAGGCGATAGATGAGGTCTGCCCCCCCATTGCCCAGCAGGATCTGTTCCGGTCTTAACTTACGTTTTTTAGCCAACTCCTGGCGCAGGCTGTCCGCGTAAGGTTCCGGATAAATCTTAGCTGCGGCACTATTAACACTCTTTTCTATGGCAGGGGTAAAACCCGGCGCAAAGATATTAGCCGAAAAATCTAAGATCTGATCCGGATCCAGGCCACAAATGTCGGCCACCTTTTGACGGTCAGCCCCGTGCGGCATAGCGGCTAAGAGTTCAGCCTTGGTTAAATCAGTTTTTGCTTGTGTTCCCATAATTAATCACCAAATAAAACGTTCCCAGGCGTAGCGCCCCAGCAGTAAAAGGGCCAAAGCCAAAACGGCTGCCACATTGAGCAGTTTGACCACGCGATCTATGTCTTCAATATCAGGCAGACGTGTTTCCTTACCGATAGTCGGTTTTACTACAGTCTGACCGCCATACGTATGGGTACCGCCCAAGGCGAGCCCCAAAGCGCCAGCCGCAACCGCCTCCGGATGGCCAGAGTTGGGGGACAGATGATTTTTCCGGTCACGCCAATAGATCTGCCAGGCAGCTTTGCCATCTAGTCCACAGAACCAACTGGCAAACCAGAGAAATAAAGCGGCCAGGCGCGCCGGTATGAAATTTACCGCATCATCCAGCTTGGCAGCGAACTTACCAAAGTACTCATAACGGGAATTGCGATAACCCAGCATCGAATCCAGAGTGTTTACTATTTTATAAAAGAACATGCCCGGCAAATCGAAGAGGACAAGGAAAAACAGGGGTGCTACCACTCCATCGCTAAAATTTTCTGCCACGGTTTCGACGGTGGCCTTTACGATCTCAGGCGCGGTCAGTTGTTCTGTGTCACGTCCCACGATCCTCGATAGTAGGGCGCGGGCGGCCACGATGCCCTGCTCACGCATAGCCACGGCTACTTGTTCTGCCTCATGGCCAAGACTTCTGAGCGCCAGCAACTGATAAGCCAGGAAAAGGCGCGCAGCCAGATAAAACAGCGGATGAATGTGATAGAAAATTTTGAGAAAGCCATAGAGGCAGAGAGTAAGTCCCGCCGGAATGAAAGCAGCAACCAGCACGCCCCGAGACAATCGCTGTTGATCTGTGAGCAAAGGTCGATTCAGTCGGCGATCCAGAAAAGCTATGAGCTTACCTACGCCCACTACCGGATGAGGGAAGCTCTCCGGGTCACCAAAGGTAAAATCCAACAGCATGGCCAGGGCAGCCGTGAGATTAAAACTGTAAGCTGTCAGCTGCGCAAAACCCAATTCCCGCCAAGGCATCAATTACCACCTTTCAACTGCAAAGCCTGACCAGCCATAATGCGGTAAACCTCGGTCGCCTGAGAAGAAAAATATTGCAGAGCTCTGCCGTTTGCTTCACGCTTGGCTCGCAGCTCAGCGTCGAGGGGCACTACGCCCTGGCCTTGGTCCTCAATCACGATGACCGCAGGTTCCGGCATGCTCTCGGTAAGCAGAGTCAGGCTTTCATCCCAGTCAGCATTAGATAAGCGATAGTTGCGCTCCAGCCAGTCCTCAATGTCTGCCACCAGCAGGCCCAGATCCATACCGAGTCCAAGCAGTGCTGCCTCTCCTGTGGCCACCACGTCCTCCCACTGAGCCAGATCCGGCAGTTCCACATAGTTATCTTTCAATAATGAACGGGCAAAATCCAACTTGCCCTGATAAGCTCCACCATAAACCAAAATCATATTTCTGTTTCCTTTCTCAAGTAAGCCGATCTAAACGCTCTTATCAACCCATAATCAAGAGCAAAAGCAAGCGGGTCAGAGGGACCAGTAGGCAAAGGTAGTAGCCGGCCAGGTCACCTGTCATGCCGGAAAACTTGCCCAGCGTGTAACGCGCGAAAGCATAAGTAGCTAAAAGCACGGCCAAGGGCAGGAAGCAAGCTGTCCAGCCCCAAACACAGAGGAGCGCCAGGCTGGATATCACAAAGAACGACCAGACTAGAAGTTCGCTTTTAGGGGCCTGGACCGCGTTGGCAGACTTGGCCATACCATCTTCGCGCGCAGAGGGCAGCCGCAAGATCAAGGCCGCAGTCTGAGTCCTGGTCAAACCTTCCAATAAAGCAAAACTAAGTCCCAGCCGCCAAACCGATACCGCCCGCGCAGCTAACTCCGCTTCCAGGGCTACATCAACTACGGCAAGCACAATCAAGGCGATCACGGCCATGGGGCCGATATGTGGGTCGTGCATGATCTCGAGCATACGCTCTCGGTCACGCCGCGACCAGATGCCGTCAGCGGCATCGGCAAAGCCATCCAGATGGATAGCACCAGTAAGAATGGCTTGCAGCGCAAAATTGAAAGCGGCAAACAGGCCTGCCGAGAAGGCCAGGCTACGGCTCACCAACAGCAGCAGCCAGGAAAAGAGGCCGAGGCAAAAGCCCACCAGAGGAAAGCTTGCCAGGCAATAGGCAAGATCCCCTTCCCGGTAACGGTAGCCGGGCGGCGGCAAAAGAGAATAAGTCGAAAAAGAGCAGCAAAGGCCACGCCAAAAACTGCCAAAGCTATGTTGCTTACTACCCACGCTCAGATTTCCTCCGCTATTTCACTATCTACGGTTTGCGAACGTTTATGCAGCATTAAGGGCAAGCCGGCGCTTACCTCAAGGGCCAAGAGATCAGACCTTTGGGCCAGGCCTTGTAAAATTAGGCCATTGGCCTCTAACCAGGTACGGGTACCACCGGTAAAGATCTCTCCATCACAAAACACATCGTTGGCCGCAATAAGCAGCAAACCGGTCCGGTCCATGATCTGAGCCAGATCTGCCAGTAAACTGTCACTGATAAGTTTCGCTGAATCCTGCCATAAGGCTTGACGATCAGCGTTAGCCGGATCAAAACATTCATTTGCCAAAAGAGTACCCAGGCACTCCAAGAGCACCACTGATCCCTGGGGTATCTCGTCCAACTGACGGGTCAGATCATAGGCAATTTCCAAACTGTGGAAGCCTTTGCCTGCTCGCTGCGCCTGATGGCGCGCAATACGAGCCTGATTTTCCGGATCCTCATCCGCCTGGAGGGTCGCCAAATATATAAGCGGAGCATCTAAGGCTTTAGCGGCGGCTTGAGCCCAGTTCTCTAAAAGACGAGACTTGCCGGACTTACTGCCACCAATAGCTAGGAGAGCGCGATAAGACAAAAGATCCACCGCTCGTGATCGCGTGCGGATGAAATTTTCCCCAGTTTTAGGGCTTTCTTCTGCCTGCAGCAGCTCAATATAGCAAGTCTTATTTGACTTCATGTTTTTCCTGATAATCTTCGTAAGCCTCAATCTTGCCATCATCCCAGGAAGGCATCTCCTGCAATTCTGCCACTGCCATGTCTAAGAGAGGTAAGAGAAACAAGGCCCCCGCGCCTTCGCCCAGAGAGAGGCCCAAATCCAGGAAAGGTCTTAGCTTAAGGTCGCTGGCGATAGCCTGACCCGCCGCTTCCTGGGGCAAATGGCTGGCCAGCAGATAAGCTCTGGCCTGAGGTGCTAACCTGCAAGCGACCAAAGCTGCGGCGTAGGAGATGAGCCCATCTAAAATTACTGGCATACGGTTGTGAGCCGCTCCCAGGTATAGCCCCGCCAAGGAGGCGATGTCTAAGCCACCCACAGCCGACAAAGCACGGAAAGGATCATTTTTATAAGAGGCGTAGCGTATTTTAGCTTCTTGGATCACCTGTTTTTTGCGCAGAAGAGCTGTATCCGAAAGGCCAGCACCTCTGCCAGTCACCTGGAAGGGATCTAAGTCCAGCAAAAGCGTAGCCAGAGCCGTTGAGGTGGTGGTGTTGCCAATACCCATCTCGCCACCGACAACTAATTTATAGCCTTGCTCATGAGCTAAGTCTGCGAGGCTGATTCCCAATTGCAGGGCAGCCAGGGTCTCCTGCTCAGTCATGGCTTCTGTCTTGAGAAAATTGCGAGTTCCCTGAGGACAAATGGGATAGTCGATTACGCCAGGACAGCGTTCTTTATAGTGGCTGGCTCCTACATGCACGGGATAAAAGTCCATTTGCTGGTTACGGCAGAAAATAGCTACTGTAGCCTGACCTGCCGCCATATTACTTAAGACCTGCGCCGTTATCTCCTGGCCACTCTGGCTGACACCTGCTTCCACAATGCCGTTATCAGCGGCAAAACAAAAGAGAGCTGCCGGCCGGAGGTTTACTTGCTCTTCGCCCTGCATGCCGGCCATCTCAGCTATAATATCTTCCAATATTCCAAGGCAATGCAAGGGTTTGCAAAGACCGTTCCAGGCCTTATAAGAAGCATCACGGCAGTCTGTATCCAGTGGTGGTATCTCTGCTAGATAAGCCTTAAGATCCGCAAAGGAAAAATCAGCTTGCTCTTCTAAACGCGGTCTTTTTGACAAAAGGTTATGCTTGCGTTCACTAAATCCACTTTGAAAATCACTAACCATTAAATTCTTTACCTAAACGCCTTTCTGTGCGGATCCTGGCCGCGGCAAAACGTCCGTTACAGTCCAGGAGAGCTGCGGCAAGTTCTCTGAGCTCCGGGTCACGTAAATCAGGGTGGCGGGCCTTAATAGCTTCCGAATTGCGCAAAGCGGCATAGGCCTCGGAACCCTCAATCCAGTCGCGTGATAACTCTCTTTCCATACGTCGACCCAGCATTTCTTCTACTTCTGGAGCTGTCTCCGCGGAAACAGCCATGCGTAGGGCACCGCGATCAATAGTATGGCCAAAATCCAGGCGGCCCGGGCGCTCTGGAAGGCAAGCGGGCACACTATGCGCCTCGCACACTTGCCAAAGGGCCAGATCCAGTTCCGGCTCATCAGTAGCCAGCACCACCAGACGCGGTCCCTGCTGTGACTTGAGCATATGGCTAAGTAAAGTAGTGTCCAAACGGCCACGGATCAGCGAAATCTGATCACGGTAGTTAGCCACTAATTTATTAAAACCTTCACTGAAATCCTCTGACCAGCAAGAGAGAATGGCTCCCGCTTCCAAGAGATCTCTTGAGCGTTCTGCGCAAAGCGCGCTGCCACCGGCTACCAGACAAGGCCAGTCGGTCAAGTCTAGGAAAAAAGCTAATTTCGACATGGACTAACTCCTTTATCCGCTGATGAGTACCACAAAGCCGAGAATGATTCGGTAGATGGCAAATGGTAAAAAGCTATGGCTCCTGACAAATCCCAGGAAAAAGCGAATAGTTAACATAGATACGATGAAGGCAACCAAAGAGGCCAAAGCGAGTCCCAGGAGCTCGTAGCTGCCAGGTGCCAGGTCCAGTCGTAACAGCTTTAAAAAGCTGGCTCCTAACATAACGGGAATTGCCAGGTAGAAGCTAAAGGCAGCGGCCGCTGGTCGCGCGAGACCCAGAATCAGGCCCGCCAGGATGCAGGCACCAGAACGTGATACACCAGGGAAGACTCCTGCCAGCATCTGGAAAAGGCCAATAAAAAGCGCCATCTGCCAGGTAATATCGGCTACGCTTTGATAGCGAGGTGTTGCCTGACCCTGCAGTGATTCGATCAGAATAAAGCAAACACCCACGATGATCAGCGCAAGTGAAACACTAAAGGGATTATAGAATTTAGCTTCAAATACATCATCCCAGAGCAATCCTACGATGGCCGCTGGCAGGCAGGCCAGAATGATCTTAAGCCAAAGAAAAATTGTGGCCCGATCCAGATAATAGGAACCCAAGCGCAATAATACCGGGTTTTCTTCCTTAATTAGGTTGCCCTGGTAGCCACCAGAAAGGCCGGCTAAACTCTTCACCGGCCAAATTTCCTGCCAGAAGTATATGATTACAGCTAAAATTGCAGCCAGCTGGATAACAATCCGGAAAAAAGCCAGAAACTTGTCTGAGAAGTTGAGGGGTAAGTGCTCCTCTAAGAGTAGAAGGTGACCGGTAGAACTGACGGGTAACCACTCGGTAATGCCTTCTACCAGACCGTATATAAAGAGTTTTACTATTTCCCATAGCTTGTCCATAAGTAGTTCTCTTTCTATTAAATGTTACCGCTCGTGCGAGCCAACCAGTATTATAGCGAATTTTCCCAAGGCCTATCTGCTATAATAGCATTCATCAAAGTTCAGGGGTCAGGCTCAGTTATTTCCGAGCCTGCGGCTTGTTGCGCGCCATTGCGTATTTATTTACGTAGCCGGTCCCTAATTCTTAACAGCAGGGGGCAAGTGATGGAAGAAACGGTTTTAGATTCGCGGAGGAAGAAAGAGCTTACCAGTAATTTGTGGAAGCTTTCTTATCCCAGTATTATCGCCTACTCTTTACAAGCCTTCTACGACCTAATCGATATGATGTGGGTCGGAAAAATTTCCAAAGAGGCTATTGGCGGAGTTACCCTATTTTCTACCATCTATGGTCTTTTTACCGTTTTAAATGAGATCGCTGGGGCAAGCTCTGTCTCGATGATCTCACAATCTTTCGGTCGCAAAACAGAAGAACGCACCAAGCGTATTTCCGAGCAGACCATCAGCTTTAAGGTCGTCTTGGCTTTGATCACTGCGGCCTTGTTGCTTATCTTTATCCATCCTCTGCTCAACCTATATTCGGACGATCCAGTGGTCAAGCAGGCAGCGTTAGATTACGGTATGATCCGTATCTTTGCTCTGCCCATTGCCTTCTCCTCCTATTCAATAAACACCATTTTCCGTTGTACCGGCGATAGTAAGACGCCTATGAAGATCATGATCGCAGCCTCTATCGGCAACCTGATCTTTGACCCTATCTTCATGTTCCCGTCTATCAGCATCGGCTCACTCACCATTCCCGGTCTCAACCTGGGTGTATACGGAGCTGGTCTGGCTACCGTTATCTTCAACGCCCTCTCCTTTGTGGCAGGCTTTATCATCTTGCTGCGTGGTAAAAAAGATGTATCTATCTCCTTTAAAGGACTCTTGCGACTGGACAAGGAGATCGATCTGCAGTTACTGTCTATTGGACTTCCTGCCGGCCTGCAACTTCTGGTCCGCCAAGGCTTTAACTCCCTGATGATGCTCTTTATTACCAGCTACGGTACCTTAGCGCTAACCGTTATGGGACTAGGCGCCAAGCTCATGATGTTTAGCTTTACACCCATATTAGGCTTCATCTTTGCTGGTTCTACCTTAGTCGGTCATGCCCTGGGACGCGACAATATAGAGGAAGCTACCTTCCTAACCCGGATTTCCACCTTTATCATCTCGGGTCTTATTACCGTCTTCTCAGTCCTCTTGATCATCTTCCCGCAAACTTTCCTGGGTATCTTTACTCCCGACGCGGAAGTACTGGCCGCAGGAACACCCATGCTGCGCTGGATCTCCATCGCCATCATAATCACCTCAATCGGCTCTGGCATGCGCATCGCATTCTCTGGTTCCGGTTATAACCGCCCTATCCTGGTATCGACTCTTGTATCTCGTTGGGCAGTGCATCTGCCTCTGATGTACGTTCTAGTCAAGATCATGCAAGTAGACATGAACTCAATCTGGATCAGCTTCCTAATTGCGGAGATCGCGGATCTGTCAGTAATTGTTTACTATTACCGTCGCGGCGACTGGAAACTGAAGCGTGTTTAATTAACGCTCCACCAGCTGATACATCAACGCGTTTACTATGGCGGCGGCAATATTGCTGCCGCCTTTTCTTCCTCGGTTGACTATCTGTGGCACGGGCTGTTCCATAATGGCAGCCTTAGCTTCCAAGACATTGACAAAGCCCACTGGCACACCAATCACCAGCGCCGGGTCCGCCTGTCCCTTAGCGATTAAGTCCGCCAGGTGGAGCAAGGCAGTAGGGGCGTTGCCAATGACCAAGATCTGTGGCTCAGGTAAGCTCAGTCCTTTTTCTACCGCCAGCTTAGAGCGGGTAACGCCTAATTCCTTGGCCTTTGTCGCTAGCTCCGGGTCGGCCACAAAGCAGTGTAGGCTAAGGCCCAGCTCTTTAGCTGCGCGTTTATTGATGCCGGCCAGGGCCATTTGTGTATCAGTAATCAAATTGGCTCCGCCTTGAAACGCTGTTAAGGCTTTTTCAATCACTCCCTCAGAGAAGTAGAGACTATCCTGGTAATCAAAGTCCGCGCTGGTATGGATGCAGCGCAAGATGATCGGCTCTTGTTCCGGATCCAGGCGGTGACTCAACTCAGAGCGAATAATCTGGAAGCTGGTGTTCTCTATTTCCTGTGGCGGTAAATTCTCATAATTACTCATTTTCTCTTTCTCCTAAGATCGCGTTCGTATCACAACCTCTTCTAAAAAACTACAATTGTCAGTTCTGTTTTTCAGTCTGGTAAGCCAGGGCCTGGCGCGCGAAATTACTTATCTCATTTAGCATGGCGGGGAAATACAGATGAGCCATACCTGAGTAGAGACGGATTCCGCCATAGCCGGAAAATTTGCTTTTACCCGAAGCTGCTCGCCGGTAGCTGTAATCCTGACCAGGACCATCGGTTCGACAATAGTGGAAACAATGAGCCGGGAAAGGCTGTCCGGCTTGGCCTAAGAGATAAGCTCCTATCTCGCGCGGCTCAATATAGTGGTAACCAAAGCCCTGCAGGTGATCAGTCAGCTCGGAGCTTCCCTCGAGAAAGCCAACCATGGGCTGACCCTGCAGTTTTTCCTGTAAGTAGAGGAAGCCTCCACCTTCTGCTATACAAGGCATTCCCTGCTCAA
This sequence comes from Eubacteriales bacterium, assembly GCA_030532065.1. GTDB lineage: Bacteria > Bacillota > Clostridia > Saccharofermentanales > DTU023 > SFFI01. The sequence continues at coordinate 51,490 of JAUNLW010000001.1, read as the reverse complement.
GGGCTTCTTTTAGGATAAATCTGCTAGCAGATGCGGCAAGCTCTTTCGCGTATTGTTCGGGATAGCCTCCGGGCAGGTAAAGCGCGTCGATATCTTCCATCAAAGTGTCCCCAGCCAGCGGGCTAAAATAGCTGACCTCTGCTCCCATTTTTTCTAAGAGCAGGATGTTTTCCGGGTATAAGAAGCAAAAAGCAGCGTCTCTGGCAACAGCTAGCTTAAAGCTTCCGAGAGGCTCCATTTCCCTTTTCTGGTAGCGTAGTTCTGGCGCGGAGTTAGCTAATTCTAAGAGGCCATCCAGGTCCAGATACTCTTCCGCGGCTGCTGCCAGGCTGCGCAATACTCGAGACCACTTCTCATCTGTCGGCTGTTTTAGTCCTAAATAGCTGCTGGCCAATTCTGCCTCCGGCAGCTCCGGTAAAAAGCCGTAGGTCTTGATGCCTACTTGAGCAAGCATGGCACTCATCCCGGGGTAGAGATAGGGCTTTATCCGGTTAAGGATTACTCCTTTAATACGCGAATCCAGGCGAAAATCACGATAACCTTGAGCCATAGCTGCCACGGATTGGTAGAGTTTTTTTCCATTGATCAGCAAGATGACCGGTGTGTGCGTGGCCTGAGCCAATTCGTAGCTTGAGCATTTGCCTTCCAGTCCAATACCGTCATAGTAACCCATAGCGCCCTCCATAATAGCCAGGCGGTCATGAGCCAGGTCCAGCATCTGGCAAAGGCCATCGCTATCCAGGAAAAAAGGATCCAAATTATACGACTCTATGCCCAGGGCCTGGCGATGAAAGGCGGGATCGATATAGTCTGGTCCGGATTTATAGCTCAATAAGGGAATGCCACGCGCTTTTAAGGCTGCCAGCAAGGCCAAAGTCAGAGTTGTCTTGCCACAATCAGAACTGGTGGCAGCAATAAGTAAACGTTGATTCATCGACTGGCCTCCAAAATAAAAGTGGGATTCTCGGCCATGAGTAAGTGGTTTGTGCCCAGATGTTTGGCACGCGTAACCTGGATCTGCATAATTTTGGCAGAAAGGCCCAGCGCTTTTATAGCCGCCAGGGCAACCTCCAGTGACTCCAGGCTGATGGCCGTCAAAACCAGCCGTTTTACTCTCTCATGGCTGGCAAAGAATTCCAGTACCTGAGGGATAATTTTCGCCCCTCCCCCACCGAGGAAGATCTTGTCGCAAAGAGGCTCTGTGGCAAGAAATTCCCCAATATCCGCCTTATGGAAGCTGACATTATCCAGCTGAAACCTTAAGGCATTGGCTGCTAGAAGTTGTCCCGCTTCTTCCTCTTTGTCTACCGCCATAACCTGGCCTTCATAGGCTCCCAAGCCCATCTCAATGGCTACTGAACCCGTACCGCAACCCAAGTCCAGACAAATATCGTCTGGCTCTAGCTGGAGCAGACTCTGCACTTGTGCCCGGACCGCGCTCTTGGTCATAGGCAGTGAGCCACGACAGAATTCTGTGTCCATGATACCGGTAGTAATAGCCTTAGTGGCCGCTGGATTATCCACGAGCAGAACTGCCAAAGAAGAATAGTCCGTCTCCCGCGCCAATTCTTCCACTTTCCCGGAGCGGATCTTTTCCGTAGTAAAACCTAGATTTTCACCGATTGTGACGGTTAAGGCCCCGCAGCCAGAATCAGTTAAATGCCGCAGTAATTCTGTAGTATTTTTGCCGGTAAGGCAAAACACTTCTTGATTCCGGCGTACGGCAGCCAGCAAGTTTCCTTTACGCCCATGGCAGGAAATAATCTTGGCTTTATGCCAGGGACGACCCAACTTGGCGAAAAAATAGGATAGCGAAGAAATGCCGGGGTAGATTTGCGGAGCTTCATCCAGGAATTGACAGATGCCGGCAGCGGCACTGTAGAAGCCAGAATCTCCGGAAACTAGCACGGCACAGTTGTTATTCGGCCTGGAAGCGACAATATCAGCTACCTCCTGGGCTAGGTAAGCCTCTGCCTGCTCCGCTTCTCTGGGGACAAAACTAGCCAATAGGCGGCGAGCTCCTATAAAGAAGTCCGCTTCGCTGAGAGCCGCGTGGGCCTCCAAAGTAAGCGTAGACGGAGACAGGCCACAGGCAATGATCTTTACTCTAGACATGCTTTTCACACTCTCCTATGAAGAAAATCTCTCGCATCTTTTGTTCCAGTTCGGCCAGAGCCATTCCACCGGGTGCGGAGGGCGCCTCAAGGACAGCTATTTGCATATGCAGGGCTTGGGCTGCTCTAATCTTTTCTTCAAAGCCTCCCCGGCTACCGGAATCTTTGGTCAGCAGGATTTTGGCCTCGGAAGCCTGAAACATAGCCAGGTTTAGCTCTTTGGAAAAAGGGCCTTGCATGGCGATCACCTGCCGATGCAAATAACCCAGTTCTTCTAATTGGCGCAGACCTTCTGAATGCGGCAAAACGCGTATGACCAGGCGTTCCTGGAAATCGGGGAGCTGAGTCAGGGCGGCTGCGCTCTTGAGGCCCAGTGAAGAAAAGACCTTACCCTCCTGCTCAGTCAGCCAGGTAAGCAAGGTATCTAGATCCGAGAAGTAATTAAGAGCAGGCAAGCGCTGGCTAGCGCGGGCTGTACGCAATACAGGTAAATCAAGTGCCGCGGCGGCCTGGCGAATATTTTGGCTGACCACGACGGCGTGCGGGTGGGTAGCGTCCACAATCAGGCTGGGGCGGTATTTAGCAAACAGCGCTTCCATTTCCGCCTCTTCCAGCCGTTCATCTTGGATTTGCAAACAAGGCGCTGGCTCAATCTGCTCCTTTCCATAGTCTGTAGCTACTGAGACCAGGGTTTCCAACCCCCACTCTGCCGCCAGGGACGCCAATTGCCTACCCTCACTGGTACCAGCAAAAAGAATCAAGTCCATTTAACGTCTATAGCCTCTAGGAGTCACCATGCGCCCGGCCAAGATCCGAGTCTCACAGTTACCAACAAAGATCGTAGTCTGCATGTCAGCCGGGAAATCCGCCAGTTCTGCTAAAGTCAGATAGCCGATTTCCTGACCTGATCTGCCAATCTTCTGTGTATAGCCACAGACGGTCTCTGGAGCCTTAAACTCACTCATTATCGCTGCCGCCTTGCGTAAGCTGTCAGGCCGTTCCTTACTGGCAGGATTATAAAGCGCCAGGCAAAGGTCAGCCTCACTTACCGCGCGCAAGCGTCGCTCAATCAAGGCCCAGGGTGTCAGTTGGTCAGATAAGCTGATGCAGGCAAAGTCGTGAGCCAGGGGAGCTCCCAGAAGAGCGGCTCCAGAAGTAGCAGCCGTAACGCCGGGAATTACTTCAATCGCCAGCTCTGGCTCCTCCTGAGCCAGTTCCAACAGTAGGGTTGCCATCGCAAAGACCCCGGCATCGCCACTGGATATCACGGCTACGCGTTTTCCTTCCAAAGCCAGCCTGATCGCCTCGCGGCAACGCTCAACTTCTCCACGCATACCAGTGCTGTAAAATTCTTTCACGGGGAAAAGTGGCTTAAGCAAGTCAATATAAGTCTTATAACCCACGATCAGGTCGGCTGCTTCTAACGCGGCATAGGCTCGGAAGGTCATTTCCTCTTTGGAGCCGGGGCCAATGCCCACCGCGCACAAATAATATTTTCTATCCATATAAATCCTATCTTTCCTTGGAAAAACTTAACGTCAGGTCTACTTGAGCTAAAGCCACCGTCACTCCCTGGCCAGCGGTCTTGGTCAAGATAAGCTTTGCCCCTTTCAGTCCGCACACAGCCGCCCGCTCGCATACGTTGTCGGTACCGGTGACGCGGCATACAAACTCAGAGCCAGTGAAGCTTCCGGCCAGAGCATTGAGTTGCTCCGCGCTGTAAGTGTATAGCTCAAGACCCCAGGCTGCTGCCAGGGCCAAAAGGCCCGGCTCTTCTGCTTTAAGGTTAATGCTGGCTATACGTAAGACTGCCTCAGGACTGGCTCCCACCTGTTCCAGGCAGTCTTTGACCACACTTTCTATTACTTCTCGCTCTGTTCCCCTGCGGCAGCCTATACCAACACTGATCACCGGGGCGATTAGCTCTAGCGCTGTAGCTTCCTTCCCGGCTTTAAGGCTGACTCTAAAGTCGGGTGTAATTGCTCTTTGCTCATAACCCAGCTCGATCAGGCCTTGAGGCACTGGTCCCTTGATGGGCAAATCACTCGCGAAATAGACCTGTTTGCCTGCCAGCAGCTTAGAAGAGACCTCCACAATGCGCTCTGGATTTAGCACAGTAAGGCCCTGGCTTTTAGCCCAGCTATCTACCGCGAAGATCCCTCGCCGGTCAGTGGCGGTTGTGATCACGGGAGTCGCGCCGATAAGCTCTGCCAGGTCTTCTGTCAGCTGATTGGCTCCGCCCAGATGGCCGGAGAGTAAAGCAACCGCAAAACACCCGCTCTCATCAATAACGACTACGGCCGGATCTTCTGTTTTGTTACGGACCTGTCCGGCTATGGCTCGTACCGCAAGGCCACAAGAGCCAATAAAGATCAGCGCGTCTTTCTTGGGAAAATGTTCAGATACCCAATTTCCTAAGCTACCCTTAGGGCAGCGGGTCGCATCAGCTTCCCAGCCCAGAGGCAGCATGAGCGCTCGGATATGCTGCGCCAGATTTTCTCCCTGCGCGCTAAAACTGATGATCGCTACTTGAGACACAGAGCTTTACCTCACTCTTTACTTATTTCCGGCTGATCTTGGGCATGGCGAAAAGCTGTGCCAAAATAAGGGTCATATAGCTGAGAAGGCTCAAAGCGCTCACCCAGGAACTCACCTACCAAAATGAGGGCAAAATTACTGATAGCCGCTTCTGACATGGTATCGTGCAAGTCTTCCAAGTGGCAGTAAAGTAGGCTCTGGTCAGGCCAGGATACCTTGTAGGCAATGGCACAGGGTGTAGAGGGAGATAGCCCGCCAGCCAGCAGTTCTCTTTGCACTTCTTCAGATAATGCGGAGCTTAAGAAAATAGCCATGCTGGCTTGGTGAGCGGCCAAAGAGTGTAAGCTTTCTTCCTCTGGTACCGGGGTACGGCCGGCCATCCTCGTGATGATCAAAGTCTGGCTGACCGAAGGCACGGTATATTCCGCCTTCAGGGCTGCCGCGGCAGCCGCGTAAGAAGAGACGCCCGGACAGACCTCGTAGTCAATACCCAGCTCATCCATGGCTTCCATCTGTTCCCTGATGGCTCCGTAGAGCGATGGATCACCGGTATGGAGACGCACAGTCAAGAGGCCACGGGCTTCGGCATCTTTTAAGATGCTGACAATTTCTTCCAAATTTAACAAGGCGGAATTGTAAATCTCACAACCCGGCTTGCAATAGTCCAGGTGTTCCTTACTTACTAATGAACCGGCATAGACCACCACATCAGCCTCTTCCAGCAGTTTTCTACCACGTACGGTTATGAGGTCAGGCGCGCCCGCCCCGGCTCCAACAAAATAGATCATGCTAATTCCCTTCTAAGGCAGGCAGTTCTGCCAACATCTTTTTAGCCTCCTCGCTGCGATACAGCTCGCCTGGCAGGCCTTTTTTGTTACAAAAAAAGATAAAACCCAGCCTCTTTCCTTCTGGAAGATGGCGCGTAAGTTGTTCCTCAATTATCTGGCCCAAGATCTCCATTGTGGTCCAGAGCAAGTCATGTTCCCGCAAAATATAAAGCGCGGCTTCTGTAGTTACAGAGTTGCTGATGGCTAAGAGAACATCCCGGTCCGCGCCGGCTTTGAGCGCGCAATAAACCAAGCATGGCATCCTGCCATCGCCGTAGTCGGAGTGAGTATTGGGCATACCCAGGGCCAGCTTGACATATTTCCCTATGTGGCCAACCAGCAGGACTTGCTGGAAACCTTCTTTCCAAGCCGCTTCCAGTGAATCTCGCACAAAGTTGGAAGTTACTACATAGGGTATATTGTCCAGTTGCATTTGGACGCGCAGGAAGTCTTTGCTGTAATTGCCACTGATCAGCATGAGAAAGTCCTGCTGCCTGGTAGCTGCCTGGCGGATCTCTAGGACGATGGTGTCAAAGAGCGCCTTGGAAGACATGGGTTCTACGATGCCGGTCGTGCCGATCACAGAAATACCTCCTACAATGCCCAACTTGGGATTGAAGGTTTTCCTGGCCAGTTCTGTACCAGCCGGGATAGAAATAACTATCCGCAAACCTCCTTGATAGCCGGCTGCCTCACAGACCGAGCTGAGTGCCTGCGTCAACATATAGCGTGGGCCAGAGTTGATAGCCTTCTCTCCAACTGGCTGATCCAGGCCCGGCTTGGTCACTGTGCCCACGCCCTCACCACCAGTGATCTCCAGTCCCTGAGGGATACGTGATACATCCGCGAAAATTTCTATACCGTCAGTAATGTCCGGGTCATCGCCGGCATCTTTGACCACCTTGGCCTTGGCGTGATCAGGCTCGGCGAAAACCAGCCTGGTGGGAATAGTTAAGACCTGTCCCTGAGGCGTCGTGATCTCTACCTCGTCCTCAGATTGTCCCAGGAGCAACTGGCTGGCTGCCCGCTTGGCCGCAGCTGTCGCGGAACTGCCGGTCGTAAAACCATAACGCAGTTCTTTACCTTGGTATCGCTTGGTCCATTCCATAAAGCCCTCACCTTTCCGCGAAAAAGCTTGAGGATGCCGGCCAGAAACGACTATCGCTCCTGACCGGCATCTGGGAGAAAATATCTATTTGTCTAAACTAAAATCTACGTCAGGGTAGAGATATTGAGCCAGAATTTGATAGGCTTCGATATAGTTTTGGTTAGGTTTATAAGTGAAGAGTTCTTTAGGCAGGACATGGTAGCGGCCTTCTTTGACCGCGGTCAAGCCAGACCAAACTGGATCTTCTTCTACGTTCTCACGGCGCTGTTTAGCGATTGCTTCCATATCAGAACCCATCTCGGTTACAAAAATGATCTCCGGGTCTTCACTGACGATTTCTTCCAGGCTGTAGTCACTGGCGGCCTCGCCCTCAATACCCTCTTTGGCTATATTTACCGCGCCAAGATCCAGGAGCATCTCACCGGTCTGGTTGTTGAGATGGTGGACTTTAACCGCTTTGGTCGTAGCCATGAGCATGAGGATGCGGGGGTGCTCCCCTTCTGGAACCTTGGACAGGATCTGTTGGATGTCAGCTTCAATATCCAACGCGTATTTTTCAAACATGGCTTCGTCTTCCAAGAGTCCGCTGAAGATCCTAACTAGGCGATAGTAATCGTCTTTTGATTTGCACTCAAAGTAGGCGGTGGGGATGTCCATGTCGTTCAGCTGGCTGGCCAGTTCCTGGTTGCTGGAAAAAGGGGCAATAACGCAGAAATCCGGGTTCATTTGGATCAGGCGTTCCTGGTTGGGCTTGCTGGGCGTACCCAGTACTTCCGCGTTCTCAACGCCTTCAACCGGCTTCTCGTCTGCCTGCTCGACTACTGCCGCGACTTTGCCACCGCAGAGTTTCCACAGGTCCAGATAGGAGTTGTAGAGCATAGCTACGTTCTGGGGCTGCTTTTTCACCGTGATCTCACGGTCCATTGAGTCCTTGAAGCGGATGCTGTCGCCTAAATCTTCTAGGCCATATTTTTCGTAATAGTCCACGCCATCGCGGGAAACTGTAGCCTTGCTGTCTTTGGCTGCGGGATCAGCTTCTGTGGCTTCCTCAGTTGCTTCTTCAGTAGCCTCTTCTTTTACTTCGCTCTTGGGAGCTTCAATCGCTTCTTGCGCAGTAGTTTCTTTAGGCTCAACTTTAGGCTTATCCTGGTCTTGGCAGGCGGTGAGGCCTACGAGCAAGCTCAGGGTAAGTAGTAAGGTAAATAATTTTTTCATAAGTTCCTCCTATTTTGCTTGTTTAAGCAGCTTTTCTATCTTCTAGGCGGGAGTGCCTGAAGTTTTACGGGGTATAAAGAAGGGAGTCTCGCCTGCCTGCCAATCCACCAGTTCCCCTTCGATGGCATAAAGTTCGCGGATCAAATCCGGCGTGATCACCTGATCAGACTCCGCAAAGGCGAGGATACGGCCGTCTTTGATCGCGCAGGTGCGGTCGGAATAACGCAGAGCCTGGTTTAAGTCATGCAGGACCATAACCACAGTCAGGCCGTCCTCCTGGTTGAGCTGGCGAATATTCTCCATAAAGGCCAATTGGCAGGCGATATCTAAGTAAGTAGTGGGTTCGTCTAAAATCAGGATTTCCGGATCCTGAGCCAGAGCCACCGCCAGCCAGACACGCTGCTGCTCTCCGCCGGAAAGGCTGGAGATGTAGCGCCCTTCATAGCCGTTAAGGCCTGTTTTAGCTATAGCTTTGCGGATAAACTCCTGATCTTTTTCCGTCAGGCCACTGCCGTAACGTTTGTGCGGATAGCGGCCAAAGCTGACCAGTTGTGTGACAGTAAGATCACTGGGACTTGACTTCATTTGAGGCAAGATCGCCAATTCTTTGGCTACCTCTTTGGGAGCCAGCTGCCAGATATCCTGACCCTTGAGCAGGCTTTGACCGGCAGTCGGCCGCAATAAACGACACAGTCCTTTGAGCAGCGTAGACTTGCCGGAGCCGTTAGGTCCGATGATGGAGACGATCTCGCCAGCTTCTATTGAAAGTGATGCCTCGCGCACTACTTCTTTGAGCTGCCTGCCGCCGTAGGACAAACTAAGTTGTTCTGCTTCTAAGATTTTCACTGCTCTTCCTCCCTCACTGTATCTAAGTTCCTCCGCTTAGCTCAAGCGGTATTGCTGGCGCAAAATAAGCAAGAAAAAGGGGCCACCCAAGATGCTCATGATCACGCCCACCGGCACCTCGAAAGGAGCAAAGAGCCAGCGCGCCAGAAGGTCGCAAGCCATGAGGGTGAAGGCCCCCAGAAAAATACAGCCCGGCACCAGATAGCGATGGTCGTTGCCTAATAAAGCTCTGGCGATGTGCGGCACAATAAGGCCGACAAAGCCCAAAAGACCTGCCGCGCTGACCGCGGCGCCAGCCAAAAGGGCCGAGAGAATAATCAGCCAGCGCCTGGTCCGCTCCACTCTGAGCCCCAGACCAGCAGCCAGCTCATCGCCCAGCATGAGGATATTCATCTGGGGGGTCATGAGGCAGACTGCCACTAGGCCAAACAACACATAGGGCGTGATCATCCTGACATTCTGCCAGTTAGTGCCGGAGAGTCCACCGACCATAAAGTCCACCGCCCCGTGGATGCGGGTAGGAAATAAACTCAAAAGGATCTTGTTGCCAGCTCCTAAAATCGTATTAACAGCTACGCCAGCCAGGATAAGTCTGGTAGGCACTATGCCTTCTTTCCAGGCCAGGCCATAAATAAGGCTGGTGGTTAGTAAGGCACCCACGAAAGCACCGGCCGGTATCAGATAATAGTACTGGGGATAAACAATAATGATAGCCAGGGCTACTATGCCGCCGCCACTGGATACACCAATGATATTAGGGGTGGCCAAGGGGTTGCGCATAACTCCCTGGAGAACAATACCCGCGACAGCCAAAGCCGCTCCTACCAACATGGCCACTAAAGTGCGCGGCAGGCGAATATGGTAAATGATGCGGAAATTAGCCGTGTCTTCACCGGCAAAGAGAGCGCGTAAGATCTCACCAACACTGATGTCTACCGCTCCGACAGCCACGCTCAAAAGAAAGAACAGGAAGCACAGGCCCACGAACAGGATAATAAGAAGGATATTTTTTTGCTTAGGCTTCATCAGGCTTGATCCCCTCTGTTTTATTAGCTTTCGGGGGTATGCCTAGTCAGTCGCCTCATGCCACCCATATAAATGGGCAAAATAAAAAGACTTCTTTCCCACCGAAAGAAAGGTCGTTTGTAACAGGTATCCTGACTTGTATATGTAAGGGTCAGCGCCTTCCCAAGTCTCCCAAAGGAGAACTAAGTGGCATTTGCTAAACCCAAGATACTTACAGTAGCGGGGGCTGTGCCGGTTTTGCACCGGCTTCCCTGTTGCTAACGCTATTTGCTTTGCATTCCTAATGGTACAACGGCTTTTAGGGCTAGGTCAATGAGGGGTGGATGGCGATACTAACAGTAGACTGGAAATCGCAAAAAATGTGTTAAAATAAAGTAATAAGTATTCCTGATTGCCAGGAATGTAGTTTTCGAGTAGAAAACGCACTTAAGTACGTTTTGCCTACAAATTTGGAGTGTTTTGTAATGAAGGTTTTTGACAACGTCACAGAGATCGTACGTGACGATATGGCTCAGACCATTTTAAAGGGCAGCAAGGTGTCGATCGCTGCGGCCTGTTTCTCGATGTATGCGTATCGCGAACTAAAAAAGCAATTAGAGTTAGTCGACGAGCTGCGATTTATATTCACTTCCCCTACCTTTGTCACGGAGAAGTCCGAAAAACAAAAAAGAGAATTTTACATTCCGCGCCTATCACGTGAGCAAAGCCTGTACGGCACGGAATTTGAAATAAAACTGCGCAATGAGATGACGCAGAAGGCCATCGCCCAGGAATGCGCCGATTGGATTCGCCGGAAGGCACGCTTTAAATCTAACATTACCGGGGAAAATATGAGCGGCTTTATGACAGTTAGCTCTCCGTCCGAAGAGGTCGTCTACATGCCGCTGGTAGGTTTTACCACGGTAGATATAGGATGCGAGCGTGGCAACAACAGCTACAACATGGTAAACCGCGTAGAGGTACCTAACTCTGTGCAGTATATGCAATTGTTTGATTCCCTTTGGAACGATCGCCAGAAGTTGCAAGATGTCACTGACGTAATCATCGACAACATCGCGTCAGCCTATAACGAGAACTCCCCAGAGTTGATCTACTTCATGTTACTTTACAATGTGTTTAGTGAATTCTTATACGACCTGTCCGAAGACATGCTTCCCAACGAGGCAACCGGCTTTAAGCAAAGTAAGATCTGGAGCATGCTGTACGATTTCCAAAAGGACGCGGTACTTGCGATCATTAACAAACTCGAGAAGTATAATGGGTGCATCTTGGCGGACAGCGTTGGCCTTGGCAAAACTTTCACCGCACTTGCCGTGATTAAGTACTACGAGAACAGAAACAAGAGCGTCCTTGTGCTTTGTCCAAAGAAGTTAGCCGAAAACTGGAACACGTATAAAGACAATTACGTGAATAATCCTATAGCCAGCGACCGTCTGAACTACGATGTTTTGTTCCACACTGACCTATCTAGGAAAGGCGGAGATTCAAATGGGCTAGATTTGGAGCGTCTCAACTGGGGCAACTATGATCTGGTTGTTATCGATGAATCTCACAATTTTCGAAATGGCGCTGGCACCGATGCCAACACGCAGGGAAACCGCTACACTAAACTGATGGAAAAGGTAATCAGAGCGGGTGTTAAGACAAAAGTTCTAATGCTTTCTGCTACGCCGGTCAACAATCGTTTTGTAGATCTTAAGAATCAGCTTGCTCTGGCCTACGAGGGCAACTCAGATTACATTAATGAGAAGCTGGACATAAAAAAGCCCATAGAAGAGATCTTCCGCCAGGCACAAAAGGCGTTCAACGAGTGGAGTAAGCTGGAACCGGAATATAGGACGACGGAAGCCCTGCTTAGGATGCTGGACTTCGACTTCTTTGAAGTGTTAGATAGCGTGACTATAGCACGTTCCAGAGAGCATATAAAAAAGTACTACAACATCGCGGAAATAGGCCAGTTTCCACAGCGACTCAAGCCCATATCTCTGCAACCTTCTATGACAGATCTGGACAGCGCCATTAACTACGACCAGATATATGAGCAGCTGACGTTGCTGACTTTGTGTATCTACACACCATCGAACTATATCTTCCCTAGCAAATTATCAAAGTACATAGACCTGACGCACAACAAAGATAACAATCTTACACAGCTAGGTCGCGAACAGGGCATCCAGCGCCTCATGAGTATCAATCTCCTGAAACGTCTAGAAAGTTCTGTATACTCATTTAAGCTCACGCTGTCCAGGATACTTGACCTCATCAACGGAACCATTAAGGCAATCAACAATTTTGAGAAGTATGGCACCGCGGATCTTGATATGTTTGAGGCATCGGAAAACGAGTTCGACATGGACGACAGCAACACCGACTACTTCACTGTCGGGAAAAAGGTCAAAATTGACCTTGCTGACATGGATTACCAGACTTGGAAGGCAGAATTACAGAAGGATGCCGAAACGCTGGAACTGCTCACTCTCATGATAGCGGATATCACACCGGAGCACGATTTAAAGTTACAGACACTATTAAGACTGCTGGACGACAAAATACAACATCCTATAAACGATGGAAACAAAAAAGTTCTGATCTTCTCAGCCTTCTCAGACACTGCCGAGTACCTATACGATCAGGTAAGCACGTACATGAAAGAAAATCACGGCCTCGGCACAGCAGTAATAACCGGAACCATTGATGGTCGAACGACCGTCAGGGGGCTTAAGCCTACACTGAACAACATATTAACCTGCTTCTCACCAATTTCAAAGAACCGAGACCTTTTAATGCCAGAGAGCACAACAGATATTGACATTCTAATTGCTACCGACTGCATTTCCGAGGGTCAAAACTTGCAGGATTGCGACTATTTGATCAATTATGACATCCACTGGAATCCTGTACGCATTATCCAGAGATTCGGACGTATCGACCGCATCGGCAGCAGGAACAAATATATCCAACTGGTAAATTTCTGGCCGGATGTAACACTTGACGATTACATAAACTTGAAGTCACGCGTCGAAACAAGGATGAAAATTTCTATCATGACCTCAACTGGCGACGACGACCTCATCAATCCTGAGGAGAAGGGCGATCTCAAATACCGCAAGCAGCAGCTCAAGCGTCTTAAAGAAGAGGTCGTAGACATAGAGGAGATGTCTGGAGGTATTTCAATCATGGATTTAGGTCTGAACGAGTTCAGACTTGACCTGTTGGAATACATAAAGACGCACGATTACCTAGATAAGAAGCCGAAGGGCTTGCACGCCGTTGTACCCGCTAGTGAAGAGAATCCAGAAGGCGTAATTTTTGTTTTGCGGAACATCAATAACAGCGTAAACATCGACAACCAGAACCGCATACACCCTTTCTATATGGTCTATATTGGGATTGATGGAGAGATAGTATGCGACTACCTGAATCCCAAGAAGTTGCTGGATACGGTGAGACTACTGTGCCGAGGCAAGAAAGAACCTCTGCTCTATCTGTGTAGAAAATTTAACGAAGAAACTGACGACGGCCGGAATATGCGCGAAGTATCAGACCTTCTTAATGATGCAATTAATTCCATCATCGATGTAAAGAAAGAGAGCGATATCGACAGTTTGTTCGCCCCCGGAGGCACATCAGCCCTTATGTCGGAGATCAGTGGTCTGGATGACTTTGAACTGATCTGCTTTCTCGTAGTGAAATAGGAGATCGCGCATGTTAGGATTGCCCAATAGCACAGAACTCCATCATAGAATTTCCAAGCAGAAATTTTATGAAAAACTGTCTTTGACACCCCCTATGAAGCGAGTATTCATAGATCAAATAAAAGCGATTTACTGGAAAAACAAGGTCGCTCCTACTTCTATTAATATAGCTCCGGGCGAGAATGTGTCCGAGATTCAGGTATTCTATATACGGCTCTCAGTCCCGAAGCTGGATGTATCGTTGCTACGTCAAATTGACCTAGCAATCAAGTACCACATCATTTTCGTTCTGGAATTTGAGAGTAAATATCAGATATGGACAGCCTACAAGGAGAAATCAGAAGTCGGAAACAACTACTTCAAAGTCGGGCCTTACTACCACTCCGATTGGCTCCCAGAAGCTGAGTTGACCCTCAAGCTAGACGGTCTGGATATCGACAAAGTCTATGAGAACTTCGTTAGGGAGATCGCTGGAGACGCACTCCAGAAAAGAGGCGGAGAATCACTCAAAGAGTCGGTTGAGCGGTCAGAACGTCAGGAGTGTCTTAGGGAAAAAATCTCTGCTTTGGAGGACAAGATCAGGAAAGAAAGACAGCTGAACAAGCAGGTAAAGTTAAACGGAGATCTTAAGGAATTAAGAAATAAGCTGAATCAACTTTCTGGCAATCTAAATTCTATAACTATAAAGCAATGAGAAATTACGTAATAACAACTAAAATTACAGCCGTATTGACTTCAATATCATTCTTGATTACACTGCTTGTTCACTACTGCTGGCTTGGGGCAGAAGCAGAATTTTGGTGTAACGTATGCTTAGCAATTTTCGGAAGCGGATTGTTGGCTTTTCTTACCTCTTACATCGGGTATACTTCAGAAAAAAGGCATACATTAGAGAGTTTTAGCTATAGCACACATTCTTTATTACACTTTATAATCAAATATAATCTTAGCTGGAATCTAGAAAAAAAGATAGACTTTTTCTTGGAGTATGAAGACATCTGTAAGTCAACATGGGATTCAAACCTTGGAGCTATCTATTTCCTGATTGATCCAGGCCATAAAAAATTTAGATATATCTACTTTAACATCTACAAACCGATCCTAAACTTTAATCAAATGGTTTCCAAATCTGTGCCACACTTTAAGTTGTACAAGAATGGTGAAGTTAAGAACGATTCTGTAATGGAAGAGTTTGTTAGAATGATTGAAAAGCTGTTTATGGATAAAATAACCTTTAAATCAACACTGAATAACGGGCAGGAATTTATTGGCAATTGCATTATTAATAAATTAGTTAGAACTATTGAGGGTGAGTTGAACGGCAGGTATTACGCTATGATGTATGGCAAGAAACAATCAGAAAGAGAGTAAGTCCAATGGAAAAATTGAAAATGGAGTCGGTTGATATGACTTCACAAAACATAGACAAGATCGCCGATTTGTTTCCTAACTGCATTACAGAGACTATAGATGAAAAGGGAAATCTGAAACGAGCAGTTAATTTTGATTTGTTACGTCAGATGCTCTCTGATGAGATAATTGAAGGCGATGAAGCATACGAATTCACTTGGGTTGGTAAAAAAGCTGCCATCGTTGAGGCCAACAAGCCAATCAGGAAGACACTGCGTCCGTGTCCTGAGGAGAGTGTAGATTGGGATACAACGGAGAACCTTTATATTGAGGGTGATAACCTCGAAGTCTTAAAGCTCTTGCAGGAAAGCTACCTTGGCAAGGTGAAGATGATTTATGTTGATCCACCGTACAATACGGGAAATGACTTCGTCTACGCAGATGATTTTCGCATTGCAAGTGATGAGTGGGAGATTGAATCTGGTGCAGTAGATGAAGAAGGTAATCGAATGATTAAGAACACCAACAGCAACGGACGATTTCATTCTGACTGGTGCTCCATGATGTATTCCCGCCTCCTACTTGCACGAAATCTCTTAACAGATGATGGAGCGATCTTTATTTCCATTGATGACAATGAACAGACAAACATTAAAAACCTGTGTAATGAAATTTATGGCGAAGAAAATAAGGTCGCAGAGTTCGTTGTAATTCGAGCCGAAGGTGGCGGCATGGCAAAACAGGTCATCAAAGGCCATGACTATCTGTACGTTTACGCAAAGAATGTTGCCAAATTTATTCCTTTAGGGAAGCCTAAGGATGTGCGAGGAAAAATAGTTGAGCGCAACGGAGAAAGATACTGGATACAGGAAGACTGGCTCAGAAAAGAATTTGGAAAATACGGTAACTGCCATTATGAGGAGATTTTAGAGTACAAGGGGCAGGAAAAACTTGATGAGATAAATGCTGGTTTAGCAAATGACCAGTATATGCTGATTCCGAAATCCAACGGGATGAACATTGTTGGCAAGTTAAGAAACCTGAAAGAGGATTCTTCAAAGTTCTACTCGGTGCTCAAGCATCTCTCGTCTAATGGAATCGTAGACCTAAGAGCGCTCAATATGGACAAGTACTTCAGCTATCCTAAGCCAGTTTCGTTGATTAGTGAAATGGTTTCTGGCTTGACCCTTTTTAGCAGAAAAAAATAGTGATATTGTTATGGACTTCTTCTCTGGTTCGGCAACTACAGCTCAAGCTGTTATGCAGTTGAACTCTAAGGATGACGGGAACAGAAAGTTTATTATGGTTCAGCTTCCAGAGGAATGTGAGAAAAAGAGCGAAGCATATAAATCCGGATTTAAGAACATTTGTGAAATCGGCAAAGAGCGCATACGCCGCGCCGGGGAAAAAATAAAAGAAGAAAGCCCGCTGACAACAAAGAATCTTGATATCGGTTTCCGTGTGCTGAAACTTGATGACAGCAACATGAACGACGTGTATTATTCCGCTGGAGAATACAATCAGGACATGCTCTCCATGTTGGAATCCAACGTCAAATCCGATCGCACTGACCTTGACCTGCTATTTGGTTGCCTGCTCGATTGGGGACTTCCCCTTTCGATGCCATACACCTCAGATAAAATCGACGGTTGTACCGTACACACTTACAATGACGGTGATCTTATTGCCTGCTTCGATGAGAATATTCCTGACTCTGTAATAAAGGCCATAGCAAAGAGGCACCCACTTCGTGCTGTCTTCCGTGATAGCAGTTTTGAAAACAGTCCTGCCAAAATAAATGTAGGCGAAATATTTAAAATGTTGGCGCCAGACACAAGAATCAAAGTAATCTAAGAAGGTGCCCGACGCATGAAGATTCAATACAAGCATCAAAAATTCCAAGCCGATGCCGCGAAGTCAGTCGTTGACGTATTTGAGGGTCAGCCTTACATGACACCTTCTTATATGATTGACAGAGGGAGAGGCTATCAGCAGAGTCTGACAGAAGATGAAGATTATACCGGTTGGAGCAATCACCCGATCGTACCTGAATTAAATGATCAACTCATCTTGGAGAACTTGCAAAAAATCCAGCGTGCCAATCAAGTTGCTCCTTCAGATAAATTAGAAGGACGTGCTGACGGTTATAACTTAACCATAGAAATGGAAACCGGGGTAGGCAAGACCTATACCTATATAAAAACCATGTATGAGCTGAACCGCGCTTATGGCTGGACCAAGTTCATTATTGTTGTACCAAGTATCGCTATTCGTGAAGGTGTTTATAAATCTTTTGAAATGACCCAAGAACATTTCGCCGAAGAGTACGGAAAGAAGATCCGCTTTTTTATCTACAACTCTTCACAATTAACAGAGATTGACCGTTTTGCATCCGACAGCTCCATTAACGCCATGATAATTAATTCTCAGGCATTCAATGCCAGAGGGAAAGATGCTAGAAGAATCTATATGAAGTTGGACGAGTTCCGTTCACGCAGACCTATTGACATCATTGCTAAAACCAACCCTATTCTGATCATTGATGAGCCACAGTCAGTAGAGGGCAAGCAGACAAAGAAGCGTCTTAGAGAATTCAAACCGCTTTTGACACTGCGATATTCCGCTACCCACAAAGCAGATAGCGTCTACAACATGGTTTATCGTTTAGATGCGATGGACGCATACAACAAACGGTTCGTCAAAAAGATCGCAGTAAAGGGCATAACTGAGAGCGGAACTACAGCCACTACAAGCTACGTCTATCTGGAGAGCATCAATCTTTCTAAGAGCGATCCAACTGCCACGATTCAGTTCGATGTCAAGCAAGCAAAAGGCACTAAACCAAAGAGCCGTATCGTTAAGATCGGAGATAACCTCTACGACTACTCTAATGGTTTGGAGGAATACAAAGAGGGTTTCGTGGTTAAATCTATTGATGGACGCGATGACTCAATTGAGTTCCTTAATGGAGTGAAGCTTTTTACTGGTGATGTGATTGGAAAGGTTGATGAAGATCAGTTGCGACGCATTCAAATAAGGGAAACTATTCTTTCCCATATTCAGAGAGAGCGTCAATTATATAACAAAGGGATAAAGGTTCTAAGTCTGTTCTTTATTGATGAAGTGGCAAATTACAGAAAATACGATGCCTCAGGCCAATCTGTAAACGGAAAATACGCTGCCATGTTTGAAGAAGAATATGAAGATATTGTCAGTAACCTCCAATTTTCGTTTGGAGAAGACAATTACATAAAATATCTGAATAGCATAGATGCTGCAAAAACACATGCTGGCTATTTTTCAATTGACGGCAAAGGCAAGATGACTAACGGAAAAATAAAGAAAAAAGAACAGACTTCTGATGATGTTAGCGCTTATGAGTTGATTATGAAAAATAAAGAGTTACTGCTGGATCTCGATCCTAAGCGCTCTCCTGTACGTTTTATTTTTTCACACTCAGCTCTACGTGAGGGATGGGATAATCCGAATGTATTTCAAATTTGCACATTAAAGCAGAGTTTAAGTTATGTTAGGAAGCGGCAAGAAGTAGGTCGAGGACTGCGCTTATGCGTAAACCAAGACGGAGAACGTATGGATACTACTATCCTAGGAAACGACGTACACAATGTTAATGTTCTCACAGTTATTGCCAGTGAAAGCTATGATAATTTTGCTAAGGCTCTACAAACTGAGCTGGCCGAAGCTGTAGCTGACCGTCCGAGGGCAGTAACTCCCGAACTCTTCATAGGTAAAGTCATACGTGACGATCAAGGCAACGAGGAGGTCATCAATCAGGACACCGCCACAGCAATTCAATTCGAGATGATCATCAACGGTTACATCGACCGCAAAGGCATACTCACTGATAAGTATTATGAAGACAAATCAAACGGTATAATCAAAGTTGCTGAGGAAGTCGTTGATTACGCTACAGATGTGATAGAAATCGTCGACTCCATCTACGATCCAAAGAATCAGTTGGTCGAAAATGCTCGCAGCAACAATGTTGAACTACAGGTGGATAAGGAAAAGCTGGCAATGCCTGAATTCAAATCACTCTGGTCAAAGATCAACGCAAAGTCAGTCTACGTTGTCAACTTTGACACAGACGAATTGATCCAAAATTCTATCGCATCTTTGGATAGTAAGTTGCGCGTCTCGAAGATCTACTTTCGAGTGGAATCAGGCGCAATGGATAATATCAATTCAAAGGATGAGTTACTCTCCGGAGTAGCATTTGTTAAGGATGAGTCAACAAACCTCCCCTGTTTAACAGTATCAGCGAACTCCAATGTGAAATACGATATGATAGGAAAACTGGTTGACGAGACGGGGCTTACAAGAAAGGACATTGTTGCAATCCTGCAAGGTATCCAGCCACAAGTGTTTAACCAATTTCAGCACAACCCGGAAGAATTTATTTTGAAGGCAGCATCACTGATTAATGACGAAAAGGCAACGGCGATCATCCAGCATATCACCTACGACATTCTTGATGAACACTATAGTATGAATATTTTCACTGACCCCACTATAAGAGGGAAACTGGACGTCAATGCAATGAAAGCAAACAAACATCTGTACGACCACATCATTTACGACTCCGACAATGAGCGTAAATACGCAACAGAACTGGACACTAACACAGATGTTGCAATCTACGTAAAATTACCTAACGGATTCTACATATCAACTCCGGTCGGTAAATATAATCCAGACTGGGCTATCGCCTTCTACGAAGGCAAGGTAAAACATATTTATTTCGTGGCAGAAACAAAGGGATCAATGAAGTCGATGCAGCTCCGATTGATTGAAGAATCGAAGATTTACTGTGCACGAGAACACTTCAAAGCCATATCCAACGGCAACGTCGTATATGACGTGGTAGACAGCTACCAGTCCCTGTTGGAGAAGGTGATGAAATAAGTTTAATGGTGCTCGGTATGACTAGGAGAAACTGGGGTGCAGGAGATATTTAGTAACACTACCCTGACGGTAAATCAGCTCATTGAAAAGATAGACACTGGCGAGCTTGGCCTACCTGAGCTGCAGCGTCCTTTCATCTGGAAAGATTCTAAGGTAAGGGATCTGTTTGATTCGATGATGCGGGGATATCCAATCGGCTATCTTATGTTGTGGGAGTGCCCGACCTTGAGGAAAAAGAAAAGCATCGGCATAGATGCTCATAGCTATGACTCTCCTAAGGAAGTCATCATAGATGAGCAGTAGCGTCTGACCTCTCTATATGCAGTCATGAAAGATAAGAAGGTTGTCAATTCCAAGTTCAATGAGAAAGCAATCATCATTTCATATTGCCCGCTGCAAAACAAATTTGAAGTAGGCGATTCTGCTACTAAGAAAGATCCGGAATGGATCTACAACATCAGAGAGGTATTTACCACACCGAATATTACCAAGCTGATAATCAATTTCACTAAAAATTTGGAAGAATACCGCACTTCCAAGGGGGGGGTGAACTTAGCGAAGAGGAGCAGGACGAAATCTCAGAAAATATCAGTGCACTGTCCAATCTGAAACAGCACATACTACCAGTATTCGATATAAAGGCAAATGCAGAGGAAGAGGGCGTATCAGAAATCTTCGTCCGTGTTAATTCCGGAGGAGTTCATCTGAAGCAAAACGGCTTCATTACTTAAGTACGGGTATAAACTCCTTCGCGGGACAGATATTGACAGTCGTGGAGGCATAATCGATGATGAGCTGCGAGTGCAACGATTTGATACGCTGAAAGCCAAGTTACCGGATGTTCTTGACGTCCACAGCTGGCACGAGTTCTTGAAGGCTATCCTGAACGCTGGGTACCTATCTGGAGACCTCATTCTTTCAAAAAATGCAATCTTTAATGATTACTTTGACATTACCCTACTAGGCTCTGATGGTCTTGCGGTCTCCGGAAGGGGCAACAACGCATGGAACGCCTACGTCGCATCTCTAAATATCATGAACGCAAAGATTTTGTTCTCAAAGAGAAACCTATTGGCATCAAAGCTTTTCGAGGCAGGGACTGACGCCAACAGGAAATCCCTCGAAAAACATCATCTATTCCCTAAGGATTATCTCAAATCAAATGGTTATGGAGACTCTAGTATAAATCAGATGGCAAACTACGCATTCATCGATTGGAAGGACAACATGGGAATATTAAATGACGCACCTTCTGTATATTACCCGATCGTATGTGAAGGGAAATCTGAAGAGGAAATCCTAGTTATGGAAGAAGAAAATGCTCTGCCGCATGGCAGCGATGGGCTTTCGCACTGACTTTGAAGTGATCTCTGTACAGCATATGAAAAACATTCTAAAAGTAACTCACAAGTAGAATGTACGCAAAATCCACACAAATTTAAATCGCCCGTAATCCCTTACCCTCAAGGCTTTGCGGGCGACTGCATATCTTTCTACTGTCAAGGACGGGATACACCAACATTAGCAAGTTTTTACAAAAACTTTTGACCATGACCAGAGCCAAATTAGTGTAACGCCATATAGGCTTACATAAATTTAGACTTTAGTGCGCAAACAACAAATATGACTACTAATTTGAAGAAGATTAGTAAACATAAACTTTAAATACAGCAGTATGGAATTTTATTGACTCTTAGTATACGCTATACTAAGAACGACTTAGTTTGTTTATAATGGGACGTAATGATAAGCATGGAGGCTAATTACACATGGAATCTACAAACCGTCATCAAGAGGTTCTAAAAGAGATTGAAAAGTTCAATAAGGATCGACACTGGGGTCAACACCATTCACCAGCGAACTTAGCAAAATCGATTGTCCTGGAAGCAGCCGAACTTTTAGAAAATTTCCAATGGTCAGACGAAGACTATGACGAAAGCTCTGTTCAGGAAGAATTAGCTGATGTACTAATCTATAGCTACCAACTTGCTATGCGCATGGGCTGGGATGATGATGAGCTGGTTATGAAAAAGATAGCGCTTAACGGCAAAAAGTACCCTGTTGAATAAACTAGAGACAAGAGGAAAAAATATACCGAACTATAGTTATTTCGTTTTTAATTGCTCGGCCAACTACAGGATTTGGCTGGGCCTGGCCATCTTACTAAGCGTACTGCTTGCTCCCTGGTCTTGGCTGGGGCTGTGCCGGCTTAGCACCGGCTTCCCTGTTGCTAACGCTATTTGCTTTGCGTCCCCTATGGTACAACGGCTATGAGGGGGAGGTCAATGTGGGGTGATGTAATAGTGATAAATCCAATGCGTCTCCCACTAACAAGAAAATTGCAAAACACTCTTCGTGCAGTTATTTAATATTGCTAAAAATCAAATACATCAACTAGTTTTTCATGAAGGTCGCCGATCTTTGCATAATCTAATGTATCGCACAGTACAATATTGTGTTTGTCAATCTTTATCTCATCACTGAAGCCTAGAATGTAACGAAGGCAAATTCGATATATGATTTCTGTCGGAGCGCATCCATATACCTGATTGCCAAAAATATGATTTAATCTCTCAACGCTGTCCGGGTACAGGACTTTCATGCGCGGGCTCTGATATAGTCTAGTAACTATCTCTGTAATATACATGCCAGATTTCATATAGAGATCTGCAAAAGTATTCTTAGGATCATCAAAGCAGCCTGGATTTTCTATTTCCAATAAATCTACCATTTCTTTAACCACATGTTTAGGGGTAAATATCTGATTGGTACGCTGCGGCGGAATATAATCGAAGATGTCGCCTGTGCTATCCTCATCAAAGTAATTCGCTAGCTCAGCGCGTCTTTTCATAAATTCAATGACAGCGGCATTAAAGACTGCTTCATCAAACAGCTTTCCCTCAAAATACTTTATCTCTCCGCTGTCTTTTTCCGTATATTCACCACCATCACGCAATAAGCGGAAATCATCTAAGCTAACGCCTGCCTTAGTATTGGGGTTAAAAGTAACTTTCCAAAAGACATCTTCCGGTACCAATGAATCAAAATTCTGGAGCGTAGTACTCTCATCTCCATAAGCCATAAGAAAAGCAGGGATCGTACGAGAGAATCCGCGTAAGTGATCACGTGCGCTTGCCTCTATCGAGTTCTTCTTATTATTCAGCTTCTCGGTTTCTACAGTCTCAACTATCGTTTCCGCAGCCTTCTGGATAATATCATCATTGTAAAATTTACGTTGAATTTCAGTAATCATATCATCATAGGCTTGCTTGCATCGTTCATCATAGCACTCATTTATTTTTGTTATTTCAGCTATATCCAAACCACTAGCTTGGGCTTGTTTCATTGCTTCTTCTCTCTCTTTAGATAGCTGATTGCTACGGATAGAATAATCGCCGTATTCCTGGTTAACCACCGTATCTGTAATGGATTTGGTCTTGTGCTCAAGTTGTCTTCTGGTAGGCTTCTTTAAGTCATTCCCATACTGCTCTTTTGCCGTATCGAGCAAGATTTTGGATATAGATTGCGAAAATTTTGTTTGTAACTTCTGTAGCTCTTCTACTTGTGAGACTGGCTTCTTAGCACGCTCCACCTCAAGATTGGCAACAACTTGTGTCAGATCTTGTTTCATATTAGCGTAAACTTTATCACCGAATAAGTCTTTGGCGGTTCCTATCACTTTCTCTCTGGAAAGCTCGACTTCCCCGTCTTCATTTATGCTCAGTTCGTCAACGGTATTGCTGTCTATATCTAGGTAAGCATTTTTTTGGGTTTTTTAAACACTTCCATATTATTTATTATGTCTATGACCTCTTTCGGTGCATTAAAAATTCCAGATATATTTGCAAACAGAAAATTCGACATAAAGCCACGTTCCACAACTTCTTTCGCATGAATATGACGTGGGATAGTAAGCACCTTTTCAGCGTCTAGCTCTATCATGGAGCCATCATCATCCTCGCCATATACAGGGAAGAAATTCAGCAGTTCACGTACGTTCTGTTTGCGTTGATCAAAATCTTCTTTCTTTCCAGAACCATCTGGAATAAGGTCATTTGCAAACTGATCAAAGATAGTTAAAGTCCTGGCTGGATCAAAGTCAAAGACATAAGCATTTCGTTTCCTGTAAGTTTCCTGCCCATCTGAAAATAGGCAAGGATTTTGCGCACGGAAAGCTGCCTGCATATATAACGCTGGAGAAGACGTGTTAGAAAGCATCATGACTGCTGTCCACTCCGGAATGGTTACTCCTGTTGTAAGTTGTCCAACAGATAGAGTAATAGTCTTACCTTGTGAACCAGCCTCACTAATTGCTCTCTTGACTCGAAATAAAGCCTTTTCATTCTCTTCATTTGCATCCAGTTTACCATCACCAGCGGCGAGAATAATAGTATAGTCTTTGAATACAGGATGCTGTTCCAGCTTATCAGCTAGGGCCTTAGCACTAGCAACACGATTGAGAAGCCAAAGTGTATGCTTGAGTTCGTTGCGTAACTCTGGGGTAGAAAAGGGGAATTTATCCTGTCGAGTTAAAGCATCAAGGAATTTATCTACATCATGATCATGAATAAATTTTCCTGAACTAGGATATGTTGCAAAAAATTCATTTAAGTCGAAAGCGTATTCTGTCACTCCTATGTTTTCAATATCAATTCCTTGTTTTAATTTATCTCGAATTATTTCTGACATCTGATAGGTAAAAAGGTTCAGCCGTGGAAGTTTTTCGTAGGGGTTCTCCAGTTCACAAGAAGTATCCCATTCACGTTTCTTCTGCTGTTCATCCGCGTAGGTCCAGTTAAAGATGGCAGATTCAGAGAACTTTTCGTTAGCCAGGGCTTTGAATGGAGTCCCTGAAAGATGGAGTGTATACTTACGTCTGATACGTTGGAAAGCATAATCCGTGTTGAAAGTATCTACCCCTTCATGCGCTTCATCAATGATTAAAATATCCCATACCACCCCACTATCCGCACTGATTTCCGATAATTTGTCGAACTCACCACCAAAGTAGAGAGAACCCTTCAGGTCTTGTAAACTAACAAATTTAATATATCCCTTCCACTTTTTTCCTTTAGAGTACCTCTGTTCTTGCTCATAAGAGTCATGATCTAACACATACTTACAATCTCTAATCCCTGGAACATTACTAACAAATGCCAAACCGCACTGCGGACCGAAGAAAGTTTCATAATCTTGATACCATGAGTCAGCTATTGCAGGACGATTTGTGACGATTAAGATTTTAGTTGCATTGAGTCTTTTACATAGATCATACGCCGATAGTGTCTTGCCGAAACGAGGCTTCGCATTCCAGAGGAACTCACCTTGGTCATGTGAATCAAAGTAGTTTTTGGCCATCTCAACGGCTTGTTTTTGTTCTTCGCGGAGTTGATAAGGGATAACCTCATGTGCATCTTCTTCAATTACACCATGGTTTTGAGTAAATTCGACAAAGTGATCTCTAGCTACGTTCGGATCAATCTTGAACCACTCATTACCAGATTGTCTAGGAACTCCCAGTTTTTTGAGATAAGCATGGAAATCACTATCTTTGAAGATACCATAAGGCTCAGTCAAATAAGATGCTTTCATCTTCCAGTTTATTTGGTAATTCAGACCGGCAGTATGTGTTTGCTCTTTGATGCGAGTTTCTACATCACGCTCAGTAAAACCGATCTTAGTCCAACCTTCTAGGTCAGGTACTTGAGGCAGGGTGTAGGCATAGCACTGAGGAACTACTCTGGTGGTTGTTTGAATCTTTATGTCAGCCATCACGCCATCTCCTTCACTTTAGTTTCAACAAACTCGATTTCCTCTGCGTCAAGCCTGTATTTGTGGTATAACTGCCTGTCTATATCTGAAATTGGTTGTGACCAATCAATATCACTTGCTGAAGTGAAGTCCTCTAGAGGTACACATTGCCATTTTTCAGGTGGATTATCTTGTGTAACTTTATAGATTCCTAATAAGCAACGGCAGAATTTACTTTTTATATACTTCTTGCAATTATCAGCTATTTTCTCTTCTTTAAAACAGCCTATACTTATAAATGATTCTGTGTGCCCGATTAAGGGCTGCCCGATTAAGGGTGTTGACAAGACTTCCCCGAGGGCTCCTGATCCATTCGATTTAGGCAATAATACTTTAAAATAATCTAAATTTTCCACCTGATTTACTAAGTCTCTCTTTATATATTTTAGAGTCCGATCATTTTTCTCTAGACCATAAACTCCGATATATTCTGCTCCATCTTGAGGCTGCTCAGAGAAGAAAACCTGCGGTAAGCGTTCAAAAATATTAGTTGACATATCATAGGCATGCCCATTGCTCAGCTGATTAATAGCATTCGGATTGTCTTCGTGGAGCTTATCCGTGAATCGGTATACCGTTCTACTGTATACAATCGTGCTAAAACTTTCATCTGCAATTTTCTGAACCTTTTGATTGATGGATTTTAGTTCTGGGAAAGCGTAAAAAGTTTTAATAGCCCCATAATTCTCATTTGCATTGCGATAGCTAATAGCCACACCGCCTTTTATATCAGTGCTAGGAAAAACTCGTTTTGCATCAGGTTCATAGTGTAAGACTTTGAAGTGTGGATCATTCAGCATTTTCTGGTTCCAGGCTTTGGGCGTTCCACCAGCATTAAAAAGGAAACGAGCTGGGTGTATCAATTCAACTTTATTTGCGGCCTCATACGCTCCTTCAATAAAATAATTGTATATTGGTTTTCCGTAACTCTTATTGTCTCCACAACATCATCATTATACGGCGGATTTCCAATTACACAATCGAACAATTTGTTTCCCATAACTCAGTTCTCCTTTATTCTTCTGAAGATAATGGAATTATCTCTTCTCCAGTCATAAATCTTGCACGGCACGACTTCTGATACTTTCGTATCTGATACTTTGAGGCCAGGGCATATGTCAAAAAAGGTAAGCTGCATTAAGTCTTCGTGTGGCTTTCCAAGTGGAACCGTATCTTTAAGTCCATCCATCTGCCATATATTCCAGACAATCTTATTTGTAACTTCGCGAAGTAATTTTCCATCCGGATACTTATTCCAGCGCTCTTTATAATAATCAATAAATGTCATCAGCAGGTTGATTCTGGCAATAATAAGGCTGTCTCCTTGATATTCGTAGCCATATGAAGCTTCAAACGCTCGCACTGCCCATTTTTCCCATTCGCTATACTCAGTCGTATTCTCATTGACAATACGCAGCTTGCGATCTAGCTTACCTATCCTATTTTTCGTAGGTACTATCATTACTCCAGTTGAAACGTCATATCGAGAAACTAGAAAAGGTGCTTCTCCGCAAGTGATTTCTAAACACCTCGAATCTATGTACTGTTGCCAATGTTTCCCCTCCGGGAATTCAATAGTCTTATCGACCACAGTCCAAGTGTTATCTTCGTTTTCTACATTGAAGACATTTTTTCTGCCAAACCACTCCTCATCACAGTAGTTATTCATTTGGTTACAGAGCCACGCAGGGGTAAAAACCTCCGCCTTCTTACGTGTACGCTCCTGTTGCGTTTCTTGAGTTTTTTGTATACGAGGCTGAATTATATCTGTATTTTGCAGAAGAATTCTTTTACTTATATGATCTTTATCTGAGAAACCTTCACCTAATTCCTCATAGGTATCGGTTGCCCAAATAATGTTTTTTCTTGTTGATTTATCTTTAAGTAACAAATCGAGAAGAGAGGCAATCGAGGTGTGTGTAATATCTATAAGCTTATTCAAAATCAGTTAACCTCCCTTTCATACTCTAAGTTGTAGTAGGCATAATCCAGTGAAACACTGTTTCTCAAGATAAATTTTATATGTTTTTTCCCATGGTATCATCATTTTTGATTTCTGTTCACAGAAGAAGTGCTTCGCACAGATTCATTTATAAATTTCATATAAAAAAGCCCCCACAATAGTTAAATTTTCTGTGGGAGCTAGTTATTGTAGCTAAATTATCCTGATCTTAATAGCTACAGTTAATTTTTATCGATTATTTGTATCTGTTATGGTTTTAGGTCTGATCAGTGGTATTACCTTGTCATTCACCGTAAGTGTTCCTGGCTTTAGCCCCAAAATATCTTCCAAATCATCTTGAGATAGATAGATTCCGTATTCATGGAATGCCTGCATCAATTCAGATGAACTAAGATATCCTCCTTCAAAAAGGACATCAACCGCCCCTTGAAAGATAGTGCTATTTAGAGAGCCAGGAATATCCCCTGGCTCTCGGCGACGCCAGCCCTTTGCAGATACTGTTCTCATCATGTATTGAAACTGATTGTAATTAATCAAATCAAGTTGGTGAGCCCTATACATCATGGCTTGCATTGAGACACCCCATTTTTTCTTAAGAGATCTATAAAATTCAACGTTTGTTGCATATGGAGCTACGTCCGATCCAAACGATTCTCTAGGTAAGAGCAGGGCACTAGCAAACATATTAGCCTGTTTTTCCAGTACGTTGAATTCCTCTCTGCTTAAGTTATCGTTACTGTCATCCCAGTTATGCATAAGTATGTGACCAAGCTCATGTGCCATATCAAACCGCAGTCGCACTTCAGGTTTATTACCTACAGCAAGAGCAACTATGAAAATGGAGCCGTGGTTTTGTATATTAACACGTTGGCTAAAAGCATCTATCTTTTTATCAACATTTTTCATCCCTGAAACAATTATACCATTTGACTCCAACAGATATTGCATATTGTCAATTGGTCCCATACCAATTTTCCAATATTTTCT
Source organism: Eubacteriales bacterium (assembly GCA_030532065.1). Lineage (GTDB taxonomy): Bacteria > Bacillota > Clostridia > Saccharofermentanales > DTU023 > SFFI01. Next base: position 23,084 of record JAUNLW010000001.1, on the reverse strand, counting down.
GACAAAACGAGCATTATCCTCAATTTGTTCAAATGTCTTGTCAGCACATGCATCAACACAAGCATCGCTACCTAAGAATGACACTGGCGGCAAATTTTGTTCAGGGAAATCAACGTAATCAAGGAAAACCTCGTAAATTTTGGCAACAAACTCCAACTTTATCTTTTGTGAATTTTGCATCAATTTAGACGCCGAAGCCTGAGATCTAAAATACGTATTATTTGTAACTGTACTGCACAGATCTTCTGTCATAAAAAATTCAAACGGAAAATCTAATGCCTTAGCTATTTTAGCTACATTTTCAAACGGTGGATTGTTATTCCCATTCGCGTATAAAGATAGCGATTGCTTGCTAATGTCGATTTGTTTCGCAAGATCAGCCATTCTGATACCACGAAACTGCAATGCATCTCTAAGTCTCTGGCCATTGAATTTGTAGTTATCCATTTCTCATAAAAAGCAGTTATATCTGCTTTTGCTCCTTCTTTCTTTTCGCTGAAATTATTGCTCCGTGATTTGATGAATCTCGTTTTTTCCTTCCAAGTACAGGTTTAACCTTGATAAGATTATGAACATCATTTTCTTGAAAAATTTCTTCTTGACGAGTAAGTTCGGCAAAGTCAGGATGTAGAAATCTAGTAAGAGGATATTCTGTTGCGATCTGAAAGTCTTTGTCCAACACAAGCATAGATATAGACTTAATCCCAAAATAAGAAGTCTCGTAAGCGATTACGAGATGTAGATACTCATCCTCAGGTATCAAATCTTCACCCATAATTTTTACGTAATCCTCTTTATAATCTTCGTCAGAAAATTCGGTTTTCAAATTAGGAGTTACATCAAAAAAACTTAATTGTTTATTTTTAACCTCTACCTTTGAATTTTGAACATGCAATAAAGTTTGTAGGAAGTGAGGGGATTTTCTATCTGTCTTTTTAGGGATACTATCCAATGTACTCTTGGAACAGATAGTAAATGTCACTTTGTTTTCTCGGTCTATTAAAAGGCAGCCAACCCACGAACGGCGTTTAAAATATTTTAGCTCAACGACCTCTGATGCGACACTATCACGCAGATTCGTATTAATAAAGTCTGCTCTCATAAACTTCAAAGCGTTATTGGTCGCATTGTTTGTTGTTGACAAGTAAACATGCGTATCTTCATCGCATCCCTTCTTGATTGCCTTTACAATTGCTTTAACTATAGGGTCCAGTTTTTTAATGTCTATATCCTGATTCATAAGTCTCCCTTTTTGTAATTCCGAAATTTAGTATCTTTATTTTACGTATTTCTGCATTTTTGTCAAGCTGCGTTTCTAAAAAAATATTTTTCATCAAGTTGGAATTATACCAACCTTTTAGATACACCTTTATACTATCAATCTCACACCGATATCAAAAAGCCGTTTCAAGGTTAGCCATCAGCGATTAAATAAATTTATTATACTAAGCAGTCTTGATTGACTTGCTGTTCTAATTACATAGCTTGCTATTCCTCATCTACTATTCGTTTTCTGTAAACGCAACCTCCAACCCGCAGTCCTCGCAATATTAAGCTTTAGCCTTATAGCCGTTGATTTCAAGCGGTGCGAATTCGTTATTTATCTGAACTCCCTTTCCAGCAGTTGAGAATGAGAAAAGCTAAGGCCTGCCTCCGTCGGGGATCTATTGTACCGGTTGCTCACCGTTAGGAATATAACCAGATTTCATCTCCTTTTGACAATATGGGCATTTCATAAGTTAATTACCTGCCTTTATGTTACAGTATAGAATAATTGGAGGTAATATTTATGGTTGGATCGATTAAATCATTGTCCAGTGTCATATTAATTTTGTTGGCTGTTTTTATTTCGCTCATTATTTTGTAGGTTCGCTAATTACTAATCCTCATAAGAGCTTCTTATAGAATGAAAACGTAACTCAGTCTGCCTTACGAGAAATCCGACTTTCCGGATTCCTCGTAAAGTTTGCAAGTAGTGGGTGGGGGTCACGTCCCTAAAATGGTGTAAAAGTAGAAAGAGCCAGAGGCCCTCTCAATTGACACTACCAGGTGACACCACTAGAATATAGCTATTCCGTTTTTAAGTGCTCGGCCCTGCCGAGAGAATAGGGAAGTTGGGTGCAAAGCCCACGCGGACCCGCCGCTGTGAAGGGATAAAAGTTCTGACCAAGTAAGCCACTGCCAAGTGTGGGAAGGCTGTCAGGAAACCCTAAGCCAGAAGACCTGCTTAAAAACTTCGCATATACCTGCTACGAGGACTTTGGAGGTAGTGTAATGTTTAGCTGTGACTTTGCTTTAAACAGGGATTTACTGATCCCCAGTTGGTCAACTGGCGAAGTATTATCATATCTAAAATTCCTCCGCAGGTATCTTGACTTACTTCGGAGGTATGAAAGTGAAAGTCAAAACGATTAGGGGCAATTTTGTACGTTGTTTCCCTCTCTTCTCATTTCTGGTGTTAGTTCTCTCAACTACTCCTGTCTACGCCATGCACATCATGGAAGGTTTTTTACCCGTAGGCTGGTGCATTGCCTGGGCAATTCTTTGCCTGCCTGTACTTTTTATCGGTATCAAGCACATTAAAGATTTCCAGACGGACAGTAAGATGACTATGCTTCTGGCTTTAGCTGGTGGTTTTATCTTTGTGCTCTCCGCTCTAAAGATTCCTTCAGTAACCGGCTCTTGCTCCCATCCCACCGGTACCGGCCTGGCTGCTATCCTCTTTGGACCTGCGGTTACATCAGTACTCGGCCTGATCGTGCTAGTTTTCCAGGCCCTGCTCCTCGCTCACGGCGGTCTCACCACTTTGGGCGCTAACGTCTTCTCCATGGCTATTGTTGGACCGCTCGCCGCTTATGGTATCTATAAAGCTGTACGTGGCAAGGCTGACTATGAGCACAACAAAAAGCGTGTGCTGTTGGCTGTGTTCCTAGCAGCAACTTTAGGTGACCTCATCACTTACGTGGTCACGTCCTTCCAGTTAGCTTTTGCCCATCCGGGAGCCAGTTTCTTCGGCTCATTAGGTAAGTTCCTATCTGTCTTTGCCGTAACCCAGATCCCTCTGGCAATCGTAGAAGGCATCATCACTACTATCCTCTTCTCATTTATCGCTGAGCACAACAAAGAAGAACTCAGCCAGCTCAAAGTTTTTGCCTAGGAGGTCAACATGAAAAAATCTACTATTGTTCTTCTTCTACTTGTCGTCCTGGCACTAGTACTGCTTCCTATCTTCGTAGCCAAAGATGCAGAGTTCGGCGGCGCTGATGATCAGGCAGAGGATGTTATCGCAGACATTGATGAAAACTACGAGCCCTGGTTTGAGCCACCCATTGGAGACCTGCCAGGCGAAATTGAAAGCGCGCTCTTTGCTTTACAGGCAGCTATCGGTGCCGGCCTGATCGGCTACTATATTGGCACGCAGAAGAGTAAAGAGAAAAACTCTAAACAAGCCAATGCCTAGCACTTGGAGTCAGGCTCGGCCCAACTACAGGATTGGGCTGGGCCTGGCCATCTTACTAAGCGCCTTGCTCGCTCCCTGGCCCTGGCTGGGGCTGATTTTGGTTATCCTGACAGCTGAGTTGCTCAGGCGCTTCTTTGCTGTGTCTTGGACTCGTTTTTTGCGCTGTTACCGCATTCCCCTCATCTACCTGATCCTCAGCGTAATAACCGTCGCCTTTGAATATGGTAACTTCCCTCCGACAGAGAATTTGCTCTTTGCCTGGGGTTCTGGGCGTGGGCTTTTCATGACTAAGACGGGCGGGGTCGAAGCCTTGCTACTGACCACCCGCATCCTGTCCGCCCTGGCCAGTCTGTTCTTCATTCGTTTATCCTGTTCCATGGTGGACTTTATGCAAGGTCTAAAGTCCTGGCATTTACCTGAAGGCATCTTGACCCTTATGGAACTCATCTACCGTTTGACCTTTACTTTGCACCATAACCTGCAAACTAAAATAGACTCTCAACACCAGCGTTTGGGCTATGTCGGACTCAGACGTGGACTTCGCTCCTTGGGTCTAGCCTTAGGTTCTGGATTCTCCGCAGCGTTAAAAAAATCTGAGCGCATGGGACGCGCTTTGGAGCTGCGGCTCTACCAAGGAAGTTTACAGACATTGCCCAAGCTCTACCCGAATTCCGGTCCTGCCGAGAAACAGATCAAACTGGCCTTGATCCTGCTCTTAATTTTCACGGGCCTCGCCCAGGCGGCAAAGTATATGCTCTGGTTTTAGGAGAAAAATAGCCTTATGCAAGATAGCAAAGAAATATTTTCTGCCAAAGATATCCGCTTCCACTACGATCGTGGTCCTATCGTGCTGGATAAGCTGAGTTTTACCGTTCGAGCGGGAGAAAAGATCGTACTTTTAGGCGAGAATGGCTCCGGCAAATCTACGCTCTTTAAGCTCATGACAGCAACAGAGCGCCCTGTCGAGGGGCAGCTCTATTGGCAGGGAGAACCCTATAACTATCACAAGAAATTCCTGCGCAAGCTTTACAGCCAACTGGGCCTCGTTTTCCAGGACTCCGAGGAGCAACTCTTTGCCGCTTCCGTGGAGCAGGAGGTATCCTTTGGCGCAGTAAACCTGGGACTTTCGGAAGATGAGGTTCGCGCAAGAGTAGATCATGCCCTGACTATGACCAGGACGCAGCCCTTGCGCGATCGTCCTTTGGAGCAAATCAGCTTTGGCGAGAAAAAGCGCGTCTCTATTGCTGATCTTTTGGTCATGGACAATAAACTCTTGCTCTTGGATGAGCCTACCGCCTGGCTAGACAATCGTAGCAGCAGCCAGATCGTAGAAGTTCTGGAAGAACTTAGTCAGAGTGGCGTGACTATAATCGTCTCTACCCATGACGTTGATCTGGCTTGGGCTTTAGCCGACCGTATCTTGATCCTAGGCCAGGGACGACTGCTGCATGACGGTACTCCGGAAGAAGCCTTTAATAACCATGAAGCCATTGCTAAGGCTGGCTTACATCTGCCGCTTCTGCTTAGCTTTGACAAATTGTTACAAGAGCACTTCGCGGCAGCTGGGAAACCGGCTCGTAGTCTGGCAGACCTGGAAGCAAAAATGAAAACCTTATCCGCTAATTAATACAATAATCAAAAAGGAGAAACTATGACTAAAACTGCCTTACTCGTTACTACTTTCGGTAGCAGCTACCCTGACACAGTTGAGAAAAATATACTTACCCTAGAAAAAGCCCTGGCTCAGTCCTTCCCTGACTACCGCTTCTATCGGGCCTACACCTCAGTCACCATCCGCAAAATACTCTGGGAGCGCGATCATATAAAAGTAGATTCTGTCCAAGAAGCACTGGATCAGATCCTATCCGATGGCTGTAACCGGATTTTGGTCCAGCCCAGCTTCTTAGTCTCCGGCCTGGAATTTCACCGGCTAAAGCTGGCTTTGGATGCTTACCGGGAACGCTTCGACTGGATCAAGCTGGGCTTGCCTCTCCTGTCTCCAGAAGCAGATCTAACGGGGATCCTTACTGCCTTAAAACCTGACCTCGATAAATCTTCGGAAGACGTCGCCTTACTCTATATGGGCCACGGCACCCAACTGGCTAATGACCATGTCTACCAAGATCTCACTAACACCTTCCGCCAAGCCGGCTACAAAAATGCGTATATTGGCACGGTAGAAGGTAAATACGGCCTAGATCACGTCATCCCCATGCTGCGCGAGAAAAACTACACTGAGATCCATTTGCTACCGCTGATGCTGGTCGCGGGCGATCACGCTCGAAACGATATGATCGGTGATGAGCCTGACTCCTGGCGCAATGTTCTAACGCAGCAAGGCTGGCAGGTAAGTTATAAGCTTAGGGGCTTAGGAGAACTGCCCGCTATCCGGGAGATTTTTGTCCAACGGGCCAAAGCGGCAGAAGATTTCCCGCTCAAATAAGCCTTTTCCAGACTAAAGCAATAAGCTGTTAAATAAGGGCTGTGGGTCTTTGCTCAGGAAAGCAGGGGAAGTATTTTCCCTGCAGCGTGAGGACCTCAGCCCTGTTTTCTCTCTTTCCACTCTTTGATCACGATCAGGAGGATGGCAAAGATGGCTGCGCCTGTGGTGATTAAGCTGAGCACATTTCCCTTGCCAAGATTGAGAATAAAGTTCAACACACAAAGCACTAATATTACTAAGGATAAAATAAAGTAAAAGTCTTTCTTGGCCATGAGCGTCACCTCGTTCTATTTATAAGCAAAAGCAGTCTTCATTATTACTCTGCTTACAAGTTACAGGAGCGATCCGCGGCTGGCATCAAATCAAAGTAAATTCTTAGATAACAAAAGACAAGGTAAAAGACTCCCAACTCTTGTTCCGGGGGGTGGGGTTTCCCGGAGGCAAGAGAGGGAGCCTTTTACCTGTATCATGAGAAGGACTCGCTTAATGGTTCTCTTCAAGGTATTCGGCTATTGCGCACAACAGCCAAATCATGGCCTGGCGATCATATCTTTGATCGCAGGGCAGTGAAATAATATGGTCAGTAATCTTCTCGGTTTGTTTTCTGAGATCACCCTGTAGGCCATCCAAGATGGGCCAGTAGACAGAAGTTTTTATCTGCCAGCTATCCATCTTTTTAGTAAAGGCCTCTCGGTCTTCCACCAATAAAGTGAAATGACTGGGACACTCAGTGGCTTGGATGGTCGGGAAAACGATCTTCACGCCAGCCTGGTTATACTTCTCCAACATCTGACTGACTTTGTCTGCCAGGAAGTGATAATTATCGCGTCGGACACTTCTCATACACTCAAAGTCACAGGCCTTGAGAATTTCCAAAGATTCCGGGTCACTTGCGTAGAGGTCAAATGATTGGCTAAGCATCATCTCACCTTGCCAGAAGACGTCATCACACAGGTCACGCAGCTTTGCGATATCTGCCTGGTTACTGGCTGAGGCAAGTGCAGAGGCCAAGTTCAAGGCCTGTTTACGCAGGGCGATATACTGCTCATTAGCGGGAAGAACGTCTGGCTTAAAGCTGCCTTGATGCTTGAGGGCAAAGCCACCAGAATATATACCCATCCATTCGCGGAAGCTACCGGCGGCGTAATCCCAAATTTCCGGCAAGGGCTCGGTATTCAACAGACTGTGTGTCAGGTCGAAAAAGACGCAAATCTCTTTTTCCTGCAGTTTTTGCAGGAGCGAATCAAAAGATGCTATCTGATTACCGTCGAGATAGGCCTCACGGTAGGTTTCCCGACCGTAGTAGGCCGAAAATAGACAGAGATCAGTATTGAAGAGCTTATCTGATTCAAAATGAGGCTTAAGCTCTGTATCTACAAGATAATATTCTATACTCAGCCCCAGTTTTAGGAAGGAGGTCACCACTGTCTCGCAGGTGTAGGCAGGCAGATAAACCCGAGGGCTCGTCCTTGTTCTACGCTGTGGATCACTAGCCAGCCAATCTTCTAAAGTCAGCAAGATACCGCAGCGGCCAGACATCATCCAGCGGCTGTCATCTGCCGGGCAGGTAAGACCAGCTGCCGGCAGCTTATCTTTCTTTATTACGGGGAATAGACCTCCAACCCTCATAAGCTCCTCCAGTTCTTTAGGTAATTATTACTTGACGATCTGCTGGTAAGTCTTGTAATTCATGCTCTTTAAGATACTGACTGCCAGTTTGACTGCTGCTTGATGATCAAAATAAGAGGCATAACCGTAGTGAGTGTGGATATAACGTACTGGTAGGCCGATTACGATAGTAGGTACCGCGCGCTCGGTGAGGTGGATTGGCGCGCCATTGGTGGAACCACCAGTCCTGACTGCCCGTTGTACGGGAATTTGCTGCTCTTGGGCCAGGTCAAGCGCATATTTCTGAAAACCCGGATGGGTGATCATGCGGGCATCAACGTGTCTTAACATAGGACCTTGATGTAACTTGGTCTGGCTAAGCTCGGGATCACCAAAGGTGTCGTCCGCCGGGCAGCCTTCAAAGACGATAGCCAGGTCTGGTTTCACTCTTTGTGAAGTTACGGTAGCGCCACGCACACCAACTTCTTCCTGAGTAGAGAAAGCAGCGATTACATCGCATTCCAGTTCTTCATCCTTTAACTGAGTGAAGGTATCCAGGATAGCGGCACAGCCAGAGCGGCAGTCAAAAGCTTTACCCCTGATGACATCAAGTTCTTCATTGTAGCAGGAGCTGACCTCTGGCACGATAGGCGCGCCTACCTCAATACCCAGGTCAATTGCTTCCTGGCGGCTAGACACGCCCACATCTACCACGATCTCATCGACGCTAACGGCCTTCATTTTCTCTTCATCAGTCATAAAATGGGGTGGTTTGCTGGCGGTAAGTCCGGAGATATATTTGCCGGTATTGGTGCGGATTTTTACAGTATGAGCCGGAATATTGGAAGAGACCCAGCCACCGAGCGGCACGATGCGCAAAGTTCCATTAGGAAGAATGGCCCTCACCATAAAAGCGACTTCATCCATGTGAGCGTCAAGCTGGACACGTACACGTCCGCCTTCATTCAAACGAGGTCTTGCCTCATCGAGGCCGACTTTATTGGTCTTTTTCTCTACATAGAGGTTATGCATGGCATCTTTATCGCTTTTACCCAGGTCATGGTTTTTAACCCAATCAGCGATAAAGTAGCTGACTTCCTGTTCAAAGCCGGGAGCGCCATATAGGTCAGATAAGGCTGAAATTAGCTGAATTACTTCTTGTTTTTCCATAACATTTCCTTCACTGTTTCTGATGCTTTAAGACAAAGTCAGACCTCGTGTTTAAAATAAGTATTTATTAGACAATTTAGCATGATAATACCGCTCGTTCTACCAGTTGACTTCTATATAAAATATCGATATCTTAGATAATTAACTGGAGGAACGCCTAATGGATTACGAGCAAATCAGAACTTTTCTCTCAATTATAGAGACGGAAAGCATTTCCGAGACCGCTGACAGCCTGGATTTATCTCAATCCACGATATCTAATCGTCTGCGCAGTCTGGAGGAAGAGCTCAATACCATTCTTTTCTCGCGCGGGCGCGGCAAGCGGGGTACTAAAATCACCGAGAACGGCAAGAGCTTTATTCCGCTGGCGCAGGCCTGGCTGGATCTCTATCTCCGGACCTGTAACTGGATGACCTCATCTACACAAAACACCATCATTATCGGCTCTCTTGAGACGCTAAACACTTGTGTGTTCGCTCCCTTCTATGAGCGCTTTACCGCTCCCGCTCGTAAGCAGATCAAGCTGCAGATACGGACGCGTATCGCCTCTAGTCTCTATGAGTTGCTTAAGTACCACGAGATTGATTTTGGCCTGACGGTACACCCTATCTTCTACCCTACGATCGATCTGGTACCGCTGTTTTCCGAGGATTACGTAGCTGTTGTCCCCAAAGACTGGCCTTTAGATGCTCGCAAAGTAGTGAATTTAAAAGAACTGGATCTGAACTCGGAAATCCTCTTGCCCTGGGATCAATACTTTCTTGCCTGGCACGAAGAGCAAATCGGGTTGGTCAGGGATTCCTGCATCAGTGTAGACTTACTGCCTCTGGCCATCCGCTACATGACTTCACCAGAACGCTGGATGATCGCTCCTTACTCCGCGGCCAAAACCATCAGCAAGCTTACCGGCAAGGAACTGGCCTTTCTGGAGCAAAGTCCACCGGTGAGAACCTGCTATCTTATCACCCACAAGCAGCCCATCTACGACAAGATCCAGAGTATAAACTACGTAATTGATGAGTTGCTGCGATATATCGATACACTTGATAATATTATTTTGCCAACCCAGGCGATCAAGGAGCATTATACGGGTGAGTAAATTAATATAAATTACAGCGATCTTGTATTGCCGCTCAGAAAATTGTAATTATTTTTACAATATAAAAGCCCCCAGCGACCTTTGTGGTGTTGCCAGGGGCTATTTTATTACTTGGCTGAATTTTATCGGCTAAAACTGACTTAGTCTTGCTAAATGCTATTTGCGACCAAAGTATTTCTTAAGGTCGCTGGAGAGGTACTCACGCGGGCTCTCAATCTCTGCCTGAGCAGCAGAGAGGATGGCGATGGGTACTCGGAAGGGTGAGCAGGAGACATAGTCAAAGTCTAATTTTTGACAGAATTTGACGGAGCTGGGCTCACCACCGTGCTCACCGCAAACACCCAAGTGGATGTTGGGATTAGCGGCACGACCTTCGCGGGCAGCAATGTCCATCATCCGGCCAACGCCCTTCTGGTCTAATACCGCGGTGGGGTCATTCTCGAAGATACCCTGTTTGTAGTAGGCATCCAAGACACGGCCTGCATCGTCGCGGGAAAGACCGAAGCCCATCTGGGTCAGGTCGTTGGTGCCAAAGCTAAAGAAGTCAGCTTCTTTGCCGATCTCGTCCGCTGTGAGCGCGGCGCGCGGGATCTCGATCATAGTGCCAATGGTGTAGTGAATATCCACACCGGCTTCCGCGATAAGGCGGTCAGCTTCTTCTGAGATCAGCTGACGCAGGAAGTGCAGTTCTTTGACGGTAGAAATCAAGGGGACCATGATTTCGGGATGTACGGGAATGCCTTCCTTATATACGTTGATGGCAGCCTGGATGATAGCGGCAGTCTGCATTCTGGGGATCTCGGGGAAGATAATGGCCAGACGGCAGCCACGCATACCCAACATGGGGTTAAGCTCTTGCAGAGACTTGATTACCTTCTTGACATCCTTGGGTTTCATACCCATGGATTCGGCCAGTTCGTTGATCTCAGCGCCTTTCTTGGGCAGGAACTCATGCAGAGGCGGATCCAGAAGGCGGATCGTAGCGGGCAGACCGTTTAGGGCACGGAAAATACCTTCGAAGTCGGATTCCTGGATGGGTTGGATTACCTTCAGGGCTTCCTCGCGTTCTTCTTTGGTCTTGGACAAAATCATCTTACGGAAGTCGAAGATACGGTCTTTTTCAAAGAACATGTGCTCGGTACGGGTCAGGCCTACACCACCAGCGCCCAGCTCAATGGCCTTGGCTACATCTTCGGCCTTATCGGCGTTGGCGCGGACATTCATCTTGCTGATCTCCTTGGCCCATTCCATGATGGTCTCAAAGTTACCCGCGATCTCTGCGTCCACAGTGGGAATCTCATCGGCATAAACCTGGCCAGTTGAGCCATCTAAAGAGAGAATATCGCCTTTTTTGTAGTCCACACCGTCGATGGTCACGGTTTTATTCTTCTCGTCGATCAAAAGGCTGGAGCAACCGGTAATACAGGGCTTGCCCATACCTCTGGCAACTACGGCGGCGTGAGAGGTCATTCCACCTCTGGCGGTTAAGATGCCTTGGGCCAGGTTCATACCTTCGATATCTTCCGGAGAAGTTTCCTGACGGATCAAGATAACCTTGCGGCCCTTAAGTGCCTGCTTTCTAGCCTCATTGGCATCAAATACAATGCTGCCGGAAGCGGCACCCGGAGATGCGGGCAGGCCGCTGCAGATGGGCTTAACTTTTTTCAGTTCTTCTTCGGAGAAACGGGGGTGCAGAAGAGTGTCCAGGGAAACCGGGTTGATCTGCATGAGAGCGCGCTCTTTGCTAACCAGGCCCTCTTCGTACATATCTACGGCGATCTTCATGGCTGCTTGAGCCGTGCGTTTACCATTTCTGGTCTGAAGGAGGAAGAGCTTACCTTTTTCGATGGTAAACTCGATGTCTTGCATATCACCGTAGTGAGATTCCAGGCGCTTGGCCAGATCTGTGAACTGGTCATAAACTTCTGGTAGCCATTCTTTCATCTTTTCCAGGTCTACCGGAGTACGCACGCCGGCTACAACGTCTTCACCTTGAGCGTTAGGGAGGAACTCACCATAAATGTGGTTGTCGCCAATAGAAGGGCTACGGGAGAAGGCTACGCCGGAACCAGAATCGTTGCCCATATTGCCGTATACCATTTCCTGGACGTTGACAGCAGTGCCCCAGGAATGGGGTATGTTATTCATGCGGCGATAGTACTGGGCTCTGGGGTTATCCCAGGAGCGGAATACCGCTTCCACTGCTTCATAGAGCTGGACAATGGGGTCTTGTGGGAAAGGTTCGCCCTTGATTTCTTCATAGCGGGCCAGAGACTTGTGAGTGACATCTTCCAGATCCTCGGCTGTGAGGTCTATGTCGGCCTCAACGCCGCGAGCCGCCTTGGCTGCGTCCAAGATACTCTCAAATTCCTGCTTGTCGATTTCCATGACTACATCGGCGAACATCATGATAAAGCGACGATAGGAGTCATAAGCGAAACGACGGTTATCCGTTAAGCTGGCTAAGCCTTCTACGACCTGATCATTAAGACCCAGGTTAAGTACAGTATCCATCATGCCGGGCATAGATGCGCGGGCACCGGAACGAACAGAGACTAAGAGAGGTTTTTCGGGGTTACCCAGTTCTTTGCCGGTTTCTTCCTGCAAAGTATCCAGACTCTTGCTGATCTCTTCCCGAATGTTATCGGCAATGCTCTTGTTTTTGGCGTAGTAGTCGTTGCAGGCTTCGCTCGTGATGGTAAAGCCACGCGGCACCGGCATACCCAGGTTGGTCATTTCTGCCAGGCCTGCTCCTTTACCACCTAAGAGGTCACGCATATTAGCGTTACCCTCTTCGAACAGATACACAAATTTGGTCATATTTCCCTCCTTCATGAGCTTTGACACTCTGTTTTACATGTTCCGCTTGACCTGCGCTTCTGTAAAACTCTTCAGTATTTATAAAAAAATCTGCCGTTCGCTGAAAAACGGCAGATATTTTCACCGGTTATTAACTAGTCCAAACGCTCCTTGAGGTATTGGACCAAATCAGCAATGGGCAGGCGAACTTGCTCCATGCTGTCGCGGTCACGTACGGTGACGCAATAATCCTCCTGGCTCTCGAAGTCGTAGGTTACACAGAAAGGTGTTCCGATCTCATCCTGGCGACGATAGCGTTTGCCGATGGACTGGCGGTCATCGTATTCCACCGCGAAATGGCGACGGAGAACTTTCTCCAGTTCTTGAGCCGGCTCGGCTAGTTTAGCTGATAGGGGCAAAAGCGCTACCTTTACGGGCGCTAATTTGGGATGGAGGTGCAGTACGGTTCTAGTATCACCGTTATCCATTACTTCTTCCTCATACGCCGAGCAAAGGAAGGCCAGAAGCAGGCGTTCTACACCCACAGAAGGCTCGATTACGTGCGGCAGGTACTTCTCATTAGTCTGCGGGTCGAAGTAGCGCAAATCATCCTTACTGCACTCCATGTGACGATTGAGGTCGTAGTTGGTACGGGCAGCTAAGCCCCAGAGCTCACCCCAACCAAAGGGGTAACGGAATTCAAAGTCAACGGTAGCCTTGGAGTAGAAAGACAACTCTTCTTTATTATGGGCGCGCTGACGCAGCATCTCCTGGTCCATACCCAAGCTCAAAAGCCAGGCATATATGTAATCTTGCCAGTAGTTGAACCATTCCATGTCGGAGTCCGGCTGGCAGAAGAACTCAAGTTCCATCTGCTCAAATTCACGGGTACGGAATACGAAGTTGCCTGGTGTGATTTCGTTTCTGAAAGACTTACCGATCTGGGCGATACCAAAGGGGATCTTGCGGCGCGAGGTACGCGCTACATTTTTAAAGTTTACAAAGATACCCTGGGCTGTTTCCGGGCGCAGATAAAGTTGCGTGGAAGCGTCTTCAGTCACGCCCTGAAACGTCTTGAACATAAGATTGAACTGCCTCACATCGGTGAAGTCTTTGGCTCCACAACGTGGGCAAGGGATACCTTCCTCACGGATGATATCTACCAGTTCTTCGTTGCTCAAGCCTTCTACCGAGCGCTCGATTCCCTGTTCCTCAAAGTAATCTTCGATCAGCTTGTCCGCGCGATGACGGCTATGGCAGTTTTTGCAGTCTACCAGCGGGTCGGAGAAAGAGCCGACGTGGCCAGAAGCTTCCCATACCGCGGGATTCATCAAAATACCGGCGTCAATACCGACGTTGAGCTCATGTTGAGCAAAGCTTTCCCACCAATAGGCTTTGATATTGCGCTTCAGCTCAACGCCGTAGGGACCATAGTCCCAACTGTTGGCCAGGCCGCCATAAATCTCGGAGCCGGGGTAAACAAAACCGCGGTTGGTGCAGAGGGCTACCAACTTTTCCATGGTCAAAGCAAGATCACTCATCTGAATTTTTCCTCTCCTCATCCTGTTGGCCAATGATTTCCAACAGCTGGGCGGTAAACTCACGCGCGTTCTGTTGCTGCAAGGCCTGGTTCTCAGCTCTTTCCTGAGCCTGACGCTCATCAGGAGTGATCTGGTGACTATCAGCCAGCTTCTGCTCTTCCAGGAAAACTTCCTGCTCCTTTTCTTGAGCCAGGCGTCTGGCCTCGAGGCGCTCAGCTTCTACTTCTGGACGCAGGGGAACAATGACATCGTGGTAACCTTCTACGGGTACCACTACTTCCTCATCCACTTCATAGGAAGCCTGAGTCAAGGCATTGGCAGACTTGCGCTCAGATAAGGGTTGCGCTCCGTCGACCAGTTGTCTGGCGCGTTTAGCGCTCAGGATCGCCAGCACATAGCGATTTTCTACATTAGGTAAAAGCCTCTCCAGAGGCGGATCAATTAACATCTGCTATCCTCCTGCTTTTTTCTTGACGAATAATCTCTTTTATTTCGGCCACACACTGATCTAAATCTCGGTTAGTAACAGTGTGATCAAATTTAGTGGCTTGATCTATTTCTGACTGAGCTTTTGCCAGCCGGGCCTCAATGGCCTCTTCAGTCTCGGTGCCGCGGGCGGAAAGACGCATACGTAGCGTGTCCAGATCCGGCGGTAGTAAGAAAATGGTCACCGCTTCCGGCAGGGCCTCTTTTATCGCCAAGGCTCCTTTGACTGTGATATCCATTATTATATCTCTACCCTCAGCCAATTTCTCTTCGACAGCTGTGCGTGGCGTACCATAGTAGGCACCGCAGAAGCGATCATATTCCAGGATTTCTCCTGCCTCGATACGATGTTGGAACTCTTCCTCCGTCAAAAAGAAATAATCTTTCTGATCTATTTCCCTTTCACGCGGTTTGCGGCTGGTAGCGGAAACAGATAACCACATATCCGGATTTAAACGGCGCAAACGTGTAATCACCGTATCCTTACCTACACCGGAAGGACCGGAAATACAAATAACTAAAGCCTGATTCTTGCTCATTCGGCTTCTGTCTCCTCTGCTATATCAGCTAGCAGGCTTTCGGGGGGAAGCGCGGACAGGATGACCTGGTCTGTGTCCATTATTAATACCGATTTGGTCTTGCGTCCAGCCGTAGCGTCTACCAGAGCACCACGTTCTCTGGCCTCCTGGATCAAGCGCCTAATAGGCGCGGCCTCAGGAACGACCACCGCGATCAGGCGTGCCAGGGAGACAAAACTACCAAAGCCACAACTAAGGAAATTCTTTTGCTCCTGCATCGGTATATAAACTCAACTCACTTATCCCTGCCTTATGCGGAAATCATCTCCACACGCTGCTGCTCTAACTACATTCGTATAGAATAGCAAATTCTCACGGATTCTGCCACTAGACAGAGGGGCAAAGGCAGATAAATTCGGCACCAAAGCCTACTCCAGGTTTTGGATCTGCTCTCGCAATTGCTCGATCTGGCTCTTAAGTTCTACTGCCGCCTGTACCATCTCCAGGTCTTGCGCCTTGGAAGCCAGAGTATTGGCTTCGCGGTTCATCTCCTGCACGATAAAGTCCAGCTTTTTGCCGCAAGGGGCAGTCTGGTCCAAAGTCTTGCGGAATTGTTTGATGTGAGCCGCAAGCCTTACCAGTTCCTCAGCTACGTCGGCTTTATCAGCATAAATGGCTACTTCGGCAGCAACTCTCTGGCCATCGTAGAATTCCTCCTGATCTAATCCCAGAAGCTCATCCACTCTGGCCAGGAGTTTCTTGCGATAAGCTTCGGGCACAGTAGCAGCTCTCGCTGCTACCTGTTGTCGGAGTTCTTCCATGTGGTCCAGACGACGCAAGAGGTCTTGAGTCAAATGCTCCGCTTCGGCGCTTCTCATGCGATCGAAGTCTTCCAGGCAACTGTCCAAGGCCGTATTGAAGGCTGCTTGCAACTCATCCGCATCGGTTAGCGCTTCCGAAATAGTAAAAATATCTCCTCGTTTTAAAAGATCGGGAGCCAGATTTTTGGCTTCTTCACCCAACAAGCTGTAAACCTGACGGTAAGCCGTAGCGTAAGCCTGCAGCTTGGCCTGGTCGATGAAGATCTCCGGCACAGTGCTTGATATTTGATAGAAGCTGACTTTGAGTTCCAGTTTACCGCGAGTGATCTTATTTTGGATTTGTCTACGCCAGTCTCCTTCCCAAGCAGAAAATATACCGGGTGACTTAATCGTCAAGTCAAAATAACGGGAATTAACCGATTTTAGTTCCAGATTTAAATAATACTGGTCGGTTTCTACTGTAGCCCGGCCAAAGCCGGTCATGCTTTTAGGCATTGTTTTTCTCCTCTCCAGACTGAGCATTTCGCGCCCAGGCCTCATTCGTTCGCCTTATTTCCCTTCCGCTATGAGGCGGGGGCAAAAATCTATATGATCTGCTGCTACCAAGCTGTAAGGCACACCATCCACTTCTACCCGTTCCAGGCAATAAGGGCTGTCCGCCCTGTGGATGTGGCCATAGAAGGCTTCTACCGCGCCTGCTTCCCTGATCCGCACGGTCAGAGGATTGGGCTTGAGATCTTTCTCGAACGGGGGATAGTGAGTCATGACCAACAAGCTACGACCTGCCTTCTGGGCTTTAGCATCTTCTAACGACAGAGCCAGGCGCTTTTCTTCTCGTGCCAGGATCTTGCGGTCAGCTTGGGCGAAGCGGCTGTCGTCTGGTAAAATCCAAAGACGTGAACCTGCTACCAGGAAATCCTCTCCGATGGGAAAGGCCTTGTTTTGCATAAAACGCAGGCTGTCAAATTCTTTTTCGCGGCAAAAATTTTCCACCTTACTGAGCGTAGACCACCAGTAATCGTGGTTGCCACGCAAGAAAATCTTTTGCCCCGGAAGCTCATGAAAAAAGCGCAGATCTTTTTCCGCTTGCTCCAACTTCATGGCCCAGGAAATATCCCCCGCCACTAAAACAGTATCTTCTTCCGCAACCTCTCGCTGCCAATTTGTTCTGAGCCTTTGCGTGTAATTTTCCCAACGGCAACCAAAGACCTCCATCGACTTGTCGGCCTGCTCACTCAGATGGGTATCAGCGATGATAAAAATCCTCATAAGGGTATCTTAAATTATGCCGAGTAAAGTGCCAAGTATCAGTTAGGGGCACAACAGCGGCTCTTATTCCTCTTCGTGGAAATGTTGATAAACGGCTGCGGCAACTTCTGCCGGCAGGCCTGGCACTTGCTCAATCTCCTCCAGGCTAGCACTGGAAACTCCTTTGAGTGTTTTAAAGTGCTGAAGCAGAGTTTTCCTTCTCGCGGGGCCAATTCCGGGTATTTCTTCCAGTGACCAGCGCAGATTGCGTTTTTGGCCCAGCTTCTTTTGTAATCTACCGGCGAAGCGGTGAGCCTCATCCTGGATGGCCGTAACCAGTCTTAAAAGAGCCAGGTCACGGTTGCGTTGAGCTGTGTCCAAATTATCGGCTACCTTATGGTCATGGCGCAGCTGGATCGCCTCTCCTTTTGCCGTGATCAGGCCTCGTGAACGGTGGCGGTCATCTTTGACCATGCCGGCATAGGACTTGTCGTAACCATAGCGAACCATGATATCGGCTAGGGCGTTAACATGGCCCAGTCCACCATCTAACAGGATCAGTTGAGGCTTTTGCCCGAAGTTTTCTTCGGGAAGTCGCTCCAGGCGGCGCTCTAAGACTTCGCGCATGGCGGCGTAATCGTCCTGTCCTTCTACCCGTTTGAGTTTGAAATGCCTGTAGTCTTGCCGCTTGGGTTTACCGTCCACAAAGACTACCATGGACGCAGCCAGGTCATCCTTACCCAGGTTGGCAATATCGTAGGCCTCAATGCGTCTGGGAAAACTGTCTAAAGCCAGACAAGTTTGCAAGTCTGCCAGCGTCTGCTCACGGTCAGCTTGTCCGCCACCAACCAGCGTATGACGGATGAGGCTTTCACGCGCATTGAGCTCGCCCATTTCCAGCCAGCGGCGTTTCAATCCACGCTGCGGGCGGTGCAGATTTATCTTGCGTCCGGCTTCTTCGCTCAGCAATTGGGCAATTTCCGCTTCATTGTCGGGTAACTCAGAGAGGATGATCTCCGGCGGTATAATCTGGCCGCGGCTATAATACTGAAGCAGGAAAAACTGGTAGAGCTCGGCATCTGACTCGCCTCTTTCAGGGAAAAAGTAAGTGCCGGTTGAGATGATCCTCCCTTCACGGATCTTTAGGATCTGAATGGCTTTCTCATTATCATTGCCAGCCAGAGCCAGGACATCGGCCTCACCCTGCTGTTCCGGGTTCACGATCACCTGACGCTCATGCAGTTTGTTCAAAGCCTGCAGACGGTCTCTAATGCGGGCTGCTTCTTCAAATTCGAGTCGTTCCGCTGCATCCTGCATTTCTTTTTCCAGTCGCTGGCTGAATTCAGAGGATTTACCATCCAGAAAATTTACCAGGTCGTCAATAACAGCGCGGTATTTTTCTACCGAGACCGAACCCAGGCAAGGGCCGATACAGTTACCTATGTAATAGTAAAGGCAAGGTCTCTCCTTGCCGATATCGCGCGGCAACACTCGGCGGCAGCGTTTTAGTGGAAAAATCTCGTAGATGGCGTCTAAGGCCCGCTGCAAATCGCCTGATTGGTAGGGTCCAAAATAGCGCACGCCTTCTTTGTGGTCTTCCTCGATATGGAAAGACTTTAGGACACGCGGATAAGGCTCGTTGAGCGTTATCTTGATGTAGGGGTATTCTTTATCGTCTCGGAGGAGGATGTTGTAGCGCGGCTGGTACTGCTTGATGAGATTATTCTCTAAAATCAAGGCTTCCAGCTCGTTGGCGCATAGCACATAGGAAAAATCCTCAATATGAGAAATCATACTGAGGACCTTACGGTTACCTTGCGGATTCTGCCCGAAATAGGACCGCAGGCGACGTGGGAGATTAATGGCCTTGCCTACATAAATGACCTCACCTTGGGCGTCCTTCATCAGGTAGACGCCAGGTTTTTCCGGTATGAGGTCTAGACGTACATCAAAGCCGGAAGAGCGTTCGGACATTCGGTCCTAATTCTCTTGTAAAGGATCTTCTGCCCAGCGCAGCAGAGCCTTGACAGCTTGTTCTTCGTCAGGTCCGTCTACAATAAAGCTGATCTGGTCGCCGCTAGTAAGAGACAGGGACATTAGACCGAGCAAACTCTTGGCGTTAGCTCGTTTCTCGCCAACTTGAACATGGATGCTGGAACGAAAACTGGACGCTGTTTGAATC
This sequence comes from Eubacteriales bacterium, assembly GCA_030532065.1. Taxonomy (GTDB): domain Bacteria; phylum Bacillota; class Clostridia; order Saccharofermentanales; family DTU023; genus SFFI01. Next base: position 3,709 of record JAUNLW010000001.1, on the reverse strand, counting down.
AGCATGGCGATTGCTTTCATCTGGGTAGCATCACTGGATTCTAACGTGAGCTTTGCTTCTTGCATGTTAATCTCCTTCTCGCAAAGATATGTATGTCACTACTAGCTCAGATTATAGGCGCTGGTGCAGCCGGCGGCTATATCACGCAATTTTTCTTGGTAACTATGCCATGCTTTTAAACTTAAAGTTAAAGTTTTTAGCTATTTTGTCTAAGACTAGACTAACTTTTATCCTGCCACAAGAGTATCAAAGCATCCTCTCTGGGTTTCTCATAGTAATTTTTGCGTCGGCCACAGGGCTTAAAACCCATTGAATCGTAAAGGCGGCGGGCAGGCTCATTAGACTCGCGCACCTCAAGAGTCATGCGTTCCGCCCCACGACTCATGGCATTACGCATAAGATGAGTTAGTAATTTACGCCCCACTCCTTTTTGGCGGGCTTGGTCCAAGACTGCAATATTGAGTATCTCAGCCTCATCAAAGTGGAGTGTATAACCACCGTAAGCCAAGATCTCTTCTGCCGACTTAGGACTTTGATATCCTGCTATTGTATCTACCTCATCGTTTTGCTCTTCACTCTTTAGCTCTGATTCGTCTTTGCTCTCGGCTTCGCGGCAGGCGACAAAAAGCCTGGTGATCTTATTTTCTGGATCCAGCTGGTGCAAAAGCGATTTGCGCGACCAGGGGGTGCTAAAACAAGCCAGTTCTATCCTGTGGACACTGTCCACGTCCTCGGGTCCGGCCTGGCGAATTTTTACCTTGGCCAGGTTGTCACGCCTGACGCGTTCCGCCTGCGTGGGTGAGGCATAAATCGCTTCCGCCTCTTCCCAGCCAGGTCTCTCGCCCTGCTTATAATCTCGGTAAGCCAGGTAAGCCAGGTCTTTCGCTCTAAGGCCGGAAAGATCGTCCGTTAGTACAGAAATAGCAAAATGTTGCGCTGCTTCCGGGTCGGCAGCGTAAGCTTCCTGCAAGGCAGAAGCACCATCGCCACTGACATAGAGTGTCGGCTTTTCTGAGCGGCCCAGGTAGAAGAGGTCTTTGAGTTCTGCTACCAGATCAGAGGACTGGCGGTTGGCAATCGGTAAAATGCCACGTTCGCCTTTGTAAAGAGCGGAGAAAACACGGCCTGACCTGGCATCCAGCAAAGTCAGGTTAAAGTGTTGTTCCACCTCTTCGGCCGTCAGTTCCCTCAAGTAGTGGGTGTTGATCACTCGGAGGGAACTGTAGGCAAAAAGCGGCAGGTCCAAGAGCCAGGCAAGACTCTTCATACTGGCAAGACCAATACGAATGCCAGTATAAGATCCGGGGCCGAGTGTGACTGCCAAATAGTCCAGGTCTTTTACACTCAGTTTCAGCTCGGACAGCAGGTCGGCCAATTGGGGCAGGAAGGTCTCGGAATGAGTCAGTCCTTCGTCAATAAAGCGCTCGGCCAAAATACGCTCATCCTCACTGAGGGCAAGCGATAAAGTCTTACCAGAAGTATCTACAGCTAAACAATATGCCATGCTCAAATTCCTCACTAGCCGCGAATCTCAGCAGCAAAATTCTGCCAAAGCGCCAGAAGAGCGTCTCGCCGCTCGGGCTCCATCTCCTTAGGCAGGCTGAGACTGATTTCTCTTTCTTCAGCCTTGTCGGTGGGGCGAAGCTCTAAACGCAAATAAGCTTTGGGAAGTGACGTCAAAACTCTTTCCGGCCACTCAATCAAGGCCACGCCTGATCCGTCAAGATAATCGTCAAATCCCATCTCATACCACTCTTCGGCAGTTCTCAGCCGGTAGCAGTCAAAATGGTATAAGGCCACTCCTGCTTCCACTTCTGGATAGTATTCGCGCATATAAGTAAAACTGGGAGAAGCGACTTCCCCTTCTACTTGTAGTCCACGAGCCAGTCCTCTGGCAAAACAGGTCTTGCCGGATCCCAGATCTCCGAAAGCCAGAATGAGATCGCCCACCCGTAAAAATTTTGTCATGCGTCTGGCCAGTTCTTCGGTAGCCTGTGGCGAGGGTGAAATAAGAGAGGCGCGGTAAACCGCGCCTCCCAAGTTGTTTGTTGTCTGTACCATTAACGCTTGGAGAACTGAGAAGCCTTACGAGCTTTCTTAAGTCCGTATTTCTTGCGTTCCTTGACCCGGTCATCACGGGTGAGGAAACCTGCGCGTTTGAGGTCGGATTTATATTTCTCAGCGTCGGCTTCTACCATGGCACGAGAAATGCCGTGACGGATAGCGCCTGCTTGTCCGGAGATACCGCCGCCTCTGACGTTGACCTTGATATCAAATTCAGTAGTGGTGCCAGTCAGGTTGAGCGGCTGGCGCACAATATATTTGAGGGTCTCCATGGGGAAATAGTCATCAATATCTTTACCGTTGATCGTGATTACGCCGCTACCGGGATAGAGGCGAACACGAGCGATAGATTCTTTACGTCTGCCGGTGCCGGCGAAAAATTCTTTGTTTGCCATTTACTTGCTCCCTACTTCAATTCTAAAACTTCCGGTTGTTGAGCGGCATGCGGATGCTCAGGGCCGGCATAGACTTTCAGCTTTCTGAACATTTGGCGTCCCAGGCTGTTATGAGGCAACATACCTTTGACTGCCGATTCAATAATGCGTTCGGGGTGCTTTTCCAGCATCTCTTCGTATGGGGTCAGTTTGAGACCACCCATATAACCGGAATGTCTCCAATAGGTCTTCTGAGCTGCCTTATTACCAGTTACTCTGACCTTATCAGCGTTGATCACGATGACGTAGTCACCGGTGTCTACGAAGGGGGTATATTCGGGTTTGTGCTTGCCACGCAGAATGGCAGCGATCTGGCTAGCCAAACGACCTAAGACTTGGTCTTCGGCATCCACCACGTACCATTTGCGCTCAACTGTTTCGGCCTTAGCCATGTAAGTTGACATTTCTTGTCCTCCTAAATCTCTTGCTTCTAGTATCCAAGGCAAGCTGCCTTACTCTCTGCAAGCTGCCTTAATTTCTACTCAAGGTCCGGCTCGGAGTGAAAACACTACCCGCCGGGAGCAAGCGCCCACAACTGAGCGCTTACATAAGGTAAGGCTTCTGGCGGGCTTTGTCAAGTGCGCTTTCCATTTTAACAGATTGTTCCTCTGTTTTTTGCTATTTTTCGCATTTTTTCTCTTGTTTGCGGGTTTCGGGTGTTCTTATTTGCGAGCTTCCGGGCTTGTTTGGGGAGTCAAGTTCCCAGCTAGTAGACTGGATGCTTAGGCCTAGTTTCTATGCAAAACCGAGTTGATCCTGGTGCCTATACAAAATGCAGTGATCTTGGTGACTATACAAAATGCAGTGATTCTGATGCCTATGCAAAATTTCAGCTAATGGGTGGCTTAGTGGTCGGAGACGATCGTCTAGATTCGACTTTTCAGATTCTACGTGAAATCTGCAGATAATAGGTGCTATGCCCGTCATTGTTTACTTTGGTAAATTGATGGATTGCATTTCTGCTACAAATCTGCAGATAATGGGTGGCCGGCCGGCTCTTGCTTGGCTTAGTATATCGATGGTTTGCGTTTCTACTGCAAATCTGCAGATAATGGATGGCCGGCCGGGTCTTGCTTGGCCTAGTATATCGATGGTTTGCGTTTCTACTGCAAATCTGCAGATAATGGGTGGAAAAATCACCCATTACTTGCAAATTCTACGGGGATTCCAGGATTTCCAATCTATCTGAGCCTTCAAAGCCAGCTTTACCC
>JAUNLW010000008.1:44901-62325 GCA_030532065.1 Eubacteriales bacterium | reverse complement strand
CAAACTTTACGTAGAATCCTGAAAGTCAGATTTATAAGGCTAGCTCAGGCCAACTAAGCCACCCATTACTTGCAAACTTTACGGGAAATCTCAGAACTCGGATCTAGAAGGCCCATTCTAGGCTGTGTTAGACTGCGACTAACACCCATTACCTGCAGACTTTACGAAGAATCCAAAATCTCGAATCTATCTGGGCCTGACAAGCCTGATCAGCCATACCGCAGCCACCCATTACTTGCAAATTTTACGGGGATTCCAAAATCTCAGATTTAAAGGCTCTCTCAGTTCTACTTCCCAGCCCACAACTTGAGAACTCTACGTTGAAATGAGCGGCTTGCTTTTATAGGACCAGCTAAACCATTTTGAGCTGTCCTGAATCAAATATTTTTCTGGAAAACCAGACCCCTTGATTTAGATTGTCGGCCAACCTCCAGTCCTTCCAGCTATTACCAATCCAGCCAAATGCCCAGGCGACAAACTTGACTTTTTTTGACAGATTTAATACAAAAAGCAGAGTAGAAATAAAGATTAGGTTAGCACGAGCAGAATTCGATTAACACCAACCAGGCAGGAGTCTGGCAAGAGATGACCTTAGTGCGAGTTACCTGAGAAAGTTAGTAGTTACGAATGACAGATCTAGATAGAAAATTCCAGGCCGATTCAAAACCCGAAAGTAATCTAGCCAGAGCACAAGGCGAACGCAAGTCCTACCGGCATAAGACGGACCAGCTCTTGAAGGCCGGCGAGATTGCCCGTGCTAAGCGCGGTAGCCACCAGCGTCTTGGCCGAAATGAAATGATTCGCCTCTTCGTAGATGCCTGCGCGGAAGTTATTGAGGAAAAAGGCTACGAGAAAACCGGCATTCGCGAGGTAGCACACAGAGCAGGCTACAAACCCGCTACTGTCTATAACTATTTTGAGAATTTTGATCACCTACTCTTCTTCGCCTCAATGCGCTTTCTGGGGAAATACACGCATGCCTTGGAGGATTACCTGGTCGGTTCGGAAAATGCCCTGGATAAATTCCTACTTATCTGGGACTGCTTCTGCTACTACGCCTACGCCGAACCGGAAATATACAAGTATCGCTTCTATCTGTATTCCGGCAGCACGGGCGACAAACTTATGGAAGAATATTACCGAGAATTCCCCGAAGAATTGAAGCAGGACTGGAGTCCCGACATCAGAGCCATGATGACACGTACAAAGATTGAAGACCGGAACATGGCTTTGGTAGAAGAATTAGCCCATGCGGGCTATATTAGTAATAAGCATTGTGAGATCATCAACAACCTGACCACGATTTTGTTTGAAGGTTTCTTCTCACGCGTCCTGCTCGGTCAGATGACGGCCGAAGAAGCTCACAAATTGACGTTGGAATATTTTGCCGTAGTGATGAACTGCCACTTGATTAAAAAAGCGGATTCAGAAGTTTTCCTCAAGCTTTACCGCGAAAGCAATAAAGCTTGAAAAATTAGCAAGTATAAAGTATAAATCACTAAACACTGAGCGTCAGCCAAGCACTGACAGACAATAACTAGCACTAATAGGCGCTAACTAGTGCTAACAGGCAACTAACAAGCATGAAAAGCAACTAACAAACACTACAGGCGCTAACAAGCAATAACAAGCAATAACAAGCTATAAACAAACAATAAACAGCAAAATCTAAACATCAAATAATAATGGAGGAATTTATGACTGAACACGAAAAAGTAGCACAAGATCTTTTTAACCAGGGTTGCAACTGCGCTCAAGCAAGTTTTGCCCCCTTCGCAGCAGACGCAGAACTTAGCCAGGATCAGGCTTTGCGTATAGCCTCTGCCTTTGGTGGCGGTATTGCCAAGTCCGGCAATCTATGCGGCGCGCTTTCCGGAGCCCTGATGGCAGCTGGTGTCTGTAAGGGCTATGGCTTAGGCGTTACGCCGGAAGAAAAATCCGCATTTGCTGACCAAATGAAAGAGCTTTACGACCGTTTTGAGGCAGAATTTAGTTCTGTTATGTGCCACGAGTTAAAAGCTAAGAACGAACAGGATATAGCCGATGGCAAGCTCTGCCCTGAGGGTAAGGCCTGCATGCGATATGTTCTCTTTGCTACTAAATTGGCGGAAGAGTTCATCGAGAAATAAAATTCCAGCTTAGCTAGGCCAGAAACTGAAGCCCAAGCCGAAGTCAAAGCTTAAGTCAGAAGCTGAAGTCGCAGCTGCATTTAAAACCGGAGCTAAGCCGGAGCTAAACCGAAGCCGAAGCCAAAGCCAAAGTCTAGGCCGAAGCTAAAGCTAATTATATGGTTGAATTTCCAACTGAAGCGCGCCTAAACACGCGCAACACACTTTGCTTAAAGTTAATCACTTTAAGTCTTCTTTACGTGCTTCATACTTCGTTCTGATAATCCCTGTCGCAATATTGGCTAGGCTGATAGTTGGTCAAGTAATTAGACCTGCGAAAGGAGCATTGGAATGACTCAAAAAATTAAGCATTTCCGTTCATCCCTCTTAGCCCTGTTCCTCCTAGTGGCTATGACTTTATTACCGCTGCAGATTTTTGCTGACGCAGAGAGCGAAGACCGTCTGGAGCTTTTAACCCGTGATGCTGTCTGGTATTACCTGGATAATGGCGAAGACCTGGGCAGCGATTGGGCCGCCCACGCCCAGGCAGATTTCAGTGAGTGGCAGCAGGGCGCCAGCCCTCTGGGCTTCGGCGATGATTTCTCTGAAACCGATCCCACTATCTCCCTCGCCACCGAAATTAGCTACGGTGATGACGAGAACAATAAGCACATGACCAGCTATTTTGTCACTGAGTTGGATGTTCCCAACCTGGACGCCTATGCTGGTCTCGAAGTTTATATCCACGTAGATGACGGCGCTGTTGTTTATCTCAACGGCCAGGAACTCTTCCGTCGCGGAATTGATGAAGGTGTCGAAGTAAAATACGATACCGGCGCTAAATTTAAAATCAAAGAAGAGACTTTCTTTATTCCCCTGTCAGAACTGGACATTCAAGAAGGCACTAATGTTTTAGCAGCTGAAGTCCACCAGGATGACGGTGCCTCCAGCGACCTCTGGTTTGAATTGGGCCTGGCTGCTGTTACCGAAGACGGCATGATTTTACCAATCGACTGGTCTAAAACCGCCCTGCCTAACCCGGACGTAGAAGTAGAAGCCGTTTCCCGCGTAACCTTATCCTACTGTGGTGACCCTGCTACCAGCATGGGCTTTAACTGGGCCACCAACCAGGCTTCTGTGGGCAGTGATTTGGAACTGGTTGCCTTAGAAGCCGACCAAGATCCCGCTAGCGCTGACTTCAGCCGAGCCTTACAATTCCAAGGCCATTTCCAGGGCAATTTCAACGCTCCTGAATTCCTCATGCACAAGGCTGCAGCCACTGACCTGGAATCTGGCACCACTTATGCGTTCCGTGTAGGAGATCGTGACCTCGATCTTTGGAGCGGCATTGGCTCATTCACCACCGACAACCAAGACGGTAAATTCACCTTTATCAACGTTGCCGACTCCCAGGCCAAGACCGAAGAAGAAGCCGTTCTCTCAGCAAGTACTTTCAAAGCCGCTTATGACGCAATACCAGACGCTGACTTCCTCATGCTTAACGGTGACATCGTAGATACCGGTGCCAAGGAAGAGCAGTGGGGCTGGGTACTGGACGCTGCCTCTGAAACCCTGCTCAATCTGCCCTTCCTGGCAGTAAGTGGCAACCACGAAAACGATCCTCGCTCATACATGGATCACTTCAACGTCACTCCCGTAGAAGGTTCTGATACCGACACCGGTGCTTACTTCAGCTTTGACTACGAGAACACTCACTTCATCATGCTAAACAACAACGAGAACTCCGCTGAATATGCTGACTTCACTCCCCGTCAGATCGCCTGGTTGGAAGCTGACAGCAAAGCTGCCGCTGAGCGTGGCGTTGACTGGCAGATCGTGGTCATGCACAAAGGCCCCTATACCACTTCTAACCACGCTACCGACGACGATATTCTGGGTGAAAATGGTGTCAGGACTCTGGTCGCGCCTATCTTCGCTGATCTGGGCATCGACCTGGTACTACAAGGCCATGACCACATCTATGCCGTGAGCCAGCCTATCAATGCTGTAGGTGAAACTGTGGAAACTGAAATGGTCAGCCTGGACTATAACGGCCAGGAAGGTCAATACTTCCAAAGCCCCGAGGGTGTCATCTATATGATCCCCAATACCGCGGGCCCCAAGGTCTACTACCGCAACCCTGACATTGAAGACATCGAGCCCGGTTTCTTCGACAAATTCTACCGCGCAGACGAGAATCACGCCGCCCAATACGCCGGTCCTGAAGATGAGAAGCGTCCTCCCCGTTCCATTATCCAAAACTTCTTTGAAGTTAACGTGGAAGCAGACAAGATCACCGTGGTCGTCTACGAAATCGACCGCAATGTGAGTGATGAACCCACCATCATTGATGTGATTGGGATTGTGAAATAAAGGTTCTCAACTTCTCTAAGACTTTATTTGTCCCCGGCAAGTCTTTCCGTACGACTGCCGGGGTTTTTATCTGCTCTTGCTCCTCTTCTCTTCTCTTTGCCATAATGAATGCTAACTTTAGATGAAGGACTGTGATGAGGTCACTTCACTTTCTATTAGGCAACTTAGTCAACCAGCAAGGAGAAAATCGCATGGAACTACTAGCCCCAGCCGGAAACATTGAAGGATTTAAAGCTGTCCTGGCCCAAAAGCCGGACGTGATCTATTTGGGTGCCGGTGACCTGAACGCGCGTTCGGCCGAAGCCCAGTTCGCGCTGGAAGATTTACCTGAACTGGTAGACCTGGCAAGGCAGGCAGGTAGCAAGATCCACTTTACTCTCAACGTCATGATCAAAGACAGTGAGTTGGACCGCGCCCTGGAAATCGCGAAGATCGCTTTGGATGCTGGCGTCGCTGCCCTGATCGTCCAGGACAAAGGTTTAATGCGCGCCTTGCGTCAGGCTTATCCTCACTGCATTATCCACGCCAGCACTCAGTGCAGCGTTGGCACTAAAGAGCAAATAGATGAGTTAAAGGACCTGCAAGTCCAAAGGGTAGTATTTGCCAGAGAATTGAGTTTGGAACAGATTGCTGAGTTGACCGCCTATGCTCATGCCTCTGGCCTGGAAGTTGAGGTCTTCACCCACGGAGCAACCTGTATGTCAGTTTCCGGCCAATGCCATCTGAGCTTTTGCCGTGGTGGCCGCAGCGCCAACCGTGGTGCCTGCGCCCAGCCCTGCCGGCTGGATTACCAGCTAAGGCAAAATCAGAACGGCTCAGATAGGTTGATCCGTGATTGGGCAGCCTGGCTCTCACCCAGAGATCTGAGTTATTTCCCTTACCTGCAAGAGCTGGTCGATATTGGCATCGACTCGCTGAAAATTGAAGGCCGCTTACGCAGCAGCGAGTACCAGGCTCAGGTAACCGCCATCTTTATGCAGGCCTTAACGGAGATCGAGCAGGGCCTGCCCGCTGATAGAATATTCACCGCAGAGCGCGAGCGTAACTTAGAAATTGCCTTTAACCGCGGCGGAGCCTTCCAGTCCGCCTTCTTGCAAGATAATCGTGGGGCTGATTTTCTGAGCGCTGAGCAGGTAGGTCATCAAGGTTACTATCTGGGCGAAGTAAAGAGAGTGAAAGCCCAGCGCGGCATTCTCTCTTACCTGCCGCAGGAAAAAGACTACTTACCGCCAGTAGGTGGCCAGATCAACCTCAAAGACAGAAGTGGTGCAACTGTTGCGACCGCTCCCGTAGGCGTTGTGCGCCGTGGCGGCGCTGACCATAATTCCAGCAAGAAAGAAAAATACGGTAAAGCCAAAACCGAAAACAGAGACAAAGCCAGCCGCAATCAGGCAAACCACAACAGTAAAGCCCAAATCACGTACAGAGATAACACCAGCCGCAATCAGGCAGGCCACAACGGAGAGGTCGAGCTACAAGGCTTCCACCCTCGGGTACTGCAAAAACTACGCCTGCCCTTGAGCGTCTGGCTGCAAAAACAAAGTCAGGTAACTGATCAGCTGGAGCGCGCTGCTCAGCCAGCGATAAAAGAGCCCATACACATGGTTTTACGCAAAGACCAAACCGCAGCCAAAGATGGCCGTCTAGTCTACCTCCTGGATATAAGCAATGGTTCTCGCAAATTCACTTTCTCCTCAGCTAAGCTTGAGCCGCAGCCCCAGGTCTTGGACAGGCCCTTGGACGCTGATAGGATCAAGCAACAGCTGGCCAAACTGGGCAATACGCCTTTCGCTTTAGAGCATCTGGAGATTGATCTAAACTTGGAAGAATGCCCTGCCTGGCGCGTCTCAGACCTGAACAACTTCCGCCGTGAGGCCATCGCCAAGTTCCTGTCAGCTGAGGAGCAGATTGACTTATCAGGCGTTTCCCTCACACCAAAGCATCAAGCAGAACCCACTTCCATTAGAGACATCATCTACCTGCCCAACTACCAGGCGAGCGATAATCTCCAAGGACTGGCTGGGCAGGAGGGTGAGCTCGTCGTCCTGCCTTTAGAAGAGCTCTACTTGAGCTATAAACGAGATCCACAACTCAGTGGTATAAAAGCGGCTCTGGGTCAAGCCAAGCCGGGAGCATATTTAGCACCTTTAGGAGCCTGGTCCTGCGACCAAAATAGAGACGCAGCCATCAAAATTTTGCAAGAGCAAGGCTTGCATGCACTGGTTAGCTCTACCAGCGGCAGCCGTGAATTAGTAGAAACAATCTGGCCGGAGGCTAAGCATAGCGAGCAACTTCCTCTGGAACTTTTCCTCTGGCAGGGAGATCAGGTAAGCAATCAGGGAAGTTTCGAGTTTTTCAAAGACAGAGGCTATCAAGGCCTGATGATCTCACCGGAATTAAGTTTTAAAGATCAGGAGGCACTGGCGGCCGCCTGCCTACAGGAAAACACCAAGCCGATTATCTTCTGTTACGGTCCTTTGGAAGCCATGTTCACACGCTTTTGCCCGCTCGGGTTCTCGCGCGGCGTCGACGCCTGTGGCATTTGTCGCAAACAGAAAGGCTTCCGTCTAGAAGATCGCGACGGGCATCCCTTCCAGCTCACCCCCCTGGCCTACGCCGATTGTTCCTTACAAGTCTGGAACGGCAGCCCGGTTAGGCAGGATACAAAGCTTAATTGCTTAAGAGGTTTTAATTTTATTGAGGAAAGCCCTGCGGAAATGCGAGCAATTTTAGCGGCTTATGCTCAAGACTCCGAATAAGGCAAGAAGCCCTCTACTTCTGCCAGGCACTTGGCATAGTCTTGAATCTCTGAGATCAGTAGAACCTGCAAGATGTTCTCCTCATAATAGTAATGGGGAAGGTCTACCATAAATTTATCAGCCTCGTCCGTACCTTTAAGTGAGCGAGCCAACTTTCTGGCCTCCGGCATTCTCACGCCAATAAAGCGCTCAGACGCGAGCGTGGGAACCAGCCTACTTTGGAAGCTCGCGTAGGCTTGATCTTGTACGGCAAAAAGTCGTTCTTGAATGGACATAAGCTGTGATCACCTTCCGATATAAATCTCATTGCTCAGTGCTATTATTGAGTAAATAGCTTCTCAAGCTGAACACATTCTACCAAACACCTTTTGAGGAAAAGCCATGACCTGGAAACTAACTACAGTCACACATCTCTATTACAGCCCTTGTGGTCACACTAAGCGAATTACTATAAATCTGGCCCAGCAATTGGTAAAGGGCCTGGAACTTACACTCAAAGAAATCGACTTTACTTTACCAGCAGCCAGAGTCCAAAACTACTCCTTCGCCAGAAATGAGCTTTTAGTGATCGGCTTTCCCACCTATGCCGGCAAACTACCTAACAAGATCCTGCCAGACATAAAGGCGAGGCTAAAGGGAAACGACACACCCGTTATTCCTCTGGTTACTTTCGGCAATCGCAACTTCGATAACAGCCTGGCTGAACTCTGCGCAGTTATGGAAGAAGCAGGTTTCAAGCCCATTGCGGCCGCTGCCATGGTATCAGAGCACGTTTTTTCAGAAAAGCTAGCTTCGGGTAGGCCGAGCCAGCTAGATCTCGAAGAATTAGCTGACTTCGGCCATAAAGTCTTAACATTGATAAAGCGAGGCAGTAGCGAACAAGCTTTAGAAATAATAACGGATGACAACCCCGATCACTTGCTAGTCCCCGGTGAGGCAAAAGCTCCTTATTACCAGCCCTGTGGTATTGATGACAAGCCAGTAAACTTTCTCAAAGCCAAGCCAAAAACTCACTCTGATCTCTGCACCCATTGTGGTATCTGCGCCCAAGTTTGCCCTATGGGTTCAATTGATCCAACCGATACCAATTCAGTTCCCGGCATCTGTATAAAGTGTCAGGCCTGCGTCAAACATTGTCCCACCGGGGCCGAGTATTTTGATGACGAAGCTTTCTTATCGCATGTGCGTATGTTAGAAGAGAATTTTGTTGAGCCAAAGAATAATTCTTTCTATTTTCTCAACTAAGCGTCTTCTAATTGCCGGTTGTCGCAACGGCGTTTTATAGATGCCCTTGCGAATGAGAATGTCTACGTTGTCGATAGTATTCACCAATACTTTCGCAAGGACTTCGTCTTCACCAGGCGCGGAGATAGGTAGCTCAGTCAACTGCAGTTTATCCGCCGCGCCAAACTAGCAAAAACGACGGCTTTCATTTAGTCTACTTTTTCTAGTTTAAAGACGTTGATCACGTCCACATCCGGGCAGCAGAAACGGCAATCTCCGGCTTGTGAAACAGGCAGTTCTCCGCCATAGCGCAAAATATCAATCATGGGAAAGAGAACATGCATGGCGAGCGGGCAAAGATCTCCTCGCTCCGTATCGTAATCCCAGCTATCACCTACTTTATGGCCGCGATGGCAACCGCGAGGACCTAATTTATCTACGCAGGTAATTTTCACTTTTCTGGACATATTCTGTACCTCCTTGCAAAGATAGTGGCAACCGTGCCGTATGGCTTTAATAATTGACTTTATTTTACACTAGGCATCACATCAATTCTGTTGTTTTTATTTCTCTTCCATTTGTAAGCAAAGCAAAACCGTCGATCCCTCCTGCAAGAGTTCCGGATCTTTCCAGTGCCAAGACTCAGTTAACCCATTTTTTAATAACTCACACTCCGGATAAAAGAATGTCAACTCATTTGGAATATTATTGTTGGGAATTAGAGTTAAAGAAGGATCAAGAACCGCACTTTTAATATTCAGATAAACTTTAGTTGGAGGTGGAAGTACTTCGTTATCAGCTAAGAGATAAGACAAGGGCTGAAGAGTTTCATCTGGTTTTGTCTGAAGGTAAACTGTAAAAGCGCTGCCGTCATTACTGCTATAAGTTGTAGAGGTAACCGCTCCCAAATTTAGGAGTGCATCACTTAACACTCGCTGGTCGATCTCCGTGTACATAAGGGCGGAAGGATCTGTTTCTTCGCTATTTATCGCGAGAATTGGCGACATAGAGTTAGGCGACTCTGTATGGGAACCAATAAGAGCAAAAAAAGCAACGATTTTCTGCTGCTCGTCCACATAGATGTCGTCTAAACTCTCTAGTGAGTTATAGTCGCTTAAATCCTTTCTGTTTGTTAAGCAATATGGCTCTTCCTGAGGGTAAATATGCGGTTTCCCTGCATTATTTTGGTTATTCAAAGCTGAAGAAATAGCATCCGATACGTCAGCTGCTTTCTGGGTTTCTAAAGGGTCGCGCTCTGTTCGCGTAAGCAACCTTCCCGTTGGAAAGCTTGCGAGTTGAGGCAATTCTCTTAGCGATAGCGGCGGCTCTTCTGACTTCCCTTCCTGACAAGAAACTAGTAATGGCATAAGCAACAACACTACCATTGCAAATAAAAAGATCCTGCGCGTTTTTTTGTTCATATTATTCTCCTAACAATTTGTGTTTAAGGTGGTTCACAAGAGAAATGTTTATTTTGGAACGGTGTAGCAAAGCACTAACAGCCAGACATAACATTCCTATGATTAGGTAGATCATACCCTCGCTCAAAACTGACAGAATCGTCGTATGCTGAGCCAAAGTATACCAAGTAGGAAACTGCCCCGTACGCGAATTATCCTGCACTATAAAGCAGAGAATAAAAGCGTAAAGAATAGTCCATATTTTACTGTGAGAAATGGTCATAACCAAATTCCCACTACCATACACAAAGGCAATAATAAAAATGATATACAGAAACTCAACCATAAACCCTGGAAGAAGCAAAGTTAAGAGTAAGTACCAAGCGAGAACTAATAAGAGATACAGGTCCAGAAAAATATGTTTTGTCCAAGCCAAAGAGGAAGGGGCAAAGCTTTGGAAAAGCTCATAGCCACCAGGAGAAAGGTGCTCGCCCTCTACTAAGGCGCACAGAAATAGAGAGAAGAAGGGAATATGCGTTTGGCAAAGGCCAACAGCAACCATAAAGAAGTTATTGTCGAAACCTCGTTCCGCGTTGAGGGCATAGTAGACCGTCAGGATAACAGGGAGCAAGACAAAAAGTACTAAGGCGGGAACATAATAAAGCCAGCCCAAGGCCTTTTTTTCCAGCCTGAATACACTAGAGAGCATAGGAGCAGCTTTAACTTCGTGCTTCATTCCGGAAAATCTCCTGGTTATCAATGACCATCAAATAGGCATCTTCAATGGTTGGCTGTACCGGCTGAATGTTTTGCGGCACCGGGGACAAAACGCGTACCTTAATCGCTTCCTCGTCCTCAAATTTGCGTATAGCTACATACGGCTCCCGCAAGCTATCAAGTTTTTCTTCATTAACCGTGTATACACATCCATCTGCCTCCGACCGCAGATCGTTTCTCTTAAGCTCTCTGAGAATTTTTCCTTCTTTCATAATAATCACCCAATCGCAGACTGCGTCGACATCCTCTACTATGTGGGTCGAAATAAGAATCAAACGCGTCTTTTTTAGCTCAGAGATCATGTTCTTAAAGCGTAAGCGCTCTTCTGGATCCAAACCGGCGGTCGGCTCATCTAAAAGTAAAATTTTAGGATCTCCCAGCAAAGCCTGGGCTATCCCTAAACGCCTGCTCATACCGCCGGAAAGAGAGCCAACCCTGCTCTTTGCTCGTTCTGTAAGACCTGTTAGGGCCAGGGAAGTTTCTATGCTCTGGGTAATCTGCGCTTGAGGAACTCCTTTGTAAAGTGCTAATAGCTGCAAATGCTCCTCTACACTTAAGTTTTTATACAAGCCACAACTTTGCGGCAAATAGCCCAGGCTAGGTAAATATGATGAGTGATTAACAATCTTTTTCCCTTGCCAGTAAACGTGTTCCAAGCCTTCTGGGTATATTCCGCAAAGACAGCGCATCAAGGTCGTCTTACCTGCTCCATTAGAACCTAATAGTCCATAACATCCCTCTTCCATAGAAAATGAGATATCCTTTAGAACCTGTTTACGGCCAAAAGCTTTTTCTAAGCCTCTAATTTCTAATTGCATATTTTGCTCCCTAATTCTTATTTACCAGTTCATCTAAAAATTCCATAAAATCCGGGCTGTCTGATGAATATTGGAAAAAATAGTGCATGACCGGTTCCATAATTTCTTCCACCGAGTGGTTTTGGAAGGCCTTATCTAATTGCTGATAAAAATCAAGCAGGCCTTCTTCCTCAGCCCATTCTCTATTTGGGTTATCTGGTTCCAATAATGACTGTAAGCTTTGTGAGACGTAATCAGGGAAATCTTCTGGATGGCTTGTGTAAGCCTGCGTGTGATAATACAAAACTCTATAGTTATCCGGAAGTTTTGCCAGGGTTATGTTGTATTTTAATTTGCCTTCTCCGTTAGCCAAAAAATGGTCAGTAAACATAACAAATTCCTCTTCTAAGCTTCTTTGAACTTGTTTCGTAGTATATAATATTGGTTTATCTCCTAAGTCAGCTATGCCCAAATCTTTAACTGAATTCAGATCTGCGGCGATCATTTCTGGATTCATGTGATGCCAGGCCAAAGGGGTATCTACAACTGTAACCTCTCCCACTTTTACTGATTCTAGTATGCCGCCCAAAATTGTAAGGCCATCTGAATTGCCTTGATAACGTCCATCTGCCTGTCGTTTGAGATTAGTAAAAGTCGGGCAAGAGGTATTAATTTTGAGATCAAACTGTACAGGTTCTGGATAATGCAAAACCTTGTAGCCATATGTTTCCGGTGAGTATAGCGAAAGATGGCCTGTATGGGGTAGATAAGCAAAATAGCCAGGCAAAAAAATCGCTTGCTCATTACTGTAGCAGTTAGCGCTGCAACCTGCATATCTCATGGTAATATCATGTTCTCCTGCCTCGTAGTCACTTGGAAGGTTAATAGAAATGAAATCACCATCTTGTCTAAAAACTATCGGAGAACCATCTAATAATACTTGCTTTAGCTTATAACCATGGTATAGCGTAAATCTCAGTAGCCCATCAGATTGCCCCACCATATCACAAATGGTCAAGCTAATATCTGCTTTCAGAAGACGATAAATATCTAGGTCGCCTACTATTTTAGTTATCCTAAAGTTAGCTTTTCGTTCGCGGTCATGAGGATTCTCTGCATAATAGAAGTCGTCTTGGTGGCGGTAAAACCGATCATAAGGGAAGTAACTCACAGGTAAAGCGCTTAGTATAGCGCATATTACTGTAAGTAAAGCCAGTGAATATTGTAAAAAACGTTTTGGCTTCTTGCAGAGCGGCGAACAATACACTAAAAAAGTCAAAATACCAGCCATCCAAGCATAGAGTAAGCATCGTTGATCCACCAGCAGAGGATACATAGCAGCTGGAGGTACAATAACATCCGTTCCTTTAGGAAAAAGGTTAAAAGGAGAAAAAATCAAATTCAAAATTTCCAAACTTACTGTGCCAGAGCTTACCCTCATAATTAGGCCTTGGCCTTTACCGAGAAAAACTAATATAACAAAAACTAAAACAGTAATAGCGCGGTTCTCTTGTTTTATTTGCGCCAATAAGATACCCAACAGCACGGCAACTAAGGGTGTTAGCAAGTAATACCAAGCCAACAACTTTAATATATAGCAAAGAAAAATGGCATGATTATACATCAAAATGTAAGTTGCCCACAGGATCGTTCCGGTTACTAATAAGAAAATAGGAAAAAGCAAAACCGTAAATACACCAAGGGTAATCAAAAACATGTGATACCTGCCTGGTCTATAAGTTTGTATTGCCTCATCTAACTTTCTGACAATCTTTTCTCTGTAAAACACAAAACTTAGATAGAGTAAAAGAATGAAAGTTAAACTTGAGAACTTAAACCAGCCTTGAATATAGGTCCATATATAACTCTCGGTGTATTGATCCAGCATAAAAGCCTGTAAATCCAAAAAGAAGCTATATCCCATATAAGCAATAACTGCCAGGTAGGGAATAACCAACACAGGTGTTCGCCAAAAACGTTTGAGTTCTAGTTTAAGTGTCGCATTCATTGCAATTATCGTTGTCACCTTTCTACTAACTTTGGCGAATAAGACAAAAGAGCGGATGGGAGCTTAATCATAAATTAGCCCCCACCCGTATCAATTATTTTATGGGCATTCTCTGATGCTGCCAATATGCGAAGCCTTACCTGGCTTCAATTATGTTTAGACTAACACTTTTGCCACTGTATCGAAACCAAAATCTCTTGACAAGCTGACAAATTTGCTTTGCAAGTTGCCAGACTTTCCCTAATGCAACATTTTCTATGCCCAAGAGGCACTATGTTTGCCGTTAGAATCGCACTTGATTGTACATTCTAGTGAAATTTGAGAATTGCTCCCGCTTAATAGCCCAGAAAATAACACCTTTACCCAAGAGCTAGATTGTTTCGGGCCAAGAATATTTTCAATATTTTCGACGGTATTTACGCTGGAAACACCATATGCCTTATAAGGAGCAACCGCAATATCATCTGTATCAAAAATTCCAACTGCACTGAAAGTAGCAATTGTAAATCCATACGGATTATCAATATCGCATGTAGACGTTAGCCGCCTTCTTATAGCTGTACCTCCTTTTAATGTCAAATCATCGCATAGATCTTGCTTAAGGGAAAAGATTATAGTGTATCCATTATCTAGCGATATCATCTTTGATATCGTATAACTACTTTGTGAATTCATTTCTAAGGTTAGATCATAACCCACACCTTGAATCGCTTCGCTAATAGTTTTTTCTTTAATTACCGCGCAAGGGCTTAATTCATCAGCTGCCACTACCAGAGATAGAAAGCAGACAATCATCCATCCAATAACAATTACAAGTTTTCCTCGCTGCTTCATTTAATTCCCTCCCTTCTCTAGGTCTGTACTAATCACAAAAGTTTCTTCTATAACGGGGTGGATACGGATTATGGATGGTCTAAAGTAAATTTTAACCAATACATAAATTAATAACAAAACTGCCACACAAATAATCGTCCATTTGCGAACCTTTTGCTCTCTTTCTTGCAAACGTTTTATTTCTGAGGCATAAAAAGCATTCATGCTTATTAATTCATGAATTGCTTCCTGGCTATAAGGTATATCTTCTTTAGACTGTTGTAAGGCCTTATTCCCATTTTCTAGATTCTGACCTAGCAGGTCTTGAACTGACACCTTAAAGATATCCTGCATCATTTCCAGGCTCTTGACATCAGGTACGCTCACGCCGCATTCCCAGTTAGATACCGTTTGGCGGGATACATGCAATCTTTCCGCAAGCTCCGCCTGAGATAGCATCATGCTTTTTCGCGCTTTTTTTATATTATTCGCCACGCTATTAGCTTCTTGATGATCACTCATTCTCCCCTCCCTCAATTACTAAATCGAATTAACCTGTTATTTATTATGCCAAAACCGCAAAAGGCCCTACAAGAGGGCCTTCTACGGTGGGTAAGAGTATATAAAGCGTTTGTAACTCTAGTGATGGACCCTAATAGACCACTTACTTAGTGATGTCGTCGGGATATTTCTCGGTCCAGGCTTTCATACCACCTTCGAGAGTATAAACTTGGCTGAGGTCTTGCTCGAGAGCTTGCAAAGCGTTGGTGCCTGCTTGAGCATATCTCTTGCCGGAGTAGCAAACCAGTACGATAATCTTATCGTTACCATCGATAGCTTTCTTAACTACTTCGTTACCTTTTTCGATGTCATTATCGCTAACAACTACATCAAGGTCTGCGGAGTTGGCGCCGGGGATGTGGCCTTCTTTGAAGTCAGCATCTTTGCGCAGGTCTAAGATGAGATACTTGTCGCTATCAAGGTCTTTCTTGAGATCTTCCGGGCTGATATATTGCATCTCGGCATCTTTGGGAGTGTCTGTCTTCTCTCCGTTCTTCTGGTCAGCAGGGCTGCAAGCAGCGAATACGCTTAAGGTCAGAACAAATACGAGTAAAAGCGATAAAAGTTTGCTTTGTTTGGTCATATTATTTCCTCCGTTGAGCAAATTAATGCTATCAAACGCTCGTATCGTATCTAGCTTTTCAGCGACTGTCAAGCTATCAATCAGTAATATGAACTAATACCGGAATTACTTGCTTTATGATCGGAAAATCCGATAGTTAAACCTTGATTGAGTGAAACTATTTGCCAACTATGCCTGCTCAAAGAGTGTTAAGCCATGATTGACGCGCACAGCAGGCAAAAAATAGCAGTATCTTTACACGTCTTTTAAGTGTTAAAATAAAAACGTATCATCTTCAAAACGCAGAAACGCCAGAAGATGCCGGGTTCAGCTATTGTCTGAACATTTAATTAAAATACAACGTATGAAAGGGATAGCTTATGAAAAACAAATTATTTTCCGTTTTGCTTGGCCTTACTATGTTGCTGGTCCTCTTGGGAAGCGTGGCATATGTAGAGGCTGAGGCAGACATCCCCGTGGCTGCCAAGCCCCTTCCAGCGGAGCTAGCCGATGTGGCCGAGCCATATGTAGACCCCAGTCACGTCGATTGGAAAGACGTGCAAATTCTTCTGTCCTTGCCGGAAATCCAGATTAATTCCGCAGACGCGGACGCAGTAAATAACGAAATCGCCGAACTCGAGCAGTGGATAGTAGAAGATTATCAAATGACCTATGCTACCTGGGAGGCTGACCGGGCTAACTTCCCGGAATACGATTTTTATTACAACACCATAGCCTATTACACCGCCAGAGTCGTACAGGATATTCTTTCTGTAGAGATTAAGTTCATGGGCAATCTCGGACAGGAGTCAGAAGAAAGCCTGATTTACAACTTTGATCTGACTAGTGGCAGCCTCTTATCCGATGAAGCCCTGGTAAACAGGCTGACCGGTCAGAATCTAAATTTCGACCTGCTCTGGGAAGAGAACGTGGTGCGGGAAGCCAAAACCATGGCTTCTATCGTGGAAGCCTGGGCTCAGGCCTACGCCACACAAGAGGATCCGTACGCTGACACCAACCAGCAAAAGCCCATTATCGGCTATGCAGACCAACTAACCGCCCAGTCACTGGCTATGTCACGCGCCATACGCGGCAAATTTAGCTTTAACGAAGAAAAAGAGCTAACAAGCAGTGTATTGTCTTTAGCTAGTAACGGCAGTCTGAAGATGCACTACGTCCAGGCCACGCCGGCTGGTGGCGGTTACTATTATACCGAAGCTCCTTTCTACCCCTATGCCTACCCCACAGAGCGTGAACTAAATCCCATCTACGCAGAGATCATGGAGGAGTTGGGTCTGGATGCCAAGGCCAGCCCCTATAACGGCTTACTGGCCTTTGTCGGCGCCGATACAGGCGAAGCAGCAGCACTGGAGCCTGTACTAAGTAGAGTATCTGCCTTCTCAGCCCGTTGGAATGGCTATAACAGCCCCAGCCCCGTACTTTCAATTACTATCGGCGAAGAGACCAACTGGCAGGAAGTGTCCACCTTCAGCGAGTTTTACCTGGTGGTACCTAAATACCAGAACGACTTCATCGAAATGACTGAAGTCGAGCTGACCGATGACGGCCAGCTTGTAGCCAAGAATGAAGGCACTATTTATGAGACGTTCATTGATTTCTGGAGTGGTCAGGCCATGGGGGTTGGCTTAATCGGAATCTCCACGGAAACCATGCCCACCGGTGTCCTGCATTTCTCGAACATCTACGAACGCGGAGAAATGTGGTATCCCAGCTTCAGCGGTAAAGACGGTAGCCTGATCCTGCCAGAAGATATTCTGGACATTACGGACCTGGTCGAGAACAACTTCCAAAGCTTTGATAGAGAATCTCTTTACATTGACGAGGATCTCGCAACTTACATCAGCTGGAATTGGCCTAAGGGCTAATGCTACGCCCCTAAATTCTAGAATATTTGCTTAACACAGAGCAGTCTCTTAATGAGGCTGCTCCTTTACTGCAGGGTAAAAGCAGCTTGTAGCGTGTTGGTAACTTTTAAAGCTTATAATGCTCTTGATTTTTACCGACTTTAATTTACCGACTTT
>JAUNLW010000008.1:0-44891 GCA_030532065.1 Eubacteriales bacterium | reverse complement strand
GGCAGATCAAACACCGATGTCAGATAAAACACCTCAACCGCAGGTTAAAGGCGCGCCTCCGACCAAGCAACAAGTGGCCAAAGAAGACAGCAAGATAAAGCTTTTACGCAGCCTGGGCACCGTACTCATGGTGCTCGGCATCCTGGGCCTTCTCTTGCCCTTCTTTAACTCCTGGCTGTTATCTCGCAACAGCAATATCGACCTGGCAGAGATTTCCGCTGAGTCTATGGCCAAGGCCTGGGACAACGAACAGCCCACTCCCTTTGATGAGATAAAGGAAATCGGCCACACTGACTTTTGGCCGCTCCTGGGTCAATGGAAGCCAGAAGATATCATGGCCGAGCTGGCCATCCCAGATGTGGAAATAGATTTAGCCGTATTTAACTCCGCCTCCAACACCAACCTTTTGGCAGGCGTGGGCACGCTCCTGGCTGACCGTGAGCCCGATGCCGGCAACTTTGTCCTCACCGGCCACCATGTACGGGGCAAAGGTGTTTTGCTCCACAATCTCATGGACGCCAAGACCGGTCAGATGATCTATCTCACAGACAAAAATAAGATTTATGTCTACCGCGTAATCGACACAGCGCAAAAAGATACTGACGCTGTTTACATGCTTGACATAGATCGTAACAAGGCCTACGAAGCGGATTCAATACTCACCATCATGACCTGCTATCAGGGTAATGTATCTTCCCGTTGGTTCGTAGTAGCAGAGCTGGAAGCAACGCTGGACTATACGCCAGAAGTTTGGCAGGAAAAAGTTCCAGAGAAATAGAGGCCAGGAAAATCGATATCTAGCAAAGACCGGGCTCTCAGAGGGAGGGCCCGGTCTTCGTTTAAGCAGGGATCACAAAATATAAGTTTGGCTTGCGGGTTCAGTCGCAAACTAAGCGGCTTGCTTTTGGCTTTCTTCAATGATGGCGCGGTAGCTTTCGATGAGGTCGAGGATGTCCTGGTTGGCTTCTACGCCATCCAGGTCATAGAGATAGCCGTCAAAGCTGTCTAAGTACCAAGCGCCTTCGTTGGTCTTGAACTTGAGGTCCAAACGGCCCAGATAATGATCTCCTTCACCACCAGCTTGAGCGATGGGGCCAGCATAGAAGCCGACTGGATCGGGGATGTACATGGGCTTTTCGATCACGAAGTGGTCATCAGCGCCGATGACGGCGGATACGCCGGGGATACGGTCGATTAAAGCGTCTACATGGATACCACAGTGAGATAGGACGATGATAATATCGCTTTGCTCCTGAAGTTCCGGCACCAGTCTGGCTACGGTGATTTCACCGCTTTCAAATACTTTGTCAGAAACTTCTTCCCATTCACGCTGCTGGGGCTTGAGAGAAGTTACACCGATTACGGCAACCTTGATGCCGTTGATGTCTTTGATGGTGTATGGTTCTACATTGTCGATGTATTCGCTGGTATCTTTCATGGTGACATTAGCGCAGAGAGTGGGGAACTCGGCCTGAGTAATCAGGTTTTGGATCTGCTCATTACCGTCCATAATGGAGCCACCTTGAGGGGGCACGCGAAAGTCATTATTACCCAGCACCCAGGTGTCAAAGCCCATGGCGTTCATCATGTCCATCTCCGCTTCGCCCTGCAGGTCCTGGAATTCACCGCGCAGGAAGATATCGCCACCTTGGAGGACTAAGACGTTTTCTTTTTCGGCTTTTACTTGGTCAATGAGGGTTTTGTAGTAAGGCAGGCGATCAACGTGACCGTGAATGTCATTTTGGTGCAGGATGGTAAGCTCAAAAGTTTCACCATCGGCGCTTTCGTCCGCTGCCGCGACGGCTAAAGCAGGTCCATCGAGGCTGACATCAATACCCAGGTCAGAAGCGTAGAGCATACGGGTCTCAAAAGTGCTGAGATCTTCGGCATTCAGCTCGAATACGCGTACACCGCGCATATAGTGTTTTTCTTCACCACCGAGACCGTAGGTTTGGAAGCCAACGTTGGCGTCATAGCCCAGCTTAATATTTTTGTAAGTTCCAACATAATCATTGACGTGGTCGTGACCAACAAACATTCCGCGCACATCGCCGCGTTCCTCAGCGGCAGCGAACAGACCGGAGTTAACTACACCGGGGCACTCGTTTTCATACTTATGACCACTTACGTCATAACGCAGAGCGTCAGAAGTCATGATGCTCCACTCAGGCAGAGGGATATGGAAGAACATGAGGGAGTTGAGGAGGCCGTACTGAGCTTCCAGTTCTTTGGAAGTTTCATAGTACCAGTTTACCTGGTCACGACGGATAATGTCATAACCGCCTTCAGCGTAGCGGTTGGAGTCAAAAGCCCAAATATTGTAGAGAGGTTGTACACCGCTGTTATCGTAAACTAGGACATTCATATCGCCTACCGCGATGGTATTACCATTCTCATCGACAGACTCTGCACCGCTCATGCTGTGTTGGTTAATGTTGTGAGCAAAGCTCATGTAGAAATCCAGTTGACGGATCTTGTTCCAGCCTTCTGTCAGAGCATCAGTGGCATCCTCATCGTGGTTGCCGTAAGTTACCAGCCAGGGTACTTCGGCTTCTTCTAAAGGAGCAACCATTTGGGTGATGTAGTCTTGCAGCTGCTCAGCGTTCATATTGCCACCGATCTGGTCACCGGTCATGACTACGAGGTCAGGCTGTTCTTGAGCGATAGCTTTGGCCATTAGTTCAATGCTGCGGGGGTTTACTTCCGGCTTTTCGTCGTTGATGAAGTCCTGAAAGTCGGACATTTGCATGATCTTGAAGCTGCCGTCTTCGTGGAAACGCAGCTGGATATTTTGTTGAGTTTCTTCAGCCAGGGCCAGGTTGCCAGGCAGCAGCACCAGGACAGACATAAGAACTGCCAACATGAGGGTTAAGGTTTTTTTCATTATATTTCTCCTTTACTTTCTCGGACGCCAAGGCCCAACCTGGTCGCACTCGAGAAGATAAATCTAGTATAGTGACGACGTTTTAAGGCTAAATAAGGCTTGGATAAATCGCCTTAAATTCCAGGGAAAAATTAAGTAAATTTACCGGTCCATTTCTGGTTAACTAAAGCTATCTACCACTCGGATTAACAAAAGAAAAATATTCTCTGCTACTTAGTGGTTTTAGTGAGTATAAAGTAAGTTAACTTGTATATTGTTTAAAGCAACGTTTTTTTATTCTTGTGGATGCTGCCTAATTTCAAGCTTATTACGCGATAAAAGCCCAAGCCAATTGGTGAATTTGTCTAACTTTTTGCCTGTAAATTGCCGTTCTTTTTCCTAAGTGCTAGGATTAGGCAACTAGCTAACGTGGCTAGGCAGAATAGTTGTTTTATGCACACTAAATTGTCGCACGGCAACTAAATTTGGAGGAAGAATATGAAAAAGAAGCTACTCACTGCAACCCTCGCATTTCTACTATTGTTCACCTTTGTCGCTTGCGGCACAGATGAGAAAAAGTCGAAGCCGACCGAAAAACCCGCGTCTGAAGCTACGGAAGAGGCAAAAGACGATCAAAAGGATAAGGAAGAGCCCGCTGACGACAAAAAAGAAGATACTGAAGACACAAAAGAAGAAACTAAGGAAGATGAAAAAGAAGAGCCTGCCGATGATAAATCTGCCAGTGGCGACGTTATCAAGATCGGAGTCTTTGAGCCCTTCACCGGTGCCAGCGCTTCCGGCGGCGAGCTGACCTTCCAAGGTATCGAACTTGCTCACGAGGAAAAACCCGAAGTCCTCGGCCGTAAGGTAGAACTGGTCGTAGTTGACAACAAATCCGACCAGGTAGAAGCCTCCAACGCTGCCCAACGTCTGGTAGATAAAGACAAGGTCAACGCTGTAGTTGGTTCTTACAGTTCTTCCCTCTCTATCGCCGGCGGTGGTGTTTTCATGGATGCTAAAATTCCAGCTGTAGGCTGCTCACCCACTAACCCTCAGGTTACCAAGAACAACCCCTATTACTTCCGCGTTTGCTTTATCGATCCCTTCCAGGGCACCGTTATGGCTAAATTCGCCAGCGAAAACTTAGGCGCTAAAACCGCTGCCGTAGTCAAGGATATCGCGCAAGACTACTCGGTCGGCCTGGTTAAGTACTTCGTCGATGCCTTCACCGAGATCAACGGCGCTGACGCTATCGTAGCAGAAGCTTCCTACCGTTCCGGTGACCAGGACTTCACCTCTCAGCTAAATAACATCAAGCAGGCTGAGCCTGACGTAATCTTCTGCCCCGGTAACTACGGCGAATGCGCCCTCATGATCAAGCAGGCCCGTGACCTGGGCATCGAAGTCCCCATGCTGGGCGGCGATACTTGGGAATCCCCTGACTTTATCAAGATCGGCGGCGAGAACATCAACAAAGAAGTTTATTTCTCCTCTCACTTTACTTATGAGAAACCCTTGAACGATGTATCTGAAGCTTACCTGGACAAATACAAAGCCAAATTTAACGAAAACTCCAACGCCTTTGCCGCTTTAGGCTATGACGCTTACATGGTAATCATCGACGCTATCGAACGTGCCGGCTCCGCGGAACCCGAGGCCATCCGTGACGCTCTGGCCGAGACCAAAGACTTTATTGGCGCTACCGGTGTTATCACGCTGGACGAAGAAGGCGATGCCGTTAAGTCCGCTATCGTCAACCAGGTCAAGGACGACGGTTTCGTCTATCTGACCACCATTGAGCCTAACAGTAGCAAATAAGTGGATCGTAGTATCTACTAGCTCAGTTAGCACTTACTGCGCGAGAGATTTTTCAAAGTATAAGCAAGGGGCGGCTTCGCGGCCGCCTTTTGCAAAATGAGGAGGCAGTATGTTCTTTGTACAGCATCTTATCAACGGCTTAAGTCTAGGCAGCCTTTATGCCCTGATCGCCATAGGCTACACCATGGTTTATGGTATCTTACGCCTCATTAACTTCGCCCACGGCGACCTGTTTATGCTGGGCGCCTACCTGGGCTTATATCTACTTACCTGGACCGGAATGCCCTGGTGGCTGGTCTTTATCATCGCGGCCCTGATGACCGGAGTCTTTGGCATCTTATTGGAAAAGGCCGCCTACGCTCCCCTGCGCCACGAGCCGAGGATCATGGTCCTGATCTCCGCCATCGGCGCTTCGTTCTTCTTAGAGAACCTGGCCATCCTGATCTTTGGTGGTAAACCACAGGCCTTCACCGTGCCCGCCTTCCTCGACAAAAACATCAAGCTGGACAGTCTTAACTTTAACGTCGTACAAATCGTCATTCCCGTAGTCACCATTGTCCTTTTGATCATCCTGGCCTTTCTTATCAATAAGACCAAGATGGGCATGGCCATGCGGGCCCTGGCTACCGACTACGACGCGGCTTCGCTCATGGGTATCGATGTCAACAAAGTAATTTCCTTTACTTTCTTTATCGGTACCGTACTGGCAGGCTTTGGCGGTGTTTTATACGCCAGCCGCTATCCTCAGCTTATGCCGCTCATGGGCATGATGCCCGGTAACAAGTGCTTTATCGCAGCTGTAATCGGCGGTATCGGCAATCTGACCGGCGCTGTAATCGGCGGTCTGATTCTGGGTATGTCAGAGATCCTAATTGTAGGCCTCTTCCCCACCCTGAACGACTACCGTGACGGTTTCGCCTTTATTTTGCTGATTCTGATCCTAACCTTTAAGCCCACCGGCATTTTTGGTTCAACGGTAAAGGAGAAGGTATAAGATGGCTGCTAAATATACAAAACAAAGAAAGAATACTAACCGGGATCTGGTCTGCTTGCTTATCTTTGTCGGCCTGACCATCCTGATAACTCTCTTGCCCCTGGACGCTTACTACCGTAAGATAACCAACCTCTGCCTGATCAACGTGGTTTTGGGCTTATCACTCAACCTGGTCAACGGCTATACCGGCCTCTTCTCACTCGGTCACTACGGCTTCATGGCCCTCGGCGCCTATGTCACGGCTATCTTGACCATGAGCCAGGAAAGCAAGGAAGCCTACTACATGATCGAACCGGCTTATGACTGGATTCTGAAGCTGCATCTGCCGCTGATCCCGGCCCTGATTTTCGCCGGCCTGATCGCCGCCTTTTTCGGTTTCCTCATCTCACTGCCGGTCTTAAGGCTCAACGATGACTATCTGGCCATCGCCTCCATGGGTTTTGCCGAGATCATCCTGGTCCTGATCAGGACTCAGTTCCGCCTCACTAACGGCGCCTTGGGCTTAAAAGGCGTACCAAGAACTACCAGCAGTGTCCTCTACGGAGCGGTGGCCATTATCATGGTCATCTTTATGCTGACGCTCACCAAATCTAATAAAGGTCGCAATCTTATCGCCATTCGCGAGAACGAGATCGCGGCCAGAGCCGTCGGCATCAATGCCTTCCGTCATAAGGTAATCAGTTTTACCTGGTCCAGTTTCTGGGCTGGTGTGGGCGGCGGCCTTATGGCCACATTGATCGGCACGGTCAACCCCATGCAATTTACCTTCCAGCTTACCTTTAATATCCTGCTCATCGTGGTTTTGGGCGGCATGGGCAAAACCTGGGGCAACATCGTGTCGGCTATCATTGTTACCTTCGCCCTGGAGATCCTGCGCTTCCTCGATGAACCCATGGATTTACTCTTTATCAAGTCGGACGGCATGCCTGGACTGCGCATGGTCATCTTCTCGCTCCTCTTGATCATCATCGTTAACCTGAGAGCCAGGAACGGTAAGAAAAAGCGGAACAAGAAGCTGGAAGAAGAAAAGGAGGCCCTCCCTAATGCTTAAGCTTAACCAAGTAACTATCCGCTTCGGCGGAATCACAGCTGTAAACAAGCTAGATCTGGAAGTAAGGCCGGGCGAGATCATTGGCCTCATCGGCCCTAACGGTGCCGGCAAGACCACCGTATTCAACATGGTTACCGGCGTATACGAGCCAACCGAAGGCGAGATTGACTACACCTATAAAGGCACAAGTCACCGACTAAATGGCCTCAAGCAGGAAGAGATCGCTCACATGGGCATTTGCCGCACCTTCCAGAATATCCGCCTTTTCGATAATATGTCGGTCCTGGAAAATGTACGCATCGCCGCGAACATGCGCGCGGAAACCGGTTGGCTGGCCAATATCATCCGCACGCCCAAGTACCGAGAAGAAGACAAAAGGCTCTTGGAAGAAGCCAGGAAGCTGGTAGACGAAGTCGGTCTCAGTATCTATAAAGACAATATCGCCAGCTCACTACCTTATGGTTCACAGCGCCGCCTGGAGATCGCGCGAGCACTGGCTACCAAGCCGCGTCTCTTGCTCTTAGACGAGCCGGCCGCTGGTATGAACCCGGAAGAGAGCCGAGCCTTGATCGAATTTATTCGTGAAGTTAGAGATCGTTACGACCTGACAATTTTCCTCATCGAGCACCACATGGACGTTATCATGGGTATCTCCGACCGCATCTACGTGCTGGACCACGGTCAACTCATCGCCCAGGGCTTGCCCGAGGAAATCCAAAACAACCCGCGCGTGGTTGAAGCTTATCTGGGGGTGGATTAAATGTTTTTGGAAATAAATGATTTACACGTCCACTACGGCGGTATCAAGGCAGTGCGCGGCATTACCATGGATATCAGGGAGAAACAAATTGTTACCCTGATCGGCGCTAACGGGGCCGGTAAATCCTCTACCTTACGTGCCATCATGGGCATGGAAGCCAAGGCCAAAGGCCAGGTCATCTTCAAGGGGGAGGATATCAGCAATTTGCCGGCCAGAGAGATTGTCAAGCGCAAGGTTGCCATGTCACCCGAAGGCCGACACATCTTCCCCGAACTAACCGTGCGCGAAAACCTGATCCTGGGCGCCTATACCATCAAGGATAAGGACAAGATCGAAAAAGGTATCAAGCTGGCCTACGAGCTCTTCCCCATCCTGGGCGAGCGTTCCTGGCAAAAGGCAGGTACTCTCTCCGGCGGCGAACAGCAGATGCTGGCAGTAGCCCGCGCGCTCATGATCGAGCCGGAACTACTGATCCTGGACGAGCCTTCCCTGGGTCTGGCCCCCATCATCGTGCAGGATATCTTCAATATCATTAGGCAACTCCACGACATGGGGAACACCATTCTCCTGATTGAGCAAAACGCCAAAAAGGCCCTCTCAGTCGCAGACTACGCCTACGTTCTGGAATCCGGTGTCATCACTCTGGAAGGACCTGGCCAGGAACTGCTGGAGAATCCGCAAGTAAGAAAAGCCTACTTAGGTGAATAGCGAGGAAGCAAAGCATACTTAGGTGAATAGCAAGTAAGAAAAGCCCACTTTGGAGAATAGCAAGTAAGCTTTGCTATAAGTTTATTAAAGCCAAGGCCTCCCACTTAAACAGCGGGAGGCCTTTTAGCTTTTAGTTTTTACAAATAACATTTTAAGACCGATTAGATAGCAAAATGCAGGAAGCGCAGAGCTTCAAACCAGTCGTCCGTTTTAGATGGCAAAGTGCAGGAAGCGCAAAGCTTCAAACCAGTCGTCCGTCTCAAAGGTCAGTGTGCGGCTGCCATCAGAGCTAGCACCGGGATAGAAGGACTTCTTGTAGCATTCCGGATGGTTCTTGTACTCTACGTCGACCTTAAAGTGTTTCGGCAACTCGTAAGGCTTAGGCAACTCTTGGCTCAAAGCGCTTTCCACAGCTTCACTAATCAGGCGGCAAGCCTTGAGCGGATGCAGTGAGTGCGTGGAATCTCCTTCGCCGGAGGCGGTAGCTACCGTGTAAAGCTCAGGAATATCCTCTTTGGCTTCTTTGCAGAGGCCTTCATCACCGCATAAAACCACAAGCGGCACACCGTAATAAGCTGCCGTCAGCATATTAACGTAGTATTCACTCACAAAACGGCCATTAACCGAGAGGTGGAAAATACGGGAACTGGAAAAGCTGTGTGACAGAGGGTTGTCACCAGAGCCAGCGCGGCTGTGATAGCCAACCATAAAGCAAGCGTCATAACTAGAATCAATACCATCCATCATGGAATGGGGATGGCCGCTCCAACCACGGATAAAAGTGCACTCCTCCGGGAACAGCATGGGGTTCATGTTACGGGCGCTGGCGTGAGCGTCACGCACCACAACTTCTTCCGCGCCACATTTAACCGCAGCTGCCGCGGCGGCTGATGCCTCCCGGGTCATCTCTTCCGCAAAATAAGGGTAATCCCGCTTGCTGTTATCGGCCTCATCCCAGTTAGAGATACCGGCTGTACCTTCAATGTCTACGCTCATATAGATCTTCATGGGAAATTCCTCCTCGTTTTCTATGCTTAGCAGTCAAGCTGCTACACTTAAGTATAGCAAGATTATCTATGAATATGCACTGAAGTAGCTAATCTTGCACTTACAAAAATCTTTTTCACAGAGGCGTTAAAACTTTGCCGTCCATCGCCTTCCATAATGTAAAGTGATCCACTTACTGGACGTTTAAGGTTTAGTTTCTGCGCTATATTGGCCAAAACTTGACTTAAATTACCTTATATTTCATTTGCCTTGTCTAAAAAAAAAACAATGTTATACTGTGCGCACTTGTAAGTTTTTTCTTGCAAATAACAAATAGCAGAGAAGGAAAGAAAGAGGTTGTGTCATGAAACATAGAATAAAACAAAACAGTTTTTCATTGATAGCCCTGCTACTCATGCTGGTGATGTTTGTTTGCCTAGTTCCAGCAAACGTGTTTGCGGAGGATTGGGATGAAGGAAACATGTATGATGAAGACTTTTCGCTTGATTGTCCGATAAAAGATTTAGAGCCTATCGTTACGCAAGGTGAAACACGGATTTCGCCGGAAGTAGATTCCGGTACTCTTACATATATCATTTCTAAAGACAAACAGGATCTTACCATTGACTATAAAGCAGAAGTCGATATGCGAGATATTACGAGTCCAGGAATTATGGCATTAGCCAGTTTAGTATACGGGGAAAATACACCTGACTCTCCCTGGGAATTATTCCTTGACAAAATGAAGAACATTGAGAATACTACTGTCATTAAATTAAAATTAAAACTTGATCCACAGCTGGAGCTTGATGAAGCAGATTGGAAAAACATTAAATTTACTAGTGATTTTTTCAATTTAGATAAAAGTAGTATTGCAGTAGATACAACAAACAACACTGTTGCATTGACTTTCCACTGGGATTCTGAAAACACAAACGCTAACGGAAGTCCAATCGTAACTTTGACGGGCGTACCTATGAAATTAAAGGATTGGAGTACTGACGAACTAACTCTTACTTCCGGGGGTACCATCGAAGGTAACTTAGATGTTAAGTATGGTAATAAAACATTACAAATCGTCATCAACGAGAGTTCTAAGTCGAGTAAAATCTTACTGAAGACCCCCGCAACCCCTGTCACTCCTGCACCCGCTCCTGCTCCCGCACCTGTAGTAGCACCTACCGACCCACCTGCGGAAACCGCGACTTTATATTTTGATCCCAACGGTGGAATCTGGCCCAGCGGCTCTGCTGAACCAATGATTATGTACGCTGCTGTTGGTGACATGGTACGTCTGCCATTAGCTCCTTCTAAGGAGGGCGCGAACTTTGTCTACTGGGAAGGCTCTCGCTACAATCCTGGCGAATTATACGAAGTAACTGGTGACCATAGTTTTACCGCTTACTTTGAAGATTACAGCAGTGCTTTCGCGGGAACTACTGGTAAACCCGCCGACAATCAGCAACAAGCACCTGTTGGTAACCAACAATCGGTAACCGACCTACCTAAAACTGGTGAGCAATCAACTGCTCCCGCAGTTATCGCTAGCCTTGCCGGACTAAGCATCTTAATCGTTCTACGTAAGAAGATCAGCAAGTAAATACTAGACTAGCAACCAAGACAAAATAGTCTTTCACCTCAAATGACTAAAGCCCGTGCTCATCGAGAGCGCGGGCTTTTTACGTGATTATAAGTACAGTTTATAAGCAAACTCGTTCAGTCTTTTTCTGAATCAAGTTTCTGCCTGAGCAAATCAAAAATCGTCAGCAAGTAAATCTTAGTTGCTATTGTCAGCAAATAAATCTTAGCTGCATTGACCATATCCAGTACCTCTACGTCTTCGTTAGTTGACCACATCTAATATGTCCACATTTCGTCACTTTATCGCTAAGTGTTTTCGGGAAACTTTTTCGCTAAGTGCTTGCAGGAAATCATCTCTTCTAAAGCAGAATTTCCCTCTACTTTTATCGATGCTTTTTCCAGGAAAGTATATGAAATAGTCTTTTTTCATCTCTGCATTTTACATGATTATTCAGTATAATTATCGGAACTGGTGTGTATAAAGCACACTAAACTCTCATATTGAGGAAGGAAGAGGGAAAAGATTATGATCACTAATGAACCTGCCTTGATGGCTCTAATGGCTATTCTCGTGGCTTTCGCCATCTATGCCAGCGAAAAATTACCTGTTTTCAGGTCCTTAGGCTCTCCGGTAGTTGCAGTTTTACTGGGTATAATCTGCGTTAACGTAGGCCTGGTACCGGTATCTGCCGATTTATACGACAGAATCATCCCCTATGCCGTATACCTGTCCATCATCTTGATGCTCTTGAACGTTGACATTAAGAAGATGTTCTCACTGTCTCGCAGACCTCTGCTAGCCATGGGGCTCGCCTGTGTAGCTATCGCTATCGGTGCCACTGTAGGCGGCGTCATTATGAGAAACATCGAAAACGGCTGGCAACTCAGCGGTATGTTCGTTGGTACTTATACCGGCGGTAGCGCCAACCTGACAGCCATCGGTTACGCCCTTGGCGCCAGCAGTGAAACCCTAGCAGCCGCCAATGCCGCCGACTATGTTATCGGCACTCCCATGGTACTCCTGCTCTTTGCTATGCCCGCTATTTATAAAAAGTCCAAATGGCTACAAAAAGTCTGGCCCTATAAGCTGGACGAAGCCGACTTGCACTCTGACGCGGAAGAAGACCAACTCATGGGCGATAAGACCTGGAATATTCAAGACATCGCGATCAGCTTGGCCATTGCTCTGATCATATTCGTATTAGGCTCTAAGATCGGCCTCCTGGCTCCTGAGTCCTTCTCCGAAGCTTTGACCGTCTTAGCCGTAACCACCATCGCCATTATTTTGGCTCAATTCAAGCCAGTGCAGAACCTGCGCGGTACCATGGACCTGGGTATGTTCTTCGCCCTATACTATCTGGTCATGATCGGCTTCATGGTTAGCATTCCCGCTTTCCTCGACTCCGCTCTCACCATCGTGGTCCTCTGCGCCATCGTAATGGGCGTAAGCTTCATTCTACACCTCCTGCTCTGCCGCCTCTTCAAAATCGAGTGGCAGTATGTTGTAATCTCCATCACCGCAGCCATCTGGGACGGCCCAACTGCCGCGCTCAACGCCACCGGCGCCAACTGGCAATCCCTGGTCGGTATCTCCGTCATCCTCGGCGTAATCGGTCACGCGGTAGGTAACTATCTAGGTATCGGCATCGGTTACCTGATCAAGGCACTGCTGCACTAATAGAACAAAACCAAGGGCCTCGGCCCTCCTATACTCAAGTCAAAAGCCAGTTCGGGATGTCTTGAACTGGCTTTTGCTTGTCCGGGAAACTATAATTCTTACAAGATTAATATGGGAGGTAGGCCTCATGTCTTTTGATCCTAATTACTATTACTACCCCTTTCCCAGTCAGCGGCAAGTACAGTTCGCCCGTCGAGGCATGGTCTGCACCACGCAGCCTTTAGCAACTCAAGCTGGCCTTGATATGCTGAAGCGAGGCGGTAATGCTATTGACGCGGCCGTGGCTACCGCTATCGCCATGACAGTATTAGAGCCGACCAGCAATGGCATTGGCAGTGACGCTTTTGCGCTGGTATGGACGGAAAAAGACGGACTCCAGGGTCTAAACTCCAGCGGTCAGGCACCGGCTAAGTTTGACTTGGATTATGTAAAAAAGACTTGTGGCGATAAGATGCCTGACCATGGCTGGATACCAGTAACCGTACCTGGCGCGCCTGCTGCTTGGGCTGAGCTTAGCCGTAAATATGGCAAGCTAAAATTCGCCGAATTATTTGAGCCTGCCATCCATTACGCGCGTGAAGGCTATCCGGTAGCCGTGACTACGGCCAGAGCCTGGAGGCGTGCTCATGAGATCTATAAACCCATCTTTAAGGAAGACCAGTTCATCCCATGATTTGAGACCTTCAGTCCTTGCGGCCGCGTGCCTCAGGCCGGTGAGTTGGTAAAGCTGCCTGACCACGCCAAGACTTTGGAAGCCCTGGCAGACAGCAACTGTGAGAGCTTCTATCGTGGTGATTTAGCCTCTAAGATCGATGCATTTTTCCACAAGATCGGTGGCTGGCTCAGCGGTGAAGATCTGGCTGCCTTCCGTCCTGCCTGGGTCATGCCCATAAGCACGGATTACCACGGCTACACGGTCTCCGAGATACCACCTAACGGTCACGGCATCATTGCTCTCATGGCCCTTAATATCCTGGAAGACCTCAACCTGACAGACATGACTTCTCCTGAGACCTATCACAAGCAGATTGAAGCCTTGAAGCTGGCCTTTACTGACGGCCAACACTTCGTGGCTGATCCTTCCTGTATGCAAGTCACGGCAGAAGCTCTGCTCTCCAAAGCCTATGCTGCCAAACGTCGTGAGACCATTGGGGAGAAAGCGCTAATGCCCCAGGCCGGAGACCCCAACTGCGGTGGCACTATCTACCTCTGTACGGCAGACGGCGAGGGCAATATGGTCTCCTACATCCAGAGCAACTACAAGGGCTTCGGCTCAGGCCTGGTAGTACCCGGCACCGGTATCAGCCTACAAGACCGAGGCGCTAACTTCTATTTGGACTCCACAAGCGCCAACTGCGCTGGTCCCAACAAGAAACCCTATCACACTATAATCCCCGGCTTCCTCTCCAAAGATGGTCAGCCGGTCGGCCCCTTCGGAGTCATGGGCGGCTTTATGCAACCTCAAGGTCATGTCCAGGTAGTGATGAATATGATCGACTTTGGCCTGAACCCACAACAGGCGCTGGATGCTCCGCGCTGGCAATGGGTGGGCGAGAAGAAAGTACAGGTCGAGCAGTCATTCTCTCCTGCGACTGTGGATGCTTTGATCCGTCGTGGTCACAAGCTGGAAATTGTCACAGATAACGGTGTTATGGGCCGCGGTCAAATCATTCTACGGGGCGAAGACGGCGTCCTGGTCGGCGGTACAGAACCACGTTCTGACGGCGCTATTGCTCTTTGGTAACTTTGGCTGACAGGCCCCATAAAACCTACTCCATTGTAGTGGCCGACGATGAGATTGTAGAGCGGCATTTCTTGCGGCTCAGTCTTGACCTGCCCGAACAAGGTTTCCACGTAAAGGCTGTAGTATCCAACGGACAAGAATTGCTGGGCGCCTATCTGCGCTACCGGCCCGACATTGTTCTTTCTGATATCTATATGCCGGAGATGAACGGTCTGGAAGCTTGCCGTCTGATCCGCCAGCTGGATCCGGATGTAATCCTCATCTTAAACACAGCCTACGCGGAATTTGTTTATGCCCAAACTGCCCTGCACGCCGGCATTGACGCTTTCCTTCTAAAGCCCAGCGATAAAGATAAGCTGTTAGAAACCATTAACGAACTCCTTGCCAAGCGCCGAGCCGAAGGCCGCTCCAAAGACACCCTCTCCCCGGCTGGCACTGCCCTCTTTACCCAGCTAAACCAGCTCTACACAGCGCTCACTTCTACTGATCACCGAGTGATCCACCATGAGTGCGAAGCGACACTGGAGCTACTGGGACACAGCCATTGGGAAGAAAATTCGCGCCTCATCCTGCTCAACGTGCTCATTACACTACATGGACTTATGCGGCAAACTCCTCTGCTGAGCAGTCTGCCGCAGAACCCTAGCGATAAAGAAATCGCGCGCTACGGTCAAAGTTTGGATGTCCATGCCCTCCGACTCATGCTGCGCGGCAGCCTGCAACAGATAACGCGTCACCTGCAAGAGAATTACCTCAGAGGGAAAAATCCGGCGCAGTCCTTAGATCTCTACCTGCAACAAAACTTCCGCCAGGACATAAAGCTGGAAGACCTGGAAGAAGAATTCTATCTCAGTGGCGCCTATCTTTCTGAGCTCTATAAAGAAGCTTACGGTCATTCCCCCTTTGAGCGTCTGCGCGACCTACGCCTGGACGAAGCTTGCCGACTGTTAGAACAAAGCTCACTTTCCATAGAAGAAGTTGCCCTCGCCTGCGGCTACCCCAACACCACCTACTTCCACCGGCTCTTCAAGCAGAAATACCAGCTAACACCGGGTAGTTATCGTAAGCAGGCACAGGATCATAAGTAGGCGCAAGACCATAAGTAGGCGCGGGATCATAAGTAGGATGCTAGAGAATCCAGTCCCGCCCCACCTTCTAGATCCGGTAGCTCGGATTCCTTGTAAAGTTTGCAGGTATTGGGTGGCTGAGTTCGCCTGAGATGGGCTTCTATATCCGAGGCCTCGGATTCCTTGTAAAATTTGCAGGTATTGGGTGGCTGAGTTCGCCTGAGCTAGCCTTGTAAATCCGACTTCTCGGATTCCCCGTAAAGTTTGCAGGTATTGGGTGGCTTTTTCAGCTGTAGCCATCTTTTACTTGAAATAATGGCTGGTAAATCACCCATTACTTGAGTATTTGCAGTGAAATCGCCAATCATCGAATTTCTAAACCAGGCTTCTCTATCCTGGCCACCCATTAACTGCAGATTTGTAGCAGAAACGCAATCCATCGATTTACTAATGCTCACTCGCAGTCAACAACCCACCCACTACTTGAATATTTGTAGTGAAATCGCCGAGCATCGATTTTCTAACCTGGGAGGTTCAGGCATGCCCACCCATTAGTTGCAGAATTGTTGTGAAAGCACCAATCATCGAATTTCTAAACCAGGTTTCACTATCCTGGCCACCCATTAACTGCAGATTTGCAGCAGAAACGCAATCCATCGATTTACTAATGCTCACTCGCAGTCAACAACCCACCCACTACTTGAATATTTGTAGTGAAATCGCCGAGCATCGATTTTCTAACCTGGGAGGTTCAGGCATGCCCACCCATTAGTTGCAGAATTGTTGTGAAAGCGCCAATCATCGAATTTCTTAACCAGGTTTCTCTATCCCGGCCACCCATTAACTGCAGATTTGTAGCAGAAACGCAATCCATCGATTTACTAACTCTTGTGCGCACTAGTTCAGCCATCCATTGCCCGGGTTATTACATGGAATTCTCTCCCAAGTGGTAGCACCGCCAGATGCGAAGTCTAAAAATGACACATTAAATGACAAGCCTAGAAAAATGCATCTTCGATGCGAAGCCTAAAAAGCACGTTTAATGCGAAGCCTAGAAATGGCACCTTCGATGCGAAACCCAAAAAATGGCCACCTTCGATAAGAAAGTGACCATTTAGTTTTTCAGCTAGCCCATTCGCAAATCATGCTTATAAAAGTGACTAGTTAGTTTTTCAGCTAGCTCATTCGCAAATCATACTTATAAATCTGGTTTACACGAAGCTCTACATCGTAGCAACTTCAGTTACTCACCTAATTCTCCTGCAAATACTCTACTGCGTTGGCGAAGAGATTTTGCACGGCCATGCCGGGGATGTTTTGCAGTAAGCCGGGTCTGTAGCGCTCGG
This sequence comes from Eubacteriales bacterium, assembly GCA_030532065.1. Taxonomy (GTDB): domain Bacteria; phylum Bacillota; class Clostridia; order Saccharofermentanales; family DTU023; genus SFFI01. Next base: position 28,294 of record JAUNLW010000008.1, on the reverse strand, counting down.
AGTGGCCCATCTTACCTAAGATACGGCCGTCGGGGGAGATTAGGCCTTCAATGGCATAGGCGGAACCATTGGGGTTCCACGGCGCGGCTTCTGCCAGATTGCCTTGATCATCCACATATTGGAAAGCTACCTGGCCAGCGGCGAAGAGCTTTTCTGCTTCTTCAGCGGAAACCATAAATCGACCCTCACCGTGCGATACGGGGATCTGGTGGATTTGGCCAGGCTGGAAACCAGAGAGCCAGGGAGATCTGGCGGGGTCGGTAGCCAACTTGGTACGGGCGATACGGGAGACGTGTCTGCCCTGTTGGTTAAAGAACAGAGTGGGTGAGTCTGCTGTTTGCAGATCGGGATCGCCATAAGGCAGGAAGCCGGATTTTATCAAGGCCTGGAAGCCGTTGCAAATACCAATAACTAAGCCACCGCGAGCGACGAAGTCTTTGATCGCCTGGCTGATTTCCGGAACCTTAAGGAAGTTTACGATAAACTTGGCGGAGCCATCAGGCTCGTCTCCGTATGAGAAGCCACCAATAAAGCCCAGGATCTGGCTTTCATCTAAAGCAGCTAAGAAAGCTTTCTGATCTCTGGCTGCCAGGTCAGGTCTCAGGTCGCGGATGAGTAAAGTCTGACAAGTTGCTCCCGCGGCAGAGAAAGCCTCCATGGTATCGAACTCACAGTTACTGCCGGGGAAGACGGGTAAGAGCACGCGCACTGACTTCTTAAGTTCGGTCGCGGGTTCGATTTCCGTTTGTTCAGGCGCAGACTTGCTTTCCGCTTGTTCGGGCACAGTCCTGATTCCCGATTGTTCAGGAGCAGACTTGATTCCCGATTGTTCAGGCACACGCCAGATTTCTGATTGTTCAGGCGCAGGTTTAATTTCTGATTCTTTGGGCAGGTATAACGGTTGGTCTTCTAAGTTCGCTCTGGGACTCATGTCTTCTGAGGAGATGGCGGGGAAAACATGGCTGTAGGCTTCACCCATAGCGGCATCCAGCTCACGGAAACTGGTGAAGAGGTCTTCTCTCCAGGCGATGCCGCCTAAACCCGCAGCGGTCATGCCCAGCTCAATAATTTCCGCCCCTTCAAATGTAAGCTGGCCAGCTGTGATCTTCTGGTCAGAAGCTAAGACTAAGCCACCTTGAGGATTGGCGAGGAAGTCTACGTCTTGCTCTAAGAGTACCAGACCCACTTGGTTGCCCAAGCTCATCTTGGCGAGGGTTTCCACCAGGCCGCCGGAGCGAACCGGGCTGGCTGCTTTGACTAGGCCAAGCTTAGCCAGCTGGCGGAACTCATCAAATTGCGTCTTGAGCTGGTCGTAGTTGGGCTTGCCGCTGGTCAGCGGACGGTGAGGCAGATAGTAGAGATAAAGCGGCGTGGAATCTGCCTGAGGATAGGGTAAGGTAGCGGAGATTACCTGTTCCTGGTCCAAGGTTGCCACTGCAAAGGTCACCAGCGTGGGTGGAACGTGCAGGTCTTCAAAGCTGCCAGACATGGAATCTTTTCCACCGATCTGAGCTATTTGGAAAGCGTGCTGGGCTTCCAGGTTACCTAAAACCGCCTGCAATACTTTGCCCCATTTTATTGGGTCTTGATCCAGGCGCTCGAAATAATCCTGGATAGTGAGGAAGGCCTCACGGTAGTCGGAACCGGCCGCTACCAGCTTGGCCAGAGCTTCTATCAGGCTGTACGCACCCATGAGATAGGGTGAGTCATCCGCCAGGTCAGGTTGGTAGCCATAGGACATGAGTGAAACGGTCGCTGAACCGCCCTCTAAAGGCAGACTCTGAGCGGATACGGTTTCTTCACTTTTTTGGTAGAGGCCGCCGTAAGGGAAGAGCACAGTCGAGCGGCCTATGCTGGAGTCAAACTGTTCCACCAGACCTTGTTGCGTACCGTGGTTGGTCTGGTCCAGCCAGCCCAGGAGCTCTGCCTTGTCTAAATCTTGCAGGCTTGGAGCCTTACCGGCATAAATATTAGCATCTGGCAGGTCTTGTATCTCCACCTTTTGCTGACGTTTTGCGCCGTTAGTATCAAGGAAGGCGCGCTCCAAATCCAAGACTTCCTGTTCACCGTAAACCATACGCAGACGGCCATCACCGGTTACTTCCGCAATCTCTGTGGCCTCCAGGTTTTCCTCTTCGGCAGCAGCTAAAAATTTAGCTACGTCATTGGGGTCTAAGAGTACAGCCATGCGCTCCTGAGATTCTGAAACCGCGATCTCCAGAGGATTGAGGCCAGCATATTTAAGTGGTACACGATCCAGGTGAATAAGCAAGCTGTCGGCCAGTTCGCCTACAGCTACGCAAACTCCGCCGGCGCCAAAGTCGTTGCAGGCACGAATCAAGGGAGCAATCTCCGGATGGCGGAAAAGTCTTTGGATCTTGCGTTCATTAACCGGATTACCCTTTTGCACTTCCGCTCCGGAAGTCGCGAGCGACTCTTCATCATGGGCCTTAGAGGAACCCGTAGCGCCACCAATACCATCGCGTCCAGTACGGCCACCCAGAAGAATAATACGGTCACCTTCGCGTGGCTGGCCGCGATAAAGGTTTTCTGCCGGCACCGCAGCCACTACTGCGCCCAGCTCCAGGCGCTTAGCCACATAGCCGGGATGATAGAATTCACGCACTGCCGTGGTCGCCAGGCCAATCTGGTTACCATAGGAAGAATAACCCTTGGCCGCGCGTCCGGAGATTTCTCTTTGTGGCAACTTACCCGGTAAGGTCTCATCTAATGGAGTGTTTATATCTCCTGCTCCCGACAGGCGCAGAGCCTGGTAGACCCAGGAACGTCCGGAAAGCGGATCTCGGATACAGCCACCCAGGCAGGTGGCCGCGCCACCGAAAGGCTCAATCTCTGTAGGATGGTTGTGCGTCTCATTCTTAAACATCACGAACCAGTCTTCCAGTTCGCCGGTTTTGAGATTTTTCGCTTTAACCTTAATGGAGCAGGCGTTGATCTCATCGGAAACTTCCACCGCGTCTAAGAGTCCGCGGTGACGCAGGTCACGGCTCATGATAGTCACCATCTCCATGAGGGTGAACGGTTTCTCTTCCCGGCCGTTGTCTTTGCGCAGTTCATGATAAAGTTCCAAAGCCTGATCGATCTCTTTGCCGAAACGCTGGCTCTTGTTCTCAATATCTAACAGCTCGGTATTAAAGGTAGTGTGACGGCAGTGATCAGACCAGTAAGTGTCGAGTACTTTGATTTCCAGAGCGTTGGGCTCGCGTCCTTCTTTTTGGAAATAGCCTTGGATCAGCTCCAGGTCCTCCAAAGACATAGCAAGACTTAAGTCAGTGAGGAATTTTGTGAGACCCTTACGGTCTAGTTGATTGAAGCCCTGGTAGACCTCCACATCTTTATCTTTTGCCACCTGTTCCTGGCCAAATGCCGGCTGACCGGACTCAAAGCGGTCCAGCACCTGCCCCAGATCAAGCTCACGGCATTCCACCGGGTTGATAAAGTGTCCGCGTAAGGTTTTTTCGCCTGAAGCGTCAAGAGAGTTAGTTACGTAGAAACTTGCCGTTTGCGCCCGGGCCATGGTCTCCGGGAAAAAGAGGCGCAGGCACTGCTCTGCAGCGTCTCCCCTTTGGTCGTATTGACCTGGAAGGAAGGTCACGCCTAAAACAGACTTGCCCTGACAGTACTCACGGACCTGCTCCGGCGTCCAGATCTCATCTACCAAAGGATCCGAGAGCACTCTTTTGGCCAGAACTTCCGTCTCCTCCGGCTTTATCTCGCTCACGGCATAGGCGTTAAAGAGAGCCAGCTCTTTGACTTCCAAGTCGGGCAGCTCTTGCAAAGCCTCAAGCTGGGCTGCTTCAGCCGCCCGATAAGCGGCTTTTCTACGAACAAAAATCAAGTCTTGCATAGGGACCTCACTTTAACGGCAGCAGCAAGTATCTCCGCCACCCTTATTTTTTTTACTTTTCATTATAGAGCAAAGGCGAAGCTAAGACAGGCCCTGAAATAAAGTAAGCACCAATATAAGCACCTGTATAGGTAAAGTTTAATCAAAGGATGTGCCTTGAAAAGCAGTTCTGCGACTAAAAAAAGAACGGCCGGCCCGGAAAAGCCGGTCTGCGATAACAAGAATGACCGCGCTGGAAAAGCAGGTCTGCGACTAAAAAGAATGGCAGCGTCTGAAAAAGATAGTTGAGCCAACCAAAAAGCGGGCATCAGGCCCGCTTTTTGATGATGGTGACGCAGATAATGCAGCTAACATTATTTATTATACGTCTGCGTTAGGATTGCGCGTTAAGGTGCAGCTCTTACGCCTTGCCCTTAAATTGATCCATATAGGTAATAACTTCGTCGGCTGAGTCTTTCATCAGGGTAGAGATATCATAGGTTATGCCTCTGCGCTTCATGGCAAGCTTGCTAAGCACGGTTTGCAAGATATAGATCATAACAATACCAACCGGGATCATAACCAGCGGGCCGCAGCCGATTAAGGCGTTTAGCACGTGCATGGACAAGACGATAAAGGCAGTGGTGAGAGCGTAAGGCAGCTGGGTCTTGACGTGAGCGATATGGTCGGCTCCGGAGTAGATGGAGGCCATTACGGTCGTGTCAGAGATAGGCGAGCAGTGGTCACCTACGATAGCGCCGGAGAGTACCAGACCGGCAATCATGGAGACGTCTTCTACATTGCCGGTAGTCTGATACACCAGGCTGATGGCGAGCGGAGTCATGATAGCCATGGTGCCCCAGGATGTGCCAGTGGCAAAAGATACCAACATGGATAAGAGGAATACCAGGATAACGATGATCCAGAGCGGTACGTTACTGCCTACAAGACTAACGATGTAGTTAGCAAGGCCCATTTCCTGCACGATGCTGGAAAGAGACCAGGCCATGGCGAGGATGGATGCGGTCAGCATCATAAGCTTAAAACCGTCTACAAAGCAGTTCATGCTTTCTTCGAAGTTCATCAATTTGCTGGTGAGAGCCAGGATAAAGCCTACAATAGCCAGAGCGAATGAACCCCAAAGCAGAGCGGTGGAAGCGTCGGCTTGCTCTAAAACGCCCAGGATGCCCTCGCCTTCTCTGCCGGTCCAATACAAGCCAAAGAGAATTACAGCGATAGCAGATACGATAGGCAGTACAAAGTTGCGAACTTTGGGGTTGGTTTTGATGGGCTCACCTAGGTCAGTTTCAACGTTAAGCATGGGTTGAGAGCCGGGTTCGGTGTATTCACCTGTAGTAAGCGTGCGGTTCTCTGCCTCAAGGATAGGACCGTAGTCCTTGCCTCTATACATCAGCATACCTACGAAGATCAAGGTGAAGATAGAGTATAAGTTATAAGGTATACTCTTAACATAGACTGTGGTAGCACTGGCAGTAACGCCGATGGCAGCCAAACCGGTGGCGATCATGCCGATTTGGTAGGCGATCCAGTCAGATATAAAAATGGCCGCGGCGGGGGCAGCGGTCGAGTCTAATACGTAAGAGAATTTTTCCGAAGAAATACGATATTCTTTACACACATCACGGAAAACGTTACCGGTGACCGCAGCAACCAGGCAATCGTTTAAGGAGGTCAGCATACCCAAGAGCCAAGTACCCAGGCAGATACCCCTGCGGGTTTTGATTTTGCGTTTTACAAAATCGGTCAGGGCCAAGCTACCACCTAATCTCCAGATAAAGGTAATGCCTACACCCATGAAGAAGGTGAAGAGTAAGAGTTTAGCGTTCCAGGGGTCAGTTATATTTTCAACGATTGTTTCGAGAGCCAGAGCGGTGCCGGTCAGAGGATTGAAGCTGGACATGATGGTAGCTGCTGTCCAAATACCGATAAAGAGTGAGAACAGAACCTGCTTAGTTATGAAACAGAGTGCTATAGCCACCAAGGGCGGCAACAAAGTTAGTATTCCGTAAGTTTCCATACATTTTCTCCCAAAATTTTGACTTAGAGATGATCTGCCAGCTTGTCGAGAGTGTTTTCAGGCAATTTTAGTGGCGGATCTGTGGAGGGCGGACCGGCCCCCGCAGAAAGAGGAAACATCGGAGCCGGCTCGCCCAAATTTTTAATGCTTTGTTTTACGATTTGTAGCTTCAGCAGCTTGCTATTACTATTAGCAACCTGTCTTTTGCTGGTAGACTCTCCAGCTAGGAATCCAAGCCTCAGGATCGTCAAAGTTGGATTCGTCAACTTGGTGGATGGTGCTGTTATGAGGGGCGGTCTTGAGAATCTCAGGATTCTCTGTCGCTTCTTCCAGGATGTGGTTTAAGACGCTGACATAAGCGTCCAGGTCTCGTCTGGAAGGAGTTTCAGTGGGTTCGAGGGTCATGGGCTCAGGCACATAGTAAGGATGGTGACTGGTCCACATATGCATGCCAAAGTCCATCACGCGATTTACTACCTCGGTCATGCCCAGGCCGGTCTTTTCTTCGAGCTTGGCCAGGCTGTAGCGTGCCTGCTCAACCAGCTGCTTATCTTGCGGATAAGGCAGGTCGACCAGATCGTTCTCCAAGATCTTCCTGATGAGATAGTTGTTATTGAGAACTGCGATCTTGGCTGCTTCATAGAGTCCTTCTGCGCCCAAGCTTCTGGTCCAGGCATAAGCCTTGAGTACCACTTGCGGGTTTCCGTGGAAGGGTCTGACTCTACCCAGAGATTCGGGCATATCGTAGTCAAAAAAGTATCTGTCTTCAGCTTCGTTATAGGTGATGAGCGGACGCGGCAGGAAGGGCCTAAGCTCTGCTCTTACACCTACGGAACCGGATCCAGGTCCACCGCAACCGTGAGGAGCGCCGAAAGACTTGTGCAGGTTGAAGAAGCACATATCAAAGCCGGCTTCTCTGGCGCGGGTTACACCAAACAGGCCGTTGGCGTTGGCCTGGTCATAGCCGCAGAGGCCACCATGCTCGTGTACGAGTTTAGTGAATTCCCTTACGTGGCTGTTATAGATACCGGTATCTTCGGGGTTGGCCACGATGAAGGCAGCCGTTCTTTCCGATACAGCGGCCTTGAAGGCTTCGTAGTCTGGCAGTCCATCTTCATTTGCGGGGATCTTGATGACTTTGTAGCCAATGGTTGCGGGGGCAGCAGCGTCTGAGGGGTGGGAATAGATGGTGGTGATAATCTCATCTCTTTGCTCTGCTTCGCCCTTGTGCTCAAAGTAGCTGCGAATAATGGAAGCCATGGCCATAGCGGATTGAGAGCCGCCACCAGCCTGGAAGGTGAAGTAATCCATGCCGGAGACCTCACGCATGACCAGGTCCATTTTGTACATGATCTCTAAAATACCCTGTACGGTGGACTCATCCTGGAGCGGATGCAGCTCTGCCAGCTTGGGATTTTCCGCCAGCTGGTCATTGACCGGCGGATTGTACTTCATGGTGCAGGTACCTTGTCCGATCTCGACGTTAAGGTTACCGCCCAAGGTCATCTGCGACAGGCGCAGGTAGTGCTTTAAGACTGCTTTTTGGTTCATTTCCGGCAGGCCGGGTTGTTGCTTGCGGACCAGCACTTGCGGGATCTGGCTTACGCCATCGCCTGCTTCAGCTACGATTGCCTTTTCCGCCTTAGGTACCAGTACGCCCCTTTCGCCAGGTACGCTGTGCTCAAAGATTATCGGCTCATCCCATTTCGCTTGATGGAAGTTGGGTAATTTATCTCTTTTAATCTTTTTCATATCTCTATACCTCTCTTACTTTCCCAAAATATCTCTGAGTTCCGCGACTAGACGATCGATGTCTTCCTGGAGATGAACCTCGGTGAAGCAATAGAGCGCGGATTGGCCAAGTTCCGGGAAGTCTGAGCTGAGATCAAGTCCGCCGAAGATATCGCGCTCTAAGAGATGCTTGTTGATCTCGGCTACGGTCTTGCCAGTGCCGTTAAAGTCAACTACAAATTCGCAGTAAACAGCGTTGTCGAAGTGAGGGGCTTTTACGCCGGGCAGTTCTGCCAGCTTCTTTTGCGCGTAGAGATTTTTCTGTATGACGTTCTGGCCTAATTCCTGCATACCCACAGGTCCCATCAGAGCGAGATAGACACCAGAAACGATACCGGCCATAGCGGCTTGCGTACCGACGTATTCTTTACCTTTCTCACGCAGATTGCCGAAAGAGGTACGGTCATAGTAAATATCGCCGAAGCCGTATTCACCTTCAATAACGGTCGGGGCCATACCAAAGAGGCGCGAGGGGAATTCCGCGACGTATTTTTCGTCGTTCATGGTAGCCATAAAGCCGCCAAGACCGCCGCCGAAATTCATGTGCAGACCCAGAGGTTGCAACTCACCGCAGACAATATCCGCGCCGTAATTTCTGGGAGCTTCCAACACACCCAGGCTGGAGGGATCTACACCCACTACCAGCTCAGCGCCCTTGCTGTGAGTCAGGTCAGCGATTTCCTGACCTTGAGTTTCCAGGAAACCCAAGAAGGCAGGGTTCTCAAAATAGACACAAGCCGTATCCTCATCAAGTTTAGCTTTGAGGTCGTCCAGGTCCATTTGTCCGGTCTTGGGATCATATTTCAAGAGCACAAAATCTAAGGCATGGCGGCCGTAGTTCTTGATTACAGAGAGCTTACGCTTGTCGATGCCACCATAAACCAGGACCTTGGAGCGGCCGTTGATTCTAGCTGCCATACGGATAGCGGTAGCTGCGGCCTGTGCCCAGTCAAAGGTCGGTACATTTACAACTTCCATGTCGACCAGTTCGGCTACCAGGCTCTCGTACTCAAAGAGGCTCTGGAAGCGGCCCAAGTCGTTATAAGGTTCACCAGCGTAACCGGAGAGGAACTCCGAGCGACCCGCGATCTCGTCGCAGACTGCCGGTACATAGTGTGGCCAGCAGCCAGCACCTAAGAAAGACAGATTCTCTGCGGTGCTCTGGTTTTTATTGAGCATTTTATTAATTCCGCGACGCAGCTCGTACTCCGAGGATAAAGCCGGCTCCAGCTTTAAGTTTTCTTGGAGCTTGATCTCTTCTGGCACCTCCGCGTGCAGGTCATCGAAGGATTTAAGTCCCAGGAATTCCAACATTTCCGCCTGGACTGTGGGGTTGGAGTTGGGGATATAGGGATGGTTCTCAAAACCTTTAATAGCCATAGTTTGTTCCTCTCTAGGCAATGCCGCCGCCGTCAACTAAGATATGGGTACCGGTGATCCAGGCAGACAGGTCAGAAGCCAGGAAAAGTACAGCGTTGCCGATATCTTCGGGGGTACCTAGTCTTTCTAAAGGTCTGCCCTTGGCGGAATCTTTTAAGAAATCTTCGATCTCTCCGCCAAATCCCAATTGAGTGCCTTCGCTGCGCAGCATGTCGGTATCTACGTCACCGGGGCAGACAGCGTTAACGCGGATATTTTGCGGACCATGGTCAATAGCCATGGCGCGGGTGAGGTTGACAATACCGCCCTTAACGGCACAGTAAGCTGCGGCCTTATCGCCACCTTTGAGACCCCAGCCGGAACCAGAGTTGATAATAGAACCACCACCGGTCTTAGCCATCAGAGGAATAGCGTGTTTGGAAAGCAGAAAGGTGCCCTTAAGGCCTACGTCAATAACGAAATCCCATTCTTTCTCAGTCAGGTCTTCAACGGTCTTTCTGACAGTAGTACCGGCGTTATTAAATAAAACGTCCAGTCTGCCTTCTTCTTCCGCGATCGTATCAATTACTTTTTTGCAGTCGGCTTCGTTGGTTACATCACAGGGAAGGAAATGTATATCCATGCCTGCTTGTTGGCATTCTTTTTCGGTAGCGGCTCCTTTTTCACGATTGATGTCGAGAATGTATACTTTTGCGCCGTGTTTGGCCAAAACCTTGGCTGCGCCGAGTCCGATACCGCCGGCCGCACCGGAGATCAAAGCAACTTTACCCTCTAGAGAAATTCCTTGATTAGTCATATTGCCTCCTTGAGTTTTTCATCTGCTCAAATTTTTGTTCATTATAGTAAACTCACTTCGCGTGAATGTCAAGCAAATGAAAATATAAGCTGTTATTTTCTATATTTTTCACAAATAGCCAATTTGCCTAAAACTTTATTCAGCGATTCAAAGTTGCCCCGAGATGTCCGCGGGGTCGGGCTATCAGAGATTTAGAATTTATGCTAAATTACTAATAGTTTGGAAGTAAATTTTCCTGAAATCCAAAATAATTTTCAGGGATGAAAACAGTAGAGGTAGTTATGGAGTCTTTTATACGTCACAAATACAGAAACCTGCCTTTTGATATGATGGCTTCCTTGGACACTTTTACCGGTTGCTATGACGATATTATCGACTTCTCGCTGGGAGACCTGGACCTTACCACCGACCATCAGGTGATTGAGCAAAGCTTCCGGGACGCTCTCAAGGGGCACACGCACTATACAAACGTATCCGGCGATCCGGACTTAGTCAGGCTAATTTTGCAGCGCGCAAATGAACAATATCAAACTGAGCTGCAGCCGGAGAATCTCTTGGTTACCACTTCCGGCTCCCACGCGCTCTGTCTGGCAATGCTGGCCCTCTTGGAGCCGCAAGATGAGGTCATTATCCTCGAGCCCTACTTCAGCCCCTTCGCGAAAATGGTAGACCTGGCGGAAGCAAAAGCGGTCTTCATCCCCTGTCCGGCGTCCGCCAACTTTCTGCCCGATCTCGAGACGCTTCGGAGAGCGATAAATTCGCGCACTAAAGCTCTGATCCTAAACTCACCTAATAACCCTACCGGTCGCATCTACCCCCAAGAGGTCATGGAAAAAATCAACACACTTTGCCGGGAGCAAGATGTGTTTATTATTTCCGATGAGGTCTATGCAGCCTTTGATTTTGCGGATAAATTCTGTTCGCAGTTAGAGCTTGACCCCAGGCTCGCGCATAGCCTTATCGCTCAAAGCTTCTCCAAGACTTTTGCCATGACCGGCTGGCGTCTGGGCTTTGCCCTGGGCCCCCCTCCCTTGATCGCTGCCATGAAGTCAATCAATGAGGGCATGATCTCTTCCGCCCCTTCTATTTCTCAGAGGGCAGCGCTTTACGCGCTAAAAGACGATAAAAGTATCTTAGGAGAACTGAAGTCAGAAGTTCACCAAAGATTAGAAACTGCCTGGGAAGAAGTGCGGAGAACGCCCAAGATGCAGGCATTGCCGAGCGAGGGCGGCATTTATCTTTTTATATCTATTAAAGAAACAGGCCTGACTTCCGCCGAAGCGCAACGCCTGATCTTTGACCAGGCCCACGTCTTGCTCTACCCTGGCTGCCAGTTCGGCCCCTCCGGTGAAGGTTATCTGCGTTTAGCGGCCTCACAGTCCAGTGAAGAAATTCGTAAGGCTTTCCATCGCATAAGGCACATAGATATCTTCCACTAAGCGATATAGCCTCGTGTATACACTAAGCTTTATGACATTGGGTATGCACTAAGCTTTATGATGCCGGGTATGCTCTATGCTTTATGACGTCAGGTTTGCACTATGCCTTTGGTTTCAGGTGAACTAAATAATACTTTTCCAGAAAATGCTTAGACTGTGCCGTACTCTACCGGCAGGCCTTTGCCCTCCTCGTTTTGCAAAGGATTGGGGTAGTTGACCGAAAGCACGCGCGTTACCTTGTTGCTGAGATTTACCCAGTTATGCGCGATGCCTGAACGGAAATAGGCCGAATCGCCAGGATAAAGCAGGTCTTGCTTGTCTCCTACATAGAGGTTCAGCACACCTTCCAGCACATAGATAAACTCCTCACCCGCGTGTGAGTAGGTTGCGATTTCCTCCGGCGGATTCTCCGGCTGAGGGAGCAGAACATGGATGCGGGGCAGGAAGCCACTGTTATAATTAGTCGTTAAGTGATACTGGATAGAGCTGTTAGAAACATGGGCCGGTACCATTTCGTGAGGCCTCAGCACCTGATAATCCTTATCTTGCTTTACCTCATCCTCGTGGAAAAACTCATCCACCGAGATGTCGAGCGCCTGGGCAATCTTAGACAAAGAATCGAGAGATATATTGCAAATTCCTCGCTCAAACTGCGAAAGGAAGCCTACAGAAATGCCGGTAGCCTCACTTAACTGCCTGAGAGTAACGCTTTGACTCTTCCTGGCTTCTTTTACTACGCCGCCAATATCTTCTTTGAATTTCATTATTTTTCCCTTCTTAAAAGCTTGCCTGCTGGCCAATAGTTATGCTTTTTTTGATTCTAGTATATACAGCGCGAAAGTGGTAGCTGACATCGCTTTATTAGGGATTTTGCCACTCCCGAATCGTATTTTTAGAACACTTGCCTACAGCCGGTCAGTCTGTCATAATTTCAATTACATGAAAATAAAATTTGTCTAGTGAAAATAAATGCTGACGAATAACCGTTTTCTGGAAACGGCAGTAAAGCTAAAAAGCACACAGATAGAACATTATGCCCAAAAGGCAAACTCAAAACAGCAAGGGAGAGCGCTCATGAAAAAAATCGGCTTAATTATTAACCCCATCGCCGGCATGGGAGGTTCGGTGGGTCTTAAAGGCACAGACGGCAGTGACATCCTCCACGAAGCCATCTTAAGGGGCGCCAAGCCTTTGGCTCAGGCCAAAGTTGACCTCGCTCTCCAAGCCATCGCCGATCAGAAAGGCCAGGTCCTCTTCTATACAGCGGGTGGAGATTTAGGCGAAAATCTTCTGAGGTCGCTGGGCTTCAATTATGAAGTAACTTACCGTCCGCAAGCAAAAGCGCAAGACACAGGCGTAAACCAAGGCATAAATCGAGAAGTAGTAACATCCAGTGAAGATACTATCCAGGCCGCACAGTCTTTCCTGGCCCATAACCCCGACCTGATCGTCTTTGCCGGTGGTGACGGTACTGCCCGCTGCATTTACCGAGCCTTAGGTGAGAATGTGCCTGTCCTCGGCATCCCCGCCGGAGTTAAGATCCACTCCGCCGTCTTCGCCCTCTCGCCTAAACTTGCCGGTGAAACCTTAGCCGCCTACCTAAAAGGCAATACGCCTCTGGTTAAGCGTGAAGTCATGGATATCGACGAGGCCGCCTATAGACAAGGCAAGCTGCTTACCAGCTTGTACGGCGCACTTTCCGTACCACTAGAAAAGAAAAGAATGCAGAATAAAAAAGCCCCTTCTCCCCTTTCCGACAAAGCCGCTCAACTCTCCATCGCCCAGTATGTCTTTGACGAGATGGAAGACGATTGCTATTACCTGCTCGGGGCAGGCTCCACGGTTTCTGCTCTCAAAGAACTCTTAGGCTATGACTCCACTGTCCTCGGTATAGACTTGGTTTATCAGAAAAAGGTCATCGCCCAGGACCTCAACGAGCAAGATATTCTGGAACACATCAAAGGCCACAAAACCAAGCTGATCACCACACCTATCGGCGGCCAGGGCTTCCTATTCGGCCGCGGTAACCAGCAAGTCAGCGCAAAGGTCCTGCAAGAAATTGGCAAAGAAAATATTATCATCGTGGCCAGCGAAAACAAAATAGCCAATCTAGAAAAAAAGGAACTCGTCTTCTACACCGGCGATCCCGCAACTGACAAAGAAATCGAAGGCTATTACCGGGTCATCACCTCATATGGGGCGGTAATAGTGATGAGGGTGAGGGGAATTTAGTGAGACTTAGGTAAATCTAGTATCTCCTCCACCACCTTGCCATCTGTCTCCCCCAGATCTACTCCCAGCATTTGAGCCAGAGTGGGCGCGATGTCGATGAGTTTACCGGTATCCAGTAGCACTTCTTGTTTAAAGGCAGGCCCTACACCATAGAATACCGGGCTGGGGCCTTTATGCGGCATATGACCGTGAGTCGCATGTCCGTAGCGATAATCTGTGACGTCAAAGGTGTGGACTAAGGGATCAGAAACTGAGTCTGAGAAACTACTGTGTCCGTCAGTTTCCAAGACATACTGGAAGTCTCCCGCAAAGTGGAAGTTCTCTTGAGCTTCTGGCGCTGTCAAAACTAGACTAATACCGTATTGTTCGGGATTTTGTAATGAATAAACGAATTCTTCTAATTCTTCTTGTCGATCGGGAGTTAGGTTGGGATCAGCATAAACACAGGCAGATGTACCGCCGGAGATTGCGCAGGCCTCCCAAGAAAGCCAACGGCCCTCCTCGTCCGTTTTGATCCAGCCAGCTTCTTTAAAAAGCAGATTAAGGCTGATAATGCGGTCAATATTCAGGTGGCCGTGGTCACTGGTCAGTACAAAATTGATTTCATCTAAATCAACTGTTTCCAGCAGAGCGGTAAAAATACGCTCAATGTAAGATGCTGTCTTCAGCACTTCTTCATCTACTTTGTCATTGTAGAGACCATACTTATGCCTTGCGGAATCTATGTTAGATGGGTGCAGAAAAAGCACATCCGGCCTGAAAGTACGAATTATATCTATGGTGCAGTCCATAACGAACTCTTCTCTTGCCGGATGCTGCATAATGTCATACTTAGGCAGATGGCGCTCTATTATTTGCCTGACCTCATGCGAACTGCCATTTTCTGTAAAGGTTTCCAGAAAATCCTCGTAGCCAAATTGCTTATTAATGTCGGTAGAAGTCGGCCAGCACTCGTTGATGAGATAATCAATGGCAGGGTGTTTACCCGTTCCTGGCCAAAACACAGCGGCAGTAGATAAGCCTTTTTCTTTGGCAGCAAAAAAGAGATCAGTCGGCCATTTATTGAAGGAGCGGTACCAGCGCCAAGGTGCTTTTACCCTGCCAGGATAAAACTGCAAATTACTCACAACCCCATGCTTATCCGGATATACCCCCGTCAGCATGGTCGCGTGACAAGGGAAAGTAATCGTGGGATAGATGGACTTCACACAGCGTATACCAGAAGCCTTGCCCAAGTACTTTTGCCAGGTCTCAGTCGTGCGTAATAGATCGATATCTTCACCCAGCAGGGCATCGGCGGACATTACAACGTATTTAGTGGACATAAGCGTTCCTCTCTAGTTCGTATCTGGTTATTATCTAGTTCGTATCTAGTTCGTAAGTAAAGAGATAGCGTTCTCTACATTATTTAACAGTACGAAATCAATAGGGCCGGCGATTAATTGCTTTAAGTCAGAAATCTCAATTTCTCCTACAGTTTGAGGCTCTCCCACCATGACCAGAACTTTTTTACCCGCGGCATGAATCATTTGAATACGTTCGGAAGTCAGCCATTTTTCCCATAGCCTGATTGCAGCGACCGGCTGGTCAAGCCAGTCTTCCATCGCTTCTGCGTTATGAGGAAAAGCAAAAACCTGGTGTCTACTGGACAGAGAAACAAGATAATCAAAGTCACTAACTTCTGTTAAACCCCAGATAATTTCTGACTCTGGCTGATAAACATCCATAAGTGCCAAGAGCTGGCGCAAGTGATTTCCAGCATCTTTCATATGAAACAACAGGCGCGGAGGAGCAAGCTGTAAGAGCTCTTCTAAGCTACAGGGACCGATGTTTTTCTCTGTTAAATATCGCAACTCGCTGTACTCTTCCAGGCTCATTGCTCTAATTAACCGGTCTACACCAAACAATCTTTGGGCGCTGCTATCGTGATGGATGACAGCCTTATCGTCACAAGTAAAACGCAGGTCGACTTCTACTGCCCAGGGTTTGAGCAGCAAAGTCTGCTTAATGGCGGCAAGGCTCATTTCAGGGTAGGAATTAGCACCTCCACGGTGCGCAATTAGCTTAGGCATTGAGGTCTCCTAAATTCGGGTCTAAACGGTCTCTTAAGCGATCGCCCAGGATGGACGAGGCAAGCACGATCAAGGCGATGACCAGGCTGGGCACAATAGAAAGCCACCACTGCTGGAAGAGATAGTCTCGGCCATTGCTAACCATTACGCCCAAGGAAACGTTAGGTGGTTTGATACCCAGGCCCAGGAAGGAGAGCGAGGATTCCAGCATAACAAAGGAGGCAAAACGCAACGTGCCGTTAACGATGATTATTGAAAGTATATTAGGCAGGAAATGTTCCCAGGCAATGCGCCAGGAGCTTGCGCCCATCAAGCGAGAGGCACGAATAAAGTTAGCGTTCTTGAGCTTCATGATTTCAGAGCGAACTAAGCGGGCAAAGCTGGCAAAGCCACTCAAACCAATGATAATGACCATATTGATTTCGCTGGATCCCAAAAACGAAGCCAAAGCAATGGCAAAGATAGTGGTCGGCAGAGAGAGTTTTGCGTCAATAATGAAAGAAATAATCGAGTCTACCCAGCCGCCATACATACCGCTTAGGGTACCCAATAAAATTCCCAGTGTGCTGGCGATGATCAAAGCCCCGAAAGCTACTACCAGTGAGGTTCTGGTACCATAGATAAGCCGTAGCAGGAAGTCCCTGCCCAGGTTATCTGTACCCAGAAAGTACTCGGATTCACCAAAAGAAAAGGTCGGCGCTTGTAAGCGATTAAGCAAGTCTGTGGCCTTTAAGTCGAAAGGATGCACGATTGGCACCACGATAGCGACCGCCAGCACCACCACCAGTAATAAGAGGATAATATAATCTGTTTTTAAAAAACTGCTTCTGGACATACTAACTCTCCCTGATTCTGGGATCTATATAGGCATAGCTGAGGTCGACTAAAGTATTGGTTATTGTCACTGCCGCGGCGGAGATTAAGATGCCGTACTGCAGCACCGGAAAATCTCTTTGAATGGCGGACTCAGTGATCAAGCGACCTACGCCTGGCCAGGCAAAAACAGATTCAATAATGGCGGAGCCACCAATAATGCCGCCTACTTCCATACCAACAATGGTCAGCACTGGTATGAGCGAATTGCGGAGAGCGTGGCGGAAAACCAGAGCGTGTTTGCTGGCGCCTTTAGCTTTAATCGCGCGCAAAAAATCGCTGTTGATTACTTCCAGCATGGAGGATCTGGTTAAGCGAGAGACTTTTGCTAGAGGCCCAAAACAGGAAACCAGGACTGGCATAATAAGATGTCGGATCGTACCGTAGCCGCCACTGGGAAAAAGCTTTAGCTTCAGGCTAAAGACATAGATCATTATGATGCCCAAGACAAATTGCGGTATGGTGTAGCCTACTACGGAGCTCACCATGGTGATACGATCAAGGGCTGAGTCTTTCTTAACAGCGGAAACCACGCCCAAGAAAACTCCTGCCATAACTGAAATAATCAAGGCCGGTATGCCCAGCTGTATTGTCTTTGGCAAAGCCTCAGCATATAAGTCCACCACCGGCTTCTGAAAAGCAAAGCTGGTGCCCATATCGCCTCTGGTAAGTCCAGATATATAAGAGCTATATTGCTCCATGATCGGTCGATCAAGGCCCAGCTGCTCACGCAACTCAATTCTGGCACTAAGCGGCGCGTCATCTGAGAGCAAATATAAAGTAGGATCGCCGGTGAGACGGGAAAAAATAAAAACTACTGAAATAACAAAAAACACCGTACAAACCATGCGCAGTATTTTCTTAAGTGAGTAGATCAGCACATCAATTCTCCTAATCTAAGGGATGATGACAGGCAACGAAGTGTCCCTCTTCTTGTGAAAGCAAAGCGGGGTTTTGCTCAGCACAAATGGCGGTGGCATAGGGACAGCGGCTTTGAAAGGCACAGCCCTGTATCTCATCTGTGGATTTGGGTAATTCCCCAGTTACCAGAGGCGGCTTTATCTCAGCACGTTTGGCGCTTACTTGGGGGACCGCTGACATGAGAATCTGCGTGTAAGGATGCCTGGCCCGCTCAAAAACTGCCTGTTTAGTTCCCAGCTCGACGACCGAGCCAAAATACATTACAGCGATCCGATCACTCATATGTTGGATCACGCTCATGTTGTGTGAGATAAAGACATAGGTGAGCTGGTTTCTAAGCTTAAGCTCGTTTAGCAGGTTAAGGATCTGCGATTGGATAGACACGTCCAAGGCGGAAACTACTTCATCGCAGACTACCAGCATGGGGTTGGTTAGCAAGGTGCGGGCGATGCAAATACGCTGCAATTGGCCACCGGAAAAGCTGCGTGGGTAACGTTCCATGTCTTCCGGGTCCATGCCCACTTGTTCCAGCATGGATCTCACCAAATACAGTCTTTCTTCTGGCGTAAGTTTGTTGGCGATGCGGAGCGGTTCTTCCAGAGAACGATAAATACTCATGCGAGGATCCAAGGCGGAATAAGGATCCTGGAAGATCATTTGCACCTTCTGGCGGAACATACCCTCTGGAATGCCGCTGTAATTGATCTCCCCTTCGCTGGCTGAGATCAGCTGGACCAGGATTCTGCCCAAAGTGGTCTTACCGCAACCGGATTCCCCAATAACGCCAAGCGTCTCGCCTTCGAAAACATCAAAAGAGACACCTCTCACCGCCTTAACCGTGGCTTGCGATTTGCTCGTACTAGAGAAGAAACGCTTCTTTACCTTGAACTCTTTGGAGACATGTTTAACTTGTACCAGAGTCTTGCTAGTCATTTGCGGTCTCCCTTTCATACAGCCAACAGCGCACCTTACTTCCATCCGCAAGCTTAAACAGCGGCGGTTCCTCTTCTCGACATCTGGGCAGGGCCTTAGCACAGCGCTCACAGAAACGACATTGCTGGACTGGTCCCCGGAACTTACGTACCGATCCCGGAATAGAGTAAAGCTCACCCGTAGAGTAAGGCAGGCTCATGGCAACCTTTAGTAGAGCCTGAGTGTAAGGATGGGCCGGATCGGCAAAGATTTTTTCTGTGGCTGCTTCTTCCATAACCACGCCAGCATACATAACACATACGCGGTCACTGTATTGCGAAACAATGCCCAGGTCGTGCGTGATTAGCAGCATGCCGCTTTGCAGTTCCTGTTGTAAGCAGTGCAGCAAATACAGTATTTGAGCCTGAGTGGTAACATCCAAAGCTGTGGTTGGCTCATCAGCAATTATCAACCTCGGCTTGAGGACAATAGCCATGGCAATGAGAATTCTCTGCTGCATACCGCCCGATAGCTGGTGCGGGTAGGCGCTTAGTCTTTCTTTCGGCGAGGAGATTTGTACCTTCTTCAACAACTCAGTCAGGAAAGCGTCCCGTTCTTTTGGCTTAAGCTTTATGCCATGGAACTCAAACATCTCGGACATTTGCTGCCTGATCGTAAAGAGCGGATCCAAAGCCGAAAGCGGATTCTGGAAGATCATGGTAATTTGATTACCACGTATCTGCCTGAGTTCCGACTCAGTTAAAGTCAATAAATCTCTACCTTCAAAACAAATGCTGCCTTCTGTAATGCGGGTGTAGGACTCGTTATGCAGACGAATAATCGATTTGGCTAAAGTACTCTTGCCACAGCCTGATTCGCCGACTACTGCTACCGTTTCTCCCGCATTAAGGGTCAGGGAAACCCTATCAACCGCAGCTATAGGGTTCCCCTGATCGACATAGCAAGTCTGAAGGTCTTTGATTGCAATAATCTCACCCATGACTCTTTACTTGAGACCGAGATTGTTTGCTCTGAGGTCAATTACCTGGTTGCTGTATGGCTCCCACTCATACTTGCTGTTATAGGCCCAGTTCTCAGCGGGATAATATACAGGGATGGCGGGAACATCATCGTCCCAGACTTTCATAAGTTCTACCATGAGTTCCTTACGCTTAGCAAGATCAGCCTCAGCCACCATTTTCTGGCCCAGTTCTACATAGCTGTCAGGCATAGAGGACCAAGTCTTCTCGCGGCGACCGGAGTCAGCGCCCCATTGCAGCCAAATACCGCCGGCTGGATCAGGGAAACGCATGGTGTTGGACCATTGGCTGATCTGGGCTTCATCTTTCTTATCAGAGAAATTGACTTTTACGTTGACACCAATCTTGTGCCACATATCTACCAGGGCTTCTGCCTGTTCCGCGCCAAAAGTGTAGTAGTTAGGTACAACACTGTAGGTCAGCTCCTCACCCTTGTAATTGGACTCAGCAACCAGCTCTTTAGCCTTCTCCAGATTAAATTCATAAGCCGGATAATCTTCGACGTAGAGATCGCCGTACTCGTGGAATTGGTGGCCCTTGGGAACTTCGGCCTTGCCGCTCCACAAAGTGTCAACCAATAATTGCTTATCCACAGCCAAAGACATGGCTTGGCGCAGCTTTTTATCTGAGAGGACCGGATCATTGGTATTTAAAACTGCCAAGTGCATATTCGTAATTGGTTTAGATTTTACAATTACCGACTTTTCGCTCTCCAGCAAGGCTACCTGGTCAGCAGGTACCTGGGCGATCAGGTCAAGCTCATTGTTGATGAGAGCCGTGATACGGGCAGCCGCTTCTGGGTACTCAAGATATTGGACCTTAGCAGCAATTGCTTTCTCACCCCAATAATCCTCAAATCGTTCCAGGTCAATACGTTGAGGGCTGTACTGAGTAACTTTGTAAGGGCCGGTACCGATAGGATTAGAGGCAAATTCGTCAATACCTGTCTTCTCAAAATAAGCCTTGGGAATAATACCGGCACCCATGGGGCAAGCTACTCTCTGTTCCAGGATAGGGTCATCTATAGAAGCTACTACTCTAAAGGTCAGATCATCAATAATTTCCACATGATCAATAGTGCGTAACAAGTTAGCCGCATCCTGCACATTAGGAATGGTCTCGTCTTTGAGGCGGCCAAAGCTAAAAGCAACATCCTCAGAAGTCAGATCTGTACCATCATGGAACTTAACACCCGGACGAAGCTTAAACTCAATGGTCTTGCCATCAACGCGCTCATAGCTCTCAGCCAGCCATGGCTTAAGTTTAAAGTTATCCAAAGGATCTGATACCAACAAAGTCTCAAAAACATTAGCGTGCACACGCAAAGTGGTATTGCCAACACCCTGGACAGGATCCATGGTCTTAGGCAGATCCGCTAAACCGATCTTAAAGAACTCAACTTCGCCACCGTCTGTATTCTCCGGTGTTTCTGTCTCTTTGCCAGCAGTAATCTCAGAAGTATTAGCTTCTGTTTTTGTCGTGTCCTGCTTGGTATTACCGCCATTAGAGCAGGCACCCAGAATAAGCAGCATAAACACGCAAATAGCAGCAACAGTCTTTTTCATATACTCTACCTCCAAATTGTATCGTGGTGAAAAACTTCAATCGACTTTGGACAGTTTATCGGCAACGGAGGCAGCTTAAATTAAAACTAAGTAAACCTTTGACTAAAGTAAAGTAAAGGGTTAGTAAAAGGTTTAGAATAAATTTCAACTCACGGGCTAAATCTCATTATTCCGAGGTCAAATCAAGCTCTACTTGTAAGGCGTATTGATTGTAGGCGTAGTAGGTGATCATCAGCTCCAGAAACATACCGTTTGCGGCAAAGGACTCACGTACCAGTTTTAGGACAGGTGTACCGGCAGGGACTTGGAGCTTCATAGCGACAGAAGAATTCGCTTGCTCGGCGGAGATGGTTTGGATACCTTTGCCGAGGATTATTTTTAAATCTTTTTCATATAAGCTGTAAGTACTGTTGTGCTCAACTTTTTCTCTCGTGAGCAACTTTCCTATTTTGAGGGGAATAAATAATTGAGAGTAACCGACTGGCTTTGCCCCTATTGAATGGATTCGATCAACCCGTACACAGCGATTCCCGATTTTTGCTCTGCGTTCTTCGCTTAGAAAGGCGGGAGTTTCTACTTCAACTATAGAAATAACTTCAACAACTGCGCTTTTCTTATTAATCGAGATAACACTGGACATAGCACGCAGTCTATTAAGGTGATCTGTTAAAGGCCGATGTGTGACGTAGGTTCCTTTGCCCTGTTTGCTCTCAACTAAACCTTCGTCAGATAGCTTTTGAATGGCTTTTCGCACTGTAACTAGACTGACATTGAAGCGATCGACGAGCTCTTGCTGGGTGCCTATGGAACCATCCACAGCGTATTTACCCTCTGCTATTTCCCGCTTCAGCTCCTCGTAGATCTGTTCGTACATCGCTTTTGCAGAATTTCTTTTGATCATCTTGGCCATTCCTCAAACTTTAACTGCTTACCACTATACTCAGATTTTGCTCAGCCGTCTAATCATATATGATGTTATGCAATCTATCAGCATTGGCGTTTTTTCTTCACATTCTATTGACAACTAGCACAATACATTACATAATATCTTACAACATTTGCCCTGTATTAGGCAGAGAGGTGTTCTTGTCTTTATGCAGACTGGCAAACTAAGGAGGAAGGTATGGAATTTATAGTCAACAATCTGGACGCAATTTCACTAATCGCGTTAGCGGTTGCAATTGTGATCTCGATCTGGAAGAAGATTAACCTGGGAATTTTATCTCTGGCACTCGCTTTTGTAATTGGCGTACTTCTTGGTGGTAAAACACCGAAAGAAATTGTCGCAGGTTACCCAGCAGATCTTTTGATCACCCTGTTGGGTATCAGTTTCTTTTTTGGTATCGCTAATACTAACGGCACCATGGAAAAATTGATGAAATACGCCGTTAAATCGGTACGAGGAAAAGTTGGGTTGTTACCTATTGTAATTTTCTTCGCTGCCGCGATCGTAAGTTCAGTTGGAGCCGGTCAGATTTCTACGGCCGCTATGTTCGCGTCTCCTGCTCTGCTTCTGGCTACCGAAACGGGCATTAACCCATTATTAATGGCAGTTATGGTAGGGTGCGGCGCCCAAGCGGGAATCATGTCCCCACTTTGTCCCAACGGCATTGTGGGTAACCGCGTAATCGCCGAAATGGGCATTACAGAAGATTATTCAATTCAGTTTTGGCTACACACATTGGTCGCGTTCCTCATTGCTGCTTTGGTTTCTTACTTTATTTACGGCGGTACGAAATTATGGCGCAAAGATGTTTCCGGCATCAATTTGGAAAGTTTCCAAAACATTACCATTGAACCCTTTGATAAAAAGCAAAAAGTCACCCTCGGCACGATTATTCTCTTGATCGTACTGGCTATTGGTTTCCGCTTGCACGTTGGTTTCACCGCTTTGGTGATCTCGTCTGTACTCTTGCTTGCCGGCATGGTGAACGAAAATGAATGCTTCAAGAACATTCCCTGGAAAGCGATTGTTCTGGTCACCGGTGTTTCCGTGCTGGTCAGCTTAATGAAGAATATAGGTGGACTGGATCTCTTCTCATCCATTATCGCATCTATGTCCACTCCTTTCACCGTCACCTTAGTCGTAGGCTTCATCGCCGCGCTGGTATCCGCGTACGCGAGCACGTCCGGAGTTATCCTGCCGGCTTTCCTGCCTATGATTCCTTCTCTGGTCGATAAACTAGGTGGTGGACCCAGCATGGTAACAGCCCTGATCTTCACAGTTGCAGTCGCTGGCCACCTGACTGACGTTAGCCCCTTATCCACCACCGGTGCTGTCATTGTTGCCGGAGCGCCCAAAGGTGTAAATGAAGGAAAGCTTTATAGCGGCCTCTTGGTTTTCGGCTTCGCTATGTCAGTTTTCGCAGCCTTGTATTGCTGGCTTGCTTACACTGTTCTCGGTGTAGGAGTATAGCGATACAGGATAGAAGCGAGATAGTTTATGAAAAAACTTGACTTTCGCTCTGACACGGTAAGTTTGCCAACGTCAGAAATGAGACAAAGTATGTTAAACGCCGAAGTCGGCGATGATACGATGCGCGATGACCCCACGGTCATCGCGCTTGAAGAGAATTGCGCGAGTTTGTTCGGCAAAGAGGAAGCCGTATTTATGGCTTCAGGTACCATGGCTAATCAAGTTGCCGTCATGCTTCTCACCTCCAGAGGTGAGGAGATTATCCTGGGAGACACCTCACATCTCTATAATCTTGAGGTAGGTGGCCTTGCCGCTCTGTCCCAGGTACAGGCCAAATGTATCAGCGCCACCAAAAGACTCTATGATCCCACAGATATCGACGAAGCCTTCCGCGGAAAAGGAATCCAGTTCGCCAGAACTTCTCTCCTTTGCCTGGAAAACGCAAAAGATTTAAATCGCGGTTTTGCCGTACCGGTTGATAATCTTCAGGAAGTCGCGGACATCGCCCACCAACACGGAGCACGAGTATATGTGGACGGCGCGAGGATATTAAATGCCGCTTGCGCTTTGAACGTAGATGTTAAAGATCTGGTCAGCATGGCCGATGTATGTAGCCTCGTATTTACCAAAGCACTCGGCAGCCCCTTTGGCGCAGTGCTGATGGGAAGCCACGAGTTGATGCAAGAAGCGCGCTGGCTCAAGCAGCGTCTAGGCGGAGGTTTTAGGCAAATTGGCTTCATGGCCGCCCCTGCCCTCTATGCACTGGAACACTTAGTTGAACGTATTCACATCGATCACGAGAACGCCCAAATCCTGGCCCGGGGGTTAAACGATCTGGGTTTACTGGATGGCGCGTTAGAAGATATTGATATCAGTATTGTAATTGGTAATTGCTCCAAGCTTAAGCAGAGCGCGCTCAACTTTTCGGAACAGCTAAAGAAGCACGATTTACTGGTCAAGCCGATCAGCGAAAATAATTTCCGGATGATAACCCATATCGGTTTAGAGAAAGAAGATGTCTTCGACGCTCTCAATCGGATAGAGTCCGCCATGTAATTGACCTGATGGGAGAAAGTGTATGGAACAAAAAGAATATTTACAAATTCCCGGTCCAACCAATGTACCCGAGAGAATTCTCAAAGCAATGCACCGTCCTCTGGTTAACCACAGAGGGCCGGAATTCAGAGAATTGTTGAAGTTTTGTGTTGAGCATCTCAAGCAGCTGTTGTGTACAGAAAATGAATTATTTATCTTTCCCTCTTCGGGAAGCGGCGCGATAGAATCCACGATAGTCAATTTCTTTTCTGCTGGGGACGCAATTGTCCACTGCGCAAATGGTGTGTTCGGTGAGCGTGCGGGAACAATCGCTAAAGCCTATGGTTTAAACCCGCTGCCCATATCTAAGAAGTGGGGCGAAGCTGTGCAGCCCGAGGATCTTAAGGTGATTCTTGATAACGATCCTGAAGGATATATCAAGGCCGTTTATGTTCCCCATTGTGAGACATCCACTGGTATCCAACAGCCGATTGAAGCCTTAGCCCGCGTCCATCGTGAGTGCAAGCATCCATCCCTTTTTATTGTAGATGCGGTAAGCTCGATGGCCATGATCCCACTCGAGCAAGACAAATGGGGTATTGACGTGGTAATAAGCGGCTCACAAAAGGGACTGATGCTGCCACCTGGTTTATCCTTGGTATCTATCAACGCTAAAGCTCGTGCCCAAGAAGAAAAATCCAATCTGCCCAAATGGTACTGGAACTACGGCGCAATGAGAAAAGCTCTGGAGGAATGGAGCCTACCCTTTACCCCACCCACCAGCTTGATTTTTGGATTGAGAGAATCACTAATCATGTTGGAGGAAGAGGGTATAGAAAACGTATATGCGCGTCATGAGAAGTTAGCCAACCTCACCCGCTCCGCTTGCGAAAGCATGGGTCTAGAGTTGTTTGTTAAGTCTGATGACTATAGCAGAACCATCACCTCGCTCCATTTACCAGAAAATATCCAATGGCCAGAATTAAGTGAAATTTGTCGAAAAAAATATCACTTGGTCCTGGGCGGAGGACTGGGACAACTCAAAGGAAAGATCTTCCGAATTGGCCATATGGGCAATTTGGATGAGCAAGATCTCTATAGCATTCTCGGTCGTTTGGAAGCAGCCCTGATAGATCAAGGTTATCCTGTAAAACCCGGAACCAGTGCAGCTAGCTTAATTCAGAAATACGATTAATTCTGAGATAAGGTTAATCCAGCAATGCGATTAATTCAAAAATAAGATACGGAGGAAAATATGATCAAGAAAAACACGAGCATGAAACCCGCTACAACCCAGAATTCCCATGACGGAAAGGGTGAGGTCACCAGAATAAAATTGCTGGAAGAAGCCGACTTTTTGGGCAAAGGCAGATTATTCAACAGCATGGAGCTGGAACCCGGCTCTTCCATTGGTTTACATGAGCACAAGGGAGAACAGGAAATCTATTACATTATGCAGGGAAAAGCCATGTATAACGATAATGGCACCGTTCGTCCCGTAGAAGCCGGCGATGTTACAATCTGCCCTTCCGGCGAAAGCCACGGAATCGAAGCCATCGGCGATGAGACACTTAAAGTTATCGCATTGATTTTGTTCACGTAATTGTGATTGTACTCGTAATTGTAATTTGTTTACCGCCGCGCTGGTAGCTCACAGCCAGCGCGGTTTTTGAATGTACGCAAAATCTACACAAATTTAAATCGCCCGTAATCCCTTACTTTCAAGGCTTTACGGGCGACCGCATGTCTTGCTGCCCTCCACCCAGATTGCGGGCGGTTTAAGGATTAAATTTACTAAGAGCTATTTAGCTAATTTTCTTGCCAGAATTCTTCGGCCGATATTGTATTCACTACCTTGTAATCTTTACCAAATTTTGCTGAAACTACATCTTCTATAGCATCATTGGAATAAAGAGGATACCAGTATGGTCCCCAACTATCAGGGTGATAAACCGTAAAAGAATTACCATTGTCGTATGAAAAACTTCCATCAGGATTCTTGCAAACGTTACTAAGGCACACAACAGTATGCAAATCATCACTGGCTTTTCCCTGAACTGTTCCATCAAGCCTGTATTGCAGCAGAACGTGATTTAAGGCATATTCTTCATTAATAACGTCTTGTAAATCAAGTTGTGATTTTGATTTAATCGTTAAAATACTTACTTGTTCTAACACTGCGCCCGATTTAAGAGTTACATCATACTTCTCATAGTGTTCCTTATCTTGATCTAGATAGTAGCTAAAACTTTCTTCGTTCCAGGTAAATCTAAATATGGCCTGTGCTTCCTGATCAAAAATTTCACGACTGACTTCATCTAATTGGTCCAAACTATTAATTAATGTTGGCCTCTCATCTTCAGCTATCTTAAACTCTAATTTATCGGCCTGTTTCGCAAGCTTGTAACCAGCCTCTTTCAGCTTTTCAGCATCTCTTGCTTTGACTGAAACCTTAAAAGAATCACCATTAGAGTAATAAGATTGGCTATAGTCAATGTCAAGGAAATCAGCAATATAGCCTCTATCAGAGATGTTCATATAGACAACTATATACGGTGAATAGCTGTAATATTCAGGTGTCAATTCGTCGAGTAAATCGTTCCCATTAATAATAGTGTACTCAGCCAGATCCTTAACTTTATAAGTTGCTTCTGTGCTAGTTAACTCATAGCCACGTTCTAGGAAATACTGCGGAGAGTTTACCAAACTGACCATAACCTCATCGCCGTTAGCAAGATTCGTACTTTTGCTCAAATCAAACTTAATATCTTGACTTAAGTCTGAAGTCCAACTAGCTGTCGCGTCGCCACTGTAGCCGTCAAAATATAACTTGAAGTGATCAAAAGGATCTAGCTCCTGCATGGGTTTGAGTCCATCAACTTGGTAGCTGGCCTCAAGTTTTGTCGGATTAAAGCCCAATTCCTGCAGATCCTCGACCTCATTTAGTAGCTTTATTGTAATCTTATCTCCGTTACTAAGGTCTATTTGCTTATCTACGGCAAAGCGCTCAACTCCCTTTTCGTTCAGGTTGTTTATTTCAACAGTTCCATAACCATCATAGCCGTCAAAGATAATTTCCAGAGCAGCAAAAGGGTTATAATCTTTGATTTCAAACAGGCCTCTTACGACATAAACTGCTTCGGTTCTAGTAGCTTTCATACCTTGTTGAAGCAAGGTCTCCTCATCTGTTTTTAAAACGAGTGTAACTTCATCTCCATTTGCTAAGTTTTCATTAGGAGACACTTCATAAGTAAAAAAATTATCGTATGGTGCTTCAGCTATACCATTTCCATTTTCACCGATAAATTCAGGTTGAACATATGCAAAAGGATCTACCTCTTCCGCGGGACTAAGACCAGCAACCACAATGTTGTAGTCTAATTTATCAACTGATACTTTGGCCTTACGTCTAAGCTCTGGATCATCCTTTAAGTGCACAGTCAGCTTATCACCGTTGGAAAGATTTTTATTGGGTTCAAATTCAATATTAATGCTATTAAGATAGCGCCACAAGTATTGTTTGGTGTTTACATCTAATTCCAATTCATTAGAAATATCATCTAAGTAATAGGTGTCAATATCCCCATGGGGCACGCCAGAGCCATCTTTGCCTGAATAATAAACCTCTATAATATTATCCATAATTATCTTACCTTCAGTTGAACTTGAACAGGCTACCAATACTCCCTGCACAAAAATTAAAGCTAAAAGTAAAACAAAAAATTTCTTGATTGTGGAGCCAAATGTTATCCGTATTTTTTTCATACGTTTACCCTCCTAGACAGGCGCTATGCGCTATAGTCTATGTCTTATTCAATCCGACCTTACAATAGATTTAAATTCAGTGCAAGCATTTTACTTATCTTTGAGTTAGGTTTGTGTATCTACCGCCAAGGTGAGCAGGCAAAATAAGATCGCCCGAAATCCCTTACCTTAA
>JAUNLW010000007.1:152-63943 GCA_030532065.1 Eubacteriales bacterium | reverse complement strand
CTATATCTTAACACATACTGAGTAAATATAAGCCTTGTGGCATGTGTGCTATAATAAAAATCTAAGGAGGGTCTTTATGAATTTCAAGCAATTATGTACGGACATGAGCAAAGAAGTTAATGAGCAAGTAGCCACAGAAATGGCTAAAGTATTTGGTAATCGCTTTGCCTTCAAAGGCTTAGATGCCAGTGCCCGGGCCCGTGTAATTGCCGACCAGATCGAAACTGCTCGGGCCGAAGAAACAGAGATCGACTGGGAGTTTGTAGAAGTTTGTTGGGAACAGAACATCCGTGAGTTTCAGTATTTTGCGTTATCTTACCTCATGGCCATGCGCCAACTGATGCGACAAGATGACCTTTATCGACTCAAAGATCTGATCGTAGATAAGCCAGAGTGGGACACCAACAATATTCTACATAAATTAGTTAATATCCATACAGCCTATTATCCGGAGCTGGAAGGCGAAATTGTAAAGTGGGCTAATTCAGCCGCCCCCTGGCTGCGTCGTACAGCGATCTTGCATCAGTTATCCAGAGCGCAATATACCAACTGGGAACTTTTACAAGAAATCCTGGATGCCAATATTGGCTATCAGGACGAGATCGTACAGGACGCAATCCTTGCTGCACTTGCCGATGTAGCAACTACTAACCCTGATTTCGTACAAGATTACCTTGCAAGCAGAGCAGATAAAATTAAGCCTGAACTAGTAAATGAGCTTGACAAGCTCCTGGAAAACGCATAAAAAATAATAATTGACCTGCTAATAGTCATTAATTTACATGCGATAAAATAATGTGAATGAGCTTAAAGCAGGCAGTAAAATATTCAGAACGAGAAAAGTAATTTATGGAAGTAAAATTTGGTGAAGAGTTACACTGGTCGCCCATGACGCGAAGAATCGCGGTTACGGTTGGCCTCATAGGCTTGATCTTGGCTTCTTTGGCCATGTATTTGGGAGGCACGGCAATTATACGGTTTTGGCAGATTGCCTTACCCATCCTGATGGGTGGTCTCTGCTTTGGCGTTAGCGGTTTTTTGATCAACTACTGGCAAAAATGGCACTGGCTTAAGACCCTGCCCGGAATCGATTATCCTTTTGCTTCGGTAAGCCGTTTTTTTGCCCTGCACATTTTCCTCTTTGTTTATGTTTTACTGGCCTACTATCTGGGACTTCTGGCACCTGGTTCCTGGCTCTTGAAACTCCTTTCAACGCCTGTAATGATCATTATCTTTCTGGCTGGACTTTTTGTAGTTTCATCTGCCGGAGGTCAGGTAATTGTCAATGAGCAGAATAAAGGTCTGGTCTACCGCGATACGGTCTCCAGTGGCCGCTTATCGCGCCAGGACCTGCTCTTTTCACATGCCGGTACCTGGGATGAGGGTATTATTTTCGGCTGGAAACGTTTCCCCTATGCCGGTATGACTAATCAGGAAAGAGAAAAGAAGGCTTTGAAGATTTACGGTAAAGAAGAAGACGGTTTATCTTATGTGTTTGTGCTCTATACCCCTCGTAATATCAAGTGGGCAGAAAGTGTCTTGCAGGGTAGACTTGATTAGAACTAGTTTTAGCGAAAGCTAAACAATAAATTTGCCAATAAATGCTAAGCGCTCGTAGATCAGTGGATCGCCGGGCGTTTCTTTTTTCTATGTGTTTGAGAGAAATTGCTCTCGGATAGATTCTAGACTTGGCCCTTAAAAAAGCCGGAATTAGCAGGTATTTAGCTATTGTTTTCATTTTAAGGCCAAATTTTTTCGCTTTGAAAGCTAAACTTTAGTGACAATTGACAGAAGAGCGACCTTGTGTAAAAATATTTTGGAGGAGCACAAAAAATAAGGAGCATTTATGGCATTGCTAAAAAAGCAGCTTACGATCATTGCTGGACATTATGGTTCGGGCAAAACAGAATTCTCCGTCAATTTAGCTTATAGCGCGGCCCAGCAAGGTCAGGCCACCCGTCTAGTTGACTTGGATATTGTTAATCCCTATTTCCGTTCCTACGAGAAACACGAATTACTGGAAGCTGCCGGCGTAGAGGTCATTGTTACTTCCATGCACGGTACGGCGGATATACCCGCTTTGCCGCCGGACGTGGCTAAAGCTTTTGTGGATAAAGACACCTATTCCATATTCGATTTGGGTGGTGATCCGGAAGGGGTCAGGGTTTTAGGCTTCTATGAGCCTCAGATCCGGGCCATGGACTACGATATGTGGCTGGTGCTCAACGCCAGACGGCCGGAAACTGCCACTCTGGAAAAGGCCTCTGCTTACTGCCAGGCGATAGAGATCATGAGTAAGCAAAAATTCACCGGTATTATAAATAATACCCATATGATCAATGAGACCAGCCCGGAAGATATTCTGGCCGGAGAAGAGCTGGCCCTTGAACTTGCTAATAAATACGGTCTGCCACTTCTGTATACAACAGTGGAAGAACGCTTATTAGATATCATGAAAGACAAATTACATAGCCCTATTTTCCCCGTGCAGAGATATATGCGTAAACCCTGGGAAATAGACGTCTAGAAGGAGGACATTATTATGAGTGGAAAAGTGACCTTCCGTGAGGATTGGTGCAAAGGTTGCGGCCTATGTGTTGAGGTCTGCCCCAAGCATATTATTTTCTTGGACCCCAATAAGACCAACCCCAAAGGATACCATCCTGCTACCGTAGAGAAGATGGACGAGTGCATCGGTTGCGCCAGCTGCGCGCGTATGTGCCCCGATTCTATTATCACGGTAGAAAGAGACTAGGAGAGAGGAGCCTAAGATGACAAAAGAATTATGGAAAGGTAATGAGGCCATAGCAGAAGCTGCCATCAGAGCAGGTGTTCGCTGCTACTTTGGTTATCCCATTACCCCGCAAAGCGAGATCCCGGAATACTTGTCCCTGCACCTGCCTGAGCACGGCGGTACCTTCCTCCAAGCGGAGTCTGAGATCGCTGCTATCAACATGGTATATGGCGCAGCCGGTGCCGGTGTCAGAGCGATGACTTCCTCCTCTTCCCCCGGTATTGCCTTAAAGCAAGAGGGTATTTCCTATCTTTGTGGTGCTGAGCTGCCCTGTCTGATCGTCAACTGCATGCGTGGTGGCCCTGGCCTTGGTACTATCCAACCGGCACAAGGTGACTACTTCCAGGCTACCCGTGGTGGCGGTAACGGTGACTACCGTACCTTCGTACTGGCACCTGCTAATGTCCAGGAAGCAACGGAAATGGTCTTTGAAGGCTTCAACCTGGCTGAAAAATATCGTATGCCGGCTATGATCCTGGCTGACGGTATGATTGGTCAAATGATGGAGCCGGTCGAATGGCCCGAACATCCTCCTATCGATAAGGTGGAGAAACCCTGGGCAACCACAGGTACCAACAATCATGAGGGCCGCAGCATCATCAACTCCCTCTACATTGAGGCTGAGCCCTGCTACGAACACAATATCCATCTGGACGAGAAATACCATAAGATCATGGAGACTGAGGTCCAATACGAGATCGAGGGACCGGAAGACGCTGAAGTACTGTTAGTAGCTTATGGTTCACCTTCCAGACTGGCCCGCGCGGCGGCTCAGATCCTGCAAAAAGAGAATGGCATCAAGACTCAGGTCTTCCGCCCGATCACCGTATGGCCCTTCCCTTACAAACAACTCCATGAAGCCATCATCAATGACTCTATCAAGCAGGTTATCAGCGTAGAGATGTCCATGGGACAACTTATCGATGATGTCAAACTGGCAGCAGAAGGCGCTAAACCGGTATCACTGGTCGGAACCGCTGGTGGTGTCATTCCCGCGCCCAGACAAATTGCAGAAGCCGCTATTAAGGCTTTGGGAG
Organism: Eubacteriales bacterium; assembly: GCA_030532065.1. GTDB lineage: Bacteria > Bacillota > Clostridia > Saccharofermentanales > DTU023 > SFFI01. The sequence goes on along the minus strand of JAUNLW010000007.1, from coordinate 60,112 downwards.
GTAAATAATGTCCGTAGTTTATCAAAAATCCAAGGGCTTGGTTGATGTCCAGACCCACTATTGCCCCGGTTGCACCCACGGTATTATTCATAAATTAGTTGCTGAAACGCTAGAGGAGATGGATGTCTTAGGTACCGCAGTCGGTATCGCTCCCGTAGGCTGCTCGGTTTTCGCTTATAACTATTTCAACTGTGATATGCACGAAGCTGCTCACGGTCGCGCTCCGGCCGTAGCTACCGGAATTAAGCGCAGCCATCCTGAGCTCACCGTTTTCACTTATCAAGGTGACGGTGACCTGGCTTCTATCGGTGTAGCGGAAATCGTCCACGCCGCTATGCGTGGTGAAAAATTCACTACTATCTTTATCAATAACGCCATTTACGGCATGACCGGTGGTCAAATGGCCCCGACTACGCTGGTCGGCCAAAAGGCAACCACCGCACCCTTAGGCCGTGATCAAGCTCACTACGGCTCACCTTTACACATCTCTGAGATGTTGGCCACCATTGACGGCGCTGCCTATATTTCCCGTGTATCCGTAACCAACGTAGCCAATATCATGAAAGCCAAACAGGCTATCAAGAAGGCTTTTGAAGTTCAACAAGCTGGTCTCGGCTTCAGCATCGTAGAAGTTCTGTCTTCCTGCCCCACCAACTGGGGTATGACACCGATCAACGCCCTCAAGTGGATCGACTCCACCATGAGCCAGGAATTCCCCTTGGGCGTTTACAAAGATGTAACCGCGGAGGAAAAATAAGATGCTGTATAAAGAAATTCTAGCCTCAGGTTTTGGTGGCCAGGGCGTTATGTCCATTGGTACCTTTTTGGTACAAGCCGGTATGGAAGAGGGTCTCAACGTAAGTTGGTACCCCTCTTATGGCCCGGAGATGCGTGGTGGCACTGCCAACTGCTCCGTAGTTATCGCTGACAGTGAGATCATTTCGCCGCTGGTACTTGAACCTACCGAACTGATCGCTATGAACCAACCTTCGCTGGATAAGTTTGCCAGTAAAGTCCAACCCGGCGGCACCATCTTTGTCAACTCATCCATCGTTACCGGTAAAGTTGATCGTGAAGATGTAAAGGCTGTATATGTACCTTGTGTAGATATAGCTACTGAGCTTGGCAACCTGAGGGTTGCTAACATGGTTATGCTGGGCGCTTACATTGAAGCTACCGGCGCTCTTAAGATTGAGACCATGTATACGCTGCTTGGCAAGATGTTCCAAGGTAAGAAAGCGGCTCTGATAGACCTCAATAAAGAGGCTCTCAGCCGTGGCGCAGCCTGCGTAGACCAAGCTGTCGAATAGTTGAAAAGGGGAGTACAAATGAAGATCAAATATGAGATAGCTAAAGAACTTAAAGCTAAACCTCAAGACGAGTCCAATCTGGGTTTTGGTAAGATTTTTACCGACCATATGTTTATTGTCAGATACGACGCGGAAAAAGGTGGCTGGTATGATCCAAAGATTGAGCCTTTGCATAACCTGTCCATCCATCCGGCTTCTCCGGTACTACATTACGCGCAAGAAGTTTTCGAGGGCGCTAAAGCCTATCGCAGACCTGACGGTGAGATCCAAACCTTCCGGCTCTATGAGAACTGCAAACGTATGAATAGAAGTGCCGAAAGAGCCGCCATGCCTCCACTGGACGAAGATTTTCAGTATGAGGCAATCCATCGTCTGATTGACTTAGATCGTGATTGGGTACCTCACAGTCCCGGTACTTCACTCTATCTCCGCCCCACGTTGATCGCGGATGGTGAAGGCCTTGGCGCGTCCAGCGCAAAGAAATTCATCTATTTCGTTATCTGCGCTCCCTCAGGTGCTTATTACGCCGGTGGCATGAAGCCCGTGCGTATTCGCATCGAAAGCCACTATGCTCGTGCTGTAAAAGGCGGTATGGGTTCCGCGAAGACCGGTGGTAACTACGCTGCCAGCTTCCTGGCCACTAAGAAAGCTCAGGATGAGGGCTTTGCCCAGGTCCTGTGGTTGGATGGCCGCACTCAGACCTGCGTAGAGGAAGTAGGCGCTATGAATATGTTCTTCGTGATTGATGGCAAACTGGTCACGGCAGAACTCGGCGATACTATCCTGCCGGGTATTACCCGTAAGTCAGTAATTGAGCTGGCTAAGCAAAAAGGCATGCCTGTGGAAGAACGCCAGATCCCCGTGGAGGAGCTCCTGGAAGCCCATAAGGAAGGACGCCTGACTGAAGCCTTCGGCTCCGGCACCGCGGCGGTCATTTCCCCGGTGGGTGAGCTGAATTTTGATGACCACGCCTATATCATTAATAATAATGAGATCGGACCTGTGGCCCAAGAGTTCTACGATGCCCTCACGGGCATCCAATTCGGAACAGCACCTGATACAATGGGCTGGACCGATATCGTTAAACATTACGATAAATAATGTATAGCGGCACCCGGTCACCAGACCGGGTGCATTTTGATCAGGAGAGAGTAAATGAGCAAATCTTTGACCGTCGCGGTTGCCAGCTATAACAGCCAGGACTATATCAAAAGATGTATTGAGAGTGTGATTCCTGCGCTGGATGATATTGAGCTTGTCATAGTTGATGATGGTTCTACCGACGCTACAACTGATATAGTTGAAGAATTTGTCAGTAAATATCCCCGCGATATTCGCCTGATCCGTAAAGAACACGGGGGATACGGCTCCGCGATCAACTGGGCTATGCACGATGTGGCAACACCCTGGTTCCGACTATTGGACGCAGATGATTGTTTCCTGCCTGAGGGCTTAAACAGCCTCTTAAAGGTATTGCGTCAACAGGAAGACGATCCGGCCAGCTCCGACTTGATCGTCAATGATTACGTCTATCGACTCTTGATGTCTGATGGCACGGAACGTATCAGTCCCCATCATTTTGACAATGTATTCCCGCAAACAGGCCATAACTCCTGGGCACGGACTAAGAATTTTAATGTAGATCAGATCCTGGGAAAGCAGTCTATTACATACAGCACCAGGCTCTTAGGCAAGGTCAACCTCCATGTACCTGACCATAGTCGTTACGCGGATCACGTATTCGCTTACGAACCGCTGCCGCATGTACGCCGTATTTACTACCTAGATGAGGAAGTGTATTCCTATACTTTAGGCCGGACCGGACAGGCGGCGTCGATGGAGTTCATGGTTGATGACGTGGATAATATTATCAGCCTGGCATTGGATATGTTCCGCCGTGTGCGTCTCGACAGCGTACGCCCGCAGAAACTCCAACGCTATATGTACAACCATATGGCTCGGCTGATTGCCGTCTGCATGATCCCTCTAAGAGCGGAGATTGCCGGTACCAATGCTGTTAATCAGCAGATGGAGCTGATCTGGCGAGACTTTGCCAATATCAACGCCAACGCGGCGCGTCATCTCAAAGCCATGCCTATGCTCAATAGTAAGCGGCTGATGTCCTCCTCCGCTTCCTATTTGAACAAGGATGTCTATAACTTGATTGGCAAGGTTTTTATCCTTTAAAGGGAAGTAAAGGAAACAATAAATAAAAAATGCCGTTAGACTCTCGTAGAAACTAACGGCATTTTTTGTTCGATCTATTATAGATTCTGTGATTTTTGCTGGGCTAAATTCTATTGCTTGCGACACCGTTGCCAATGAGTTTGGCTTTAGCCTGCTGCTCTAAGATAAAGTCCAGGGTGTCCTGTATGGTCTCCTCTATGGGTCTAGTGCTGTAACCCAGCTCTTTGCTTGCCTTTTTGTGAGAGAGGTTACTGTTGCTGCGTAAGGTATACAGGGCGTAGGGTGTATAGAGCGGGCGTTTACGGCGTAGTTTGGCCCACCATTCAGTAATCGGGGCAAACATCCGCGCGAGGAACATCGCTACATAGAAACGGTAGACTTTGATACCGGATGATTCGGAAGCTAGTTGGATCAGCTCCGTGATAGAGCAATACTTGTTAGATAAGATATAGCACTCGCCGGACCTGCCACGGTCGACTGCCGCGAGGAGGCCCTTGGCAACGTCTCTTACATCCACAATATCGTAGCCGCCGTGGACCAGGAAGAGATGACGCCTATTGACCAAGGTCGCCATAAGTTGGTTGAGTCTGCCTTGAGCCATATAGTCATAAGGACCGATAATGCCGGAGGGTTGGACCACAACCACGTCTAAGCCAGAGTGACCAGCTTCCATGACCAGTTGAGTAGCGATAGCCTTGGTCTTAGCGTAAGCGCCGTGAACCCAGTCAGGGCTGAATACGTCCAACTCATTGATGGGGGCATTGTTTTTGCGCTCCGGTATAGCGTGTACAGAACTGCAGTACAACAGGCGTTTAACCTGGTATTTTTTGCATAGCTCAATCACGTTGATTGTACCGCCCACATTTACCTCTTTAAGCAGAGGATCAACCTTAGAAGCGATACTAATCATGCTTGCCAGGTGTAAGAAATAAATCTCCTTACCATCCAGACCTTGGAACATCGCTTCAATGCTGCTTCTATTACGTACGTCGCCATGATAAACATTTAAGTCCAAGCCTTGCAAAGACAGTGGGAGTTCTTCCTCAACGATCAAACAACGCACTTCCTCGCCTCGGTCCAACAACCGACGCACAACTTGATTGCCTAAATGACCGGAGGCTCCTGTTACTAGATAGATACGATCTGCCATCTGGGTAATCCTCCTTACTACTTAATCTATTCTGCCCGTTTAAGTTTATTTATCTCTTGGTGGAGGGCTACAAAGTAGTCAACTTCGCGCCAAATGGAAACTCTCACATACCTATTATAGCCTTCCGTCTTGATAAAGTTTGAGCTTTGCTTGGAAGAATAGGGAATATTTGTGAAGAAAGTCAACATCGGATTAGGAAATTTAATATAGAGAACACTTGAAATATGTTTTTTTTTTTTTGATATGGTGCAAGTGTAAAGTATCACGCCTTCATGGCGGTACAGGCGAGATGGAAGCCGATACAGTCGAGAAAGATTCCCAATATACTCTGCCTGAATGTGCCTTTACCGCACCTGATGGCAAGGAATTTAAAGCTTGGGATGTAGCTGGTGAGGAAAAAGCAGTAGGTGCAGTGATTACAGTCAGTGATGATACAATCGTCAAAGCTCTGTGGAAAGCTAAGACCGAAGAACCTGAAGCAGAAGCAGAAGAAAAAGAGGAAGAAGAAGAATCAATCACTATTTGGCCTGGCTCAAGTGGAACAATAGGCTTCAATGGCTTACAGATACTGCCTATTAATCAGTCATCCAGCCCTGATCGGACAACTGATTATAGTGGAAGCAAGGTCACAGGTTCTGCTAATGACACGGGAATAGTATCTAATCTTCCAACTTCTGGTAATAATGTTCCTAGCCGACAAGAGGTAACTCAATTACCTAGCACTGGTGAATCAGGCATGAACTATATCGCCGCCACATTGGCTTTGGCCGGTTTCGGTTTATTGATCGGTATTCGTAAGAGAATGCGTTAGCGAGATCTCTTTGTCTGATAACCCAAAATATTTTTCCCGACATATGTTTTAATGTGTCGGGCTTTTTTGTTCTAGAAATCTTTTCTGCTAACCCCTATGAGTACAAGTATGAGTTTGTTCTAGAAATCTTTTCTGCTTACCCCTGTTAGTACAGGTATGAGAGCAAAAGAAAAAGCCTCCGTCTGGTCCGGAGGCTTCTATGATCAGGCTTAGCACATTTTGTAAGTTTAAAGATTATTCACAAATCAATTTGCAAGTCTAAAGCCTATTTAAATCATTTTATACGTTCAAAGCTTATTCGAATTTAGCTTAGAGCTTATTCGAATTTAGCTTAGAGCTTATTCGAATAAGGATCGATCAGCTTCGTGCTTTTTTACCAGTTGCTCGACCAGGTCATCGTCACTCTGGTAGGGCAGGGTGATATGGTCTTTGCCTAGGTTGTCCTGGTTGTACTTGACTGAAGTTTCGAGGGCGGCGGAGTTGGTGGCCCAGGATCTCCGGGCTACGCCCACCATGACGTCCCAGGGGACGGACTGGCGCAGGATGTTGTCGATACGGGTAGAACCGTCTAAAACACAGCCGAAGCCGCCGTTGATGGCTTTACCGATACCAGTACCACCACCGTTATGCAGGGAGCAGAGACTCATGCCGCGAGCGGCGTTACCGGCGAAGCAGGAAGTAGCCATGTCAGCAGTGATGTTGGAGCCGTCCTTAATATTGGCAGTCTCACGGAAGGGGGAGTCGGTGCCGCCGCAGTCGTGGTGGTCACGGCCGATCATGACGGGGCCGATCTTGCCTTCACGAACTAATTCGTTGAAGCGCAGAGCGATACGCAGACGACCGGCGGCGTCAGAATAGAGGATTCTGGCCTTGGTGCCGACAACCAGCTGGTTTTTCTCCGCGTCACGGATCCAGTTGTAGTTATCGCGGTCTTGATAGCGACGGTTAGGATCGATGCACTCCATGGCGGCGTGGTCGGTAGCTCTCAGGTCTTCATCTTTACCTGACAGGCAAACCCAACGGAAAGGACCATAACCGTAGTCAAAGAGCAGGGGTCCCATGATGTCTTCTACGTAAGAGGGCCAGATAAAGCCGTCTTTGTCATTTTCGCCGTTTCTGGCGATCTCAGTTATGCCGGTATCAAATACTGCCTTCATAAAGGAGTTGCCGTAGTCGAAGAAGTAGGTGCCTTGAGCGGTCAAAGTCTTGATTAGGGCGAAGTGTTTCTGCAGGGTCTCATCAACACGTTTATGGAAGCCTTCAGGATCCTCAGCCAGCATCTCTGTTCTTTCTTCAAAGGTCAGGCCGACCGGGCAGTAACCACCAGTGTAAGGCTCGTGGCAGGAAGTCTGGTCGGAGAGCAGAGGAATGTGGATGTTATGGTCAATTGCGTATTGCAAGAGATCAACGATATTACCGTGGAAGGCGATAGCGTTAGCTTCGCGTTTTTCCATAGAGGCTTTAGCCAGACGGAAGGCTTCTTCTGGAGATTCGGCGATGACATTGACCCAGCCCTGGTCGTAACGGGTCTTGATACGAGAGTAGTCGACCTCGGCGATGATGCCGACACCACCGGCGATCACAATGGCCTTGCCTTGAGCGCCGGACATACCGCCCAGACCGGAGGAGACAAAGAGTACACCGGCCAGATTGTCTTCGTTCTTAACGCCCAGTTTTAGACGACCGGCGTTGAGCAGGGTGTTGTAGGTGCCGTGGACGATGCCTTGCGGTCCAATGTACATGAAGCCACCGGCGGTCATTTGGCCGTAGCTGGAAACACCTAAAGCGCGGCCGCGGTTGAAGTCTTCTAAGTTATCGTACTCACCGATCAAAAGACCATTGGTCAGGATAATGCGCGGGGCATTGGGGTTGGAGTGGAAGAGGCCCAAAGGATGGCCGGACATAATGACTAAGGTCTGGTCCTGAGTCATTTCTTCCAGATATTGTTTGATCAGGCGATACTGCATCCAGTTCTGGCAGACAGAGCCGGTCTCACCGTAAGTGACTAATTCGTAAGGATAGAGAGCGACTTCAAAGTCCAGATTGTTATCGATCATGACTTGGAAAGCCTTGCCTTCTACACACTTACCTTTGTACTCATCGATGGGCTTACCGTAGATACGGCCTTCGGGACGGAAGCGGTAGCCATAGATTTTGCCGTGTTCTTTGAGTTCCTGGTAGAACTCCTCGGCCATTTGCTCATGATGCTCTTCAGGAATGTAGCGGAGAGCATTCTTGATCGCTAAGGCGACTTCGCTTTCGCTCAGCCTGGTCTCCCGTCTGGGCGCCCGGCGAATGCCAGCCTCAAACTTGGGATACTCTGGTAATTCCGAGCTCAGACGGAACTGCATAGCAGCTTGTACGTCAAGATTATTCACGTGTTTTATCTCCCTTCTTGTACTGACAATGGAGTGTAATTGACTAGCTTCTAGCATAGCACCTTTTGCTATTTCTCTCCATGGGAAGGAATTTCCTTTATAATAAGAGAACAGGAGATCTGTGCCTTAACGAAGAGAAACGACCGAAAGGGTATTTATATGAAATACAACAGCCCGAAAAGCTTTAGACCGGCTGTCGGTTCACCCAGCCGGCGCGACCGATCCTGGTTATTGATCATTAGCTTGATTCTTAGCTTATCTTTTATTTTACCGGCTAACGCCGTAGTAAATGCCAAAACCGAGGTGAAGTGTTTACCTTTTTACCAAGAAGAGGATTTCCTGGCAGAGCGAGCGCGCACTATCGCGGAATTGACACCAGAAGAAAAGGAGCGCGACTATGAGGCCTTTTGGGAAATCATCGAAAACGGTTATCCCTTCGCCGGCCTGCTGCAGGATGGAGATGTGGATTTCCACGCATTGAAAGACGCGTATCAGAACCGTGTTTATGAGATCTATGATAAGGCAAGCTGGGAAAGCTTCTTTGCCGAAATTGTGGACCAGCTGTTAGGCGACTACGGCGATTTGGGCCATTTATCGATAATGAGCCAGAGCAGTCGCCTGCTCAACAGCGACTTTCAGAGTTACTGCTACTATCTGGCCGAGTATCCGGATGATCCCTGGCTGGAAATGTACCAGGATGTCTTTGCCAATCCGCATGTTCACGGCTTTTATAACTTAGAAGAGGAAGAGCGTGAGCCCGGTGGACCGCCACCCTTCCTGGATATGCCGGATAATCTGCATTACGAATACAATGCCGCTGCTGACTATGCCTATATCAAGATTGATTCCTTCCTCAACCAAAACCCGGAAGACGTTGATATCCTGCAAAACTTCTTTATGGAGGCCGAAGAAGAAGGTATCAAAAATGTCATTATTGACATCCGGGGTAACGGCGGTGGCTATAACGATTACTGGCTGATGAATATCGTCGCGCCTAACATTCAAAAACCGCTGGAAGTCACTAACTATGGCCTCTATCACGCCAGTGAGTGGACTAAGCCCTACATTGATTATTGGGGCGGCGGTAATACTTACGAAGAAGAATTGGAAGCCTATGGCAGTGAGGATGAATATCCGACTTTGATCTTCAGCTGGCATGAGAGTGAGGATGATAAACTGCCTGAGATGCCGGAGTTAGACAAGCAGGCGGTAAAGGACTTAACGCAGGTCTTTGAAGAGCATATCCGCATCGCTCCCAGTTTTGAGGAACCTCTATTCAGCGGCAACTTCTGGCTGCTAAGTAATGGTCAGTCATATTCTGCCTCTGAGTATTTTATCAGCTTTGCTAAACGCACAGCATTTGCTAGGGTAGTAGGAGAGGAGAGCGCGGGGGACGGCTCTTGTGTTATCACATTGTACAACGCCCTGCCGGAAAGCGGTCTTCTTATCCGCTACAACGCCATCTACGGTCTAAATAGTGATGGCAGCAACAGTGAGCTCTTTGCTTCTAAGCCGGACTACGAAATCGTGCCCGGCGAAGATGCTTTTTATAAGACACTAGAACTAATAGCCGCGGAAAAATAACCTAAGGAGTAATAAAAATGCGCTACAACTTTGACCAGATAATTGATCGCCATAACACTGATTCCGTTAAGTGGGACCGGATGGAAGCTGTCTTTGGTTCCGGCCTGCCAGAAAATGCCCTGCCCTTGTGGGTGGCTGACATGGATTTCGCAGTCGCCCCTGCCATACAGGAAGCCATCCAAAAACGCGCTGAGCACCCGGTTTTCGGTTACACCAATCCGGGTAAGGAATTCTTTGATACCTGCATTGACTGGCTATCCCGCCGTTACGGTTGGAAGACCGAGGCCGACTGGATGCTTTTCAGCCCCGGCGTAGTACCCATCCTGCATATGTCTGTGCTGACCTTTACTGAACCTGGTGATAAAGTGCTGAGCCTTACTCCTGTCTATGGTCCCTTCAAGGCAGCCAGTGTAGGACACGATCGGGAATTTGTTTCCTGCCCTCTGATCATGGACGAGAATTTACACGCCAATATTGATTACGCACATTTGGAAAGCCTCATTGATGACAAAACCAAGATGCTCATGCTCTGCAACCCTCATAACCCTACGGGCCGTTGCTGGACCGAAGATGAGCTGCGCCGCCTGGTGGAGATTGCCGAGAAGCATGACCTGATCATCATGAGCGACGAGATCCACGCAGACTTTGTCTACTCCGGCCACAAGCACACACCTGTAGCCAGCATCAGTCCTGAAGCTGCCGCCAGAACGATCAGCGCCTACGCGCCCAGCAAAACCTTTAACATTGCCGGTCTTTCCGCTTCTCTCGCCGTGATCCCCAACGAGGAATTGAGAGAGAAATTCAAAGCGGTCAAGGGAAGCTACAGCTACTCCGGCAATCTTTTCGCCTATCCCGCGCTACAAGCCGCCTGGAGCCAATGTGACGAATGGCTGGAGCAGTTGCTGATCTACCTGGAAGGCAACCGGGATTATCTCGTTGACGCTTTCAATAAGGAAATCCCTCACATCAAAGTTGGCCGCCCGGAGGCTACCTATCTGCTGTGGCTGGATTGCCGCGAGTTTATGAAAGTCAAGGGCCTGGAAGACGAGAAAGCGCTACACAACTACTTCAGCCATGAGTTGGGACTGTGCCTCAACGCCGGCTCCTTCTTCGGACCGGAAGGTGAAGGCTTCCTACGCTTCAACTATGGCTGCCCCAGACAAGTATTAGAAGAGGCTGTAAGTCGCTTGGCCAAGGCCTGATTTCCAGCAGCAGGCAGAGTACAGCCCCAACCTATACACGCAAAGGAGGTAAAGATGACTAGAAAAAATCTTACCGTGACGGTGAGCCTGATCTTGCTCAGTCTTTTACTGGGCTTAAGCTCTTGCATATATAAACCTGAACCAAACGAGAGTTTACAGGCGCTGCAAAAAGAAAACGCCACGCTAAAAACTGAAATAAAAGAATTAAAGGCAGAAGTGGAGCGACTCAAATCTGAACTGGGCGAGCCCTCTACCTCTGAAACTACAGAGAAACCCCAAACTATCGTTACCCAGCCAACTGAGAGTAAAACAACCAAAGCTTCAGCTGATGACGAAGAAGAGTTCGTTTACGATGGACCACTGGTAGTGGATGGTAAGAAGGTTAAAGATCTATCCCGCGCTGAGCAGGAGGCTATGCCGACTATCGTCACCGAAATAAAAAATCCGGAAACCGGAGAGATTACCAAGATTTATCCGCCGGATGATATTAAAAATCTCTACGAACAGCTGCGCTACCAGGCCTATATCAGTGAGCAGGTGGGCCATAACTCACCGGGGGATGAACCCCGCATCAGCGCTCCGGTTGAGGTAGAGCCTTATGATACGCGGGATAAAGCTCTGGTCGTTGCTCTGGATGTCGAAAATGGTCGAAAAACAGTCTATGAGTTATCCGGCTCAGATGACGCGGAGCTTATCAAATGGCTGGACAACAATCTGGCAGAAGACCAGCGTCTGGCGGAAGATAAAGCAGAAGACTTTCGCTATAACACGCATCTGTACAGCTCAGATGGCCGTGAGATCTACTTCTGGGTGGAAGATTTTACCGAGTCAAACTCAGACAGCGCCAGAATCATCCAAGACCGAGAGGGTGATTATTACTCGATTCCCAAGGCAGAGACCTTGCTAATTCGAGACCTAATTACCTCTAACCGCGATGAAACTATTTATGATTCAGAAGAAGATGCTGCCTTTGCCGAGCGTAAGGACGGGGCTTTGCCTTTAGATTACAGGCTCCAGGTAGAGCGCGACGCTGCCAGCGCGAAGTTGACTATTTTCAATAAAGGCAGCGAGCTTTGGTATTATACCGGCAGCTACAGCGTTTCTTACTTTACTGGTGGAGATTGGCTCATGGTACAACCGCAATTTGTGGGCGACAGCTTTGAGACCAAGCTACGTGGCATTATGCCGGGTGAAGAACGCAGCTTTGACTTGGACTTCAAGAGCAACTACGGCCTCTTGCCGCCAGGTTTCTACCGGATGACTTTCAGCCTCCAAACCGGAGCTGAGACGGATGGCAATGCCGGCCAACAAGAGATTGAGTCAACCTTCTTCGCAATCTGCTACTAGTTGATCAGAAAGGATTTTAACTAAGTATGACTAAACTTAATGCTAAGCTGCTTATGCCTGATCTCCTAGCCAACTGCGAGGATCGGACAGAGCTGCGGTACCAAAATAACGCTGTAAGGCGTTTTAGCCTTACCTCTGGCCAGGTCAGCAGCAATTACCGCTCTGATGAGCGAGGTGTTTCGGCGCGGGTACTGAGGAACGGTGTAGCTGGTTTTGCGGCCAGCCCCTTAGAAGATCCGGAGACAGTACGCCGTGTGCTAAAAGAAGCAGAGGCAAACGCCCGAATTATTGGACAGTACGGAGCAGCGGTCACCGACTTACGTCCCTCCGGTCCGGCTTATAAACGCGAACTACGAGATGAATATGAGGATCTGGAACAGAGCTATTACGGAGAAGTGGCCCGTAAGCTTGATGCTTATATTCTCAAGCATTGCCCTAAGATTAAGGACCGTGTAGTTAGCATCTACAGCGATAAGGTCGAGAAGATCCTCCTGGTGAGCCAGGATTGTCGGGCTCATCTGCGTACACCCAGGTCTTATGTCTACATCTCCCTGATGGCTGATTCCAATAAGGGGGATACAGTAGAAGTTTTCCAGGCTATTGGTGGCTATGGCGACTTAAAGCATGCCCTGCCCAGCCTGGAATCGGCTTATGCTCTGATTGACCGCCTCTATCAACAGGTCCTGGACAAGGCTCAAGGCGTCAGCGCCAAAGCCGGTGTGCACACCTGCATTCTGGGCGGAACTTTGGCTGGCATGCTGGCTCACGAAGCCGTGGGTCATACAGTGGAGTCCGATCTGGTCCTTGGCGGCTCAGTTGCGGCCAAGCTTATGGATAAGCAGGTAGCCAGCCCGCTTATAAGTCTGACTGACTTTGCCCATACGGCACTCGGCCAACCGGCCCCTCTGCCTGTATATGTAGACGATGAGGGAACTCCGGCTGAGGACGTGGAGATCATTAAGGACGGTATCCTGCGCTCTTACATGCATAATCTGGAAACCGCTGACCACTTCGGCGTGCGTCCGCAAGGTAATGCCCGCGCCTGGCTCTATTCTGACGAGCCACTGATTCGTATGCGTAATACAGCCATCCTGCCCGGTAAAGACAAGCTGGAAGATATGATTGCCGATACCGAAGACGGCTACTATCTGGTCTACACCAATAATGGCCAGGCCGATAATACCGGTGAGTTTATGTTCGGAATTTCCCTGGCCTATGAGATCAAGAACGGTAAGCTGGGCAGCGCCGTACGTGACACCACTATCTCTGGCGTTGCCTTTGAGATGCTCAAGACCGTAGACCGCGTGGGTGACCGCATCGCCTGGGAATCTAACGGCTTCTGTGGCAAGAAGCAGCCTATGGCTGTTGGCCTGGGTGGTCCTGCCTTGCGCTGTCGCCTGATGATGGGAGGAGAATAGACCATGCGTGATCTAAAGCTTATAGCAGATAATATCCTGTCTTATATAAAGGAGCAGGGCGCTGAGCAGGCTGCCTGCAAATTGAAACAGTCAGTGACCAGCGAGATCAGCTATCTCAATGGTAAATTCAGTCTCTTGCGCACTCTGGAAGACGAGATCGCTAACTTAGAAATCATACAGGATAAGCGTTATGCCAGCCTGGGCGGCAACCGCCTGGATGATGCTGAGCTCAAAACTCTGGCAGATGACTGCTTTAAGGGCCTGGCTTCCGCCGATCCTGACGAGGCGAGACGTTTTGTGCCGGCTGGAGAAGCTGTACAAAAAGAAAAAACCTCCGGTGTGTTGGAAGCCGACCGTGAGGCCATGTTCCGCCTGCTGCAGGAATTCATAGAAGATGTCGCGAAGAACTATCCTACCCTGCTCATTTCTGAGCTTTATCTCGAACACGACTATGAAGAATCTTACAAGGCTTTTTCCAGCGGAGCTAACTTCCATGAGATCAACGGTTCCTACCAAGTGGTCCTCAATTGTTCGTCAGTAGTGGGTGAAAAATCCTCATCTTTCTTCTATAACGGCCTGATGACTGAAGATATTGCTACTCCGCTCATTGAGCGTGAGCCCTTTAAGTCCGACTTAAAGATGATCGCGGAGCAATACAAGGCAGAGCCTTTGGAAAAGGGCTTTGCTGGATCGGTAGTTATGACCCCTGCCTGCCTGGACGATATGCTCTACTATCTCGCAGCTAATTTTACCGGAGATCTGGCTCTTTTAACCGAGTCCAGTCCCTGGCGTGACCGTTTAGGTGAACAGGTGGTAGACTCACGTCTCAACCTGCGCGTGGCACCTTTAGATGAACGCTTCGTTGGCGGCAGCCTGGCTACGAGCGAAGGCTTTGCGGCAGAGAACTATGACCTTTTCCGTCAGGGCAAGCTCCAATGCTTCAGCCTTTCGGACTATGTAGCGCGTAAGACCGGTCGTGAGAGAGCCAAAAACAGCGAGCAGTATTCCTACTATGTGTTAGAAGCGGAGGAAACGGAGCCTTTAGAGGACTTGATCAAGGGTATTGATCGAGGTATCTATATGATGCGTTTCTCCGGCGGTGAACCTGCCGGTAATGGCGATTTTGCCGGTGTAATCAAGAACTCCTTCCTCATAGAAAACGGCAAGCTGACGCGGCCCTTGAGAGAAGTGATGCTCAGCAGCAATCTGGAGAAGCTGTTCTTAAACATTGGTGGCTATTCCAGCGAGCATATCAATGACGGCTTCAAGGACTTACCTTGGGTTCGTTTTGACAACGTGGGAATATCCTCTAAATAGAGGACATGGGAGCTTATTTTTTGCTGAGAGCCAGCAAGGAGCTCCTACCGGCTTCCTTGCCGGCTCTTGTTTTTTCGCCCCTGACTGCCTTGAAGTCAGAAAGATAGAGGCGGTAGATCTTGGAGTAAGGAGGAGAGATAATGCTTAACGAAGAATTAGAAGCCAAGTTATATGAAGTACGCCATCTTCTGGAAATAAAGGCTTATCCGCAGTTGCAAAAATTCCTTGCAGGCGAGGAGCCAATCGATATAGCGGCTATAGCCGAAGAAATGCAGGAAGAAAATCTCTCTCTCATGTTCCGTATCCTGCCTAAGGATCTGGCCAGTGATGTTTTTGTACACCTGAGCCGTGATAGTCAGGAAACCTTGATCGATGCCTACAGCGACGCGGAACTTAATGTGGTCTTAAATGGTCTTTTTAACGACGACTTGGCGGAGATGCTGGAGGAACTTCCGGCTAGCGTGGCTCAACGCGTGCTGCGTCAGACCGACCCTGCTAGAAGGCAGGAGGTCAACCGACTTTTGCAATACCGCGAGCGTTCCGCAGGCTCAGTAATGACTACAGAGTACATGCGCTTAGAAGCCAAAATGACTGTGGCTCAGGCTTTCCATAAGTTAAAGAGCATCTCTACACGCATCGAAATGATCTATACCTGTTTTGTGACCGATGAGACCCGGATCCTACAGGGTGTTATCTCTGTGGCAGACCTGCTCCGAGCCGATGACTCTGACCTGGTGCAAAATCTCATGGATGATTCGCCGCACTTTGTCTATACCGAAGATGAGCAGGAAGAGGCAGCGCTAATCATGCAGCGTTACGACCTTTTGGCCTTGCCGGTTTTGGATAAAGAAAAGCGTCTGGTGGGCATCATCACCATTGACGATGCCATGGAAGTCTTAAGAGAAGAAGCCACCGGCATTCACTCACACATGGCGGCTGTACGCCCCAATGAAGAGCCTTACCCGGATACCAGCGTCTGGGACAATATAAAAGGCCGTTTGCCCTGGCTCTTGATCCTCATGATCTCTGGCTCATTGAATGCGCTCATCCTACAGCGCTTCGAGGCCGTTTATCTGGCCTTGCCGGTTTTGGTTACCTTTATGCCCATGTTGACTTGCACCGGTGGTAACGCGGCTTCACAGACCTCCAGCGTGGAGATCGTAGCTATGTCTACGGGGGATATCGATTTTTCGGATATCCTCAAAGTCGTGTGGAAGGAAATACGAGTGGCCCT
This sequence comes from Eubacteriales bacterium, assembly GCA_030532065.1. Taxonomy (GTDB): domain Bacteria; phylum Bacillota; class Clostridia; order Saccharofermentanales; family DTU023; genus SFFI01. The sequence continues at coordinate 44,174 of JAUNLW010000007.1, read as the reverse complement.
GCTAAGCGGCTCTGCCATTGCTGGTATGGTAGGCGTGATCATCTACTTTTCTGAAGGCAGAAACCTGCGCCTGACCTTGTCTTTGGTACTGAGTTTCCTGGCGGTAGTAGTTCTGGCCAAGGTGGTGGCTTCCATCTTGCCTTTCCTGGCCAAAGCCTTGAAGCTGGACCCGGCTATGGTAGTGGCTCCGCTGGTTACGACTCTGGTAGATATTCTGGGCATAGCCATTTACTATTGGCTGGCTGCCTGGAGCTTTAATATCAGCTTGTAGGAGGGAGAGGCCATGACCAATTATCGCGAATTACAAGATCTGCTTCTGGATCTCTATAAAAAAAGCGACTTAAAGCCCCTGCAGCAACTGCTCGCTGAGCAGGAACCCATTGACGTTGCTGAGTTCCTGGATGAGCTTCCGGAAGACGACGCATCTCGTGTTTTCCGCCTCCTGCCTAAGGACCTGAGCATGGATATCTTCGTTCACCTGGACGCAGATACTCAGGAACGCCTGGTTTGCAAGCTGACAGACCCTCAACTGTCTGCCATGATCGACTTGGTTTATAACGATGACCTGGCCGATATTTTGGACGAAATGCCGGCCAATGTGGTCAAACGTATCCTGGCCAACACACCAGCAGAACGTAGATATATAGTCAACCGCCTGCTTAAGTACCCCGAGGACTCCGCGGGTTCCATTATGACCACGGAGTATATCTGCATTGACGAACATTTTACCGTAGCGGAAGCCTTCCAGCATCTGCGTAAGAGCAGACAGAAGCTGGAGACGGTCTACAACCTCTATATCACCACTGGAGATAACCGCCTGGTGGGCGTTTTGTCAGTCAGAGATATGTTTTCCGCGAAAGATGAAGCTCTGGTGAGCGACGTAATGGAGCAGTCCGTAGTAGCGGTACGCACAACCGATGACCAGGAGGAAGTTGCGCTCCTGTTTGACCGTTACGACCTTTTGGCCTTGCCGGTAGTGGACTCCGAGTACAGGCTGGTCGGTATTATAACAGTTGATGACGCCATGGATATCATGGCGGAAGAAGCCAGCGAAGACTTGAGTAAGATGGCGGCTGTTTCGCCTTCTAAGAAATCCTATCTGGACATCTCCGTATGGGAACACACCAAATCCCGCCTGCCCTGGCTCTTGCTCTTTATGGTCTGTGGTATTGTCAACGCACGTATCCTGTCTGGCTTTGAGGATGCCTTTACCCTGGTTCCAGCCCTGGTAGGGTTTATTCCTATGTTGACGGATACCGGCGGTAATGCTGGCTCACAAGGCGCCGCAGTTATTGTACGTAGTCTGGCCCTGCAGGAGATCTCCTACAAGGACTGGGCCAAAACCTTGTGGAAAGAAATGCGAGTGGGCTTGGGCTTGGGCTTGACATTAGGTCTGGTAAATTTTATCCAGCTCTTTTTCCTGCGGCAGTTGAGCTTTTCGGTTTCCTTCACCATTTCACTGTCCCTGCTCACCGTAGGCATAGCAGCCAAGAGCCTGGGCGCTATATTGCCCATTTTGGCTGACCGCTTACGCCTTGACCCGGCTGTTATGGCGGGACCACTCATAGCCACGGCTATGGATGCGATTTCTATCGTGATCTACTTCAGCCTGGCAAAAGCCATTCTGTTCTCTCAATTGGGTTAATATTACTTAGATAAAAACGCTTAACGTTTGAGGCCAGCCTATGCAACTTGTACGTAACCTGAGACTCTATCCGATTTTCCAAAATGACGGCTTTCCCAGGCGCATTTTGTCTTTAGCCATCCCCATTATGTTCCAGCAGATGTTTGTCAATTTGGTCAATCTCCTGGACAACTTGATGGTTGGCCAACTGGGTGAGACTGTTTTGTCTGCTGTCGCCGCGGCCAATAAATACAACATGATCGGCCTTTTTGCCATCAATGGCGTAGGGGTGGCAGCCGGCGTATATATCTCGCAGTTCTATGGCGCAAAAGAAGAAGAGCGGGTGCGGGAGAGCTATCATTTCTCCATTCTGGCTTCTGCTCTGATCGTACTTATTCTGGTCGTACCTGGCCTCTTGATACCGGATAAGATCGGCCTCTTCTTTGTACATGATCAAAGCGTGATTCAGCCAATCAAAGATTACTTTCCCCTGGCGGTGCTTTCTTTTGTGCCGCAGATCTACTCTTTTGCCACGCAAAATGCTATGAGAACCTTAGGTGAGAGCCGCAAATCACTCTACTTGAGTCTGGTCGCAGTCCTCTCCAACGTTGTCTTCAACTATATCTTCATTTTTGGTCATTTGGGAGTCCCGGCCATGGGAGTAAAAGGCGCGGCTTTAGGCAGCCTTTTAGCCCGGACCTGTGAGCTGGTAGCTACCCGAATCATGGTGCGCAAACACCGCTTTATTTTCTCTGGTAGTTTTACGCAACTCTTTAAGATTCCCCCGGCGGTGACTAAAGCGATCACGCGCAAGGCCCTGCCTTTGGTGATCAACGAGATTGGTTACTCCTCAGGTATGGCACTCTTATTTAAATTTTATGGAACAAGGGGTAAGCAAGTACTGGCGGCCATGGCAATTATGTCCACCACTTCGGAACTGTTTTTTGCCATTTTTGCGGGTATTGCCGTGGCTACCATGGTTGTAGTAGGACAGCCTTTAGGCGCGAATGAGCTGGAAGAAGCGCGTTCCAATGCCTATAGGCTCTATAAAATGGGTCTCTTGATGGCGGTAGTTTTCTCGATGCTCATGCTGGCTTCCTCTTTCTTCATGCCAGAGCTGTACGAAGTATCTGCAGAAGTAAAAGGTTTGGCGGCCTACTTCCTCCGTCTCTACGCCATCTTCTATGTTTTCTATACTATAAATTCTCTGGCTTACCAGATATTGAGAGCAGGGGGTGCCATGCATCAGACCATGATCATGGACTCCGGCTTCTTCTGGTTTGTAAACCTGCCGGTAGTAGGCATGGTAGCCTACTTAACCGACTGGTCCATTGAAGTTATGTTCTTGTGTGGACAACTAACGGATATCGTAAAATGCTTTGTCTCGTCGCACATCTTGGCTAAAGAAGACTGGCTCAACAATCTCGCCGCCGGCGTGAAAGTCGATTAATATCCGAAGTTCATGGAAATAAAGATACGGCCTTTATTGGTTTCGTTGGGACTGCCGGTGTTATTATCTGCTACCGGTCCCGGCACGCAGTAAATACCAACTGCACCAATTTTCAGCGAGGGGTGGAGCATAATCTCGCGATGCCCCTTGCCGGAGTTATAGAAAGCTTTGAAAATAGTATTAGCATTCAAAGAACTTATATTGTCGATCCAACCAATATTTTCACCAATGCCATATTTGCCGCCCCAGTTATTAGCGATCCAGGTCAAAGCGTAAGATCCGTCCGCACGATAGTGCTTGGGATGGTAATAAGTAGACAATTCCTGCGCGCGGAAGTTCGCGATGCCCTGGATGGTACTATTGGCCTGCAAAGCAGGAATACCTGCGGCTACACGGGCGGCGTTGATTTTTGCCATTACCTCTGCCTGGACTTGAGCGATCTGCTGGGAAGTTGGCATGACCGTGGGGTTAGTGGCTGGGTTCTGATCGGCAGGCGGAGCGTAGACCGGACCTTGCGGTTCCTCTCCCTGGTCGGGAGAAGAGGGTGGGGCCGGAGCGTACATATTAGTAGGCTGCGCGTTGCCAGACTGTTGAGGAGCCGTAGGCGCGTAAGGACTGCTGTAGTTATTAGGGTTATCCCCAGATTGAGGCGCTGTAGGAGCGTAAGGACTGTCCCAAACGGTAGCTGCGGGCTTGGGGGTGGATTGACTGGCCTGAGTTACAGCGGGTGTTTCCTGTACCGCTGGAGGGCTGGAGGGCAGCATAGGCGGATTTTCTTCCACTGCGGGAGGTAAATTGGGCTCCGCAATAGAAAGACCGTCTGTGTCGGACATGATCTGCTCTATATCTTCCAGCTGCTCTTGATCGACCTTGTCCGTAAAAAGCGATTCCTTGTTCTGGAACCTATCCATAATCTCCCGTGGCAATTGGTGGAGCATGTTGAGGTCTTGCATGACTCCCTGAACCTTGCCGGGCAGATTACGTTGCCAGGTATCTAGGCTGCTTGCGATACGGTGCGAAATATTAGAAAGGTTCTCGCCCGTCTTGGCCGGCATATCTGACTGGCCGAAGGGGTCGTTGAAGGTGGTCTCTCGTGCTTCCAGCTTGATATCGCTTTGAGGTTCGTTGGTAAAGTCGGGGCTGGAGTTTTTGCTGCCTACGACTAAGACAGCTGTAGCAACGACCAAGGCCAGTGATAAAGCAATGACCAGGCCCTCAGTAAAGTTTTTGGGTTTAAGCTCGCGCCATAATTTTTTCATCTATCAATCTACTCCTGATAAGTTTATCCAAGAGGCGGCCTCCTTTAAGCAAATTAAGCTCAAACTCATGCTGGCAAGCCGCCGGCAAAACATAATATTGTAGCTAATTATAACATAGGGCGCGAGAGCAAGCCTAAGGAATGCTATTACACGGGTTTGGCGTGAGTTAGGAGCGTTTGGATGCAGCCAGGTTAGACGGGCTGATTTCGCCTGCTTTCACTAAGGCCCACTTTGCCACGACCGGTCCTAAAATTTCATAAATAATAGTCGCGGCCAGAACGATGGTCCTGATCATTTCACCATAAGGTGCCGGGATAATACGTACCGCTATAAGAGACAGACCAATCGCAACGCCGGCTTGAGGCAAGAGGGCAAAGCCCAGGTAACGGTAGACTTCTGGCGTCAATTTGGCTGCTTTGGCAGAGTAGTAAGTGCCCGCCATTTTGCCGATAATACGCAAGAAAATATAAGCCACGCCGATCCAGCCGATATCTTTAACTACCGATAAATTCAACTCTGCGCCGGAGAGGACGAAGAACATCATAAAAAGCGGCGGATTGATTGAGTCAACGGAGTTAAGTACGGTCATATGCTGGTTACTCAGATTGCTGATCGTAGATCCCAAAGTCATCATAACCAAAAGTGAGGATAGTCCCCATTTACCAGAAAGATAAGTCAGAACAAATACCGCAGCCAGGACGAAAGCGGTGAGGTCACCTTGGGTTTTGAAGAAGTTCAACAAGCGGATGACAACCAGACCAACCACCAGGCCCAGGCCTAAAGCGCTTACGATTTGGCCTAAAGGGATTAGGAGCATGTTGGTGATATTCAGATCAGCACCGGACATGAGTGAGGCGGCGATGGTCGAGCAGATACCGAACATCATGATACAGAAGCCGTCATCCAGAGCTACGACCGGCACCAGATTAGAAACCAGCGGCCCACGGGCTTTGTATTGCTTAATGACCATCAAGGTCGCGGCCGGGGCAGTAGCGGTAGCAATAGCGCCCAAGGTGATCGCGAAAGCCACTGATTGCTTAAAGATCAGCACCATGGGTACAGCCACGGCGATAAAGGCCCCCAACACTTCCCAGAGAGTTATGGAGAGAATGGCGGGTCCGGATTCTTTCATCTCAGAGAATTTAAGCTCAATGCCGGTAACAAAGGCAATCATGGACAAGGCCACATCGGAAATGATCTCCAGCGAGCTTAAACTCTCAGAGGATACCAGACCCAATACTGAAGGTCCGATCAAAATGCCGGCAATAAGGTAAGAAGTCACGTCCGGTAACTTCAACAAACCGATCAATTTAGCGCAGATAAGGCCGGCAAAAAGCACAATTGCGCAATCTAACAAACTTTGCATAATCCTTTAGGCCCAAATTAAGTTAGAAGAAGGTTAAACCTTCTGTATCCTCAACCGGCACGGTGAACAGAACACCAGTTCGTTCTTTGTTGAGGTCACCAACCACTTCATTAACAGCATCACAGGCGGCAGGAACCTTATCATCCTGCATAACACAAATCAGGATTTTCTTGAGGGGTTTACCATGGCTCAGCATACGTAAAAGAGAAGTTGTGCTGGTGGTGTCGTCTCCCAGGAAATCAAAGTCTTCGTGTAGGCCTTGGCCGTCCATGACCGTACCGCCGTGGATGCCGTGTCTGGTTAGAGATTCGGCAATGGCTTGGATCTTAGAGCCATCATTAAGAATAATAAACAGTGCCTTCATAGATACCTTCCTTAGAACGGTAACAGCTTAAAAGCCCTGAAACACGGGTTTCAGGGCTCGGCTTTATTTATTGGAGATCCCGACGGGACCAAGGATTGCGAGACACGGCTAAACGACGCCTGCGTAAGCTGATCCGTTACGTTTACGGAAACTCTATAATTCGAGTATAGCACTAATATTCAGCATTTCCTGACTGCTCTTTGCCAAAATTTCAGGCTTGCGCAGCTAATTTTCTTTATTGAATGGATAAAAATGTTTGTTTTACTGCTCTATTTATCCCTTATCCTTTTTCTCCATTCCATAATTCCCAGGATGAGGATGATCACGGAGCATGCGACAACTATAATATTTAATGTCAAAGTTAAGCCATGGAGTTGGGAGAGAAAATAAATCAGCAAGAGTATCGTTATTAGCGAGATAATGGCAGAAAACCATAAGGGTCTATCGGCCACAGGCTGAGCACTTGTTATCAAATGGACAAATAAAAAACCCCTGATGTTGAGCAACATCAGGGGTTTACGACTGGTGATCCCGAGAGGATTCGAACCTCCGACCTACGCTTTAGGAGAGCGTCGCTCTATCCAGCTGAGCTACGAGACCAGATCAATTAATTTCATCTTTTTATTTTAGCAAAGTAGCGGTAGCTGTCAAATCTTCATTCGTGGAGGATTAAGTTAAATTAACCCGTCAATTTAAGATCGAAGCGTTTAAATTATGCGGCTGAGAGGGTATTTATTGCAATAAAAAACAAAAAGCAGGCTGGAGAGCCAGCGTCTGCATTTACTTTCAGCTGCCCTGTCAGCTAGTTTGGATGTAAGGACATTAGCCACAAAACTGTCCGTTATAGGCGGACTGTAAAGTTTGTGTAATATTTGGCTAAAATAAGCGTAAGCCTTTTACTCTGCCTTCCTAGAGCTTTCTTGCGAGCAAAAATTGTTTGCGTGCTTTTACCAAGAAAAAGTCAAACGGCAGCAAGACGGGCTTTGAGGGTGATGAATGGGGAAAATGCTTGTCAGCTAAGTTATGCACGAACTTATCCACATTATTAACAATTCCTCAAGCAGACTTGCTGTAGTAAGTTGCGGCGGCAAGGAAAATTCTTTCACTGAAGCATATTTCTGCCGCCTTAAACTATAGCTTGTAAAGTCAAGGCGCACTAACTATTATTTAATACAAATGTGCTCAGAATGAGTTTTATAGCAACAAGGGGGGCTATGCTAATGATTTCTTTTGCTAATGACTACAGTGAAGGCTGCGCGCCTGAGATCTTAGACAGGCTGCAAGCGATTAACTTTGAACAAAATCCCGGATACGGAGAAGATAAATATTGCCTTGAAGCGGCGGAGCAGATCAAGCAATTGATCGAAAGCCCTGAGAGCGCGGTACACTTTCTGGTAGGTGGTACGCAAACTAATCTGGTGGCGATTGCCGCAGCTTTACGTCCACATGAAGCAGTAATTTGCGTAGACACGGGTCACGTCAATGTACATGAAACGGGCGCTATTGAAGCAATCGGACATAAACTGCTCGTGATGCCCGGCCGTGACGGTAAACTGGTTGCGGAAGAGGTCGATCAGTTAGTTCAAGATCATATCGACGATATCTCTTTTGAGCATATGGCTAAACCACGCCTAATCTATATCTCCAATACCACCGAGATAGGCACAATCTATTCTGAGGCCGAACTGGCGGCTTTACGTGAAGTGGCTGACAAGAGAGACCTTTTGATCTACTTGGACGGCGCTCGTTTAGGTTCCGCGATGACGGCAAAGACTGCGGATACCACTTGGACTTCCTATTCTCGCTATTGTGATGCCTTTAGTATCGGTGGCACGAAAAATGGTCTGCTTTTTGGTGAAGCCCTGGTAATCAAAGATCCTGCCTGGCAAAAAGATTTCCGTTATATTCAAAAGCAAAAAGGCGCGATCCTGGCTAAATCCTGGTTGATAGGCCTGCAGTATTCTGAGATCTTACGCGATGATAAATATCTCAAATATGCGGCACACGCTAATCGCATGGCTGAGCGTCTGGCCGAGTCTTTTGTAGAGCTGGGACTGGAGTTGGTAGATCCTGCCTGCAGTAACCAGACCTTTGTCTATCTGCCCCTGGATCTGCACCATAAGCTTCGTGAAGAATTTATCTACGAACCGGGTCTGGAAGATGCCAAGAATAACCGTGTGTCGGCACGTTTCTGCACTTCTTGGGCCACCAAGAAAGAGAACGTAGACCAACTGATCCAACGCATGAAAGAGTTGTTGGCCTAAAAATCCCGCATCGGTGACTGGGACGCAATGGCGCTAGATCAAGGAACGCCTCGGCGCTGAATGTTTAAAGTTACGCGAGAGGAAATACTGAGGAAATACTATGGAAGAGCAGCTAGACGATGTATTTATTTTTGACCACCCCCTGATCCAGCATAAGATGTCTAAACTGCGAGACAAGCACACTACTTCTAAGGAATTCCGTGAAATAGTGAACGAGATCTCCATGCTTATGGCTTACGAAGTTACCCGCGATATGCCGCTGAGAGAGATTGAGGTGGAAACTCCGATCTGCAAGACTAAAGCCTATGAGATTGAGGGCAAAAAAGCCGCGCTCATACCTATCCTGCGCGCGGGGCTGGGCATGGTCGGTGGCTGGTTGGAACTTATTCCCAACGCCAAGGTAGGACACATTGGCGTTTACCGTGACCCGCAGACTTTTGAGGCCATCGAGTATTATTGCAAGCTGCCGGAGGATATCGGTCAACGCGATGTTTACCTCTTGGACCCCATGTTGGCGACCGGCGTTTCTTCCGTAGCTTGCCTGGATATCCTGCGCCGCCGTGGCGTAAAGGCCTGTAAGTTTGTCTGCCTGATTGCCGCGCCAGAAGGCATTCAGACTCTGCGTGAAGCCTATCCGGATGTGCCGATTTATTGCGCGGCCTTGGACCAATGCTTGAACGAGCACCGCTATATCGTACCCGGCCTTGGTGATGCCGGAGATCGTCTATTCGGCACGAAGTAACCACGACCTGCTGCCAGCGGCGAATACTGATCAGGCAGACGCCGAAAATACAGTTCTGTCCGCCCCAGACGGATATGGCATGCTTCTGGCAGCAAGAGGCTCTCATTGCGGAGCACTCGTCTGCCCTCGAGAAAAGTACCATTTAAGGAGGCCAGGTCTTCTAAGAAGAACTGGCCTTTTTCTTTGCTTATTTTGGCGTGTTGCCTGCCTATGCAAGGATCAGCAAAGCAGAGGTCGGAGCAGGAAGGATCTCGGCCCAGGATAAACTCCCGGTCAGCCAGGAGCGCAAGACGCTTCTGTGGCAGAAATTGTGATCCCGGCTTGAGGAGGTAAAGTTCTGCCAGAAGACCGGGCTTAAGCCCTGCCTGGTAGGGTATGTAAGTGGAAGCTGATTGACTGGCGAAAGGAATTGTGGCTCGGGGACCGGATGACAAGACTCTGGTATTTTGTATATTCCTGGGAAAAGGCCTGGACTCTTCTAGGTAGCGACTATAAATAGAAATCAGCTCTTTGAACTCTCCTTGCTCGCTCAACCTCCGGCCTACAGCAGCTAATTCAGTCTGCACTTTGTAAAATGCGGCCCATTCCTGCCAAAAGTCTACATTCTGCGTGGCATGAGAACAGGGGACTACATCGGCGTCAGACACCGGCAGCAAGGGAAAGCGGATGCCAACCTCGCTTAAGAAGACGGTAGATAGATTGAGCGGGGCGAATGAAGGGCGTAATAAACGCTCTTGGGCATCTTGCATGGCCTCCAGGACCAGCAAGGCGCGGCCGAGTCCTAAAGCCTGGTTGCGCTTTAGCTTAGCGTCCAAACACAAGAGGCTCTGACTTTCCTGGCCCAGATCAATGCGAAGTAAGATTGAATTCTCTTCCTCTTTAAGCGAAAGCGGCAGAGCCTGTGGCAACAGCCGAGATCTGATCAAGTCAAGTTCATAGCGACTGATCTTTCTGCGATCAGTGACTTTATAATAAAGACAGGAATAGGCCATGTCTTTAACCCAGTTGATCTACGATAGAACTATCGAAGACCTTGTCCATAAGTTCTTGGGCAAAGCTGGTTATCTGCTCGCGAAATAAAAGTGCTACTGAAAGCAGGACGGCAATGATAATGACTATTTCAACCGTGCCCAGTCCTTGTGCGGCACGCACTTTATTTCGCAAATAATGGGAAAATTTTGGCTTCTGATCCTGAGAAGGCAACTGCATAGGCTGTACCTGCTTTTGGTGGTTGATGAGAGAAAAACTTTTACGGTTGGACATAATTACCTCGCGAATAATAATGGATGAGCTGCTCGTGGCAGGTCGGGCGGTGGCTCTGTGTCAGACGTACATTTGCAGGAGAGCCGGAAGGGCGGCGATGGCCAGGACTAAAATCAAGTCCAGGGCCATAGGTAACAAGAGCTTGAGTCCTTTGCGGCTCAAACGTTCCCTCATGGCATTGCGCAGGTTATCGGTGCTGCGCATGGCTTGGATACGGATCATATTTACTTGCTCTTCAGCGCCTTCCTGGGCATAGCGACTGAGAAGGTGAAGCAGTTGTGCCGTTTCGGCATGAAAGCGACGTGAAGCCAGGTCGGCTAAAGCTTGATCTGCGGTGAGTCCGCTTTCCAGTCCTTTGCGTACAGTAGTTAAGTCAAGTTCTAAGAGATCTTGGTAAGGAAAATCTTTTTTTCGCATTCTTTTTTGCGTCTTCTTAGATCTTTTCTGAAGGCTTGAATTCTGAAGATTTGAATAGCGAGTAAGCGTTGATCCAGGCTTGCTTTGGTCTTCCCTCAGCAAAACCTGCAAGGTCAAACGCAGGCTGCGCTCAGCTGTCAGTCCGGAAGCGATGAGAATAGCTAAGAGATTGAGCAGCAAAGGGTATTCCTCAAGCTCTCGCTGCTTGAGCTGTTTTTCTTTCTCATGTAGGCTGGCGTCGGGTAAGAAAAAGATCAGTGGCATGACCAAAAGAAAAGCTGCTTCGGCGAATAAGAGCGCAGGAAGAAGAGGAAGGCCGAGCCAGTATAATTTAGTCAGACACCATCTTTCCCAAAGCTGATCCTCTTTGGGATATAGATAAGCTAAATGTCGGCAGATCTGCTTTTGCTGGTCTTGCCTGTAGATACGGGTTAGAATACCCGCCCAGGCTGTGGCCAGCTTGTAACCGAAACTCTGCTCCCTAATTTCTGAGGCTAGACGCACTGGCTTTAATTTTTCCTGCTTAAAGCCGTGAGTTAAAAGGCGGAGGGCCAGGGCAAATCCCAATACTGACAAAAGCAGGAGCAGGGTCTGTAGGGGTTGCCAGATTGCCTCCTCATATAGATCTCTGGTAAAGGCGGAGCGGGAAATAGCAAAGGACATAGCAAAAGGCATGAGACTCATGATCAGGGTTTCCATGATCGTGGCACTTTGGATGGAACGGATCTCTGCCTTAACCTCGAGCTCTTTGTGCAGATTATCGCGCTGGAGCTGCAAGTAGATATCGTAGCGTACGCCCCATTCCACCAGACTGGCCAGAACCTGGGCAAAGATCCGGATTGAGGACTGGCGAAAGGGATTAGAGAAAGCGAGTAGACTTTCTCTTAAGCCCAAACCGGCATAGAGCGAGAGTGAGAGATCGGCCACCGCTTGATTTATGCGACTGTTCTCATCTAATTCCGGGCAGAATTTATCCCTGGCCTCTACCAGACTAAGCTCCAGATTGCGGCCACTGCTAACGGCGCTGGCCAAATAAGATATGAAAGCAGCAAAATCTCTTTCCTCCCGCACTTCTTGGCGAGACCTGATATACAGGAAGAACACTTTTGAAATGAGAACGAGTTGCGGTACAGCCAGCCAAAGCGCCCAGTTGCCGGCACCGGGAAAGGCTAAGATCGCCACGATTTGGAAGAGCAAAGCCAGCCCCAGACTGAGCCTACTGTGGCGCTCTTGCAGGTAACGGCAAGCCTTGGAAACAAGTTTTCCTGAGCTTGCGGAAGAAGGGTGAAGCGTCCCTAAGCACTTGGTCTTAAACATGGTATAAGCTCCGCTCGAAATTTTTGCCTTTAGCCGCATAAATCAGCTGACCATCAGGGCTGCGCTGGAATACGGTTTCCAAATACCCCTGGCCCTGCGGGTCAAGCTGTGGCCTGACTATGGAATGGACTCTTCTTAAGCCGGAGGACAACCTTTCCAGATGTACTATCAGGTCCAGAGAACTGTAAAGCATACGCAAAACTGCCTCCCAAGGCAGATCTAAACGCAGCAACAGCAGCAAAGCCAGACGATCCAACATATCTTCGGGGTTATTGGCGTGGCCAGAAGACATGGATCCGGGATGGCCACTGCGCATGGCTTCAATCATGGCGTAGGCTTCTTCTCCTCTTACTTCGCCGACAATAATGCGGTCAGGACGTAAACGAAGCGCGGTACGAATCAAAGCTTCTAGACTCAACTCGCCTTTGCCATCTGGCCCAGCTTCTCTGGCCTCCAGTCGCAGGAGATTATCGACATTCTGTAAGTCGAGTTCGGCTGTGTCTTCGATCGTAATGACGCGAGACTGTCGTGGTATTTCGGCGGACAAGGCATTAAGGAAACTGGTTTTGCCTGAGCCGGTACCACCACTAATAAAGATATTTTCTTTACGGATAACTGCGTTTTGCAGAAAAGCTGCAGCCTGAGGAGTCAGACTATCACGGCGAATAAGTTCAGACAGACTGGGTTTGAAGTTCTTAAAGCGCCGCAGTGAGAGAGCAGGCCCATCAGGGCTGGCAGGTGGCAATACTGCCTGTAAACGCGAGCCATCGGGAAAGCGCAAAGTTCCCAAGGGCTTTTGTTCGCTGATATTGCGGTTGGCACGACCGAAACAGCGGTTGATCATCCGCATCAGGTGGTCGCTGTCATCAAATTGCAGGTCGCTTTTTTCGACGCGCCCTTCTTTTTCAATAAAAACCTGCTTAGGACCATTGACCATAATCTCACTGATTGTGGGATCAGCCAGGAGTTCTTCGAGAATATCCAGACCCCGCATAGTGTGAAAAAGATCCCGGCTTAAGAGACGTTTTTCTTCTAGCCTTAGACTTGAACCTTCGTATTCTGCGGCCACAAATTCCCCTAAGGCAGCTAAGAGCTTGGCGTCTGATAAATTTTCCAGACCGGGATAGCGCAAAAGGGCTTTGGCGATCAAAGCCTGACGTTCTTGGTAAGTCATTGCCGTGCCCTCCTCGCCGCGCGATGTTTAGCCAGTGGCAAATTATAAGGATCTAACTCCCAGAACAAGACTTGATCGGGTAGGGCATTGGTGATTTGCCGCATTTCTTTTTGGGCTTGCCGAGCGGCATAATCTCTTCCTTTTGGAACTTCCGCTACAAAGATATCGGCAAAGGCAGCCAGCTCTGCTATGTTGCCCAGAGGTAAGTCTCCCAGCTCAACCAAACCTACTGAGCTTTCACCTCGGCTGCGAATGAATTTTTTAAATAAAAATAGAAGTTGAGCGCGCACAGAATTGCCGGCGAGGGTCAGGTCTTCGGATCCGCCCCCTAAGCGCAGGGCATAGTAATCGCCTTTTTGGAATTCAAAACAAGGCCCAAAGCCCTGGTAGGTGGGGCTGGCGCCTGTGCTCAACAAAAGCAGGAGAGAAGAGAGCTCCGGACCGGGCGAAAATTCTACCGGTAGGCTCAGATGATAACCCGCCAAAATGGGGAAATAATAAACGGGCTGACCAAAGGCCTTTTGTTGCCTCACAAAATTCGTGAGCCATTGATAGCGTAAACGCGCAGAAAAGCTGTGGACAAGAATAAGGGGTTTTGCGCTGACGCCGCCGGGAGCTGCTCTTCTCAGGGCCAACTCAACCTCGTGGAGAATTTGACCGGCCTTCATGCCTTGGACTAACTGCCCTCTCTGATGAATGCTGGCACGCTGGACTTTCTCCAGGCAGTTTAATGTGGCTAGCTCAGCCTTGGCTGCTTCCGTTAAAGGAAAATTCTGTTCCAAGATCACAAGATCAGGCTGTTCTTCTCCTGTCAGATAAGGCATGAGATCTTTGATATTAAAGATAGGTCGTGCGGTATAACGCCTTTTGCCGGCACGGTTTAACAGATTAGCTAACACGCTGCCGTAATGAGGATCAGAATCGATGATTAAGATTTTATAGACTGCTTGCCGCATGACGCGAGGACGGCTCCTTTCTCTGTCGGATTGATTGACCATGGCCAGTTTAGGGCAGGAAAAGAGCCTGTCCACAGCAAAAGAACGACAATTATTGATAAATACAAGCAATTTGTCGAAAAACTTCTTTTTTCTACCAGATGAAGCTGCTACAATGGTTGCCATTGCATCGCAGCGGGAAGTGAGGAAATAGATAATGCAAGATCTGAAATTTAGATATCTTACTTCGGAAGCGGTTACCGAAGGACATCCTGACAAGGTCTGTGACCAGATCGCCGACGCGATCCTGGACGAGATCCTGCGTCAGGACCCGAATGCTCGCGTAGCTTGTGAAGTTAGCAGCACCACTGGTATTGTCTTGGTTATGGGTGAGATCACCACTAAGGCTTACGTAGACATTGCTACGACTGCCAGAGGCGTTATCCGTGACATTGGCTATATCGACAACCACTCCGGATTCAACGCCGATACTTGCGCAGTATTGACATCAATCAACGAGCAATCCCCGGACATTGCCCTGGGTGTTGATAGGTCTTACGAATCGAAGCAAGGTGAGTTAGACCTGACTTTAGGCGCTGGTGACCAAGGTATGATCTTTGGCTACGCCTGTAAGGAAACACCTGAATATATGCCCCTGCCGTATGTCTTGGCGCAAAATATCTGTCGGACTTTATCCGATGTCAGAAAGTCGGGCGAATCAAAGACCTTCCAACCTGACGGCAAGGCGCAAGTAACAGTTTGCTATGACGGCAATAAGCCGCTTTATATCGATACCGTCGTAGTTTCCACGCAACATCTCGCGGATGCCAGCTTGGAAAAAGTACAGGAAGAAGTACACAAATTAGTGCTGGACCATGTATTGCCTAAGGACATGCTCCGGCCTGAAACCAAATATTACATTAACCCGACCGGTCGTTTTGTTATAGGTGGACCACAAGGTGACTCCGGCCTTACCGGACGCAAGATCATCGCTGACTCCTATGGCGGCTTTGGCCATCACGGTGGTGGTGCCTTCTCCGGTAAAGACCCCACAAAGGTTGACCGCTCAGCCGCTTATGCAGCCCGCCACGCCGCCAAGAACCTGGTAGCCGCAGGTATCGCGGACAAGCTGGAACTACAATTAGCCTATGCCATCGGTGTAGCTGAGCCGGTATCTCTGGACGTGGAGACCTTCGGCACTGAGCATTTGCCCAAGGGAGAGATCCTGGATTTAGTGCAGAAGAATTTTGACCTGAGACCGCAGGCCATCATTGAGAGATTCAACCTCCGCGCTCCGATCTATCGGGCCACGGCCAATTACGGTCACTTTGGCCGCACTGACGTAGACCTGCCTTGGGAAAGACTGGACATGGTAGATAGTCTGCGTAAACAAGCCAGGCTTGATTAGCGCCTTATCCCTATTGAGGGATTTAATTGACGCAAACCTCTGCCTGGCCTGTGGCCAGGACTTGAGAGATAATGGCGTACCGTATTGGGCCAGGCCTCGCACTGCGGGGCCTGGTGACTTATTGGCAGAAACCAGGCGCTGGCTTTGTCCATCCTGTCTGGCTCGTCTGCCTTATCTTGAAGGCAATTGGAGCTATTTGCCTTATAGCCAGGTGCCTTATGCCCCTGTATTTGACTTTGCGGGACCGGCGCGCGAGTTGATTCTGGGTCTCAAGTTTTCTGGTAAAAAAGCAGCGGCCCAGGTTTTGGCTGCCTTTGCAGTGCAAAAACTACAGACTCTGGCTTACGCGCCAGACTATCTGGTGGCGCTGCCGCTTCATCCGATGAGAGAGCGCTGGCGCTCCTATAACCAGGCTCAGCTGATAACTCACGCCATGGCCGAATATTTGGACTGCTCTTGCCTGGAAAATTTATTGATCCGTACTCGCGATACAGCAACCCAAAGCTCTCTAAATGGCTTCAAAGCACGGTTCCGAAACTTAGAAGGAGCCTTTGCCCTATCAGAAGACCCGGGCCGCAGACTGCAGGGCGCGAAGCTACTCTTGATTGACGATGTTCTGACCAGTGGTGCCTCTTGCCTGAACGCCAGCCGCGCGCTCTTGACGAGTGGGGCGCAAGTACGAGTGTTGTGCATGGCTGAGCAAGCCTGGGAACCGGCGCGAGACTTTTGAAAAAACTTTTGACAAATTCCTTAAGCTCTGCTAAAGTTCAGGCACTGCTAAAAAGCAGGCAAATTTTTAACTTGTCAATAATATGGCTCAGTAGTTCAGTTGGTTAGAATGCCAGCCTGTCACGTTGGAGGTCGAGGGTTCGAGTCCCTTCTGAGTCGCCAGAAGCCGCTCTTCTAAGGAAGGGCGGTTTTTTACGTTTGGTATCTGGCTATTGCGCCTAATCCTTGTTAAAGTGGTTTTTATAATCTAGATAAAATGCCAGGACAGTCGCGGGAAATTTGCCAGTCAGCTGGATATAAACTGAGGACTGACCTTCACTAAAGAAAGGAAGCATATGCTCAAACAAGCAACGGTAGAACGCGTACTTTCCACGGCTTTAGCCGGAGGCGCGGATTTCGCGGAAATCTTCGTAGAAGATAAAGACGTTACCACCATTAGTTATGTAGACGCTAAACTGGATCGCTTGGACCAGGGACGCGATTACGGTCTGGGTCTCCGTCTGATCAAAGGTTTTGAAGTCATCTACAGCTATACTTCAGATCTCTCAGAAGAATCACTCTTAGAGTTAGCGCGCAATGCGGCAGCTGCTCTAAACGGAGAGGCCAAACAAAAAGTACTGCCTTTTCATGCCAGCAGCAGGGCTAATGTAAATACCATCAAACTGCTCCCAGAACAGATCGCCCTCAGACAAAAGGTCGATCTCTGCGCGGAAGCTCACGATGTGGTAAAGGCCTACGACCCACTAATCAGCCAGGCTTCGGCCCGCTATCTCGAAGGCACACAAAATGTCCTGATTGCCAACTCCGAGGGCTTATGGGTAGAAGACGCTCGCGTCAGGACCCGCTTTGCTGTATCGGCTGTAGCTCAAGACAAAGGCGAGATGCAGACTGGCTTTGAGGGACCGGGAGCGTCCATGGGCTTTGAGTTCTTTGAACACCACGATATTAGAGAGATTGCCAAAGAAGCAGCGAGAGTTGCCGTTACTATGATCAAGGCAGATTACGCGCCCTCCGGCTCCATGCCGGTTATTATGGACAATGCTTTTGGCGGCGTTCTCTTCCACGAGTCTTGTGGACACGGCTTAGAAGCCTCCTTTGTTTCCAAGGGCACCTCGGTTTATACCGGTAAATTGGGCCAACAGATCGCCTCACCCTTGGTCACAGCCATCGACGATGGCAGCCTCCCCAATGCCTGGGGTTCATCTACTTATGATGACGAGGGCACGCCCACTCAGCGCAATGTCCTGATCGAGAACGGCGTACTTAAGTCCTATCTGGTTGACCGCCTGAACGGTAAGCGTATGGGCCTGGAATCCACTGGTTCCTGCCGCCGTCAATCTTACCGCTGGGTACCGACTTCCAGGATGAATAACACCTTTATCGCCCCCGGTAACTCTACGCGGGAAGAAATCATTGCCAATACAGAATATGGACTTTATGCCAAGAAATTGGGTGGTGGTTCAGTAGACGTAACGACAGGCGAATTTAACTTTGCCGTAGCGGAAGGTTATCTGATCGAAAACGGCAAAATTACTTGCCCGGTAAGAGGCGCCTCACTTATCGGTACCGGTTTAGAAGTCTTGCAGAAGATTGATATGGTCGGCCAGGAATTCGCTTTAGGCCACGGTATGTGTGGTGCTTCCAGCGGCAGTATCCCCGCTGCTTTAGGTCAACCTCCCTTGCGTATCAGCAAACTCACCGTAGGTGGCAGATAGGAGTAAAAAGATGGATCGTAAACTTTTTGTCGAGCAATGCTTAGAGCGTGCAAAAGCCCTCTACGATGAGGCTGAAGTATATATGGAAAACAGTGTGTCCTCTGCTATCAGCCTCTATAACGGAGACCTGGACGAGTTCGAGCTGGCTGAGATAGGCGGTATACAACTTTTAGTCTGCAAAGATAACCGCTGGGCACAAGCCTACAGCGAAGAGATCGGCCCTGAGGCGATCGACTTCCTGCTGGAAAAAGTAGCAGCCGGAGTGGAAGTTGCTGAAGCAACTCCTGAAAGAAGCCTATACGTCCCCGCGGTCGGCGAGATCGTTCCGGAGGTGGCAGCCAAAGAATCTTTCAAATTTGAAGCAGACGAGGTTATGCGGAGTCTCAAGAAGCTTAACTCTACACTCAGCCGTCAGGCTCAAGAACAAGGCGAAGAGATCCGTATGGCTAAAGTTGCCTTGCAGTATACCTCCGCTAATTCTATCCTCTGCAACAGCCTGGGCCTGGAGCGGGAGACCGGTGGTAATTACGCTCTGGTTTATGTTTATCTGGTAGTGGCGCGTGGTGACGAGATGAAGTCCGGTATCGATTTCCAAGTGTTGCATAACTTGGAGGAACTGGACGCGGAAAAACTGGCGAAGGCGGCTATGGAACGAGCCTTGGAGACCTATGGCGCCAAGAGTACGGCACCTGGTAAATACCGAGTAGTCCTGGATCAGGAAACTTTCGCTCAATTACTGGTAGCCTCTTTGTCCATGGCATTCTCGGCCGAACAAGTCCAAAAAGGCCTCTCTTTATTGCAAGGTAAACTGGGCCAACAGGTAGCCTCTGATTGCCTGGCAATATATGACTTCCCCGCCAGCGAAGAAAACCCTGTGCCCTTGATTTATGACGGTGAAGGCGTACCCACGCAAAAGCTTCCTTTGATAGAAAACGGTAAACTTAGCAATTACCTCTACAACTTAGAGACTGCCAGGAAAGATGGTAAAGAATCTACAGGCAGTGCCAGCCGCAGCTATAAATCTCAGTCCACACCCGGGTTGACTTTTATGTATGTAGAGCCTGGCGAAAAAGATTTTGCTGGTCTCTTGGCAGAAGTAGGTGATGGCCTCTTGATCACAGACATCCAAGGACTGCATTCAGGTCTGGATCCCATCAGCGGTGACTACTCTCTGCCGGCAGTGGGCTTCCTGATCAAAGATGGCAAGAAAGATCGCCCAGTCAACCAGATCACGATTGCCGGTAATATCCTGGATACGCTGAGACACATTTTGGAACTGGGCAGTGACGCTAAATTTACCATGATGGGTCACTATGCGCCTTCCGTCATTATCGATGACATTGCGGTGTCAGGCGAAGCCTAATGCCAGAGCTGGTTCCTATAGCTTTAAGGCTCTTAGAAGCCAAACTTTTGGTTAGGTCCTGGGGTAATCTTTCCGCTCGTCTTGATAACGAGCACTTTAAGATTACACCCAGTGGCCGATCTTATCGCAAGCTAAAAGAGAGCGACATGGTGATGGTGGATCTTGCGGGCAACTACCGGGGAAGCATTCTGCCCTCCTCGGAAAAAGGCTTACACGCGGCTATCTATCGCGCCTTCCCTGAAGCCAGGGTAATCATCCATACGCACCAAAATTTCGCTTCTGCCTTTAGCTTATCTGGTCATGATCTGGAAATAGATAATAGCGTAGCGGGCAGGGAAGCGGCAGGACTAGTCGCCGCTAATGGCAGCCAGCTGGTTCCGGTAAGCTCTTATGAGCCTGCAGGCACTAATGAATTAGATCAAGCGGCACTATCCGCGCTAAAGCGCGCAGCGAGCCGTTCGGTGCTTTTGGCAGGCCACGGGGCAGTCTTCTGGGGTGAGACAGCTGAAGCCTGTGTAGACTTAGCCCTGCGCCTGGAAGACTATTGCCGCGCCACCTACCTGGCTCAAGGTTTGCCATTACCCAAAGAGCCCTTGCTCCTGGAAGCCTACCAACGAGGTCTGGCTGCCTACTTAGAAGACTTTGCCCAGATGTTTGGTCCACAGTTAGGTCCAGAGCAAGAGCCAAACAACGGTGTCTTAGCTGTCGATAAAGGCCTTGTTTTTGCTGGTATAGACCAAGAAGACGCTATGAATCGTCACGATGTTTTCCTCAAAAACTTTCTGGCGGCTCAGGTAGCGAAACGCGCGCTCATTGCGCCTTTAGCTCAAGAGCGAGCGCAAGATTTGCGCCAGAACTACTTGGACTCTTATTCCAAACGTTATTAACGAATTTAACTAAAGTTTCTTATTTGCCTGGCCGGACCCTTTATAGGTTGCCGGCCAAGTTATTTTTTGCTGGAAATGGCGCATTTGCTACAAAAGTCCGCTCGATAAAGTTAGATCATTGACGGCTAAGGTCTGGTAGTTTAGGATTGGAATTAATTCAGAGTAGGTTACTGGCGTTAAGTGATTGGAGATGGGACGTTGCTCCAATACGAAAAGAGATTTGCGATCAGTAATCGCGTTCACTGCTTAAGACCTATCCTCTTAAGTAGTCATCTAGAGAGGATCATTCAATGAAAAAATCTAAACTCCCACTGAAGAGCCTCGTGCTCCTCTTAGCCTTGGCCGTGATCATGGTTTTGGCTATCCGCTTCGACGGCAAGCCCTACATTTACACAGGCTTGATCTTTTCCTATTTCCTGGCCTTGTTTATGGGTTTCTACGCTCCCAAAGAATACGCCATGCCCTTTGCCGCTGCCAGTTTAGGCATAGGCCTGTGGTTGCGTAATATTTGGCCGCCAGTAAGTACGCTTAAAGGTGATAAGCTGGTTGCCTATCAGGAAAAGGCTGATTCCTACATGGCTTTTATCGGTAAATACTGGTGGTTGCTCCTGATCCTGGCTGTAGTCGCGGCCCTGATCGGTAGCTTCTTAGGTCGCTTTTTTTCTGAAGAAAAAACCAAGAAACTGACCACGCGCCAAATCACTTACATGGCGATCTTTGTAGCGCTCTCAGTAGCGATCAATACCGTGCGCATTGGCTCAGTCAGCTTTGGTGGTTTCCCCATCATCATGTCCGGTTATCTTTTAGGACCCCTCCCCGGTTTTTTAGTGGGCGCGGTTGCCGATCTTCTGGGTTTTATCGTCCGACCCTCCAGCTTTGGCTTCAACCCCATTTTTACCCTGACTTCTGCTCTGACCGGTCTTATCCCTGTAGTCTTTACCGACAAAGTGCTGCGTCAGAAATATCCTAACTTCACCTTTGTAAAAGTCCTGATCGGTATCTTTGTAGGTCAGTTCACTACCTCAGTTGTCCTCGTTCCCTTGTTCCAAGTTCTCCTGTACGGAAACAATACCTTCTGGTATTTCGCGGGTAAGGCGGCAATCAAGCAACTGATCTCCATCCCCTTTTACGCCTTCTTTACCGTTAGCCTGGCTGACCGCCTGACCAAGGTGATCGACTTCCGTGGCTTAAAACGCGATAAGCTGGCGGCGCACTCTGCTTAATAAGACAAGTAAGAAATAACACAAAGCAAAACCCCGCCACTAGCTGAAGTCGGCGGGGCTTTTTTGTTTACATCTAAAGCTTCCGAGTTTTTGTAATGCTCGCTTACGATTAAGATTCCAGATAGATTTGCCGACGGCAATGGGCAGCAACATAAGGATCGTGAGTAACGATTACGACTGTTTTGCCATTAATATTCATCTCTTTGATCAAGTTGATAATGATCTCACGATTGTGGGGATCGACTGAGCCAGTTGGCTCATCGGCAAGGACAATGTTTGACGGCTTCAATAAACACCTGGCTATTGCGACGCGCTGTTGTTCCCCGCCGCTCAAATGATAAATTCTCTTATCTTCATAGCCCTCTAATCCCACAGCAGATAGAGCTTGATGGATTCTATCTGCCTTTTCCTGACCGCTGGCTTCTACGTAATGTAGAGCCAGCATCAGATTATATTTGACCGTTTCGTCCTCCACTAAGGCGAAGTTCTGAAATAAGTAACTAATAGTTTCACGCAATAGTTTAGTTGCTTCACGGCTATTGGGTTTAACATTTTTTTGCCCTTTCACGATTACATCACCGCTATCAAAGGGTTCAAGTAAGCCAATAATATTTAGTAGAGTAGTCTTACCACAGCCACTTTCGCCGCAGATGGCCAGCATTTCGCCTTCCTCTACAGTCATGGAAAAATCGTGGAAAATAGTTTTATCTTCGTAAGCCTTATTTAGCTTTGTAACTTCAATAACTGACATCTGTTCCTCCTCCAATCTTTTAGTAAACTTCGAGTGCTTAGACTTTAGGGCATAGGCTATGCGCCGCCTTTAATTACTTTAATTATATTTTTCCGCTCATTGCGCGCGATAAAAATACCAGCTGTAAATAATTCAACGAATAAAATTATCGCGACCAGCCAGATTACCGACCAATCATGTAAAATCAGGGCGGAAATCACGTATACAATGGGAAAAGATAATAAAGTTAAGCCTAGCAAGACCTTATATTTATCTAGGTGGGTAAAGCCTAAGAAGTGTTGGACAGCAAGTCTTTGCTTATGTTGATTAAAATAATTACTGATGTTCTGCATGATTACAGAGCACATCGTGATAAATAGGATGAGCAGGATCACCGCATAGAAAAGGATGGTTTGCCTTGCCTTCTGAATTTGGCTGTTAACGAGATCATAGACTCCGTAAGTTATGAATCTGACTTTATCAGACGGAAAATACTTACCCAGAACTTCGTTAACCTCAATACCCGGTTCCGCGGGGTTCTGGGTTTTAATAAGTAAAGATCTGCTGGCCAAATTACCATACATCCCATCTAACGTATTGTTTTCGCTGACGACAATAAGGATTGGATCAAGGACACAGTTACCTGTTTGAGGAGCAATGTCTAGGCGGTAAGTAAAGAATGATTGGTTATTTTGCAGCCAAATCAGCCGCACCTTTTGACCAGCCAGAGCATTTTTTTCGCGCCAAGCCAAAATATCTTGCTCATGCTCTTTATATTTCTCTGGAATAAGGACGACCGAATCCACCTCGTCTTCGGCGATTGTTACCACCTTATTATCCAAGTCATAGGCCGGATGTTCTTTTAAATAGTTGGGATTTACCATAGCGGACATGCGGTAAGCGGGGAAGTCAGGCGGTAGTAATTCGTGAGTAGTGGGACTATAATCTTCAAAATCGGCGTAAATAGCCCCGTCTCTATTAAAATCTCGGTAGGCCTCTTTGAAATAAGGCGTATTTTCTTTGGAATACACATTAAAATCCCTAGATTTCGATGCGGCGCCTCTTATGATAGCGTAAGGTTTGCTCGCTTCCCAATTCCGGAGCGAAGAGCTATAGCGCGAACTAATTTGTGAGGCTTGAGTAATGACATTAAAGGAAAAAATAACCAGTAGGATGGAAAGCAGAACCTTGATGCCTGTGTTAAAACCGATTGCCAGTGTTGTAGACCGCCTGTTTTTCAATACATCAGCTACTTTAACGCGGTTAGCATAAATAAAGGGTAAAGAAAGCACAACCAAAGACAACAACATTATACCAGCATATATTTTACCCAGGCCCAAATAAAAATCTCTTATGGCACGGGAATCTTGGCCAAAGAGAAGAAAGTAAGCCACAAACGGGACGATAACGAAACAAAATAGTTCTGTTAGGAAGATGGGAAGCATCCTTTCGTGCCAGAGATCCTTGACACTGTATCCCAGCATCTTTTTAATGCCGATTTTGCGATAGGAGTTGATCACATAGAAAAACACAGCTAATAAAGTAATTAGGATGCTGATGCCAATAGCTAGCGTTATACCACCAAAATAATATGCATTAGACGTTGTCCTGATCTCAGGCGAACCCAGAGTAGAGCTTCCAATGACCTTATAGCCCAGGTCAGACATAATATCTTGAAATGTGGAAAAGGGGATTTCTGCCGGCAGGATCAGGGTAAGGCTACCGTCAAAAAAACCTACTATATCAAGACCGCTATGTAAGGTCCTTATTTCAAATTTATTTGACTTTCTGAAGCTCGAGATTTGACCAATTTGCTTCTCTTTACCGGTAGCTTCAGTTGATAAAAACAGTTCTGACCGATTCTCCTGATTGGTAAAAAAACGTCCCCACTCAAGCCTTAAATCTTCAAATAACTCTGGATGTTCACAATAGACATATTTGATGTAGGTACCATCTTCAGCAGAAACTCTATCGATATAGAGATTAGCTCCGTACTCATGCAAGACTCTTTCCAGATCGTCGTAGCTTTGCTGAGCTGTTCGTTTATTGTCAGAAAAGAAGATGCTGTAGGACACAAAATCCTTGCCGACTTTTTCGCCAGAACTAGTGAAATCAACAAGATAGCTACTTTCGTTAGCAAAAAAATACGCAGAGAACACTATAAACGATAGACTAAGAAATAAGAGGAAAAATGCCAAATACTTTTTCATTAACAATCTCCCTTACAATTTTTAGTGAGAACCATTTTGCTTCTCCTCCGTCTAGAGATTCAACAATACCTAGTTTATTTCTAATTCCATCGTTTCTATTGGAACTTGCTCAGCACTTTTAATGGCAAAGAAGTGCATCTCGTAAATCTTATAAGCGAAAACCAGAAAACATAAGCCGACTAAAAGGATAAGAACCCATTTTATTGTCGATTTTATCAAGCTCAAACGCTGCGACTGGATGGCGTTATATTGCTCAAGTTGCTGCGTGAAATTTTCCCATTCAAAATCAACAGATTCCATATTGTTTGAATGGTTTTTTAACTTTTCTGATTTATTCATCGCATATTTCATTTTGTTTTCAAACTCACTAGTTGAAGTTGCTGGCTTAGATGAAGTAGCATTTGCTGAGGAAACAATTGTAGAATCCACATCTGTTTCTTTTGCGAGCAGATAGTTTACATCGACAGAAAACAAATCTGCTATTAGAGCCAAGCTATCTGCATCTGGAACAGCCAATCCACATTCCCATTTAGAAATTGTTTGTCTTGAAACATTAAGTCTTTCTGCCACGTCTTTTTGCGATAAATTGTTTTTCCGTCGAAGTTCTCTTATTTTGTCCTGGAGCATTTTCCGTACCTTCGTACTTTTGTATCCTATTCACATCATAAGTGTGACATAGCATCTTGCTTGTTGTTGCTCTTAATATTAACATTTATAGAA
Organism: Eubacteriales bacterium; assembly: GCA_030532065.1. Lineage (GTDB taxonomy): Bacteria > Bacillota > Clostridia > Saccharofermentanales > DTU023 > SFFI01. The sequence goes on along the minus strand of JAUNLW010000007.1, from coordinate 19,014 downwards.
AATGGTGATCCAATTTTTAACATTTGGGCTGAGTATGACAAAAATTTTGGTCACGTCCCGAAAACGGAAAATTGCATACTATTGTGGACATGAGAAAAATCTTAAATCCTGCTTGGGAAAATAAAAAAGACGACTTGGGAATCGTATCCAACAAGTCGTCTAAGTGGTGGGAGTAACAGGGCTCGAACCTGTGACTTCTTCCTTGTAAGGGAAGCGCTCTCCCAGCTGAGCTATACTCCCGAAAGGGTTAAGCTTTTTACAAAGCTTTAGCATTCTATCATCAGTTGACGGGGAATGCAAGGGTATTTTGCTTAACACATATCTGAGCCATTTCGGTTATACTACAATTTCAAACTTAGCTGTCTTAGGAGGGTAACATGCCGGAGCCTAAAAGAGAAGACGAACAGCAAATAAATCATGATCGGCAAAGTCGGCGAAGAAAGAACGCGCGCGGACAACGTCGTCGAAGCCAACCACTATTCCTCGTGATGATCCTGGTATTGTTGGGCTTGGTGCTTTTTGCCTGGCATTTGACTCGGCCGGCCACAGATCAAGGCAAAGTAAAGGAACAAGAAGCTTCAAAGTCTATTGATAAAGACAATGAGGTCAGTAAAGAAAAATCGCCCTCAGGTCAGAAATACTCCAGTCCAAGTAAAAATGCGGAGAAGCGAGCGACTATAGCTATGGTGGGTGATGTCTTGATCCATCAATCTCTGCTTAACAGCGCGGCCAGGCCGGATGGCAGCTTTGAGTTTGCGCCACTCTTCCGCTATATGAAGCCGATGATCCAGGGGGTAGACCTGGCCGCTTTCGACATGGAAGGTGTGCTCAAAGGACCTCCCTATGCCGGTTATCCCAGCTTCAGCGTACCGGAATCTATTGCTTTCGAGCTTAAGGATGCAGGTTTTGACCTGGCAATCAGCGCTAATAATCACGCTATGGACTTCGATGTACCAGCCATGGTTACCTGCGCGGAGAATTTACGCAAGGCGGGCCTGGAAGTAGTGGGTACCAGAGTAGAATTTGATGATCCAAAGTTTACCGTCCAGGAGATCAAAGGCATGAAGATTGGCTTTACCGCCTTTACCTATGAGTCCGAGAGGATCCTCTGGGGTAATGAATATTTGCGCGCTCTCAACCAGGTCCCTATTTCTGACGAAAACGCGCAGCTGGTAGATTCAGTTTATGTCTATAACCAACCAGACTTACTGGAAGTGGACGCTAAGAGGATCAGCGATCGGGTAGAGGCCATGCGTAAGGCTGGCGCGGAGGCCATTGTCTTTTTCTTCCACTGGGGAACTGAATATGCCCTAGATACGGATTTTGGCCAGGATTATTACAGCCAACTCTTGGCAGATCTAAAGGTGGATGTTTGCCTGGGAGCTGGTCCGCACGTGATTCAGCCCATCCGCAGTATCAGCTCGCAGGATGGAAAGCACGATATGCTCTGCTATTTTTCTGTGGGTAACTTTGTCTCCAACCAACAATACGATACCGGTGGTTCAGAAGGCAGAGCTCAGGACGGCCTGGTGGCCTTGATCTCTTTCTCGCGTGACCGCTCAGGTGATGTGCGCTTGGATAAGTGTGGTTACCTGGCCCATACCATGTATAAAGAGTATCCCCACGGCGAAGAGGAAGAGTACACTGTGGGCGCGGCTATGCCCATTGAGGCAGCTCTGGCTCAACCAGAAGACTATGCTTTGGAGGCCGAAGGCCTAACGCAAGTTGAGGCAGCTCAAGCCAGGATAGAAACTATCATGCAGGCTAACGATCCCGGAAATTTCTCGCTGGATGGCTTTAGCTCCCTCGAAGATTTCTTGCAGTAGACTTGAGATTACCCTAAAATTAAAAGCTGACAGCCAATTTTAAGGCTTATTTTTACCATGTTTTACCGTGGCCCGACTTGAGGGCCAGATTTGAAAGGCAGGTTCGGAGTGTCAGCAGACAGCAAGCAGGCTAAACTTTCACGTAGACCTAAATACATACTCATAGCAATTTTGGTAATTGCTATCCTGGCTCTGCTTTCTACAGGTGTCTATACCGTTAAAGAGAGTGAAGAAGCAGTGATCCAGACTTTCGGACGCTACAGCCATACGGCAGGTCCAGGCCTACATGTTAAATTTCCCTGGCCTTTCCAGAATGTCACCATCTTACCGGTCCAGATGACGCAAAAGATGGAGCTGGGTTACTATCAGGACGCTACCGGCTACCACTCTGACCAGGAAGACAGCATGATGATCACGGGCGATATGAGCGTGGTCAATATTGACTTCTTCCTGGAATGGAAAATCAGTGATCCGGTGACCTATCTTTTCTCGGCAGAAGATCCGGTAGATGTTCTGCGTAACCTCCTGATGAGTTCAGTGCGTTCTGTGGTCGGTACTAAGACCATTGACGACACCCTGACTACCGGTAAGTTTGAGATCCAGAACGAAGTCCAGGAGATGCTCATGGATAAGCTGACCGCCAGTGACATCGGCGTGCAGATCCTGGACGTTAAAGTTAATGACTCGGAACCACCTACAGAGGATGTCGCTCGTGCTTTCCGTGATGTAGAGACTGCCAAGCAGGAGCGTGAGATGGCTCTCAACCAGGCTACTGCCTACCGTAACCGTAAGATTCCTGAAGCTAAGGCCGAGTCAGACCGTATCTTGCAGGAAGCTGAGGCCTACAAGACCAGCCGCGTCGCTGAGGCGCAAGGTCTTTACGACCGCTATTCCACGGTCTATGAGGAATACCGCAAGTTCCCCGAGATCAGTAAAGAGCGGATGTATCTGGAAATCCTGCAAGATGCTTTGCCTAACGTAAAGGTGGTTGTAGATGACACCGGTACGGTAACGAAGTTTATGCCTTTAATGGATACTACAAATAACAGCCTCTTACCGCAAAATGAGGACGTACAGAAGCCCGAGCAGAAGCAAGGAGGTAAGTAGTTATGCCTAACAAATGGAATCCAGACGATTTTGAAAAAGCTTTTGGCCGCAGTGGTCAAGGCAATTCTGACAAGGATAATGACAAGTCCGGTTCTGAAGCCAAGGGTAAAAAGGACGGCGCTTACAGCTGGCATTTTACTTTCCCGGGCAAGGATTCTCAGCGCAAAGAGCCTGAGCACGAGCCGCAAAGTGGCCGGCCTCGTGGCAAAGAAGTAAAGCAGGACAAGAACAGCAAGTGGACCGGCAAAAGACTCGGAATTTTGCTTGTCGTTGTGATTTTGGCCGCGATCCTTTTATCTGGATTATATGTTTTGCCGGAAGGCCAGATTGCCTATGTAACTCAGTTTGGCAAGATTGTTTCTTCAACTGAAGAAGCAGGACTGCACTTCCATATCCCCCTGGTTCAACACGCAAGCTTTCTGAACAAGAAGATCATGATCTACAACGTCAATCCTTCTGAAGTTTTGACCGCGGACAAAAAGGCCATGATAGTTGACTCATATGCTTTATGGAAGATCGATGATGCTCAACTCTTCATGCGTACCTTAGGTGGCAACGTGTCTGAGATGGAAAAACGTATTGATGCCTCCGTCTATTCCAACATCAAGAATATCGTGGGTGGACTCATGCAAAGCGACATCATCTCTGACGAAGAAAGTTCCAGAAACAGCTTGAACGAGAGAGTTACCGCCTATGCCGGCGCTGAGCTCGCAAACTACGGCGTAGAGGTCCTTAGGGTAGAGATCAGACGCTATGACCTGCCCACTGACAACTTGTCTGCGGTTTACAGTCGTATGATCTCCGAGCGGAAACAGATGGCGGAAGCTTTGAGAGCGGAAGGCGAGTACGACGCGGCCAAACTTCGTAATGAAACGGACAAAGAATGTGAGATTATGGTAGCAGAAGCCAAGGCTCAGAGCCGCAAGCTGGAAGGTGAGGCCGAAGCCGAGTACATGGATACCTTAAAGCAGCTTTATAGCAGCAAGGACAGTACCGAATTTTATCGCTTTATGTTAGAGTTGGATGCCCTGAAGGCCAGCCTCCAGGGAGATAAGACGCTGATCTTGGGAGCGGATTCTTTCTTAGGTCAGCTTTTACAGTCGCAACAGGCAGAGCAAGAATAGGCTCACCCGTAATTTGACCTTATAAGTCTTGCAGGAGTCCTGGCCTTTGTGCTAGGATAGCTTACAGTTTTGTGGAGGTAGGTGTTTAAATGAACGCATTGACTATAATTCTCGCGGTGCTTGATATCATCGTTTGCGTCGTATTGCTCGTCTTAGTCGCTATTCAAGATGTCGGCAGTGGCGGTTTAGGCAGTTTAGCCGGTGAGGTCGATAGCTTCTTAGATAGAGCTGGTGGCGGCACTAAAGAAGAGAAACTCAAAAAGTTGACCTCGATTATGGCCATCTCTTTTGCCATTCTGTCAGTTGTTTTATATCTGCTAACAGGACGTGCCTAGGCTAACAGGAGGCCAGGTCACAAGTTAACTCCTAATGCTAAAGCTGCCCCGTAGGCAGCTTTTTTATTATAAAGATTGTTTAGGTCCGTTAAGGCTGGGACCGGATAGGAGAAGTAAAATGCTAACTGTATCCAGTTTAGGTGAAGGTTATGAATTAAGGCAGGAAGGTGAGCGTGGTTATGTCGGTATCCTGGAAATGCGCTCTCGCGGCAACTACAGCGTAGTTTTAGATAGACCGGATCCACGTTTTGGCCGTGAGATCGAGATTGCCCGTAAGAACCTTAATGGCGCGCCCACAGGTATGAAGGTGGTGGTAGAACTTACAGCTGTTGGTTCTGCCGGAGATGCCCACGGTAAGATCGTGGAAGTTCTGGGCGATCCGGGTTCTTCTGACGTGGCAATCACGGGTATTATCCGCTCCTACTGCCTGCATGAGCAATTCCCGGAAGCTGTATTGGCGGAGGTAGAAAAGTTTCCCAGTGATCCTGATCCCGATGAAATAATAGAGGAAATTTACTCCGGCAGACTCGACCTGCGCGAGCAACACACCTACACTATTGACGGTTTGGACGCGCGCGACTTGGATGACGCGATCTCGGTAGAAAGATTAGCTGAGGAGGGTTATCGGCTCTGGATCCATATCGCTGATGTCAGTCACTATGTCATACCGGGAAGCGAACTAGATAAGGAAGCCTTTAATCGAGGAAATTCGGTCTACTTGGTCGACCGGGTTTTACCTATGCTTCCCCCCAGGCTCTCCAACGGACTTTGTAGCCTCAACCCAGGCAAAGATCGGCTTTGCCTGTCCTGCCGTCTGGACTTTAATAGTGAAGGACATATACAAGACGGCCAACTGGCCAAGACCGTTATTCGTTCACAGCTGCGTACTTCTTATGAAGAATTGCGGGAGATTTTTGACAGTGGTGAGTATGGACCGGATCTGCCGGAATGGTTTCCAGAAAGCCTTGAACTCGCCCGCGAATTATCCGCTAAGCTCTCTAGGCTGAGAAAAAGAAGAGGCGCTTTGATCTTCGATTTCCCCGAAACCAAGATTATTTTGGACGAGGAGGGCAAGGTAACCGATATTTACGGCGAGTGGCAGGACGAGGCCAATCGGATTATTGAGTCTTTCATGATCGCGGCCAATGAGTATGTGGCTGCCTTTTGTGATGACAGGCGTTTGCCGGCAGTCTACCGAATCCACGAAGAGCCTAACGAGGATAAACTCCTGCAAGTTATCCAATTTGCTCAGGAACTGGGTCTGCGCTATAGGCCTAGCCTGGATATGAGCCCCAAGTCTTTGCAAAAACTCTTGGAAAAACTCAAAAGTGAAGACTATGGCACCACGCTCTCCGAGATGTTACTCCGCTCACTGGCTAAGGCCCGCTACGAGGTAGAAGATTTGGGACACTATGGTTTGGCTGCTTATCAGTACTGCCACTTTACTGCCCCCATTCGCCGTTATTCAGATATCATCGTCCATCGAGCGGTTAAGAAAAGCCTGGAAGGCCAAAAAGAAAAACGCAGACAAAAAGACCTCAAGGAGGTAGCTCGTCATATATCCGAGATGGAACGAGTTGCCATCAGCGCGGAAAGAGATGCCGACGACCAGAAGATCGTGGAATATTATCAGGATAAGCTGGGAGAGGTCTATAAAGGCAAGATCTCAGGCTTTAGTCAATCTTCCATGTATGTCCAGTTACCCAACACGGTAGAAGGAGCGGTGTTCTACGCAGATATGGGTCAGGGCTATATCGAATTTGTGGAAGACCGACTTATGGCTATCAATCGTGACAGTGGTGAGCACTACCATATTGGTGATCCGGTGGAAGTCCAAGTGGCCAAGGTAGATTTGGAACGACGTTTCCTGGATTTTGCTCTCTTAAAACATGAAGATAAGATTCGTGGCCGGGTTTCTCGGACCGAGATCAAAGCGGCCAAACATAAATCGCGGAACAAATATAAAGCTAAGCAAACCAAGACTCGCTCTTATAAAAAGCGCTCAAATAAAGGCTATAAAAATAGAAAAGGCCGTCGTTAGACGGCCTGGTTTGGGCTTTGAGCCGAGCTATTCGTTGTCAGGAGCGGGTTCTACGATCAAGTGCTCTACATCGCGCATAAACTGGTCGGCATTGTGGGCCAAGACTCTTACTTCGACCGGCTTGTGGAGATCGAAACTAAAAATGCCCATGATAGACTTGCCATCTACCACATAGCGGCCGGAGGACAAGTCAATCTCAAAGGGGTAGCGGGAACTTATTTTGACAAATTCCTTTACCTTATCTACCGTATTGAGTAAAACATGGAATGTGATCATACTGATTAACGCCTCCCTAACCGACAAATTAGCTGCCGGTTTTTCCATTGTAGCAGAAAGCAGTTAAGTAATAGCAAATGATCAAGAATTCATATACACAAGACCTTACTCCAGACCAAAAGAGCGAGCCGCCCTTTAATTTTCACGTCCACAGTTTTGGTTGCAAGTCCAACACCTATGAGGCAGAAGCAGTGGCGGCCTGGCTCCTGGAACGTAATGGCCAAGAATTAGCCGACTACCAAGACTCTGACCTGATTATCTTCAACACCTGCACCGTCACCGGAGAGGCCGGCAGGAAAGCCAGGCAAGCCATGCGTCGAGCACGTAAGCTTGCCCCTGATGCCATATTGGTGGCCATGGGCTGCCAGAGCCAGTTGGAAGATATGTCTGAATTGGCCGATTTTTGTGGTGGTACTTCCTACCGTCTGGAACTGGTAGCAGAAGCGTTGGCTGCCGTACGACAGGGAAAGGGCACCACACCCAGTAAAGAGCAGGCAGCTCCTTTCCCCTATAACCGTCAATACGAAGAATTAGGCCAATTAGTGAGGCAAGAAGAAACTCGGGCCAAGCTCAAGGTAGCGGATGGCTGCCAGGAATTTTGCACCTATTGCGCTATTTGCCTGGCCAGAGGACCGGTGCGCAGCCGTGACAGGGCCGATATTTTAGCGGAAGCCCAAGCTCTGATTGAGCGAGGCAGTAAAGAATTGGTCCTAACGGCCACCCATCTCACAGCTTTTGAGCAAGACCTGGGACGCGACCATTTGGCCCTGGCAGAGCTGATTGGCGAGCTGGCCGAGCTGCCTGGAAATTTCCGCATTAGGCTTGGTTCCCTGGAACCGCAGTCTTTAACTCCCGCCTTTGTAGAAGCCATAGCCGGTATCGACAAGCTCTGCCCGCACTTCCACCTCTCTCTGCAAAGTGGTAGCGACCGCGTACTAAAGCGGATGAACCGCAAATACACAAAAGAGGATTATCGTGCCCTGGTGACAGCTTTACGCCAACACTTTGACCGCCCTTCAATAACCACCGATGTCATGGTGGCTTTCCCGGGAGAGAGCGAAGAAGATTTCCAGGAAACCTACGATTTTTGCCAGGAAATAGGCTTTAGTCGTTTGCATGTATTCCGTTACTCACGAAGACGCCATACACCTGCGGCCAGCTTCCCGGATCAAGTGCCGGCCAGAGTCAGCAAAGAGCGCAGCGAGCGCTTGCAGTTCTTGGGTGAGAGATTGGCGCGGGAAAATGCCCTGAGTTTTATCGGAGAGGAAGTGGAGATTATCTTGGAACAGCCGGAGGAAGATGGGCTGTATAACGGATATACAGCTCGTTATTTCCCGGCTTTGATCGATTTTAATTCAGTGGAAAATGAGAAAATGGACAAAACTCCCGCGCAAGGAGATTTATGGCGGGCTAAAGTAGAGACCTGCAAGGAAGGTCGACTTTACTTAAGACCGCTCAGTCTGATGCTTTAGGGAAGTAAAGATTAGCAGCTGGCTAGAGGCTGTTTAGATAGTCCTGCAGAATGATCTCGGCAGCGATTTGGTCCACGATTTTTTTGCGATCCTGGACCTTTATTTTTGCCTGAGACATGAGTTCATGGGCCATGACAGTGGTATAGCGCTCATCTTGGAAAATAATCTCCAGGCCCGTGGCCGCAAACAGTTTCTCGGCAAAGGCCCGCGTCTCCGTCTCTTTTTCTCCCGGCAGGTCATCGGTACGGAGAGGTAAACCCAGCACAATCGCGCCGATATCATAAGTTTGGATCAATTCCTGTACACGGGCAATAACGCGCTCATCGTCGCCTTGACGCTCAATCGTTTCTAGTCCGCGAGCCAAGATACGCAGGGGATCGGAAATGGCAACTCCTACTCGCACGGTGCCATAGTCAAGAGCGAGTAGGCGCTTAGTTGTCGGAACCATCTTTAAGTTGCTGGACGTAGTCGCGAATTATGACTTCCAGGAGCTCGTCTCTTTCCATGCGGCGGATAGTAGCTCTGGCTCCCATGTGGTTGGTGATGTAAGTGGGATCGCCGGACACAAAGTATCCTACAAGCTGGTTAATGGGGTTGTAACCCTTCTCTTCCAAAGCTTGCATCACTTCGGTCATGATCTCCCGGGCTTGGATTTTTCTCTCGCTGCCCATCTCAAAGCGAGTGGTTTCACTATCAATCATCTACTTCCTCCACGTGATCGATGTCTTAGATGCCGCTATCATGCGGCTTTAAGACAGGGGGCAGGGCCTTGGCCCAACTTCCTTAGATTTTAACACAAAGGCCGGCTCTTGCCTTGTGGAAGCTTGGGCAGAGAATAGGCCTATGTTATAATTACGCCAAGTAAGAGCTGCCCTAAGGCTGACTTTTGCCGTAATACGTTTAGACGTAAATTGGAGGCCCAAATGATAGATTGGAACAAGCTTTATTATAACGAAGATGATGGTTGTGGCTGTGGCTGTGATGATCATAATCACGAGCATTGGGACGAGGAGTCTGACCCCATCCTGCAAATTGAAGATCCAGAAAGCGGCGAAATCTTTGCTTTCATGATCGTCGACGAATTTGAACTGGAAGATGACGACTATCTGGTACTCGTGAACGATACGGAAGACGCAGACGAGTACTTTATCGTGCGTGTCGAAGAAGGCGAAGATGGCGACAGCTATGTCGTGACCTTGGATGAGGATGAGGCCGACGCCATTTATGACGCCTACGATATGATCTTAGACGAGTACTTCGAAGATGAAGATGACGATTTCGACGAGGATGACTTTGATAACGAGGAGGACTAGACCTTGCCTGCTCGTGGTAAATCATCCCGCACTCAAACCCGTTCTGCCAAATCACGCGAAAAAGAAGATAATCTCCTGGCCGTAATTACCGATGATTCAAACGGCCAGGAATATTACGTTTCCGTGGTTGATGTGTTTGAGTTCCGTAAGCAGGAATACTGCGTAATGTACCACTATCGCCCGGAAGCCAGCAGCCGGCATGAGCCGGAAATCGTTTTGATGCGGAGCTATCGAGGCGCGGATGGCAGCCGCTATTTCTGCTCTATCCGCAGCCGTAAAGAACTGGATCTGGTCTTTGAGCTTTTTTACCAACGTTACAGTAACGCCAGGGAATAGGCGAGGACAGCCTGTTTAGAAGCGAGTAGTTAGGACTTTTAGCATGCCCGATATGAAAACTGGCAACAGCGATAATTTAAACGCTGCCACTGACTTAAACCCTTCCGGTTCTTCTAGCTCAGGTGGCAGCTTTTTTGCCTTGCTCCTACCCTTAGTTTTTATCTTTTTGCACTTAATACTGCAAAGCTTTGTGGCTTTGATGTTGGCCAATCAGGGTCTCAACTGGGATCAAAGTTTATTTTCCGCTTTGGCTGATCCTGTCAGCTCACAAACTTTGCAAGAGGCTTTGGCTCAGCCAGACCTCATGGCAAAAACCAGCTTGCTTACTGGATTGATCCTATTGCCCATCCTGGCGTTTTTTATTTGGCGCAGAAGCAAGCGCAATCCTCGGATTTTCCTTCATAAACGGACGGACGCTCATACCGTAGGCAGAGTTCTGTTACTTAGCTTTTCCGCGCAAGGTTTGGCCTATGTTTGGTTGATGCTGCTTGATCTTCTGGCACGCCAATTTGACTTTATTTCCCTGCGCCTGGCGCACTATGTGGAACTGATGGAAAAGTTAGGTGGACAGGCGGTGTCGCCCCTACTTCTAATCTCCAGTAGTGCTCTCATGGTCCCGTTGATTGAGGAACTGATCTACCGGGCCATTTCCATGGGCGAGTATAGTCGGGCCCTGTCACGCAAGACAACCATACTGACGCAGGCTTTTATCTTTGGCCTGGTCCACGGTAACTTGGTACAGGCGGTTTATGCCTTTATCCTGGGTTTAGTTATAGGCTACATTTACTGGGAAAGTGAAAATTTCTATTTGGCTTTTTTAGCGCACGCTTTCTTTAATTTCCTGGGAGGAGTGCTACCGCAGTGGTTTCTGCCCAATTCGCCGGTCATTGTCGCATTAAGAATCTTGCAGATCTTAATGTTCCTGATCTTGTTGGCTCAACATTTCCGCGAGGCCCGCTCTCACGACCAGGGTTTTTAGTATGTTTACTTTCCGCTGGCTAAGACAAATAAAAGCACGCACTTGGCTGACCCTGGCACTTTGTTGCCTCTTGGTTGCCTTGCCGGTTGCTTATCTGATCAGAAAAGCCAGCCTGGCGGTTGACCAGGGAGGAATCTATCGTGTGCGTACATTGGCTCCACTGGCTGAAAGCCAAGTCATCAAAGGTAGTGGCCTCGATTTAGCGGAAGTATCTGCATCTAATCTTCTGGTTAATGGTGCCTTTGAGCCTTTTGTCTATCGCAAAATGCTGCAAGCAGATGGTGGCAGCAGCCAGGAAATCTATTTGGCAGTATCCGATCAGCTGGATGAGATCAAGGGAGAAATCCCACTGGATGATTTTTTTGCAGGAGCTAACTTTGAAGTTTATTCGACTCGGCGCGGTCAACTGAGGCTGAAGAAATCAGGCTTCATACAGGCGGTAAGAACTGAGCAACCGACGGATTTTCAAGACATAGCTTTGCCACCTGACAGTCCCAGCAAACTGCAATGGTACGGCCTGGGTGAGATTGGCCCTGCAGAACGGCGCAGTAGTCTGGCTTATGGTGAGGGCGGCTATGTTGCCTATGACTTGCAGGCGGATTTAAGTCTCTTACGTACAGAAGATGGCCTCGACCTGATAACCTATTGTCCCTGGGGCGAAGGAGGCTTACTCCTGAACCAGGCAGGACAGATCTATACCCTGAATCCAGCTGCAAAACCGCAGCTGGAAAAACTGGATTGGCCCGGACTGGAGGCGCCGATCAAAGATTTGGCTTGCCTGGATCAGACAGATACGCAGTTGATTTTGGCTTTAGATCGCGAGGGGCAGGCTTATCTGAATCAAGATGAAAGCTTCCGCAAGGCGAATATCAGGCTGAGAGGACCGATTGAGCGAGTCTTCAGCGAGGGTAAGTATTTGTTTGTCCAAGGCCAGGATCAATCACTTTACGCGAGCGAAAATGGGCAGCAATGGACACAAATCTTGCCTGGGCGGGAACAGACTCCGTCTTTTCGTGCTTTAAGCCACTGGCAGGATTGTTACCTGCGAGTGGGAGAGAATGGCCATGTGGAATTCTGGCATCAGGGAGATAAAGAAGGCGTTCGGACCATTGACCCGCGTTCCTTTGCCGTAGCCAAACAAAAAGCCGAGGCGATCTACGGTAAAACAAACTTAAATATCGCTTCTTTTCCCGACTTTGAGGCTGCTGAAATGTTCTCTGACCGCCACTTCCTGCTTTTAGATGCCAAAGGTCATCTCTACGAAAGTCGAGATGGCGGCCAAAATTGGGATATTCTCAGGCCGGAGCTGACCGATAGAAAGCTCTCTGCCTTTTATCTAAACAGCCATGGGGTACTGCTGGCAGCCAGCCAGGATGGACGACTGGGTCGGGCTAGTATGAATCTGACGCTGGTTCCGGACCGTCATTTGGAGGAAGAATCTTATCTGCCGGGAGACATGGTGCGTTTAACTAAGCTTTCACCCCTGCCTTGGTCCAGAGAACGTTCCTTTATCCCGGAGCTTGCAGCAGGTGAGCAACTAACCGTCCCAACCGGCGACTGGTATTGTCGTCTACCGGCTAAGGCCGAACTGGTGCCCAATGAGCAGGCTAGCCTGTACGCCTCATATGTTCTCTCGTTAACCATGCCCGGATCTGCTCAGAACAACACTGAAGCAGAAAACGACGTGGTGGAAGGGATTTACAGCGGATTACGTTATCAGGCAAAATCCTTTAAAGACCAACCCGGAATCAAACTCAGCTACCAGATCACGCCAGAAGCGCTCAAGCTGATGCAGAACGGCGCGGCATTCGAGCTTAATTTCCGGGCCAAGGCCGATAACGATCAGGCAAGAGTGGACCTCAGTCTTACTGGCCCTGGCATAACTCCAGAGCGGGTTAGACGCTATTTAACTAGCGAATGGCAAGATTATTCCGCGATCATTGTCTTGCCCTGGCCGTTGGTGGACAGCTCAGAAATGAATTTGCAATTTCTTTTCCAAAACTGTGAGCAAGTCTTCCTGGACGATATTTCCCTGACAAGGGCGGACCAGCCTAAAGTTCATGCTTTGGCGGTCGCCGACTTGCAGATCTTAAACCCGGATGTGCTTAGACTTTCCGCTCTGCGCATAGGTAGTCCGGTCCTAGGACCGGAGTTTTACTACGCGCCGACTGGCCGCTGGCTGCTCAGTGACACCAATGGCCTGAAGAGCCGCTATGCCGGCAGTCTTAAAGAAGCGGCCGAATTGACCGAAAGTGGCAAGTCTTTGCCCTGGTTCTGCCTGGAACGTGGGGTTACGGAACCTGAGCTGCGCCATCTCATGCAATATCTTTTTGGCAACCGGCAGACCGAGTACGGACAAAAACGGGTGGCCGATGGTAATCTGGCCAGCTGGAACGAGATTTTTGATCAAGTCTATCTGGAGTTTGTTGAGACTGGGGACAGCGAGTTCCGCTCCGACGCCGAGCGCAAGGCTTTTGTAGAATGGGCCATGGCTATTATCCGCTCTACCAATGAATATGAGCAGGTTGCCGACCAGTTAGTCTTCATCGATGGTATGTGCTACGAAGGCGGTGTACTACTCTCTGAAGCTGACGCTCACGCTTACGACTTGCGCGCGCTGAAACCTATGGGAAATGTAGAGAGCCTGCGAGCAGAAAAAGAACACTGGGCCACAGGCAGCCTGCGTGAGCCTTTATGGATGCCGAGTGCTCGCCCTGAGCTGGTACGTAGCATTAGCGGCACTGATCGCGATTTGCGATTAGCAGATTACATGCTGGCCGCCTTGGATGGCTTGGGCCAGCAGAAAATACTTAGCCTTCCCAGCCTGACTTCAGACTTTAATGCCATGCCGGAATCTGTCCTGACCACTTTGGTAAAATGTGAGAGTGATTTGGCCGGAGCGGTGCCGCTTACAGTCCAGGTTTCCGATTCCGGAAATGAAGAAGACCAGGTCTTACAGGCCTTTGCTTTCCGTTCAAAAGACAGAGATATCATCTTCCTGCTTAATCTTTCGCATGAGGCACGTTTAGTCAGGCTGGATAGCGCGAAAAACGAGCAGATGGTAATAACTGAATACAACCCTCAGGGTGAATTTCTGAATGAGCGAGGCAACCGTCACCATGAGCGCTTCCACTCGGTCCTACCTGGGGGTATGTTGGTGTTCGAGTCAGCCAGTGACTAAGTAAGCCAAAGGAGAAATTATGGATTTTACAAGCCTGTTTTATCAGGAACCTTATCGAAAGGAATTTGAGGCAGAGCTTTTAGCCTGTAGACCCTACAAGGAAAAGCAAAAAAACGATAAAGGAGAACTCTGGGAAGTAGAGCTCTCTCGTTCCTGTTTTTATCCAGAGGGTGGCGGTCAGCCTGGCGATCGAGGCAAGTTGCGAATTTGGCAGGAAAAAGATAATTGCTGGTCTGAGGCTTATCCAGTGCTAGACACTTATTACCGTGAAAATAGGCAATGGCATCTTATCGCGGGACCGGAATTGGCTCCCGGCAGCAAGATTAAGGGCCAAATCGACTTTGAGCGCCGCTTCACTTTTATGCAGCAACATACTGGCGAGCATCTTATCTCCGGCTTTGCCAGGCAGTTTTTCGGTGTGACCAATGTTGGCTTCAACATCAACGAGACAGAGATGACACTCGATTTTGATAAGTTCTTAAACGAGGAAGACCTGCAGCGACTGGAAAACGCGGTCAATGAGGCTGTTTTCCAAAACCTGCCAGTAGAGGTACTTTATCCCTCAGCCGATGAGTTGGAAGAACTGGATTATCGCAGCAAAAAAGCCCTGGAAGGCCAAGTTCGTCTAATCAGGATACCAGGAGTAGATCTCTGCGCTTGCTGTGGCACACATCTGATCCGAACCGGAGAAGTCGGTCTGGTAAAAATAGTACACAGCCTGGCCTATAAAGGTGGTGTACGCCTGACTGCTTACTGCGGACGCAGAGCGCTTGCTGATTACCGCCATCTGGCAGAAGAAGCCAGAACTCTATCCCAGGCTTATTCGGTGGAAGCGCGTAAACTGGTTCCAGATCTGCTTCGTCCCTTAGAGCAAGTAGCGGAACTGAATAAAGAACTAAGCTGCCGTCAACAACAGCTTTTAAGCCTCTTGGCGGAGCTACGCCAGCCGGAGGGTTTGCTCTGGCTTGACAGCGGACTGGATAAATCTGGTCAGAAAAACTTGGCTAAATGGTCTACCACACATGCTATCTCTAAGATTTTTATTTTTGTACCGCAAGGGGAAGAAATTTACCGCTATGTTTTTGCCGCCCAAGACTTTGACCTCGCTCCCTATCAGGCGGTCATGGCGGAGCGCTTTGAAGTGCGAGGAGGCGGAAGAAACGGCTTCTTCCAAGGTCAGGTAAAGGCCAGTGAAGGTGACTTACTTGCGCTTTTTGCAGAATTCGCGGAAGATATCTATGTATATAAGACTTTAAACCAGCCTGATGAGGAATAGCGGGCGCAGAAAAAGCGGAAGCGAGAGCAAGACCATGAAAGAAAAACGCACACTCATTCGAGAATTTATCAATCAGATCCTCATTTTGCTTGCCTTGGGTATAGCTGTGGTCTGGTTACTTGCTAATCGTGCTGCCTTGGGCAATTTAGGTCGACTGTCTTTCTTGAGGCATTTCGTCTGGATCTTGCCATTACTCTATATCTTATTGCTGCTTGAGAGTATTCGTGGCTTCAGCGCCAACTATTTATTTAAACGCTACGATCCAGCCGACACAGCCAGTCTGGCAGATCTCAAAGCCATCAGGCGCTATCAGTTTTTCTCTCCGCGTGAATATCCCCTGGAAGGTGACGCGGCAGTCCATGGCTTATTAGCCGGTTTATTTAGGTCCGGTTATCGTGAAGTAAGCCGTGAGAGCTTTGGTGTAGTCTTAGAGCGTGGCAACGGAAAAGAGGCCTCTCGCATTGCCGTAATATATAAACCCATGCTCAATTTTCTGATCGCGGAAAGGCACATTAATGAAGCCAGTGAATACGTCTTGCAGGCACAACGCCGTATCCCGCATAATGCCATCGTTCTAGTAAGCGATATGGATTCTGATGAGGAGATGTTATCTTCTGGCGTGGCAGTAGTAAACTTCGCCAGCAAGCTGCAAAAGGGCCTGATTCTTATGCCCTACCTCTTAGACGTTAAGCATGGCCGACTCTTTTATCCACAGGACAGCAGTGGGCTTTCTCTGGGCGATCGCTCCTATTACAGCCAGCAAAGAGAAGACATGAGCAAGGCTGTGTTGCGAGCCAGCAAGCAAGCGCCTGAGCGTTCTTCGCGTTGACAAATGACCATCACTGTCTAGAATGGTGAATGCTTGCCCAAACAGACCACGACGTTGGTTGGCAGGTTAGAAAGCGAGGCGTCCATGCCCTTATCCATGCAGCAAGAAAACTTTCTCATCCCCAGAGTAGCCGCCATCCATGACTTATGCGGTTATGGCAACTGTTCCTTAGGAGTCGCTATACCGGTACTTTCAGCTGCGGGCATAGAGGTCTGCGCGATCCCTACATCTATCCTGGCTGCGCACACGGCTTTCCCTTACTACAGCTTTACTGATATGACGCCTCACTTAGAGGAATATTTGGAAGTCTGGGACAAGATCGATATTGACCTGGCTGGTGCATATTCTGGTTTCTTAGGCTCAGCCGAACAGATTGATATCTTTGCCAGACTCTTTGACCGCCATCCAGAATGGAAACTAGTGGTTGATCCTTGCATGGCCGACCACGGTGAGCGTTATAAGACATATACCGATGAGATGTGCGCTAAGATGTCGGAGCTCTGCCAACGAGCCGACGTTATCTTACCGAATTTGACAGAAGCGACCATTCTTTTAGATGAGCCTTATCAAGGCCAAAATTACAGTGAGGCTGAGGCAGAAGCCATGGTGGACAGGCTGCTGGATATCGGGTCCAAGACCGTTATTCTCAAAGGTATTGAGCGGGGAGACGGGAAGATTGTTAACGCGATCAAGGGACTAAACCAACCTTACCATGAATGTGCCCACGATCTTTTGCCTTACAAGCTTCATGGTACCGGTGACTTATTTGCTTCTATTGTGTCAGCTGCTTATTTCCGCGGAGTCGCCCTCTCCGTCGCTGCGCAATTAGCCGGCGAACTCCTAGTGCGTGCTATGAGCATCTCCGCCCACCAGCCAGGTTATGAGCTGCGGGGTGTTTCCTACGAGCCACTACTAACTGAGATTGGCAGTCGTATCGACCAAGCAGCCAGCGCAGCTCGCTAACCTTTTATCTAATAAGTATATGTCACATCACAGATCCTAGTCGGTTATCTGATAAGTCTATGCCACACAGATCCTGGCCGGTTGATTATTCTTGGCCTGTTGTTACTGTGCGTTCACTCAGATCTTTCCAGTAATCGGAACGCTGCCTGAAAATCGGTATGGAGATTAGGCACAAGCTTGTAGCTTCCGCCAGCGGTTTAGCCAGCCAAATAAAGTCTGGGTTAAAGCGGGAAGTGATGAAGAGATAGAGAAGCACAAAAATAGTGGTCCTGCTCAAGTGGATCCAGGCTGAAGCTTTACTCATTAGGTGTGCTACCGTGTGAGAAGCAACCAGGTTATTGGGCGCGGAGAAGAAAAAGCCCAGCGCCATTAAGCGAAGCATGCGCACAGCAGTAGCCTGCTCCGCGCTTGTCAGCTTAAAGAAGATCGCAAACAACTTATCTCCTCGGAAGAAGCAGAGCGCATAGGCCAAAGTTGCTATTCCCATAAGAACAAAGGCGCTGCGATGTAAGAGCTTTTGCGAATTCTTGCGATCCTTAAGTCCGCAGTAATAGGAGAACAAGGGTTGCGTGCCTTGTGACACACCCAGGAAACAGGATTCCACGAATAATCCAAGATAAGCCACAACTGAATATAGGGCCAGATAGTCTTCATCGAAGTAATGCAGGATAAAGGCGTTGTAAAAGAAAATGCTAAAGCCAACACCAATTTCTGAGAAGAAATCGCCCAGTCCCATGGCCAGCATTTTACCCAGCTGCCTCATATCTATACTTACCTTCAAACTGATGTGCAACCTGGAAGACCTGAAGATAAAGTGAATCAGATAGATAATTAGCATTAAGACCTGGGCTAAAGCGGTAGCCAGTGCTGCGCCGCCAACTCCCATACCGAGTTTGCCTACAAAGAGCCAGTCAAGGAAAATATTGGTGCCAGCCGCAACCAGTTCTCCTATGATTGCCAGCCGTGGATGACCGTCCGCCTTGGCCATAACTTCCAGTTGGTAGGCTAGAATAAAGCAAGGAGAGAAGATCAAGACGATCTTGAGGTAGCGGGTTACCAGTGGCAGGTAAACCCCTTCCGCCCCCAGTACTCCAGCAATCTGAGAGGCAAAAATAAAGCATAAAATGGCCAAAACAGGTGTGAATAAGAGCGCCGATTTAAAGGCCATTGAGAATATTCGATTGGCGTCTTCATGCTGATTCTTACCCAAGAAGTAAGAACAAACTGCCAGCGTACCGATGGCAAATAAAATACCCAAGGCAAAGAAGCCGTTTACAAAAGGCATTGCCAGGTTGACTGATGCTAGACCAATTTTGCCTACATAGTGGGCCACAAAAAAGGCATCCACCATGGTATAGAAGGTATAAGTTAGCATCGCCGCCAAAGAAGGCAAAACAAAGCGGAAGAAGTTTTGGTTTACCGTGTAGTTTGGCTTAGCTGTCAGTTCCTGATCGGATTCCAGCCCCAGCTCCGCATCAGATAAATCCCGAGCCAGATCAGCATTAGTTAAATCCCGAGCCAGATCAGCATTATCTTCGGATAACAGTTGAGCATCATATGCGCTCGCGCCCGTATACTCATGAGTTCTATTTGCCTTCGCATTCGTTTCCAGTGGAAGGCTGTTTTTATCATCTGGGTCTATACTATCTGAATCGGCTGAATCAGCCACCATAAAAGCACACTTTCCAAGTCCTTTAACCATACTACTACTTATATCAAGTACACCCGTACCAAGAACACCAGCATCACGTACACCAGCATCAAAAACACAAAAAACAAAAACACTATCAAAAATAAAAACAGC
>JAUNLW010000007.1:0-142 GCA_030532065.1 Eubacteriales bacterium | reverse complement strand
TACACCAACATCAGGTACACCAACATTCGGTATACTAGTATAAACTACACTAGGCTCCAATAACTGGTCAAGCCACCGGAAAAGCTTTAATTGACGGCGCAAAATAAAATCCCGCAACTGCAAGGGCTATCTTTTCTGGAAA
>JAUNLW010000006.1 GCA_030532065.1 Eubacteriales bacterium | reverse complement strand
GGTTCGCAAAAAAGTTTGACAAGTAAGCAAAGCTTTGATAGTATTCAAAAGCGCTGGTAATATTCGGCGGCGTAGCTCAGTTGGCCAGAGCACCCGGTTCATACCCGGTTTGTCGTAAGTTCGAATCTTACCGCCGCTACCACTTATTACGGCCCGTTGGTCAAGCGGTTAAGACACCGCCCTTTCACGGCGGTATCAGGGGTTCGAGTCCCCTACGGGTCACCAGCTTAGCAGCAGTTCGAAACTGCTGCTTTTTTATTTAATCAGTAAGAATAAAAGCGACCCTCTCGAGAGAAGGCCGCTTTTTGTATTTGCGCTTCTATGGCATTAGCTTCGCTGGTTTAGGTAGTTATGTTCAACCAGCAACAGCTATGCCTGATTAGCGTTAATTTCGGTCGATTAGCGTTTTCCGCGCTTAATTAGAATTCTTTACCACCGGTGACTTTGAGGTCATCTTTGTGGTCTACGATAGCACAGAGGGCTGCTTCGATACCTTTAGCAATATCCTCTAAGGCCATGGAAGGGGTATTAGCCCGATCTACTACCTGTTCGGGAATGAAAGGTACGTGCATGAAGCCACCCCTGACTTCGGGGAATTCCCTGGCGATCGTATAAAGGACACCGTACATGAGGTGGTTGCAAACAAAGGTTCCGGCTGAGTTGGATACAGAAGCCGGCAGGCCGGCTTTCTTGATGTATTCCACCATGGCCTTGATGGGCAGATTGGAGAAATAAGCCGGAGCGCCATCCTCAAACACAGGTACATCGATAGGTTGATTACCAGCGTTGTCCTTGATTCGGGCATCGTCTAAGTTGATCGCGACTCTTTCCGGAGTAAGCGCGTAACGACCACCGGCTTGACCGATGCAAAGCACCACATCCGGTTTATGTTCGCGCATGGCTGCTTGTACCTTTTCAATTGACTTATGAAAGATCGTGGGTACTTCCAGTTTGATGACTTCTGCGTCAATCTTTTTGGTGTCAACGATCTTTACTGCTTCTAAAGCAGGGTTTACCTTATCTTCTCCAAAGGGGTCAAAGGCAGTTAGCAAAATTTTCATTACGGTTCCTTTCGTTTACTAGAATGCCAGGAAGTAAACCAAGAAGATGTGCACTAAGAGCATGACCAGCGCATAGGGTATCTGGGCCTTGATGATAGTGTATTGGCTCTTGGTTTCCAACAAGGCGGCGGGCATGATGTTAAAGTTGGCTGCCATCGGGGTCATCAGAGTACCGCAATAGCCAGCGGTCAGACCGAGCGCGCCCACGATAGCGGGGTTAGCGCCCTGCATGATCAGGAAGGGGATACCGATACCAACGGTGATCACCGAGAAAGCGGCAAAGCCGTTACCCATAATCATAGTGAAGAGGGCCATTCCAATGCAATAGACAGCAGAGGCGATAAATTTATTGCCTTCAGGAATAACTGCGGATACGCCGGAAGAAATAACCTCGCCAACACCGGCTACGGTAAAGACCGCGCCTAAAGCACTCAACAGTTGCGGCAGGATACCGGTGGTTCCGACATTATCCATGAGGCGAACACCTTCGCTGGCGCTTTCTGTAAATTTAGCCTTGGTGATGACAAGGGCAGAGATAAGGCCGGCAAGACCGGAGAAGCCCAGTACTACCGCGCCGGACATCTTAGGCAACAGGCTGGCAAGGAGCACAGCAGAAATTGCCAGGGTAAGAGCCGGGATGAAGATCTTATAGCCGATGCGGTCAGCATGTTTTCTGGTTTCCTCGGGGATAAGCTCTTTGCCCTTGCCCTGAGTAACGCCCTTGCTTCCGGTAAGAATAGCTAATACAACTACACAGATACCGGTTACCATCTTGTCTACATGAGGTCCAATGGCGAAGGTAAAAGCTAAGACTATCCAGAACAGGAAAGTCGTGTATTTCTTACGTTTATCTTCAATAGTCTTAATTGCATTTATGGCAACTAAGACAAAAATGATCGCGATGATGACGTAGAAGACTTCACCGGCGACAGTGTTAAATTGTTTCCAATCACCCATGATACTTACCTCCCACTATGCTTTCTTGCCGTTTAAGAGACGGCCATTCAGCTTCTTATCGAAGTAGGTGTAGTAGATAGCAGCCACCAGAACAGAGATAACCGCAATGGGGATAGACCACTTAGCTACTTCTAAGGCCGTAGCCTCAGCAAAACCTTGCTCTTCTAAAGTACTGGCGATCAAAAGCGTACCGGAAGCGGCCATAAAAACGTTTTGTCCAAAGAAGTTACCGGCGTTCTCAGCGCTAGCCACTATGCCTTTGATCTCATCTTCGGATTTCTCGTCTATATGACCATATTGGGAAATAGCAGCTGCTTGAGCCATAGGGTTGATCAGGGGACGTACGAACTGAGGGTGACCACCTATTCTCAAAGAGAAAGCGGCAGACAGCACACGGATGGCCTGGTAGAGCAGGGCAATACGTCCTACGGTAGCAGCTTTGATCTTACTGATAAAGTCTACTGCCTTGTCTTTCAAACCGTAACGCTCCAGTAGGCCGATGACCGGTAAAGTCAAGACGAACATGGTAGCCAGACGGTTGGAGAGGAACTTATCACCTAATATGGTGAGGATCTCATCCAGTGGGATACCCGCCACCAAACCGGTAGCGATACCGGCGATGACTACAGTAGCAATCGTATCCAGCTTAATTGCAAAGCCGACGATGACGATTACTACGCCGATGAGTTTCAGAATTTCCATAAAAACCTCCTCAAAAAGTCAGAAATTTATGGCCATAAATGGCCATACTCTCCC
This sequence comes from Eubacteriales bacterium, assembly GCA_030532065.1. Taxonomy (GTDB): domain Bacteria; phylum Bacillota; class Clostridia; order Saccharofermentanales; family DTU023; genus SFFI01. Next base: position 65,873 of record JAUNLW010000006.1, on the reverse strand, counting down.
GTAAAGAATACGAGTATTGACCTGAAAAGTCTAGTATTTTATCACAAATATTTATGCAATTATAATTTCGTGATTTGCTTTAATGAACTTTTTGTCTATTGGGAGTTTGCTGGAAGGCAAAGAAGGCTTATAGCAGGCTTTTCCGCTCTTTTATCTCTGTCAGATAATTCAACGAAATAATTGCCAGCTTTTAACTATAATGAGGAGAGTACCGCTGCTGTCGACTAGTTTGGCCGGCGCAGCCATATAACAGCAAAGGAGTATAATCATGCCTTGTACCACGATTTTAGTCGGTAAAAAAGCCTCTTATGACGGCTCGACCATCGTCGCGCGGAATGAAGATTGCGGCGCCGGTGAATTTTGTCCCAAACATTATCTGGTTATGCATCCGGAAGACCAACCTCGCCACTACAAGTCCGTCCTCTCACACGTAGAGATTGACTTACCTGATAATCCAATGCGCTACACCTATATTCCCAATGCCCTGCCACACGAGGGAATCTGGGGCGCTCATGGCATCAATGAAGCTAATGTAGGCATGTCCGCTACCGAGACCATCACTTCTAATGAAAGAGTGGGTGGCGCAGATCCTTATGTTACCTATATCGCTGCCAAAGGCAAAGAAGGTGATCCTGATTACCAGCCTGGACGTCCCGGTGGTATCGGTGAGGAGGATTTTGTTACTCTCATCCTTCCCTATATCCACTCGGCCCGCGAAGGCGTAGAGCGCATGGGTATGCTTCTGGAAACTTACGGCACCTACGAGAGAAATGGCGTAGCTTTCCAGGATGCAGACGAGATCTGGTGGATTGAGACTATTGGTGGGCATCACTGGATGGCAAGGCGCGTACCTGACGATTGCTATGCCACTATTCCCAATCAGTTAGGTTTAGATTTTTTTGACTTTGATGACGCTTATGGCGCTAAGGAAAACTTCCTCTGTTCCCCTGATCTCAAGGAGTTTGTCGAAAAATATCATTTGGATCTGACCCTGGAAGGTGACTTCAACCCTCGCCAGGCCTTTGGTTCTCACACTTCCATGGACCATGTCTATAACACCCCCAGAGCCTGGGCTATGCAACGTTACTTCAACCCCCGTACCTATCTTTGGGATGGACCGGATGCTGATTATCTGCCTACTGATGACGATATTCCCTGGTGCCAGGCGCCAGAAGCAAAAATCACCATTGAGGACGTAAAAGAAGTGCTGTCTAACCGTTTCGAAGGTACTCCTTACGATATGTACGGCAATAGCCCCAAGAAGCCCTTCCGTCCCATTGGCATCAACCGAACCTCACACCTTGCCATTTTACAGATTCGCCCTTATGTGGACGAAGCCCATAGAGCCATCCAGTGGATCACCTATGCCTCTAACGTGTTTAACGCCATTACACCCTATTACGCTAACGTAAACCGTACACCGGAATACCTGGCCTTCACCCCAGACAAAGTAGACACCAATAGCTACTACTGGGCTAATCGCTTGATCGGCGCTTTGGCTGATAGTCAGTTTAAGATCTCTGCCCAGGAATTAGACCGCTACAAGCTCATGGTACAAACCAAAGCTCACCGCTTCTTGATCGAAAGCGACCAGGCTATTTCCCAAGCCGACGACAAATCCGCTGCCTGTGAAGCAGCAGACGCTAAGATGGCGGATATGTTGCGAAATGAGACTGACAGAATCCTGGCTAAGGTCCTGGACATTGCCAGCAGTCATATGAGTAACTCTTTCTCGCGCTCAGATGCCTAAGTTATAGAGAGCGTTACCCTTCCCTGATAACTAACTCCCTGCCGGAGGTCTTCTTAGAGAGTCGAAACAGGTAACAGTAAGCCAATACTATTAGGCTTACGCAAGCTGCTCCGATAACCAAGATCCAAGGCCTCCGCTGGGAAGGTATCAGGAAATAAACTCCCACGAGCCCTGCAAGAGCAACCAACTTCAGCACTAAGGAAAAGTGCGAGAAGCCATGGTCAGCCAGCCAATCCGCGAACTTTTCTTTGCTTTTACTCAAGATCTGCGGCAAAGGCCAGATAAAAACAAAAGCCAAAGCCAATACCAGAGATAAGGCCCAGCTCAACACGCGCCAGAAGTTGTTGATAATTCCCTGTCTGACCGGAGCCAGCTTATCCCAAAAGCGGCGTTGTAAGCCCCAAAATCCCAGTGGCTCTTTGGCTTGCGGCACTGCCGGTTCTTCTACTATCGGAGTTTCCACCGCTTCACTGTCTAATTGATACTCAATAGTGGCCGGCGGATCTACCAGCACGGGTTTCTCTTGCGGTACGACTGTGCTCAAGTTAGCGGCCAGGGCCACTGAAGTGAACAATAAAGCCAGGTTTTTCAGCTGTCGTTTAACTGGCGGTTTTATTGCAAATTTATTTTTCATAAAATCCCCCTATTTCCAAATTTCTCTTACTAAAAAACCCTCTATCCTATAAAGACTTTAGCAGAGGAAGGGCAACTCCATATTGTTTAACTGAAATCTTCAACGAATCCCTAAGCTATATTATAGCGTATCTTGCTAATCCCCCGAAATGGCACGCTGTATCATCAAAATTGTCGCCAAAGCTTAAACTGTAAAAGCAAGTGGATAGAAAGCAAAAACCCCGCAACCACTATCGTCACGGGGTTTATTCTCTGGAGCCACTTATCAGAATCGAACTGATGACCTCATCCTTACCATGGATGCGCTCTACCTACTGAGCTAAAGTGGCATTTTCTTTGTTTTTTGCCCACTTCTCTGGAGGGCGAAGCTAATCTTAACAGGCAATCGTCTATGTGTCAATTGTTCCAGCAATTTTTATAAGAAATTACCGTCCGGTCGCTTGACCGGAGCGGTATAAACTACTATTTCTGCTTACGGCGCAAGACAATAACCAAGATAAATAAAACCAGGGCAGCGGCGAAGAGACCGATAACCATGGGGATATTGGACGTCTCACCGGTGCTGGGCAGCACCTCGAGCCCTAATAAAGCAGCTTCTTGAAATATGTTTTCCAACATTAAGGCTTTCCCTTTCCTTAGCTCTAAAAACGATCTAACAGTGCAAATCTTACCATTAAATTCCGACTTGTATAGTTTCGCCAAACTCTTTTGTTTCTTTCGCATAATTTATTTGAAAATTTGTGCAAATATTTATTGACGCGCCCAGGGTAATGTTCTATATTAGTTTCAAACCAAATAGCAACGCGAGAATCATAAAGCTTATTCCTCAAGAGTAAGAAAAAGGATACTCGAAGTGGCCTCAAAATTCTTAGTCTACTGTGATCCCCTTGGCGGTTAGCCGAATTTTGAGAGTTGATGCGACAGATTTAGTGAAAGAAACAGAAGGGTCACTGGAAAGGCGTAGCTAGTTGGTGGTCATAGAAAGGAGGACTGTAGCTTGATCGTACAGCCTCGATGAAACGGGCAGACATCGAAGATGTTCTTGCCCGTTTCGCTTTGTTCTCCTAAAAAGTTTTCCTCTATAATCAATTTAAGAACCCACTCCGCACAGTGAGTGTACTAATTAGCTTCGAGGATTTTGCTTTGCCCAGTATTACTATTTTTGCTCCAGCCAAGGTCAATCTTGGTCTCCAGATAGGAAAACTCAACCAGGATGGCCTGCACGAGTTGTCCAGCTTTATGCAGACTATCGACTTGCAAGACGAGCTAACCATTACGGCGGCAAAGGCTACTGGCTTGCCGGCAGAACTCGACCTAAGCGTCAGGGGTGCTAATTTACCCACAGGCCCCGATAACCTGATCTATCGGGCAGCTCGGGTCTGGCAAGAAAAGACTGGTCTGAAGCTTGATCTAAAAATTGAGCTTCTCAAGCGCATTCCGCAGGGCGCCGGTCTGGGAGGCGGCTCTTCCGATGCCGCTTCTACACTACTGGCTCTCAACCAGCTCTTCCCTGAAAGAGGGTTGTCTGAAGACCAACTTCTGGTTTTGGCCAAAAACCTTGGCTCTGACGTGCCCTTCTTTCTCCAAGCAGGGCTTGCGCTGGTAGGTGGCAGTGGTGAGAAAATCCTGCATTTAGGAAGTATCAGTCCCCTTCCCTTGCTGTTGGTAAAACCTAATTTCAGTCTCTCCACTGGCGAAGTCTTTGCTGCGCTGGATAAAGCCAGAAACAAAGGAAAACTCGCGTACACCCAGCCTTTTAAAAAAGAAGATCTCATTGAGATACAAGCAAAGCCTGAGCTTTGGTCTCAGCACTTGAAAAATGACTTTACACCGCTCCTTCGTCAGCAATATTCCTCGCTGAGCGAGCTCTTAGATGTGCTGGAAGCTAGCTCCGCCTGCTTCTCCAGCCTTAGTGGTTCCGGACCCACTTGCTATGCGATCTATAAAAAAGAAGCGGCCAGAGATCTTGCTCTGGCCACCTTACAAAAGCGATTCCCTGACTATTGGTTTTTCGCCGCCAGGCCGATTGCCTAGCCTTCTGATGCCTCCGCTTCTGGCTCGTCTTGCGGATAATTGGTGATCAGCTCAAAACCGCCCAGCCAGTCCGGATTGGACACAGCAAAGGTGTAGTTGATCACCATCACATCATCGATCTCCTGTGCCTTGATAAAGTCGATGAGCGGATCAGTGAAGCGGCGTGGATCAACCACGTAGATATCCTGGTACTGGTCTATCAAATAAGGAATAAAGGCATTACCGAAAGAATCTTTTAGCACCAAGATGGACTTACCATTTTTATTCTCACTCTCTATATGACCCAAGGCCACATCGCCACCCAAATAAAGCATGTAGTGGTTATCGGTGGGCGCGCTGTAAGCCAGCAGCGCTCCGGGGATCGGATCATCCATCTTGGCGTCACTATAGTAATTGTAACTGGCATCATGCTGTGGCAGGTAGAACATGCCCTGGTCCTCACCACTTAGGAGCAGTGGTGATTTATCGGTGTAGCCATAAAGCGTTCCCAGGAAATAACCTTCCGCGTCATATCGTTCCAACTGTTCTAAGGGAGCTGCCTCCAACTCCATCGCGTCGCAGAAGGCTACATAAGCATAATAAGCGCCTAGCCCGGTCCAGTGATGATCAGTTCTAAAGTAAATGTACTCCTCTACATGCTTAGCCAACTCTGAATAGGCATCTACTTTAAAAATTGAGCTGTCTTCATGATTGTAGATATTCTGAATGGCTTCAAAATTTGAGTAAGTGCCGGTACGTAGATCTTCTGTACCATAGAAAGCTACTGCGGTAGGCACAACCATGCTGATTAGGCGTGTTTTCTCCGGCAGGATGGAAGCCAAGTGATTTATGTGTTTGGCGTACTCTGCCGTATAATCTGGCGAATAGTAATGGATCTCCATGGCACGATTGCCGATAATTACGATATTACTGGTTTCATAGTCCAACTGATCCTGGGTATGCAGCTTAGCCTCCGTGGCTTTGACTTCTTTTGGCTGTAGCTCTGTTTCCTGTACTTCAGTCTCTGCCGCTGTAGTTTCCTCTGCCTGTGAAAACAAGTCTTCTTCCGGATTTTCTACGCCGCCCTTACCACCGGAATCTTTCTTAGCGGTAATCAGATGGATCTGCTCATCAGACTTTTGGGGAAAATAATTCCGCGCCGCGCTAATACCACGATTGATACTGAGCAGCTGCTGGCGGAAAGGAAACTGATCAGCATAATAGCTGTCCATGGCGCTGGAATATTCGCCACTAAAGACCTCCGACCAATTCCAGGCCGGCTTTTGCGCTAAAGCCCGGTTCTCGTCTTTAGACATAGTCTGTTTGGGCCAGAGCGGAAAGAGCATGCCCAAAATAACCAAGAAGCCCAGGAGCGTTGTAAAAATAATCTTGTTATAGCGATTGGCCGTATGCACCATGGCTTGCCTAACTTCCGGTGCTTCTTTGATTTGCGGAACTACTTGCCTGCCCTTTGTACAACGGCGTGAAGCAGCTTTAGATTGTGCGTACGCGTGGTTACGCGCCGCAGCGTGAGCATTTACTCCAGGTTGAGAGCCGCTGGTTAGCCTATGCTCTGCCATTCCTTGCCGCGATCCGTTGGCCCGGCTATGCTCATTCGCTAGCCGCTGCGGTCTTTTAATCATCCTGCAGTCTGCCGCTTTGTAAGCAGCATGCTTATCAAGCCTATTATTGGGAAGACTCTGCTGAGAAGCAGCCATAGGTGGCCTCACGCTTGAATGGCTCTGAGCTTGAAGCCTGCCTTCTCCCTGAGCCTTACGCTTTACAGGAGCGGGGTTAGAAGTAGGTTTATGTGTATTTCTGGGTATAGGTTCTTGCATTACAAACTCCTCCGTTCTGCTTTAAAAGCGGAAGTACAAGAAGGGATTGTAAGAATCCCCGGCCAAACTGGCGGTAGAAAGCACTAGTAGAATGACCATCTGAGTAAGCGATAAGACCAGATAACTTTTCTGCGACTGCCAGGCCAGCTTGCTGCGTTGACCCTGGATAGCCTTTTGCAGACGAGGCCAGAGTGGTAAAGAAAAAACCAGACAGAAGATGAGAGCAAAAATATTTTGTCGCAGAAGTAATTTGCCTTCCAACGTTAGGAAGGTGCCACCGTTCGCGCAGAAAAGTCTTGACAAGAAAATTCCCAGGTCAGATAAATCAGTAAAATAGAACAAAGCCCAGCCAAAAACCACTACCGGGACCATGTAAATATAGGAAACAAACTTTGGTAAGCGTTCCAGTCGATCCAGGAGAAAGGCTTTCTCAATGACAATAAAAATCAGGTAATAAAGCCCCCAAAGAATAAAGTTCCAGGAAGCTCCGTGCCAGAACCCTGTCAGGAACCAAGTCACCAATAGATTAAAATATTGCCGACGGCGATTGCCACCTAAAGGGATGTAGACATAGTCGCGGAAAAAGCTACCTAAAGAAATATGCCAACGGCGCCAAAACTCTGTTGCCGAGCGTGATTTATAGGGATAGTCGAAATTTTCCAGGAATTGAAAGCCGAAAATACGCCCCAAACCGATAGCCATATCTGAGTAAGCGGAAAAGTCGTAGTAGATCTGGAAAGTAAAGGCAATGATGCCAATCAAGGCCTCTAAGCCTGAGAGCTGCGCCAAACGGTCAGAAGCCAGGGTCTGCTCTACCAGGCTGCCGGCATAGTTAGCAATCAGGCACTTTTTAGCTAGTCCTAACACAAAGCGCTGAGCGCCCTGAGAAATATCCTGCGGAGTAGATTTTCGGTCTTCCAGCCTGGCTTCAATATCAGAGTAACGTACGATAGGGCCGGCGATCAGCTGAGGGAAGAAAGACTGGTAGAGTAAAAAATAGTCCCAGCGTTTCTGCAATTTACATTTACCACGGTAAAGATCAATGCTGTAGGACAAGATCTGGAAGGTATAGAAAGAAATACCGATGGGCAGGCTGAAACCAGGTAAGGGAATTTCTGTACCCAGAATGACGTTGAGATTGTTGATAAAAAAGTCCGAGTACTTAAAGACCAAGAGTGGCAACAAGGCTAAAACCAGACTGAGAACAAAAAAAGTTTTGCGCAGACCTGGTTCTTTACGTTTATCACAGCTTTCCATGAGTCTGGCACAGGCATAAACCAAAGTACCGGACAACACCATTTGTATGATCCAGAAAGGCTCTCCCCAGGCATAGAAGAACAAAGAAAAGGCCAGTAGCACCCAGTTTTTGTGTTTAATTTGGCGGGGTATACTATAGGCTATCAGGCACAAGGGTAAAAATGCGTATAAAAAAAATAAGCTGGAAAATACCACTAAATAGACCTCCGCGAATTAAAACAAAAAAAATACCTTCATAGGTCATTCTAGTATTAGATAAGAAGGCGGGGCAAGTTAAGTCTTCATGACAGCAACGCAAGTAACTGCTCGTGTTAAACTAAGCTAAAAGCTCAATTGAGGAGGCAATTATGTTGCAAACAAGCTCCCGGCAAGCAAAAAGACAAACTCGCGTGACCAACCCCAAAAAGGCGCGTCATTCTGGCAGCCCCAGCAAAAGCCTGCCGTTTTGTCTTACTCTCTTTTTAGCCTTCTTAATACTGTTGAGCTGCCTAAGTCCCGTCTCGCAGGCTGAGGAGATTCCAGAGTCTACAACAGCCGAAAGCCAAATGGCAGAAACGGAAACACCAACAGGTAGCGAACCGGCCAGGTACGCTACCACGACGGATTCTGTAACGGATGACGAAAACGTTCCAAGCGAACAAAGCCTGGAAACGGTGGAGTCAGAGCAAAGTTTCCCAGAGGAGGAGCCAACTCTACCCGAAGAGAGCCTGCCTGAAGAAAACCTCCCTCAAGTGAGCGAAACTCAAGCCGAGACCTTCTTGCCAGAAGAAGTTTTTCCTTTACAGGCCGAACTGGAAAATCCTTTTAAAGCTAAGTCAGATCGTCTAACCATATTGCTAGCTCTTGAAGACACAAATAAGGCAGACAATACACTGCATCTAAGCCTTCTTCATTACAATCCCCTGCTGCTAAATTCTCTGGCCGACCTCAGTCTCAGTGAGTTGCTCTATCGGCCGCTATGTCTGTCTAATGATGCTGCCAACTACGGCTTAGCTGAAAACTACGAGCTAAGTGATGACCACAAAAGCATCCGCTTTTTGCTAAAAAAAGACCTGACTTGGGAAGATGGCCTGCCCTTAACCAGTCGCGATTTGCACTACACGCTTGCCTGCCTGTTACAGACGGACTTAGCCTATCCCTGGCAAGATTTTCTGCCTTATCTGAAAGGCTATGACGCACTTAGGACACGCCAAAACGATCGCGAGCAGTTTTCCGATCCGCCGGCGTTTGAGCCTTTTTTACAAATTGCTGGTATTGAAGCCCCAGATGACGAACAGTTGATTTTGCATTTTACACGTGAGATTGATCCGTTTTTACAAGAGCTTTGCCGACTGCCGGCGATACCGGTACATATTTGGTGGAATTACGAGCCTAAGGACTGGGCACAACTTACTTATATCCATGCTTACAAAGAAGATTTTATAGAGGACGAGGAAAAACCGGCATATCTGGCCGCCTCTTCCGGTCCTTACAGCTTTAACCATGACTTAGAAAACGCACTGCTCAACCTGGGAAGTTCTTATTGGTTTCAGCATCCCGATCTACTGCTGGAAAAGCAGGCAGCTTATCTCGAAAACGCAAGAGAAGAGCATGCTTACCCTGAGATACCACAGATCCAGGTCCGTTATACAGATACCGGCGATCTTGCTGCTGAGCTTCTGAGTCTTCAGGCAGACCTGGCTTTGCTGCCCACACTGCAAACAGAAGATCTAACTCTTCTGGAAGCTGACGGATACCACTTACTTGAGCTACCTACGCCACAGGTTCTTAGCCTGCGTTATAACGCAGAGACTGAAGACAGCATCTTCCTAAACAGCAAATTGAGAGAAGCGCTCTATTTCCTATGCCCAACAGCTGAAGAGTTGCAAGCTGTGTCTGGCATTCCTCTCTTCGCTTTAGAGGAGGAAAGTGATCGCGCGACTAGTAGCGAAAGAGCAAGTGCTTATAAGACCAAACAGGGACTAAGTTTTGAAGACAGGCAGAAGAAGGCCTTGGACCTGCTCTTGGAAGCTGGATATTTTACCGCTGCCAGCACAGAAGAGCAGCTGACCAAGGCCAAGTCAGCAGGTCAGTCACTTGTTGCGCTGCCGCAGATAACCATCTACCATCACTCAGGCAGTGAGTTGAGCGATATATTTATCAACGCTTTTTATCAGAACTGTCAGGCTGTAGGCCTATACCCTGCCCTCCTGCAGCTGGAGGCAACCGAGCTTAATCCGGAAACTGATCTGGATGCTACAGAACTTTACCTGGCGATTGGCTCCGGTCTGCATAAGCAAGAAAGAAACAGCCTCCCCTTATATCAGGAAGGCTGCTATCTCGCTTCAAAGCGCGTAGAGAACTTAACGGCGCAAAATTATTTTTACTTTAGCGGCTCTGAGGATTGGGTCTTAGAGCCCTAGTTCTAACTTAGTGGGGCTGGAATCCTGTGCCAAAGACATCCTTATATTCCAGCACGATCAGAAATGCCTGCTTATCAAACTCTTTGACTACAGCGCGCAAATTCGGTAATTGTCTGCGGCTTAAGGCACAGAGCACGATGTGTTTATCACGGCCCGAGTAGGCACCCTTACCACCTAGGATTGTTGCTCCGCGCTGGATTTTACGTTCAATCACATCGCCCAGTCCATCGCCATCCTCTGTAATAATCAGGGCCAATTTGCCAGAGTTGGCTCCGGTAGTGATTGCATCTAAAACCTTAGTCATAACGTAAACCAAAATAAAGCCGTAGAGGACAGAGTCGATCTTACCAAAGACCAGGCCTCCGCTGATGATTACAATCGCGTCGGTAATCAAAGTGATCTGGCCGAAGGACATATGCGGCCGCATGACCTTGATCGACATGATAACCAGATCCAAGCCCCCCGTGCAGGTTCCATTGCCAAAGGCTATGGCTAAACCGGCGCCCATAAAAACGCCGCCGAAGATAGCTGCCAGGAAGGGATCACCTTGATATGTGCCAAGGTGAGGTACTACCAGGTCCATCATAAGCGACATCGTAATGACTGTGCGCAAAGTTCGGAGCAAATAGTCTTTGCCCACATAGCGCCAGGAATAGATAATGATTGGCACATTTAAGGCCAGGTTCCAAAAACCGATAGGAATATCTACCGCAAAAAGCTTTTGACCCAAAAAGTTGAGGATAATACCTACACCGCTTACACCGCCCGGAGCGAAACCGGCGGCTGAGGCAAAGTTGAATACACCGATAGCAGCCAAAAAAGTTGCGCTCAGGTCCACCAATAAGTCCTGAACCAAAGGTGGTAATTTTTCAAATGTTTTTCGCACGAACTCTCCTCCCGAACAAGCAAATTTAACTGCTTAAGCATATCACAAAAAAGAAGGCCCCTCCCTGGTGTACTACCCCTGGCGAAGAGCCTTTACTCATTTTTTATAAGCCGGCCTGGACTTTTTGTTAAGGCATCTCTGGGGCGGGCGCATCTTCAGTAACCGCCCAACCTCTCTCCTTCTGGTATTCTCTATAACATTGATCAATATAGTCTCCCAGATGTTGGAAATTGCTGCTCAAAGGCAAGACCAGCTCTCTGACAAAGGGACTATTTTCGTCCTGAAGGTTTTCCACAGTCAAAGCACTATCGCGCATCTGCTCATACACCTTAAGCTTCAGCACCAGCTCCGGCTTCTCAGCTAATACTATACGCTCTGCTTCACTTAGTTCATTATAGTCTTGCTGGACTACCCTCAAAATACCTCGCACAGAGGGATACGGTACGCCAGTACGCATATAAGCCAGATGCCTGATACGCTTTGCCCATTCGCCCTGGTTACTGTTATCGCGTTGGCAGGTATTAGTGGGTTCCGGCTTTATCTCCTCGATTGAAAACTCCTGGATACCAACATTAGCTCCCGCTCTGAGGAACAAGAGTTCCAAGCCAGGATCCTTAATCAAGTCTGGGTAGATGGGATCGTCTTCAGATAAGTACAGGGTCAGGGTTCTCTGCTTTGCTCCCAGACTGCCTTTATCCTTCCAGCCAATCTTAATAGGAGCAATAGCGGTGTTTGCGCCATAGTTACGCTCGTTATCTTCTCTTAGGCGATTCTGAGTAGTCAGATTACGGGGCAAGCCCAGTGCTCCCTGATAATCCAGGTAGCCTGTTTTTTCCTGATAGCTGTAACCCATAAGTTTTGCTATGCGGTCAATCTGCTCCGTGTCCCGGATCACCAGATCTGTCGTATCAGACTTTTCTATAGGTATGACTACACTCCAATTTAGATAGAAGAGATCACTGAATGAATCGGGATCATTAGCCCCAGCAATTCTCAGCAAAACTTCTTCCGTGCGGGCAGCCGTGGGTCGCTTATCAGTGTAACCGAAGGCTCCGCCAGCTAAAACAGCCATGATAAGAGCCAGAGGAATCAAGTTAAATAAACTCGCCAGCAAGGATTTTCCCAGTGGCACTTCGCCTCTTTGGAAGATCAAGTCGGCCACTAGAGTTACCAGCAGTACACCTAAAATAAAACCTACAATCATGACCAGCCAGTTTTCCTGCTCTGTTACGCCATAGTCCAGTTGCATGAGGTTAAAAAGCATACCCAGAGTCAGACCACCGGCCAGAGAACTTAGAGCGCGGGCAAAGATAAAGTCGCCATTCATATAAGAATCCTGACCCACCTGTTCAGCCTCTCTTTTTTGGAAGAAGTAAGCTGACAGCAAGGCGAATAACAAGCTGAAGCAGAGCCAGTAAATCAAATGCGCAGAAGGCGGATCGGCCCAGATACCCAACCCTGAGAGGTAGGGAGCTAAAAGATAGGGAGCCAGGTCAGTAAATTTACCTGTTCCATAGCCAGGCAACATTGAGCTAGTGTAAAAACCCCATAAGATGTAGAGCAGGAAGTAACATAGATTGATCACAGCTGCCAAAATCTGCGCGTTGAAGCTATTAGCCAGACTGACGTAGAAAAAGATCAGAAAAGCTGCTACGGCAATTAGGCGCAACAGGGTTTCTCCTTCTAAACGCAACATTAGGCCTAATGGCATTTGTCGCGATCCTGCGTAAAAAATGTTTTGCAGCAGCGAAAGCAGGCGAGCTAAAACTAAATTGACCAAGAGCGACAGCCACAAGGCTCCATAGAGGTCTAAACGCTTAGCCGGCAGACTTAACACCAGATTAGCTTCTGCCTGCTTATGCAGGAACGAGAAATGCCGATGTACTAAAATAATGGCCGGTATCAGATAGAGAAAAAACAATGACCTGCCATAGTAGACAAAACCAGATTGATTCGGGTCGCTTAGAGTATTCGCCGTATCCATAAAATTAGGCGCAAAGATCAAAAGCTGTGCCAAAGCAGGCAGAATAGCCAAGAAAAGATTGCGCTTAAATTGCCACAGAGCAAGTACCAGTGCTGGTCTCGCGGTCTTTTGTAATGCTAGTTGATCACTCATTATTGCTTGCCTCCTGCTAAGGCTTCATACAAAGTCTCAATGGAGTGGGCTTTAACCTTGTTTTCCAGCGCCAGATCGCGATAGAGCCAAATCGCTTCTGTAGCTTGACCGATTTCAGAAGCCCCAAGGTCATCTTCCGAATACTCTAAGAGGCCAGGGACACTTACTTTACGGCAAAAAGACAGACTTAGATAATCTTCTACGCCCAGTAAGTCCTCTAAATCCTCAAGACTATGCTTTTGCGGGATCCTGGCGATGGCCTGCTCATACGCTTCCTGTGTTTCCATCCCTGTTTTCAACTTGTTTAACTCAAGCTGCCGTTCTCGGTCTGCCTCACAAGCTTCCATCAATTTGGGACTCCAATCCTCAGGCAAGCTGTAAGTATAGAGAAAAACTGAGTGTCTGCTGGCTGACTTTTGTATTGGGTCCGTACTTTCAAGCGATTGCAGGTCAGGGAAAACACTCAAGACCTTATTAAGACTCTGCTCCTTTTCTTCTCTCTGCCCTTGTTCCATCTCATACCAGGTAAGGTTCTTTGCTGTGATCTGCAGATAAGCGCGATCTCCACTCACGTAATCAGGTCTTTGCAATTTGATCAAATCACCGTAGATTTCGCTGTTAGAGATTTTTTGCAGCATATCACCGGCCTGATCTTCATTGAGATAACCCTGATCACTCTTACCTGACTGATCGTAAAAAGTCAGCAAATAGCTATTCCTTTGATAATTATGGGAGGAATAAGAAGCGCAAGCAAAATCGCTGTTGCGTCTATTTAAGATAAAACCTTGTCGCTGGGCATAGCGCTGACTTTGCTTATACTTCTGGCTGAGATCTTCCAGCAGTTGATCATCGACTGAGCGCTCCAGCTTAACCGAGGTACTACTGGGTAGCTGCCAGGGAGAGCCATTATCATATAGCTGGTATAAAGGTATTTCTATGGCTTCTATATCCCATGACCTCGATCTTTCCACTGGGTAAAGCTCTACCAGGAGATCGAAGGCGATAAAACAAGCCAAAGCGATCACTAAGGTTTTCAGCACAGAACGGGCACCCTGTTTGAAGGTTTTACCGGTCATGGCCTGGAAGATCAGAGCGACCCAGAAGTTAAAAGCAAGAAAACCTAAAATAAATACAATTAAGATCTTACTGCCGGCAACTACCTCAAAGAAATAACCTCCGGCAAATCCGGCCATGATCAACCAAAGAGCAGCCAAGACACGAGCTCCGGAAAGCTCGCTAAGACGCAGCCTGGTCTTTTCTAACGGCCGACGACAAAACGCCCGTAAAGCCAGGAACAAAGTCACAGCCATGATTACCAGGCTATAAGCCAAATCCGGAAACTCTGGAGCTTTATTCATAAAAAGGCGAATTGGAGGAGCCAGGCAATAAATCAGCTGCTCGGTGAGAGGAGACAATATCTGGGGGATATAACCACCTGCTGATTCGCTAAAGTAAAGACTGATAAGGCCCAGACTTGCTGGTAAAACTACTTCCCAGGTCACGAGGAAAGCCAAAGCGCTGCCATAGCCTGAGCTTAAAGTCATCGATAAAATAGCAATATTGTAGAAACTAATCAGCGGTGAGATAAAATTAAGACGCAAGCGACACCACTCCTGAAAGAGCGGAGCATGCTCAGGGCCTATCCCACCAAAAAGCGCTCCCATCGCCAAGACATCAAGAAACAGAGGCAGGAGGATAAGAATTAGACCTGCCAGATAGTGAACAAAAAACAGCCGACTCCGCTTAATGGGTAAGGAAAACCATAGTTGATTCTGACCTGCGTCCGCGCAGAAGCTGTAGATCCTGTAAGCCAGATAGCAGACCGCTAACAAGAGAAAAGCCGCAACAAAAATGACTTGCAAACGCGCAATTTGAGTAAATACCAGATCAAAGTCACCAGACCACATGCTGCCAGTTGTCGCAACATCACGCGTAATACCGGTCAAATAAAGGGCGAAGGGCTCGGCCAGGAGTAAAATCAGGCTGACAAAGAGCAGCCAGCTGCCGTTTTTTCTGAGATCACGGCTGAAGATATGGCTCGTCTTAGGAAATGAGGCTCTTGACGACATAATCTTTTCCCTCCAGCACGTAGATAAATAATTCCTCCAAAGTTAGAGGCAACATATCCAGGATCAGAGGCTTATCGGCGGCAAGTTTCTTCTGAATCTCTTCCTTATCTCCTCTAATAACAAGCTCCAAGATTGAGCCCCTACGCTCATAGTGCAGAAGTTCCAGGCCTAACGTTGCCAAATCCTCACGGCTGGGAAGCTGCTTAAAAGCTGTCTGGAGCTTGAACACACCCAGATCCATACTTTCCAGCTCATGCTCATAGACCAGTTTCCCTTCATGCAGCAGGGCTATATGATCGCAAAAGCCTTCAAGCTCTCGCAGATTGTGCGAAGCTATCACGCAGCTCATACCATCAGTTACCACTTCTCTGGCAATCAGTCGCCGCAAATTTTCGCGCATAACTGGATCGAGGCCATCAAAAGCTTCGTCCAATAGTAAAAGTCGCGGCTTTGATGACAAAGCCAAAATCAGATATGCCTGTCTTTGCATACCTTTGGACATCTTATCCAACCGCTTATGCAGATCTATGGGAAAGATCTGACAGAGTTCCTGGAAAAATTCCTGCGAGAAATGCTCATAGATACGACTGAAAAAATCAGCCATACCAGACAAGCTCTCGCCAGGCAGGAAACAGGGCTGATCCGGCACTAAAATGATCTTCTGACGCAGTTTCTCATTACCGTAGATCTCCTTTTCATCATAATAGAGGTGACCAGAATCCGGCTTGTAGATACCGGCGATAAGCCTTAGAAAAGTCGACTTACCGGCTCCGTTGGAACCGATCAGACCGTAAATAGATTCCTCACCGATCTCACAGGTCAGGTTTTTTAAGGCGGTAGCCTCACGACCGAATGTCTTGGTCAAATTCTCGCTTCTGATCATGTGTCTATTCCTCCGGTAAAACTGCACTGTCAGTATTCGTGCTTTTTGCTTCAGTCTCAGCGCTACCATGCGTTCCTCGCTCATCCGTCAAGGAGGCTGGAAAGCCCTGGGCAGCCAGTTCTTCAGCAGCCTTGTCCAAGGCACGCTCAAAGATCTTGCGGATATCGTCTTCGCTGAAGCCAGACTTAAGCGCCAGCTCTATGGCTTCCTGCAGCTTTTCCTGCAGTTCCTGCGCAAAATGCCGCTCATGGATGTCTGTAGAAGTAAGAAAGCTGCCTCGTCCGGGCACAGAATAAATAAGGCCTTCGCGTTCCAGTTCCCGGTAAGCTTTTTGTACCGTATTCGGATTAATGCCCAAATCACTGGCCAGCTGGCGCACCGAAGGCATTTGCTGATTTTCTTCCAAGAGGCCACTGGCCGCCAGGCTCAACACCTGTCGGAAGAGTTGTTCGTAGATAGGGACCCTGCTGTGCTGGTCTATATGGAACATATGTGCTTTCCTTTTTTATCCGTTATAGTAACCATAATACAGTTGTTTTAAAAAAAGTCAAGTAAGGGTAGCCCAAAGGCTAACCCCTACTGACCTGCTTTGTAAGGAATACCTACAGACTTAGGCGCCGCGTCTTTGCCGCTGAAGAAGAGCAGAGCAATAACTGTCAACGCATAAGGCAAGGCCTGGAATACTTCTTTCGGGATGTTGGCCAAAAGTGGAATATCGCGGGAGTAGATTCCAAAGATCTGAGAGAAACCGAAGAAAAAACCGGCCCCCAACACACCCCAGGGATTCCAACGTCCGAAGATCAAGGCCGCGATGGCGATAAAGCCCATACCGTGGATAGAGGTCGCGGTGAACTGAGTTGACTGGGTCAAAACCATGATGCCGCCCGCTAAACCACCAAGGAAGCCAGAAATCAGGACGCCGGTATAACGCAGCTTACGTACACTTATGCCCAGGCTATCTACTGCTGAGGGATGCTCACCGGCGGCTCTTAGACGTAAGCCAAAAGGAGTTTTCCAGAGTAAAACATAGCTGAAGATTACCAGGAAGACCGCCAGATAAAAGGTTGGATAAATTTGTTTAAATAAAAGGTCGCCTAATACCGGGATCTCACTCAGTCCAGGTACGGAAACTTTTACAAAACCGCGGCGGAAGATTTCCGTACGTTGTTGGTTAAAGATAATCTGGCAAAGGTAAATACCCAGAGCTGGGGCCAGCATATTGAGAGCAGTACCGGAAATAGTCTGGTCGCCCTGCAGATCAATGGAGATAACGGCATGGATCAGAGAGAAAACCGTGCCCGCCACACCGGCCAGTAATACCGAGAGCCAGGGAGAGAAATTGCCTAGGCTATCCTGAGTGAAGACGATCACAGTAGCGGCTACAAAGCCACCAATGGTCATGATGCCCTCAATAGCAATATTGACTACACCGGAGCGCTCGGAGAAAAGGGCTCCCAGCGAGGCAATAATAATAGGAGTGGAATAAATAAGGGCTAAGACAAACATGGAAATGAAGAGATCCATTTACTTACCTCCTTCTTCACTAGCCTGGGCCGTCTTGTTTTCCGCCATTTTTTCGGACATGCGCTTTCTAGCCATGTAATCACCTAAGATCTCTACACCTTTTTGCATAGCAACAAAGAGTACGATCAGGGCGGAGACGATCTGAGCAATCTCCAGGGGCACACGTTCCGCCTGCATAAGCGGCTGACCACTACGCAAGCCGCCCATGAGCAGGCCTGCCAAGAGGATACCCACACCTTTGGTACCACCCAGCAATCCTACGGCTATTCCGTCGAAACCATAGTTTTCAAATCCTTGCAGGATACGGCCATAGCGGAAAGTACCTAAAGCCAGACAAGCGCCAGCCAGACCGGCGAAGAGACCGGAAATCATCATGGAGTAGACGATGCGGCTGCGAACTTTAATACCTGCATAGGCTGCGGCATCGCGGTTAGAACCGCAAGCCTTAATCTCATAACCGAAGCTGGTATGATTGAGGATCAGGTTGTAGCAGATAATGGCTGCCGCAACGACCACAATGCCCCAATGCAGACGGGAGTTGCCGGTAATTTCACGCAGCCAGTTACTGGAAAGCATGGCGTTTTCCGGCAGATCCACAGTACGTTGCGGGTTAGAACCCGGTAGGCTCTTGAGCACGGCGTTACTGAGATAGAAGATAATGTAGTTAAACATGATCGTTGTAACAACTTCGCTAATTCCCATATAGGCCTTTAGTAAACCAGGTATCAAGGCCCATAACGCTCCGAACAAACCAGCCGCTATAACGGCCAGTACTGCCAACGAGCGATTTTGGATGGGTATCAGGATTGCTACCAGGTTAGCGCCCAGTATACCGGCAATAACCTGACCCTCAGCTCCGATATTAAAGAGGCCGCACTGCTGGCCAAAACCCAGGGCCAGACCGGTCAAGATCAAGGGCAAAGACATCTGCAGGAACTCACCCAGGTAACGAGGCCTGAAGAACTGGTCCGTACCGGCCTTCGCGGGGTCCAGTCCGGTATAAGTCCTTAAGAGAGCCTTAAAGAAGTTACGTGGTTCCACTCCGGTAGCCCACATAACAAAAACTGCCACCAGCAAAGAAAGAGCTATGGCTAAGAGAGCAGTAAGAAAGAGGCGCAGGTTATCATTTTCCCGCAAGCCTCGCTTCTTTTGCATATTGATCAAGTCAGTATCGCTCATCTTTAGATGGCTCCTTTCTGTTTGATACCGGCCATGAGAAGACCTAAGTCTTCCTCGCTGACCTCCCTGGGATCTACAAAGCCTGTGATCTGGCCGTCATACATGACCGCGATACGATCCGAGAGACCCATGATCTCATCCAGTTCGAAACTTAAAAGCAAGATTGCTTTCCCCTGGTCGCGCAAGCTGACCAATCGTTTATGGATATATTCTATAGCACCAACATCAAGGCCACGGGTAGGCTGCGAAGCCAAAAGCAAGTCTGGCTTCAGAGAAAACTCACGCGCGATGATGGCTTTCTGTTGATTACCGCCTGACAGCTGGCCAGCCTGCGAATAAATACCGCGGCCGGAGCGTACATCAAACTCTCCGCACAACCTCTCAGCTTGTTGGTGGATGGGATCACGCTGGAGAAAACCGTGACGGCAGAAAGGTTCTTCGTAATAATTTTTGAGGATGTAATTGTCCGCTAAGGTGAAGTTGGCTACCTGGCCAAACTTCTGACGGTCGGCAGGAATATAAGATAAGCCCTTCTCTCGGCGTTCACGCACCGTGGAATGACTGACGTCCTGCCCCTTAAGCAGAATCTGGCCGGAATCAATCTTGATTAAACCGGCAATGGCATCTAAAAGTTCTGCCTGGCCATTTCCGTCTACTCCCGCAAGGCCCAGGATCTCACCTGCCCTCAAGTTTAAAGACAGGCCTTTTACCGCATCCAGTCCCCGTGCATTCTTGACCCACAGATCTTTTACTTCCAGCACCATATCTTCCGGCTGCGCAGGGGTTTTATCTACCACGAAGGAAACTTCGCGACCAACCATGAGGGCAGCCAGGCGGTCTTCGCTGGCATCTGCTACCTCTAAAGTATCGATTAGCTGGCCTTGACGGAGAATAGTCACACGGTCAGCAACCTGCATTATTTCTTTTAGCTTGTGGGTAATCAGGATGACCGACTTACCTTCCGCGGCAAAGTTTTGCAGGATCTGCATAAGTTCTTCAATCTCCTGCGGTGTAAGCACAGCAGTTGGCTCGTCCAAGATAATAATATCCGCGTCGCGGTAGAGCACTTTGAGAATCTCCACTCTCTGCTGCATCCCTACAGTGATATCCTCGATCTTCGCGCCCGGGTCTACATTCAGGCCGTAGAACTTACTGATCTCAATAACCCTATCTCGAGCCTGTTGTGCATCCAGGAAAGGACCTTTAGTCATTTCCTTGCCCAGCATTATATTTTCCATAACGGTAAAATTATCGATCAATTGGAAATGCTGATGGACCATGCCGATGCCCAAGTCGTGAGCCTTGTTGGGGCTCGTGATCTGCTCTTTTTTACCTTTTATATAGATCTCGCCACCGTCGGGCCTGAGGCTGCCGAAGAGTATTGACATAAGTGTACTCTTTCCGGCTCCGTTCTCACCCAATAGGGCGTGGATCTCGCCTTTTCGCAGTTGGAAGTCAATCTGATTATTGGCGATAATGCCGGGGAAGAATTTACTGATCCCCCGCATCTCCACTACATAGTCTGTATCCATAGCTAACCTCTCATCTCCAAGCTGTTGACCATAAGCGCCAGCCGCGCCAAAAACTGGCCCAGCAATTACTGTATTTTAGCACAGGCACAGTATTAATAGACTTTATTGTGGTCAAGATTAGAGATATAAGCTGGTAATTAGGCATTTTTAGCCCTAATTTATCTGGAAATCATATATTTTTGTTTATTCAACGCCTGGATTTTATTCAGCAAGTTCTGTTTAGAACGTAAAAAATTTACACATTTACGGAAGATTTCTAAGCAACTTATTTAATTCGCCGCTTAAAATTTTAGCTTTTGCTTGTTATTTACAAACAACTAGCTTGACACCCTCTGCCCCTTTAACTAAAATTATAAGAAGCTTTTTGTAGTTTATGTAAGCCGTTTCTCTACCTAAAGCGAATGCCAACCTGTTAAGGGCAAACCTAACGTTATCTTGGGCAGCATTTTGCTTGCCCTATCGAGAGAAAGGAGTAGGCTTAGCAGTCGCTGAACCTAATAGAACATGGCAAGTATCAGAGAATCTCTGGAAGTTACCACCTTCAAAGCTTTGTATAAGAAGCTCGTATCCACTGTTCAGAATTCTGAACAGTCAACCGAAGGCATCATCAGCATGGTTAATGCCGCTGAGAAAGTCACCGGTGATCTATACAGTAAGGAGGGCTGGGACGGTATTAGAGAGAGTCTGTCGGATCCCAACAACCGCTGGCTGAGGATTATTCGTCGCGCCTTCAGAGATGTGGACGAGCACATTCTTGATAGAAACTTAATGAACATAGTCTATTACGCCAGTATCGCGGGAATCCGCACTAAGCGTAAGATGATCAAAAAACATCACTGCAATATTCCCAATATTATCCTCTTCGATCCCACTACTGCTTGCAACCTGCACTGCAAGGGTTGCTGGTCCGCAGAGTATGGCCATAAGTGGAACCTGTCCTATGAAGAAATGGAAGATATCGTACGCCAGGGCGAAGAGATGGGTTGCCACCTCTACTTTATGACCGGTGGTGAGCCACTGGTTCGTAAGGATGATATTATTCGCTTAGCCGATAAGTTCCCCAACTCCGCCTTCCACATCTTTACCAACGCTACTCTGATCGATGATGCTTTCTGCGCTGAAGTTCGTCGCGTCGGCAATATTACTTTTGCTGTTTCCATTGAAGGCTTCGAGGATCAGAACGACGCCCGTCGTGGTGAAGGCGCTTATCAGCACATCGTAGAATCTATGAATCTCATGAAGCGCAACCGCATCGGTTTTGCCGCTTCTATTTGCTATACCAGCGCCAACTACGAGACCGTCACCTCCGACACTTTCCTGCGGCAGCTGGTAGACCTTGGCTGCTTCCACGTCTGGTACTTCCACTACATGCCCATCGGCCAAGGTGCTGTGCCTGAGCTCCTGCTTACCGCTGACCAGCGTAAGTACATGATTGAGCGCATCCGTTATCTGAGAACCAATGAAGCCGACATCGACCTGATGCTGGCGGACTTCCAAAACGACGGTCAATTCGTTGGCGGCTGCATCGCCGGTGGACGTAGCTATATCCACATCAACGCTAAGGGCGATCTGGAGCCTTGTGTATTTATCCACTACTCCAACTCCAACATCCGTGACAAATCTATCCTGGAAGGTATGAAGGAACCGCTCATGATGGCTTACTACCACGAAGAGCCTTGGAACAAAAACCACTTCAAACCCTGCCCCATGTTAGAGAATCCCGATCTCCTGCCCAATATCGTCAAAAACTCTCATGCCAAGTCAACTGACTACATCGCAGAAGAGATGCCGGAAGATCTTTACAAGAAGACTGCGCCTTACGCCGCTCAATGGAGCGACACCGCAGACGAACTGTGGGAAGAATACAGCAAGTACGGTCACGGCGATCCTGCCAAGAGATCTGAGATGAAAGAAAAGATGGAAGAACATCAGGAAGGGATTAGAGAGAAAATGGAAGCCAGCCTCAACAAAACGGCTCAATAAGCTTCTCGCTCCTAACAATACTGTCTAGAAAAATAGCCCGTCACTATACAAGTGGCGGGCTATTTTATTGCTTAACTTATTTAGTAAAACTTTATTCAGTTGGCTCTGTAGTAGCCGTAGGCTCTACACCCAGCAGATCTTCTGCAGTCAAGTCTTGACTGTCCTCTGCTCCTTCGCTCAACCCATCCTCAGATGGCTCGCTCTCTACAATCGGCGCGGCAGTCGCGATGGGCAGTTCGCTCTCAGGAATAGGCACATAGTTATTAATCAGGAGTTGTGCCTGACAGATGGAGTTGTTGGTCAGAGGATCCACCAGGTCTACCCGTAAGGTAAAGCTGCCTTGAGCACGGATCAGAATCTTACCATCTTCGGTAAAGGAGGCAACTTCCGGATTATCAAGAGCAAACTGCGCGTAACGCAGGTCAGGATTTACCGGAGGATAAGGGCCATATTCATCTCTTTGTAAGAGCAAGCTCGGCTGATAAATCAACTGTCCATGCTCGTTTTGCGTAAAGCGATAGTCCAAGGGGTCATAAACATCTACCTGAGCCGCGATATTACCCTGGTCTAAGAAATAGAGGCTGATATCGGCTCGGTCAACAAAAAGGCTGACCTGATAAGCAATACTTCCTGTTTCCGGATCTTTTTGCTCTTCCAGAGGAACCAGGTCTCTGTAGCTTAAGCTTTGACCATCTGCCGGCTGGTTGCTGTAAAGCAGAATGCTGATGTCGCAGCCGCCACTTTCCAGAACTACCACACCCACGGATTTAGCCCAACCAGGTACCTTAACCGTCTGATCCTGAAGGTTATCAAGATTAGAAAAGGCATGCCAGGAAACACGTGCTCCGGCCGGCAGGCTGTCCAGGATCTGTTCCAGTTGGGGCAGGCTATCCATGCTGTCAGCATACATAAAGAGACTATACTGTTTGGCTAGAGCATAAGCCAGGCGCTGCAAATTGCTGTCAACCTGTACCTCATCGTAGAAGCGATAGTTTTGTTCCTTGACAGCATTGGCTTCGGCCGTGCTCTCACCTACATAGCTATCTACTGACGGCAGGCTCAAATAGGCCTGTTTGGCAATTTCCGCTAAAGCCGTTGTCTTTTCGGAAGCAAAACGGCCCAGAAGGGCAAAGTTATAAGTAGGAACAACAGACAAGCCGATCTCTGTCTCTAAGCCTGCTAATTCCTTATGGCTTACCCGCAACGTGGTAGTACCGGCAGAGAGCGCTTTTAGCTCACCATTAGGCGTAACCTCCGCAATTGAGGGATCGGCTACTTGCCAATTGAGCTCGTCTGTGGCTAAGCTGCCTGGCCAGGAATAAACATCTTCCAGATCATAGTGGGCCATGGCGTAAAACTGCTTGGAAGCACCAAGCGGCAGGCGAATGGATTCCTCCTGCCCCATGTTCTCCGGCAGGATGCCAGCGCTGATCTGACTACCGGTCAAAATATGCAGGCGTAAAAGGCTGCTGTCCAGCTTGATTCGGTGGCTGATTACAGTGCGATCCTGGCGTTCTGGCATGGTATTTTCCGGCAGAGTGGTGGAGAATACTTGTGCCCACCAGCGAGGAGCTTCGCCGTGCAGGCTGCTGTAGGCAGCAATGCCGATGCTCTTTAATTCCGGATTGACCATATTTTCATAATGGCCTTCGGAATGAAGCCAGTTAGCAAAAACCTGGTCGGCATCCGCCAGACCTCCAGCAATATTCTCCGCGTTCACGTCCGGATTGGTTTCAATAAGATAGCTACCATCAGGACGTTGGTGATCCCAGTAAATGGAAGTTTCCGCCGCGCGGAGGAAAGCCAGATCCTCCAGTTGCAAGTTGTAGACCAGAGGTTCAAGGTCTAAGCTGGCTCTTAACTCATTGACTTTACTGATCAAGCTGCGAGCCTGCTCGTAGTAAGCCAGGCCAGAAATATCTAAAGGACTAAGATTGCCAGTAGCAATAGCTGTATCTGTATTCGTATCTGAGATTTCTTCGGCATTCGCGGGATAAGCCCAGCCGGCAACTAATATACTTAAGGCCAGCAAAACCACCAGTCCCAATATAGATTTTATTTTTATTCCCATTTGTATTCCTCCTAAAACAGGCAACTGAAAGTGCCCAAAGCGAGCCGGTCGGCTTTTGGCTTATAGCAAAATGCATACCGGCTAAAAATTTGTGCCTATTTAGTCAAAGATAAGTGTAAACTGCCTCGGCAAAATTTCGATTAAGAGTTTCTAACATTTGTAAGCATTCTGCATCAATTGTCGTTTTTAGTCAATGCTAGCGCCGGCAGGTGGCACCTTAGCCTTCCTAAGCGGATTATAAGTAAGATATCCCCAAGGTTCAGTGCATGTGCTAAAATTGAGTAAATATTACAGATAAAGGGGGCACCTGCTATGAGTATATTCAAAGGCAAACAAGATTCCCACGAAGCAACTGACGCTGAAGCTGTTGAGGCTACCCTAGACGCTAAGGAAGCTGACGTGGCTGAAGAAAGCGTAGAAGCTGAAGTACACGAGACAAGCGATATTGCCACTACTCCTGAGGAAACCGCTTTTGTGCTTGAAGAATCAGAAGACCAAGATGAAGCCGAGCCGGCAAGCACTGAAGCCGAATCGTTCGCCGCTGAGGAAGAAGAAGCCGGCGCCACCATTTTTGATGATGAGAAGGTGGTTGAAGAATCTGCGGAGCACAGGCTTACCGTAGCTAATCCCATGACCGAAAGCAGTCTTTCCTTTGACGAGAAAGTTATCGAAAAGATTGCCCTTTTAGTTATCGACAGCATCGATGGCGTGGCCCTGGGTAGTTCCAGCAGCGGCTTTTTCAGCCTTAAACCTTCAAATGGCATCGTCATTCATGTTGACGATAACGACGATGTAAGTATTGATCTTAACATTGTCATTGAGTACGGAAGATCCGCTCCTCAGATTTTCGAAGAACTCAAGGAAGAATTGTCCAAACAGATCACGGCTATGACCGGCCTGAATCTTAAGAAGGTCAATGTCCATGTCGCAAATATTTTGAGCGCAGAGGAGTTTAATCAACAATAATACGGCAAGCCCGGCTTTGGTCGGGAACTAGTGATCAAGCGTCCGGCTAAGCAAGCCTAAGACTTGTTGTAGTTTCCGGGCGCGATTTTTATTACTCAACTTGCCGAGGGAGGTATTTTGTCTCAATCAAGTAGCAAGCAACCCCGCAATAAGAACAGCAAACAACGTAAGAAGCTGCTCAATCGGATTCGACCCAAGCCCAGCTCGGACAGTAGTCGGCCGAGCTTTATTCGCTTTGTGGGGATGACACTGGGCCAGGCGTTTAAAATCGTATTTGTTCTTATTCTCATTGCCGGCATAGCCTTTGTCGGCCTGGGCTCCGGTATGCTTTCCGGCTATATCTCCACTGCTCAGGCAGTTGAGATCGGTAATATCCAGTCTAACCTTACCCGAGAAGAAACGCGTATTTTAGATAAAGACGGTCAGTTGATAACTACGTTAAAGAGCGCTGGCAGTAACACCGAATTCGTATCCTACAACGAGATCAAAGGCTCATATATTGACGATGCTTTTATCGCCATTGAGGATGAACGTTTCTACAGCCACCCCGGCATAGACATGCGGCGTATCTTTTCTGCTGTCCTCTCCGCAGTTATGAATGGTGGTAATCCTACGCACGGCGGTTCAACCATTACTCAACAGACCATCAAGATGATCACCGGTAAAGACGATATTTCCGCTCAGCGCAAAATCCAGGAATGGTACAGCGCGGTGGAGCTGGAAAAATCCATGTCTAAAGAAGCCATCATGGAACTTTATCTCAATCTGGTTCCCATGGCTAATAACTATCAAGGTGTCCAAGCCGCTTCCAAAGCTTATTTCAACAAGAATGTTAAAGATTTGAGCCTGGCAGAATGTGCCCTGTTGGCTGGTATTCCCAACCGGCCCGCGACTTACAATCCCATGACCGAGTACGGTCGTCGTAACTGTCTACGCCGTATGCGCCTGGTTCTGGGAACAATGTTGGAAAACGGTTTTATCAAACTGGAAGACTACGATAAGGCACTCAATCAGGAAATCGTCTTTGACTTCTCGATGCAAGACCGGGGCGAGGAAAACATCCTCAACTGGTTTGTAGAAGCCACACTGAAGGAAGTACAGGAAGACCTGATCAATAAGCGCGGCTATACACCAGAATTAGCTGCCATGGCCGTCTATAACTATGGTTTGACTATCGAGACCACCATGGACAGCGAGGCTCAGGCCAAGCTGGAGCGCGTATTCCAGGATGAGTCACTCTTTATTACTAACCCTGCTGTGCTGCCAAACACGCCAGAGCATCCACAGGCAGCCATCACGGTCATGGATAATCTGCCCGGTAACGAAGGCTTGATCAGGGCTTTGGTTGGCGGCTACGGCAAGAAAAAGAGCAACCTTATCTTTAACCTGGCTACAGACGCCAAGCGGCAACCAGGCTCTTCTATCAAACCACTGGTTGTTTATACACCAGCCTTGGAAGTTGGCGCAATCAGTCAGGCCAGTTACCTAATGGACGAACCCAAATACCTCAACCCCAACGATCCCACTAAGCCTTACCCACTCAACTATTCACGTACATACGAAGGCGAAGTAACCCTGGAGCGTGCCCTGCTCATGTCACTTAACACGATTGCGGCTGATATCTACGCTAATCGTCTTGGACCGGAAGTTGGTCTGGCTTATCTTAAAGACTGCGGTATTGACCGCACCGATGAGACTTACGTAGCCACGGCGCTCGGCGGCTTTGAGACCGGTATGTCTACCTGGGAAATGACTGAGGCGTATTCTGTCCTGGCTAATCAGGGTGTCTACCATGAGCCCACAACCTACTTACGAGTACTCAACCAAGACGGAACCGTGCTCTTGGATAACAGCCAGCGCGAGTCTTACCAGGTATATAACCCGGCCACTACCTATGTCATGACCAGCATGCTCAAGCCCATTGCTGAGGCCCCCTGGAATGACGCCAAGCCAACCAATACGATTGCTGCTGGTAAGACCGGTACGACTGAGTTCTTCCGTGATGTGTGGTTCTGTGGTTATACCCCTTACTACACAGCGGCAGTCTGGTACGGCTATGCCAACGCCAATGGCCGTAATATCAGCATTCCCATTGAAGACGGCTTTAACGCCTGCCATATCTGGAGAGAGTCCATGCAGGCTTTGCATGAGAATCTAACACCTGCGGACTTCGCCCGTCCCGACGGTGTTATTAACATGACTATCTGCTCTGAAACCCACGATATTGCCAATGAGTTCTGTCCTGAGACCCGCAACGTTCTCCTGATAGAAGGTTCGCCCGCCAACCCAGATAAGGTTTGCGAGGAACACAACAGTAAGAATCGCAAGAAAGGCAACAGAGATGAAGACGAGGAAGAAGGCCCCATCTATGCTCCTACCGCGCCTCAGCCGGAGGAGGACGATGAGGGTTTTAACCAGGATTGATTAGCAAAGGAGAAATATCATGCTGCAACACTTCGACTTTAATAAAAGCTGGAAAGAACTTGAAGAAGCAAGCGCCTACCTGCGCGGCAAGATCAAAGAAACACCGAAGATCGCCCTTATCCTGGGTTCATCCTTAGGCAGCCTGGCGGACGAGATAGAAGACAGAGTGGAGATCCCCTACAGAGAAGTGCCCCACATGTTAACTTCTACCGCTCCCGGCCACAAAGGCATCTTCATCTTCGGACACTTTCGCGGCAAACCTGTAGTGGCCATGTCTGGCCGTTTCCACTATTACGAAGGGTACAGCGAGTCTGAGCTGGCCTTCCCAGTCCGCCTGCTCAAGCTTTTGGGCGTAGAGATCTTAGTGCTCACCAATGCGGCTGGCTGTGTCAACGAGAGTTGGAAAGTCGGCGATGTGATGATCATTACCGACCACATCAACCTCATGGGCCTCAGCCCCATGCGGGGTACTAATTTTGAGCAGCTGGGCGAACGTTTCTTCGACGTAAGTGAGATGTACGATCCAAACTTGCAGCTCCAGGTTTTCAAGGCAGCACGCGAATTAGGCTCAGACGACCACACTCATTGCGGCGTGTACTTCTTTATGCCCGGACCTCACTATGAGACACCGGCTGAGATTAGAGCCATTCGTATCTTAGGTGGTGACGCGGTGGGTATGTCTACGGTCACAGAGGCCCTAACCGCCGCTCATTGTGGTATAAAAACCGTTGGACTCTCCTTCCTGACAAATATGGCCGCCGGTATGGACGATGAGAAGCTCTCAGACGCCGGAGTTGTGCAGGCCGCTGCCAAGAACGGACCTCGCTTCCAGAGGCTGATGGCCCGTTTTATTGAGAATATAAAACTTTAAAGAGAAACTCAGTGGTCCGAGCTAACTCGGACCACTACTAATATAAAGGACAACAAGATGCTCTTAGAAAACATAAATTACCTGGATGAAAACTTCGCTCTCGCGCGTGACGCTAACCTGATCCTTGAGGATGGACGCATTGCTTACCTTGGTAAGGATAAGCCTGCTTCTTATGAGGGGGAGCGCATAGATTTAGCCGGCAAACACCTCGCAGTACCCGCCTTTGCCAATGCTCACTGCCATATTCCCATGGTACTGCTTAGGGGCTACGGTGAAGGCCTGCCGCTAGATCGCTGGCTGACCGAAAAGGTCTTCCCTTTTGAGGATCTGCTCACAGACGATGACGCTTATTGGGGTAGTCTTTTAGGTATTGCTGAGCTCCTGGCCTCCGGTTGCGCTTCCTTTTCTGATATGTACATGAATCTGCCAGGCATTCTCCGCGCGGTTGAAGAGAGCGGTATCAAGGCTAATCTTTCTCACGGTACCAGTGCTCCGGGAGCAGACCCAGACTTCCATGATACCGGCGCTTTCCGTGGCACAGAAGCCATGCTGGAATTTGTCACCAAACATCCCGGCACCCGGATCACGCCCGAGATGTCCCTGCACGCCGAATATACTTCTAACGGGAATACAGCCCGCACCTTGCTCGCTTATACCAAAGAGCATAAGCTCCGCCTGCAGATCCACCTGTCTGAGACAGAAAAAGAGCATGAAGAAGCCAAAGCCCGCCGCGGCAAAACCCCCTTGCGCTATTTTGTCGACCTGGGCATGTTTGAGGTACCAGTGATTCTGGCACACTGTGTCTGGCTGGAAGATTCTGACTACGAACTACTAGCTCAGCTGGTCAAAGAAGGCAAGGATATCACTTTGGTCCACAACCCCAGTTCCAATCTCAAGCTGGGTTCTGGCTTTGCCGATCTCAAGCGCTGGCAAAAAACCGGCGTTAATATTGCTATCGGCACCGATGGCGCTTCCAGCAACAACAATCTCAATATGCTGGAGGAAATCACTTTAGCTTCACTTCTCCAAAAAGGTGTCAGCCGTGACCCGGCCTTTATGGGGCCGGCCATGACTTTACGCCTGGCCTCAGAAGGAGGTTATCTGGCTCAGGGTCACCACAACGCTGGCCTGATCAAAGAAGGCTATCATGCCGACCTGGCCATTTTTAACCTGGATAATTACCAAACCACTCCTCTTTATGACCCTGCCAGCAACCTGCTCTACGCCGCCGATCGCGAGCAACTTGCCTACACCATTGTAGACGGGGAAATTCTCTACCAACACGGCAAGTTTACCCATATCGATATTGACCGTGTAAAGCAAGAAGTAACGCGCATCGCGAAAGAAAAAATGGCAATTTTGTCTAAGCAAGCTTAGCCGATATAACGCGCCATTCTGACGCGATAGGAGAATATTTATGACCCAAAGACCTGACCACGACCTTGCTTTCCTGCTCCGCTACGAGAACATCGCCTGGTATGATGAAGCAACTGCCACCGTCCGCATCTTAGACCGGCGTATCTATCCCGTGCGGACTGAATTTGTAAGCTGCCAGTCACACCAGGAAGTTGCTCTGGCCATTAAAAATATGGTCACCCAAAGCTACGGTCCCTACACTGCCGCAGCCATGGGCATGGCTCTGGCAGCGAGAGAATGCCAGGGGCAAAGCTCAGAAGAACAACTCTCACATTTGCTTGCCGCTGCCACTACTTTATCTACGGCCAGGCCCACAACCACCAAACAGATGCGCCGTATTACCGAGCGCCAGATCGCCTTGGCCCAAAAGGCCCTGACCCGTGGGGAGAACCGGCTTGACCTCTTGCTAAAGCAAGAAGCTATCCGACTCTTAGATGAGAAATACTTAGCTATTGAGAGACAGGGCGAATACCTGGTAGACCTTTTCCCTCAGCAAGGTGCGGTCATGACCCAGTGCTATGCCGATACCGTGATCGGCATGATGCTTCGGGCCTGCCGCAGGCAGAAAAAGGATATAACCTTCTACTGCCCCGAAACCCGGCCCTTCTACCAGGGTTCAAGGCTAACTGCTTCCGTAATCTGTGACATGGATTTCCCGGTCTGTGTAATCTCGGACAATATGCCCAGCTGGACCATGCACGAGAAAAACATCGATATATTTACCGCCGCCTCTGATGTCATCACCGGCGACTGCCATGTGATCAATAAAGTCGGGACTTTCCAGATCGCCCTGGCTGCCAACTATTTTGGTATACCCTTCTATTGCACCGGCGATCCGGATCCCGAACATCCCACTTGCGCCGATATTAAGATTGAAGAGAGAGATCCGGAAGAAGTACTCTCTTCCTTAGGCAAGAAACATACCATGCCCGGTGTTAAAGCCTACTACCCAGCTTTTGATATCACGCCACCAGAATTCGTTACAGCGGTGGTCAGCACGCGGGGAGTCTTTAAGCCCAACGAACTGGCTAAATTCTGGCAAGAGTAAATATTAATACATGTAAAAACACCGGTGTTAAGCAGTAACACTGAAACACCGGTGTTTTCTATTTCTAAAAAATCTCAGGCTATAGATTAATCTAAGCGGTCACCATAGTTCTCCAGAATATAATCCATATCCTTATCACCTCTACCCGATAAGTTGACAAGGATAGAGCCGGTCCGCATTTTTTGCGATAAGCGCATGGCAAATGCCAAAGCGTGTGCGCTTTCAATAGCCGGAATAATGCCTTCAAGGCGGGAAAGTTTAAAGAAGGCATCAATAGCTTCTTCATCATCCGCCACATCATATTGCACCCGGCCCGTCTTTTTCCAAAAGGCATGCTCAGGTCCGCTGGAAGGATAATCCAGTCCGCTGGCAACAGAATAAACCGGCGCGGGGTCGCCTTGATCATCTTTCAGCATCACGGAGTTAAAGCCGTGCATAATACCTTCACTACCATAATTTAGGCTAGCCGCGTGATCACCCAGCTTGGGTCCGCGGCCTAAGGGCTCTACACCATAAATTTTTACCGGATCATTTAGGAAGCCGGAAAAGAAACCAGCAGCGTTACTACCGCCACCCACGCAAGCCACTACGGCATCCGGAAGTTCGCCGGTCATATCAAGGAATTGTTCTCTCGCTTCTATACCCACTACTTCCTGGAAATCCCGCACCATCATGGGGAAGGGGTGCGGACCAACCACACTGCCTATGCAGTAGATGGCGTCTTTATATTCTCGACTGTAGGCTTGGAAAGCTGCGTCTACCGCTTCTTTCAGCGTTTGAAGTCCATGAGTAACCTCAACGACATTCGCTCCCAAGATCTTCATACGGGCAACATTTGGCGCCTGCTTCATGATATCTACTTTTCCCATGTAGATATCACACTCCAGGCCAAAATAACTTGCCGCGGTAGCCAAAGCCACCCCGTGTTGACCGGCCCCAGTCTCAGCAATAACTTTCTTCTTTCCCATAAATTTGGCCAGCAATGCTTCACCCATACAGTGATTTAATTTATGGGCACCTGTGTGATTGAGGTCTTCTCTCTTCACATAAAGCTGCACTCTGCCCAGCGAATTGGATAATCTCTCTAAATGGCTAACTGGCGTGGGTCGGCCCTGGAATTCCCTACGTATACGGCGTAGCTCATTAACAAACTTCGCGCTCTTAGCAATGTTAAAGTAGGCATCAGTAATCTCCTGCATGGCAGCCTGCAGTTCCTCGGAAATGTAGGCTCCACCATATGGTCCGAAATATCCAGCATCATCCGGATAGCTTTTCAGGTATGTGCTAAAATCAACACCATTCTTGATCATATTCACCTCCCGGTATGTCGAGTTGCATACGATAATCGTTAATTCTCATTTTGCTAAGTATAACCGCTAAACCTTAACCAAGTCAGCATATCATCCACTCTTCAAAGAGCAAACAATTAGAGGGCAAAAATCCTCTTCCATTATTTCAACTCCTCGTTTTTAATAAGAGCGTAAGAAATGCCGATATAAATAAAGATCCAAGCCACTAAAACGATAAAAGAGCCAAGCCAATAGCCGGCGCTTTGGTCGTTGAGAACAAAGAAAGAACGGCCTGAGGGCGTATATTGCAGTAGAGCATGGCTATTCTCATTCTTAACCATTTGCTCAATCAGCATATAGACTGCCAGGCTTAAAGCAAAGCCCAGCCCAATTGATGAACCAATTTTTTTTGTATAAAAGGCCAGAGGAACAACTATGCTGTAGCCTACCACTGATAGTGCCAGGAACATAATTATACTGCAAATGTACTGAGCAGCCGATATGCCACCCAAGTCTATTTCTCCCCAGCCTTTCGCCAGGGTTATTCCCAGGCTGGACAAGGTAGTCGTCAGCAGCATTAAGATAAACATAAGTAGTATGAAGCAAAGTGTCTTAACCACAACCACTGCGAAGCGACTTTTTCCACTCATAACACTGGCCTGAATCAGGCGACTTTCAAAGGCTTGCGCAATCATTAGTCCGGCCACAACCGGGCAAATGAAGACCAGTAAAGAGCTCATGAAGGCGGCGCTTTCCGCAACTCCGGTAATGCCGTTAGGCACTTCCGTATAAATGGCAATACCTACATAGACAGCTGCAAGTATAAGAGCGGCAATGATAAAAGATAAGAGTTTTTTGCCTTTGATAAAGCTGTGAAACTCCCACTGGAATAAGTTACTCATTGTTGACCTCCGGAGATTGTTTTGATGTAGAAGCTTTCCAGATCATCGCCTTCGTAGCTGAGCTTGGACAAGATGATCTGATTATTGGCCGCGATTCGACCAATCTGGCCAGGCTCAACGTGCTCTGAAAAGATTTTTAGCGTATGTGCGCCTTCTCTCACAACCCTTGCCTCCGGGAATTGTGTTTCAACCTGTTGTTGAAGCAGGTCTGTGTCAGAGGCAATAACATTGATATTTTTTTGGCAGGCTTCATTTAATTCCGCAAGACTGAGGCAGCGCAGAATTTGTCCTTGATGGATGACAATGTAATCGCTAGCCAGTTGATAGAGTTCAGCCAAAATGTGGCTTGACAGGAAGATCGTCATACCTTCTTGATTTAGCTTTTGCAGAATATGGCGCACATCCACCATACCTACAGGATCTAAGCCATTTACCGGCTCATCCAGCACTAGTAAATCAGGTTTGTTCGCCAAAGTCATGGCAATACCCAGGCGCTGTTTCATACCTAATGAGAAATCTTTTAATTTGCGCTTTTCAATATTTTTCAAGCCTACACGCTCAATAAGCTGCGGGATTTCTGCTTGGTAATGAGCTCCATAGAGCTGCATTTGCAAATCCAAGTTTTGCGCCGCGGTCAAATTATCGTAGTAGATAGGTCGTTCCACCATAAAGCCCATACGCGCTCTGGCTTCTTTAGCTTTCTGTGGGTAGTCCTTACCCAGAACGCGCACACGGCCGGAATCAGGCCGAGTTAGGCCTGCCAGGATACGGATGCAGGTTGTTTTACCTGCCCCATTTTCCCCGATAAAGCCGTAGATCTTTCCTCTTGTTAGAGTGAAGGAAACGTCTTTCAGGGCTTGCAGGGATCCGTAGGTCTTATTCAGGCCTTGGATTTCTAATATGCTTTCGTTTTCCATTGTTTTACCTCTGAATTAATGAACATTTTCGTCATATACCTTCTTATGGTAGAGGTAAAACTAATATCAGTTGTTATATGCGGGTAAGCTATAGAATATCTTTTTGCGGATCAGCATCTAACCCAAAAAAGCGGCAGGCATTATCCCAGTTCTGAGCCAGTATGGTCTCGTAAGAGCGATTGCGCACTTCCGCTGCTTTCAGGGCAATATAGTGCAGCATAGAGGGATCATTTCTCTGACCACGGAAAGGTACCGGCGTGAGATAGGGAGAATCAGTTTCCAACAAGAAGCGATCGTCCGGTACAACAGATAAGGAAGCCTGAGGCTGCCGGGCCTTTTTAAAAGTAATAGGCCCATCAAAACCCAGATAGCAGTTCAATTTGAGCAAGCGCTTCGCAGATTCAGGACTGCCGGAGAAACAATGGCAGGCAAAAGGCAGTTGTAAGAGCCCGTCGGACTTGGACATTTCCAAGATTGTAAAAGAATCCAGGAAAGCTTCCCGCTCGTGAATAATAACTGGTAAGTTAAGTTCCTGCGCAATCTCGATCTGCTCGCGATAAACCGCAGCCTGGATATGACGCGGGCTGAAGTCATAGTGATAATCAAGACCGATCTCACCAATGCCCACGACCACCTTTTCGCGACCCATAGCCCGGCCTTGTGCCTGAGTCTCTTTAACCAGATCGATCAATTCTTGGCGGCTGTCCGGTGTCCAGGACTTAGCCTCATGTGGGTGGACACCCAGAACACAATAAAGCCCCGGCCGGGACAAGGCTAATTTAGCCGCTCGGCGGGAATCTTCCAGGTCGGAAGCCGGCAGAACTACTCTGCCCACTCCCGCCTCTGCTATATTTTCTAATAATTGGTCCAGGTCATCACGGAAGTCCGGATCTTGCAGATGAGCGTGCGTATCAAAGATAAGTGGCTCTTGTAACTGCTCCGGCTCTGGTTTAAAAGTTTTTGTATCTTTGACCTGATCCATAATTATCTCCTAAATGTGAGTATTGCAAGTTTATTGATGCAATAACTCGTCTACATCCGCGCCTTTACGCAGGGCCGCAAAATCAGCTTCCTTCATATCAGCCAGGGTGTTAGAGCGTTCCCTGGCCTTCCTGTCCATCAGACTTAAGGTCTCATCCAGCTTGATTCTGGGGAAGAGCGCCTCTCCTCTTTGTGGGACAAGGCCTGCCGGATAAAGGTTAGCCTTGCCGGCTTCTTGCCAAGGAAGTCCCTGGCAATTTTCCTGGACCTCACTGCGTTCCAGTCCCAGCTGACGATCGATCTCACGACTGGTTGCCGGCATAAAGGGAGCAACTAAGATAGAAACACGTCGCAAACTGTCACAGAGATTGTATAGGACAGCGGCTAGACGAGGCTTGGAAGCCTCGTCTTTTGCCAAAACCCAGGGTTGTGTTTCGTCAATATATTTGTTGGCACGGCGAATATAAGTCCAGATGCTCTCGAGGGCGGCGGAAAGTTTAAGTTTTTCCATGTGAGCCGTAGCTTCAGTAAACGCCTTATCCGCTTGCGCGGCCAGTTCCTGGTCAAAGTCACCGGTTGCTCTTTCTTCAGGTAGACCCTGCGGGAAGTTTTGCTCCACCATGGCCAAGGTACGCGATAAGAGATTACCCAAGTCATTTACCAGATCAGAATTGATGCGATTGATCAAAGCTTCACCGGAGAAGTTACCGTCCTGGCCAAACTGGATTTCGCGTAAAAGGAAATAGCGAACGGCATCCACGCCAAAAATATCCACTAAGACATGGGGATCTACGACATTACCTTTAGATTTCGACATCTTATCTCCACCCACCAGAAGCCAGCCGTGGCCAAAAATTTGCTTGGGCAATGGCAGGTCCAGTGCCATGAGAATAATGGGCCATATGATAGTGTGGAAACGGATAATATCCTTGCCCACCAGATGTAAGTCCGCCGGCCAGTACTTGTCATAGTCGGCGGTCTTTTCCGGATAGCCCAGGATAGTCAGGTAATTTGTCAAAGCGTCCAGCCAGACGTAGATAACGTGCTTCGGATCGAAAGGTACCTGAATACCCCAGTTGAAGCTGGTCCTGGACAGGGCCAGGTCTTCCAGACCGGGTTTTAAGAAGTTGTTGACCATCTCGCGCATCCGGGATTCGGGCTGGATAAAGTCAGGATGTTGCTCATAGTAAGCCAGGAGGCGATCCTGGTATTTGGACATACGGAAGAAATAGCACTCTTCTTGCATCTCTACTACTGGTCGATGGCAGTCCGGGCACATACCGTCTACCAGTTGGCTGTCAGTCCAAAAAGACTCACAGGGTGTGCAATAATGGCCACGATAGGTGCCGAGATAAATATCACCCTGGTCGTAGAGTTTTTGGAAAATCTCCTGCACCGCCTTCACGTGAAAGTCATCCGTCGTACGGATAAAGCGGTCATTGCTGATATCCATGAGCTGCCACAGGCGCAATACGTCGCTCTTCACCATGTAATCCACGAAGGTCTTAGGCGTAAGACCTTGTTTCTCTGCTGCCTGCTGCAGCTTTTGTCCATGCTCGTCCGTACCGGTCAAAAACAGCACCTCTTCACCCAGCATGCGATGCCAGCGAGCCAAACAGTCAGCGATTACGCTGGTGTAGGCATTACCAATCGTGAGATTGGATGAGGGATAGTAGATAGGTGTAGTGATATAGTACTTAGACATCTGAGACCTCTTCTTTCCGCATTATTAACTGGTGACACCAATAGTTGTCACAATAAGTTTTAAATTACTGCTAAATAGCCGGCAGTCGGCGCTCTCAGATCAGAGCCGCACGCTTGATTATACAACAAATATGATGTAGCTAGAAATAAGGAAATCGTCAGTTCTAAAGGCCTGGTTTACTTAATTCTCCAACTCATCTGCCAAAGTATAGATCTCATTTTTACGACAGCCATATAAGGGAATAAGTATCTGGACCATGGTTTTACGGCTAAGTCCCGCATCTTTGAGGCTGGCTACCGCTGCCTTGAGCTCAGCTCTTTTAGCGGCTTGATCGGCCTCAGCTGCCTCCGGCAGACGAGCAAAGTATTCATCACAGCCTTCCAGAATCAAGACATACTCTCCCCGAGCCGGCTTTTCCGCTAGATCAGCGATCGCTTCATCTACTGTAAAGCGCATATAAGTTTCATAAGTCTTGGTCAGTTCCCGGCCCAGGCAGAGGCGACGCGCTCCTATGCCCAGAGAACTTAGATCTTGTAAGGTTTTCTCCAAGCGATGAGGTGCTTCATAGATAATGGAAGTTTCCGGTCTTTTAATAACTATAGCCAAGCGTTCACTGCGTTCCGCGCCGGCTGAGGGGATAAAACCTTCAAAATAAAAATAACGTGTAGACAGTCCAGAAGCTGAAAGCGCTGTCAGTCCTGCGTTAGGCCCCGGTAAGGCACAAACCTCTATGCCTTCTCCCAACGCCGCCCTAACCACTACTTCACCGGGATCGGAGATTGCCGGCATACCAGCGTCAGATACCAGAGCAATATTCTCTCCCTGTAGCAAATGCTCCAACAAGAGGTTAGAGCGACTTTTTTCGTTGTGACTGTGATAGCTGATCAATTCCTGGAAAGGCAGGCCTGCTGCCGCCAATAAGCGGGAAGTTACCCTTGTATCCTCGCAGGCAACAAGATCAGCCTCCGCCAGTACTTCTCCTGCCCTGGCGCTGAGATCCCGCAAGTTACCAATAGGTGTAGGCACTAAGTAGAGCCTGCCAATCTCAGCCTTAGCTCTCTCTTTCTTAGTTTCCGGCTGTTCAGAGGAATAAGCCATCGCAAAAACCTAGTCTTCTTCACTGCGAGCAGCTTTAGCCTTACCGCTCTTACCACGACTTAGCACTTCTGCTTCTGCGGCTGGAACCTGAACAATCTCAAGCTCATCATTAGAGCCATCCAAACGCACTGTCAAAATCTCACGCAGGAGATTGACCTGTTCTACCACCCCAGAACCGTCAGCTACTCTTACCCGGTCGCCTTTACGTGGCAGGCGGTGTTTGGCGTCTCGGTAGGCTTCTTCTTCATAACGCAGGCAGCAGAGCAAACGTCCACAAGCACCCGAGATTTTAGCGGGATTCATGGAAAGATTCTGTTCTTTAGCCATCTTGATGGAAACCGGTCTGAACTCATCCAAGAAAGTGGCACAGCAGAGTTCTCTACCACAAGCGCCCAGTCCACCCAACAAGGCTGCCTCATCTCTTACTCCGATCTGCCGTAATTCGATGCGGGTGCGGAAGGCGGAAGCCAGGTCGCGCACTAAACGCCTAAAGTCTACTCTTCCGTCAGCAGTGAAATAAAAAAGCAGGCGCGAGCGATCCAGATTATACTCCGCGCCAACCAGCTCCATGGGTAAGCCGTGGCGCTCAATCTCACGCGCGCAGAACTCAAAAGCTTCTACAGCCGCTTCTCTGTTATCCAGGAAATCTGCCTCATCCTTCGCATCAGCCAAACGCGTGATGGGGAAGAGTCCGGTTTTCTCCTGCATTTCCGCGACTACCTCGTCAGAAACTTCTGATAACAGCCCCGTACACAGGGCATACTCGGGACCCTGATCCGTTTCTACAACGACATAAGATCCTTTATCTACGCTGGGTATGTCTACACTGCTATAGTAGGTCTTGCCCCGTTCCTGATAACGGACAGCAATCACTTTGGTCATATCTATACCTTTCTTCAATTACCACTTGTTCTCGACTTATCAGCGAGAAGATCTCAATTAGCGGCAAGTTGATCTATTATCTATAGTTTCCCGATCTTCACCGGGCGTAAATACTCTTTTAGTCCCAATAACAGGTTCCAAGTCAAAATCTCGTAATTAACATTATAGTTTAACGCTTCTTCTGCTTCTCTAAGCAATGCTTCAGCCTGGGCCACGCAGTCCAGCAGCTCAGCTAAAGCCTCGTCCGTCAGAAATTCCAGAGGACCCGATAAAAGACGAGCCTGAGCTTGCAGGCGCTTCTTTTGGTCAGGGTTGAGCAGACTAAGATTATCCGCTTGCTGCTTGTGCTGCTTTTGCTGCCAGATCATCAAACCTAAGTCTCTCAGATAACTCTGACCAATAGCCAGGAAATCCGCGAATTCCTCCTTATGGTCCAGAAGCCAGCGCTGACTTTTGGCAGCTAAATCCAGGAAAGATTGGTCTGCCAATGTAGAAATCAAGTCCAAACTAGTCTTACGTAGCTCAGCATAGTCTTCTCTGGCTGCCAGAGCCAGGGCTCGTCCTGGGATATGACCCCCGTAGGCCGCTAAGAAGTCTAGACCTTCAGTATAGCCTTCGCGCTTTAAAACCTCACGCATCTCACTTTCCGTGAGCGGCTGCAGCTTATATTCCCTAACGCGAGAGATGATAGTTGGTAAAAGCTCGCTGGCACTTTCTGCCGTAAGGATAAAGTAAGCATAAGCTGGAGGCTCTTCCAGCGACTTCAAGAGAGCGTTTTGTCCCTGCTCGTTAAGATAATCCGCGGCCAGGATATAGACTTTGCAACGAGAAAGCTGTGGCATATGAGGCAGATCACGGATAATAGCATCCCTGACCATTTCTACCTTGATCAGCTTACCGTCCGGGCTGTTTAGCTCTTTTAGATCCGGATGAGTCCCACCTTCTACATAACGACAGGAAGGACAGATCCCGCAGGCGTCTTCCGCTCCGGGATCTTCACACAGAAGATATGCGGCCAAGGCCATAGCGAGGCTTCGCCTGCCACTACCGGTTGGTCCGGTAAACAGCAGAGCATGGGACAACGCGCCATCCTGCGCATCTCGTAGCAACAGCCGCTTATTCTCCTCCTGGGAGAGCAGGGTGCTAAAACCGTACCTAGACTTGCTCAAAGTGCTCGACGTTTACAACAAAGACTGTAGCTCCGCCTACCAACACTTCAACGGGATAGGGAATAAAAGAACCACCCATACCGCTGGGCATGGTATTAGCATTGATCGAAACCTTTCTGCTGGAAGAGAATTTTCTGATGATATTCAAAATATCTTCCAACTTCTCGTCGTCAGTTCCGATCATAAGGGTTGAATTGCCGGATCTTAAGAAACCACCACTGGAAGCCAGCTTAGTAACTCGATGACCGGCTTTATTCATCTCGGAGATAAGGTGAGTACTATCTTCATCACTGACGATGGCATACACTAGTTTCACTGTAGAATCCTCCCTATTTCGGCCCTTATTTGGGCTTGTACCGTGGCAAGGTCGCCAGCGGCGTCAATTATTTTAATACGTTTGGGTTCCTGGGCGGCCAAAGTAAGGAAACCCTGGCGCACCTTATCCATGAACCTATCACTTTCCGCGTCCATACGGTTATTAGCTTCTGTCTCTCTCAAGCCTTGTCTTGCTCTGGCGTTTTCCAGAGGCAAATCCAGAAGTATAGTTAAGTCAGGCACTACTCCGCCAACAGCAAATTGGTTGAGGCGCTGTACCAGCTCCGGGTCCAGCCCACGGCCATAACCTTGATAAGCTACGGAGGAGTCCATGAAGCGGTCACACAAGACCACCTTACCGGCCTCCAGAGCAGGCGCGATGACTTCTCGGCAGATCTGGGCGCGGGCCGCGAGAAAGAGCAACAGTTCGGTTTCTGCCGCCAAAGACCTGTCCTTACCGGAGAGCAAAATCTGGCGGATCTCTTCACCCACAAGGGTTCCGCCTGGCTCACGCGGGCGCTCTACTTCGTAACCCTTCTTACAGAGGTAGTCCTGGAGCAGATCTAAATTGGCGGTTTTACCTACGCCATCGATCCCTTCAAAACTAACGAATAATGACATATCCGGTCCTTTCTTGCGCAACTTGATCTACATACATTATAACCTGTATTTTTAGTCGGTGGGTTACAGTGCTTCTTAGCTCAAGTTATAAAAGTCGTTAATATTATACCTTGACTAGAATTTTGAATCTAGCAAGGTCGTATGTTATACTTCATTAGTTATTTTATCGTCACGAGAAATATATAGTATTTTTGAGCCCGTGAACGGGTATAAGTTTTAGGAGGTATTTATGGCTTCAAAAGTTGAGAAGCTGGATAACGCTAACGGTCGTTTGACCATCGAGGTTGAACCTAACGACTTTAGGAAGGCTATAGAAGAAGCCTACCACAAAAATCGCCAGCGCTTTTCCATCCCCGGTTTCCGTAAAGGTAAAGCTCCCTTCCCCATGGTGCTTAATTATTACGGTGAGGGCGTGTTTTACGAGGATGCCGTCGACAGCCTCTTAGACCCTCATTATCGCAAAGCCCTGGAAGAGCACGAAGTAGAACCCTACTCTCGTCCTGACGTGGACATTCTGGAAATCGGTTTGGACAAGGGCCTGATTTTCACTGCTGACTACGCGCTCAAACCTCAAGTCAGGCTGGGTAACTACAAAGGCTTCACCGCCTATCGTCCTTCTGACAGCGTAACTGATGATGAGATCACGCAAGCTTTAGACGCCAAGCGTTTTGAGCTTTCCCGCCTGGTACCGGTCACTGACCGTCCTGTTAAGGAAGATGACCACGTCGTTATTGATTATGAGGGCAGCGTAGATGGCGTTCCTTTTGATGGTGGCAAGGCAGAAAATTACACTTTAGAAATTGGTTCCGGCCAATTCATCCCTGGTTTTGAAGAAGCTATTATCGGCCACTCCGTTGGCGAAGAGTTTGACATTGATGTAACTTTCCCTGAGGAATATCACAGCGAAGAATTGGCCGGCAAGGCTGCTGTCTTCCATATCGTCCTGCACGAGATCAAAGAGCGCCAAACACCGGAGCTGGATGATGATTTCATCAAGGATATCTCCGAGGATTGCGATACGGTAGAAGAATACCGCAAGCAAAAACGCGAGGAGATGGAAGCTGAGCGTAAGCGTCAAGCAGATGCTGAGTTCCTGCAACGCATCTTGGAGCAAGTTGCTAAAGAAGCCGAGTTTGAGATCTCTGACCGTCTGGTTCAAGCCGAAGCTCATCGTCTCTTAGACCGTCAACGTAACTACATGGCTTACAATGGCATCCCCTTTGACTATTATTTGCAGATGATGGGCCAGACCGAAGCTCAAGTGCTCAAAGAGCTCGAGACTCCCGCTCTGGAAGCCATCAAGCATGATCTCAGCTTAGAGGCCGTAGCCGATGCCGAAGGCTTTGAAGCCAGTCAGGAAGAAGTCAACGAATTGATTGAGGACCTGGCCAAGCGCAACGACATGGAAGTTGACGAATTTAAGTCACATCTGGGTGAAGACTACGAAGAACAATTTAAGGAAGAAGTCCGTCTCAATAAAGCCTCCGACTTCCTCCGCGAAAATTCCGAAGCCACTGATAAACTACCGGAAGACGAGGATGAAGATTTAGAAGATGACGCGGATGAAGAAGCCGCGGAAGCTACTGACGAGCCGGCCGAAAAGGCTGTCGAAGACCAGGGTGAGGACCAATAGCGCGCTCCTGGTCGAGTCGTATATAATAGATACCAGAGTAAAGGCCAGGATCTTATATCTTGGCCTTTACTTAAAAGGAGACGGAGTAATACTTGCAAGATCTGAAAGGAAAGAGATATGCAAAATCAGTCCAAATTTTATAACAGCTTAGTTCCCATGGTTATTGAACAAACCAGTCATGGTGAACGTTCCTACGATATATATTCCCGCCTCTTGAAAGAGCGGATCATTATTCTCTCCGAAGAAGTAAACCAGGTCACAGCATCATTGATCATGGCTCAGTTGCTCTTCTTAGAGTCAGAAGATCCCGACAAAGACATCCAGTTTTATATAAACAGTCCCGGCGGCGAGGTAGCCTCCGGTCTGATGATCTTTGATACCATGCGCTATATCAAGCCTGACGTGCAGACCATTTGTGTGGGCATGGCCGCCAGCATGGGGGCAGTGTTACTTGCAGCCGGCACCAGGGGTAAACGTTACGCGCTCCCCAATGC
Source organism: Eubacteriales bacterium (assembly GCA_030532065.1). Lineage (GTDB taxonomy): Bacteria > Bacillota > Clostridia > Saccharofermentanales > DTU023 > SFFI01. Next base: position 23,006 of record JAUNLW010000006.1, on the reverse strand, counting down.
TGAGATCATGATCCACCAGCCTCTGGGTGGCGCTCAAGGCCAGGCTTCTGATATTGAGATCGACGCCCGCCGTATCCTCCGCACCAAGCAAAAACTCAATGAGATTTTAGCCGAACAAACCGGCAAGAGCCTGGAAGAAATTGAGCGAGATACTGATCGTAACTATTGGCTGGATGCTGAAGAGGCCAAGGCTTATGGCTTAATTGACGAAATTATGGAGAAACGCAGCTAGATGGCTAACAATAATAATCTCAGACCCGGCAGAGGTAACAGACCCCCCCTCACCTGCTCTTTCTGTGGTAAAACAGAAGATGAGGTGGATCGCCTGATCGCCGGTCCCGGTGTCTATATCTGTAATGAGTGCGTGGAGCTGTCGCATGAGATTCTTTCCAGCGACCTGGCCTATCGCAGCGAAACTCGCCGCAAAGAAAAAGCAGCAGGGTTAAATCTCATGACTCCGCGAGATATCCGCAAGGCCCTGGATGACTATGTAATTGGCCAAGATAACGCCAAGAAGGTCTTGTCCGTCGCAGTTTATAACCACTACAAACGCATTATGTTTGAGGGAGATATCAACCCAGAATTGCTGGAAATCCAGAAGTCCAACATCTTGCTTTTGGGCCCCAGCGGCAGCGGTAAAACGCTCCTGGCTCAGACTTTGGCCAAGCTTCTGGATGTTCCCTTCGCTATCGCTGACGCCACCGCGCTCACGGAAGCCGGTTACGTGGGCGAAGACGTAGAAAACATCCTGCTCCGCCTGATCCAAAACGCCGACTTTGATATTGAGGCCGCCGAGCGAGGCATCATCTATATTGACGAGATTGATAAACTCTCCCGTAAATCCGATAACCCCTCTATTACCAGAGATGTAAGTGGCGAAGGTGTGCAACAGGCCCTCTTAAAAATTATTGAAGGTAGCATCGCCAACGTTCCGCCTCAGGGTGGTCGTAAACACCCACATCAAGACTTTATTCAGATCGACACCAGTAAAATTCTTTTCATCCTGGGCGGCGCGTTCTCCGGTTTGGATAAACTAATCGAACGCCGTGTGGCCGAAAAAACCATGGGCTTTGGTTCCAAGCTGCTAAGCAAAGAAGATCTTAGCGAGAGTCAACTCCTGGCTCAAGTACTGCCGGAAGATCTGCTCAAATTTGGCATGATCCCCGAATTTATAGGTCGTGTTCCTGTAATCACTACCTTGGAAGCCTTAGATGAAGCAGCACTGGTACGTATCCTGGCTGAGCCTAAGAATGCTCTGGTCAAGCAGTACCAGCAGCTTTTTGCCTTTGACGATGTAGAGCTGGACTTCACCGATGACGCTTTGAAGGCCATCGCCAACGAAGCTCTGGAGATGAAGACCGGTGCCCGCGCTCTGCGCGCAATCATGGAAAAACTTCTCTTAGACCTCATGTACAATCTCCCCTCTAACGGAGAAGTCGCTAAAGTCATTATCAACGGTAAGGTCGTAAGAGGTGAAGCCGAGCCAGAACTCTGTACCCGCCAAGAGCAAGCAGAAAAAGCCGACGCCGAACAGCCGCTGGCTTCTAACCTGTAGATAATCGCCGGCAAGTAGCCTTGCGGCTCTTGCCATAAGAAAGGATTTGCTATGCCTGAATCAGTTTCCCCCACCGCCCTGGTAGTGGTGGATTGCCAGTACGACTTTGTCGAGGGCAGTCTGGCCTGTCAGCACTCACACGAGGCCGTCGACTTTATCACTGATTTCATCAATGAACATCCCGATCTCCAAGTCTGCTATTCAGCGGATTGGCATAGCCCGGAAAACCACAGTTTCCTGGAACACGGTGGAACCTGGCCGCCTCACTGCGTCCAGAACACCCCCGGAGCCGAGTTGGACAAAAACTTTGAGCGCAAGATCTCCTCTGAGAGTCAAAAGCCCAGCCAAGAAAATATCTTTTATAAGGGCGTAGACGATCTGGTAGAAGAATACTCCGCTTTTGAAGCCAAAAACGCTGCCGGACAGGTTTTACATGAGATACTGCCTCAGGACGTAGTTGTGGCTGGTATTGCCAGTGAGTTTTGCGTGCGCGAAACAGTCTTGGCTTTAAACAAAGCCGGCTTCAACGTAAGTCTCCTTAGTCCTGGCCTCGCCTTTGTCGATCTGGAGCAACACCAAAAGAATTTGGCTGACCTGCGCCGTCAAGGCATCACCATCATTGGTGAGGAGCAATAGACGATGGGCGAACAAGCAGCTAAAGAATACAAAAATACGCGTGAAACGAAGGTCCGCGACTTTGGTCAGGAAAATGTCGGCAAAGGCTCTAAGCCTAACAGCAAAAAGCCCCAGCGCACGCGTGATGACGCCCGCAAACGCAATAACGCTAAGCCTGCCAGCAGACAAAAAGCCGGCAATCGCAAATCCGGCAGTCCCAGACCGACATCAGATAACAAAAAAGCTGGCGAGCGCAAAGGCAACAATCGCGAGCGTAACGACAATCGCGGTAAAGGGAAAGCTGCCAACCACCGTTCCAAGCAAGGCGGAAAAAAGCGTGAGCAGCGTTACCGTAATAACAACGGACCTAAGAACCGCGATCAGTCTGCCAGAACAAGGCAGTCACAATTTGAGGATAATAACAAAACAGAGCAAGTAATCAGCTCCATAAATTCCACCAACAGGCAAGCGGCAGAGATGGAATCTGTCAGCGCCAAACAAGTGGTGGAAAATAGCGCAAAAGCGCCTCAAGCAAGCAATCAGCCGGACTTAAGCAAGGAAACAGCCGCAGCAGAGAAAAAGAGCACAATCACTGCAGAAAAAACTAAGCTTAGTCAGGCCAAACGCAAAAGTAAATCTTGGCTGGAAATGACTGCTTCAGAGTTACGTCAGGAAAACGAGTATCTCGAAGAGGAAATAGAGGAACTAATCGAGAGCTTTAAGACACTAAAACTCTAAGTCATTCCGCCACCAGGCCAGCTTGGACTCCTGTTATAATGAGGGCAGAATCCAAGCTAAGCAGCAGCTGAGCCACCAGGCCAGCTTGTTGTCATAAAGGAGAAAACGATGCAAGAAAACTTTAATACCCGGGCTATCCACGGACACAAAGTGGATAAGACTCTCTGTGACCCACTGGTTACCCCCATCTATCAAACTTCTACCTTTGTCTTTGAGAACGCTGCTCACGGTGCCAAACTCTTTGCCGGCGAGCAGGACGGATTCTTCTACACCAGGATCGACAACCCCAACTCTCGTGAGCTGGCTATGTGCATTGCAGACCTGGAAAACGCGGAAGCCGGTGTATGCTTCAGCTCCGGCATGGGCGCAGTAACTGCCGTCATTTGGAGTTTCCTCAGTTCCGGAGCTCAGCTAATAGCTGACAAGACTCTGTACGGTTGCACCTTTGAGCTCTTCGAGCAAGGTCTCCCCCAATATGGCGTACAGGTAGACTTCACTGATCTGGCCGACCCTGCCAGCCTGGAAAAACTGCTGTCGCCCAAGACTAAGATGATCTATTTAGAGACTCCGGCCAACCCCAATCTTAAGCTTATCGATATCGCTGCTGTCGCCAAGGCCGCTCATGACTATAATCCTGAGATCCTGATCGTAGTAGACAACACCTTTGCTACACCTTATCTACAAAGGCCAATCGACTTGGGCGCAGACATTGTCCTGCACTCCACTACTAAGTACCTGAATGGTCATGGCGACGTCATTGCCGGAGCAGTAGTTGGTCGCCAGGAATTGATCGCTGACGTCCAAACCAAGGGTTTACGTTATTTTAACGGCGCAGTCCTTGGCCCATTTGAAGCCTGGCTCATCCGCCGTGGTATCAAGACCTTGCCTCTGCGCATGGATCGCCATTGCTCCAGCGCCATGAAGGTAGCCGAATTCCTGGAAAACCATCCAAAGATAAAGGTGGTTTACTTCCCCGGCCTCAAATCCCATCCACAACACGACCTGGCAACTCGTCAGATGTCACAGTATGGCGCCATGATGGCCTTTGAGCTAAACGCCACCAAGGAAGAGAGCGAGAAGTTTATCAACTCCTGCAAGCTCTGCCGCCTGGCTGTCTCTCTGGGTGACTGCGAGACCCTTATCCAACATCCAGCCTCTATGACTCACTCCACTTATGGTCCGGAAGAGCTGGCCGACGCTGGCATCAGCGAAAGCCTAATCCGTCTCTCCGTGGGCTTAGAAGCACCGGAAGATGTCATCGCTGACTTAGAGCAAGCCTTAAATCAGATCTAAGTTTGTCGCCTATCGCAATCTCTCTGCGTAGAGAAGTATTAATTTATGCACTGTAAGACTCTTAAGTCTTCAGCTTAAACTCTTCAGAAAAAATCTCCCAATCGAGAATATTCACCTGGCTTTCTGAGAAGGCCAGGTGTTTTTTTGCAAATGCAGCTTACGAGTTTCCGCAGCCCGATAAATTCCAGGACCGGCTTCCCTGCCGTCTGGCCGGGATAAAATCCTGGCTATGAAAATACTTACCCGTGATTAGACTAAGCCTGCGAGCCAGAGTTTACCGATTCGGACTAAAATTATTTACTCGATCCACTGGACCTCAGATGAGTTGGCACGCTCACCCCAACCCTGACCGTTCTGAGGTTTACCAACCACTAAGCCTGCGGCAACGAAGTGGTCTTCTGGTATCTTAAATGCTTTGAGCAAGTCACGCACAGCTTCATGCTCACAATGCTCACGGAACTGGTTGATCCAGCAGGAACCCAATCCCAAGGCACTTGCAGCCAGCATCATATTTTGCATGGCACAGCCTGTATCAGCAAATATATTTATAGAATCCTTCGGCCCGGAAACCAAGATCATATTGGGGGCATTGTAGAAACCGAGGTAATCTGGGCGGTCCAGAGCCTTAGCCAGAGCAGTTTGTAACTTGGCTATATCTTCCTGCTTCCTCAATACGGTAAAGCGTAAATTCTGTTTGTTCATGGCAGTCGGCGCTTCTTGACCAGCCAAAACAATCTTTTCCAGCTCTGCCCTCGCTACTTTTTCCTCACTAAACTTACGGCAAGAACGTCTATTAGCCATCACTTCAAAAATATCCATATTAACCTCCCTTTTTTGTTCTATTTTAACACGGAGTTTTATCCTGACCGCAGCCACAGAATTTATAGGGACTTGATCAAACATCAAAAAGAAAAAGCAGCCGGTTGGCTGCTAGTTAATTTACAGATTATAAAAATTGGTAGGCTAAAACATGCTAATAGGTTTGCCTTTAGCAGCCTCCTCATCTTGGCTTTTTATCAGTTTGTGATACTCTTCCTTGAGTTCTTCTGGTGCGGTTTCAAGCAAAACAGAATATTCTACGCCGTGTGGCGTTTTCGCCGTTTTATCAGTTATAAATGGCACAAATTTAGGTTCCAGCATTGTCTTCTCCGTAGTTAAACAGTACAACTTTCTATGAAGCGAAAGAACCGTTGCTAAGTTCCTGTAAAATCTTTTCTTCACCTAGTTCTTTCAAACGCGCCTTTACAAAAGCCTCATTATCATTCTTAGATGCAGAAAAGTTGAAACAACCTAAAACAGTAGAAATTAACTCTCTAACTTCTGGTTCATTTTCTTTATTATTAAGCCAGTCCCTAGGGATATAAATCACCTGATCCCCTCCCTCTGCATCGCACAAGCCATCACACCGTAGTAAACTGTTTGCTCATTCTCGCTTAGTAATAGTCTATTCTTATTCATGGCATTTTTCACATCAGATTCCATACTAGTCTTATAGTTTTCAAAGCCCGGCATATTTTCTAAAAACATATCCAATAACTCAGATTCATGACTTTTGATGTATGGGTGATATTGCTCATAATACCCGTCTGGCAAGTCTATCTTTTTCATTTGTCTCGACAGCTGCATCCAATTTGCGCCAGATCCATTTTTCCTTTCAGCAAAAGCCAATTCTCCGAAGTCTTGCATAGTGTTACACTCGGAATATTTACTAAGTCTCTTTAACCTCGGGAGGTTAGTCACTAATTCTTTTGCGTAAGACGGGGCCAATTTTTTCGTTATACCATACCGATAAAGCAAATAGTGCGCAGATGTCTCGGTAAAAGTTTCTTCAAGACTCCTCCAAGCCTCTTTAACAGTCCATTTCGAAGTTAGGCCATCCCACTCTATGCCACGCTCGTCTGTTACGAGCTGTCAAGATTGGCTGGATCACCTACCTTACCTTTTATGTTAAGGCCATTAGGTTCTCCCTCCTTTCCTTGTATTCCAAAAGCCGTTACCGCAGCTTTTTGGTAATAAAAAGCGAGGTCTCCCCCGCGCAGTTTGAAACTTTTCTGAAAGGCTAGTTAATTTAGTGGTTGGTTATTACTACTGAAGTTTCATTTTCTGTGATCTCCGTTGAATTACGAAGTCGAGCTAAAAAAGCATCGAATACTTTTTGTTGCTCTTGACTCGCCCCTTCCTTAAGGTACGGGGTTTCTTGTTCGAACTCAATCATATCTTTCAGTTCTCTCGGTAAACTTATCACTGCAATTTCTCCTTCATGACTTTAACAATCTCAATCATGATTCTATTTCTGTCAGAACACCCGACAGCTTCTGCCAATAGCTCTCTTGATGATACTGCGGCATAATCACCTACCTCTTTTCTGATTGTGTCTAACTGATACGGTAAGCCGATATTTTCAAAAGCAGTTTTTGTTACGTCCAGAGAAAAAACACCATTTTGGATTGAAGTGATTGCATCGCGTTGTGCAAAAACATCGTTTGCATTAACACTAAATGGATCCACTTCTGCTCGTTTAAAGGCCTGTTGATATTCTAAAAGGTGTGTCAACTCATGATTAATTATATCACGAGTCCCAGCCTTAGGGCTCCAAAATCCTTGGCTAACATTGAACTCAATCATTTCTTTAATTGCTGCTGAGTTAGCCATGTCATCTGCATTTAAAGTTACCGACGTTTTGCTTCCTTTACCTGGCGTCCACTCCAGCCCGGCTTCAGCTACGGAATTAAGATTCTTCTTAGCACCAAATTGCTTCACGAAGCCTTTTAGTTGTGGGTACTCTGAATAGAAATCGCTTATCGTTTCAGCTACTTCTTTTAGCACATCAAGGCTTAACTCTTTGGAATCTACCGTAGCAAAACCTAACTCTTGTTTTAAGAATTCGTTTACTGCTTTCTTTGATCGTAGCTTTTTCACCGGCGATACAGTATTTGCTTCAAGTCCGGCTTCGCCTTCCAGCTCTCTGAATCCTTCCTCCACTTCCTCTCTGGATATGTACGGGGTAGTACTGCATCGGCAAAAAGGGTGGAAAATGGGTGAATTAACACCCTGTACCAGTTCCTTTAGTAGGTTAGATGCCTCCCGATGATATCTTCTACTTCCGTAGTGCCCATACCAAGTGCTAAGGCCAGGTCATTAGGCAATCACAGTCCTGCCGATCTTAGTAGCGGGGTTATCAGTCCCGTGTTCAAATTCATTGACCTTTAGCATCCATATCCTCCTATAGTCCCAAGCTCTTGAACACGTTAATAGCGGTGTCTGGCCTAATATCTTTTGATTGATTCGTTTATTTGATCTATTTGCGTAATCAACAAACCTATTCTCCAAACATTTTTCTCATTTTGCGTAATTCTCTTTACACAGCTTCTCAAATAGAATAATTTTAATAGGAAAAGCGAGGAGGTGATTAAATGAGTTTAGGTTCCAATTTGCAGTTTCTTAGACGAGAACATAATTGGAGTGGTGCTGAAGCTGCCAGACAGCTAGATACTGTCTACTCTACCTATATGGGATATGAAAAAGAAGAAAGAGAGCCTGGGCATGACTTTTTAATTAAAGCTGCTTCTATTTATGGGGTAACCATAGATTATTTGTTGGGGCTTACTGACGAACGTACAGACTATGCGCGTTACGGCCTCCTACCTGTCACCAAGCACAAAATCCCCGTCCTAGGCAATGTGCACTGTGGCGATCCCGTCTACTCTGAAGAGGATTACCTGGATTTAGTAGATGCGGATATAGACGCAGACTTCGCGCTCCGAGCTGTAGGTGACAGCATGACCGGAGCTGGTATAAAAGATAAAGACCTGGTGTTCGTCAGGAGACAATCTGATGTCGATAATGGTGAACTAGCGGTTGTACTAATAAATGGAGAGGAAGCCGCTGTTAAGCGAGTCTATAAGTATGATAATTACATCAGCCTGAGCGCAGAAAATCCAGTCTACGCACCACTAATTTTTAATGATGCAGACAATAGTCAAATAAAGGTTCTAGGCAAGGTAGTAGCGCATACGCACTATTACAAGGATAAGGGAGAGAAAAACAAATAATACAGAGGAGAAAGAGAGATGTCGCATGGAAAGTAGTAAAACGGCTCTAGCCAATAATCTTGTGAGCAAAAGTATTGAGGCTTTCATTATGGGTTTAGAAATATACAATAAGCCAACCATCCGCTATCGTACAGAAGGGTTCAGCTTTTTTATCTGTAATGCCTGGGAACTCATGCTTAAGGCACATCTTATCAAAAGAGATGGCGAACAATCTATTTATTATGAGAATGATTTGACTAGAACAATATCACTAAAGGAAACAATAGCCAGGATTTACACAGACATTAGGCAGCCCTTGCGAATAAATTTGGAGCAGATTATAGAATTCCGAAATATCAACACTCATTTTATCACTGACGATTATGAAAGTATTTATGCTCCGCTTTTCCAAGCTTGCACTTTAAATTTCTGCGAACAAATTAAGCGTTTTCACGGCGTTGATATTACAAGTTACGTTGCCCAAAATTTTCTTACTATAACTACGAGTATAGACCTTCTCAACCCTGAAGAAATTCGAGGCAAGTATACTGATAGCATGGCTCAGAGGTTAATCGATAGTAAGGCTGAAGTCGAACTTCTAACAAAAGATAATCCATCCCAAGCTTTTTCAATCCCTATTAAGCACATTTTCTATAAAACAAAAGACCGAGCAGAAGCTGACTTTAGTTATACATTCTCCAAAGATGCTTCTGAGAAGGCAAAAGAAATCAAGATTATCCAGAAGGCAGAGGACAAATACACTCTTTCCTTTAAAAATGTTATAGACGCTGTTAATAAGAATCTAATCGCAAAAAACATCAAATTCAACTATGTAAGTTCTAAAGGGAAAACTGGCTTTAATAGCTATACACTCAATCTCATGCTAGATTTCTTTGCGCTCAAAACAGATGAAAGGTACTGCACTTATGTCAAATTTGTGGGTATGTATCGTTACACGCCTCAAGTCGTGGAATTTGTAGTGAAAAAAGTAGAAGAAGAGCCTAACGTAATAGAGAAGATTCATAAAGAAAAGATAACCCCAGGGTCATAGGAATTCTTGGCGTTTCCACCTACTCCCGTTCGGGAACCCAGAGCTTATCCTTCACGAGTTATCTTTCTGATTTGGATTATAGCAAAAACGTCTAGAAAAATAAACCATAAAAATTAGCCGCCCTGCTACTTTAGCGAGTTCGAAGAACGGCTAAAAGACAAAAAAATAGAGGCTTTTGCTTACTTGCATTCTAGCATAGCCTCCGGTAGTAAAGGAGAATAATATGCCTAAAATAAAGTCCATAAATTTAAAGACGGACGCTATACCTACTCTGTAGTTGTAGCCGGAGAGCCTAAAAAGATAAACTCCTGGCAAAAAAGGCAGCTGTAATCAAGCCACCTCTACACTTCTGGCTATACGTTTTTCGCCATACCTTTGCAACTCGCATGGCAGAAGCAGGGATGCCGGAAAAAGCTCTTATGGAGATTATGGGACACGAGGACACCGCGGTTACGTTAAAGAAAACGTTAAGAAATGAAAAGCCCCCGAAACACTGTTGTTTCAGGGGTTTCAAAATGGCGGGCCCGGCAGAATTCGAATCCACAATCCACTGATCCGTAGTCAGTTGCTCTATCCAATTGAGCCACGGGCCCATCTGCTGTTTGCAGCGTCTTAGAGAATAACACCAAGCCCCATCAAAGTCAAGCACATTTTTTACTAGATAGCACTTTCTTAGGAGACTTTTTTTTCTCTTCATCCAGCAAAATCGTTACGCTAGCCCAGCCCCATCATTAATTGACTTGCTGGCAAGCATTTTCTATCATTGGTTTTTTGGCGGGTCACTTTTACCGTACCAGGATCAAGGAGAAGGAGGATCAAATTGACTAAAGAAGCATGTCAGACTACGCCCAAGTCTAGAGGCCCAGTAGTAAAAGCTGCGGGATTAAGTTCACCCCTGTAGACAAGTAAAATGGTTTATAAGGTAAAACTCGTTTTTGGCCCATGAAAGGATCGTAACCAAGATGCTGATTCTCGCAAGTAGTTCACCACGCAGACAGGAAATTTTGCGCTTATGCCATATAGATTTTAAGGTACAAGCTGCTCAAGTTGATGAGCACCACATCACCCGCGACTGGGAAGCCTCCGGCAGCAAAGACCCAGCTCTTCTGGTGAAGAGTTTGGCAAAGGCTAAGGCTGGAGCCATAGCCAAACAATACCCCAAAGCTCTGGTATTAGGCGCGGATACGGTAGTAGTAAATGGCCGAGGTGAAGGTCTGCAAGTATTAGGCAAGCCGCAGGAGAAGGCAGAAGCCTACGCCATGCTGGAAAGCTTAAGCGGCCACAAACATCGCGTATACACTGGCGTAGCTTTGCTGGGTCCCGCTTCTGAGCAAGGTCTGATCTTCCACGATATGGCAGAAGTAGAATTTTATCCTTTAGATGATTTTCAAAAAGAGGCTATCAGCCGCTACGTAGAGAGTGGGCAAGCTATGGATAAGGCCGGTGCCTACGGCATCCAAGACGAAGCAGCCGCTTTAATAAAAGGTATCCAGGGCGACTTTTTTACCGTTATGGGTTTACCGCTCAGTAAAGTAATGCGGGCCTTAGACAAGGCAGGTTACCCCTTTAACCCAGCTTTTTAATTATCAGTTGGCTGATTCTCCCGTCGTTGGCTTCGTAACTCAGCTCCGCTTGCTCAAAGAGATTAGTCATACTTATCTGGCGTTGCTGTTCCGCGTAGAAGGGTAAATAGTCATAGAAATTCGGCTCCGGCATCCTTACAGAGAGGCTTGGGCCAAGGCTGTAAATGCTGGAACTTAGTCGTACTTCTTGCAGGCTGCCTTGCCAGAAACCAGATGTGGCATCGGCAATACCCTTGATCACCAGGTCTAAACCGTAATAATGGAGCAGATAGTAATCTCCACTGCCGCTGTCACCCTTGTAGTCCTCTAGTTTTTCCTGACTTAATAACGGACCTGCCAGAGGATGGATATCTGTAGACTCATAGATAGCGGCTCTCGCCCCCAGCGAGCTAAAGAGCGGCTCATTATAGATAAGGAGCTGGCTTTGTTCTGTGTCGAAGCTTTGAGGAATATTTTCGCTGACACTGTATGTGCCGTCACTCTCCTGGAAAATTATCTCGCGGATACCGCTCAATCTGCCTTGGTAACGGTATTCCTGCGCGAATACCGCGTAGCCCGGTAGGACTAAAACGCTGCGGCTGGAGGTAGGATTAGTGATCACTCTTTCCTGGTAGTAGTTGGCAGTAGCCTCCGCGCGCTTTCTGGCAACTTCCGGCCAGGCCTCTTTAGCGGAGATCAGAGGAGCAGGTCCTTGTTCGATAATATAGGCCAGAGGTCCATAATCTCCCTGGCTCAGTGCGGCATTTTCTATAGAGTCAAAATAGAATAGGCAATAAGTGTAAAGTTTATTGATCTCCCGGATCCATTCGGCATCTAAATAAGCTTCACCATTGCCGTTGACCTGCACAGCCACCAGGAATGAATTGTCTTCATTAGTTAGCGGGCCGCCTTCGGATTGAAAATCCAAACGATAAAAGACAGAGTTGATGGCTCTATCGGCCAGACGGCCTTTGAGCCGCAGTACAGCATAGAGATAGTTTAAGCTCTCTTCGCCACTTAGTTGAGTGAAGTCAGAAATACGCTTATCCTTGCTCGGGCTCAGGCAATCAATAAAAAGGCGGAACTCGTCTAAAGTAAGATCCTGCAGCACTTCCTGGCCCAGGCTCTCGTAAATATCTTCCAGTGGATATTCCCCGTTGAGAGCAAAAGCCAGGGCTTGAACTAAAGAAGAGCTACTGTGTTTTCCCTGGGCATCAACACTAAAAGGCACTTTGATTTTTAAGGTAGTTTCCTGGGGAAGTTCACCTGCGCGTTCCTGGTCCATACCCAACATTTTATTGGTGCAGGCTGAAGCAGTAAGAGGTAAAACCAGGCACAGTAAAAGCAAAATCCAAGTGACTAGAGGTTTTGGCCTCCGGTTTACTGATATTTTTTCTTTTCTGCCTCTACCGGTCTTGCTAGTAGTCATTGATCTATCGCTAAGCCTTCTTCCTGACGCAGCCGTCTCAGCTTGCTGCGAGCCCTTTGCAAGGCACTGTCCACACTTTTTTCGCTCAGGCCCAGGTCTTCGGATAACTCTTTATAGGAAAGTCCGGAAAGGTAGGCCAAGAGGACCTTTCGCTCACGCTCGCTGAGTTCTTCTCCAATCCAAGTATATAGTCTTTTTTCGAACTCTTTCAAGATTATTTGCTCTTCCGGGCCCACTGCTTCTGAAGCTACGCTGTCTTCCAGGCGGAGAGTGGAATCCTGGCTATCATGATCGGATTCTGTAGAAGCGTCCAGAGACAGAGCCTTGTTCAAGGCTTGGGCGCGCTGGCTTTGATCCTGACGTAAGAGATCAATCATGCGGTTGTCTACGGTCTGAAAAGCATAGGAAGAAAAACTGTTTCTCCGTTCCGGAGGGCATTTGTGGATAGCCTGGAAGAGCGCGATCATGCCTTCTTGGATCAGATCATCACGATCCTGACCTTCCAGGCGATAGTTGGCTGCGCGCGAAAGTACCAGAGGCTTGTAGGCTTCCAATAAGCTTTCCATAGCCTCTTCGCTGCCAGCCTGAGCCTGGACTAAGAGCCTACTGTCGCGCTCTGCCGTATCCATTGGCTTAATCCTGATGCCTTTGACGGGCCGTTTCCGCGGCGATGATGCCGCAGGCTACCGAAGCGTTGAGTGAATTAACTTTACCGTACATAGGGATCTTGATCAGGAAATCACAATGCTCACGCAGCTTCTGGCTGATACCTTTGCCTTCATTGCCGATTATGAGGACCAGTTTGCCTTTGAAGTCCGCCTCGTAGTGCGTCTTATCCGCCTCGCCATCCGCGCCATAGACCCAGTAGCCATGCTCCTGCAGGTCAAGCACCAGACGAGTAAGATTATTCTCGCGGGCAACCGGGACATATTCGATCGCGCCAGCCGAAGTCTTCGCCACAAACTGGTCTAAAGAAGCTGAGCGTCTTTCCGGTATGACCACGAGATCAATATCGCAGCAATCTGCTACCCGAAGGCAAGCGCCCAGGTTATGGCCATCCTGTAATTCATCGAGGATAAGCACAAAAGGCTGGCGGCCTTGTTCCTGCAACTCGGCCAGATAGCTTCTGGCATCAACATAATCCTGAGCAGCTACCTGAATTACTACACCCTGGTGATTCTGGCCGTCAGCCAAACGATCCAGAGTCTGGCGGCTGGCATAGTTGACGATCACACCCGCTTCCTGAAGTTGATCGGCTATTTCCTTAAGCCTACTGTCTCGACCGGCACCTGATTTGCGATCTAGCACCCAGGCCTTATTGATCGTTCTGTCGGCTTTAAGAGCCTCTTGGACCGGGTTACGGCCAATCAGATAATTTTCCTCACTCATGGTTATCTTCACTTTCCAAAAACTCAAAAATCTCTAAGAGAAGCATTTCCAGCCTTTCGTCCTGTCCCGAAAACCACAGCCAGGCACAGAGAGCCTCCAGGGCAGTCGCTTTGCGATATTCAGCTGGGTCTTTCTTGCGGGGTCTGGAGGCCGGCACGTGGTTTCTGGATCTTTTGACCAGGGCCAATTCTTCCTCTGTCAGCTGCGGGACAATATGCTCGATTCCTGCTGCCTGCCTGCCTTGCTCCACATAGCAAAGCGACTCCTTAAATAGTGGTCCCGACTGGCCTTTATGGCGTAATACCAGACGTTCGCGTACATATAGCTCATAGATTGCGTCGCCCAGGTAAGCCAGCGAGCTGGTCGGTATTTGTAGGAGTTCCTCGCGCTCTAAAACAGCGTGTTTCATCTTATAGTTTTACCAAACGACTGCCTTCAGCCGTGTCCTCCAGCTTGTAGCCCTTCTTCGTGATCTCGTCACGCAGGCGGTCGGCTTCAGGCCAGTTCTTTGCCGCCTTGGCTTCCTGACGCTTTGCCGCCAGCTCTTTTACTTCTTCTGGGATCTCTTCTGTTTCTTCCACCAAGGGGTCAAGGCCCAATACATCCAAGAGCTCGGCCAACAAATCAAGGCCTGCCTGCAGGTCTTCCCTGGCCAGTTTATGACCGGCTAAGAGCGTATTAAACTCACGTACAAAGCTGAAGATAGCGCCAAAAGCGTCGGCTGTATTCAGATCATCATCCATGGCCTCACGGAAAGACTTACGCGTTTCCGCGATTAGTTCCTTGACCTGACCCGGAGCCTTAGCGTCATCTGCTTGCGGCTGAGACAGCCGATAGCTGAGATTGCCCGCGAAATTTACCAGGCGCTGCCAGCCATTGTGGGCAGCTTCCAAGAGCTCAGCGGTAAAGTTGATCGGCATACGGTAATGGGCTTGCAGCATAAAAAAGCGGATCACGGCATAGGGATAACGTTGAGCCAGGTCTCTTACGGTAAAGAAGTTGCCCACGGATTTGGCCATTTTCTCGTTGTCCACATTGACAAAGCCGTTATGCATCCAATAACGCACGAAAGGAGCGCCGTTGGCAGCTTCGCTCTGCGCGATCTCATTCTCGTGGTGCGGGAAAATGAGGTCCTGTCCACCACCATGAATATCTACGGTCAGGCCCAGAAACCTCTTATTCATGGCTGAGCACTCAATATGCCAGCCGGGACGGCCTTCGCCCCAAGGTGAAGGCCAGGCAGGTTCGCCAGGTTTCTTAAATTTCCAGAGCACAAAATCGGATTCAGAGCGTTTATCAGCATTGTGAGCCACACGCGACTCATGCTCGCTCTCTTCCTGATCACGATGAGACAGCTTACCGTAGTCAGGGAATTTTGCCGTCTCGAAGTAGACACCATCACCTTCAATGACATAGGCATAACCTTTGTCGTAGAGGATTTTGATCATATCAATGATATCGTCCATGCACTCGGTGGCCCGCGGATGGGAGGTAGCCGGTTTTACATTAAGTCCGCCCGCGTCAGTAAAATATTCCTTAATCATGCGGTCGGTCAGTTCTTTATAATCAATACCTTCTTCGTGTGCTCTGCGGATGACCTTGTCGTCAATATCGGTAAAGTTTTGGACATAGATCACCTTGTTGCCCCGATATTCTAAATAACGGCGCAAAGTATCGTAGACGATAAAGGGTCTAGCGTTACCCAGATGGAAAAAATCATATACAGTGGGGCCACATACATAGATCTTGTATTCGCCGGGTACTTGTGGAATTAGCTCTTCTTTCTTGCGGGAAAGGTCATTGTAGATACGCATGTCTGCCTCCTATGAAAAAACCCGAAATGCGGGCCACTCCTTTTTGACACCTCGCCCAAAAGCAAGGTGGGTGCCCTGCGGTGGTCTTGAGTCTTCCTCTGAAAGGTTTGACTGTATTCCACATCGACTCTAGGCTCCCGTTTATATCATGTAGGGTCAAAAATGAAGCAGCTCACGCACTCCAGGTGCTGTTATCATACCGCATTTAGGCAGCTTTGTGAATGTTAAGCCGAACCGGTGTAGACAACTTGGACCGTCATCGCAGCGCTACGCCTCAATACCACAGGCGCGATAGAGCAGGGTTACCATTTCCAGAGAGCTCACGCCGGATCTTGCATCTGCCAATGGCTCACGCCCTTCATTGATAGCTGCCAAAAGGTCAGTGTAAATAGCAGTATGCGGATTGGTTAGGCTGCCGAGTGAAGCCAGGCCTTCTTCTTGCGCCTGCCTCCAGAGGAAATTTCTCAAATAAGCCTTACCATAGTCTTTGCCGTCTTGGCGGATAGAAATATAGGGTTTGCCCTTCTTAATGCCAGCTCTGATATCGGCTTTTTCTGTACAGATAAAAAATCGTGCTTCGTGGTAGTCTTCCTGGGTGGAAGTACTGCCTTCATAGGAAAGATAGCTGCCGTTGGCAAACTCAAAAATACCGAAAGCCAGATCTTCTGATTCCATTTGGTGACTCTGTGTCGTCGCTTGTCCCTGGCAAGTGAGGATTTCCTGATCTTCCGCAACCAGAAGCCAGCGCATCAGGTCCAGGGCATGGACCGATTGATTGAGGATCACGCCGCCGTCAGCTGCCCGGGTTCCCCGCCAGGGTGTTGCGTCATAGTAGGCTTGGTCATGACCCCAACGTACCACTACGGTCCCGTAGTAGATCTTGCCAAAAGCCCCTGCGGCAAGTTTACCCCGCAGGTCTTGCATCACGGGGAAATAGCGATAAATATGGCCTAAAGCTAGCTTTACACCAGCTTGTTCCGCTGCTTGTTGGATCTGAACCGCATCTTCCAAGTTCATGGCCAACGGCTTTTCTACCAGAAGATGCATGCCCTGGCTAATCGCTGTCAGGGCCAGGTCCCTGTGGCTGCCAGAAGGTGTGGTGATCACCACCAGGTCCACCGTTTCCTGAGCCAATAGCTCCTCCAGACCACTGTAAAAGTCTACACGTTCGCTCTCAGGATAATGAATTTTTAAGTTATCCCGCCCTTGCTCTTGATTACGGTCGGCCACAGCCACAAGACTACAACGGCCTCGCTTTTCTTGATAGCGCAAGGCCTTAAGGTGCTTAGCCGCGATCCGGCCGCAGCCAACTAAGGCAACTTTAACCCTTTTCTGACTCAAGGCAATTTACCTCTAAAGGCTGATACCCAGGCGATAACCAGCGTGGATGGCTTGGCGAATAGTAGCGGGTCGGTCCGCGTCTCCCAGTTTTCTTACTTCTGGCGCGCAATAATTTGTCACCAGGTCTTTATAGAGCTGATCATCGGCCTTAGAGCCTACGGCTACAATGCAGAGGTCACAGGGGATAGATCGCTCTTGCCACTCCTCACGCAAGGGGGTGCGGAAGGGGTTGTTGACATTATCGGCTAACACTGGCGTCCAGGTTACCCAGGGGTCGGGCACCGTCTTCGAAACATTCTGCTTAAAGCGGAATTCACCGTTCTTGTAGCCCAGGGCTTGCGAGCAATTATAAAGCTGGCCTCCCTTCTCCTGCAGATAGTGCAAGAGATAGCCGCGGTTTGCCGTGCAGACATTTTGCATAGCGTAGGGACCTGCTTCTACCAGCGTTACCTTGCGCTCAGGATCATCGGACAGGCCCAACGCCAGCTCCATACCGATGCTTCCCGCGCCAACGATAACGATATTTTTCTTGCCTTCGGCCAGTTCCGGTTTTTGGCAGAAAGCGATGCCGCTCACGGCCTGGTCAGCTCCCTCAAAGCTCAAAGTTCTGGCCTTAGCGCCGGTAGCGCAAAGGATGATATCAAAGCGTTCGTCTTCCAGGAGGCTTACGCTAGCTAAAGTACCGGGGAAATAATGGAAACTGGGGCTCTCCACGGCCACTGCCAGACGAGCTTCGTACCAGCTAAGTAAGTTTTCCAGATCCACCTTATAGCCACCATGGATACCGTAGCGTACCGTGCCACCTGGTTTGTCGGCCGCATCGTAAAGATAGACCTCATTGCCACGTTGCCAGAGGGTCAGAGCCGCTTCCATACCGGCCGGTCCAGCGCCTGCCACCGCGATCTTTTTCGGATTTCTACTAAGCGCAAGTTCGCGCGGAAATTTATCCTCAAAACTACAGCGCGGATTGACAGTACACTGTGGTCTGCCACCTTCTACAAACTCATGCACGCAAGCATCCTGACAGCCAATGCAGGGGCGGATATATTTGGCTTGTCCAGCATAAGCTTTCTTTGGCCAGTAAGGGTCTGCCAAGAGCGGTCGACCCAACATGACCATATCTGCCTGTTCTTCACGCAAGACATCTTCTGCCACATCGGGATTGCCTAACTTACCCACGGCAACTACCGGGATCTCATAGCCTGCCTTAGATTTGAGTCCTTTATCAGCCAGATGAGACTTGCAGTAGGCCGCTACCTGGCGGAAGCAGGCCGGAGGCATGTAGGTGGGTGGATGCGGTAACCACCAGTTCTCATAGCAGCCGAGGTCTACGTCAAAGGCATCTACGCCGGCCTCGATCAGAGCTTCCATATAGGTCAGGGTCTCTTCCGGTGTCCTACCGGCGGCAAATTTTTTCAGCACTTTATCTGAAGTCATACGATCGCCGTAGCATTCATTAAGGGCCAACGACAGATCAATGCGGAACATGATGGGATAATTCGGTCCCACTTGTTTACGAATTTCTTCCACGATATCAAGGCCAAAGCGTTTTGGATCACTGTAGCGGCCAAAAGAACGACGGTTATAAGCGGGGTTAGCTAACTGCTCCATAAGATAGCCTTCATGGGCATGGAGATAAACTCCATCTATCCCCATGGCTTTAGCATCCAAGGCAGCCTGGCCCATGCGTTTTACGATTTTCTTCAGCGTGCGGTCAGAAAAACGGAAGCAAGTTACATTCGGCACATAGAAGTTCGGATTAAAGGAGGCGGAGCGAGGGAATTTCTTGTGTGTTTGTACACATTCGGGGCTACCTACTCTGCCCAGGCCCGCAGTTAGCTGGATAAAGAAGGCGCTGCCCTGAGCCTGGCAGGCACGGGCTATATCGCGCCAGCCAGAATTAAAAACACGGTTTCCAGAGATGCGGGGGAAATAACTGAGATTGTCTTTTTCCAAAAGACTGGGGTCCAGACCTTGAGACACCGGTATCAGGCCTGAAGTAATCAGACCCACACCACCTTTAGCTCTTTCCTCAAAATAAGCCACCATCGAGGAAGAAGGACGACCAGCTTCTTCACCCATATTAATATTACCCATAGGTGCCATGACCAGGCGGTTTTTGAGCTCCAGTCGGTTCATATGGATGGGTTGGAATAACTTGGTGTAGGGGTAGAGTTGTTGGGAAATCCGCGCCTCTGCCACCTTCTCGTCATCCTGGTACCAAGTACCAAAATAATCCATTAAGGCTTGTATATCTATGTCTATTTTATGCATATCGCTACCTCCCGTCAGTAGGCATTAACCAGCTTGTAATAAGATTATAATCAAGGTCTGAGCGGAGCGCCATTACAGGCCAACTACAAATAGCAAGGCCAAAAGGGTCACAAAACTTACCTACACTTTCTTTTCTCCTTGCTAGAATATCAATGTAATTAATAGAAACTACTCTGCATCCGGTATTGCCGGGTAGTGTGCAAGGAGGAAATATATGCATATTATAGATTCACTGAAAAATAGACGCACCTGTTACCAGATCGACAACCAGTTGGAAGTTTCTACGGACAAGATCGTAGACATGGTTGAAACGCTAACCGAGCTGGTTCCCGATGCTTTTGATATGAAGTCCAGCCGCGTAGTAATCGCTCTGGGTGATCAGCAGGCTATTCTCTGGGATGCCATTTACGATGCTTTCGGTGGCAAAGTCCCTCGCGAAAAGATCGACAGCTTCAAGGCCGGTGCTGGTACTATCCTCTATTTCTACGACCAGGACGTTGTAAAAGGCATGCAGGAGCAATTCCCAACCTATGCCGATAATTTTCCTATCTGGGCAAATCAAGCCTCCGGTATGCTGCAGCTTAGCATTTGGTCCGGTCTGCGCGAACTCGGCGTCGGCGCTTCCTTGCAGCACTATAATCCGATCATCGACGAAAGCGTGAGGAAACTCTTCAACCTGCCTGCTTCTTATAAGCTGGTAGCGCAAATGCCCTTTGGTCGTATCCTGGCTGAGCCAAATCCTAAGTCTAAGGAAGACATCAGCAAGCGGGTAAAACTCGTAAAGTAATAGCCTTCGGCTTCATTTTTTTCTCTCTCAAAACAGCGCCCCCCCTCGCGAAAAGGCTCGCGGAGGGGGCGTATTGGTTAGGGAGAGCTTTTTGGAATGGGGACTTGCTCTTTAACTTTATGATTGGTAGCTATTTCTAGCTAAATATCCCTTAAATTATCAGCCAAGCAGAGCTTTAAATTATCAGCCAAGCAGAGCTTCTTCCCACTCTTTTTCTTTGAAGCCTACCAGTACCCGGTCCTCAGTAACCAAAATCGGGCGCTTGACCAGCATGCCGTCTGTCGCCAGCAGCGCCAGTTGCTCATCTTCAGTCATGGCAGGCAATTTATCTTTGAGTTTTTGCTGACGATAAAGCATACCACTGGTGTTAAAGAACCTTTTTAAGTTCAAGCCGCTTTGCTCATACCAGAGGCGGAGTTCTGCTTCAGTCGGGCGATCTTCTTTTATATCTCGCAAGCTGAAGCCAAACTTGTGTTCTTCCAGCCACTTACGGGCTTTTTGGCAAGTAGTGCATTTGGGATAGCAAACAAAGAGCATAAGTAAACCTGCTTTCTAAAGGATTAGTCTGATACGGTCGGTAGAAGGATGGCTCCCAGGAGGAGACGCAGGCCATCGGCTAAGAGTGACAGGCCCACGATAATGTTAAGCAAGACTCCTGCAGCATTGTGGAAGACAATTACCAGGATGCCTCCGACAATGATTATGATGCCCAAGGTCAGGACGCTGTTTCTCAGCTTGCCAGAATTAGCTTTCAAAGCCAGGCTAATACCAAAAAGGCCATCAACGATCAGCCAGACACCGACGATGTAGATCAGCAGCTTACCGGCAAATTCCAGGCGGAAGAGCAGGAAAATGCCAAATACTGAGAAAATAATACCCAGGATAAAGTTTAGATAGTGCCTACAGGTGCGCTTGCTACTGGTGACCGATCCTTTCGGGCTCAGTTCATTGCCTTGCCCAGGAGCCTCAATAGAGAAGAAATATAAGATATGAGATAAGCCGTTGAGGAGCATAAGCACGCCAAAGACTAAAGACATGGCAGTCAAGGTCAACTGCGGGCGGCTGAGAGTGTAAATACTAAAAATTATCAGAGCAACACCCAGCATAATAGCGGTAAATTTATTGCTTTGAAGTTTTTTGGGATTCATAATAGCCTGCTTTCTCTGCTGTATAACGATGGCAGTCTTGTGGGCTACAGCAGTACTCGCAAGCTGCTTATTTACCATATGATTATTCTACACTAAGATTACGCTTTATACACTATTATCTTGCGAAATAGTCATAATTTGCGCCTAAAGTTACAGCTATTTATAATGAGTATCATAGTCAATCAGTCAAGACGAGTGCCTCCTTTTAAGCCACTTGCCTAATCGATCCCTTTATAGGAGAAAACAATGCAAAGTAAAAAACTCACCACTAGCCCTCTCAATAGAATGCTGATTGTAGCGCTTATGTTCTGCTTGAGTCTGGGACTTTTCACCTCCCCCTTATTGGCGGAAACTGAGACCGATCAAGACCCAAAGTCCGATCTAATCAACCCTCTGGAAACTCCGGCAGAAGATCCTTTAGCTGATCGCAAGCCTTTCTTTGATCGCAAAGATGAGATTGACCCTGCTTTCTTTGAAGCCGGTATTGAGTACTATAAGAAAGTTGCTGGTTACGAAGTACGCGACGTGGAGATGAACTATTACGTCAAAAAGTGGACCTCTCCTATCCGCATCGGCATCGAAGATCGTCGCGGCAACGCTGAGGTCAAGAAAGCATATCTGGAACAAATGCAGGCTTTTGTCGACCAGCTCAACCGCTTAGGCTGCCTGCCTGAGATCAGCATCTACGCTAAAGGCGATGGACCTGCCAATATCAGATTTTTAGTCGCTACTCAAAAATACCTGGGCGACGTCGAATTTGACGGTCTCAAGAAGCAGGCTGGTTACTATGTCAATTGGACTGGTGACCCCCTCTATCGCCTCTTCTCGGCTACCGCCGGTGTCGCTTTTGACAAAACCGAATCCGATGAAGAATGCCTGACCTTCTCTCATCAAGCTCTGGTCCAGATGTTAGGCTTCTTGAGCC
Source organism: Eubacteriales bacterium (assembly GCA_030532065.1). GTDB lineage: Bacteria > Bacillota > Clostridia > Saccharofermentanales > DTU023 > SFFI01. The sequence continues at coordinate 1,054 of JAUNLW010000006.1, read as the reverse complement.
TCGCTCCCGACTACGAAGACAGCATTTTCTACTCCGAAGTCCCGGCTTCACCGCAGCTCAGCGAACTCGACTGGCTGGTCCTAGAAATGCACTATAGACCCGAGCTAAAACCCGGTATGGACTTTTATCGCGCCGTGGAAATTCTGGAAAACCTGTACTTAGGCGATGCTGATTACGATGCCAGCAAAGAGCCTGAGTCTGAATCCGAAAAGAATACAGTTAAATGGATGGAAGATGAAGCAGCAGAAGTTAAGAAGCTGCAGGAAAAATGGGAAGCCATGGGCGTTGATATCAACGAAGATGGCCCCAGAAAAACCTTCTATGAGCGCCGCAAAGATATCGATCCAGAATTCTTTGAACTGGGTCTTGAATACTACGAAATCGTAGCCGGACACGGTGAGTTCGACAGCGCCGATGACGGTTATGTAAAAAAGTGGGACTTCCCTGTTAACGTCTATCTGGACTTTGAGAACGGACCCAACGATAAGGTCGTAGAAGCCATGGACCGCATCGTCATGCAGCTTAATTCTCTGGAATTACTGCCTGAGATCACTTGGTCTGACGATCCGGAAACTGATTATAACGTCCACATCGTAGTAGCAGCTTTAGACGAACTTGTCTATATCATGCCTTCAGCCCCTCCTGGCAACTGGGGTTTCTTCCTCTACTACTGGACCAATAATCCCCAGTACCAAATCACCTCAGCCGATATCGGCATCGCCGATGACGTCAACAAAGACTACCACATGGTCCACCTGCTGCAAGAAGAATTTGTCCAGTCATTGGGCCTCATCAACGACGGTGAGCTCTACGCTGACTCTATCTTCAACCAGGCTTGGGGTCATATCCAATATCCCGGCGAGCTAGACTGGCTCCTGATCGAGATGCACTACCGCCCCGAAATCAAACCCGGTATGCCCATGGATGAAGCTTTAGACATCCTGCGCGACCTTTATTTGGGAGAATAATACTGCCCATTATTCGCGGTAAGCTAACGATATTCGTGGTAAGCTACCGAGCTTTAGCGAAAGTTAGTTAATAAATCTACCGGCTC
>JAUNLW010000005.1 GCA_030532065.1 Eubacteriales bacterium | reverse complement strand
TTATTACTTCTTTTAGTCTTGCTCTCCTTTTTTTTCTGCGTGTTGTCATCTTCTCGGGCTAACTGGGCTGTTAGTCATCATCTCCGGCTAACACTGCGGTTAGTCATCCTCACCGGCTAATACTTCAATCAGGCGGTCAAGCTCGTCTAAGTTGCGATAAGGTATCTCAATTTTGCCCTTGCCAGCTTTATCTTTTAGGCGTACCTTGACGCCCACTGCCTTAGAAAGTTTATCTTCCACAGTCTTTATGCTGAGCGCGTATTGGCTGTCTTTTGCCGGAGTTTCGGTTTCTCCCTCACCTTTATGGCGTCCAGCCAGCATGCGGGCATAGGCTTCGGTCTGACGCACATTAAGTTTACGTTGGACCACCGTTTCAGCAACCTTTAGCTGTTCTTCCGGATCTTCCAGGACCAGTAAGGCTCTGCCGTGGCCTTCACTTAAAGAGCCATCAATGATCATCTGCTGGACTTCTGGGGTCAGTTTATTCAGGCGTAAGGTATTCGCGATCGCGGAGCGGCTTTTACCAATAGCTTCAGATAGCTCATCCTGGGTGAGCTCATGGTTATCCATCAACTGCTGGTAACCTTGCGCAAGCTCAATGGCATTAAGATTTTCTCTCTGTATATTTTCTACCAGAGCCTGACGAAGACTGGCTTCTTCGTCTTGCTCACGTAAAATTGCCGGAACCTTAGTAAGTCCAGCCAGCCGGGCCGCTCTCCAGCGGCGCTCACCAGCGATAATCACATAACTGGCTGGTCCCTCTTTTCGCAAAATGAGGGGCTGTAAAATACCATCTTGCTTAATACTCTCTGCTAATTCTAAGAGTTTCTCTTCTTTAAAATCTTTACGTGGCTGGTCTGGTTGAGGACTAATCTGATTAAGGTCAATATTGTAGACCTTTTCTTTTTCTTCCTCTAAACGGATGTCCGTATTTTCCAGCAAGGCTCCCAAGCCACGTCCCAAGCCTTTTTTCTTACCCGTATTAGCCATTATTACCTACTTTCTCTTCTTCCACTGGAGGAACTGCTTAGCCACTGCTTTATATGCGCGCGCGCCTTTGGACCAGTTCTCATACTCAAAAATAGTTTGCTGGTAACTGGGTGCTTCACTCAAGCGCACATTGCGGGGAATAACTTGGGTAAAGCATTTCTCGCCAAAGAAATTTCTGATCTCTGCTTCTACCTGCTTGGATAATTGTGTGCGCGAATCGTACATAGTAATAAGCGCGCCGAATATTTCTAAATCGCTGTTCCAGTTCTCTCTTACTGCCGTAACTGTCTCCAGAAGCTGAGCCAGTCCTTCCAAAGCGTAGTACTCTGCTTGTAAGGGAATTATCAGTCCAGTAGAAGCAGAGAGAGCATTGAGCGTCAGTAAGCCCAAAGATGGAGGGCAGTCAATAATGATCTCATCGTAATCTGTCTTTACTTCTTGTAAGGCGCTATGTAGCCTTTTTTCCCTTTCCGCCACATCCACAAGTTCTATTTCCGCGCCAGCTAAATCAATGGAAGCAGGGCAAATATCTAAATTGTTTCTGCCAGTGGTCTGGATGACTGTTTTTATTGGCATCTGATTAATGATTACATCATAGGTAGAATGTTGCAATTGCTTTGTATCAACACCTAGGCCGGAACTAGTATTGGCCTGCGGATCTAAGTCCACGATCAATACTTTTTCTTTTAAATTTGCTAAAGCCGCCGACAAATTAATGCAGGTAGTAGTTTTGCCAACCCCACCCTTCTGGTTTGCTATAGAGATTAACATCCTCTCCTCCTCTTTGGATCAAGCTGGACTAGCTCCAGTGTACCAAATTCTTCAGTGACCTGAGTTGCAGGCAAGTATCATTTTCCGACATTTTTCCAGAGAGTAGGTAAATAATTGTTTCACGTGAAACAAATCACAACCCTTGGCAAAACAATTTTCAATTGCATTCAGAGCATCTTAATGTTTCACGTGAAACATTCAAAGACAAAATCTAGAAATGTTTAAGCCCAATAGCTACATCCCAGAGTTTTACAGAAAATTATTTCCGACTCAAAATTCAGATAATTAAATTTGCTAAAAGCATTGGGTTGTTTCACGTGAAACAAATCAAGAGTTAAAAAGCAAATCAGAATCCAGCTAATTAGGAAATGTTTCACGTGAAACAAAGATCCCGGGTTTCCCCGGGATCGCGTCCAAAATTATTTGTCCTGTAGATCAGTTTACATTAGATAATTACACAAACTGAGCGAATTGCGCATTTTCTTGAATGAACTCTCTTCTTGGCTCCACCTGATCACCCATGAGCAAAGAGAAAGTTTGGTCCGCGACCTGTAAGTCATCAACGGTAACCTGAATAAGACGACGCCGCTCAGGGTTCATAGTAGTTTCCCATAGTTGCTCAGGATTCATCTCACCCAGACCCTTAAAGCGCTGGAGTTTAGGATTTTCCCAGTTCTGCTCCTCTTTGATCTGCTCGATCTCATCCTCATCATAAGCGTAGAATTCTTTATCGCCCTGGTAAACTTTATACAAAGGAGCCAAAGCGATATAAACATGACCTTCCTCCACCAGGGGGCGCATAAAGCGGAAGAAGAAGGTTAGAAGTAGCGTTCTAATATGGGAACCGTCTACGTCGGCATCAGCCATGATAATGACTTTGCCGTAGCGCAACTTTGAAAGATCAAATTCAGGACCGATGCCCGTACCTAAAGCCATAACAACCGGCATGAGCTTCTCGTTGTTATAGACTTTATCCTGGCTGGTTTTCTCAACGTTAAGCATCTTACCCCAAAGCGGCAAGATTGCCTGATATTTTCTTTCGCGACCAGATTTGGCAGAACCACCTGCGGAATCACCCTCTACAATAAAGAGTTCACAATAGGTAGGGTCTTTCTCCTGGCAGTCAGCTAATTTACCGGGCAAGGAGTTAGATTCAAAGACACTCTTCTTACGGGTAACATCTCTGGCACGACGGGCCGCCTCGCGGGCGCGGGAAGCGGACAGACATTTGTCCATGACAATGCGAGCTGTAGCCGGGTTCTCTTCAAAGAATTCCGCCAGTTTCTCATTAACAGTGGTTTCTACGACCGTTCTAACTTCAGCATTACCCAGCTTTGACTTGGTCTGACCTTCAAACTGGGGATTTGACAACTTGACCGAGATAATGCAGGAAAGTCCTTCTCTGGTGTCTTCACCCTGCATATTGGGATCTTTGTCTTTTAAGAAAAGATATTTTCTCGCGTAGTCATTAACACACTTGGTTAAAGCAGAACGGAAGCCGGTGAGGTGTGAGCCACCTTCTATAGTCGCGATATCGTTAGCATAGGTGTAGACGTTTTCGGCATAGCCGTCATTGTACTGCATAGCCACTTCAACGAAGATGTCATCCTGGCGACCAGAGAAGTAAATGGGCGGCTCATGGATTACGGTTTTGTTCTGGTTAAGATACTCAACAAAGGAAACAATACCACCCTGATAGTGCAGTTTAACCTCGCGCATCGGCTGCTCACGCCAATCGCGAAGTACGATGGTGACATTCTTATTAAGGAAGGCCATCTCACGATAACGGGTGATCATGCGCTCAAAATCGATCTTGTCATCAGGGAAGATCTCCTGGTCGGGTTTAAAGTGAGTGCTGGTACCGTGCTCTTCGGTTTCACCGATCACTTTGAGTTTCTCTACGGTCTTACCACGCTCAAAAGCGATGCGGTTGATCTTTCCATCACGTTTGACTACGACTTCCATGCGGGAAGACAGAGCATTAACTACACTGGCGCCTACGCCGTGCAGACCACCAGAAACGCTGTATGCGCCACCGCCAAACTTTCCACCGGCATGAAGCTCAGTATGTACCACTTCAACCGTGGGAATGCCTTCGGTGGGGTGGATACCAACAGGAATACCTACACCGTTATCAGTTACCTGCACAGATTGATCAGGATAAACATCAACCTCAATGTAGTCGCAGCGGCCGGCCATGGCCTCATCCACAGAGTTGGCCACGATCTCATAAATCAAATGGTGGACGCCGCGGGTAGTAGTATCACCAATGTACATACCGGGACGCTTACGCACAGCCTCCAGGCCTTCCAGGACCTGGATATCTGACTCCGTGTAAGATCTTTCGTTTTTGGTGTCGAACTGCTCTTCCTGGTTATTAACTTCCGTCACGAAGTCTAAGAGTTCTTCGCTCTCTACAAAATCATCTCGCAGGGCGCGTGGGTTGTGAGCCAGGTTCTGCAGATCTTCACTATCATTTTGTGGCAACAAATGATCGTCGCTGCTATATTCCGGAGTGGCCTCAGACTTAGCTTTATCTTTGGCATCTTCTTCCGCTCGGCGAAGAAATTCCTGGAAAACAGGCGAGGAGTCCGCTTTATTCGCCTTATCACGCTCCTCCTGTTGATTTTGGTATTTATCTGTCACAAAAATATTCCTTCCTGTGCTTTTCCTTAGGCTTCATGGCACTTGGCCAGCGCTTGACGGTAATAAGTCTGGGAAAAGCGATTTTTTAAGGTCTCACACGTCACAGGACTGAGGTAGACACGATCCACGGTCACGACAATACTACGAGGAATCTCAGGACCCAGCCACTGTAAACGATTTTCCTGCTCTGCCCGCAAAAGATAAGAGCGCAGGTCAGGAGAATTCGCGGTGGCCTTATCCAGATCTAAAACCGCGATGATCCAATCCGCGAGCAGACTAATATCTTGTCCAATATGAATGTACATAAAATGACCGGTGAGATCTCCTAAACCCTATTACCCTTATTACCTATATTATAGCAGAAGGGCCTTTAATTGGCATTATTTACCAGGTCTCAGGATCCACACGCCAGGCCTTACCCGCTTCGACTCTAAACCAGGCGTTGGCCTCCGGCCGGGCGAAAATTTGCGGAGAAATCTGCGCGAAGTCTGTACAGGTAACAAAGACTTGATGGTTGTCTATGATCTGCAGGATATTCTCACGCCGCTTCTCATCCAACTCGCTCATTACGTCATCCAAAAGCAGGATCGCCTTGACATCACAGTGGCGCTCAATGACTTCCAGCTCAGCCATTTTGAGAGCTAAGACCAAAGAGCGTTGCTGGCCCTGTGAGGCGTAAATCTTGGCACTAAAGCCGTTGAGCAGGAATTCCAGGTCATCGCGATGAGGACCATCCTGAGTAAAACCACGGAGAATATCCTCGTCGCGGTTGCGACTTATGCGCCTAAAGAAGGCCTCGCTGATCTCTGCTTCACTGGCTTCGCCATCTACACCTCTGGGGGGTATATAACGAATACTGAAGTCTTCTCTTTGATCAGAGATCAGGTCCATGGCCTTGGCCGCGCTTGCTTTAAGTTCGGCACAAATTTCAACTCGTTTTTTAATCAGGGCAGCAGCGGAATCAGCCAGTTGTTGATCCCAAACCTCAAAGTTTAAGCGCTGCCATTTTCTGGCCTCGACATCCAGACCAGGACACTGATCTCGCGCTTGCTTGAGTATGCTGTTTCTTTGTTTTAAGAGTCTCTGATAAACCTGCAATTGGCGAAAATAACTGGGGCTAATTTGGGAAATAAGTATGTCTAGAAAACGACGGCGTCCGGCAGGGCCTTCCTTAATCAACATGAGATCATCAGGAGCGAAAATAACCGCGTTGATTTGGCCAAAAAGGTCGGAGATACGCTCTAAGGGGAAGTTATCTACTAGAATGACGCGTTTAGCCGCTTCACCGGACTGGCCACGGTCTTTTTTACTGTTAGCTTGTCGGTAGTCGATTTCCAAGATAGCTTCACTGCCGTTATCACGGGTAAAAAAGACTTTAACCTTATAGTTATCCTCACCGTGGAAAATCAGCTCACGATCTTTGCCGGTGCGGTGGCTACGCGCGCAGGAAGCCAGGTAAATAGCTTCCAGAATATTGGTCTTACCCTGAGCGTTAGCGCCGCAGATAAGATTATTACGCCGGCTAAAATCTAGTTCCAGCCGGCGATAGTTGCGAAAGTTTTCCAGTTCCAGTCCGCGAACAAACATTAACGTCTTAGAGGCAGGAGCAGGTAGAGGAATTTATCACCTTCCAGCGGCTTGATTAGGCAAGGCGCGGAGTGACCAGAGAATTCCAGGTTGATCTTATTTTCTTTGATGACCTTCAGAGCATCCAGGAGATATTTAGGGTTAAAGTCGATATCGATCATCTCACCACTTTGCTCAATGGTCACGTATTCTTCCACAGAGCCAACGTCAGTCTTAGCGGAGATCTGCAGCTCATTTTCCGAGACCGTCTTTAGGCTAACCGGGAATCTTCTTTGTTCTACGTTGCCTAGAAGCGCCGCGCGCTCAATAGCGGCCAACATTTCCTGGGTCTTGACCTCCATTTTGGTGAGACAGGAGGGAGGAATTATGCGCTCATAGGCCAGGAACTCACCCTGTAAGAGTCTAGAAACTAAGCGGAAACTGGCAGTTTCAAAGAGAATGTGATTATGCGAAGCGAAAATGGCGATCTCCTCATCAGCGTCAATTACACTTCTGGCAACTTCCAGCATGGCTTTAGAAGGTACGATGAAGTTGATAATTTCATTCTTGCCGCTGTGCTCCTCGCGTCTGACTACCAGGCGATAACCGTCGATGGCAACCATCTCGAAGCTGTTACCTTCAGCCTGTACTTTGATACCGTTTAGTATCGGTCTGCTCTCATCGGTAGAAGCGGCGAAATAGGTTTCCTCAATCATGTTCTTGAGTAAACCTTGAGGGAGCATTAGTTTTTGCGCGTCTTCAACAGCTGGTATTACCGGATACTCATCAGCCGCCTGCGCAAAAATCTCGAAGGTTGCCTGACCACTTTGGATGACCATGCGATAGTTATTGTCACAGCGGATCACGACATTTTCTTCCGGCAATTTACGTACGATGTCGCCAAAGATCTTAGATGCTACTACGACCTGGCCGGCTTCACGGATATCCGCTTTTACCATAGCTTCAATACCAATCTCCAGGTCATAACCTGTAAGAGTTAATTTATCTGATTCTGCTGTAAATAAGATACCTTCCAAAATAGCCATGGTGCTTCTGGTCGCGATTGCTCTTTGAACCATGGAAATGGCAGAAGTTAGATCTGATTTTGAACAAATAACTTGCATAGTTTCCTCTCTTCTATCGTGAGCCTTTTTAGGTGGCTAACTTCGCTCGAAGCCTGAATACATACTTAGCTTAGAGAGCTATTCATCTTCTTATTATGGTCTGTGGAAAGCGTGGAGAAGTTAGCTTGAACTCGTTACAGTCGGCCTTAAGGTCTGTGTAAGATTTTGTGAATTAGCCGTGATAAAGTGTGGGACTATTCACGGTATTTACACTTTTTCCGACTAGCGGTTTTTTATCAAGACTTTCCTCATCCTTTCCACAGGGCTTATCCACTAATTGTTTATTAAGCCTTTGTGGTCATTAGTGTTTAAGCGTCAAGTCGTAGGCTGATCTCTTTGATCGCGCGGTCGATCTCGGGCTTTTTGCTTATGTCATTCTCGATTTTGTTACAGGCGTGAATGACAGTAGCGTGGTTTCTATTACCAAAATCCTCACCTATGTCGGTATAGGTCATATCAATGAGATTATAACAAAGGTACATGGCGACATGGCGGGCATCTGTGATAACCTGATTGCGTTTCTTAGACTTAAGATCCGCTATCGTGACATCGAAGTAATTCGCGCAGACATTCATGATGTAGTTGGAATCTATCTGCCTTCTGGCAGCCGGGGTAACGATATCCTTGAGCGCGTTACGGGCGTTCTCCAGATTGATAGGATTGCCCAGGAGCGAATAAGCATAGAGCGTCTTAAAGGCTCCCTCTAGCTCACGGATATTGGAGGTGACATTTGCAGCAATGTAGTCCAGGACGTCATCGGTAATAATTAGGCCGTGAGTTTGCGCCAGACGAGCCAAAATCGCCATCCTGGTCTCATAGTCGGGTGGATTGATATCAATAGTCAAACCACTGGAAATACGCGTTCGTAAGCGATCCTCCAGCGTTGTCAATGATTGAGGTGGTTTATCGCAGGTGAGTACGATGTTGCGACCGGCTTCCAGGAGGGAATTAAAGGTATGGAAGAATTCTTCCTGCATTTGCTCTTTACCCTCAATAAACTGGATATCGTCAATAAGTAGCAGATCTACCTGGCGATATTTCTGCCGGAAAGCGTCGTATTTTTTATTGGCAATGACTTGGATAAATTCGTTGACGAACTGCTCGGACTGTACGTAACGGACTTTTTTATCTTTATATTCTGAATTTACGTGGTTACCGATAGCCTGCATGAGATGGGTTTTGCCCAGACCGGATCCCCCGTAAAGAAACAGCGGATTATAGTTCTTACTGCCATGCATGGAGGCTACAGCCACACAGGCAGCGTGAGCAAAGCGATTAGAAGGGCCTACGACGAAGCTGTCGAAAGTGTAGGCCGGGTTTAATTTACTCTCCCGCACTGGAGTGGGCTTAAAATTTGGCACTTTTGCCAGATCCGTGCTCGCGTTAAAAATATCAGGGCCAACTGCTTCCTTCATGGCCTGCAGCTGTTGGGCAGATTTTTCTTCCACCAACACTTCAAAACTGTTGGATGTAGCCAGGCGCAGGGCGTTCTCGATCAAGGGTATGTACTTGCTGACGAATTCTTTAGTCAGGTCATTAGGTACGTAGAGAATAAAGCGTTTATCTTCATCCAAAAAAGGCTCGATCGGCTCAAACCAGGTTTGGAAGGCCAGAGCACTGATCTCCGGCTTCAAATATTCCTCACACGTTTTCTGCCAAATTATCTTGGCATCTCCTTCACTCTTCATGAGTCACCAGCTTTCTCTAATTCACAAGGGTATCCATATTAGCAAAAAAGCTGTGTAAATAAAAGGCTTAAAAGCAAGTGATGACAGAGCTTTCAAGACTTATTAACAAAAGTTATTAACAGATGCTGCGGCAAAGTTATTCACATACTGTTAATAACTTTTTGCAAAAATAAGCAGAGCAGCCTCTAACTGACTTAGCCTTTATTCACAAATTAAGCACATGGCCTGTTAAGAACTTAGTCGCACGAATTTACAAGCAAAATTCGTCAAAAGAGAGAAATTTATTACGGGCAATTTCTTAAAAAGCAGGGAACTCTTTTAGAGCAAAGGCGAGAAGGTTTTCCAGAGCGGCTCTTTGATTTTGTCGATCACAGGTCGCCTCTTCCAGTCCTCATGTGTGACTTGACGGCTAACCGCCAGGGTAGCGTCGATGTCGCGACGGATATCTTTGATCACTGGGCTGTCACAGATAAAGACGGCATTCTCGAAGTTGAGATAGAGGCTGCGGTAGTCAAGGTTGATTGAGCCTAAAATGACCCTCTTGTCATCCACCATGATAGTCTTAGCGTGGAGAAAACCAGGCTCGTATTCATAGACTTCACAGCCATGCTTTAGCAAAGGGCCGTAATTGGAGCGTGTGACGACATAGACCTGAGGCTTGTCTGGTATGCCGGGAGTCATGAGCGTGACCTTAACTCCGCAATCTGCCGCCATACAGAGGGCCTCTACCATGTTGTGCTCTAAAACGAAGTAAGGCGTCATGATCACGATGTTGTGGCGGGCTGTGGTAAAGAGCGAGCGAACCAAATTGGCGGCGGGGTTTTCTTCCATACCTAAGGGGCCATCCCAGAAAGGTATAGTGATGCCCTGCTGATTATCTCTGCTGGGAATGCGCGGTAGGAATTTGTCTATATCCTGATCCAGTGGGTGCTTTTCGCTTTGTTGCCACATAATGAGGAAATTGATTAGGAGATTGTGGCAAACCTCGCCTTCCAGGCGGATAGCGGTGTCTTTCCAGTGGCCGAAGCGTACGATGAGGTTAGCGTATTCGTCAGCCAGATTGGTGCCGCCCAGCCAGCCAACTTTACCGTCAATGATGCAAACTTTTTGGTGGTTGCGGTAATTGGTATGGTAACCGGACAGGTAAGGTGAAACACGGTTAAAGGCTACCAACTTGACACCCTGACTTTCCAGATCGTCCAGGATATTTTTGCTAACGCGGGCCGAGGAGCCAAAATCGTCATAGAGCAGGCGCACGTCAAGGCCTTCCTGGGATTTTCTGGCCATGATATCAAAAGTTCTGGCAAGAATATAGCCGTCTGAAAGGATAAAGTATTGCACAAAGATGTAGTCTTTAGCATTTTCCATATCGCGGAACATCTGCTCAAACTGGCCTTCACCGCTGTCAAAGTATTGTTGGGGCGAATTTGTATAGATGGGAAAACCCAGGTTTGTTAGGTACTTGATCTGGATATGGGCTGCGTCGCTGATATCGTAGTTAGCCAGTTCTTGAAGTGAAGCCTGAGGATCTTTTTTGTATGGCTCAAGGCGTGCCTGACTGTCGGCAAAACTTTTCTTTTGTTTTTTCAGCCTGCGCTTTCTACCCCAGAGTAAGTAGAGGATCAGGCCCAGAGCGGGGAAGAAGAGCGTCAGCAGCATCCAGAAAATGGTATAGGAGTCCTCGCCGTGATGCTGAAAGAGATATATGGCAACAACAAGGCCAACGACCTGCAGCGCTAAATAGAGGCTGACACTCAAGGTGTTGATCCGCAGGGACAGCATGATGATCAGCACAACTTCCAGGACAAAGATGGAGCCGGCAAGGAAGATCCGGCTGGCGCCTCTCAACTTGAGCTTGTAGTTGAATTTAGGTTTAGGTTGAGGACCGGCGGTCTGCCGATCGGAAGATACTGACTTTTGCTCACTCATACTTACACCATCTTTCGCTCTCAGTTTTGCTGTTAGATATGACCAAGCACCGGATTAAAAACTCTGACAATGGGGACAGTAACGCGTACCCCGACCGGCGACTTTACACTTCTCTATAGGAGTTTGGCACTTGCGACAAGGCTCGCCTTCCCTTTGGTAGACCTGTAATTCTTGTTGAAAATGCCCTTTTTTGCCAAAAGAATTTACATAATCGCGGAAGCTGGTACCTCCGGCGGCTATGGATTCCCGTAGTACCTCAATTACGGCGGCGCGCAATTTGCGAAGACGATCTTCGGAAAGAGTGCCAACCGCGGCTTCCGGACGGATACCGGCGCGAAAGAGTGATTCATCCGCGTAGATATTGCCAATGCCGGCCACCAGGCTCTGGTCCAGAATGGCCTGCTTGATCGTAGAGCGCGGCCGGCGTTTGAGACGCGTGAGGAAGTCTTCTTCGGTCCACTCGGGTGAGATAGCATCTGGCCCCAGCTTGCTGAAGCCACGGTCTCTAAAGGCTTCACCCAGGGGAAAGAGTGAGATACGGCCGAAGCGACGAATATCGTCAAAAATCAGGCGGTCGCCATCTTCAAAGCTGACGCGTGCTCGCATGTAGGGAGCGATCTCGGGATCTTTGGCCTGGTCACTGTCTTTTGGCTCGTAAAGGAGTTTGCCTGTCATGCGCAGATGCGCCATAAGCGTGGTGTCAGTGAGGTTGAGTAAGAGATACTTGCCGCGGCGATCCAGGCTCACGAGGTTTTGTCCTTCAGGGGACAGGCCTTCGGGATTGACTAAAACTTCGGGTGTAAAAGTCTCCAGGCGGATTAGCTTTTTACCCAGGATTAGTTCTTCTAGATTACGGCGGATGTTTTCTACTTCCGGTAATTCAGGCATAAGTTTTATTGATCTAAATAATGTGTAAGGCTATTCGCGGCCAAGTCAGATGGCAGTATATAGCCCTTGCGGGGTGAGAGTGATACCAGGCCCAGAGAAGCTCCTTCCGGCGAAGCGGAGCGCTTAAACTGCTGTTGCGGGAAACGGCAGAGGAAAGTTTCCAGGGTCTGAAGGATAAAGTCTGGCTGGTACTGATCTTGGAAGGTCAGGAGGGCTAGCTGCAGGATTTTTTGCGGTCCCGCGCCGCGCTTTACCAGATGCCAGAGGAAGAAGTCGTGCAGCTCATAAGGTCCCAGGATATCTTCGGTCTTTTGTGTAAAGGCTTCATCGCTGCGGGGCAAAAGCTCCGGACTGACCGGTGTGGCTATTACATCAAAGAGCAACTCCGCGATTTGCGGCTGTTTTGGAGCATAGCGCTCAGCTTCGTATTGGCAGAGCGCCCGTACCAGCGTTTTGGGTACAGTGGCGTTGAGATTGTACATGGACATCTGGTCACCATTATAGGTACACCAACCCAGAGCCAGCTCGGAGAGGTCACCGGTTCCCAGGACCATGCCCTGCTCCAGATTGGCCAGGTCCATGAGGATCTGAGTACGCTCTCTGGCCTGGGCATTCTCAAAGGTAAGGTCAAAGCTTCCTGCCGGATGCCCGATGGCCTGTAAGTGCTGCTCAATTGCTTCGTCGATGGTAATTACGCGATAAGTGACGCCTAAAGCTACGGCCAAAGACTCCGCGTTGTTTTTGCTGCGCTCGTGGCTGCCGGGTCCGGGCATATTGACCGCGATCAGGTCTTTGCGGGGACGGTCCAGTTTATCTAATGCCCGGATTGCCAATAGTAGGGCCAGGGTAGAGTCCAGACCGCCGGAAAGGCCCAGGATCAGCTTTGCGGCTGGTAACTGACGCATACGGCGGATCAGGGCCTGGCTGAGCAGTTCCAGAGCCTCAGCATAGTAAGTATCCGTGTTTTCTTGCTGGGGCAGGAAGGGCAAGGGATCAAGCTGGCGCAGCAGCTTAGGAGGCGCATCTTTTTGGCCTGCCAGTTCGGCGCGCCCGCGAGTAGATTTTTTGTTTGCCTGCTCAGCAGACTGCGCTTTGCTATAAGCAAAGACAGCAGTCCTGGACGCAGTTTGCGCGGCAAAACTGTTTTTTTGCTGAGCAGCCAAGAAGCTTAGATAATCCAGATCGATATCGACAATCAGCGTATCGGAGCTGTAAAGCGCGCTTTCGGCCAGGATTTCGCCGGCCTCAGCGATGAGCCGATAACCGGAATAGCTGCCGTCAGCGGAAGATTCACCGGCGGAGGGAGAGCTGTAGGCTACGGCGCAGGCATAAGTCCGGCTAAAGCTTTTGGCCCAGGCGCGGATCTCTGCTCTTTGGCCTAAACGCGCGGCTTCCAGGTCGTAAACCAGAGCCAGTCCACCGGCCAAGGCTTTTTTGTCGGCTTCACTAGCTAAGAGCGAGAGGCCGGGAGCGAGAGTAAAGACAGCCAGAGGCAAAGCGGGAGCTTCTGTGGGGGATTCACTAAGAGCTTCCTTTGCCTCCGGCGAAAAAGTTTTATTGGCTAAGAGCTGCGTGCTGGGGCCAGCGGCAAAAGCCGCAAGGCCGCGTTCCTGGCTGACTACAGGCAACTGCCAGGCTGCCCTGCTCAAAGACTGGTCCAGTAAATCAGCGCGCAGGGATAAACCGTTTGTGGCCAAGTAGGGCCTTGAACTCAGCAGAGCTGAACTCAAGGCATCGCTTTGCTTTGCCAACTGAGCTTCAGCCTCATCTGCATCCGCAAGCAGGTCTGCCTGGAGATTTAGATCGCCCAGGCTGACACCGGTCAGCGCCAGCGGCGGGAAGACTACCAGGTCAGGCTGATCAGATGCCAGATCGCGGAGCAGGCGTATCTGACGCTGAGCGTTAACTTGAGGCTGTCCCAAAGCCAGGTAGGGGCTAGCCAGAGCAAGGCGAAAATATCCGTGAGGTACTTGGCCGTTCCGCATTGGTTTTACCTATTCTAAAAAGGGGCTGTCTGCAACTTTGAAAGCCTGGCGACCGGCATAGATGGCGGATTCGCCCAAGTCTTCCTCAATGCGCAGCAGCTGGTTATATTTAGCTACGCGGTCAGTTCTGGCGGGAGCGCCGGTCTTGATCTGCCCGGTATTGAGCGCTACAGCCAGATCAGCGATGGAGCTGTCTTCGGTCTCACCGGAACGGTGGGAGATTACAGCGGTCCAGCCGTTTTGCTGGGCCAGATAAACAGCGTCCATAGCTTCGGTTAGTGTGCCGATCTGGTTGACCTTGATCAGCACGGAGTTGGCTGACTTTTGGGTCAGGCCTTGGAAGATACGGTTGGTGTTGGTAACAAAGAGGTCGTCGCCTACAATCTGCAACTTGTGGCCCAGGCGCTTGGTCAGCTTGGCCCAGCCTTCCCAGTCTTCTTCGGCTAAGCCGTCTTCCAGAGAGATGATGGGATAGCGCTCGCACCAGTCTTCCCAGAAACTGATCATCTCATCGGTAGTATAGAAGTCACCGGTCTTCCAGAAGAGGTAACCCTCTTTACCTTCTCTTTGAGCAGCTTCGTAGAGCTCGCTGGCCGCGGGATCCAGAGCCAGGAGGAAGTCTTCTCCGGCCTCATAACCGGCTTCTTCAATAGCGCGAAGGATAAACTCAATGGCTGCCTCGTCGCTAGCCAGGTCAGGAGCGAAACCACCCTCGTCACCTACAGCGGTGGCATAGCCCTCAGTTTTAAGAATCTTAGCCAAGGTATGGTAGACCTCGGAACACCAGCGCAGACCTTCTCGGAAGCTGTCGGCGCCGACCGGCATGATCATGAACTCTTGCAGGCTGACATTATTAGCGGCATGCTTACCACCGTTCATAATATTCATCATGGGAACAGGGAGAGTACGGCTCTGAATACCGCCCAAATAATGGTAAAGGTTGACATCTAAAGCGTTAGCGGCGGCGCGGGCCACAGCCAGCGAAACTGCTAAAGTAGCGTTAGCGCCCAGGCGGGACTTGTTGGGGGTTCCGTCCAGTTCGCAGAGATAATCGTCAATAGCGGCCTGCTCAAAGGCGTTTTCGCTGATCAACTCAGAAGCGATGGTTGAGTTGATGTTATCTACGGCATCTAAAACACCCTTGCCCAGATAGCGCGTAGGATCGTTGTCGCGAAGTTCCACAGCCTCGTGGCTGCCAGTAGAAGCACCGGAGGGAACGGATGCGCGACCAACACTACCATCTTCCAGCAGCACCTCGCACTCTACAGTGGGGTTGCCACGAGAGTCGAGGATCTCTCGGGCAAAAATATCGGTAATTAAGAGTTCTTGGATCATGGTGACCTCCTTGGGGATATGCTGAACCCTATTATAGCCTAAAAGGATAAAGCCTAAATTTAAAGAGTAGCGTTTGTTCTCCTGTGCTAGGATATTTATATGTTGAGAATAATCACTAGCCGAGACCCACTCCAAGGCCTGGATCATTGCCTCTCGGAATTGGCGGACTTTAGCCGTCATGAGCAGGAAAAACGGGCCTTTTTTCTGGTGCCGGAGGCCGCTAAGGCGGATACTGAGCGCCGCTATATGGAGATTTTTGATAAACGCGGTCTCATGATGGCGGAAGTTTTGTCTTTTAAGCGCCTGGCTTACCGTTTGCTGACGGAGGCGGGCGTTTTTTCTCGTGATAGACTGGGCAAGAATGCCAAGAGTCTTTTGGTTTCTCGTCTCCTGCAAGCTAATAAAGAAGCTTATCCTTTCCTGGGACGCATGGCTCATAAGGCGGATTACGGATTGGAGATCGTCTCGGTCCTGGGTGAGTTTGATCGCTATGAGATCAGCCCGGAGGCTTTGAGGGAAGCATCAGAGGCGACTTTGCCAGATCTTTCACGGCAGAAGATCCGCGATCTGGCCAGGTTACAGGCGGATCTGGTGGCCTACAAACAGGAATTACAGCTTACGGACTCGGATGAAGATCTGAGTCGTCTGCTTCAATTGCTCAGCCAGCTGGAGCATTATCCGCGTTTGGATTTTCTCGCGCAAAGTCGCGTCTGGATCTGCGGTTTTGCTCTTAACCGCGCTTTTACGGCTGAAGAAAGCTCGCTGATCCTGGCTTTGGCCCGCCACACATCACAAGTGACCCTGAGCCTTTGTCTGCCTGGCAAGGAGGCGACAACGGATGAAGTTCGCGCCTCCCGTTTTGCCCTGGCCAGCTGGGAAGCGCTCCAGGCTAAGATGCAGGGGGCGGAAACGATCCGCTGGGAAAAGCAAGAGCTTGCTCATCCGCGAGAAGAGGAAAAGCATGAAATTGAGCTATGGACCTCGGTGGACAGCCGTGAGGAACTAGCGGCCGCAGCTGGCGAGATCAAATATCTCTTAAAGCTTAAAGATGAGGCAGGACGCCCTCGCTACCGGCGCCGGGATATTGGTGTTGCGGTCTGTAACAGCAATGACCTGGACCGCTTGAGCCGCACCTTCCGAGAGTATAGTCTTGATCCCTTTATCGCTTCGGCCCGGCCTCTGTCGGAATCTCCTTTGCTGCGCTATTTGAGCTTTTTCCTTACTTTAACTGAACCCTACAGTCAGCCGGCGCAGTTAGTAGCTTTGGCCCGTACTGGCCTGGTAGATGTGGATCAGGCGGAATTGGACGCCTGGGAAAATATGGTGTTGGCAGGGCCGGCTCGCTACGTAACTGACCTGGAGCGTCGTTATGCTTATAAAGACCCTGCCACCGCGGTCTGGGCACAGAAATTTTATCAGGAAAAACTTTCCCATACAGTTAAGGCGGCCCATGCTTTATCACATTTAGAGACCGCCGCGGATAAGGCGCGTTTTCTGGCCACTTGCCTGGAAACAGCTTCTACAGCAACCTCTACTTCCACCGATCCAGGTAAAAGCGCGCGTCAACTCCTAACGGAGGCAATCAGTGATCTGAGGCTTGAAGAGCCGGAACGCGCTTTGCTGCTGGCCAATTCCTGGGAGGCTTTAATCACCCTCTTGGAAGAAATCGCGCTTTATCTGGGTGACAATAAACTAAGTGACGCGGAGTTTAAGCAGCTGGTGCTGGCGCCGCTCTTGGACCATAGACCGCAGGGCATTCCCCTGGGACTGGACCGGGTGCGCGTGGGAACACCAGCTCAGCTCCTGCTTTACCCAGCTAAAGTTCTCTTTATTTTGGGAGCAAAAAACGATACTTTTCCACCACAAGCCCCTAATGAAGGACTTTTGCAGAATCGCGAGAGAGAAGTTATTGGCAACGCTATTGGCCGCGCTTTCCCCAGCCATCGGCGTGACGCGGTCCAGGCGGGTCAATCTCTGGTTTACTTCCTCATGCGGAGGGGAAGCGAGAAACTCTATTTGTCTTGTCCTTCTTTGGACGAAGAATTCCTTTCCCAAAGTCAGCAGGGCTTAGCAGCGAAAGGAATATATCCTGAGCGGACTTTCAAAGCGCGCGAGCTGCCTGATGCGCGCTGGTTGTCCCCCATACGAGCAAGCAGGGAATGGCAGGCTCTGGGAGACAGAGCTTTTAAAACTTCGGCAGCGGGGAAGATGTGGGCAGAGCTCCTGGAAAAGGGCCAGAAGCCGGCACAGCTGGATCCGCTTTATAGGCCGGTACCTCTGATTATCCTACCCCGAGATCTGGCCGCGGCAGAGCTTGACCTAATGCGCTCCATCAGCGCCAGTCGGCTGGAAACTTATAATGAATGCCCTTATCAGTACTTCCTCTCTTACAGTCTGGGACTGCGAGAGCGGGAAGTTTTCCAGCCGCGGGCGATGGATCGGGGTAGCTTCCTACATGCCATGCTGGAGCAGGCTATGCGCGATCTCATCAGACTCACAGGCTCCGCGCCGGACCCAGAAGGCAGGAAGGCCGCGTTAGCCGCCTGGCAGGCCGGCTTAAATCCGGCCTATGTAGCGCAAATTTATAACAAGATCAGCCGAGAACAGGCTTTTAGCAATTATCGCGAGCCGCGTATTCGTGGCGCTTACGGTTCTTATCTATCGTTGGCCCTGGTGGAGCTGCTTAACTTCAACAGTGCGCAGTTTGAGAAGAATCAGTTCTTACCTGCGGCGCTGGAGTGGCGTTTCCCGCAGCCAGGCAGTCAACAAACAACTCTATTGCAGATTGGTGGCCGGCAAATTCCGCTCGGCGGTATCATTGACCGCTGGGATGAGGATTCAAACGGCCTGGTCAAATTAGTGGACTATAAGTCCTCGGAGATCGCTATTCCTGACCGCGACCTGCTCTTGGGTAAAAGTCTGCAGCTGCCGCTGTACGCTAAAGCTTGGCAAGATGCCCACCCAGAGAAGAAGCTTTCCAGCCTGGCCTTACAGGGGATCTATCTGCCGGAGCGACAGGTGGAAGCTGCTGACAGACTAAAAGATGTGTCTCTCAAATTAGAAAATTCTCTAGATCAAGAGGAGCTGCCGCTGGATTTACTGAGCGACTATGCTCTGACCTACAGTAACAAACTTTTGAGTGAAATGGAGCGCGGAGAGTTCTCGCCCCGTCCTTTGACTAATAAGAGTAAGGCTACAGACGGCGCGGCCTGCAATTACTGCCCTTACCGGGCGATCTGCCGCTTTGATGAGCGCTTCCTCTCAGACCGGGCGCGCCATGTCAATTTGGCTATTAGAGAGGATTCCCGATCCCGCAAAGGCTTAAAGGAGTATCTGGCGGGTTTTAAGGAGACAGGGTTATTGGCGGCAGAGTATAAGGAACGGCAAAAAGAAACAGATCAGGAAAATACGCAGGAGGGCGATCATGCTTAAGTGGACTGAGGAACAAAAGCAGGTTATCCATTACCGGCAAGAGCGTGAGCTTTTGGTCTCAGCCGCCGCCGGTTCCGGCAAAACTACGGTCATGTCCGGCCGCATTATTGAGCGTTGTCTTAAGGATGGTTTAGACCCCTCTCAACTGATCGTACTGACCTTCACCGACAAGGCCGCCGCTAATATGCAGAAAAGTTTGGCCAAAAACCTGCGCCAAAGTCAGGAGGAAAGCAAGGATCCGGAAGAACGCGCGCGTTTGGCAGAGATAGCGGGAAACCTCGGCCTGGCCCAGGTTTCTACCATTCACTCTTTTTGTTTAAGGCTGATCTCAGAGCATAAGCATCTGCTCTTAAATGCAGAGGGCGAGCTGCTCTATCCTGATAAATTAATTACTTTGGACGCGGACGCGGCGAACCTGCTCTTAGAAGATGCCGTAGAAGAGGCTCTGGCCGATCTTTACGCTATATTTTATACAGAAGAGGGGCTGGCGCCGGAAAGTAAAGAACAAGCAGAGGCCCTGGACGCCCTTTTGCCGCGCGGACTTTCTTCTCTCAACCCCCATGCCTGGCATCAAGCTTTGATCGCTATCCAGGAACCGGCCGGTAAGAAAAAATCTGATGATTATTTCCGTAAAGAACAGCTGATCCCAGACTATCAATACTTGAGAAGCCTGCCAGATTATCAGGACTGGCTGGTCCAAAGTTACGTGGCTTTGGTAGAGGCTTCTCAGGACTTTGGCGCTTCTCCTGCCTGCGCTTATTTTCTCAGTCGCCGGCCGGAAAGTCTGGGCTTTCAGGGACCTCCCACTTTGAGCGCGGCGGTTGACAGAGCGGCGGAGAAGATCCTGGAGCTTGAAAACCACCCCTATTTCGCCAAATTACTGGATTCCGACACCAAGGAGAGCCAGGACCTGCAGGCGCAATTTAGCTGTGTAAAAAGATTTGTTCAAAGTTATCTGTCAGCTATCCCTGCTGAGAGAGAAGTCAGCGACTTGCCTGCGGAAGCACGGCGCGAACTCTGGGACTTGGCGGTGGAAAGTGGGCGCTCGCTACAGGGAACAGGGATTTTATCCTCCAGAGGCAAAGATGAGTCTAAGCATGATTTCCGTCGTCTCTTCTACACGGCCTTTACCCCACTCATGCAGCTTCTTGGCGCGGGCCTAACAAAAGGCAATGCCCTGCTTGTAGAGTTAGGCGTGAATAGCTATGAAGCAATTACTTATTTGCGTTCGGACGAGATTGAGGCCTTGCAGCCGCAGATGTTGGATGAGATGGCGGTCTACCTGGAGCTTTTGCTGCTCGTAGACAGCAAGTACCGGGAGGCGAAACTCCGCCGACAGCAAATTGACTTTTCTGACTACGAACATCTGGCTCTCGCTTTGGTTAGACAGCCGGAGGTTCAGGCTGGCCTGGCGGTAACGTATAAGGAAGTCCTGATCGACGAGTACCAGGATACCAACCCCTTGCAGGAAGAGATTTTGCAGGCACTGGGCCTGGAGCGCATTAGCATGCTGGGTGATATCAAGCAAAGCATCTATGCTTTCCGCCATGCCGATCCCTCAATCTTTAATCATAAGCAGGAGGTTTCTTTTAACTGCACTAAAACGGCAGCCCAAACCGCCGCGGAAGACCAGGGCCAGGCACTGATTTTGCTCAACAAGAATTTCCGCAGTCGCCCACAGGTTTTAGAAGTGATCAATGATATTTTCCGCGCATTCCTGAGAAAAGAGACCGGACAGATTGATTACAACGATGACCATGCGCTGGTTGCCGGCAGGTCCGAGAAGGACTTTTTTCCTGATGGACAGGAGAAGCGTGGGGATGGCCCGGTGCTACGGCTCAAATATACGGAAGCCAGCAAAGATCAGGGGCTGGAAGCTTTAGCCGCTTGGGAGGCTATGAAAATGGACGCGAGTTCCACAAATTGGTCGCAGCTTACGGCCCGGCAGCTTTCATTGCTGGCGGCGCTGAAAGAACTGTCAGATATTGGCTATGCCGAGTCAGATATCGCTATCCTGGCGCGGACGGCCGCCTTATGTGAAGAAGCGCAAGTCGCCCTGGAGGCGGCGCAGATTACCGTGTCCGGCAAGCGAGAAAAAGAATTCTTTGCCAGTCCGGAAAGGCGTCTATTGAAGGCTCTGGTGGAGGTTCTGGCCAATAGTCAGCAAGATATCCCCCTGGTGGCGGTGCTCCGTTCAGAACTGCTGGGACCGGTATTTACGGAGAGTGAGCTATGGACGATAGCGCATGGGTCAGCTGCTGATGAGAAGGCAAGCGCAGATACTGCGCCAAAGCTTAATTTCTATAAGAAGCTTTTCCGCTTTGCGACAGAGGGTGAGCCTGTGGAATTACGCGAGAAGGCTCAGGCCTTTTTGGCAAGTTTGGCGGAATACCGCCGTATGGCCACTTATCTTAGCCTGGATCAGCTTTTGACACGGATCATAGAGGACAGTCCCTGGCTGGACAGCTTGGCAGCCCTGCCCTTCGGGCACGACCGGCTGAGCGAAGTAGCAGACCTAATCCAAATCGCGGCCAGCTACAGTAAGAATCTGGCGCCAAGTTTTACGGACTTTGCCTGCTACCTCGCTGAGTTGGAGCAGAAACAGGCGACCTTGAAAGATTCACTGGAATATCCCTTGAACAGCCTGGGCGTAAAAGTGCTGACCATGCATGGTTCGAAGGGGCTGGAATTTCCGGTAGTGATCTATTACGCTCCGGAGCATAAATACCGGAATGATTCCATTAGCAATACCCGGCAATTTTCTGCCCAGTTGGGTATAGCCGCCAACCTTCCCACAAGAGGAGGTTACCTGGTTTCACCGCGTCGCCTTTACTTCCAGGCGGAACAGGATTTTTCTTCCCGCGCGGAAGATTACCGCTTGTTGTACGTTACTTTGACACGCGCCGAAGAATTGATTTACCTGGTGGGTGGAGAAAAAGACGCGTTAGCGAAATTAGCGACCGTGGCTAAAAGAGCCGAGCAGGGATCAAAAAAGGTTGACGGATACGAGCGGCTGGCCACGCAGACTTTGTTTGCGATCAAGTCTGATATGCAGCTCATCTACTCCTGGCTGGCTTTATCTTTCCCCGACTTGGCTGGACTAGATCAGGACCACTTGCCTTATGCGGTCCAGGATAAGCTGAAGTCTGTCGATATCTGCTCTTATGAGGCAAGACTGACCCAAGTGGCAGGCGATTGGCAAAGCCCGACCGCGACTTTCCCTGAAGAAAGTGGGGAACAGCTGGCTGTCTCGACCAAGGTTGATTATTCCCTGGGCGCGAAGAGCGCTGCTGAATTAAGGGATCTGTTAGACTCAGGCTTACCGGGTGACGAAAAGCTGGGCCTGGTCTCTAAACTTACCGTGAGCGAACTGCAGCGGGCCGCTAGCCGTGAGCTGGAGGAAACAGACCAAAGCGCGGACGGTGCCAGCTTGCCTGGCCTGCAGGAGATGGCGCTGAGCCTGCGAGATCCGGAATTCCCCGGTATGGAGCCGGCTGCCCGGGGAGCGGCGGAGTCTGGGCTTTCCGCCAGCCAGTATGGTACGCTTTTGCACTTTATTTTCCAGCAACTGGTGCTTGAGAGCTACTATTTAAGCGAGCCGCCGGATAGCTTTAGTCTTAGGTCGGACGCTTACGAACACTACCGGGACTTTATCTCAGAGCTCCTGGCGCGTGGCGCTTTGCGGCTGGAGGATCATAGAGCGGCGCTGCAAGCCTACCCCTATATAGAGTCTTTCTTGCAATCGGATTTGGCCCACAGGCTGCTAAGAGCTGGCCGGTCGGGATCCTATGTGGCGCGCGAACTGCCCTTCACCTTGTCCTTGCCGGTAAAGGAATTGCCAGCGGAGGAAAACGAGAATTACCTGGTGCAGGGCATGATCGACCTCTTCTTTGATGAAGGTGATAAGAGCGTGATCGTAGACTATAAATCTGACTATCTGTCCCCTGATGAGCTGGCGCAAACTGAAAGTATTTTGCGTGAGCGTTACTTAAATCAACTTAATTACTACGCTGAAGCCGTAAGCCGATTGCGACAAAAGCAGGTAAACGAACTCTACATTTGGCTGATCCGTGAAAGCAGGGCAGTGCGTTTGCCCAGGGTCGATGTGTCAGAAATGGGATCGCGGGGGCTGCTTAACTTTAGCGAACAAAAGTAAAAATTGGTGAAACTAATTACACTTTAATCTTAGGCTTTGGCAATGTGCTTGTAATTTATAAGTAATGCCGGAGCCGCTTTTATTACAGCGAAAAATGCCAGAAAAAATTATCTCGTTTGAGCTTTGAAATCGCAAAGCTAATTCCAGCCTGGATTCGCTATAAGTTTTTATGACGGGAAGACGTTATTACTGCAAGGTAAAACCCAACTAATTGTAGAGTGTTTGTAACATTGACTACTAGATGCAGTGTTAATCTATTCTCAGTTGAAGACTTAGGCACTGGGGATTTCTCCCGATGCGCTCGGTGATTTGCCTTATAAATGAGACAAAAAAGAGCTTGAATAAGAGCCGCAACAGACGGCTGACGGGGCGGAAACATAAAGTACAGATTACAAGTGTTTTGCGCTGATGAAAATATGCGCAAAAATGAAGTGAAAGACTTTGCACTTTGTGCTATAGTGTTTCGGCCCTGGGCTGCCGGGTAGAAAAATTGCTTAGAGCAGAAAGAGGAGTTTATGGAAAAGCTGTCAGATTTGATTTGCCGTTATTACACCAGTGAACTGGCCGGCCAAGGTGAGAAAACGGTCTATGACCTGTTTGAGTGGGAGAAGCGAGATGTATTGCTCAAAGACTATAAAACAGACCGCGTGTTGTGTGATATGCGTGACTTGGAGTTCCCGGTCAACTATTCTCAACAGGCCTGCGACATCATCGCGTCTAAGTATTTCCGCAAGGCAGGTGTCAATACGCCGGAAGGACATGAGACTTCCATGCGTCAGGTCGCTCATCGTATGGTGGATTTCTGGGTGGCCGCTTTGATTTCAGATGGCGTGATTGAAGAAGGTGAGCAAAGCCAGATCCTCTACGATGAGCTGGTTTATGGTATCCTGGCTCAGATTTTCGCGCCTAACTCTCCTCAATGGTTCAACACCGGCCTCAAGCGCTCTTACGGCATTGAGGGCGGACAAAATGAGCTCTACTATTGGGATCCTGAGCTGGGTGAGGCGGTAATGAGCAAGGACTCCTACACCCGCACCCAGGCTTCTGCCTGCTTTATCCTGTCTATCCGTGACTCGCTCCTGGGCGAGCACTCCATTTCTGACCACTATGTTACCGAGACCAAGCTGTTCAAGGGTGGTTCCGGTACTGGTACCAATTTCTCCGCTATTCGCGCGGAAGGCGAGGGCCTGTCCGGTGGCGGTCAGTCTTCTGGCCTCATGTCTTTCCTGCGCGGCTTAGACCGCAACGCTGGCGCGATCAAGTCCGGCGGTACGACCAGAAGAGCGGCCAAGATGGTCAGCCTGGATATCAACCACCCGGAAATTGAGCAATTCATCTCCTGGAAAGCCAAAGAAGAAGATAAAGTCATGGCTCTGGCCAAGATGGGCTATGACGGAGATATCGATGGTGAGGCCTACAACACGGTGTCTGGCCAAAACTCCAACAACTCAGTGCGGATGAGTGATGAGTTTATGCGCAAAGTAGCCCGTCTGAAAGACGATCCCGAGGCTACGATCTGGTTGCGCGGCCGCATTGATCATTCCGTAGATCGAGAAGTTAAGGTGGCGGAACTCTGGGATCTCTTCAATAAATCTGCCTGGCGCTGCGCGGACCCCGCTCCCCAGTTTGATGATACCTTCAACGCCTGGCATACCTGCCCCGTAGGCGAAGACGGCGATACTTCCAAGCGTGAGAATCGCATCAACGCGACCAACCCCTGTGGCGAGTATGCTTTCCTGGACGATACTTCCTGCAATCTGGCCTCCATCAATGTGCTTAAGTTCTACGATCCTGAGACTCGCGGCTTTGACGTAGATGGCTACATCCACATTGTCAGCCTGTGCCAGTTATTCCTAGAAGCTTCCATTATCTGGGGCCAATTCCCAACCAGGGAGATCGCGCGCAAGACCTATCTCTTCCGTACCACTGGCTTGGGCATGGCTAACCTGGCCTCCCTCTTAATGTCTGCCGGCATTGCCTACGATTCTGATGAAGGACGCGCCATCGCGGCGGCACTGGCTGGACTCCTGACCGGGCAGTCCTACTATGTTTCTTCTTTGATGGCAGAGCGTTCTGGCCCCTTTGCCTGCTACGACATAAATAAAGAATATATGGCTCGCGTGATCCGCAACCACGCCCGAGCTGCCGGCGCGCTCAGCGATGCCGCCGAAGGCCTGAGCTACGAGCTGCCACGGGTAAACCATCAGCTGTTACAAAGCCTGGGTTTTGCTAATTTGTCCGAGGCTCTTAAGCACTCTTGGGATTTGGCTATAGAATCAGGCAAGGCCTACGGCTACCGCAACGCGCAGGTAAGCGTTATGGCACCAACCGGTACCATCTCCTTTGCCATGGACTGCGCTTCTACTTCCATTGAGCCGTTCTTTGGCCATGTGACTTATAAGAAACTGTCGGGAGGTGGCTACATGAAACTGGCTAACCCCCTGATTGAAGATGGCCTCAAGGCTTTGGGCTATCCTGAGAATGAGCGCCAGGCGATTTTGAACTACATCATGCGCGAAGAAGACGGCATGGTAGTTGACGGCAAGATTGAAGGCGCGCCTTATCTTAAAGAAAAAGATTTACCGGTCTTTGATACAGCAAATAAATGTGGCAGTGGTAGCCGTTTCATCCGTCCTGAAGGCCACGTCGACATGGTGGCAGCCATTACTCCTTTGATCTCCGGCGCGATCTCCAAGACTGTTAACCTGCCGCGCGAGGCCACCGTTGACGATTTTGCCGAAGTAGTGCTTAGCTCTTGGGAAAAAGGCGTCAAGGGTATTACTCTTTACCGTGACGGTTCGAAATTTGCCCAGCCGCTCAACCAGACCCTGGCTCAAGACCAAAATACCGAAGATATGGCCAGCCTCAGCTATCCCGCTCTACTGAAAAAGGCCGAAGAACTGGCCAAATTTAAAAAGGAAGCCACGGAGCACAGCGTTTCTCACCGCGATAAGATGGTTGGCATCCGTTCCGGTCGTACCCACCCGGCACAGATTGAGGACGTTAAGATCTACACTACGGTCAACCGCGATGAGAAGGGCATAATCTCTGAGATCTATATCACTACAGACCGGGAAGGCACACTAATCATGGGCCTCCTCAATTCTCTATCCAAGACGATCTCAGTCATGCTCCAATACCATATCCCGGCGGAGCAGATCGCCAAGATGTTGCGCGGACAAAAGTACGAGCCCTACGGTTTCGTCTCCCGTCATCCCTATATCAAATACTGCAGCTCGATCTCCGACCTGATCTCCAAGATCATCGATATAG
This sequence comes from Eubacteriales bacterium, assembly GCA_030532065.1. Classification (GTDB taxonomy): domain Bacteria; phylum Bacillota; class Clostridia; order Saccharofermentanales; family DTU023; genus SFFI01. The sequence continues at coordinate 43,886 of JAUNLW010000005.1, read as the reverse complement.
AGATCGGTGACTTTTCCCGGGTCCAGGTAAAGCCTAACGCTGATGAGCTGCCCAATTTTGTAGTGCCTGCGTATTTGACACTGGAAGAAGCGACACCCGCTCGAGAATCAGCTCCTATGAGCCGCCAGGTAGGTATCGAAGACTATTTTATCCATGAGGATGCCAGAGAAGCGGCAGTCAACGGTATCAGGGTCTATGACGGCTCAACCTGCCCCAACTGCTCTTCCACCCGTATGGTACAAAATGGAACCTGTAAGGTATGCTTAGACTGTGGTACCACTACCGGATGTTCATGATTTAGAAAAGAGGCACAAAGATGCAAGAGTTAAAGCAAAAGCAACAAGAAGTAGATAAAGCTCTCGCGGCCATCAAAGAACGGCGAGAGAAAAGGCAGGACCAGGCCGGCCCCGTCCAAGAGAGAGGCCGTAACCATATCTACGCCGGCGATGGCAAGGGTAAGACTACAGCTGCCACCGGCCTTGCGGTACGAGCCGCCTCCAGAGGCTGGAGAGTGCTCTTTATCCAGTTTTTAAAGTCCGGCACTTCCGCCGAGTTGGATGTATTGCGCTCACTGCCAAATGTGGATGTCATCTCAGGTCAGAAAATCAATAAATTCACTTTTGCCATGACACCGGAAGAACTGGCGGAGACCAGGCAAGTGATGGGTGACCGTCTGCAACTGGCGATTGACGAGGCAAAGGATTATGACCTGATCGTCCTGGATGAGGCTCTGGGCGCGATTAGCGCTCAGGTAATCAGCGAAGATTTGGTCGCGGATTTTATGGCTAATAAGCCACAAAACCTGGAGCTAGTCGTTACGGGCAGAAATCCTTCTGAGCGTCTGGTGGATTTGGCTGACTACTACTCAGAAGTTTGCATGCGTAAACATCCTTACGAAACAGAGGGCTTAAATGCCAGGGCAGGCGTTGAGTTCTAAGCGCCGGAAGCATAAACTTAGGAACATAAAAAATACGTAGCGATACGTAGTTGTATATGAGGAGAAAACAATGGCAAGCAAAGGTATTTTAGTAGTGGAATGCGGGGACAGAAGGCAACAGACCCTGGCTCGCGACATCCGCGAACTAGAGGTCTACTCAGAAATAATGACTAAGGACCTGGCATTAAGTCAGGTGGCGGATCTCTCCAGTCGTTTTGCCGGCATCATCCTCGCCGAAGTGAGCGATGACGACCGCGATCGATTGGGTGAGGAATTTACAGCCTCCGGCTTGCCGCAGCTCATTCTCCGCGATGAGGCAAGCGAAAAAGAAACCAAAGCTCTGGTTCAGAACTTTGTTAAGAATCAGACTCGCGCTGACGCCAACTGGACTTTAGACGCTTACGTAGAGCGTCAGGTACAGGCTATCCGCCAGCAGGTGGGTGACCGTCGCGCGATTTGTGGCCTCTCCGGTGGCGTAGACTCTTCCGTAGCCGCGACCCTGGTTTATAAAGCCATCGGTCAGCAGTTGACTTTGGTTTTTGTAGACCACGGTCTCATGCGTAAGAACGAAGGTGACCAGGTGGAGGCAGTCTTCCGCGATCAGCTAGGCGCTAATTTTATTCGCGTCAACGCTCAAGACCGTTTCCTGGACAAACTGGCCGGCGTAACGGATCCTGAAGCCAAGCGTAAGATTATCGGCGAAGAATTCATCCGTGTCTTTGAAGATGAGGCAGCTGAGATCGGTGAGGCAGATTTCCTGGTGCAAGGTACTATCTACCCCGATGTGCTCGAATCTCAACGCGGCGATAAGCTGGTTAAGAGCCACCATAATGTAGGTGGTCTGCCCGAAGATATTGAGTTCCAAGGCATTATTGAGCCTTTGCGTGAACTCTTCAAAGACGAAGTTCGCCAGTTAGGAACGCACTTAGGCCTGCCCGAAGAGCTGGTCTGGCGTCAACCCTTCCCCGGCCCCGGCTTAGCCGTTCGTTGCCTGGGTGAGTGCACACGTGAGAAACTGGCCATCCTGCGTGACGCAGATGCCATCTTCCGCGAAGAAATTGCCGCCGCTGGCCTCGCTCATGAGTTAAGCCAGTATTTTGCCGTACTGACCAATCTGCGTTCAGTAGGCGTAAGAAACGGCGAGCGTACCTACGACTACGTCTTAGCTCTGCGCGCCATCAAGACCCGCGACTTCATGACTGCCGAATGGGCAAGGTTACCCTATGACCTGCTCGACACAGTTTCCCGCCGCATAACGGACGAAGTAGCAGGCGTCAGCCGCGTTGTCTACGAGATCACTGGCAAACCCCCCGCAACGATCGAGTGGGAATAGGCTAGAAGACTAGACCTATTATTTGATGACTCTGATTTTCTTGGATGACTTTGATTGACCTGTTGGCCATCCATTCTGTTTTGTAGCTGAGTAAGCAATATCAGCAATCATCAAGAAATAAAGAGAGTGCCTCGATCGCTTCTGTGATTTGAGACTCTCTCTTTTTTTAGGGGCAGTGTCTTGATCGCTTCCGCGGTATGAAACGCTCTCTTTTTTAAGAGAATGCCTCAATCGCTTCTGCGGTATGAGACGCTCTCTTTTTTGGGGCAGAAACGCTATGCCAAATATTGCCAGATGGAAAAAAAGTAAAACCAGGTTTTCTTGGGATCTGATGACGCTTTCTGTATTTGAATGTGAACAAAATACTTATAAGGTATACCTGGGCGAATGTTTAGATGGCATAAGCATACAAAAAGTTAATAATAACCAACACTACAACCGAAAAGCTTAAATTTAATGAAAATGTAACTTAAATCCGCGGAAAAACTTATATTATGCTTTGTGCCTTACTAGACGCAAACTATCAAAAAAGGAGATAAAGATATGAAAAAACAGTTCCAGAGTTTAAGCCTATTAGCGCTTTGTTTTGCCTTGATTATAGGTATTCTGCCGATTTACAGAGAGACAGTGTTTGCTGATATCCCGCTTGGAGAAAAGATAGAGCTTACAGCAAAAGTTGGCGAAGAATTTAGTGTAAGTCATACAGCTAGTGATAAGGATACAGGAGGAAATAAAATAAGGCATCTGTTTGTCACGGACAAAGTTTATTCTAAAACGCAAGACGGTTATCCTTTTGACGAAGCTTTTCAAAAAGGCCAAGCGGTTTTAGAAAATCATGGTTTACATACGGAAGGTGGAATATTCCAAGCCAATCCTCCTCAGGATCCAGTAACGATTTATATTAAAGGTACTCCAACTAAAGCAGGTACAGTAGATATCTATTATTTTGTTATGGATAACCAGGGAAATAAAAGGTATACACCGATTACGCTTACTATATCCGAATCCGAGCCTGATGAACCTACCCCAACACCTGACCCCGAACCTAATACCAGCCCCAAAGAAATATTCACAATCACCTTCGACCCTGCAGATGGCCGCTGGGAAGATGGCTCGACCGATCCTGTCGTAATGGATTGCAAGCAGGGTGAAGTGATCACTATCCTGGAAGCCCCGCGCAAAGCTGGCGCTAAGTTCTTGTATTGGGAAGGTTCTCGTTACTACCCGAGCGAGGAGTATGTAGTAGAAGGCGACCATACCTTTACAGCTCGTTACGATGATCTGCCAGAAGTAGATACTTATTTGTTATACGAGTCAGTTAATGGCACGCCGGAAACTCAACCCACGCAAACGACGATATCTACAATGCCTGCAGAAACTAACCCTGCTCCCAGTCAACCGCTTTCGTCTCAAAACTCGCTTTCGCCTCAAAACTTACCTAAGACCGGTGAACAAGCGGCTTATACGCCTCTTAGTGTGATTAGTGCTGTAGCTGGTATAGGCCTGTTAATTGCCTTGAGGAAAAAGCTAGGCAAATAGATGCCTGTTAATTGTCTTGAGGAAAAAGCCAGGCAAAAAGATGCCTGTTTTAGTCCAAACTAATCCAAAATCGAATTAATTTTGTGAATCGCCAGGCCAAGCAAAACAGGCAGCAAGGCCAGGGAGACGATGGTTACACCGATAAAGAGTGACCATTCCTGGCTGAAGGCTGCCTGCCGCATGGCCTGGATATAATAACTTCAAGGTATATCTTCCAAACTCGCTTCTTTGCGGCTAAAACTGGAAACACAAAGGCCCCTCTCTTGGAGTTGCTCAAGAATCTGAGCCGCGTTCTCATCCTTACTGGCATGGAGCTTAAAACTCGATTCTCGCAAGTCGAAAACCTCAAAGTTTATCAAAGACTTTGGGCTGTATTTACCCTCCACTTCTACCTGGAAAATATTTTTGTCGAAAACTGTCTTTAATTCCTGAATTGGCAGAGCAGTCAAAAGCTGTCCCTGCCTCAGAAAAGCGACATAGTCTGCGAGCTGCTCGGCTTCTTCCAACATCTGAGTGGTCAGGAAAATCGTTTTGCCGTCGGCTCTTGCCTGCCTTACTTTATCCCAGACATAGAGCCTGGAATGCGGATCTAAACCGGTAGTTGGCTCGTCCATAAAGACGATCTCTGCATCATCGGCCAGGGCGCGGCCAATCTCGATTCTTCTTTTATAGCCACCCGATAAAACACGGGTTTTCTCATATTGATACTTTGCGAGGTCAAACTCTTGCAAGACCTGCTCGGTTTTACGTCGACAATCCTCAGTGCTGTACATGCGCATACGGTAGTACTGGTAAATATTCTGGTAAACAGACAAAGCGCCTTGCAATATATTGAACTGGGAAACGACCACGAGCTTGCGACGGAACTCGGGATCATCTGGTGTCATCAGCTTATCTCGGTAATAAATTTCTCCGCTGCTTGGCATAAGCAAATTGGCCAACATACGGACTGTGGTAGTTTTGCCAGAGCCGTTAGAACCCAGGAGAGTAAAAACTTTTCCCTCAGGTACAGACAAACTAATATCATCCACGGCAAGACGCAGTTTTTCTTCCTTCTTTAAGAGGCCCTTCAAATTTCGCTTTTTGCGAAAGCTTTTGGATAAATGTTTTACCTCAATGATATTGCCTGTTGACATATTCCTTTTCCCTTTCGAACCAGTTGAACCAGTTATTATTTTATAAAACTCTACTTGCCGCTTCCGAATTAGCAAATCTGTAAGCGGGACCATTACAGATTAAATAATCGAAAAAGGAAGTTTCTCCCACATATAGTAGATTGTATTGAAAAATAACAAATTTTCTAAAGAGATAAATTTCTTTCAAAAAAGAAATCACCACTACAATTTGCTTTATTTATCCGTTTGAATGACTTCTATTTAAAACACTTTATATTTGTTATCATAAGCATTTCCTTCTTCTTTATTTGCCATTTTATCAGCTAGCTCAAAAGTATCAATATTTACCGCTAATAATGGCTATGTTATAATTAAAAAAATTTACGCGTACGACTTTCATTCGTTGGCAGCTCGCCAACAGCCGTACTCGTAGCGGGGACGTGCTTTTCGCCTCCGCGGTAACACAGAAAGGGAAATAATATGGAAAAGAGAAAAGTTACAATTATTGGTGGCGGCGTATTGGGAAGCCAAATTGCCCTGATCACTGCTTTTCACGGATATGATGTCACCATTTGGCTGCGTTCTGAAGGCTCTATCGGCCGTACACAACCTAAGCTAGATTTATATTCTGAAGCCATGCTCAGAGATCTGGAAGCTGCTAAAGCTATGGTCGGTCATCCTGATCCCAAGACTGAATATCCGCGTGCCATGATCACTGACCTTAACGGCCTGACTGTTGAGAAGATCGATGAATTGAAGGCACAGGCTAAGCAACGTTTTGCTGAAAATCTCCACTTCGAGTTGGATATGGCTACAGCCGTAAAAGATGCCTACATCGTCATCGAAACCATGTCAGAAAATCCTCAGGCTAAGATTGGGGTCTATGAGCAAATGCGCGATCTCTTAAATGAGGATACGATCCTTTGCACTAATACTTCAACATACTTGCCCAGCATGTTTGCAGAGTACACCGGCAAACCGGAAAAATACCTCTCTCTGCACTTTGCTAATACCATCTGGAAAAACAACACCGCAGAAGTCATGCGTCATGCGGGTACATCTGATGCTGCCTTTAACGAGGTCGTTACATTTGCTAAGAGCATCGGCATGATAGCCCTGAAGCTAAACAAAGAACAACCTGGCTATCTACTCAACTCTCTGCTGATACCTCTACTGGATGCTGCCCAATCTCTATGGGCCAGAGGCATCGCGGATCCTATAGATATCGATAAAGCCTGGATTTATGGTACCGGCGCTCCCAAAGGCCCCTTCGGCATTATGGATATTGTAGGCTTTGAGACTGTCTATAACATTGTTTCGATGCACCCGGATGCCCAAAAAGAGGGTACAGTCAAAAACATCGTTGCCAAGCTCTTCAAAGAAAAGATCGATAAAGGCGAAACCGGTATCAACTCCGGCATCGGCTTCTACGATTATCGCAAGTAAGCGAGGCTCGCGATCTTATAGAGCGACTGTGCAGCATACACTGTATAGAAAGCTAATACTTACAATCTTAGAAAGCGACCATGCTGCATACACTGTATAGAAAGCTAATACCTACAACCTTATAAAGCGACCATGCCGCATACGCTGTATAGGAAGCTAATACACACACAATCTTACAACCTTAACGGCCGGATCTTGATGATTCGGCTGTTTTCATATAATAGCCCAAGAGTTACTTTCGACTTTAGGGATTCTAAGTAAAGGGGAGATGGTACGGTTTCTATATGCTCACTCCAACAAGGGTTACTTCCGACTTAAGGGATTTTAAGTAAAGACTGCGAGTTGCGAATGATCATCACAGCGCAGCGGCTAGAAATAGCTTTGGATGGCCTAACTAATTCGAGATTCTAGATTCTACGTAAACTTTGCAAGTTTTGGGTGCTCATCACAGCTAGGAGCAGCCTTGGATGGCCTCATTAATTCGAGATTCTAGATTCTACGTAAACTTTGCAAGTTTTGGGTGCTATTTCCTTTGAAAATTCTAGCTACGGGAGGTTAAAACCAGCATCTATTGAACATTAGTAGTAATAGCAATCTAATAGTTTACCTTTAGTAACATAAATTTGCTGCGAATAAAATTCTTGACTTGGTATTCCCAGATCGCCCACCCATTATCTGCAGATTTGTAGCGGAAACGCAAACCATCGATTTACTAAGCCAAGCAAGGCCAGATCGCCCACCCATTATCTGCATATCTGCAGTAGAATCGGAAAAGTCGAATCTAGACGATCGGCTCAGACTAATAAGCCCACCCATTATCTGCAGATTTGTAGCGGAAACGCAAACCATCGATCTACAAGGTCGTCAACGGATCGGTAATGCCGTTTTTCTACTATATTTCACTTGTACATACTGGCCATTTCAGATATTCTATGTCCTAAGCAGATTAGTACGCTTGAGCACGCTGTAACGAGTACGTAACCTTTACACGCCAAATTCGTAAAGTTATACTATAGATCGCAGTTCGCAAGCGTACGGTATCCGCGCGACTGTGAAGGTAATGATGATAAACCATAATGAGCAAGATAAAGAGAACGCACCAAGCAAAGTACGACAGAACGCGCCAGGCAAAGTACGAGCACCTAAAGTGCCACCAGTAGAAACGATAACCGGAGACAAGCAGGTGTCTCGCTTTTGTCCGGGCTTACCACCGGAGGAATTGGTGGTCCAAGTCCGAGAGCTTTACAAAATTTACCGCGTTGGAGACAGCAGAGTCCACGCCTTGGACGGTGTGGATTTTGATGTGCGCAGAGGTGAGTTCTGCACTATCGTTGGTACCTCTGGTTCAGGTAAATCTACCTTGCTCAATATGCTGGCTGGTTTGGAAGCCCCCAGCCATGGCCTGGTCCGTCTGCAAGGGCAAAATATCGTAGGTAAAAGTGAACAGGAACTGGTAGCCTTCCGACGAGAGAACGTGGGTTTTATTTTCCAGTCTTTTAATCTGATCCAAAGCATGAACGCTTTAGAAAATGTGGCTTTGCCATTAGTATTCCGCGGTGAGCCAAGGCAGCTGCGTGAACAAAAAGCCGCGATTACTTTGCATATGATGGGACTCGGTAAGCAGATCTATCGTCGCCCTTCGAAGATGTCAGGCGGTCAGCAACAGAGAGTGGGTATTGCTCGCGCCCTGGTAGTCCATCCCAAGATTATTTTCGCGGATGAGCCCACGGGTAACCTGGATTCTCACACTTCTCAAGAGATCATGGACTTGATCCAATCACTTAGTAAAAAACACGGGCAGACCTTTATTATGGTCACCCATGATAATAATTTGGCGGAATACGGTGACCGTATCTTCCGCATACTGGACGGTAAGATCGTTTCGGTGGAAAGAGGAGAAAAACGCTATGAGCTTAGAAAGCAAGAATCAGATCAATCGGCTAAAACGGAGCAGTAAAATCTCGGTGTCTCAAACAGAACAAGTGCTTCCGCTGAGTAGCAAAGCAGGCAGGCCAAGCAGCCCGCTGCGTTCTACCAGGTTGGCTGTATTAATTCTGCTTCTACTAAGCCTAATCTGCTGCTTGCCTTACCCTGCTTCTGTTATGTTGGCAGACGGCGAGGATGAAGAGGATGGACAAAATAACATTAGCCTTGAATTTGAGCGAAGTCCCATAATTAATCCCATGACGCCGTTGGGTTCACCTCTTCAACTACCCCAAGGTCAGCCTAACGATGAAGACAACGGTTCTTCCAACAATGGCAATGTTGTAAGCTTTGGTTTTTCTCAGACCTCAGAATACCCTTTCAGCATGGGAGTTTCTCGGACCATGCCCATCTTGGCTTCCGGTGTCAGTAATCCGCTTTACTTTGAATTGACTAATGTTTCAGGCACTCATTTGGATCTTTGGGAAGTGGTGCTGGAATCCTCTGGCGCGGATTTCCCCTTTGAAGTAAACGCCACTCGCATTAAGGGTGTCTTTTCAGATGAATATACCGACGAACGGGGCTATTTAGTTACGGATGTCGCCTTCTACCCCATGAGGGCTAAAACGAATCTACAAGATGGCGCCTACGAGCTGAACTTTACTATCCGTTATAAAAAAGCTGATAAGGAAGAAGATGGCACCATAGACAATAACGTCTATGAACAGAAATTGTCTTACAGTGTAAATATCAAGGGTGACCCGGCTAACCGCGAAGGTCAGAGAGTAATGATTGCTGCTGCTCCTATCCCCACGCAGATGGCCAGCTACGGCAGCCAGATCAACCTGCAGATTGGCCTGATCAACCGTGGTTTTGACCCGGTGGATATTATTTCGGTAACGCCCCAGATCTCCGGTGACGCGGACTCCTGGCCTTTTGAGATTGAGCAAATGGATTACAGCAAGGCTATTGGTCAAAGTCTGAGACCCTTAGCGCCCGGCGCGGCTAATGGTTCCCAGACGGATGGCACCTTGCTCATGGTCGATTTCGGTGTTGTAACCGTACGTGAAGATATCGGCTCCGGCTATAAAGAACTAAAATTTACAGTTAAACATAAGACAGGCAACCTGCCCATTGAAGAAACGGCCATTTCTATTTATATAGATATTGCCGGCAACCCCAATACTGATGCCAAAAACGATCCCAACGCGGGAACGTCCTGGCCGCAGTCCAAACCACGTCTTATGTGTACCGGTTTTGAGACAGAGCCTAAAGAAGTTAAAGGTGGCGATAATTTTAAACTGACCTTGCACCTGAAAAACACTTCCGCCCTGACCGGTATTCAGAATATCCGTCTTGAAGTAGGTTCTGACGCGGTGGGTGAAGCCAGTATTCCTCCCTTCCTGACCGAGAGCGGAGCCAACTCCTTCTACATCCCCTGGATCGGCGCGGAAGAAGAATACGACCTGGAAGTCATGATGACGGCTTCCTCGCAAGTGCCGCAAAAAATCTACCCGCTCTCCATCGGTATGGAATATGAGGACTGGCAAGCCAGCTCTATCAGCGCTAAGGAATCAGTTTCTATTCAATTGCGCCAAGAAGTTAGAGTGGACCACGGCAAAATTGAGATCATGCCGCCGGAAGTAACCCAAGGCCAAGAAGCGAACATCATGTTTCCTGTCTACAACAAGGGCAAGACTACGCTCTACAACGTGACGGTAACCATACCTGACGGTCAGTCGGTTTCCGCTCCGGAGTTCTTTATTGGCAACATCAATCCCGGCGCGACGGCCAATGTCGACATGATGGTTTCCGGCGATAATATCACTCAAGACCCTGAGCAAAAACAGATTATCCAACTCAACTACGAAGACGAGAACGGCCAAGTAGATCACAAAGAATTTGAGTTTTCCATTATGGTTACTGAGCCTATGACCATGGATGATATGGGCTTTGGCAATCCATGGATGGACGACCCAGAGATGAATGGCGAGATGGATATGGAACCTCAAGAAGGTATGCTCGCGATCATGCCGCTGTGGGCCTGGATTTTGCTGGGCGTAGCGGTGCTGATCTTGATCATTCTCTTGATTTCCACGATCCGTAAAAAACGCAAGAAGAGAAAAATGAAGCTGGAGGACGAGGCTTACTTTAAGGACCTCATGCAATAATGCGTTTCTCTGATCAAATTCGCATGTCTCTCAACAGCCTGTGGCGCAGGAAGGTCAGGACCTTCCTGACCGTCTTGGGCGTGCTGATCGGCACTGTTGCCATTGTGGTAATGATGTCGATAGGTATTGGCCAAAAGGCAGCTATGGAAGATATGATCGACAGCTCCCGTGACTTGCAAGAGATCACCATCTACTCAATGGGCCGTGACCCCAGTGACTTGCCTGAAGGTATGATGTCTACGGATGAAGATGCCGTCGAGCTATTGCAGGGCATGGAATATGTTAAAGCAGTCTATCCTTTCCTAACTTTATCCGTGGAATTGTCTTCCGGCGCATACAGTAATTTCTTGCAAGTGAACGGTGTCCCGCGCGCTTATATAGATGAATTAGACTGGACCTATGAAGCAGGGCATTTCCCGGACGTGTCAGAATATGTGCCTGGTATACTCCCCTTGGCCATTGGCAATGAAGTTAACTATAACTTTTATAAGCCAAATGGTAACACTATGTTCTTTGGTGGACCACCTAATGGCCAAGACCGCGAACCGCCTGATGTTAATATGTATGAGAATCCGGTCTTTGGCGTGATCAACGACTGGCGACCATATCCAGAGGGACAAGAACCCCCTCCGCCTAAGAAATATGTTTTCCAGGCGGATGCGATTATCGGTAATGAGCCTCAGGGCTGGTCACCCTATTCATATGATGCTTACACGGATATTGAAGCGATGAAAGAGTTTTTGACCATGGCCTACCGCGGTAAAGCCTGGCCGGGACAACCGGCAACCAAATCCGGTAAAGCCACGGGCAATCTTTACTTCGACAAGATTATCGTAGAGAGCGACAATTTGGAGCATACGATCGAGTTGGCAAAGCAGCTTACCGATATGGGCTTCCAATGCAACACTATGGCCAAATATATCCAGGACACGCAAGAGCAGGCTGCCCGTACACAGGTAATTCTCGGTGGTATCGGCGGTATCTCGCTTCTGGTCGCGGCTATCGGCATAGCCAACACCATGATGATGTCTATCTATGAAAGAACCAAGGAGATCGGTATTTACAAGGTCCTGGGCTGCAATATCCGGACAATCCGGAATCTTTTTATCATTGAATCCGGCATGATCGGTTTAATCGGCGGTATCCTGGGTTTGGGAGCCAGCTACGGTATTTCTTACATTATTAATCAGGCTGCGATGCAGGGCGGAAGCATGGGGCCCATGTATGTACAGGCAGGGCAGAAGATCTCTGTCATACCTGCCTGGCTGGCCCTGGGAGCTTTGGCTTTCGGTGTTCTGGTTGGTATGATAGCCGGTCTGATGCCCGCAATCCGCGCCATGCGCCTTTCACCTCTGGAGGCAATCCGCACCGAGTAAGCTTCTAGCGCCTATCGCAACGAGTAAACTTCTAGCGCCTGTCCGCACCGAGTTAAGCTTCTGCTTTCCATACCATCTAGCGGATTATTCCTTCTCGTAGTCGATATCTTTACTAACTAGTATTTATTTCTGACTTAAGCGAGGGAACTAGCAAGCTGGTCTTTGCTTAAATAAATTACAATAGCAAAATCCTTCACTAGTAAAATCCCTCACTCCATTTGTTCGGAATGAGGGATTTTTCATTGCTGTTTTCAGAGTTTGTCGCTCGCAAGCTTCCAAGCTGATGAGCTTTTGCTTAACTGTTGGGCAGCTTACTACTAGCTCAGCTGCTGTTTATAAGCAAGACATGGCTTTGTAGCTAGTCGTTTGTAAGCAAGGCAGGGCTTGTCGCTTAGTCTTTTGTTAGCAAGACATGACTTGCAGCTTAGTCTTCCTTATCTTCAGCTTTAGTGTCGCAGTAGACGCAGCGATAAATGCCTCTTTCCCGGTCACTGAGACGGAACTTGGGCACTAGCTCTTGCTCAATGGACGTGATGCAGCGCGGGTTGCGGCAGCGGATTACGCCGGTTAAGGACTCGGGCAGGTCCGGATGGAACTTCTTGGCTCGCTTACCATCTTTGATAATGTTGACGGTGATGTGTGGGTCAATATAACCCAGGAGATCCAAGTCCAGATCAATGATGGAATTGACCTTGAGGATATCCTTACGGCCCAGCTTGTCGGACTTGGCGTTTTTGATGATAGCGACCTGGCAGTCCAGCTGGTCAAGTTGCAGGTACTTGTAGATCTGCATGGCTTTGCCGGCGGGGATGTGGTCGATAACTACTCCGTTTTCAATTGAACCGATAATCATCTTAGGCCTCCAAAAGCTTCATGATCAGGGCCATACGGATAAACTTACCGTTCTTGACCTGGCGGAAGTAGGCCGCGCGAGGGTCTTTATCAATGGCCGTGGAAATTTCGTTGACTCTGGGCAGCGGGTGCAGGATAGAAAGATCCGGCTTAGCGTTGGCCAGCTTGGCAGGTGTAAGAATGTAGGTATCTTTGAGTCTTACATAGTCTGCTTCGTTGAAGAAGCGCTCGCGCTGGACTCTGGTCATGTAGAGGATATCCAGATCGGCGACAGCTTCTTCGATTGTGCTGACTTCGCGGTAGGGAATATTATTTTTCTCCAGGATTTCTACACGTACAGGCTCCGGGATGCGAAGCTCAGGGGGCGAGATCAGGACAAACTCAATATTGGGGTAACGGCTGAGAGCGGAGATCAGGGAGTGGACGGTGCGACCGAACTTTAAATCACCGCAGCAGCCTACAACCATGCGATCCAGACGGCCCTTCTCACGACTTATGGTCAAGAGGTCGGTTAAAGTCTGGGTGGGGTGATGGTGACCGCCGTCACCGGCGTTGATCACGGGAATGTCTACTGCTTCTGCGGCTACCAGCGGCGCGCCCTCTTTGGGGTGACGCATGGCAATGATATCGGCAAAGCAGGAAACGGTGCGAGCGGTGTCGGCTACGCTCTCGCCCTTAGCTACTGAGCTGGAACCTTGTTCGGAAAAGCCAATCACGGTACCGCCCAGATCCCACATAGCTGACTCGAAGCTGAGCCGTGTCCTGGTAGACGGCTCATAAAAAAGCGTTGCCAATCTTTTGTATCGGCAACGCTCTCTGTAGTCAGCGGGGTGGGCAATAATGTCATTGGCGACCTCAATCAACTTATTGATGTCGTCCGTACTTAGATCTTGGATGTCAATCAAGTCTTTCATGGATATTGCCTCCTGTTTAATTGTTTAACACTTTACTCTCTGAACTGGTCTTTGTAAAGTTATGCCGCAGTACTTTTTTGGCGTCAACTCAGAGCATATTGAGTCTAAGTAAATCGATGGATTGCGTTTCTGCTACAAATCTGCAGTTAATGGGTGGCGGGTCTGCCCTTACGTGGCTAAGTAAATCGATGGTTTCCGTTTCTACTGCAAACCTGCGGTTAATGGGTGGCCGGTCTGCCCTTACGTGGCTAAGTAAATCGATGGTTTCCGTTTCTACTACAAATCTGCAGATAATGGGTGGAAAAATCACCCATTACTTGCAAATTCTACGGGAAATCCCGAATTACCAAGCTATCTTGGCCTTCAAAGCCAGCTTTGCCCCGTTGGCACCACCCATTACTTGCAAATTTTACGGGAAATCCCAAATCTCAGATTTATAAGACCACATCCAGCCCGGGGCGGGCTATGATAGGTAGTAAATTACCAGTAAAGATAACAATTACTGACGAGCGAGTTTCTAGTTTTTATAGAGAATCGGCGTGAATCAGTAGACGGTCTGCTAAAGATTGCGCGGAGCGTAGGGCGCAAGACGCAAGACGTAGGACGTAGGGCGTAGGGCGTAAGAGGTAAGGCGCAAGAGGTATGACGTAGGGCGCAAGACTTAAGGCGCAAGACGCAAGTCGTAGGGCTCAAGACGCAAGACGTAGGGCGTCAGACGTAGGGCGCAAGGCATAATACGCAAGACATTAGATAATGGATAAGAAAGGGATAAAACGTATGCGTGAGGAAAAATGGGCTTTAGTGAGTGGTGCTTCGGGCGCGATTGGCTCTGCCATAGCGCAGAGCTTGGCACTGGCAGGCTACAATTTGCTGCTCCACTACCACCTGGCTTCCGAGGCAGCCAGTCATCTGGCTGACCGCTTAGAAAAAGACTGTCAAATCAGGGTGGATGTGGTACAGGCTGATCTTTCACAACCCCAAGAAGTTGAGCGCCTCTTAGCTGAACTGTCGGAGAAGCGCTATGAGATAGAGCTTCTAGTCAATAACGCCGGTATCAGTGAATGGGGCTTATTTACAGATATCAGCGCCGAACGTTACCGTGAGGTAATGGAAGTAAATTTCTCAGCAGCGGCTCGACTCTGCCAGTACGTCTTGCCGGGAATGGTACAGCGAAAGCAGGGCAACATCATCAACATTGCTTCTATCTGGGGATTGCGGGGTGCTTCCTGCGAGACAGTCTACGCCGCGTCCAAGGCGGCATTGGTCAGTCTCACAAAGTCACTGGCCAAGGAATATGGCCCTTCAGGCATCCGTGTTAATTCTGTGGCGCCCGGCGTGATCCAGAGTGAGATGATGGCTGGCTTTAGTAAAGAAGAGCTGGCAGTCTTAGAGGATGAAACGCCACTCGGACGCTTGGGTCGACCGGAGGAAGTGGCTGCCGCAGTGGCTTTTCTGGCCTCTGATGCCGCTTCTTTTATCAGTGGGATCTGCCTTTTGGTAGATGGTGGCTTTATTGCTTAAAGAAAGCGTTTACCAGATGATGAAGTCCATGAGTGAAATCTTTAGCCCCGCTGCTCTTTATATTTTGCGAGAGATCAATGCTGTGGAAGGGGCCGAAGCCTACCTGGTTGGTGGCTGCGTCCGTGATTATCTACTGGGCAGGCCTTTTTCGGATGAGGATATTTGCACTTCACTTTTACCCGAAGAGACCGCCAAGCTTTTTGCGGCCTATCCGCAAGTGGATAAGGGGTTGAAACATGGTACTTTAGGTGTAATTATCGATGGACGTAATTACGAGATAACCACGTACCGCAAAGACGGTAATTATCGGGATCACAGGCGTCCGGATCAAGTAGAATTCAGCCGTTCCCTGGAGGAAGATCTCAGTAGACGCGACTTTACCATTAACGCCTTGGCTTTGGGCCAAGATGGTCAAGTGGTTGATCCTTTTGGTGGACAAACAGATTTAGAACGCGGCGTTGTCCGCGCGGTGGGAAATCCCGCTACTCGTTTCGAAGAAGATGCTTTACGTCTATTACGAGCGGCGCGTTTTGAAAACCGGCTGGGCTTTAGTTTGGATTCGGCAACTGAGAAGGCCCTGCGCCAAAAAGCTTCCTTGCTTTCCTTGATTGCCGCTGAAAGAATTGCCGATGAATTCCTCAAAATAATAGACGACCGTCCGGAGGGGGTTACCCGCCTGCACGAGCTGGGGCTACTTGGCTACATGTATCCCGAGCTGGAGCGCTGTTTCCTTTGCCCTCAGGAAACGCCCTACCATCTCTATGATGTAGGTCGACATTCGGTGAAGGCCGCCAGTCTTTTGGAAGGTCGTACACTTCGCCTAGCCGCCCTGGCTCATGACTTGGGCAAGCCAGCTGCTAAGACTTACGGCAAGGAAGGACGCGCTCACTTTTATGACCACGCCAAATTGTCAGCAGAAATCGCACCTGAGTTCTTCCGCCGACTTTTCATTCCTCAGGAACAAATCAGACTTTTAGTGTCTCTGGTCCGCTGGCACGATTTTCTGTCCAAGAAACCGGCCAAGCTGGCACAGCTGCTGCGCGAGGAAAGTCGCGAGTTTTTTGAGCTTTTATTCCCGCTGAAAAGAGCGGACATCTACGCCCAATCAGAACTGGATCGTGAGCGCAAACTGCGTCTGGTGGAAGAGCAGGAAGAAGTCTACCGCCGCCTGGCAGCTGGGCCATGCGCGATCAAGGAACTGGCAATTAATGGAAGGGATTTGATTGAGCTCGGCTTTCAGGGACCGGAGATCGGGGCGATTTTGCGGGAGGTCCTGGTTTTCGTAATGGAGAAACCGGGCCGCAATCGGCATGATTATCTGCTTGAACGGGTTAGCAAATGGCACAGCTAGCGCGACTTGGTATCTTGATGCCCGTGGGAGTCAAGTCAGAAAATTTCTTAGCAAAGGGCACTGCTAGCGTGACTTGGTATTGAAACCGACAGGAAGTCTTGATGAAAGTTGACCGTCAGTAAATGGCACAGACAGTGTCCCTGGGCTATACTGTTGATTCAGCTATTAGCGGCACAAACAACGGCGCCTGAAACGACGACCGTCGACCGCAGAAAATAAGATAAAGGAATTACTATGCGCAAGGCAAAAACCACTACTAAAATCTTTACCCTGCTTCTGAGCTTGCTGCTCCTTACGACGAGCCTGGCGGCTTGTCAGAACGCGCCCAGCGAGGACAAAACGAACGGGATCAAACAGACGGAACAGCAGGAGGCTACAGGAGAAGCAACCGAAGCTGCCGCAGAACCAAGCGCCAGCGAAAAAGAGGAAACTACCGCCGAAGAGAAGACGACCTCTGACGAGGAAGAAGCTGCAGCAGAACCAAGCGCCAGCGAAAAAGAAGAAGCTACCGCCGAAGAGAAGACGACTGCCGCCGAGGATGAGTCACAAGAAGCTCCTTCCGAAGAGGTTGCGTTAAGCCCGCTCTACGGTGGAAAAGCCATCGTGGGCATTACTCAGGAACCGGACTTTCTGGATCCACACCTGGCTGTAGCTGCCGGTACAAAAGAAATCCTCTTTAATATTTTTGAAGGCTTAGTCAAGCTAACGCCGGAGGGCGAGTTTGCTCCTTGCCTGGCGGAAAACTGGCAAGTAGAAGATGAAGGCCGCACTCTGCGCTTCAAACTGCGCCCGGAAGTTAAGTTCCACAACGGCGAAGTTGTGACAGCTGAAGACGTAAAGTATTCATTGGAGCGTGCCGCTGGTCTGAATGGCGAAGATGCCTTGCTGCCGGAATTGGCCACGATCAAGGAAGTAGAGATCGATGCTGACGGCAGCGAGATAGTTGTACGCCAAGCAGAGGCAGACGCTAACTTACTCGCCTATCTCAGTTGCGCCATTATTCCTCAGGATTATGACCAGCAAGACAAGAGCCCGATCGGTACCGGCCCTTTCCGCTTCAAGAGCTATCAGCCGCAAGTCAGCCTGGAACTGGAGAAATTCCCTGATTACTGGCAAGAGGGCAGCCCTTACTTAGACGGAGTAGTCTTTAAGATCTACGGCGATATGGATGCTGCCTACATGGAGCTGTTAGCCGGTCAGATTGATATCTTCCCTTACATGACGGAAGAAAAAGTCCAGGGCCTCCTGGATAAATATCAACTGGTAGCTGGTGGCGCTAACATGGTGCAAATGCTGGCCTTGAACAATGCCCGTGAACCCCTGGATAATTTGGCGGTACGTGAAGCAGTTAACCTGGCCATCGGACGCGCCTTCCTGACCGAGCAGATCATGGGTGAGTACGGTCAGCCGATTTTCTCTGGTATGGCGCCTTCTATGGGCCGTTTCTACAATGAAGAGCTAAAAGACGTTAACTTGGAAGCGCAGCCGGAACTGGCCAAGGAAAAATTGGCAGAAGCCGGTTATTCTGACGGACTTAAGCTGAAACTGACTGTGCCTGGCAACTATCTCATCCATGTTGATACGGCAAACCTGCTTGCCGCTCAACTGTCCCAGGCTGGCATTGAGGTGGAGATCGAAACGGTGGACTGGGGTACCTGGCTGGAACGCGTCTATGCCGGCCGTGACTACCAGATGACTGTCATCGCGCTGACTTACGATTTCTATACCCCTTCTAATGTGCTGGACCGCTACTGCAGCGAGGCGGCTAACAACTTCATCAATTTCTCTAATGAGACATACGATGAGCTGGCTCAAAAAGCCGCCAAAGAGCAGGAGCAAGACAAGCGCATCCAGGATTATCGAAAGATGCAGGAGATCCTTTGGCAAGACAAGGCTTCGGCCTTCCTGCAAGAGCCTGATAACATCACGGCTCTGCGTAAACCCCTCAGCGGCTATGTCCAATATCCGGCTTATGTGCAGGATATGTCACGCGTCTACTTTGTAGATCAGGCTGCTTTGGACGAGTCATTAAATAAGTAATTAGCTTGTAGTAAAAAGTACAGCGAGAGTTTATCCACTTGTGATAGATTCAGCAGAAGATGGCCGAGGATAAACAACAAGAGAAAAAAATAAACAACCAGGAAGTCGGACCGGTAAAGCTTAGCCGGTCTGACTACTGGCGTTTTTTGGGGGCCAAGTTACGTGACTTGGTCTTTACCCTCTGGCTCATGTCGCTGATCGTTTTCCTTATTTTCTACATTATTCCCGGAGATACCGTGACCATGCTCTTGGGCACGGAGGCCACGCCGGAAAAACGTGCGGCTTTGGAAGCTGAGTTAAATCTGGATCAGCCCCCCCTGGAACGTTATCGACACTCGCTGCGTGGGCTCTGGGATTCGGATGATCCTTCGATTTCTTTGCGCTTCCGTCAGCCGGTACGAGATTTGATTGCTCCTCGTCTGGGGCTTTCTTTGGGTCTCGCCCTCTATGGTTTTATTCTGATCGTGCTTTTATCTCTGCCGCTCTCGATTATCTCGGCTTGGTGGGAGAATTCCTGGATCGATAAGTTGACATCCTCTCTGGCTCAGATCTTTATGGCCATTCCAGGATTTTTCCTGGGCATTTTATTAATTTTGCTCTTTGCCTTCGCTTTTTCTAGTTTTCAAGCAGGTAACTACCAGCCGGCAACGGCAGATTTTTGGGGTCATTTGCAAGGTCTCTTTCTGCCTGCACTGGCACTGGCTTTGCCTAAGCTTGCCCAAGCCCAGCAGTTTTTCCGCGCGGAATTAGTGAAGGCGAAGTCCGCCCCTTATGTGCGCACGGCCCGCTCCAAAGGCGCGGATTCCTGGAGAGTTTTGTTCTGCCATATGTTCCGCAATAGCCTGCGTCCCTTTGTGACCAGCTTGGGACTGATCCTGGCTGAGCTGATTACAGGAAGTTTAGTAGTGGAGCAGGTTTTTGTTCTGCCCGGCATGGGTCGGCTGCTCTTTACCGCGATTGAGACGCGTGATCTGCCCCTGGCCCAAGGCCTGATTCTGACTATTGCCGCCTTGGTCATTCTCTTAAACGCCCTGGTCGATCTCTTGAATGCCCTGATTGATCCGCGGATCATTGCCGAGCAAAGGGCTAGAAGCAAGAAAGAGGCGGTCTAAGATGCGTAATGCTAAGCAGATAAAACCAACGAAAAAGCGCGCGAAACTGAATATAGATCTGGTCTTAGCCATTCTGCTATTGAGCTTGATCGCAGGCTTGGCTATCTACGGATTTTTTATTAGCCCTTATGGGGTTAATGAACTGACACCAGAGGGGAAGCTGCAAGCGCCCTCTGCCTTACATCCCTGTGGAACCGACCACTTGGGCAGAGATATCTTGACGCGGCTTGGTCAAGCCGGTGTCTACTCTCTGGCTATAGCGGCTGGTATCGTAGCTTTGGGCGCCTTCTTGGGTTATGTGATCGGAGCGGCATCCGGCTTTTTTGGTGGTTTCGTGGATTGGATCCTCAGTCGCCTCACGGACTCACTCCTGGCTTTCCCTGGCATCCTTATGGCTCTCTTGATCATCACAGTTTTAGGACGCGGCATGCCCGCCCTAATCCTGTCTTTAGGCCTGGCCTTCGTGCCTAGTTTTGCCCGTATTGTTCGCAGCGCCTTCCAGGGTCTGCGCACAGAAAACTTTGTCAAACGCTTGGAAATCATGGACGCGCCCAGTTGGCGGATCATTTTGGTCCATCTCACGCCTCTGGTAGCGCCGGATTATCTCAACGCCATGGTCTTAGGCCTGGCCAATGCTATTCTCGCCGAGTCCAGCCTCAGTTTCCTTGGTTTCGGTATCCAGGCTCCCAGACCTTCCTGGGGCAGTATGCTGGCGGATTCCCGCGCCTACCTTTTCCGCGCGCCATATTACCCGCTCTTCACCGGCCTGGCCCTGGTCTTAACCGTCCTGGCTTTCTTCCTCTTGCGACGCGGTCTTGACTACCGCCACCAGCAAAAGCTCATGAGCAGCAAGCAGCAGAAAGAACCATTGACAGCTGGGGTAGAGCTGGCGGGTGCTAAGTTGGAGTTGCCGGAGCGACTGAAGGAGATGAGCAAACATGACTGAGCAGCTGAAGGAGATTAGTAAACATGACTGAGTTACTGAGGGTAGAAAAACTCCGTATCAGCTTCCCCAACGATCAAGGCCTCGTGGTATCTGATTTGGATCTTAGCGTCGCCGAAGGCGAGATCCTGGGCATTTGCGGTGAGTCCGGCTCCGGTAAGTCTCTGACGGCGCTCAGTCTCCTTGGCTTGCACGATCCAGATGCTTTAGTTGAGGGTAGTATTTATTACCAGGGACGAGAACTCAGCGGTTTGCCGGAAGCCGAGTGGCGCAAGCTGCGTGGCCAAGACCTGGCCCTGGTTTTCCAGGATGCCCAGACCGCGCTTAACCCCACCATGCGTGTGGGAAAACAAGTGGCGGAAGGACTGTATATCCATCAGCCACATCTAAGTAAGGCTGAGATCAACGAGCGAGTGCAGAAGCTATTAACGGACCTGGGCCTAAAAAATGTGCCACAGGTTATGCGCGCTTTCCCGCATGAGCTTTCTGGCGGTATGCGTCAGCGCATCGGCCTGGCAGTAGGCCTTATCAACGCGCCACACTTACTCATTTTGGATGAAGTGACCACGGCGCTGGATCCTTCGCTGCAAAAATCCCTGCTGCAGCTCCTGCGTAAGATACACGACCAGACCGGCCAGGCCACTATCTTTATTTCGCACGACATCCGTCTGGTTAGAGAATTCTGTGAGCGGGTACTTATCTTTTATGCCGGTGAAAAAGTGGAAGAAGGCCCAGCGCGCGATGTCTTCGCTAACCCCGCTCATGTCTATACCAAGCTGCTTTTAGATGCTCTGCCAGGAAACGCCGGCTCGTCTGGTAGGCTAGTGGAAATTCCCGGTCGCGTGCCCAGCTCACAGGAACTGGCTCAGATCATGGCAGAGGAAGAGTGTCTCTGCCTCTTTGCTAATCGCTGCCCCTTGGTTATACCAAAATGCTGGAGTGAAAAACCGCCTCTAAAGGATCTGGGTAATGGCCATAAAGCGGCTTGCCATTTGGCGGAAGGGCTTTACGCTTCCTCTTGGGCGCGGGAGCGACAAGCCAGACAACGCGCGAACGAGCGGGGAAAAACGCAGGCAACTAAAGAATCTGCGCCCAAACCCAAGACCACGGCCCAGCCAGAGATGCCGACACCCTACCTTTTGGTAGAAGAGGTTTCACACAGTTTTTATGGTCATCGCCATCGCGAGGACTGGGTGCTGCAGGGCATTAATTTCCGCATCTATCCTCGACAATTTACGGCGCTTCTGGGTGAATCCGGATCAGGGAAATCTACTCTTGCCCGCTTGGTCTCCGGTCAGCTGCGCCCCCTGGAAGGTAACATCTATTTAGATGGACGTGAGATCGCCCACATGAGCCGGAAAGAACGGCGCCAGGCGCAACTGGGCATTCAAATGATTTTCCAGGATCCCTTCTCCTCACTGCATCCGCGGCAAAGTCTAGCTCGGCAGATTGAAGAACCGCTGATCCTGGCGGGAGAAAAGGACCCCCTGGTCCGCCAGGAGAAAGTCCTGCAAATGATGGAAGATGTGGGCTTACATCCTGATCTGGCCGATCGTCTGCCGCAAGACCTTTCCGGTGGTCAGCAGCAGCGAGTAGCTATTGCCTGCGCTCTAGTGACCAAGCCTAAGTTGCTCATAGCCGACGAAGCCCTGTCCGCATTAGATCTTTCGGTCCAGGCACAGATCATCAATCTCTTGCAGCAGCTTAGACAAAAGCAGGATTTTGCCTGCCTCTTTATCTCGCACGACCTGGACGTGGTCCGCTATCTGTGTGACCGCGTGGCTGTACTGTATCAGGGTAGAATCTGCGAAGAAAACAAGACGGAACGCGTCTTTAACGATCCCCAACATCCCTATACCAAAGAGCTTTTGAACGCACGTGTCAAATAGTTAGCGGCTTTTTCGCTATTACTTGACATTTATATGGAGGAGCGCTATTCTGCCAATAGTTGAGCAATTGTTCAACTGTTTGTTTTATACCGAGCGGTCAGTGCCGATCTTACAGAGATCTCCGCGCCACGGTCGTGTTGGACAGGATATCTGGAAAGGATATTTGGACAGGATATAAGGAGGATAGCCGATGCAAGAAGTTCTTAATGCAAAAAACGCCCCAGCAGCTTCCGAGCCCCAGGGGCAGACTGAGCATAAAGCTCCCGATATTGAGAAAATGCGGGCGGATATGCCTTCAGAAGAGGTACTCAGCGACTTGGCTGACCTCTACAAGATGTTTGGCGATTCGACCAGACTTTCCATCCTCTCTTCCTTGCGTTATCACGAATATTGCGTGACCCATCTGGCCGAGCTCTTGAATATGACCACGTCGGCCATTTCACACCAACTGCGAATACTCCGGGCCAGCAACCTGGTGCGCTACCGCCGCGAGGGCAAACAGTCTTTTTACTCTCTGGCGGATGAGCACGTAGAACAAATTATCGACATGGGTCTGGAACACATCCTAGAAGAATAGAAGAATAGAGGTAGAGAAAGATGAAAACTTTAAGACTGCGTTTTACCGGTGAAGCCTGCGCGGCTTGCATGAGCCAGGTAGAAAACGAGCTAAAACAAGCACCTGGCGTAGAAGACGCTGCTATCAGCGTAATGACTGGCATGATCAAGATCAGCCTGTCTGAGCCGGAAAGAGAAGCTGAGGTCAGAGAACTCTGCCGTAAATTGATCGAAAAATACGAGCCATCCGCCCAATTAGTCTAAAGCTGAGGTTATACGACTGATAGCAGAGCTGCGAAAACCTGATGAAAGGAGCCACCTATGCGTAAGTTTTGGCAACGTTTAAATCGAGAGCGTGCCTTTAAGATAAAAGTCGCCCTGGCATTTTTCCTGCCGGGAGTGCTGATGAGCCTGATTTTTAGTCGGATCTGGCCGAGCGCGGCCGGCGTTTGGCAGGGCCTCTCCATGGCTTTTTATCTCGTAGCTTATGTCTTAGCTGGCTTCAATGTAGCGACCAAAGCAGTGAGCCAGTTAGGCAAAAAAGACTGGACCAACGAATACTTCCTGATGACAGTAGCTACCATTGGCGCCTTGATCCTCAAGGCCTGGGCTGAGGCGGCTGCCATCATGATCTTCTATGAGATCGGTGAATACGCGCAAAACTTGGCTGTGGAGCGCTCGCGCCAGTCGATCAACAAGCTCATAGATCTGGCAGCGGATACAGCCCTGGTAAGACGTGAGGGCGAATGGGTAGAAGTCGATCCTTACGAGGTGGAACCCGGTGAGGAGATCCTCATCCAGGCTGGCGCGAAAGTTCCTCTGGACGCGGTGATTGTTGAAGGCCGTGGCGACCTGGACACCTCTGGCCTTACTGGTGAGGCCCTGCCCCGTCCGGTAGAAGAAGGCGACGAGATTCTCTCAGGCTCACTCAACCTTAACTCGGTCCTAGTAGCGCGCGCGACCACCACATACGAAGATTCCACGATCAATAAGATTATTGAGCTTAGCGGTGACGCGGCCTTACGTAAGGGACAGACTGAGCGCCTGATCACCCGTTTTGCCCGTTACTATACGCCTACGGTAATGCTCATCGCCCTCCTGGTTTTCCTGCTGCCTCTGCTTTTTGCCGGCGGTCACTGGTGGGTCTGGCTGCAAAGATCTATGAACTTACTCGTCATTTCCTGCCCCTGCGCCCTGGTGCTTTCCGTGCCGCTTAGCTTCTTCTCCGGCCTGGGTTTGGCCTCTACCAGAGGTATCCTGATCAAAGGCAGTGATGTGCTGGAGCAGCTGGTCCATACCCATAAGATGGTCTTTGACAAGACCGGAACTCTGACCAGTGGCCAGTTGGATCTGGTAGATCTGAAACTGGCGGCTGATGACTGGCAAGAGGACAATTTGCTCAGTTTGGCGCATAACTTAGAGCAAGGCTCAGCGCATCCCACCGCGCTGGCGATTAGAAGAGCGGCTCAAGAAAAGATTACGCCGGACAAATTACAGTACTACGCCGCTATCTCTGAGATGAAGGAGCTACCCGGCCGAGGCATTACCGGCAAGTTTGAGGGGCAAAGTTTTTATCTGGGTAACGCTAAACTCATGGCTGACTTGGGGCTCACGGTTTCGTCCGATGATGACAACTCCACTGTCGTCTATTTTGCGGAAGGCCCGAAATTAGATGCTGCTCCAGATCAAGCTAATACCAAAGCCAGACTGATCGCCAGCTTCTATTTCTGGGATGAGGTCAAGCCGGAGGCCATCACGACCCTGGCAGAATTACATAGACTGGGTGTCGAGAATCTTGCAATGTATTCAGGTGATCGCGAACCCTTGGTCGCAAAACAAGCTCAAGTACTGGGCTTAGACGACTACGCCGGCAATCTTCTGCCGCAGGAAAAACTGGCTCGCCTGGAAAAAGATATCGCCGATAAACCCAAGGGATCAGCGGTCTGCTTCGTGGGTGACGGCATCAATGACGCTCCCTCGCTCAGCCTGGCTGACGTGGGTATCGCCATGGGTAATGTCGGCTCTGACGCCGCCGTAGAAGCGGCAGACGTGGTTTTGATCCGAGATGAGATTGAAACTATCCCAGAAATGATCAAAATAAGCCGTAAAACTATGCGGGTCGCCCGCCAGAACATTTTCCTCGCTCTGGGGCTGAAGATCCTGATCATGGCGCTGAGCATCATTGGTATAGGTGGTATGTGGCTGGCAATTTTCGCGGATGTAGGCGTGACTTTGATCTGTATCGCCAACAGCTTCCGCATTACGCGCGGTTCTTCGCTGGACTGGGTGCGGAGTAAAGACAGCCGCCTACAGACAAACGTGGCTGAATAAGTTAGCGCGATAAGTTCAAAGAGCAACAATTAAATTAAACTTACCAGCCCGGGCCGACTCTCGGTATCGGGCTTCTTCTTGCCCTGACAGGTGTCTACGGGTAAAATGCGATTATGAGTTTATTTTATAGCCGATAAGCTGTTCGCGGCTGAGGCATTTATTCCAAGAGGAGGAGCAGATGAATCAAGAGCAACTTAAGCAGATGAGAGAAGGCAAGGGCTTTATCGCCGCCTTAGACCAATCCGGCGGTAGCACCCCTAAGGCTTTGGCTAACTATGGTGTTGGCCCGGAAGCCTATAAGAATGACGCTGAGATGTTTGAAGAGGTCCACCGTATGCGGACGCGGATCATGACCAGTCCCTCTTTCACTGATGAGCATATTCTGGCCGCGATTCTTTTTGAGAACACCATGGACCGCGAAGTGGAAGGTAAGAAGACCGCTGATTATCTCTGGGAAGAGAAGCATATCGTACCTTTTCTCAAATGTGACAAGGGTATGGTCGATGAAGAGGACGGTGTACGCCTCATGAAGGATATGCCGGAATTTGACAAATTCTTAGACAAAGCGGTTGCTAACCGTATTTTCGGTACCAAGATGCGCTCAGTGATTTTGTCTGCTAACCGTGAAGGCATCCGCAAGATAGTGGATCAGCAGTTCGCGCTGGCAGAGCGTATCTGTGAGCATGGCCTGGTGCCGATCATTGAACCGGAAGTGGATATTCACATTCCTGATAAGGCAGAGGCCGAAGAGATGCTTCTGGAAGAGTTCCGCCGTCACCTGCCGAAGGTAACGAAGCCAATTATGTTTAAGCTGACGATTCCTGCTAAAGCTGACCTCTACCGTGAATTGATGGAGCATCCTCAGGTGGTCAGAGTAGTAGCGCTTTCCGGTGGTTACAGCCGCGAAGAAGCCAACCGTCTCCTGGCACAAAATCATGGCATGATCGCCAGCTTCTCCCGCGCTTTCACCGAAGGCCTGAAGGCAGACCAGACTGCGGAAGAATTTGACACCCTGATGGCTGCTTCCGCCAAGGCAATTGCTGAGGCTTCCGCCAAGTAGTTTTACCAAATGGCAACTGGATGCTAAATGGCAACTGTATGCTAACTGGCGATCTGTCGCTAAAGTGGATTCCAGACCAGCTAAATAACGCATAAACCGACCGCGTTTTGGACTCAAGGGGGCTTGTACCCCAAGGAAAGGAGCACTAAATTTATGAAAACTTTATCTCGATTTGTTCTAAGAGCAGCTCTCGTAGCACTCTTAGGTTTTGCACTAACCTGTATACCGGTAACCAAGCCTGTGAGCGCGGCAGCAGAGTTCAATCCGGACCTGGAAGAGGCTAAGGAAGCTTATTTAGCCGTGGACGCCAGCGCCACTAAAATTGTAACGCCTGACTACGCTTTAGTTAATATTGCCGTTAAATCCGGGGCGCCTACAGCCAAAGAAGCAGCCGACCAATGCGCCGAGACCGTTAATGCTGTCATGGCAGCTTTAGATGAGCAGGGCGTTGCCCAGGAAGACTACAAAACTTCAGCCCTCAACGTTTACCCGCAAACCGACTACTCAGCCAACCCGCCTGAAGTGTACAGCTACGCTGTTTATAACCAGCTTCAGGTCAAGGTGCGTGAGATAGATAAACTGGGTCAGGTGCTGGGCGCGGCTTTAGATGCTGGCGCTAATGAGATCAACGATATCCAATACTTGGTGGACGAAACCGGTGAAGTTTATCGGCAAGCCTTGGCTGAAGCTTATCAGAACGCAAAAGCCAAAGCAGATCTCCTGGCTGAGAGCCAAAAGGTTGAGCTACAAGCTCGCCCGGTAAAGATTGAAGAAGTGGCAGTCAGCCCCTATGAACCAATCTATCGTAACTACGATATGAAAGAAGAAGCCATGCCCTCTGAGTCAGTGGGTGAAGTACCGCTCTCGCCGCAACAGCTAGCGATCACGGCACGTGTACAAGTTGTTTTTGCCCTGTCCCAGGCAGGTGTAGCCGAACAAACCAGTACTGAGCTGGTTGTGCAGGGCTTGTCCACGGTAGCGGTCGATCCAGACTACGCCAGAATTGATCTGGCTGTCGAAGAGCAGGCTGATACCGCTTCTGCCGCGGCCAAGGCCAACTCGGAGCAGATGAGCAGTATCTTTAGGCTGCTGCAGGAGATGGGCCTCGAAGCCAAAGATTATCAGACCAACGGCTATCAGGTTTATTCCACCTACAATTACGACCAAAATCCACCGGTAATCAATGGTTACTACCTGGTGCGTAACGATTTGCGGGTGACGGTACGCGATCTCGACCAGTTAAGTGAGTTGATTACTCGCGCTCTGGATGCCGGTGCCAACAACCTTAATTACCTGGAATATGATGCCAATAATAAAGATGAGCATTATGCTGAGGCTTTGAGCAATGCCAGTGACGTGGTGCAGGCCAAGGCTCAGGTCCTGGCAGAAGCGGCCGGACTACAGGGTGAAGTAAAGTTGCAGCATATGGCAGAGAACCGACTCTACCAATATGGTCCGCTGGTCAACCGCGCCAAGAGCATGTACGCGGGTCAGGGAGCCGCTGCCATGGATCAGAGCAATATGATGCCCGTGACCAGTGGCGCTGTGGAATTCTCCGCTCAGGTAGAGGCTGTCTATAGCGCAAAGTAAGACTTTAACTTTTAGCCGCGAATACGCTTGCTAATTACTGGGGTGTCTATAACTTGGGCACCCCTTTTACTTTGGTGAGGTACTCAGTTGACGTCCTAAAAGTGTACATATACAATATAAACAGTGAGCCTGTGTAGCTGGCATGCTCTTTTTACTTCACAGTAAAATTAATGTAGATGAACTGTGATAAACTCGAAAAGTGATTGTGAAACGGTCGACCTTGTAAGCTCTCGCCGACCGAAGCAACGCCCCATTAGAAGGAGTAAATATGATTGAAATTCAGAACATTAGTAAGGCCTATGTCAAGAATGGTCCTAAAGCCGTAGACAGACTGAGCTTAAAGCTGCCGAACGGCAAGATTTTTGGCCTTCTGGGACCGAACGGCGCAGGCAAAACTACTACGCTTAAAATGATCACCGGTATCCTCAAACCGGATGCGGGTGATGTGATTATAAATGGCCATTCCATCCTCAGTGACGACCTGGCCGCCAAAAAAGAGTTCGCTTTTGTGCCGGATGAGCCAAACGCTTTCCTAAGACTCAAAGGCATAGAATACCTCAACTTTATCTGCAATATCTATAACGTTCCGGTCGCGGACCGCAAGGCAAGAATCAGTCGTTTAGCGCAGGTATTCGGCCTTGATAACGTCTTAAATAACCAGATCTCCAGCTATTCACACGGTATGCGCCAGAAGATATTTGTTATCGGAGCTCTGGTGCTCAATCCCCCGGTCTGGATCTTAGACGAACCCATGACTGGTCTGGATCCCAAGTCCGCCTATACTCTGAAGGAAATGATGCGCCAGCATGCTGACCAGGGCAATGTCGTGCTCTTTTCCACCCACGTCCTGGATGTGGCGGAAAAAGTCTGCGACGAGGTGATCATCATTGATAACGGCAAAGTTCTGGCTCAGGGTACGCTGGAAGAAATTCGCCAGACCAGCTCCGCTCAAGGTTCACTGGAAGATATCTTCCTGCAATTGACCGAGGGAGACAGTGTGATCCTGGCAGATGAGCAGGCGGCAGAAGATACAGATTCACAGCCGGACAAGCAGGACTAAGCGGGGAGGTACAAGATGACTTCTCTGCGTAGAATCTTTTTATTAGTACAGGTTATGCTCAAGGGCGGCACTGGTCTGGAGGCCGGTGGTTTTAGTTCCCTGGGAAGAAAGAAAAAGCAAAAACGCAAGCTGCCTAAGCTTGGCTCTATTCTGCTTTATCTTTTCTTTGCCGCTTATATGGTATTTATTGCCATAATGTTGGCCAAAGGCCTGGCACCGAACTTTATCGCCATGGGCCTTGATAAAGTCTACTTTGAGCTTTTCCTGGCGATTTTTGCCATGATGACAGTGGTCTTTGGCTTCTTTGCTACTTTTTCTACTTTGGCCTTTGCTAAAGACCAGGAACGACTGGTAACCATGCCCATCAAGCGAGGAGAATTGCTCCTGGCTCGTATGTGCATGATCTTCCTCAACCAGTGCCTGATTCCTTTCTTGCTGGGCCTGCCTATTTTCTATACCTATGCTTACTACAAGGGTAGCGCTTGGACTTTCTATGTAAAAGTCGCGCTGGGCATGTTCCTGCAAACGTTGCTGCCGGTAGCCATTCTGGTTATTTTGAGCCTGATCCTGATCCGGGTAACGCCGCTGGCTAAGAACCGAGATCGCTTTATGGTCATCTCACAAGTGGTGGCTATAGTGGTGATCATGGTCTTTGTCTTTGGTGGTCAAAGCTTCAATATGGAGATGGATCCGCAGAACTTTAACACCGATAAGGTACCGACAGGAATTTACCCGGTAATGAGTAAAATGGTACCCAACCTTGATTTCCTGAGAGACTTCCTTATGTTGGAAGGAACGGAAGCTGCCCTGGCCTTCCTCAAGTTCTTCGCCGTGGCTGTAGTCTTTGTAGTTTTAGCCTATTTTGTCGCGGATAAGTTCTACCGCCTGGATAGTTCTTCTGGTGTCAAAAAACGTAAACTGGAAGACGGAGAAATGGATCGGGCTTTGCGCGCAAAGAGCACCTTTAGCACCCTGTTGGGAAAAGAACTCAAGCAGGTTATGCGCAACCCTACGATCTTTACCAATAATGTTCTGGGATCGTTGCTGATGCCGGTATTTCTACTCGTTCCGCTGATCTATGCCGCGATCAATGAGGGCGGTAACTTCAACCTGCCAGCCATTCGTCGGGTGATAAACAATTACTTTCAAAACGGCCCGGCAGATGAGCTGGGATATATGGTAGCCACGGTCGCTCTGGCTATCGCCATCATGGGTCACTTCTTTGTGTCTTCCAGCTGCCTCAACAGTTCGGCAATGTCCAGAGAAGGTGAGGAGCTAACGCGAGGCATGGTCTTGCCTCTGAATTACCTCAGACAACTACGAATCAAGTCGCTGGTCTCTTATTTCTTAGCGACCGTGCCTTTCTTAATCGTGATGCTGGTAGTGGGCCTAATTATATATGTACCGATTAAATATCTTTTGTTCTGGCTCCTGATCTATGGCCTGACAGCTCACAACGCTAACCAGATCGCCCTGATTTTTGATGTCAGCAAGCCTGCCTTGGACTGGGAAAATGAGATCTATGCCGTAAAAGGCAATAAGCGGATCTTCCTTAACCTGGTTGCCAACTGGGTGATAGCCGCTGCTTATGGTCTACTGATTTACTTTATGTATAAGTCGGATAGATTTACTCCCGGGTGGACTATAGGCGTGGCAGCAGTTTTGCTCTTTGCCACCATGATCTGCTTGCACTTGATTCTGCCACGTGTACTCCAACGTACCCTGGGTCAGATTGAGCGCTATCTCTAAACTTGAGCCAGCTTGGCATAATTTAGCGACTTTGCCTAAGAGATACGAAGATAACTTGAATAAGACCATCAAGATTGACATGCCCCCTGCTTTTTTCTATTATTAAATTCATCATGAGAAGGAGGAATTTCTAATGAGAAAATTCTTATCACTTGCTATGGCAGTAGCCATGTTGCTTAGTGTAGCTTTTGTTCTCCCTGTTTCCGCAGAAGATGCTGAAACCGTAGAGGATAAAATTGTATGGAACGATCTGGAAGGCAAAGACTTAGCCGAAGATCGTATCGCTAAAGGCTACCTTGGTTCCGAGCCTACTACGCTCGACCCTCAGAGAGCTAGCGATAACGTGGCTATCTCTACTATGTACAACCTCTATGAGCCTCTGGTACTTATCCATGACGGCCCCGAAGGTGGTACTGAGTTCTTAGGTGGCGGCGCTGCTTCCTGGGACGTGAATGAAGAAGGCACCGTTTATACCTTCCACCTGCGTGATAACAAGTGGTGGGATGGCCAGGAAGTAACCGCTGAAGATTACGCTTATTCTCTGCGTCGCGCGGTTGATCCTGCTACCGGCTGCCCCTACTCCTATATGTTAGAGCCCATCCTCAACGCTGAAGAAATCACCAATGGTGACAAAGACGTCGATGAGCTGGGTGTAAAAGTTATTGATGACAAGACCATCGAAATCACCCTCAAGGGACCGAACGCCACTTTCATGGAATTAATGGGTAACTCCGTAACTCTGCCTGTCCGTAAAGACTGGGTCGAAGAGCACGGAGAAGCTTACGGTTCTGAAGCTGAGTACGTCATGGGTAATGGCCCGCTGAAGCTCACTGAGTGGACTCACAACTCCAAGATGGTTATGGAAGCTGTTGATACCTACTGGAACATTGAGAACGTGTTCTTCACCGGTCTCGAATGGCCTATCCTCACCGATACCAACACCATCATGACCGCTTTTGAAGCTGGCGAAATTGACCAAACTTCCACCAACCTGGCTGAGTGGAGAGAGAAATTCGAAGCTAAGGATAACGTTATCCACAAGCAAAAAGGCTTCCCCACTACTTTCTTCATGATGTTCAACACTCAGGATCCCGAAGGCATCTTCACCGATGCTCGCGTACGTCTGGCCTTCAGCGCCGCTATCGACCGCGACGAGATCAACGAAGTAATGTGGAATGGCAACAACCTCCCCGCAATGGGCTGGGTCGCGCCTGGTATCAACGTTGGTACTATCAACTACCGTGAAGAAGCTCCTAACTTCGTAGAGAAGATTCAAGAAGATTATCCTGATCCCAAGGCTCTGTTAGACGAAGCTCTGATCGACATGGGTAAAGAAGACCTGGTTGACAACCTTGAAGTATCCATCATCCTCGGCAACACCGATCAATGGTTCAAGGATATGGGTGACTACTATCAACAAGTATTCGGCGAGAAATTAGGCGTCAACGTTAAGATCGAGCAACTCGAGTGGCCTATCTTCTCCGACCGTGTAAGCCAAGGCGACTATCAAATTGGTTACATGGCTTGGGGTTCTGAGCTCAGCGAACCTATCGCTCTGATGCAGATCCACGCTAACGGTTCTCCTCAAGTAGGTACCAGCTGGAACAACGACGAATACAACAAGCTGATCTCTGAGGCTCAGGTTGAGATGGACGACCAAAAACGTTTTGACCTCTATGTCCAAGCTGAGACTATCCTCATGGAAGAAGCTCCGGTAGCTCCTGTTGTACACCCCTTAGGTAACTATTACTTGTATGACTACAACGAGGGTGGTGACTGGAACGACTTTGGTAACATGGGCGTTCGTCAGGGCTATTATTTAGCTCACTAGGCTAAACCTATCTGCTTAGGTCACAGTGCCTAGGCTATAATGTGCTGAAAACCTTTGCTTACGTGCCCCAAAAGGGGCACGTAAGCAATTGCTTTGTTTGAATAACTGGTAAATGTATTTATAAAAGGCCAGTACGTTAGGAGAATTTTTAATGCTACAGTATTCCTTAAAGCGTATCCTGATGATGCTTCTGACACTTTTTATCGTCATCACGGTTACCTTTTTTATGATGCATAGCATACCGGGTGACCCACTGGCGAATATGGCGAAGAAGCTGCCAGAGGCCACCTTAAAGAACTACTATGCAAAATATGGGCTAGATAAGCCGGTACCCGAGCAATACAAGATCTTTATGAAGAACTTGATCGTGGAAGGAGACCTGGGAGAATCTATCGCCTACCCTGGTCGGTCCATTTCAAGAACTATTTCTGAGACAGCTCCTGTATCCGCGCAATGGGGTTTTGTCTCTCTGATCATTGGTTTGGTTATCGGTATCGCACTCGGCATGATTGCCGCTCTAAACCGTAACAGCTGGCCTGACTACCTTGTCTCTTTCATCGCGATGTTGGGAGTGTGCCTGCCTGTATTTACCCTGGCCGCTCTCTTGCAATTAGTCTTTACCTTGAAGTTGGGGTGGTTGCCTTCCTCTGGTTGGGGTACACCTGCCCACTTTGCGCTGCCGGTCATGGCCTCTGCCTTAGGCACGGTCGCCACCTATGCCCGTTATACCCGTTCCAACGTTTTGGAAGTTTTGAACCAGGACTATATCCTGACCGCTGAGGCTAAGGGTGTTTCCCGTGGTGGTATCCTGACCAAACACGTTATGCGTAATGCCATGCTGCCCCTGGTCACCATGTTAGGACCGAGAATCGCAGCTATCTTCACCGGCTCTTTCTTACTTGAAAAAATGTTCTCAATCCCCGGATTGGGTTTCTATTTCTACAACTCCGTAACCTCGCGTGACTATACGATGATCATTGGTACCACGGTCTTCTACGCTGCCTTATTTATGGTAGCTAACCTGGTCGTTGACTTACTGTATGGTCTGATCGATCCCCGTATCAGGGTTGGAAAGAGAGGTTTGTAATGGCAGAAAAAGTCGCAAGTATGCAAAACGCGGCTCCGGTAAGCCCGGAAAAGTTCGCGCGTATTCCGCAGGAAGATAAGTCCGCGGACTTCATGGCTCGTCCTAAGATCACCTACTGGTCTGACGCCTGGCGCCGCTTCAAACAAAATAAACTGGCTCTGGTATCCATGGCTATCTTGCTGGTAATTGTCCTGATGGTCATTATTGTGCCTATTGTGAGCCCGCATGATTTCTCTAAAGGTAATTTCCGCAATAAGCACGCCGCTGCTTCTGCTGAGCACTGGTTCGGTACGGACCAGCTGGGTCGTGATATCTTTACCCGTATCTTTGTTGGTGGTCGCGTTTCTATCGCGATCGGCTTAGTCGGCGCGTTGATTTCCGCGGTCGTGGGTACTATCTACGGCGCTATTTCTGCTTTTGCCGGTGGCCGGGTGGATAACCTCATGATGAGAATCATAGAGATCTTGGGTTCTATCCCGTATCTGCTCCTGGTAATCCTGATCCAGGTCTACTTCCAGGAGCGTAGTCTGGGAACTATGATCCTCGCTTTGACCATTACCGGTTGGTTGGGTTCCGCGCGTATGGTGCGCGGTCAGCTCTTATCTTTGAAGAATCAGGACTTCGTCCTCGCGGCTAGAACGCTGGGTGTTTCCTCCTGGAAAACCATTACTCGCCACTTGATCCCCAATACGCTTAATATCATCATCATTCAGATTACCTTTGATATCCCCGGCTACATCTTCTCTGAAGCCTTCCTGTCCTATCTGGGTATCGGTATTGAGTCACCGATGACTTCCTGGGGTGCTATGGCCTCTGCTGCCCAGCAGAAGTTCCTCTTCTACCCCATGGAACTCTTCTATCCCTCTCTCATGATCGCTCTCACCATGCTTACTTTCGTACTTATGGGTGACGGTCTGCGTGACGCATTGGATCCTCGCTTAAGAGAGTAATTAGGGAGGAGAAGAAGCTGGAGTATGCAAGATATGGAAAAACAAGCAACTATGACAGAAGAAAATAAAACACAAGTACCGGCAGAACGAGTCTTGACGGTTGAGAACCTGCGGGTTTCCTTCCACACCTATGCCGGTGAAGTTAAGGCAGTACGAGGCGTAGACTTTAAGCTAGATGCCGGTGAGACCCTGGCTTTCGTTGGGGAGTCCGGCTGCGGCAAGACGGTTACGGCTAAGGCTGTAATGCGTCTTTTGCCGGTTCCGCCTGCTGAGATCCTGCCTGGTTCCGTAGTTAACTACAAAGGCGAAGATGTCCTCAGCATGGATAAGAAACGCCTACGCAGGTACAAGGGTGAAGATATTGGTATGATCTTCCAAGACGCCATGACCTCACTGAACCCGACGATGACTTGTGGTAAGCAGATTATGGAGTCACTTAAGATCCACACTGATTTGGACGCCGAAGGCCGTAAAGCCAGAGCCATTGAGCTTTTAGACGCCGTTGAGATCCCTGAGCCTGAGAAGCGCTTCAAGCAGTATCCGCACGAGTTATCTGGTGGTATGCGCCAGAGAGTCATGATCGCCATCGCCTTAGCCTGCGAGCCTACTATCATGATCGCGGACGAGCCTACCACGGCTCTGGACGTTACCATTCAGGCGCAGATCATGAAGCTGCTCAAAGAACTACAGTTGAAGGAACATACGTCCATCATTCTGGTTACCCACGACTTGGGCGTAGTCGCCAACTTTGCCGACCGCATTCAAGTAATGTACGCAGGTCAGGTCATGGAAACCGGCAGCACAGAAGACATTTTTAAGAATCCTCAGCACCCCTATACCTGGGCTCTGCTGCGCTCTATTCCCCGCCTGGACTCTAAAGAGAAAGAAGATCTCTATTCCCTGGGTGGTACCCCGCCTGACCTTATTCTGCCTTTGGCAGGCTGCCCCTTTACCGACCGCTGCGACTACGCTATGCAGATCTGTAAAGAAGCCATGCCGGCCAAGACTGAACACGGCGATCATCACTGCTCCTACTGCTGGCTGCATCACCCGGATGCTCCTAAGGTAGAGCGTCCCGTGGGCGATTAAGGAGGCTAGGAGAATGTCAAATATGCAACAAGATATTAACAACACCCAAGTCGCCGCAGCGAATAAGGAGACGAAGGTCCAACCGGAAGACCGTAAGGTAATGGTGGAAGTAGAAAATCTTTCTACTTACTTCAAGGTTGGTCGTCGTCAATTCCTTAAGGCGGTCGACAATGTCAGCTTTAAGATTTTCAAGGGCGAGACCTTCGGCCTGGTAGGTGAGTCCGGCTGCGGTAAAACCACGGCAGGTAGAACGATTCTCCGCCTTTATGAGCCTACCGGCGGTAAGATCTACTATGACGGCAAGGACATGTCCCAAGTTAGCTCAAAAGCTGAGATGAAGGCTTTCCGCAAGTCAGCGCAGATGATCTTCCAGGATCCCTATGCTTCTTTGGACCCTCGTATGACCGTTGACGACATTATTTTTGAAGGCCTGGACGTGCACTTCCCGCATCTTAGCGACAAGGAAAAGCATGACCGCATTTCTCAGCTCTTGATGAAGGTTGGCTTAAATAGTGAGCACGGGGCTCGCTTCCCGCACGAACTTTCCGGTGGACAGCGCCAACGTATCGGCATCGCCCGCGCCCTGGCCGTAGAGCCTGACTTTATCGTCTGCGACGAGCCGATCTCCGCCTTGGACGTATCTATCCAGGCACAGATCGTTAACCTGCTGACCAAGCTGCAGGAAGAGATGGACATCACTTATCTCTTCATCTCACATGACCTATCCATGGTTAAGCACATCTCCGATCGTATCGGCGTAATGTATCTGGGCTCTCTGGCTGAGGTAACAACTAACCAACGCCTGTACAGCAAGCCCATGCACCCCTATACCCAGGCTCTTATTTCCGCGATCCCCATCCCTGACCCTGATCTTAAGGGCAGCCTGGGCCGCGTAGTCCTGGAAGGTGAGGTGCCCTCACCGATCAATACACCTCCAGGCTGTAAGTTTGCCGGCCGCTGCAGTTATTGCTTCGACCGCTGCCGCAAAGAAACGCCTGAGCTGCAACAGGTGGATGAGGATCACTACGTGGCCTGCCACCTCTACGATGACCCGGAGCACTTGCCAGCAGAGTTAGTTGCCAGCTGGCGAGAGTAAAACAAACAAACAATAATCAAGCCTTGCCGGGCTTCTGCGCGGCTTGTGCTGGTCAAAATCACGGACACCCCTTACGACAAAAGTAGGGGGTGTTTCCTTTTATCTGCAAGAAAAAGTTGTAAGTCAGGGAATTAGAGATGATTTGCTGTCACAAGCTAAAAAACTGATTCAGCTTAGACTTTCTCAGAAAAAATGTAGTATTTGTTACGGTTATGAGGGAGATTCCCAGCAGGTAAAAGAGAATCTTTACCTTTAAACTCTAGAAAAAAGGATTTTTACTTTCTTATTAGCGCGAAAGCTGGCTAATTGGTGAATAAACGTAACTTATAACCTTAGTAAGGCAGACTTTAGGGCGCAAGACTTTACAAAAAGGAAAAAGTAGGCTATGATTCAGACATAATTTAAATGAGTCACAGCAAGAGAGCGAGTCTAGCTCATTACCCTCTAGAGTTCCTTTTCTGTGTTCCATCAATGACTTTGCCTCCTTTTTTGTCTTTAGCATCGTGACTCCCGCCCCCGCACCTAGCGGGGGCTTTTTCTTTGTCACTGTTATCACAGGGTAAGTAAACCAAGTAAAATCTACCGGTCGGGCAATAGACTCAGAACGGGTTTTATTGCGTGGCAGATACAGTTATTCATAAAATTTTTATAGCTCAGGTGAAAAATGGCATTCAAGTAGAGCTACGCATCTTAATTAAAAGGCAAATACAAGAAGATGTCAGGACATGATTGCTTTGGGCGTGTTGTTTGCTGATAATCTAATGAGAAAAATCGTAAAAAGACTGCTAGTAGGCGATTAGCAGCTTTGTTACAAAGATTTTTCCTGCTTTTTAGGGAAAAAATACAGGCTTTTTTAAGTAATTGTTACTCAAGACATATTGACCGGTATCTAATTTTTAACCGGATATCAATAATCAACCGCTAGACTGATAAAGCTAAGAATCGCCCCTGATAAATGCCTTAGGGAAGGAGTAATTTGGCATGTTCTTGCTTGAACCTGATTTACAGACATTACATCTTAATTTTCAACTGCAGTTTCCCAGCCTGCTGCTCGCTCAACTACCGGAAGGTTTAAGCGCTCAGCCAGAGAATGCTCGCTTGCGTTCTACTCTTGAGAGGTTGGCGGATGAGGAATTAGGTATGCCTGTCCTGGAGTGGCTGGAAGGCATCCAGGTAGCTCTGGCTAACCGGGGCCAGGATATGAATCATTTTTTTACGACCAACTTTTCCTACCCCGAGGTTTTGTGTCAGTTAGTGCCTTTAACTGCAGCCAAAGGCGATTTGTCTTGCTGGTTTGATTTGTTGCAGGACAAGTCGGAAGCCGAATTCCGCCGTGCCCTCATACTGGCGGCCTGGCCGGATCAACGTTTATTTGAATTAGATCTGGTAGATGAGCAGGAAAAATCTCTGCATTTTACAGATCCAGATCAGCTATGCGTTTACCTGGAAGCCGATCCCTTTGCCATATCTGCCTATTTGCGCCAGGCAGGGCTTAATGCCGGCGATGCCTGGACTTTACAAAGCCTGATCGAAAAACCTAAAACAGCCTTGCAGGCTTTTATCGCCCTAGTCCAAAGCTTTGAGTTTGTGAGTGAGGCAATTGTTGGCAGTATTGAGAGTGAAGCTATCCGTTGCCTGGCAGAGAATCTGGCTTATCTGGAAACTAAGTTAAGTTATGCTAGCCAGGATCAGCTTAAAGGTCAGGAGGAGCAGGTGCTCGTATGGCCCAGCCTGCAGCCTTTTGAGCTGCGCCAGGATAGTAACGCCAGGAAACTGTACCTAGGCTTTGCCTTGCCCCTTTATTTCCAAGCTTTGGAAGAGCTGGAGGCAGTGGAACGCGAGGAGAACAACGCGTTTTGCCAGACCCTGGCCGATCCCACCCGTTATAAAATCTGCTGCCTCCTGGCGCAGGGACCGCAAAAGCAGAAAGATCTGGCCGAGAGCCTGCAGGTGAGCCAGGCCACGGTTTCGCACCACATCAGTCAACTAAAAGAGTGTGGCCTGATCGCGGAAGATAAAAATGGTGGACTGATGGTAGACGTTATTCGCCAAAAGCTAAATGGCGTAGCGCGAGATTTGAGGATATATGGATAAGCAAAAGCAAAACGCGACACAGTCGCCTGGTCCTATCCGGCCAAAGTCAGAAGAAAAGCCCAAGGCTAATGAGCGGAGGCCTCAACCAGCAGCCAGAACGGTTGCCAATCCTGGCGCCAGGCCAGCAAGGCCAGGCCAGCCCGCAAACAATAGACCTAATATGCGGCCTGGCAGTCGCCCACTGCCTTCCGGACTGACAGAGAGCGTAAGAGCTTATCCACCGCCTGAGCGCAGGCAGGGAGCAGCTGCCCAGCCAATAAAAGAACGGCCGCGCAAGCTGGTAAAAAAGCGAAATTTGACCAAGATGGTTTTGCGCCTGGTTTCAATCGTTCTCTTAGTGATAATTTTCTGCCTGGGCTTTTCTATTTATTTAAAACAGCGCTATCAACCAGATATTCTCTCTCCGGACGCGGCTGCCGCGAAGACAAGAGACGCTGTGCTGGTGTTGGGCTGTGGCCTTGCGCCGGACGGTTCACCCAGTCCCATGTTGCAAGAACGCCTGGATCGTGGACTGGAAGTATATTTCAAAGGTGCTGGGAACAAGTTGCTGCTCACCGGCCACAGCTCTACCTACTACGATGAGGTAAAGGCCATGCAGGATTATGTACTGGCCTCGGGAGTAAAGCCGGAGGATATTTTCCTGGACCATAGTGGCTTTTCTACCTGGGAGAGTCTCAAGCGGGCCAAAGATGTTTTCCACGCGGAGAGTTTGTGTATT
The DNA here is from genome assembly GCA_030532065.1 of Eubacteriales bacterium. Lineage (GTDB taxonomy): Bacteria > Bacillota > Clostridia > Saccharofermentanales > DTU023 > SFFI01. Next base: position 4,214 of record JAUNLW010000005.1, on the reverse strand, counting down.
GTAAGCCAGACCTACCACTTGTACCGGGCACTGTATTTGGCGGAAAGCCTGGGTATTGATGCCTGTGCTGTATCTGCTGATACACGTACGTATAGAGGACAGTGGGCGCGCGATGCGCGAGAAGTCCTAGCGAGAGTAAAAGACATCTACAGCGCTATTTTCCAGCCGAGAGCCGGTTCTATGGAAGGAGACTACGACCTGGCCGGCGATGGCCAGCTATCTTGGTAAATTAAGTTACGGCATCAAGAGGCGCTTTTTCGTATGATGTTAGTACAGACTTAAGACTGGGTTTTTAGCTCGGGTTTTTAGATAAGGATAGATAATATGCGCATTATTTCTTGGAATATTGACTCTCTTAACGCAGCTTTGACTGCCAGCTCAAACCGTGCCTTGCTCACTCGCCAAGTGTTGGATGACATTGCTAAATTACAGCCTGACGTAATCGGCATACAGGAAACTAAACTACCGGCCAGTGGTCCCTCAAAGAAGCATGTGGAACTCTTAACCGAACGTTTCCCCGGCTACGAGCTGGCCTGGAGCTGTTCCCAACCACCGGCCCGCAAGAGCTATTCCGGTACCATGTTTCTTTTTAAGCCTGAGCTTGGCGAGCCTAAGATCACGAAGCCGATTATCGGCGCGCCCTGCACTATGGACCTGGAAGGCCGCATTCTGACTCTGGAATACCCTGACTATTATCTTACTCAGGTATATACTCCTAATGCAGGAGAACAACTCAGCCGTTTGAGAGACAGACAGGGCTGGGATACCGCCTATGCGGATTATCTGGAAGGTCTCAGCGAGCTCAAGCCGGTAATTGCTATGGGTGACTTTAATGTGGCTCATAGAGAGATCGACTTGGCTAATCCGGACGCAAACCGTCAGTCCGCCGGCTTCACCGATGAAGAAAGACTGGGCTTCAGCAAGCTCTTAAAGCGCGGTTTTACCGATTGCTTCCGCTATCTTCACGGCGATGTAACAGGCGCTTACACCTGGTGGGCTCAGCGTGTCAGAACGTCCAAAATCAATAACTCTGGCTGGAGAATCGACTATTTCCTGACTAGTGACCGCCTGGCTGACCAGGTAAAAGCCTGCGAAATGATCGATTCTGGCGATAGACAAGACCACACACCGATCTTGTTGGCGATCTAAGTCAGCAAATTATTAAATTAAGGAGAAAACTATGAAACAAATTTTGTTTATGATTGGCTCTCTGAGAAAGGGCTCATTCAATCGCCAAGTTGCGAAAAAAGTAGAAGAATTGCTGGAAGGCAAGGCTAGGGTAGCTTATCTTGAATACGCCGATATTCCCTATATGAATCAGGACTTGGAAAATCCTGATCCAGCAGAGATTACTCGGGTTAAGCAGGAAGTTTCCGAGGCAGATGGTATCTGGATTTTTACCCCGGAATACAATCGCAGCTATTCCGGCGTTCTAAAAAACTTGCTTGACTGGCTCTCACGTCCGCTGGTAGACGGTGACTTATCTAAAGGTACTGCTATTAGCGGTAAAAAAGTTATGATCACCGGTGTGGGAGGCAGGAATAAGACTCAAGGCTCCAGAGATAAACTGTACGACTTGCTAAAGGTAATGAAAGTTGAAGCGCTGGATGAGGGCTTCGGCATTATGATCAATCCAGAAGCTTATAAAAGTGGAGTTCTTACCATTTCAGATGAGGTTGTAGAAGGACTCGAGCAACAGGTCAAGGCCTTCTTGGAATTTCTGGAAGCTTAAGAGCGGGTCAAAGAAAGCGTTTATCGCGTAAGTAATAATATGAGAAGTCCCCCGATCTAAAGATGACCGAGGGACTTTTTGATAGCCGTATTTGGGCTTATTTATAAACATGCCCAGAATCCACCATTACTGGTGGAGCACAGCTTATTTTTCCTCCTCGTATACCGTGATCAAGAAGGGATTGGAGTAGAGGCTGTAGGAATTATCGAAATCTTCGGGCAAATTGTCGTTAACATTCAGCTCGAAGTTGGCGCGTAGCATAACCAGGCTGCCGCCAGTTTCGGAAGCTACGAGTTTGCCGTGCTCATCCATCTTTACAGGATTACCCTCTAAGACGATCAGTTCTGGCTTAACTTTTACTTCTTCTCCCTTCAGATTAAGCAGCTTGAAGGAAATTTCCTCACCATTTTGCAGTTTGAGGTCTGAGGTATCAAAGCGGCGAGGGAAGTTGCTGGCCCAGGTGGTGTAGTTGGTAGTAAGACCATAGATACCGTTCAGGTAAGCTTCGGCAAAGGCTTCTTCGTTGTTATAGGTCCAGGGCCAGCAGGTGAGACCACGGTGTCTACCGGCTTTGATTACGTCATAGCTCATAGCGCCATAATAGGGGTTATAGGTAGCGTTGTATGGCTCAAGCGCGCCCATGAGATCCAGGGTAGCTGCGCCGATTAAGCCGTTTTCTGCGATCATATCATCGTGGCGGGCAAAGACGGAGCCATCGGAACCGAGGTAACCCAAAGGCTTCTCCGGCCATTCTTCTCTCGTGGACTTCAGTACGTTGATAGTGTCACTGTAGCCGTAGCCATCGTTAGTGCCGTAGAAACCACCGTTGAAGGAGATAAGGATGATGCGGTCAGACATACCCAGTTCCTCAGCCAGATCCCTAATCGCCGCGGAGATAGCAGGGTCGTTGGTTTTCAGCTCCACAAAGTGGACTACATCGCTGTCCTGGAAGGTCTTGAGATACTCTCTCATGCTAGGAATTTTATCCAGCTCAGGATCGTAGGAGATTTCCAGATAATCCCTGCCTTCTTTGGTGCGGTTCTCATTGTTGGAGTTGAGCACTGAGTTTGGGGCTTCTTCTTTGGGCTCATCGGTCATATCAAAATCCACAGCCTGTAGCTCAGCCAGAGTGAGCTGGGTCACGTCGGTGACATCAGGGCGGTTGAAGAGTCTCTTCAAAGAGTTGTCATGCAGGACGAAGACTTGTCCATCTTTGCTGAGATAGATATCAGTCTCAATAGCGTCCGCGCCTGCTTCAACAGCTGCCTGGGCACCGCGAATGGTATTTTCTACATGGGTGCTGGGTAGGCCGCGATGGCCGGTAATAAAGGAAGGACGGAGGAGAGCTCTGCCATCATTGAAAGACTCCATGGCCGTGTAAACCTGGTTGAAGTCTTCGCAGACGATACCGTTTACACCGTTGGTGAGCTGGGTATAAATAGAGCGAGTATTATCAGCAGTTTTTACCCAAACACTGGTGAGACGGCTGCGGATATAGTCCAAATTGGATCTGTTAGCCAGATATTCCGGTAACATGACTACGCGAGCTTCGTTGGACATGGCGCACTCGATGATCTTACTTAAATCTTTGCTGCTATAGTTTTGATCAGAGAAATCGATGACACCGAAAACCTTATTAGAAAAAGAAGTAGCAATCTTTACTAACTCAGCTTGTTGAGAAGAAGCAACCACAAACATATCCGCTGCGTCAGTGTCAGCCAGGAACTTTTTGACTGCCTGGGCCGTTTCAGCAGAATCAATATAAAGAGCGGTCAGACACTTGTCCTTAGTTTTGAGCAGGTATTCCGTCAAATGTTCAGCAAGGCGCAAACCACTCATGCTGTATACGGAAAGATCCTTGTTAACTTTGACCATTACAGTGTTAGGTCTTACTTCATCAGCAACTTTGCTAAAAGCTTGACTGTCGGAAGCCCAAACCACAGTGGCAGGTAGTACGATATTGGTTTTCGGCTCGTAAAGATCCTCAGTGGCTTGAGAAAAATCTTTGGGCTGGGCAAAAATCGTAACGGCCTGGCCGACAAGCAACAGGACCGTTAGGCAAATAAAAGTTAGAGCTTTAAATAATTTTTCCATGCAGACTCCTTTCGCTGGCCAAAAATTGGCACTCTACCAATGTACAGGGCGTGTATTAGAGCCAGGTGGTCAACGAGTATAAAGTCTGTAAATTTTTTGTTCTTGGAAAGCTAACTCCTACCTGGCAACCATAAGTAACCTCCAGTAAGGGGTATAGGTTTCTAGGTGTGGTCTGTAAACTTGTCCTGTACTAGGGGTGGTCTGTAAACTTGTCCTGTATTAGGGTAGGGGTGGTCTGTAAACTTGTCCTGTATAATGCATCTTGTTTCTCCATAGTGAAGTCCTAGTCAGCGTTTCCAGTCAATGCTCGTTAGTCGTCTAGATTCCACTTTTCAGATTCCACGTAAAATCTGCAGATAATGGGTGGATTAGTAGTCGGAGACGATTC
>JAUNLW010000004.1 GCA_030532065.1 Eubacteriales bacterium | reverse complement strand
ATTTCCCGTAAAGTTTGCAAGTAATGGGTGGTTACAACGGGGTAAAGCTGGTTTTAGAGTGACCCCAAAAAGTTGGACCAAGATAAAGATCCAACAGGAGGGGATCAAATATGTCAGAGATAAAGAAGTACAGCAATAAGCTAAAGTACCAAGCAGTAAAGGAGTATCTAGACGGGCAAGGAACATACCGTAGCATAGCGGAAAAGTACGGCATACCAAACGATTCGCTGGTCTCAAGATGGGTAAATCAGTATCAAACATTTGGCGAGGAAGGATTGTTTCGCCCTCGCACGAACAAGAGATACCCGGTAGAATTAAAGCTAAAAGCAGTCAAGCTACATGAGACCACAGAATTAACGCAAAGAGAAATTGCGAACATGCTGAAAATAAAAAACGAAGCAATACTTTCAGTATGGGGAAAAGCCTACCGAGAGGAAGGAGTAGCTGGCTTGCAGAAGAGAGTAGGTCGTCCCAAAATGAAAACAAAAGCAGATCACCCGTCCCCGAAGGACTTGGAAGATAAGGCCCTGGAAAGAGGCAAAGATAAGCGTATACGGGAGCTTGAGTATGAGCTAAGGCTAGCGCATATCAAAAATGAATACTTGGAAATGCTCAGGAGTTTGGGACAAAAAGAAGCGAAGACAAAGCAAGAATCATCCACAAACTCCGGGACCAATACAAACTAAAAGAGATTCTTGCTGCCACAGCCTTTCCTAAATCAACCTACATGTATTGGCAACAGCGTTTTGAGCGTCCAGACCAAGATCTTGAGATAAAACAAGCAATACAAACGCTGCGAGAAGAGCATGAGAATTACGGTTACAGGAGGATACATGCCGAGCTCAGGAAGCAAGGCTTTAAGTTAAACCGGAAGCGAACCCAAAGGATCTACCAGGAACTAGGTATGCAAGTAACAGCCTTCGGTCGGAAACACCGCAAGTACAACAGCTACAGGGGTGTAGTAGGCAGAATCAAACCAAATCTAGTTAATAGGCGTTTTAAGACGTCAGTACCATTTCAGAAAATTACGACCGATACGACAGAGCTAAAGTACTACGAGCTAGATGCAGCAGGAAAGCTCCAGGGCAAGAAAATATATCTTGACCCGTACATGGACTTGTACAACCGGGAGATAGTGAGCTATAGCATTTCCAGGCAGCCTAATGGTGTCAGTGTAATGACGGGGCTTAAAGAAGCCATACGAAAGACCGACGAGTGCCCCTACCGCAGGACCTTCCATTCAGACCGTGGTTGGGCCTACCAAATGCCGGCTTACCAGGATTTGCTCAAAAAGAACAAGATCTTCCAAAGCATGTCGCGCAAAGGAAATTGCTACGACAATTCACCTATGGAAAATTTCTTTGCCATCTTAAAACAAGAGATGTACTATGGCCATGTTTACAAAAGCTTCTCTGAGCTAGCCAAAGCAATTACTGACTACATTAAGTACTACAACGAAAAACGAATCAAAGAAAGTTTGGGCTGGTTAAGCCCAGTTCAGTACCGGCAAGCAAATGCTATTGCCTAAGATAAAACCGACGAGCTTTCTCTCGCCGGTTTCAGGTCCAACTTCTTGGGGTCACCTCACATTAGTAAATCGATGGATTGCGTTTCTACTACAAATCTGCAGATAATGGGTGGGCGATCTGGGAATACAAAGTCACGAATTTGATTCGCAGCAAATTTATGTTACTAAAGGTAAGCTATTAGATTGCTATTACTACTAATGTTCAATAGATGCTGGTTTTAACCTCCCGTAGCTAGAATTTTCAAAGGAAATAGCACCCAAAACTTGCAAACTTTACGTAGAATCCTGAAAGTCAGATTTATAAGGCTAGCTCAGGCCAACTCAGCCACCCATTATCTGTAAATTTTACGGGAAATCTCAGAACTCCGATCTAGAAGGCCCGTTCAAGCCTGTTTGAAGCTGAGATGAACACCCACAACTTGCAAATTCTACGGGAAATCCAGAATCTCGAACCTATCTGGGCCTGCTAGGCTTGCTCACCACACCGCGACACCCACAACTTGCAAATTCTACGGGAAATCCAGAATCTCGAACCTATCTGGGCCTGCTAGGCTTGCTCAGCCACACCGCGGCCCCCAACAACTTGTAAATTTTACGAAAATACTCAAAGGCCGGAACTATAGAACAAATGGAGCTAGATCAAGAACTGCCAACACCTGAAAATAAAGGTGAGCAAAAATGCCAGGGACACCCGTGGACGGATGCTTCTGTATAAACGACTGGACAAGGTGAGCAAAAATGCCAGACGCACCCGTGGACGGATGCTTCTGTATATACGACTGGACAAGGTGTGCAAAAATGTCAGAGGCATCCGTGGACGGATGCCTCTGTATAAAGGACTGGACAATGTCATCGGATGGACACTTCCCAAATAAAGTTTTTATTCTTCAAATTCCAGATAGTGAGGTGTCCGATAGGTTAAGACTTCGGCTCCGTCCTTGGTAATTAGAACCATGTCTTCGATATTAAAGCCCTGGTAGTTACGAATATAGAAAGGGACTTCAACGGCCAGGATCATTCCTTCTGCAATAGGCCTGTTTTCGCTAGGAGAAATATGGGGCAAGTCGGCTGTGCTAGGACCGAGAGAAATACTGTGACCCAAGTGGCCGCGCCGATAATTAGGAATGTACTTCTTTACCTGATTGAAGCCTAAGTGGAAAAGTTCAGAAAAACTCATGCCGGGCTTGATAGATTCGATCATCAGGCGCTGGGCAGAGGTTAGGACTCTCTTGGTTTCAACCAGTTTGGAATCGGCTTTGCCTACTATCCAAGTTCGAGAAAAGTCGGTCTTGAAAAAACGGTATCCGGCTTCGCAGCCGCCGTCAAAACGAAGACAATCGCCTTCATTTATGCAATGATCTTGCGGAAGTTGCAGGATGGAGCTGTTTTGGCCTGCTCCCAGCATGCTCCAGCTGCTGGGGTAAACGCCATTTTGCATACATACTGTTCTATAGATTTGGATTAGATCTAATTCATTGGCTCCAACATGTACCTGCTTGGACATTTCCAGTAAGGCCTTATCGGAAGCTTCTGTTAACTCGCGATAGATGTTGATTTCTTCGGCGTTTTTTACCGAACGGGCAAATATGAAATCATCGCTGATATCCTGCCATGCAATATCCGGAAATCTGTCCTTGAGTATCTGAAAGTGGTCAACCGGTAGATGTTTCAGCTCTAAACCAACCCTGGCTGTTGTCCAGTTATGTTCATGGAAGAGTTCTTCTAAAATATCCAGGGAAGACTTGAGTTTTTCAAGCTGCGTGTGATCCTTGCCCTCTAGCCACTCATCTTTACTTTTAACCCCTACCCAAGTGTCATAAGCCAGAACTTTTACATGATCTTTCTTACCTTCAAGCGCTGGAGCCTCATAATCCATGGTAATAACATAGCTATCTTCAGTTTCCATATCCATAACTGCATAGGCAAAACCAGGTATACGTGATACGGTCAACTGATGAGGTGACAAGCCTGTTGCATAATAGCAATGTTCTGGAGTGGTAATCAACACAGCCTGCAGGTCTTTAGGGGCGAGGAGACCTCTTAGTTTTTCGGCATTATTCACAACTTAAATACCTCCGTAGACAATAGCGGCACCGGGCCCCAAGGGCAGTCCAAGCAGATACCAAACTACTAGCAGTATAATCCAGGCGATAAGGAAGAAGGTGGAGTAAGGTAACATAGTGGATACTACAGTTCCAATGCCGGACTTCTTATCATACTTCTGGAAATATGCCACGATCATGGGGAAGAAAGGCATAAGTGGCGTAATGATATTGGTTGATGAATCGCCAATTCTAAAGGCCAACTGGGTCATTTCTGGCGACAGATTAAGCTGCATAAACATCGGCACAAAGATGGGAGCCATCATGGCCCATTTTGCTGTATCCACAGGGAGAAAGATATTAATGATGCAGGTTAGGATTACAAAGAGGATAAGTAGAGGTATGCCTATCAGGCCGATGCTGCCCAGCCATCTCGCTCCGTTAACCGATAAGATAGTTCCTAAGTTGGACTTGTTGAAGAAGGCAGTGAATTGGGCGGCCCAGAAAATTAAAACCAAGAAGCTGGAAATGCCGGCAATTCCGTCACTCATGAGTTTGGTAACATCCTTGCTGGACTTAATCTTTCCTGAAGCAATGCCAAAGCTGAGTCCTGGGATCAGGAAGAGCAACATCATAAAGAACACAATTGCTGACATAAAAGGAGAAGATAAGACGGATCCTGTTTCTGGATTCCTCAGAATGCCGTTAGCAGGTATCAGCATGAGCAGCATAATAACCACATAAACGATCAAAGAAATCAAGGCCGCTTTCATGCCTTTCTCCTCTTCCGGAGTGATGGCGGTAATAGCATCGGCTTCAGAGCCTTCATATTTAGGTAGGCGAGGCTCAACAATTTTATCGGTGACATAGGCGCCAATCACAGTTACTAAGATAGTAGACACGATCATGAAATACCAATTACCAGTCGGTTGGACCACATAATTGGGGTTTAGGGTCTGAGCGGCCTGCGTGGACATACCGGCATAGAGAGGATCGTTGGAACCAAGAAGCAGGTTGGCAGTCCAGCCTCCGGAAACACCGGCATAGGCAGCAGCCAAACCGGCAATCGGATGCCTGCCGCTCACCAAGAAGATAATTGCCCCCAAAGGTACCAAAACTACATAACCGGTTGAAGAGGCAATGTTAGACATAATACCAAGGAAAACAACCATAGCCGACAATAAAGAAGTCGGGGTTTTGCTGACTGAGCGGCGCAGAACAGCGGACAGCAGACCAGTGCCCTCGCAAACACTGACGCCGATGATTACTGTAAAGACGGTTCCCAGCGGGAAAAATCCGGTGAAGTTAGAGATAAAACTGGTTACCATATAATGGAAACCTTCTAATGAAAGCAGGTTGTAAACGGAAACTGTCATTTCCTCAATTTGTCCACTGGCGCTATTGTAGCCCTCATAAGTTACAGCAACACCAGCTCTAGATAAAAAGAAAGACAAGAGCATGGTAATCAAGGCCAAGATAACGAATAAAAGTGCGGGATCAGGCAGCTTATTGCCAGCCCTCTCGATGGAGTTAAGTAGTTTGAATGAACCCTGTTTCTTACTAGACTTTGCCATAATTTTAGCCTCCTCTGACTTGGTAAAATACTAGTTTTAACTTAATCTATTGGCTTTGAATTGACTAAATATAAGCCAACCTACTCGATTATATAATATTTACTCAGTTAGGTGTAACTTTTTATAAAGTTTAGTCATTTTGCTGAGACAGTTGGCCAGAAATAAAACATGCGGCAGATCTCTATTTCGGAAATCTGCCGCAGATTAGTGGAAAGCATTGCTTTGCTAGGACTTATCGGCCTGTTGATACTTTTTAGTGGGCGTATTAATTACTTTACGCAAGCTGATTAATGCACTCAACTATTAACTATATGTGCTCTATTTACCCGCTTACCCGCTTCATAAGCATCAGATTCATGCCGAGCAATATTTTGCAGGTTAGGGGCAAGCATAGGTTGCCAAAGTGTCAAAATAGGGAATCTCGACGAAATCTTTGATCTCTCCAGTGGAGGCAGGTTGGGAAAATGATGGATTCTTATGCAATAAGCCAGTACATGGATTGCCATACTTTGTGGGGAAAAGCCTGGTAAATCGATGGTTTGCGTTTCTACTACAAATATGCAGATAATGGGTGGCAAAATCACCCATTACTTGCAAATTCTACGGGTAATCCCGAATTTCCAATCTATCTTGGCCTTCAAAGCCAGCTCAGCCACCCACAACTTGCAAATTTTACGGGGAATCTCAGAACTCGAATTTAGTAGGCCCGTTAAAGGCTCATAAATAAAAACTGCGGCAAGGCCTTGAAACGGAGGCCTCGCCGCAGCTTATGAAACTATGCTCTACGCACTAGGTACTAGGCACAACTACTTATTCTGGAAGAAGGCGTCTTTGATGGCGGCGTATTCTTCAGTGGAGTAGATGTCAGAGTTGGTTTCCCAATTGACCATGCGGTTGACTTGGATACCGTAAGGTGAATAGACCCTGGAGTAGACGTTGAGGCAGGATAGCTGCCAAGAAACGTTTACATAGTAAGGAATGGTGAAGGCGTTGTTTAGTAAGAAGGCTTCGGCGTCGGCGAAAGCTTCGTAACGGGCGTCGTTGTCGTCTACTATGCTGTTGGCGTTCCAGACCATGTCTGTATATTCCTTATAGGCCTGGACAAGTTCGCTGTCTTCTGGGACGTTGTCGATTTTACTGACGGATTGTGAGAAGAAGGCGTTGTCTTCTTTGTAAACTTCTTGAGCTAAGTTACTGATCGGATCACCGTAGTCCGGGCTCCAGCCAGTGAAGTAGATACTGGCCAGTGAAGGTTCTCTTACTTCGGTAGTCTCAGAGGTGATATATTCTTTGACTTCGAGTTTTACGTAATCGTCGCCCAGGTAATCACTGAACATTTGCTGGAAGACTAAGGCGGTGTCGATGGCGCTTTGGTTACCACTCTTGACATAGAGGTCGCATTGTACGGGGAAGGTTACGCCTGCTGCAGTCAGTTCTTCTATGGCCTTGGCCTTGTAATCTGCGGCTTTGTCGGTATCGTAGCGCATAAATTTCTCGTCAGAAGGAGTTATACCAATTTTCTCCAAGACTAAGGTTTGGTAATCTTTGCCGTCAGAGGTTCTGACTAAGTTGGGAGATGAATAGGTATAGTTAGCGCAGGAAATGGGGTTGATGGCGTTTAAGCGGCTGAGGGCGTTGGTCAGATCCAGACCGTAGTACCAGCTTAAGCGGAAGTTTTTATTGCGGACAGCGGTATTCCAGTTGTCGTCTTTGTCTCCGCTTTCCAGATTCTTGTCAAAGCAGAAGTGAATCTGCATGGAGGTGACAGAAGGTCTGGTCTCAGTGAGCTTGTCGTAAAATTCACTGGACTCATTGCGGGAAATAGCCTGGAGATTAGCCTCGGTTAAGGTAATTCTATCGATCTCGCCGGTTTGGAAGAGTTGGAAGGCTTGATCCTGGGACTCTACCATTTTGATGGTGATGGAGTCGAAGCGTTTGCAGTCCTGATTCCAATAATTGGGGTTGGGAACCAGCACTTTCTCATTCATGTGGACGAAGGTATCGACCAGGTATGGTCCGCTGTACCACAGAGTATCAAAGTCTACGGCGCGCAGGCCTTCAACACCGATCTGCTCTAAAAGAGAGCCACTTACTGGGTAGAGGCAGGCATAGGTTGCCAAGGTATCAAAATAAGGAATTTCATTTATGCAGGTGTAGACTACGGTTTTCTCGTCCGGAGCTGCTACCCCAACCATTTCCTCAAATTTTTCCAAGCCCAGAGCCAGGCCTTCTTCAGGACTGAGAGACTTGGTATATTCATAATATTCACCTGCACCTTCGATCATATCGATAGGCATAGAGGTGTTCTTGGAGTCATTCTTGTGGAAGTTGAGTACCCATTCCATACCCCAGACAAAGTCTTGGGCCACAATGGGTGCCATGCTTTCGCCTTGTTTATTGAACCATTCTATGCCATCTCTTAAATGGAAAGTCCAGGTTTTACCGTTATCTTCGGTTTCCCAGCTTTCAGCCAGGTTGGGCAGAAGCCGACCATAGCTGTCATGGGTCAAAAGCGCGTCTTGCAGGTTGGTTAGGATGTTGAAGTCCCGGGCCGAGTGAGTATGGAAAATATTAAATTCTTCCATCTCAGAGGCTTGGACCTCGTATTCCACCCAATCCTTGAGCTCTTCGGCAGCGGCAGGTTGAGATAATAATAAGGGCGATAGCAACATTAATAGGGCTAAAATGGTCGCGAAGGTTTTTCTCATAGTTCCTCTCCTGTCCTGTGAGTTTAGCGTATACATATTCGCTAAAAGTAATCGTTATTAATGATAAAGCAAGAAGGAATCTTGTCAAGACTAAATAGAGAATTCGATGCGATAGAGGCAAAGTTTGTAGAATTGTTGGTCAATTTGTTAAATTGTAAATAAAAGTTCCAGAAACTACGAAAGGCGGAGAAGAAATATTTTCCGGGTAGCTGTTACATTTGCCCGAGCTAAGTTGTGTTCTAGCTAAGAGCGCCTCGAAAAGGTGCTTGACCCGCCAAGCAGAGCTTGATTGTTTGCTGGTCGGGACGCGTAAGACGCATAAGACGCGTAAGACGCGTAAATTAAATAGAAAAATAAGAATCAGGAGGTCTTAGTTATGAAAAAGACAATGAAATTTTTTATCAGCCTTTTTGTTTTGTTGGCTATGGTGCCACTAAGCACAGGTTTTGTGGCGGCTGACGCTCGTTATTGTATGCCTGCCAATAAAGAGACAGAAGCCGAGTCAGATAAGCAAAATAATGAAGCTGAATCCAAAGATCAGAATAACGCCGAAGCAGATTTAGACGAAAATAATAACGAAGAAACTGAAGCGGAAGGCCAGAATAAAGATGAGGCTGAAGAAGTAAAGATGCCTGAATTGAAAGCTTTGAATTGGGTTCTGGAAAAGCCAAATGAGACTGAAGAGCTGCCTGACAACTGGTTTGAGCTGACAGATAAATTCTCGGAAAATGTTGCCGCTTTGGGCAAAATCATGGAAGAAGAGTTGGATGACCTGAGTGGATTTTCGCCTCTTTCACTGTACCTTGCTTTAATGGCTTTCCGCCCCGGCCTTTCTCCTGAAGCACAGGCGACTTTGGACGAGAAACTCAATCCTGCCGGCCTCAGCGAAGAAGAAATAGCAGAGGTAATTCGCATCCTGAACACCTTGGCTGTCAGATACGCTTATGAAGCAGAGGGGGATACCAAAGTCTGGGAGTCTAATACCTTTGCGCTGGGCAACCAGTCGATCGAGTTTGCTCCGGAATATTTGGAAGCCCTGAAAGCCAACGGTATGGCCGCGCTCCAGGCTGATCTGCACGACGAAGAGACCTACAAGGAACTTAACGCGCTGATCAGCTATTACACTAAAGGCTTGATTGATCCCCTGTATAGCGATGACGAGATCAAAGAAAAAGTCAAGGATGATATTCTGAATATCCTGATCAACTCCATTTATTTCCGTGCTGCCTGGTCGGTCGCATTTGACCCGGACAATACCACAGATGAAACTTTCTATGGCCAGTCCGGTGAGAAGGAAGTTCCCATGATGCAGGGACAGCCTGAAGATATGCCCTACCTGGAAACAGAGGATTATGTAGCGATCAAGAAACCGTACCAAGGTGGAGCTGCTATGCTGATCCTAATGCCTAAGCAAGAGGTAAGTGAAAAAGAATACTGGGATTTCTATGCTGAGGCTAAGGCCAGCGAAGACTGGTCCATGCATGAAGTAGTCCTGAGCCTTCCCAAATGGGAATTGAGCAGCCAGTTTGACTTAGGCGAAGTCGCAGGAGCCTTGGGCTTGGATGAATTGCTGCAAAACGGAAAACTCGGTTTCTTTACCCAGGATGATCTACCGCTGGAAGTCGGCAATGCTTTCCAACGGGTGGAGCTGAGAGTCAACGAGGAAGGCACGGAAGCTGCCGTAGTAACCGTAATAGAGACCAAGTGCATGGCCATGCCTGTTCCCAACCCTCAGAAAATCGTCGTGGTGGATCATCCCTTTATCTATTCCATCGAAGACCAGAACATTTCTCTGCTGCAAGGTCTGGTCGTTGATATGCCTTAATCTCCTTCTCGGAAAATTAACGTTAGACACCAAGCGCTCCGTCCCATAGGCGGGGCGCTTTGGCTTCTATATAATAATTTGAAAGCCGTTTTGAACCGGCAGATAAAAGGAGGTACAGCGCCATGATCGCAGTAAATTCTAATGACCGTTTTTTGACTCTGGACCAGGCTAACGCAGGCTTTGCTCATTATCTTAAAGATGAAGATTGGCAAGTTTACCAGGGCCTAGAAGCTATATTGGCGGATCGGCCGGAGGAAGTGGAGATCTTGTTTAATTCCGCCAAGCTTGACCCCGATGAGCTACGCCAGTTGCCAAATCTGCGCTGGATCTTCTCCTACTCAGCGGGTGTGAATAATTATCCTTTAGATACTATTCGTGAAATGAAAGTCCAGCTCACCAATACCAGTGGTGTACACGGACCGAGCATATCCGAGCAGGTTCTGGGTGCCATGATCATGTTTTCGCGTAATCTGTTAACGGCCAGGGCCAATCAGGAAAAGAAAATTTTTGACCAGTCTATTACCGGAGATGAGCTTTGGGGCAAACGCCTGCTCATTGTGGGAGCAGGCTCAATCGGACAAGTTCTGGCGCGACGAGCTAAGGCCTTCGACATGGATGTGGTGGGTATTCGCCGTCATCACGGCGGAGAAGTGCCGGAGCATTTTGACGCCGTTTATACTTTAGACGATTTAGGTGAGCAGCTGGCCCTGTCAGACTATGTGGTCTCAATCCTGCCCTCCACGCCCGATACACAAGGCTTGTTTGGCCTGGAACAGTTTCAGGTTATGCGCCCCTCGGCGGTATTCATCAACGTGGGCCGGGGAGATACGGTAAAAGAGGCGGAACTGATTGTCGCCTTAGAGCAAGGATTGATCCGTGGCGCTTATCTGGATGTCTTTGAGCTTGAGCCGCTGCCGGAGGAATCCCCGCTTTGGCAGATGGAGAATGTGCTCATCACACCGCATAATGCTGGTCCGACGCCGCACTATTTTGAACGCGCCATGGGAATTTTCCTGGATAATTTAGAGCGTTTCCGCCAGGGAAAACCTATGCGCAATCTTGTAGATCTTGCTGCTGGCTACTAGGATTTGCCCCACCCCGCGCCTTTGCATATAATTGTGAAGCCGGTTTTAAATTGCCGGCAGCACAGAATGATGGTTCAACACCGGAGGGGGCGCCCTCTCGAGTGTTGCTGATTGCGTGGAAAAGGAGTCCCAAATGACAAAACGTATTGAACATGACATTATCGGTGAGTTGGAGATCGAGCCCAAGGCTTACTACGGCGTCCAATCCAAGCGGGCAGAGCATAACTTCCCCATAACCGGCCAGAAACTGAGACCGGAAATGATCGACAGCTTAGCCCAAGTCAAGAAAGCGGCCGCTCTGGCCAATAAACGAGCCGGCGCTCTAGACGACAAGCGAGCTGACGCAATTGTCCAAGCCTGCGACGAGATCCTGGCTGGTAAATTCCATGACGCCTTTATCTGTGATCCTATCCAGGGTGGCGCGGGAACTTCTGCCAACATGAACGCTAACGAAGTTATCGCCAACCGGGCAACGGAGATTTTGGGCGGCGAGCTTGGCTCTTATGACCCTGTACACCCCAATGATCATGTCAATATGGCGCAATCGACCAACGATGTTTTCCCGACTGCTGGTAAACTCACTGCTATCCGCCTGATTCGTGAGGCTCTGCCCAAGTTTAAGGATCTGGCTGCCGCTCTGCGCGAGAAGGCTGAAGAACTCGATGATGTGGTAATTGTCGGCTATACTCAGCTCCAGGACGCTGTACCCATGCGTATGAGTCAAACTTTCAACGCTTTCGCGGAGGCTATCGAGCGTGAGATCGCGCACATTGAAGCCTGCGAAAAATATATGTACATCAATAACATGGGTGGCACCGCTATTGGCAGTGGTATCAACGCCAGTAAGGCTTACATGGACCATATCAATGAAGCTCTGGTAGAAGTTACCTCTTATCCCATGGAAACTGCGCACGATCTCTTTGACGGTACCCAGAATCTGGATGGTTTTGTTATTGTTTCTTCCAGCTTCAAGGCCATGGCTGTCGCCATGTCTAAGATCTGTAATGACCTGCGCCTTCTCTCTTCTGGACCGCGTGCTGGCTATCATCTCATCAACCTGCCTCCGCGTCAGAACGGTTCTTCCATCATGCCGGGCAAGGTAAATCCGGTCATTCCCGAAGTTGTTAATCAGGTAGCCTATAGTGTCATCGGTAACGACACCACCATTACCATGTGCGCGGAAGCCGGCCAATACCAGCTCAACCACACCGAACCGGTTCTCTTCTTTAAGCTTTTCGAGTCCATCTCTACCTTAGGACAGGCAGCTTACACCTTGAGAATCAATTGCGTGGAAGGTATTACCGCCAACCGCGATCGCGCCAAGCAGCTGCTGGAAGGCAGCCTGGCCCTGGTTACCGCTTTGGTACCCGAGATTGGTTATGAGCAATCTTCTAACATTGCCAAGAAAGCCATGGCTACCGGCAAGAGCGTAAGAGAAGTCGCTCTTGCAGAAACTGACCTCAGCTCTGAGGACTTAGACCGTATTTTAGATGCGGAAAAATTGACGCATCCACTTAACGAGCGCTAAATTCGACTCAATTTATCCAATTTGCGGGGAGGCCTGCCAGGCTAGCCCCGCTTTTTGTTTTCTGAAGTAACATATGAACCATCGGGCGCTAAACTCGCCGCCCATAATGAACCCAATGGCTAGTGTGAATACAGAATTATTTTATTGCTGCCAGACCTTAATTTTCGCCTCAGTTCTTTTGCAGTAAAGGAGAAGAGATCAAATGGACAAAGTTGTAATCGTAGCAGCCAAGCGTACCCCTGTTGGTTCTTTTGGTGGTGTGTTTAAGAACGTTCCCGCAGTTGACCTGGGAATCGCTGTGGTCAAGAATATTTTAGAAGAGACCGGCGTCAAAGCCGATCAAGTTGACGAGGTAATCATGGGCAATGTCCTGCAATCTGGCCTGGGCCAGAACGTGGCTCGTCAGATCGCCTTGGGCGCCGGACTGCCGCAGGAAGTAAGTGCCTTCACTGTCAATAAGGTCTGTGGCTCTGGGCTGAAGACCGTGGCACTGGCTGCTCAGTCCATTATGGTGGGTGATAACGAAATCGTAATTGCTGGTGGTAGCGAGAATATGAGTCAGGCTCCCTACCTGCTGAGACAAGCTCGCTGGGGCGCTCGCATGGGCGATGTGGAGATGGTAGACAGCATGCTGAATGATGGCCTCATAGATGCTTTTAACCACTATCACATGGGTATTACAGCTGAGAATATCGCGGAAAAATACGGCTTCACCCGTGAAGACCTGGATGAGATCTCCGTCATGAGCCAACAGCGTGCTAACGCGGCAATCAAATCTG
The DNA here is from genome assembly GCA_030532065.1 of Eubacteriales bacterium. Taxonomy (GTDB): domain Bacteria; phylum Bacillota; class Clostridia; order Saccharofermentanales; family DTU023; genus SFFI01. The sequence goes on along the minus strand of JAUNLW010000004.1, from coordinate 58,705 downwards.
GCCGCTTCAAAGATGAGATCGTTCCGATCACAGTTCCCCAACGTAAAGGCGATCCGATCGTAGTTGATACGGATGAGCACCCCAGAGAAGGCGTGACTATGGAATCTCTGGCTAAACTGCGCCCGGCCTTCAAAGAGGGCGGTGTCGTAACTGCCGGTAATGCTTCCGGTATCAACGACGGTGCCGCGGCTTTCTTGGTTATGAGCGAAGCTAAAGCCAAAGAGCTGGGGCTCAAACCGATCGTAAGCATTGTTTCCTGGGCGACCGCCGGTGTTGATCCCGCGATCATGGGTACTGGCCCGATCCCTGCCAGCAGAAAAGCTCTGGCCAAAGCCGGTATGAGCATGGATGACATGGACCTGGTTGAAGCTAATGAAGCCTTCGCTGCTCAATCCTGCGCCTGCTTCCAAGAGCTGGGTTATTCCACCGACATATGTAATGTAAATGGTGGCGCGATTGCTTTAGGCCATCCCATTGGCGCCAGTGGCGCACGTATCCTGGTTACCTTATTGCATGAGATGCTGAAGCGTGATTCCCACAAGGGACTGGCTACACTCTGCATCGGCGGCGGGCAAGGCATCGCCATGGTTGTTGAAAGATAAGCGCTTTTCACATAGAATTTTAGACTAACATCTAATAGCCTGGGACTCGGTTGGGAGCTAGGTCCTGCCCGAAGCCCGGGCTAACTATCTTTTTGGAGGTAAATTTGATGCAATTCAAAATGATCCATGAGAACCTCAATGTGCGCGATCTGGACCGCTCGTTGGCCTTCTATGAGGAAGCTCTGGGCCTGCGCGAAGTTCGGCGTAACGTGCCGGAGGACGGATCTTTTATCATCGTATATCTGGCTAATGAGGCCTCGGACTTCCAGCTGGAGCTTACCTGGCTGCGCGATTGGGATCGCCCATATAATCTGGGAGATAACGAGTTTCATCTGGCTTTTTCTACAGATGACTTCGAGGCAGCGCATGCCAAGCACAAGGCCATGGATTGTATAGTATTTGAGAACCCTAAGATGGGCATCTATTTTATTACCGACCCGGATGGCTATTGGCTGGAAATTTTGCCGGAACGCAAATAAGGACGCTAAGAGATAAAGTATGGCCCAAAATCTCAAGAATGTCTTGGCCGTGGTCTTTACCCTCGGCCTCGCTCTCGGCTTGGCTTTAACCCTCTCCGCCTGCCAGCCGAAACCCAAAATCGTGGATTCCACTACGCCAGCAGAGGAAAGTCAGGGTATAGAAACAAAGACTAATCCAGAAGAAATTTTAAACACAGAAACAGGAGAAACTATGGCAAATCAAGCGATTAACCCCGCAGAGGGCTATCAACGTACTGAAGAGATTACTAATTTCGTAAATATCCACATGGCAAACGGTGACAACATCGTAGTTGAGCTGGATCCTTCTACCGCCCCTGCTACTGTGGCCAATTTCCAGAAGCTGGTGTCCGAAGGTTTTTATGACGGTATCATCTTCCACCGCATTATCCCGGGCTTTATGGTCCAGGGTGGTGACCCAACCGGAACTGGTATGGGTGGCTCTAAAGAGACTATCAAAGGTGAGTTCGCGCAAAACGGTGTTGAGAACAATCTGCTCCATAAGCGCGGAGTGATTTCCATGGCCCGTAGTATGGATATGGATTCCGCATCTTCCCAGTTCTTCCTCATGCACGCGGACGCGCCCCACTTAGATGGAGCTTACGCTGCCTTCGGCCAGGTAGTTTACGGCCTGGATGCTGTAGACCGTATTGCTGAGAGTAAGACCGGTGCCAATGACCGTCCTATGGATCCTCCCACCATGGAAGCAGTTTTCTTTGTAGAAAAAGCTGACTAAGAGGATTACCAGCCTACGGATACATAGTCCACACCTTCCAAGATCAGTGCCTGCTCGGCACTGTCTTCCCGGTAAGTGCCCATCTCGGTATAAATACCGTAGAAGTTTACTACCTCGCCGACGGAAAGTCCCAGGTCTTTAGCCTTGTCGAAGCGAATAAACCAGGGGCAGTAGTAGTAGGTGAGACCGCCAGGCAGGTAATCTTCTACGATCAAGAAACCGTCATCGTAAATATTGAGGATTTTACCGCCGGCAACCACCAGATCATTCACGTGTTGATCAGGGTCGGCGGACATCTCGTAGTAGTTGAGATTGAGAGCCTTATCTTTTAGCTCTTCCTGGCTGAGCTTTTTGGCCTTGGCCAAAGCCTTGTCCAGGGGACTTTCAGCTTCAGTAGCTTTTGCCGCTTTGCTGCTGGTCTCCGCGGGGGCTTTGCTTTCCCTGGCAGAGGTTTCCCTGGCCTTGGTTTCCTTGACAGAGGTCTCCCTGACAGAGGTCTCCTGGCTGCCTCTCTTACTTTCTTCTGTGACTTTTACGGTTGTGGTCACTACCGGCTTAGCGCTGGTTTCTGCTTCGGTAGTTGCTTTAGTGGTACTAGTTTCAGCAGTCGTAGTTTCTTTTGCACTGGTAGTCTTAGCCTCAGTGGTTGCTTTGGCTTTGGTAGTAGCGGGCTTTTTGCTCTTGCTTTCGCTTGCTTTGGCTGCGGCGCCGCTGCTGTCCTTTTTGGCTTTATCTGTGTCCTCTGTCTTTTCTGTCTTGGCTTTATCGGCTGTACTATCCTTGGCCTCCTCAGAAGAGTTGGTCCTTTCGGTTTCCGCGTCCTGCTTGCTATCTGCTTCACCGGTCGCGGCCGTTTTATCCAGGTCAATGGAGGTGACCGTGGTTTGCTCTTCCTTGGGTTCCAGGCGCTTGCCGCTATTGATCTCTTTGTAGTAGAAGACACCCAAGAGCACCAAAGCGGCGATCAGAACCAGATTAAGCACAACAGAAATGATGAAATATTTGCGCAAGGCTCGGAATTTATCGCGTAGACTAGGTGCTTTGCTCGCTTCTTTGGTATACTTTTCCGGCTTATGAGGCGGAGTGGGCTGAACTTGAGACTTTGGATTATGAGGCTTCGACGGCTTGACTGGAGTCTCCGAGTTTTCTGGGCCTTCCTGTCTTTTTGCCGTTGACGGCTCCAGATCAGTTGCTCCAGGCAGATCATCAGTTTGAGACGACATTCTGTCCGTGTTGGAGGCAGTTTCCTGATCGGCTGCCGCATCTGGATCTTGCGTATCTTCAGAAACCGGCGCTGCTGTGCCTGACAGATAAGCCAGATCTTCTAAATCTTCCCGAGCCGCTCCGCGCGCTTCGATATCGCTCCAGGCTTCGCTGAGGTCGGGTAGGCCCTGAGGCTCCAGCCCCAGATCCTGGTAGAACTCATCAGGCAGCTTTAGCCCGTCTTTTTTTTGAGGCTTATTGTTTTTATCTATTTCAGTCATGGCACAACTTCCTTACTCAGATGTAGTCAAAATCATTAAAAAGGCCCGCTTGACTCAAGTCAAGAGTGGGGAAGATAATGAAAATACACGGCAAAGTTGCTGTAATATTCTGTTTTGCTAATTTGACCCGAATGGTATAAAATTTACGCAGGTGTGTGCAAAAGAGGTTACTGTTACCGGCTAAGAAGCTGGAAAGAATTGATGGAACTTAATTTCTAGTAAATATAGTTGACCTTAAGGAGGTTTGGGCTGTAAGATTGAAAACGCTGAATAATGCGATACAAGATCGGTATTGTGTCGACGTTTTATAAATAGCAGAAATGAGGGAAAATTTGCCATGGGAGTTGTCATAACGCGAGAGACGGACTATGCCTTTCGAATATTGCGTGCTTTGGGAGACGGGAAGAAACATCTGACCGCTGATATTGCGGAATCCTGTATGATCCCTTTACCTTTTGCTTATAAAATCGTAATCAAATTACGAGAAGCTAACCTGATTGAGGTGACACGTGGCGCGCAGGGCGGTATCCAGGTGGCATGTGACTACAACAAAGCCACAGTTTTAGATGTTTTTGAAGCGATGGGCGAAGAATTTGTACTCAACGACTGCCTGCGTAATGGCGCGATATGTGAGTGGAGAGAGCAGCGTGGAGGGGATTATTGCCATGTCCACCATCATTTGCACGCGTTGCAGGATACAGTTCTTCAATCTTTGAGTGAACTTACACTGGCGGATTTACTGTTTGAAGATACTTATGCAGTCTGATTTTGAGTTATACTCCGGAAGGTGACATAGATTCCGGGAGGCTCAAAAGATGAAGTATACCGTAATAGACGTGGGTGCTAACACCATCCGCATGAACATTTATTTAGTTGATGACGAGGGCGCGGTGCGTTCTGTGCTTTCTAAGAAGGTCGTAGCTGGCCTCGCTACTTATGTGGAAGACGGCCGTATGACCCAGAAAGGCGCGGATAAACTGGTACGCGTCCTGCAGTCGTTTATAGCGATATGCGGTGCCTTAAATCTCGGTCAGATGGTAATCTTTGCCACGGCTTCACTGCGTAATACAGAGAACAGCGCGGAAGTGTTAGACTATGTTGAGTCTCGCGTTGGTAGAGAGATTTGCCTCATCTCCGGACCGGACGAAGCCCACTACGGTTTTCTGGGTCTTAGCGAAGATTACGATGTTAAGGACGGCTATATCGTAGATATCGGCGGTGGTTCTACCGAAATTACCGTCATCCAGGATCGCGGTATTATTTACGCTACCTCTTTGAGCTTTGGCTCACTTTCTCTTTATAAGCAATATTGCGCAGAGATCTTCCCAGGACATCAGGCAGCGCTTAAGATGGGAAACTATGTTAGAAAACAGCTGCAAAAAGCGAAGATTCCCCAGTTGAAAAATGCCACTACCCTCTACGGCCTGGGCGGTAGTATGCGCGCCGCGGGTAACCTTTCACAGGAGCTTTTCGGCCTGCCGCTCAACACACAGTTCAGCAGCAAACAGGCGCAAAAACTCTGCGCTTCTATTCTCAATACTAAACCCAAAGCCATCCGCACTTTGCTACAGGTTGCGCCAGAGCGCGTGCATACCATCACGCCTGGTCTTTTGATTTTGCAGGAGATCCTGCGCTATACCGGTTGCCAGGAGATCAGGATCAGCGATAAAGGCATTCGTGAAGGCATTCTCAAGAACACTTTATTAGCGCAAATCTAGTCTTTTTTTATCATGTGCGCATGATTTTCTGCTGCTTGCTTACAAAAGTCACCATTTTCTGTTCAAATGTTCTATAATTTGCTTAAAGTGCGGGAACTACTCACACTGTGACCTAAATGATCCATAAGTTGTGAAAAGATCTCCGGTGAGGTCAAGCAGCTAGAAAGGGCTACACCATGTACAACCTGGACGACATCGATAAGGAAATCTTGCGACTCCTCCACGATAATGGACGCATGACACATGCCGCTATCGCTAATGAATTGGATATGACTAGACCCAGTATTCATAAGCGGGTGCATAAGCTTTATGACAGCGGTTATATTCGTTCTTATTCGGCGGAACTTAACTGGGAAATGCTGGGTTACACGGTAGATGCCTTGATTGGGCTGTCTACCAGCGTCAAGGATTTTAATAAGAAGATTGACGAGATCATGCAGATGCAGGATGATAAATATCTAATCCTATCCTGCCAACGAGTAACCGGACCTTACTGCCTGCTACTGCATGTTAGAGCCAAGCAAACCATAGACTTAACGACTCTTCATGACCGACTTCTGGCCTGTGAAGGTATCGATGCTACTAACACCAATCTCATTTTGCAGACTGAAAAACTGACCTTCCATCAAAATCTGGAAGCTAACTCTGATAGCGACAACGAAGATTAAAGCTAAGCCCTTGGGGCTTAGCTTATGGTTTTACCTAACCTGAGCCCGCAAGGGCTTTTTGCTTGCTTTAATTGAAACGGTAGGTTTGAGGCTGGCAGTGCTCAAAATAAGTCAAATGCTCCAGACCCAGCTCTGCCAGATATTTTAAAGCGGCCGGTACAAAGCGCATATGGTGTTCTGTTTTATGAGAATCGGTAGTCACTGTAACCAGCTCACCGCCCAGATCAAAGTAGCGCTCCCAAATTGCCCGGTCGGGCAGAGCTTCTTCCAGGCTGTAGCCCTTATCTATCAGGGCACCGATGGTGCCGGTATTAAGCTCCAGGGCAATGCCTTGCTCAATCAAGTAGCGAAAGATACTGTCGAATTCACCTTCCAGGCCTTTATAGCGCATCTTGGAGCGTTCCTGAGGCGCGTAGCGGGAAATATAGTCAAAGTGCGCGAGAATTGAAGGCCGGGGTAGGCGTTTCGCGGCTTCCAGTAAAGTTTGCAAATAGATACTGTAGATAGGAGGGAGCCCCTGTCCATACACTCTTTCGGTCTCGTCGTATGGGTCCATGCCCTTAAGCTTGTGCGCGGACAAAATAAAATAGTCAAAATCCTGCGCCATGAGCTGGCTGAGACGATCAACCTGATCTGGCAAATAGCCCAGCTCCATGCCCAGAAAAAAGGCGGGCTTGTGAATTGCGCCTGCAGCTTCTGTCTTGGCGCGAGCCTCAGCCAGAGAACGCCGTTCGGGTCCGAAAGTACGCATATATTCTTCGGTGTCAAAGACCCATTCGCGGCCGGTTTTGGTGTAAGAACCAATGTCGTAGTGGTCAGATAGACCAAAACCCAAAAGTCCGGCTCGCTGCATGCCTTGAGAGAATTCTGCCCAAGTTTGCTTAGCGTCCGGTGACCAGGACTGGACATGGTTGTGTAAATCGATATACATAAGTGGATGGCCTCCTTTTGGCCTGCTTCTAAGGTTCGTTAGCTTGGACAAACCACACTCCAAGTATAGTAGACAATAGCGTAAAGATTATTAGCTAGAGATTAAATTTTTCTTTGTCCTGCTCCAGACGGTACTTGCAGGTCCTTCTTACATAGGAGATAAAGGCCTTGTGCAGGTCAGGATAGTCAAATTTCTTATTGCTTAGCATGTGGTAGGAACGGCTGACCTCATGGATATCTTTTTCTAGCGGGAAGACCAGAATATCATCTACCGGCCGGGTGTTCTCCACCAGCATCTGAGAGATCATGGCCAGACCTACGCCCTTGCCAACCATATTGATAATGGACTGTGAATTCTCAAAGCGGCCTACTACATTCAGCTCGTTCTTCTCAATACCGATCTTGGTCAAATAATCATCGATTACTTTTTGACTTCCGGAACCTGCCTCACGGAAGAGCAGGGGATGGGTAAGAAACTCGCGACCATAAACGCCTTGTTTTTTGTAACTGAGATAGGGTTCTCGCGCCGGTGTAATCAGAACCATGGCATCATTAGCTACTTTGTCGTATTGGAAGCTGTGATGCTTGACATTAGAACCGACAAAAGCCAGATGAATCTCATGTTCGGCGAGAAGCTGGTGCATTTCTCCGCTGTCCCCTCGCCTGACGGTAAAGCGCGCTTCAGGATAGTAGTGGCTGAAGCCGGAGATCAAAAAGGGCAGAATGCAGGCGGCGGGGACCGTAGAAGCGCCAATGATCAGTTCGTTACGTTTATCAATCAAAATCTCATCTGCCAAGGCATGGCAGTTATCAATGATTACTACCGCGTTGTCGTAGATACGGCGACCGATCTCAGTAAGTTGAATATTTCGCTTAGAATCACGGCGAAAAAGAGTCACACCCAGTTCTTTCTCTAAAGACTGGATATGGCCGGAAATGGTGGACTGCGCCATGTACAGACGATTGGCGGCTCTGGTAAAGCTGCCGGCTTCCACGATAGCGACGAAAACCTCTAACTGTTTGATGGTTATGCTGATCACAAGCACCCTCCTCATCCAGGCTGGTGCTTGTATCATACTATAAAAAGCGGTATTAATACATTTTACCGATCGTTAAAACAGAAATTATTTTTTGGGGAAATGCTATAAGACATAGTTTGGCGCTTTAGAGCTGTTTTTAATTGATAGCTATAAACGATTAGTAAATCTTGCACTTGCTAGCTTACTTTTCGTTAAAGTTCCCTCAAATGCAGTTCGGTAATGCCTGGTGTAACTTGCTCAAGTCTGGTGAGACGAGGGTCGTCTTGATACTCCATAGCGATAAAGTCGCGTAGGCGGGTGCCTTGATGGTAGCCGTGGATCAAACGAATTTTATACAGCCCCCAGGAACGTCGCAAGGCAGCCTCAATGGCTATTTGGGCCTGGTAGCTGTTCATACCGTGAAGGTCGATTTCTTTTACAGATTGACTCATAGGCTCTCTCCTTCCTGCTAACTTAGTCTAGCCGAAGATTCTCCGGCAATGCTATGATAAACCGAATGAGAAAATATTGAAAAAAGCTCGGCTGAACGTGAGGTAGATATTATGAGTAAGCAGATGACACGCAGCGTGGTCGATATGACAGCGGGTAAGCCTTCTTTAAAGATTATCCAATTCGCTATACCGCTGCTCTTTAGTAACCTTTTCCAACAACTCTATAACACCGTGGACAGTGCCATCGTAGGTAACTACCTGGGCACTAAGGCCCTGGCTGCCGTCGGCGCCGGTTTCCCGGTCATGGTTATCGTTTTCTCCTCCTTTGTGGGCTTGGGTATGGCCTCTACCATCATGGTGGGTACCGCGGTGGGTGCCAGAGACAGGGAGCGTGTTAACCTCATTATCAGCTCAGTCTACCGTTTTAGTTTTTATCTGATTATCCCCATGACTATTGCCAGCGTGTTCTTGACTAATCCCATACTTCGTATGCTCAATGTGCCGGACGATGGTACTTTGACTATGGCAACACAGTATCTGCAGGTGATTTTCCTCGGCCTCTTTGCCACGATAGGCTACAACACCAATATGGGTTTTTTCCAGGGATTGGGCGACAGTGTTACTTCTCTGAAACTCCTTATCTTCTCCACGATTGTTAATATTAGCCTGGACTTTCTCTTTGTTGTGATCTTTTCCATGGGCGTGATGGGAGCCGCCCTGGCTACGGTAGTTGCGCAGTCTCTGGCCTGGATCCTGGGCCTAATTGCGCTCAACCGTCATGAATACGTGCGCATAAATTTATTGCGCCTGGATATGGACCGGGAGATACTTAAAGAAGCCCTGCGCCAGGGCCTGCCCATGGCCATGCAGAACGCGCTTTTCTCTTTAGGCTCTATGGCCATGATCAGCCTGGTCAACAGCTTTGGTCATCAGTTTATGGCCGGCTTCAATTCTGCCAACAAGGTCGATACCTTTGTTTTTTTACCGGTCCAGTCCCTGTCTAATACCATGACTACATACACCAGCCAAAATGTGGGTGCTCGCCAGCTGCCACGGTTGCGTAAGGGTTTTAAGGATGGCCTGGTCATCACTTTGATCGCCTGTGTGGCCTTGGTAGCTATGACTTATCCGGCTTCCGCCTTTTTGATTCGCATCTTCGGCGATGATCCGGGCATGATTGAGAGCGGACTTTTCTACCTGCATACGGTCTTGCCCTTCTATCCACTCCTGGCGCTGCTTTTCATGTTTAACGCAGTGCTCAGAGGTGCTGGACAGGCCTTTATGCCTATGTTTACTTCGCTGGTGTCCATGATCTTCATCAGGGTTCCCAGCGCCTACATTCTGGCCAGCGTTAAAGGTAAAGAATTTATTTTCTATTCTTATGGTATCGGCTGGTTCTTCGGCGCTATCTTATCCGGCTGTTTCCTGGCTTTTGGCAAGTGGCGACCGCAACTGGTCGCGAAATTGACAGAGCCTCAGGTAGATGATGATAAAGCTGTCTTAGCAGATAAAAATTAGATATTAGTTACAGAATAGCTAATTTGCTGGCTTAACTATTTGTGTTAAAATGACTAAGGTATAACAAAAATTGGTGGAGGAGGGTTCAAATGGCAAGAGAAGCGATTGAAGCTATCTTCACGGCGGAGAAGAACGCGTCCGCTTTAGTGGATCAGGCTAAGGCTGAAGCCAGGCAAAGTTCACGCCAGTTGGAAGCGGCCGCTCGTAAGTTGAGCGAAGAAATGTGGGATACCGCCAGCCGTGAGATTAGCGCGACTTTAGACAAGGCTAAAGAAAAAGCCGAAGCTAAAGCCCAACCCATCCTGGATAAGGCCGAGCGTCAGACCAGGGCCTATCGAGATATTGAGGCGGCTGCTATTGACAAAGCAGCTGATTTGGTTATAGAGCAGGTGACTAAGTATGGCAATCGTTAAGATGGCGAGGGCACAATTGACAGCCTTTGCCTCGGAGCGCGATCAGTTATTGCGTGATCTGCAGGCTTTGAGTTTGGTGCATTTTGCCGACCTTAACTACAATTTCGTGGGCGAGAAATACGAAGAGGTTTTTGTGCCCGATGAGGCCAGTGAGGACTTGGCTGCCCTGCGTGATAAGCTGGCTCTGGTAGAAACTGCCATTAAAGGCCTGGATGCCTTGGAAGCTAAACCGGGCTTTTTGGCCGGCCTTAACTCCGCTCTACCGGAAATGAGCTTCCAGGATGCCGAAAGCCAAGTGAAGGCTAGAGAAGACGAGCTTATGGCCCAGGCGGAGCAGATTCGCCAGTTATTACGTGACCAGGCTCAGAGCAAGGAAGATGAGGCCAGGCTGCGCGATCAAAAGCAACAGCTGTTGCCCTTCCAAAATTTAGATGTGTCCCTTTCGGAGCTGGATAAGCTGCAAAGGACACGTTACGTGGTGGGCCTTATTCCCAAAAAAGCAGAGATAGATCTGCGCCATGCCCTGGCAGCTTTAGATCATACCTATTTCCTGGGACTGTCACAGGATGAGAAATCTGTTTACTTTCTGGTACTTTACACCGAGCAAGACGCGGAGGCAGTAGGGGAGGCTCTGCAGAGAGCGGCCTTTTCTTCTCGCGCCATCCGTCCGGACCTGACCGTGCCGGCGATTTTGTCAGATTATGATAAGCAGATAGCGGACCTGCGTGTCGCGCGGACTGAGATAGAGAAAGAACTGCAGCAACAGTCTGCCAACCATCTGGCGGAGCTTAAGCTGCTTGCCGAATGGTTGCGCAACGAAGAAGTACGCCTGGAAGCGCGTGAGCAGTTTATCCGTAGTAATCACGTATTCCTACTGGAACTTTATGTGCCTGCCGAGCAGCTGGAAGAGCTGCGCTCGACTGTGGATCGCAGCCTCAAACTGCCCTACAGCCTGGATTGTGAGATTGTAGAGCGTGACGATAAGCAGGTAGAGGAAGTACCGATCCTGTTAGAGAACAACAAGTTGGTTGAGCCATTTGAGAATGTGGTTACAACCTTTGCTACCCCGCGTTACGACGAGCTGGATCCCTCGGGAGTCGTGATGCCCTGGTACGCGGCCTGCTTTGCCTTTATGCTGGGTGACGCTGGCTATGGCCTGGTCTTGTTTATTCTCACCACTTTGGCTTTATCCATTTTTAAAATGAAACAATCTACCCGCAAGACGCTGCGCTTTTTTCAGATCTTAAGTGTGCCATCGATTTTGGTGGGCCTGATCTTTGGCAGTTTCTTCGCGGTAGATATACCGCAATTCCTGCCCTTTATCGGCATTTTGAGCCCCACGCGCGATACAGACACCGCCTTGACTTTCTCAATGGGCTTCGGTGTAGTCATGCTTTTCTTTGGCCTCGCCGTGTTGGGCTACATGAAGATCCGCGACAAGGACACTTTGGGTCTGGTGGCTGATGTCTTATCCTGGTATGCCGTGGTCATAGGCGCGATCCTGATGATCTTCGGTCAGAACTGGGGCCTAGGCAGCGGCGCTCAACTGGCAGCCAAGATCATGCTGGTCCTTGGTCTGATACTGGTACTGGTCTTCTCTGCCCGTGACGAAAAGTCCTGGGGCGCGAGGCTGGGCTGGGGCGCCTATAACGTATATGGCGTGACCTCCTGGATAGGCGATATTGTCTCTTACGCCCGACTGGCGGCTCTGGCCATGGCCGGTGGCTTTATCGGCTACGCCGTAAACCTGATCGCCTCAATGCTAGGCACCAGCATTATCGGTAAAGTGGGTGCCCTGGTGGTACTCCTGATCTTCCACCCCTTCAACCTGTTCCTCTCCTGCCTATCGGCTTATGTCCACACCTTGCGTCTGATCTATGTTGAATTCTTCGGCAAGTTCTATGAAGGTGGTGGCAAACCTTTCCGCCGCTTCCGCGCAGAGAGCGAGTACGTTGATATTAAATAAACTTGGGCTTTCTAAGTGCTGCCGGGCTGGTTATTAACTCAGCGGGGCAGGACTTTGAGCAATAAAAACAGAAACAGAAAATTTTTGGAGGATAGCATGAACTTTTTCTTAGAAAACGGCGGCTTTATTTTAGGCCTCTTAGGTGCCGCGCTGGCAGCCATCTTGCCCGGCATCGGCTCCGCTAAAGGCGTTGGTATGGTCGGTGAAGCTGCAGCCGGCGTACTGATTGACGAACCGCAGAAATTCGCTAAAGCTTTGATCTTTGAGCTCTTACCTGGTACGCAGGGCCTTTACGGCTTCATTATCTGCATCATGGCCATGGGTAAGCTAAACCTTGGTGTAGAACTGGGTATTGGTCTTGCCGTACTGATGGCTTGCCTGCCGATCGCTTTTGTCGGTTACTTCTCCGCGGTATCTCAGGCTAAGGTCAGCCTGGCTGACATCAACCTCTTGATCAAGAACGAGAGCCAGTCCACCAAAGGTATCATCCTGGCCGTTATGGTTGAGACATACGCTATCTTGGCTCTGGTCTCCTCCATCATGCTCTTAGGCAAGATTTAGATTTAGTAAGTTGGTATATACCTTTAGAGAATCGAGGAAGAAATGTCTAAATTAGATAATATTAAGGATGCTATATTAGCCGAGGCTCAAGCAGAGGCACAGGCTATCCTCGATCAGGCACAAGGCGAAAGTCAGGACTATCTGAACGGTGTTCGCCAGGAAGAAGCTGCGGCCATAGAAAGGCAAAAGCTGTACGCCAACAACAAGGCGGCCAGCTTATCTGAGCAAATCGCTGCAGCGGCTAATTTACGAGCCAGAGATATGGTCTTGAAAGCCCAACAGGACTTGATTGATCGTGTGTTGGAGCGGGCTAAAGAAAAATTATTGGCCTTCTCAGATACGGACCTGGCTCAACTGATCCAGGAAAAACTGGATGCTTGCTCCTTCCAGGAAGGAGAGGTTTTAGTTTTGCCTGCCGGACGTGAATTGGAGCTCAACTGCTCTTTGCCGCGAGCCTATGATGATAGTCTTAAAGTAGGCTTTGCTCTCCGCCGTGAAGGCGTGACACGTAAATTCGATTTCCTGGAGATATTGGACAATGGCCGCGATGACTGGGAGCAACTTATTCTCCGCGAGCTGGCGGTAGGAAGGTGAGTTAGGCGTGACCCTTAAGACCTGCACAAAGCCGGAAGATTATATCTTTGCCTCCTCACGTGTGAGAATGTATGACAAGCGTCTACTCTCAAGAGAAGAAACCGCTCAGTTTATGCGGGCCGAAAGCTATGAGGAAGCCCTTAAGCTTTTGCGCGAATCAGCTTACGGTAATCGCCTGGACAGTGGTGACCTCAGCTATGAGGACAGTTTATCCCGCGAGGCTGAGCGCTTACGCCTGGAGCTCGGCGAATTGGTTCCCGGCTCACCGCTCTTGCGCCTGATGTATCTGGATGACCTTTACCACGACCTGAAAGCACTAGTCAAAATGGTCCTCCTGGACCTGGACCTGGCTTATCTTTTAGTGCCTCTGGATATCGCTAATCTAACTTGGCTGCAAAACCTGCTTGAAAGGCCGGAACTAAATAGGGCAGAGACACCAGAAGAGCTGACCCTGCTAGAGGTGTCGAGGGATTATGAGAAACATCATGACCCGGAACGCCTTGAGCTGATCATTGATCGAGGACTTTACCGCGATAAGCAGGCTGTTGCCGAAAAGCTCGGTTCCTCACTGATTCTGGACTGGCTGCGCGAACAGGTAGATTTTATCAACCTGATCATCCTCTTACGTATGCGTCGAGTGAAGAAACACCCGGATTGGTATACTTTCGCCATGTTGGAAGGTGGACGGATTGATCGAAAGGCCTTGGAGGATATCTATATGTCGCCTGATCTGCCTACAGGACGCCGGCTGGAAGAGCTGGGAGCTACTGACGCGATCAGTAAAGCCTGGCAAAAAGCTCTGGAGGAAAATCGGCCGGCGGTCATGGAGAAAGCACGCGATGAGCAAAGTCTGGTCAAAGCCGAAGAGGCTGCCAAGTTTACCTACGGCCCAGAAGTATTGTTCGCCTACTATCTCCAGCGCAGCTTAGAGATCCAAAATCTCCGTACGCTGATGATGGCATTGAGAAACGGTATGTCGGCTGAAGAACGGCGCGAGCATTTAAGAATCAAGCCATAAGGAGGAAATAGCGATGGCGCGAAAAACATGGCATAAAATTGCTGTAGTAGGCGACCGCGAGTCTGTCCTGGGTTTCAGAGCTTTGGGCCTTGAGGTTTGTACGCCGGAGAGTCCGGATGAGATTCGTAAGGCCATAGACCGACTGGCGACTGATTGTGCCGTGATCTACTTGAGTGAGCGTATGGCCCAGCAAGTACCGGAGACGGTTAACCGATATAAACAGAAGTTGACACCGGCTATAATTCCTATTCCGGACAGCCAGGGTAGCCTGGGGCTCGGTGAAGCCGCGGTATTTGAACGAGTAGAAAAGGCTGTTGGCAGCAACATTTTTGAAGAATAATTAATTGCTTGAGATAAGAAAGCGAGGTCTGCATTGAAAAAGGGCATAATCACAAAGGTTTCAGGACCTTTGGTTGAAGCGATAAACATGGGTGACGCTAAAGTTTATGACGTAGCGTCAGTTTCTGAAAAGGGACTGATCGGCGAAGTCATTGAGATGCGTGGTGACAGAGCTTCCATCCAGGTTTATGAGGAAACAACAGGCATTGGTCCTGGTGAGGAAGTTACCAGCCTAAACCGCCCCCTCTCGGTGCAGTTAGGACCGGGCCTTCTGGGCCAGTTCTACGATGGCATCCAGAGACCGCTGGAAAAATTAGCTGACCTGTCCGGTGCCTTCATCGACAAGGGCGTTATGGCGCCGGCTCTGGATCAGGAGAAAAAATGGGAGTTTCAACCGATAGCTCAGGTTGGCCAGGAGCTGGTAGGCGGCGATATTTTGGGCACAGTCCAGGAAACGGATATCATCGTGCACAAGATTATGGTTCCACCTGATGTTTCCGGCAAACTGGAGAAGATCGAAAAAGGAGCTTTCACCGTTACGGAGCCTATCGCAGTAGTTGGCGGCAAGCCCGTCGCTATGATGCAGGAATGGCCGGTACGTCGTGCCAGACCTTATGACCGTAAGATCGATCCTGTAACTCCTCTGGTCACCGGTCAACGCGTAATCGATAGCTTTTTCCCGGTAACAAAAGGTGGCACGGCAGCTATCCCCGGCCCCTTCGGTTCCGGCAAGACAGTTGTCCAGCACCAGCTAGCTAAGTGGGCAGACGCAGATGTTATTGTCTATATCGGTTGCGGTGAGCGCGGTAACGAGATGACGGACGTACTCATGGAGTTCCCGGAGATCGAAGATCCAGTAACCGGCAAACCCCTGATGAGCAAGGTCGTTTTGATTGCCAACACCTCTAATATGCCGGTTGCAGCTCGTGAAGCTTCTGTATACACCGGCGTTACCATCGCTGAGTACTATCGCGACATGGGTTACTCGGTAGCTCTGATGGCTGACTCGACCTCCCGTTGGGCAGAAGCCATGCGTGAGATGAGCGGCCGCTTGGAAGAGATGCCCGGTGATGAAGGTTATCCCGCGTATCTGTCTTCTCGCGTCGCGGACTTCTACGAACGTGCTGGCCTGGTCAAATGCCTGGGCTCAGATGACCGTCAGGGCGCATTAAGTATTATCGGCGCGGTCTCGCCTCCTGGTGGTGACCTCTCCGAACCGGTTACCCAGTCTACTTTGCGTATCGTAAAAGTCTTCTGGAGTCTGGACTACACCCTTTCGCATGCCCGTCACTTCCCGGCCATTAACTGGTTATCTTCTTATTCGCTCTATCAAGATAAGATCGACCGCTATATGGATAATGAGTTCCCTGGCTTCTCACAAAAGCGCAAGAAGGCCATGAGTATCCTGCAGGACGAAGAACAGCTGCAGGAGATTGTCCGCCTGGTTGGTCAAGATTCACTGTCCGAGCCTGACCAGCTGAAGCTCTTTACTGCCAAGTCATTGCGTGAAGACTTCCTCCAGCAGAACGCCTTCGACGAAGTCGATACATACTGCTCAGCTACGAAACAAAATGTTATGCTGGCGGTCATCCTCCACCTCTATGATGAAGCGCTTAAGGCTCTTAACAAAGGAGTATATCTACGCGAAATCGCGGCATTGGATGTAAACAACGCCATTGCCAGAATGCGTTACGTAGAAGAAGAGCAATTGGCCCAGCTAGAGGCTTTGACCGATAAGATCGACGAAGAGCTTGGCGATTTGATCGCCCAGAGGGAGGCATAAAATGATCAAAGAGTATCAAACCATTCGCGAAATTGCCGGCCCCCTGATCCTGGTCACAGATGTAGAAGGGGTCAAGTATGAGGAGCTGGTAGATATTCGCCTGAAGAACGGTGAGTTACGGCATGGTAAAGTTTTGGAAGTCGGCGAGGATTTCGCCTTGGTCCAAATCTTTGAAGGTACCCCCGGTATCGGTATGCATAACGCAACGGTGCGCTTCACCGGTAGACCTCAGGAACTGGGTGTCTCTGAGAATATGATCGGCCGTATCTTTGACGGTATGGGTCGACCTATCGATGACGGTCCGAGGATCATCGCTGAGGAGCACCGTGACATCAACGGCTTGCCAATCAACCCTTATTCGCGTGACTACCCAGCAGAATTTATTCAAACCGGTATTTCCGCTATTGACGGACTTAACACTCTGGTAAGAGGACAAAAACTGCCGATTTTCTCCGGTTCCGGCCTGCCCCATAACCAACTGGCAGCGCAGATTGCCCGTCAAGCCAAGGTTTTGGGCTCACAGGAACGCTTCGCGGTAGTATTCGCAGCCATGGGTATTACCTTTGAGGAAGCGGAGTTCTTTATGCAGGACTTCCGTGAATCCGGCGCTCTGGATCGCGCGGTCATGTTTATTAACCTGGCAAATGACCCCTCCATTGAGCGTATTTCTACACCGCGTATGGCGCTGACGGCAGCCGAATATCTGGCATTTGAGAAAGACATGCACGTGCTGGTCATAATGACCGACATGACTAACTACGCTGACGCTTTGCGTGAGGTCTCCGCTGCCCGTAAGGAAGTTCCGGGTCGTCGTGGCTACCCTGGTTACCTGTATACTGACTTATCTCAGCTCTACGAGCGCGCCGGCCGACTCAAGGGTCACAAGGGTTCTATTACTCAGATCCCCATTTTGACCATGCCGGAAGACGATATCACTCACCCCATTCCTGACTTGACCGGTTATATCACTGAGGGACAGATCATTCTGTCACGTGAGATGGATAACCGTGGCATCGCGCCTCCAATCAACGTGTTACCTTCACTGTCTCGCCTTAAAGATAAGGGTATTGGTGAGGGTAAGACCCGTAAGGATCATGCCCCGACCATGAACCAGCTCTACGCCGGTGTGGCCAGAGGCCGTGACGCAGCCGAGCTTGCTACTATCCTGGGTGAGAATGCTCTGAGTGACGCCGATAAGGCTTTCGCTGAGTTTAGCCGCCAGTTTGACCTGCGTTATGTAGACCAGGGCTTTCATACTGATCGTGGTATCATCGAAACTCTGGACCTGGGCTGGGAACTGCTGAAGATCCTGCCTCGTAATGAGCTGAACCGTATCCGTGATGAACTGGTTGACGAATTTATGTTCCGGGAAAAAGAGGTGGAGTAAATGGCCAGGCTTAACGTCAGTCCTACCCGCATGGTGCTCCAAAACCTGACGGCGCGACTTAAGACTTCAACCAGAGGTCACAAGTTGCTCAAGGATAAGCAGGATGAATTGATGCGCCGCTTTATTGAAGCTGTGCGTCATAATCTGGAGCTGCGCCGCGAAGTAGAAGCCGCTCTGGCCGAAAGCTTTAAGGACTTCATGCTGGCAGCTGCTGTTATGAGCCCGGAACGATTGGAAGAGGCGGTGTCCTTTTCTAAGTTCCAGATGCTGGCGGAAGTGACGGAAGTCAATATGATGAGTGTGCCCGTACCAAAAATTCGTTACGAGCGTCGTCCGCATCCGGACTTCCCGGAAGCGGAGAGTCAGCAGGTAGAATCTTATGGTTACGCGCAGACCTCGGCTGACCTGGATGAGGCCATTGAGCGCCTAAACGACATTATGGATAAGCTTTTGGAACTGGCGGAGGTAGAGAAAACCTGTCAGCTTTTAGCGGAAGATATCGAGTCGACCAGGCGTAGGGTAAATGCTCTGGAATATCGCACGATCCCTGACCTGGAAGAGACCATAAAATATATCCGTATGAAGCTGGACGAAGATGAGCGCGCGACTCTTACTCGCCTGATGAAGGTCAAAGAACTGATCAACGAAGAGGGCGCTATCTAAACCTTTTATAATGCTGATAAGTGGCAGAATTGCCGCAGCAATAGACTTAAAGCTAAAATTATTCATATACCAGCTGCTTTGTCAGACTTCTGAAGAGGCAGCTTTTTTATTTATATAAATTACAGATATTTCCAATATTTTACCTTACTTAAAAGGATTTTACAGTTTAAGGCTAACTTGAGCATGCAGAGAAAATATATGCTAAACAAGGTTGATGTGAAAGGTAGAAAGGCTGGATAAGGATTGTTTACCGCTTGTGCAGATCAGACGAAAAGTGGATTTCTTGGCAGATAATGTGCCTTTACAAGATTTAGACTTAAGCAAGCTGTTCTCGTTAATTGACCAATTCTCTAAGGCTAAGCAAGAAACACTAGGTAAATTATGTGGGGTACAACATGGCTAGCATGCAGAGACCACTGTCAATACAAAAGTATGTTTTCAGTAATAAGAAAAAGACAATATTAGTTACGGCGATTGCGATATTGGGAGTAGTTTTATTATTTCTCAGTAAAGGGATCATCCAGTCTATTGAAGCAAATGTGGTACGAACCTGGGCTTTACCCTTTAAGGAATTTTCTATAGAGAAAGCAAATGCCGATAATCGGGATGCTGAGGACATAGTAGTCGAAAAAATTTATATGACCGGTACTACGGGTCGTATTTCTTCCTATGCTTTCTTTACCAGTTCAGCCGGCATGGAGCAGATCATAGAGCTTAATCAGGTTGATTTACTAAAGGGCAATTACCCCAAAGCGGGAAGCAATGAGATTGTGGTACATAAAAATATCGCGATTAATCAAGGTTGGACCGTAGGTAGTGTTATAGGATCTGATTTAGGAAAAAACGATTCTCTGAATGGAGAATTTTTGATTGTTGGCTTGATTGATGCAGATGGTCTTCTGAGCATAGGGTCAATTGAAGGCCTGGAATCTGTCAAAGGCACAGTCGAGCGTGGAAAGCTGGTTAGCAGGGAAAATGCGACGCAGGATGATGCAGCAGATTTACTTTATAGTTATGAGTCGGAGCTTTCTGACATAGACGATTACGGCTATATTTTGGTTGCTATCATGGCTGTGCTGCTGATTGTGATAGTTCTGGTCACTACAATTTCTATTTCCTTCTTGCTCTACCTGTTTTACATCCAAAGGTCTGCAGAATTCGGCATATTGATGGCTATAGGCTACAGTAAAAACTGGGTAGCCAGAAGGTCGATTTTTGAGATTATCTATACTCTAATAATAAGTCTTCTCATCGGAAGCGGATTATCGATCATCATACTTGAAATTCTAAATCTGACTGTGTTTATGCCAATGGGTCAACCTTTGGATGTGTTTAAACTATCTTACTTAAAAGAAGTACTACTAATGATCCTCATGGTCTTAGTCTTTTCTGCGATCCCGATTCAATCCTATATAAAGAAAATAGATCCTATCGATGTAGTAGAAGGTGGCATGTAGAGATGTTGAGATTGGAGAATCTAAATTTCAGATATGAGAACGGAGCGAGAATTCTCTACGATGTAAATCTGGAATTTCCAGATAATGGGATGATTGGTATTACAGGACCTTCAGGATCTGGTAAGAGTACGTTGCTTTATACTATTGCGGGTTTTAAGAGGCAATATTGGTCAGGCAGCGTTGTTTTTAACAAATATAATTATCAAATCTTGCGAGATGATGACATACTCAAAATGAGAAAAAAAGAGTTTGCTCTTATCTTCCAAAAACCTTTTCTAATCCCCTACTTAACTATTTTGGACAATGTTCTGACCAGCTTGAACTCTTACGAACAGAAAGACACAGCGCTTGCGCTGATGGAGGAACTCGGTATACGAGAGTATGCTCTCAAAAAGCCTTATGCGCTATCAGGCGGCCAACAACAAAGAGCAGCCATTGCCAGAGCTTTAATAAATAGTGATGCCAAGCTGATTCTTGCGGATGAGCCTACAGCGTCTCTGGACTTAAAAAGTGCGATTTGTGTGATGGATATGCTTAAGAAGCTGAGTAATGATCTGTTAATTTTTGTAGTTACACATGATACCAGGTTAGCGCATTATTTCGACAGAACGTTGATTTTAACTGATGGTCAAATTCAGCAAAGCTTAGGAGAAGAGTAATTATGGAAGCGATATTTGTTGCCGGCAATCAGGAGCACAATGTCTATTTCGATTTAGAGAGTTTTAAGTACATGAAGTCCTCAGAACAATACCGGCATACAGAGCGCTGCAACGACACCAGTTTTTTGGAGGAGAGCCGCTTTGTAACCCGCAATTCATGCGAGAGGTTGTAGAATTTGTCGATTTACACTGTGAGAAGCTTGGTATAAAAAAGCCTACCTATTACTCTTAGAGGGTATACGTAAAATAATTGAATTATCCATCACAGATCTACTGGTCAAAAAATACAAGCCGGGAGACATGGCAGAGATTGTACAGGAATTTCTGGAACACGGTGTTAATGCAATTGTTTTCAATATTATCTTCACTCAAGCCATGGATAGTTTCTTTTGCACAAGCGCTAAGTACGCCGAATTGTGTGGAGAATATCTTGAGGTCATGCTTAATTATCTCTTAAATCCAAATTGTCAGATTTTTGATTTTGCCATTACAAACACCATTGTCTCTATTTTGACTAAGCATAAAATGAGGAACACTTGCTCCGCAGGTATGGGTAATTTAACCATAAATACAGAAGGAGATATTTTGAAGTGTTACTTATCCGATGATCCTGCTTATTTCCGGGAACACAGTTTGGATTTTAACTCAAGTAAAAAGATTGAAGTTAATTTGCCTGAAAATTGTGCTGGCTGCGAAATTTTTGGCTTGTGTTCCGGCTGGTGTGCTGAAATCAACCAGGGGAAAGTCGTTGAGTCAAAATGCCTGTACATCAGGCAACTGGTACATACAGTCTTAGCTAGGATGTATGAGGTGATGCAGGATAGGGCGCAGTTAGGGACTTTACTGGCGAACATAAAGCGTTTTAAGGAAGCAATGGAATAACAATGTAGTCACGCCGCTCATGGCTATATCGATTGTACTAATCTTTCTATCCTCCCATTTCGAGGATAAGCTTCGCCAAAGCCAGGAACTGCTAGCACAGGAATTGATAATCGAAGGATTATTTTCCAACCATATCACGTGTTCGTTGGTTACGGCATTACAGAGTGTTCTCCTCTGGTTTCTACAAATACCTATGGACATAGCCGCTTAGGAAGTGTCGGGCGAGTACCTAGCAAAAAACACTGCCAAGTTAGTTTGCTAAATGGTGAAATCCTTGTAAAGGGAAATATTGTGACCAAGGGATATTATAATTCTCCTGAATTGAATGAAGTGAGCTTCATTGATGGTTGGTTCCATACCGGTGACGTGGGCAGGATTGATGCAGATGGTTACATATATATTACAGGCAGAATAAAAAACCTGATTATCCTTAGTAATGGTGAAAATGTTTCACCTGAGGAACTGGAATCTTTCATAAATGGCTATGAAATCGTTAAAGAAAGCTTAGTTTTTGCTAAGAAATCATCTCTGGGTGAAGGAGCTCACATTCATGCTCGCATTGTCGTGAAGGACGGCTTCGATATAAATAGTGATGATGTACGTCAAGCGGTGGATAACATCGTGCGGGAAGTCAATAGTATATGATGACCTGGGCAAGCCAGTCATTCAAGGAAGTAATCTTTATTGCAGCCTTAGTCATACGGATAAGTTGGTGTCTGTAGCTGTCTCAAATCAGAGAGTGGGTATTGATGTTGAAGCTTTAGATCGAAAAATTAAATACCCGGAGATACTAGCCCAAAACATGCTGCATGAAGATAATTACGCGGAGTATGTTTCCATGCAATCACTTGAAGACAAAGCTCATTTTCTGCTAGAAAATTGGACTGCCAAGGAAGCTTACTTAAAGTTGTTAGGGACTGGTTTATCACATGAAGTGATGGCCATTCATGTAGATCATTCTGCTAAGTTAGCTGCCACCCTACATCAAGGACAATCTGTCTTTACTTTATGGTACATGCTTTACAGAGCAAAATATCTTGTGTGTATGTGTTTCGAGTTCCAAGATGATCATTTTGTTCTTGATGTGCTTGATGAGGAACAACTCATCAATCTCATGGACTTTTCTTGAGAACTCCAATGAGGGAGTATATAAATGCAAAATTTGTTCCACGAAAGAATTTCCTCTATTGCTCAGGCTTATCCCGATAAATTAGCGCTCAGTGATGGAGTTAATAACTATAGCTACAGTCAACTAAACAAAAAAATCATGCAAATCGCTTGTGGCCTGACAAAGGCAGGAGTTAACATAAATGATGGCGTGATTATTTATATGCAACGCTCTCTGGATTATATCATTTGCCAGTTGGCTATATTGTATATTGGAGCATATTTTATACCTGTAAACACAGCTTTTCCGGAGCAAAGGATTAACCTTATTGTAGGCAATTCGCATGCGGGCTTTGCTGTCTTTGACCATTCTACGGAAAAGACGTTTGACGTTTCGATTGGTATGATTTATTGCAGTATACTTGCCGGTAAATCTTTGTTTCTTATTAAAGACCATCTAAAGGCGAATCCTAGGGAGCTGACTTTATTTTTGAAAAAAAATAAAATTGATCTCATTGATCTGACTCCAACCTATTTAAGATTTATGTGTATTGAGTCTGACGACTTTGCACCAAAATTTTTATTTTCTGTTGGCGAAGCTTTGAGCGTTAATTTGTTGGAAGACTTTTTTAAAAAATATGGTCCGGAAAAAATCCTCATTGATATGTATGGACCTACAGAAGCCTGTATTTTCGCAACCAGCAAAAAATATGACCATAATAATGCATTTGGCTTATCTCGCGTATCAATCGGCAGGGCCTTAAAGGGATATGAAGTTATTATCCTTGATGACGAATTTAAGCCGGCGCGGGAGGGCCAAATTTTTATAGCTGGCAGAGCGATCGCACAGGGATATGTCGGAAGACCCGACTTAACTGCTGAGTCTTTCGTAAAGATCCCGGACAGGGAGGGTATTTTCTATGCTTCAGGAGACTATGGTTTCTTGACAGATGATGGAGAGATTGAATATTTAGGTAGAAAAGATGACCAGCTAAAAATTAACGGTTATCGTGTTGAAACCAAGGACATAGAAAGCAATATTTTAAAGTATCCCGGCATTGATGATGTGCATATCAAAGTGACTAGTGATTTGGTTAATGATCGCATCGTTGCGTACTTGGTTTCTAAGGAAGAAATTGATATTAAGGCTCTCCATTCTTTTCTTCTGAAACAACTGCCAATCTACATGATCCCCAATTATTTCATGCAGGTAGATAGATTCTATTATAATATTAATGGTAAGTTCGATGAAGCAAAATTACCGGATTATGAGCTTCCTATATGCACCGAAATTTCTAACAACCAATCAGCAGAAGAGACAATCGTGAATATTATTGAATCTACTTTACTTCACAAAATTAACCTGCAGGAGACTTTTTTATTCCAAGGCGGGAATTCTCTGGATGCTTTTACTATCAGCCTTAGATTACAAAGAGAAGCTGGAATTGATCTTCCACCTAACCTCTTTCTTTCGAATAATCCTCTGGCAGATATTATTTCTAACTATAGTTTGACGCTGGCTGATGAAAGAGAAGCTGGGGCTAGCATTAGTGGCCATATGGTACAGCCTCCTTCCTTCCAAGAGATGACACTTAACTTAGAACGCAATGCTCAAGGTTTGGAAGGCTTTGAGGATGTTTATCCTCAATATAATTTAATTAAACTTGTAAGAATTAAGCCCAATATTGAGCGCAGCAAATTAGAGCTTAATTTACGTAATTTGATTGCCAAGCACCAAGTATTTAGACTTTCTTTTTTGCCTCAAGGACTGGGCAAATATATCTACGTGGAAAATAAGAATGAACCTTTTGAAAGTTATTATAAATACATTAAAACAGACGAAACTTTGAACCGAGATTTTGTCGCAAAGCTGGTGAAGAATTTTAGAATTGATTCTTGCCCTTTGATTAATTTCTATTTTATCGAGACAGTTGAGAGTACATATTTGCTTATTAATGCACATCATGCTTTATTTGATTACTATAGCTTTGTTGTTATGCTTGAAAAATTGTTATCAGCAGATTCTTCGAGTTGTTTGCAAGAGCTGGAACCGGTAGAGGACTATCTCGAATTTCTTGCGAAACGCCGTATTGAGGAAGCCATGCAAGCAGGATTTTGGAAATCCGACTAGACCAAGATAATCCGGCAATCGCAGTTCAAGAGGCATACAGGGATTTTCATTCTGTACTTGATCATCAAGGTGCTAATTTCATAGACGTTCTGAAATTTCAGGAGCTAAATGATTTAATTAAAGGAGACCTTTTCAGGACAATTTTTAATTATGAATCTGAGGTTGCCTTTAATACCAACAAGGATATTGAAATAGAGGTAAAAGACTTTAGCCGTGAGCAGGATCTGGTGCCGCTATACTTGAGAGTAATTAGTTCCAGTAACGAAATTAATTTTGTTTATAGATTTGTTGTCAGGACCTATTCAAGCAGCAATATAGAATCACTGCACCAGTTGTACATAGAGAAGATACGAGAAGTGCTGAATTATTAAGCTCAATAAAGTTGTTTAGACTGCTCTTTTCTTTGAGAAGGGCGCGCCGAGCAGCATGAGCAGGGGGTAGAACTCCAGGCGGCCAGCGATCATGGCAAAGCAGAGTGTGTACTTGCTGAGTGGTGTTAGTATGGCGTAGTTGCCGAAAGGGCCCATGCGCCCCATGCCTGGTCCGATGCAGTTGATACTGGCTGCGACACTGCCAAAAGCTTCTTCGAAAGTTACCTGGTCCAAAGAAACGACAAACATGCATAAAGCAAAAAATAGGATATAGATAACCAGGAACTGGAAGACTTTGCGCAGCTTCTCGGGGCGAACTGCCTTGTATTCAAAGCGAAGTGGCAGAGCTCGACGCGGTTCCTGGGAACCACGGATGCCCAGGATTGCGGATTTGGTCATCATGGCTACACGAGATACCTTAAGACCACCAGCGGTTGAGCCGGCACAGCCGCCAATGCACATGACTGCCAGAAGCATGGTACGCGAGAAGACCGGCCAGAGGGTGTAGTCCACGGTAACAAAGCCGGTGGTAGTCATGATAGAGGTGGTGTAGAAGAAACTGTGGCGTAAGGACGCCCAGTAATTGCCGCCCTGGGCCAGAACCTGAGGCAGAATATTGAGCGAGATCAATAGGGTGGCAATGCCCACTATGGATAAATACCAATTGACTTCCTCGCTCTTAGGACGTGAACGAAACTTGCTGAGCAGAAGATAGTGGTAAACATTAAAGTTGACGCCAAAAGCCAATACACCAAAGCCAAGCACTACTTCGATCAAGGGACTGTTGAAGTGGCCGACGGAGTTCTTGTAATTACTGAATCCTCCGGTGCCGGCGGCACTGAAGGCATGGATCATGGCATCGAAGAGATTCATTCCGCAGAGCAAGAGCACCAGGGTCAGGATTGCGGTCATAGACAAATAAATAAGATAGAGACGACGAGCTGTGTCCTGGATGGTGTGACTTACTTTACCGAAGTTGGGGCCGGTGGCTTCGGCCTTCATAATATGAATGGTTTCGGCGCCCAGACCGGGCATGACCGCCAAAGCAAAGAGAATTACGCCCATACCACCGATCAGGTGAGTAAAAGAACGCCAAAAGAGGCTGGCCTGGCTGAGAGCTTCTACGTTGGGGATAATGCTGGCTCCGGTGGTAGTAAAACCGGAAATGATCTCAAAAAAAGCGTCCACAAACTGTGGAACTTCACCGGTGATAATCAGAGGCAGACAGCCAATTACTGAATAGACCAGCCAGACCAGAGCGACAATGACCAGGCCGTCTTTGGTATAGATATTGGTATCTTTGGGCTTTCTGGCCTTGAGCAGACTACCTATGAGAAAAGCCAGACAACTGGCACCCAGATAGGCTAAATAAATGGTCTGACCTTCGTGGTAGATGAGGCCGACGCACAACGGCACTGCCAGGAGAGCGGCTTCGATCTGCAAAATTTTGCCCAGTGAATAGGCAATCATTTTTAGGTTCATGTCAGGATGATCCTTTCCGGTGAAAAGCTAAACACAAAAAATCGGCCTCAGAATCGGCTCGTTTTAAGTCCAGATCAGTTCTTCCAGATCGGTATGCTGCGTGGACTTAGTGACTAGTGCGATTCGGTCACCTTTGTGGAACGTGTCAGAACCCTGAGGGAAGATGATCTTGCCCTTGCGGTAGATAAAGGCGACCAGAGTTTCTGGATGGAGGGTTAGATCCTTAATAGGTATGCCCAGCAGATTGGATTCCTTGAGTAGCTTATACTCCAGGACATTTACTCGGTCATTCATCAGGCGGTAGTGCGCGTCCATAGCAAAAGCCTGCGCCGAGTCACGCGAACGGATATAACGCATAGCGCCTACCGCGGCCAGGGAGTGAGGTGTAATAATGGTTTGCAGACCCAGACTGGAGAGCAGGGGCAGCATGTTAGTGCGGTTAACCTTGCAGACGGTACGAGGCACTCCTTTGCTGTCCGCGTATAGACTGAGCATGACATTCTGCTCGTCCATGCCGGTCAGGGCAAACATAATATCCAGTTTTTCCAGCTGTAATTCGTCGAGTACGGTAAGATCAGTACCGTCACCTATGATCACCCTGACCTCTGGAAATTCCGCCGCCAGGGTCATGGCGCGTGATTCGTTCCTCTCTACGAGAGTTATCTTAAAATGCGAGCGGTGGATTCGACCCAGCAGATAGTGGGCAATTCGGCCACCACCTATGATAAGTACGTCTTCCAGGCGTGTCCTGTAATTAGCGAATTCGCCATAAAGATCGCGCAGATCCTGGCTTAAGCCTGTGACCATAATTCGGTCTTGACCTTGCAGGATAAAATCACCACCAGGTATAAATACATCGTTGTGGCGATCAACCGCGGTAATGATCAGAGAAGGATAGTGACGGCGGAAGGAGCGAAGATTCATGCCGATCAGGTGGCTGCCCTGGCGTGGCACTCCCTCCATCATGGTGATATTGCCACTGAGAAAGCGCTCCAGGCCATAGACGGCCGGATATTCCAGCATCTCTGCCAGGTGGCGGGCTACGTCGTACTCCGGGTTCATCAGATAGGAAATTCCCAGGCTATCTCGGACAAAGCCGGTGTAGGACGAGTACTCTATATCACGCATACGGGCCAAGGTATGTTTAGCCCCCAGCTTTTTAGCAATGATCGCGGCGGTCACGTTAACTTCATCTGAGTTTGTGGCGGCGATAAAGATATCGCTGTTTTGCACTTCCGCTTCCTGTTGGATGTCTATGGAAGTGATGCTACCTACGACAGTTTGGACATCTTCCTGGTTTTGTATTTTGTCGAGTGTAGCTTCGATGGTATCAATTACGGTTACTTTGTGTCCTTCGTGGTATAATTCGTGGATAAACGAGGAACCCAGTTTGCCGGCTCCTCCTACTACTACCTTCATACTTACTCCTTTAACGGCATACAATCGGCTCATATTCTATTCCTATTGATGATGCCCTGCAAGTGAGTATTTCGAGCCATGGTTAGCTTAAAACGGCAGAGTATTTAACCAAATCGTAAACGAAAACACAAGACCTTTGAAAGCTTGTAAAGTAAAAAACTAGACGCTTACGACTTCTGAAGCTAAAATATAGGTTGACTTAAAGTTGGGCTAGGTGTCTGACGACAGCGAAAGTGAAGATCGTCTATTGTGGCACAGCCTGACAGGTTGGAGAAATTGTTTTGAAAAAACGTAACGATAAAACTCAACAACATACCGGAAAAGTACCTCAGTACACAGGCTCAGTGCCTCAACATACCGGCAAAGTAGCAAGACAAAACACCAGACCGTTGCCCAGGCAGGCAGACGGCCGTACAGGCCCTGTACCTAAGCAACTTAAGGGTGGAATCAAGCCTCATTCCAAAGCTCACTCGGTACTCTTGGTGGTGCTGCCACTGGTGGCCTTAGCTTTGTTAGGCGTTTTGGCTTTACTGATTGTTTCCATGCCTAAGGACAATAGCGTCCATATGAAAAAAGCCAGTCTGAGCCGCCAGGCCCAAAGGGCTACGCAACCGACGCAGTATGCGCCACAGCAGAGTAAGGCCCTGGATAAGTTAAGCCCGGCTAAACCGCGTAATGCCGCTAAAATCAGTAAGGCCGATGTAGCCAATCTGATCAAGACCGGCGCGGGTATCCCTCCTGGCAATCAGGTAAAGACTCAGCTTGCGGCTGAGCCATCCGCCATGGTTTGGAAATCCCCAGTAGAGTACCGGCCTGTCGATAATCATCCGATTGCGGCAGCGGGGGAGCAGAGCACTCCGCCAAGCCAGGAGCAGCCGGCGGATCAGGGAACACCAGTACAGCCTGAAGCGACTACTGCTGAGGCTTTAGCGCAGCCATCCGAGCTTACAGACTTAGCGACACAGGCACCTGTTGACGCGGAAATTCAGGAAGAACTAGTCGAGGATGTCATAGGAGAGCCGCAAAGCCAGGAAGCCTTGCCAACTCCTGAGGAGCAGACCTATAACCATCTGTCTGGCGGTTTCGAAGTTACTAACCTCACGGCCTGGGTATACGGCGAGGTGGTCAATGTACGCACGGCCGATTCTATGGACGCGGAGATCGCGACCGAGCTTAATGCTGGTGATCAGGTATGGGAACTGGAAACGAACGGCAGCTGGTCACATGTGTTACTGGCTGACGGTTCGGAAGGTTACATCTATTCCAGCCTTTTGTCTTACAACTTTGTACCCAGAGAAGAAGAAATCTATCAGCCGGAAGAGCCTGTTTACCAGGAAAATGAGTTTGAGCCTTACTATGGCACGCTCTACTCACTCTTCTCCGGTGTTAATATCCGACGCGAGCCGTCCACTTCCAGTGAAGTCATTGGCACTATGTACTACGGTGACTACTGTGAGGCTGTCGGCTACAGTGGTGGCTGGTTCCAGATTAGCTGGTACGATGGCGAAGTGGCCTACGTATATGGCGATAACCTTACCACCGATCCTATTTCCAGTGATGACCTGAATGGAGAGATCCAGCACGAGGAAGTCCAATATATTGCCAGCGATATCCCCACTGTAGAAAACCCGGCGGACTTAGCTGGTGGCTCGGCGGTTGCAAACCTGGCCCTGCAGTACGTGGGATATCCTTACGTGTACGGTACGGCTGGCCCTAACACCTTTGACTGTTCTGGTTTTGCCCAGTACATCTACAGTCAAATGGGTGTTTCCATCGGCCGCTCTACCTACGATCAGATCTATGACGGTATCCCCATCAGCTTCGGCTACAAGGACTACAGTGCCATGGTCCCGGGTGATCTAGTTTTCTTTGGCGAAGGCACTAACGTTTATCACGTGGGTATCTATATCGGCGGTGGTCAAATGGTCCATGCCGGAACCGAGAGTACAGGTGTTGTTATCGACAGCCTGAACATGGATTATTGGGCGGCACGTATTGCCGGTATAAGAAGGATCTTCTATTAATGGCAAGAAAAAATGTCAGCAAATCACCGTCTACCAGCGCGACCAACAAGTCCCGGCAGGCGAAGAATAAGAGAAAAGCGGGAGATAAAAGCGTGAGACAAAGCCGTATAACCCTAGCGGTGCTGTTACTGATCCTGGCTCTGGCCTCGGGATTCGGCGTATACAGCTACCAACGTTATAACCAGCTGCAAAAAGCCGAGCGTTGCTTGACTAATATCTACTGCTCGGATGATGAGTTGACTGAAACCCCTGAGGGGCAGATTGCGTCTGGTATGCATTACCGCAATCTGGATTTAGGCACTCTTCCTTATGAAGAAGCCCGCATGATCCTGAGCGAGCAGGAAGAAGAGCAGATGCGCCATCTGGGAAAGCTCAAGCTGATCTACGCCCATCCAGAAGAAGAACTGGCGGAGGGCGATGACGGCTATGTCGAGCTGACACCTTACCAACTGGGCCTGCGCCTGGATCTGGGCGCGATCCTGCAAGAAGCCAAAACGGAAAGTTCCAGGTTGTTGGGTCGCCGCCTGTCTCTGAATGAGCATTATCGTGTGGACGAAGCTTCATTCAACGATGCTTTTACCGCTTTGGTGAACAAGGTTGACCAGGAAGGTCGCGATGCCAAAGCAATTGACTTTGACTTTGAAACGGCGGAATTTGTTTTTGAAGACGAGCAGGCCGGCCGGGAAATGGATCAGGCAAAAGCCAGAGAGGAGATCCTTAAACGCTTGGAAGACCGTGACTTTAAAACCGAGCTGACCTTGCCGGTAAACTTCACCGCTCCCGGACGCACAGCCGAAGAACTCAAACCGCGCCTTGGCCTGGTAGCCTCAGCCTCGACGCCTATTCTTTATTATTCGGAAGGCCGTAACCACAATATCAATGTGGCTGCGGAGAGAATCCTGGGCACGATTGTCCAACCGGGTGAGAGCTTCTCCTATAAAGAAACTATCGGAGCTATTACGGCCGAAAATGGCTTTGTAGAAGCAGGTGTCCAAGATGAATACGGTAACGATGACGTGGGCATGGGCGGCGGTCTTTGCCAACCTTCTACAACCTTGTATATCGCTGCCGTACGCGCAGGTATGAGCATAGACGTGCACAACTTCCACTCGCAACCGGTTTCCTATACGCCGCTGGGTACGGACTGCATGGTTTCAGACTGGTCGGACTTTGTCTTTACCAATACTAGTGAATATCCTTACGCCATCATGTCCTATTTCGACGGTTCTACGCTCAGCTTCTCTTTCTATGGACCCAAACAGCCTGACGGAAACACCATTGATCTTTACGTGGAATTGATCGGCGAAACTCCAGTAGAAGAGAAACCGCTGGAAGAAGAAGATCCCAACATCGCTCCGGGAGAGACCGAGGTCAAAGTTGAGCCCAGGCCGGCGACCCATGTTAAAGTTTATCGCCGGTATTATTCAGCGGCTGGCGAAGTACTGAAGTCAGAGCTCATGTACGATCACACTTATCCGGGCTTTCGTGGTGTAACCAAGGTGAGCAAGCATAAAGAGCCGGATAATACTACTACTTCAGAGGCCGACGAGCTGGATGGACCCATTTACGCGCCCACCGCCCCTCCGCAAGAACCTTAGATTTAGCAGAGAATTAGTTTAGAAAACAAACAATAAGCGAAGCTAAACTACGCTTACCCTACAAACTTACTGGCGCCCGTATAATGCGGGCGCTTAGTATTTGTGCCATGCCAGTCGCTGCCGGCAGAGAATTCCAGCCCCAGCTCGCGCGTGACCAAATAAATTAGCTGCTGCTCAGCAGGCGTGGCTTCGCTATGGAAGCACTCCACACCATCAAGACCCGTAGCTTTGGCTTCTAAAAGCCCTTGCCTTAGACCTTCTTCGTTAGCGGACCAGGGATATTCCTGGGGATGGGCCATAAAAGCCACGCCTCCCGCCTTGTGTACAGCGTCTACACCCTCAACGAGCGGAATACGTTCTCTGTCTACATAAGCCGCGCCGCCTCGCAATAAATAACGGTGCAGCGCTTCTTCCAGAGAATCAACATAGCCTTTGGCTAACATTGCCTGAGCTATATGCACTCGGCCGGTGTTCTCGGGTTCCTGAGCGAAAGCTTCCGCGTCTTCAAGTCTGAGCTTAAAACCCAATTCCTGGAGCTTGACCATGACCTTGAGGTTGCGTTCGCGACGACCAAGGCAGACCTTATCGATAAAAGGTATTAAATTATTGGCTGTTTCCAGATCAGGAAAGTAGGCCAGAGTGTGGCAGGAACCATGAAAGTCCAGTGAGGCTTCAATACCGGGTACAAATACAGGCTGTGCTTCTTCGGGAAAGATACTCAAAGTGCTGTAGACGCGTTCCAGACCGGCCAGGCTGTCGTGGTCAGTGAGCGCGAAGGCTTCAAGTTCGCTCTCGACCGCCATGCGGGTTGTTGCTTCCGGACTGGCGCTGCCATCAGAACAATTACTGTGCAGATGCAGGTCTACACCGCCGTTATAGGTCCACTGGCTAATCTGTCTCGCGAGAGTCGAGCCTTTGAGTTGAGTCATGTTTTATTCCATCGCCGAGGCGGTCGGACACGATATAACGCGGCCGTCCCTTCACTTCGGCAAAAATCCTTTCCAGATAGATTCCCAGCAGACCGAGGGAGAAGAGGGTAGAGCCGCCAATCAGCAGCTGCAGTAGTATCACCGTGGTAAAACCGTCTGCGGCGGTACCGGAAAATTTTTGTACTAGGCTGATAATAGCCATTACTAAGAAGAACACCATGAAAATAGCCCCTAAACCGGAGATCCAGAGTAGAGGTTTAGCCGAAAAACCGGTAATAGAGTCAACTGCCAGACGGGTAAGTTTGGTGGTGGACCAGCGGCTCTCACCTGTGGTCCTTTCGTCTACCTGAAAGTTAAAGGACTTGTGCTTAAAACCAACCCAGGCGGACTGGGCACGGAAAAAATTGGCGCGTTCTGGCATCTGCCGCCAGATCTCCACGACTTGGCGGTCCAAGAGCTTGAAGTCGGAAGCGTTGCTCAAGTCCAAACCAGTCAATTCGCGAAAAATATTATAATAAGTTTTGGCAGCCCAACGCTTGAAGCGACCCTCGCTCTGACGTGCTTCCTTGACCGCTTCCACTACTTGATAACCTTTTTCCCAATAGCTAAGAAGTTCTGGAATATAGCGAGGCGGATGCTGTAGGTCACAGTCCATCACGATCACGGCGTCACCTTCCGCTTCCAAAAGACCGGCTACGATAGCGGCTTCCTTCCCGAAATTTCGGGAAAAACGGATGGCCTGGATATGCGGATCTTTGGCTGCGGCGTGGGTCAGGACCTTCCAGGAGTCGTCCGTAGAGCCGTCATCAACAAATAACAATCTATAGTCGTAGTGGCAGGGGATGTGCTTGGGGATTCTGGCGATGGTCTTAGGTAACTGCTCAGCCTCGTTATAGGAAGGTAGCAGTATCGTGATGCTTCTCATGCGAATAACCTCCATACCTCCCAAGCTCGTCTGTGCAAGAGGTAGACTTGTACTATAATGCGATTGTAACACAAGGCGGCCCAGGCCAGGAACGAGGGAGATATATGGAAAGTTTTATCAGAAGAAGTATCAACGACGTAGATTTGACAGCTAAGAAAGTAATTTGCCGGGTAGACTTTAATGTGCCCTTAGACGCAAGTGGAGCTATCACCGATGATAAAAGGATTCGAGCGGCCCTGCCCACGATCCACGCTATCTTAGAGCGCTCTGCCGGCCTGATACTCATGTCCCACTTAGGCCGTCCCAAGGGTTATGAAGAGAAGCTTAGTCTTAAGCCAGTAGCCAGGCGTCTGTCTGAGCTCTTGGGCCAGGAAGTGGTTCTAGCTAAAGATGTAGTAGGACCGGATGCTAAGGCCAAGGCTGCTGAGCTCAAACCGGGACAAGTCCTGCTCTTAGAGAACCTGCGTTTTGAAAGTGCGGAAACGGCTAACGATCGCGCCTTTGCGCGAGAACTGGCTGCTTTGGCTGATTTCTATGTTAACGATGCTTTTGGCACGGCTCACCGTGCGCACGCTTCCACTTGGGGTGTGGCTAATTTCCTGCCCTCAGCTTCCGGCCTTTTGGTAGCAAAAGAAATAGCGGTCATGGGTCAGGCTTTGGCCGATCCCGCAAGACCTTTTGTAGCCATTCTGGGCGGTGCTAAAGTTTCGGATAAGATTCCAGTGATCAAGAATTTGCTGGGCAAAGTGGATGCTCTAATCATTGGTGGTGCTATGGCCTATACTTTCCTTAAGGCGCAAGGCCAGAAGATCGGCGCTTCGCGCGTAGAAGACGAGCTGTTGGATCTGGCTAAAGAACTGCTGGCTCAGGCAGAAGAGAAAGGCGTGAAGGTCTATTTGCCGGAAGACCACGTGGTAGCCAAAGAATTCGCTGCGGATGCTAAATCAGAGGCGCAAGAGCAGATTCAGCCCGACTTTATGGGGCTGGATATTGGACCTAAAACGCGTGAGGCATACAGTCAGGTGATAAAAAACGCTAAGACTGTAGTCTGGAACGGCCCTATGGGTGTTTTTGAATTTCCGCAATTTGCCGCTGGTACCAAAGTTATCGCCGAAGCCATGGCAAGCAGCCAGGGAGTAACTATTGTTGGTGGGGGTGATTCCGCTTCCGCAATTGACAGTTTTGGTCTGGCCGATAAAGTCACGCACGTTTCTACTGGTGGCGGCGCTTCTCTGGAATTCCTGGAAGGCAAGCTCTTGCCTGGTATTACCAACCTTGCCTGGGGAGGCAAGAAGCAAAAACTGGTCTGTGGTAACTGGAAAATGAACGCAGGCTCGCCTAAGGCGGCCAGACCCTTGATCGAGGCCATCTTGCAAAATACTCCCTATCCACATCAGCTAATGTTGGCTGTACCTTATACTGCCTTGCCGGAGGCTTTGGCGCTCTGTGAAGGTACAGAAGTAAAAGTTGCCGCGCAAAACTGCCATCAAGAAGAAGCGGGAGCGTACACCGGTGAGATATCCGCGCGTTTCCTGGCAGAGATGAATGTGGATAGCGTAATTCTGGGACACTCTGAGCGCCGTCTGTACGCTGGTGAAAGCGATTCCCTGATCAATGAGAAGATCAAACAAGCTAGAGCCTGGGGCCTGAGAGTAATCCTCTGCGTAGGAGAGAGCCTGGAAGATCACGATGCCGGACGCGCTTTGGAAGTAGTAGTCGGACAGGCACGCGAAGCTTTGAAGGGCCTTAGCGCTGACCAGATGGAATTTATCAGCATTGCCTATGAGCCGGTTTGGGCTATCGGCAGTGGTCGCGCGGCGCAAGTCAAAGAAGTGGAGGAGGTCTGTGGTGGCCTGAGTTGCTTCCTGCGTCAGACTTATGGTGACCGGATCGCGGCTCGCGCACACATCCTCTATGGAGGCTCAGTCAATGCTCTAAACGCTGGCGAATTCCTGCACAGCCACAATATAGACGGCGCTTTGGTGGGCGGAGCTTCTTTGCGCACAGATCAATTTGCCGCAATCGCCAGGGCTTAAAGACCAGATTTTCAGCGGTTTTGGCGTTTGGTTTCTGATCAAAAACGATTAATGAATTAGGTAATCTATGTTACAATCAGTAGGTGATTTTGACAGAACAGAAACAGTCACACACTGTTCCTAATAAAGCACGCTTGAGTAAAGGAGAGTTCAATGTCTAAAGAAAAGAAATTTATGATGATGGACGGCAACACCGCATGTGCCCATACCGCATATGCTTTTACTGAAGTTGCCGGTATCTATCCGATCACACCTTCTTCCCCTATGGCTGACATGGTTGATAAATGGTCAACCCAGGGTCGCAAAAATATTTTCAATCAAACTGTAAAAGTAGTAGAGATGCAATCAGAAGCCGGTGCGGCCGGTTTTGTACACGGCTCTTTGGGAACCGGTTCTCTGACCACCACCTTCACTGCTTCTCAGGGTTTACTGCTTAAGATTCCCAATATGTACAAGATCGCCGGTGAGCTCTTGCCGGGCGTATTTCACGTGAGTGCTCGTACCGTAGCTACCCACGCTCTGTCCATTTTCGGTGACCACTCCGACGTAATGGCTGCCCGCCAGACCGGCTTTGCGCTCCTGTCCGCCAACAGTGTCCAGGAAGCACACGATATGGCTGCTGTAGCTCACTTATCCGCTATCGAAAGCCGTGTACCTTTCTTGCACTTCTTCGACGGTTTCCGTACTTCCCACGAGATCCAGAAAGTTCAACTTCTGGACTACGATGATCTGGCTAAATTAGTAGATATGGACGCAGTGGAAGAGTTCCGCAAACGTTCACTTTCTCCTTCCAACCCCATTACTCGTGGCAGCGCGGAGAATGGTGACATCTTCTTCCAGGCCCGCGAGGCTTCCAACCGCTTCTATGATGCTCTGCCCGCAATCGTTGAGCATTATCTGGCAGAGATCAACAAGCTGACCGGTAAAGATTACCAGATCTTTGATTACCACGGCGCGGCTGACGCTGAGAAACTGATCATCTGCATGGGCTCTGTCTTTGAGACCGCTTCCGAAGTAGTTGATCACCTGAACGCTCAAGGTGAGAAAGTCGGTGTTATCAATGTCCGTCTTTATCGTCCGTTCTGCAACGACCGTCTCCTGGCCGCTATCCCCAAGTCTGTTAAGAAAATCGCGGTATTAGACAGAACCAAGGAACCCGGCGCCGCTGGCGAACCGCTCTACTTAGACGTGGTCAACGCTTTTAAGGGCCATGGTGACGCTCCTACCATCATTGGTGGACGTTACGGCTTATCATCCAAGAACACCACGCCCGACCAGATCGTTTCTGTATTCAATGAGCTGGACAAAGACCAACCCAAGACCAGATTCACCATCGGCATCAACGACGACGTGACCCATCTGTCACTCGAAAAATCTCCTGCTTTGGAGATCGCTCCTGAAGGCACTATCGCCTGCCGTTTCTGGGGACTTGGCTCTGACGGTACGGTCGGCGCTAACAAAAACTCCATCAAGATCATTGGTGACCACACCGATCTGTACGCCCAGGCTTACTTCAGCTATGACTCCAAGAAGTCCGGTGGTGTAACCATCTCCGACCTGCGTTTTGGTAAGCACCCCATTCGCGCGCCTTACACTGTAGACCGCGCTGACTTTATTGCCTGCCATAATCAGAGCTATCTGGATAAGTACGACATGCTCTCCCCCCTTAAAAAGGGTGGTTCCTTCCTGCTCAATACCAGCTGGAACCGTGAAGAACTGGAAGAGCACCTGCCTGGCGAAGTAAAACGTTATCTGGCTGAGCACAATATCAAGTTCTACACTATCAACGCTGTAGAACTGGCTGAGAACATCGGCTTAGGTGGCAGAATCAACACCATCATGCAGGCAGCCTTCTTCGCTATCACCAAGGTTATCCCGGTAGATGACGCGGTCAAATACATGAAGCAGGCTATCGTTAAGTCTTACGGCCACAAGGGCGAAGATATCGTCAACATGAACTACGCCGCTGTAGACGCTGGTATTGACAGCTTCACTCAGGTTGACGTGCCCGCAGAGTGGAAAGAGGCTCCGATCCAGCCCAAGGAACTGCGCGAGGCTCCTGACTACATCACCAATATTGTCGATGTGATGAACGCTCAACGCGGTGACGAGCTGCCGGTTTCTACCTTCACAGATAGAGAAGATGGACATTGGCCTTCAGGCACCACTAAATATGAGAAACGTGGTATTGCCGTTAATATTCCTATCTGGAACTCTGAGAAGTGCATCCAGTGTAACCAGTGCTCTCTGGTTTGCCCTCACGCAGTCATTCGCCCCGCGCTCATGACCGAGGAAGAGGCTGCTAACGCACCTGAGACCTTGCGCTACAAAGATGGCGCTAAGCCCTACGATCAGTACAAGTATGCTATCCAATGCTCGCCTCTGGACTGCACCGGTTGCGGCTCCTGCGCTAATATCTGCCCGGTCAAGGCTTTGGATATGAAGCCCTTAGATGACAACCACGATGATCAACTGGCTAACTACAACTACATCAATGAGAAGGTAAGCAAGAAAGAGAACCCCATGAGCACCGCTACGGTCAAGGGTTCACAGTTTGAGGAGCCGCTCTTCTGCTTCTCCGGCGCTTGCGCTGGCTGCGGTGAGACTCCTTATGTAAAACTGGTAACTCAGCTCTTTGGTAAGCGCATGCAGATTTCTAACGCCACCGGTTGCTCCTCCATTTATGGCGCGTCCGCTCCTTCCATGCCCTACACTCAAGGCGCGGAAGGCATGGGACCGGCTTGGTGTAACTCCCTTTTTGAAGATGCTGCCGAGCACGGACTGGGTATGCACATGGGCTATCTGCAACTGCGTCAAAGCGCGGCGGGTTATCTGGCTGAACTGAGAGAGAAATCTCAGGACACTGCCTACAACGAAGCTTTTGACGCTTGGAAAGAAGGTTACGAAGACGGTGAGAAGACCTTGGCTCTCACTGAAGCTCTGGTCACCGCGCTCAAGAACTACAAGGGTGAAGGCCAAGATCTGGTTGAGAAGGTTCTGGAATATGAGGACTACCTCTACAAGCGTTCTTCCTGGATCATCGGTGGTGACGGTTGGGCCTACGATATCGGCTACGGTGGCTTGGACCACGTTCTGGCTTCCGGTCAGGATATCAACGTCCTGGTATTGGATACCGAAGTTTACTCCAACACCGGTGGACAAGCCTCTAAGGCTACTCCTTTAGGTGCTGTAGCTCAATTCGCGGCAGCCGGTAAGCCTATACGTAAGAAAGACCTGGGCGTCATGCAGATGACTTACGGTTACGTCTACGTGGCTCAAATCGCCATGGGCGCTAACCCGGCTCAGACTCTCAAGGCTATCCGTGAGGCTGAGGCTTGGCCTGGTCCTTCACTGATCATCGCCTACTCACCTTGCATCAACCACGGTATCCGTGGTGGCATGACTATCTCTCAGACCCGTGAGAAGGATGCGGTCGAGACCGGTTACTGGCACCTCTATCGCTACAACCCCGCTCTCAGAGAAGAAGGCAAGAACCCCTTCACTCTGGATTCCAAACCCCCGACACGTGACTATCACGAGTTCCTAGAGAAGGAAGTTCGTTATACCTCACTGAAGGGCACTCACGATCCGGAAGAGATTGAAGCAATCTACGCTCGTGCCGCTGAAGCAGCCAAGGAGCGTTACGAGACCTATGTACGTCTCGCCAGCTTTGAACCTGAGACTAAGTAGTGAGTAGCCTGAGCGCTTGCGCTCAGACCTTGCTTAGCGAAGAATCGCATATGCTATAATTAAGCCCCGCGGCGAGAGCCGTGGGGCTATTTTCTTTTTGAGCGTGAGCTTTTATTTCCGAAAGAAGTAAGCGCCTTAATCGTGGGAAGGGGGACATTATCTGTGATCAAGCTGAGGCATGAGAAAGAGATGGAAGCGGAATTTATTCTGCTGCCCACTGCTTTTATCACCAATTATCTGTCCGTACTCAGTGGTCCCTCACTCAAACTCTATCTGCGTTTATGCTATTTGATCCAATCCAGCCAGAAGCAGCTGGATGAGGAACGCTTAGCTCTCAGTCTGTCCTTGAGCCAGGAGCAACTGGCGGACGCCATAACAGAACTCAACAGGCGAGGTTTGATTAGTCTTAGTGAAGCCGGTCTGGAAATCCTGGATATCCGCTCAGAACAACCGGCAGAAATGGTGGAAACTGCCTTTGAAGCTACGGAAACTCAGTCACAGGCAGCCAGCGATCAGCTTAGCCAGCGTGAAGCTTTTATTGCTCAGATCAGTAATACTTTCTACCAGGGCGCAATGCCTATGTCTTTTTATTACAAGATCGAAGACTGGCTGGACCGCTACAAATTTGAGCCAGAAGTAGTCTATGCGCTTTTTAACGAACTTAAGCACTATCAGACCCTACACAGTGACAGCTATGCGTCTGCCATTGCCAATCGCTGGGCAGAGCAAGGTATCCGTAACTTTTCCGACTTATCGGTTTTATATGAGTATGAGAATGGCTTCAATCGCAGTGTGCGCCAGTTACAAAAAAACCTACGCCAGGAGCAAAACTTTTCCAGCTACCAACTGGATTTTCTGCGGCGCTGGTTTCTGGATTGGCAGCTGAGCTTTGAACTAGTGGATGAGGCTTTTCGCCGCGCGGCAGCCCAAAGCCGTCAGCATAATTTTCCTTACGTAGAAGGTATTTTGCGCCAGTGGAAAGACGCCGGTGTACGTACGACGGACCAGGTTTTAGAGCTTGAAGCCAAGCGTAGAAAGAAAGCTCCTCAGCGGTCAGGGCTCAGGCAAGCCCGTCCGCAAAATCAGGCTAACTTCAGCCAGCGCGATTATGATCCGGAATTTTACGAACAGTTTGACAGCAGTATGGACCTGCTCGATTCAGATAAAGACACTCAATCCTAGAAGTTTAGCCTAGTAAGGAGGCAGCTTTGACTCTTGTTATTCCCCAGCCCCTGGCAGAAGCCTACGCAGAGCGCCGCGAAGAAACTCGTCTCCGCCGGCTAAAGCTGCGTCAGTATTTACGCAAGGAAAATCCTCAACTGGCTAAACTTGACCGCGAATATCGTCAGGCCGGTTTTAGCTTGGTGCAAAACAAGCTGCGAGGACAAGTGGAGGCGAGAGGGGAAGAGGCTTCGATCAAGCCCAAGGAACTGCGCGAGGCTCCTGACTCGGTCAGGGACAAAGAAATGCTGACTATCACAGAAGCAGAGTTACAAACTTTAGCGGATCAGCTGGAAGCTGCCTACAGAACAGCTGAAGGTAAAGTGCTCCCATCAGATGATCTCTATTTTTGCCCACTCTGCCATGATACAGGTGAGTACCAGGGAGAGCTTTGCTCTTGCGCGCCTGAGCTACTGGCAGAAATAGAACAAAAAAGAGGTATTGCTTTCTCTCTGCCACATCAGGCTAAACTCGCGGACTTTGAGCTGGAACTCTTTAGCGACCGAACTGATCCCGACTACTATCTAGGCAAGGCTAGTCCGCGCGAGATGGCGGCGAGGTTTCGCGATTTTGCCTCAGGCGTAGTGGCTGCTTTCCCGGAGCGGGGTCGTCAACTTTATTTTTTTGGTAAGACCGGCACGGGCAAGACCTGGCTGGCAGCTGCCATAGCCAACGAGCTGAGAGCCAAGGGTTACGGCAGTGCCTTTATTTCCAGCTCCGACTATCTGGATTTGACAGCCCATCTGCGTACCTTAGACCGCACTTTCTCTCCAGACCCGACAGACTACCGGATCACGCGGGACAGGATCGCCTATGTGGAAACGACACCGGTCTTGGTTTTGGATGATCTAGGCTCAGAAAATCTCAACGCTAATGCCTACAGTGACCTGGTTAGCCTGATGAACAGACGGGAGCAGTTAAATTCTGCGGTTACGCTTATTACCGGTAATCTTTCTCCAGCTGAGCTTGGCCGCAACTACGATGATCGTATCGGCAGCCGCCTGATCGGCAACTACCAGGCCTTCTCCTTTGCCGGACCAGACCTGCGTCTTACCCTAAGGCAACAGAGGCGCTAATTATGCTGATCCGCTGCGGAACAGATCTGGTTGCAGTAGAACGCTTTGCCGCTTTAGATTCGGAGCGCTTGGAGCGACGCTTAGAGCGAGTCTGCACTGAGCGAGAGCTTGCTCTGCGTCACGAACGACACGAACGACCGGAACACTGGGCCGGGATCTTCGCGGCAAAAGAAGCCTTTTTCAAAGCCCTGGGAACCGGACTGGGCTTAGTGGGTGGTCCTGGCTTACAGGATGTGGAAATCTTATACAGTAAGCGAGGAGCGCCTTATTACAGCTGGACGCGAGAACTGGACCGACTCCTTGCCCAGGGCCTGCTGGAGCTACCGCCTTGCCGTATGGCAGAGTCCAGCCTTTCTATCAGCCATGAGGCAGGACTGGCCTCTGCCATTTGTGTGTTGGTCTTAGAAGAATTACCAGAGGAGGTGGAAGTTGAGTCAGAAAAAATCCGCGGATAAGGCGAGGCTAGACTCTAAATCTTCTGGAAATCCACAGGTGCTGAGCCAGGACAGGGATAAGGATAAGTTCTTTAACAAGCAGATCTATATCCACAATAAAGGTGAGAGACCTCCCTGGCTGACACCGCTTTTGGCCAGTTTGGTTTGCCTTTTGTTGATCTTATTTATCATACCCAGGCTGTTTAGAGGGCCTGCTGAAATCCCGGAAGCAACCGATGCCGATGTGGAAGAACAAGCAGAACTGGAAGCGGTAGCTCTGTCAGGCCAGGTGGTTATCAAAGGAGGACCTTGTCCGCTTTATGCTGAGCCACAACGCCAAGCCTTGCGTACCAGTACCGCTCTCTATGGCGAAGTAGCCACAGTGATTGAGGAAGGACCAACTGGCTGGGTAAAAATAGAGCTGGCAGAAGACAGTTACCAGGCCTGGTGTGAGTTAAGCTACTTATCTACCGATTTGGCAGCTGTTGACCCAAACGAAGCCTTGGGGAAAGCGGTGGTTTTTGGCCCTTCAACCAGGGTTATGAGCCATACCAGAAACGGTTATCTGTTATTTAGAGCCCCCATGGGCAGTACGCTCTATTATGACTATCGCTCAGAGCAGGTAATCTGTTTGCGTCTACCTCAGGGACAAGTCGGTTGGATCAGTAATAATGGTGTACGGGTTTTTGAGCCAACAGAAGCCATACCGGTACCTGAACGCGCCGCGGGCCTTTTCGCCAGTT
Organism: Eubacteriales bacterium; assembly: GCA_030532065.1. Lineage (GTDB taxonomy): Bacteria > Bacillota > Clostridia > Saccharofermentanales > DTU023 > SFFI01. The sequence goes on along the minus strand of JAUNLW010000004.1, from coordinate 16,173 downwards.
CAGCGATGAACTTCTACCGCAGCCCTTACGTACCAGGTGGCCTGGCCAAAGAAGGCGCGGATATGGCGGGCGTGATCTTTATCTCTGCTAAGATCAATGGCCTGGACGTGCCGCGTGACCTGCAGCGTCAGGCAGAGGCCGGCCAGGCGGTTACCACCGTCAAAGATCCCACAACTGGTCAGATTAGAGTCAATCTGCTCCAGACCGGCGATATACTCTTTTTCCATGATGGGCAGGATAAGCGCAAGATAGATCGGGCTGCTATTATCCTGGAAGAGGGTCAGGCTCTGACCTGCCTCGTCAATGATTCGAGTCTGAACCTGCGTGACCTCAATCGGGAAAGTGATCTCTTATCGCGCCTGGTTACAGTACGACGTTATTTTCCGGAAGCAGGACAATAACCGAGTAGTTCTTTAGATAAACTGAGCATAATAAAAAACCTCCGACCAAGCTGATCGGAGGTTTTTTATGAGAGTAAGAAAGGTAAAAACTAAAAGCTAATTTAGCTCTAGAGATTATGCGCAGCGCCAGCTCGGAGGCAGCGTGTGCAGATATACATTCTCTGAGGCGTACCGTCTTTTATGACACGGACGCGCTTTACGTTAGCTTTTTGTTTGCTTTTTGCTCTACGTGCTACTTGAGAACGGGTAATAGAAATTTTCCGTCCGTAGTTAATGGATTTATTGCAAATCTCACATTTAGGCATGACCAACACCTCCTAGCTTGCTTATCTATAGTGGGGCACCTGTACACAGGTACTCATAATGCCAATTGAGCGTTCCATTGCTGCATAGCTTAGAAATTCTAACACAGCGGCTGTTGATGTGCAAGGCTAATTACAAGCCTTTGACAATGGCTTTGGTGGGACAGACCTCATAGCAGCGGTTGCAATGCGTGCACTTGTCTACATCAATGACTGCTCGCTTCTCTTCCATATGGATGGCTTCTGAAGGGCAGTTCTTGACGCAAAGTCCGCAACCGATGCAGCCAATATTACAGGACTGACGTACACTGGCGCCTGGTTCCGGGTTCATACATCTGACAGTGTAAAGGTCAGAGTACTTTGGCTCAATTTGGATCAGATGACGCGGGCAAGCCTTAACGCAGGCCCCGCAGGCGATACATTTTTCCGGATGGATATGAGCCAGACCATTGTCAATCGTAATGGCATCGTATTTACAGGCTCGGTAGCAGTCACCGTAGCCCAGGCAGCCATAAGCGCAAGAACCGGGGCCGCCGAAAAGTTCGGTGGCTGTACGGCAATCCATGGAACCTGTGTACTGGTATTTTACCCGTACCTGATCTTGTGAACCCTGGCAATGTACGATAGCCATCTTCGGTACGAACTTAGCAGCCGCGTGGCCAAAGTAATGAGCCAAAGAGTTGGCTGTTTCCTGACCACCGGCCGTACAACGACTGAGGTCGGTGTCTTTCTCGCTAGCTAGAGCCGCGGCGTAGGCTTGGCAGCCGGAATAACCACAGCCGCCGCAGTTAACGCCAGGCAGGAGCTCAACGATCTCTTCCTCACGTGTATCTCCCTGCACGGAGAAGAAGTGGAAGACGATCAAGATAAGCGCGCCCATGACGATGGCAATACCGGTAACGATGAGAATAGCCACAACAACGTCCATTACAGCCAGTTGCAAAGGCAAAGTTAAAAGGTTAAAGACTGACATTACATTATCCTCCTTAACCAAACAAGTTCTCAATCAGACCCTTGAAGCCGAAGAAGGACATGGAAACCAGTCCGGCGGCAATCAGGGTGATGGGTAAGCCTTGCAGAAATTTGGGCGGGTTGGCATCTTCGATCTTCTGGCGAACGCCGGTGAAGAGGAACATAGCCAGCATATAGCCCAGACCGGCACCGAGGCCATTGACTAAAGCTTCGACAAAGTTATAGGAGCTCTCAATGTTGACGAACATGATGCCGAGGATGGCGCAGTTGGTCGTGATCAAGGGCAAGAAAATACCCATGGAGTCGTAGAGAGCCGGAGCGGTCTTGTGGATGATTGCCTCAATGATCTGTACCGTTGAGGCGATAACCAGGATAAAGACCAGGTTGTCTAAATATTGCAGGCCCAGAGGCGCGAGAATGTAGAAATAAATCGGCCAGGTAATAGCGGCCGATACCACCATTACGAAGGTGACCGCCAGGCTCATGCCCATGGAGCTCTTCAGGTTCTTGGTCAGTCCGATAAAAGAGCAGATGCCCAGGAACTGCGACAGGACCAGGTTGTCTACGAGAATTACGCTAAACAGGATCATCGCTAAGTTTTGCATACTACACCTCCTTGTTCTCTACAGGCTCTGCCGGTTCCGCGGCTTCCGCAGGCTCAGCGGCACTGGCCTGTTTGGCCTCCACTTCATCTGCTTTGGGTTCTGCGGGTTTGCTTGTAGTACCAGCGTCTGCTACTTGAGCAGCATCTTTGCTTTCTTTACCTGACACGGGCTTTTCCACAGTGGCGCTGGTCACGTTCTCCATGGCCGCGCAATAAGAAGACATGCCGCAATCATCGCAAGAAGCTCCGATAGTGACGCGGGCTTCCACAGCCTCATCCGGATGCTTAGCGTAGAATTTGCGGCTTAAGGCCAGAGCCAGGGCAATAACCATACCGAAGATGATAAAACCGCCCGGAGGCATGACAAACATCAACATGGGCTGGAGTACATTGTCTCCACCAATGAAGGGCAGGCTGTAACCGGCAATAGAACCGTTACCTAAGATCTCGCGGAGACCACCGATAACTACCAGGGCCAGAGTGAAGCCCAGTCCCATGCCCAGTCCGTCTAAAGCGGAAAGGCCGATGGTGTTCTTACTGGCAAAGGCTTCGGCGCGGCCCAGAATGATGCAGTTAACAGTGATCAAGGGGATAAAGATACCCAAGGCATCATTGAGGCTGGGCAGATAAGCTTCCAGGATGAAGCGAAGAATGGTTACGAAAGAGGCGATGACGGTAATGAAACAAGGTATACGCACCTTATCGGGAATGACCTTTCTCAAGGCAGAAATAACGACGTTGGAGCAAACTAAGACAAAAGTAGCAGCCAGTCCCATGCCTAAGCCATTGATGAGGCTGGTAGTTACAGCCAGAGAAGGGCAGGTGCCCAAAATAAGGACAAGCAGGGGGTTCTGTTTCAGAATGCCCTTAGTGAACTCATCCCAGTAACGTTTAGCGGGAACGCGTTCTTTAGTATTGGCTTCCATTTGCTTTTACTCCTTTCCTGCGTCTTGCAGCTCGGCCTGATAGAAGTCGAGGCAGGTGTTCAGATTATTGGTAAAGGCCGTAGAGGAAACGGTGGCGCTGGAGACAGCGTCAATATTGGCTGCCTGCTGCCCCTCTTCCAATTTAGGCTTGTTAGAACCCAGGGCAAAGCGGTAATCAGCTGTGTAGCCCAGAGCTTGACTGTAGAAAGCTTCTTCACGCACGCGTTGGCCCAGACCAGGCGTCTCAGAGTTGGACGGCATATCAATACCTACGATCTCACCCTTATGAGAAAGCCCAAAGTAGGAACCAACCTGGCCACCGTAGCCTGAAGACTCGGTATAGATCAGATAGCCGATACTCTGGTTATCGGCGCCAAAAGCTTCTTCCAGTGACAGGATTTTATCCGCGTAGTCATCGGCGATAGTCATTGCTTTAAAATCTACGGCCTCAGGGAAAATCTTCTGCTTAGAGGCTAAAATCCTTTGCTGAGCCTGAGCTTCTCTGGCTGGCATCGTGATCTCGTTAGTAATCGCCAGCAGTGCGGTACTGATCAGTACTACAAGCGCCAAGACCAAGAGAGGCAGTAATTTAGAATCGATTTTGGCTTTCATTGCTACTTCCTCCTTATTTAGCTTTAGCGTCGGATTTGGCCGGAGCTTCGGCTTTAGCTGCCGCGGCGGCTTCCGCTGCTTTGATCTTGGCCATCTGTTTACGCTTATAAGGACGATAAACAGTTAAGTGGTCGATGTGAGGTGTGAGAATATTCATTAGTAAGATAGCAAAGGAAACCCCTTCGCTGGCAGCTCCGAAGACGCGGAATAGACCGGTGAGCAAGCCGCAGCCGATACCGTAAATGATCTGTCCACTGGGGCGCATGGGGCTGGTGGTATAGTCGTTAGCCATGTAGAAAGCACCCAGGATCAAGCCACCACTTAAAAGGTGATAAAGCAGATCCTGGCCGTTTAGGCCTACAAAAACCAGAGCAGAAGCGATAAAGGCCAGTGGTGTATACAGATCAATCACGCGGCGGGCTAAGAGATAGATCACGCCGATCAGCAAGGCGAGGATGCAGACTTCACCAATCGTACCGGGCTTTAAGCCCATGAACATATCCAGGTAATTGTAAGGCTCAAAGGCACCATCGGCAGTAGCGGTAGGAGCAGAGAGCACGTCGGGGTTCATACCGGCAAAACGCAAGGGCGTAGCGCGGCTGATCAGATCAGCGCTGCGGCTGTTGATAGGCCTCATGACAAAGTGGGTCATCTCAGCAGGGAAAGAGATGCTGAGAATAACTCTAGCGCCCAGGGCGGGGTTGAGGAAGTTTTGGCCCAGGCCGCCGAACCATTGCTTGATGACCACGATGGCCAAGAAAGCACCTACTACGCAGATCCAAAGCGGAATGGTGGGAGGCAGGTTGAAGGCCAGAAGAATACCTGTGACCACGGCACTCCAGTCGCCGATGGTCTGTTCTTGCTTCATGAGGCGGCGGCTAAGATATTCGAAAAGAATGCAAGAGGCTACCGTGACCGTGATTACGCCAATGGCGGAGGTGCCAAAAAGAATGGCAGCGGCGACAATAGCCGGTACTAAAGCGATACATACATCCCGCATAATACCGGCCGTACTGTCTTTATGCCGGACATGGGGGGAAGCGGAAACTTTTAGCATTAGGCTTTGTCCTCCTTTTTGCTGTTGGCCGCGGCTAAAGCGGCCTGGTCGGCCCGGTAGGAACGAACGGTCTGCTTGCCGATCCGGATATGTTGTACGAGGTAGCGCTTAGAAGGGCAGATATAACTACAGGCGCCACACTCCATACAATCATCAATGCCGTAGAGGATTAGATTCTCAGCGTCAAACTTACGAGATAAACGGTCCAGCTCGGTGGGAATCAGATGCATAGGGCAGTCGCGCACACAACGACCGCAGCCAATGCAGGGTAATTCTTCACCTAAGTCGCAAGACTCGTTGTCGAAGACCAGGATGGCGTTGTTCATCTTCAGAATAGGTGAGTTAAGGCTGGTTACAGCCACACCCATCATGGGGCCACCCATGATTACCTTGGCCGCGACTTTTGACAAGCCTCCACCCAGATCAATCAGGTCTTTGATGGGAGCGCCAATGGGAACTTCATAGATGCCGGGACGGTTGAGCGCTGGTCCGGCCATGGTAATGATCCTGGTAACTAAAGGCATACCGGTATTAAGATACTCAGCAATCTGACGCAGAGTACCAACGTTCTGCACCAGACAACCTACGTCGTGAGGCAGACCGCCGGAAGGTACTTCTCGTCCGGTGAAGTTACGGATCAGAACCTTTTCCGCGCCACGGGGATATACGGAGGAGAGAGCTTTTACCTTGACCTTGTCTTTACAGGAACTGTTCTTCAAGGCTTCTTCCATGGCTATCAAGGCCTCAGGTGTATTATCTTCCATGCCGATAATGGCTTGGGGAATCTCACACCATTTGAGGACGGCCTCAATACCTTGCATGATCTCGGCCGCCTTGTGGCGGATCAGCCAATCATCTGAGGTAATATAAGGCTCGCACTCCATGCCGTTGACTAGAAGATAGTCAATAGGTTTATCAGACGGAGGGCTGAGTTTTATATGTGTAGGAAAACCTGCGCCGCCCAAACCTACTAGTCCGGCAGCGCGAACCGCCTTGATGAAGTCCTCTTTAGATTCTACCCGGGGCGGAGCAAGTTGCTCGTAGGGAGTAAAGCGCTTGTCATTTTTTATCTTGATCACCTGGCAAGCGCGACCGTTACTCTGGACTTCGCTGGTGATCTCAAGAACTTCGCCGGAAACACTGGCGTGAACCGGAACTGACATATAAGCGTCACCTTCAGCTATGACCTGACCAACCTGGACGTGGTCGCCCTTGGCGACTATGGCTTTCGGAGGTGGTCCAATTTGCATGCTGACAGGGATGCTAACATGGTCTATCCGATTGAGAGGCTTGAGTTCTGAGCCACTCGTATGTTTGGCGTAGTTAGGGTGCACACCCTGATTACGCCGTTGGAAAATAGACATATGAAAATCTCCTCTCCCTCAAAATATACTCAATAATTTTAACATATTTTGTAAACCTGGCTCGCCGGTAATAGTTGATTTTGGTAAATTTACGTAAGCTTTTCCGCTAATTTGGCTACCGCGAGAACCGAAGCGATAAAGCCGGCCAGGTCGGCGCTTAGGTCAACACTGGACTAAATGGCGAGAGGTAGTTATAATTAGCCAGATATTAAAGATGCACTTTTAGTCATCCGGAGGTATAGGATGCCCACATTTATAAAACGCTGCCTCAGCAAATGTCTTGCTGTTGTGGTGCTTGCTGTAATCTGCTTCGCGGCTTGCAGCGGGCTAACTGCGATTTGGAAGCCGTCAAGAGAACTGCAAGCGCAAGAGCTCGAGGCACGGCACCAGCTGCCGCCTGCTGCCGAAGTAATGGAAATTCCTCTTCATGTATCTTGGGAAAATGTGGACGAAGCGGCGATTCCCGCCAATATTTCTGTTACCGCTCTGCCGGATGGCATTGCTTTCATGGCGACTGACGTTTATATCTATGCTGACAATGGCTGGGAAGCGAAATTTGCTGTGCCTATGGGCACGAAGATGGTCCAGTTCAGGAATATTGAGCTGGATGGTTATGACTATCGTATCTTAGGCAGCTTGGAAGATTCTTATACTATCGAATATTATCCCGTGGGTGGAGTGCCCGATGATGGCGCTATCCTCGCCAACCAGGCACCGGAAGTAGGCGAAGTTCAACTGCCTCAGGCCCCTACGCAGACCGTACAACTCAAGCAGGATAAGCCTTTGGTTGATACTCAGCCCGGTGAGTCTTTGAGTGATGAGGAGCTTCAAGAGCGTTATATCGAGGAGCAGCTGCGCCAGGAAGGCTATGTAGTTGATCGCACACCCTATTACATTGGCATCGGCATTTGTGTCGCTCTGATTATAATCGTTATTACTATTCGTATTTTGCTGGCTCGTCGCTAGTAAAAACTCAATAAAAAAGGCCTGCCGTCTAAAGCAAGCCCTGGCGCCCCAGGCAGGAATCGAACCCGCATCAGCAGCTCCGGAAACTGCTGCCTTATCCATTAGGCCACTGGAGCATAAAAATGTACTGCCCATTATAGCGAGTGAGGCGGTCAGGTTCAAGTACGGCCATGGTTCCTCAAACACCCTTGTTCGTTGTGTCATCCGGAGCATCTTAACCAAACTAATGCAGCAGATTTACAATTATGTTAAACTTAAACATAGCTTATGATAAGTAGAGGAGGCAGGCCATTGAGCGCGAAAATTTTAGTCGTAGACGATGAAGCTAACATCGTAGAAATACTAAAAGAAAATCTGGAACGTGAAGGTTACACCACCATAGAAGCCTATGATGGCGAGGCGGCCTTGCGAATGGGCATTGAAGAAGCGCCCGATCTGATTATCTTAGACTGTATGCTCCCCCTCATGGATGGTTTTGAAGTATGCCGTCGTTTAAGGCACAAGACCAGTGTACCGATTATTATGCTTACCGCTAAGTCAGAAGAGGTTGATAAGATTGTCGGCCTGGAGCTTGGCGCAGACGATTATATTACTAAGCCTTTTAGTATGCGTGAGTTGATCGCGCGGGTAAAAGCGCAACTCAGACGCATAAATCTTTCTGATAACGATACGGCTAATCAGGGTGACACCTTGGTTTATGGTGATCTGGTCATTGACCAGGCGGCCTATGAGGTCAGCTTAGGTGGTCAGATTATCAATCTGACGCTTAGAGAATATGAGCTGCTCCGTTTCCTGGCTTCTTATCCTGGCCAGGTCTTCTCAAGAGAAGCCCTGCTGGAGAAGGTATGGGGTTATGAGTATTTCGGTGATGTACGCACCGTTGACGTAACTGTACGTCGTACCCGGGAAAAACTCGAACCGGATCAGAGTAATTACCGCTACATTCTGACCAAGAGAGGAGTGGGCTACTACTTCAATCGAGACTGTGCCGAGGCCTAAAGGACATGGATGTCCTTTTGACCGTGGCCATCACCTTCGTGGTGAGTTTGGCCCTAGCTTATCTGTTTTTTTCTGTCGAGCTGAAGCGCGAAAAAAAGCGCCTCAAGCGTGAATATAATGCTTTATTACGGGCGGGCGAGAAGAGCCAGTCCGAATCAGAGCATATTTTGGCTACCATTGATATCGGTATTCTCTATTACAACGCCGCAGGTGACTTGTCCAGCAAGAATCCGGCGGCAGCAGATTTGCTGCCTGTAATTCCAACCAGCTTCCGTGATTTCCTGGATCACTACGGCAATCTAAACGGTATGGCTGCGCAATTGGCGCTGGGCAAAGATTTTGTCTCGGCGGTTTTGCAGTTAGATGATCACATGACCTATATTAGCGTGCAGCTGGTGGGCAAGGGTGATAAGACCGGCCGGGTAGTTTTGGCGCGTGATGCTACGCGTCAGTTTAAGGAAGAGACCCAGCGTAACCAATATGTTTCCAATGTATCACACGAGCTGCGTACGCCACTTACCACTATTAAGACTTATTCAGAATCTTTGATTGACTGGGGTATTCAGGAGAAACAACGCTCGCAGATTACTAAAGACGTAACCAAGATCTATGAAGAGTCCGAGCATATGGAGCAGCTGATTAACGACCTCAGCCTCTTATCCAACTTGGATGAGCGGACCATTGGCAGCCGTTCGCATATTGAGCCCCTTGATCCCGCGACAGTGGTCAAGAGCCTGGTTGAGCGCATGCAGATACAGGCCCATGAACAGGGCATTATCCTGGAAGCCTTTGCTGTTAGCCAGGTACCGCGCATCTATTGCGACCGAACTCAGTTGGAGCGGATACTGACTAATTTGATTACCAACGCGATCAAGTACTCCAACGAACCAGGCCAGGTAACTGTTTATATAGGTTCGGTGCGGGAAGAAGCTTATATAAAGGTAAAAGATGACGGAATCGGCATTGACAGCCAGCACTTGGAACACATATTCGAGCGCTTTTACAGGGTGGATGATTCACGCGCCCGTCAGTCCGGCGGCCGTGGCCTGGGCCTTGCTATCGTCAAGGAACTGGTAGAACTCAATGAAGGAACGATCAGTGTGACTTCTGCTCTCACCAGAGGTAGTGAGTTTACGATCATGTTTCCCTCAGAACAGAAGACCCTGCGCCAATGTCTCTACCAGCTCTGCCATGAGTCGACAGATCTGTCTTACGTAGGCAAAGCGGCGGAGAGCGATTTGATAGAACTTGCTCAGAGCTTTGGCATTATGGCAAAATGGAAAAGTTTAGAGCAACAAGACTACGAGCGGCTGTTGTCCGCTATCAATAAAGTTTAAGAAGGGACCTACTATGACCTCTTATTTGGTTAAGGGCGGGAATAAGCTTTCGGGAAGAGTCAATATCAGCGGCTCTAAGAACGCCGCCCTTGGTGTCTTAGCGGCCGCCATGGCTGTTGACGGCCCCAGCGTGATTGAGAATATTCCACAAGTTATAGATATTAGTCTCCTCCTGGATATTTTCCGCGACTTGGGCGCGGAGGTAGAAATGGTGGGCGAGGACGCGGTACGTATTGATCCTCGCACCGTGACTTCCAGTGAAGCGCTGTTAGAGAGTGTGCGCAAACTGCGTGGCTCTTACTATCTTTTAGGCGCGTTTTTGGGACGTTTTGGCAAGGTAAGAATGTACCTGCCCGGCGGCTGTGACTTGGGCTCTCGCCCCATTGATTTGCATATTAAAGGCTTTGAAAGCCTGGGCGCTACTTTTACCATGGAAGAAAATGGCGTGGTGTCTTTAGAGGCCAAAGAACTCAAAGGCGCCAGTATTTTCCTGGACCAGGTAAGTGTAGGCGCGACGATCAATATCATGTTGGCCGCTGTGCACGCTAAGGGCATGACCGTGATCGATAATGCCGCGCGTGAGCCGCATATCGTAGACGTAGCCAACTTCCTCAACTCGGCCGGAGCCAACATCCGTGGTGCCGGTACGGATGTGATACGTATTGAAGGCAGCCCGCACTTGGCCGCGGATATGACTTACGCAATTATTCCGGACCAGATTGAGACCGGAACCTATATGATGATGGCACCTCTGACCGGTGGCGATATTACGGTAGAGAATGTAATTCCCACGCACTTGGAGCCTTTGTCAGCCAAACTCAGAGAAATGGGGGTTACAGTGGAGGAAGGCGGCGATACGATTCGTTGCTATATGGAGCCTGGCGCTAAGCTGAAGGCTACCAGCTTTAAGACGCTGCCTTACCCGGGTTTTCCAACTGACTTGCAACCACAAGCGGTGGTACTGCTCTGCGGAGCCGAGGGTACTGGCCGTATGATCGAATCAATCTACGAAAACCGTTTCCAATATATCGACAATCTGCGCCGCATGGGCGCTAATATAATCTGCTCAGGTAAATTGGCGGTAGTCCAGGGAGGTAACCCTCTTATGGGTGCCCCGGTGGAGGCTCGCGACCTCCGCGCCGGTGCTGCCATGGTCATGGCTGGCTTGATTGCTAAAGGCGAGACCAAAGTGCAGAATGTATATCCCATCCAAAGAGGTTATGAGAATTTCGTCCGGAAGATGAGAAGTCTGGGCGCGGATATCAGCGTAGAAGGACCGGAAGCCGTACGACCGGCTTGGTAATTAGCAAGTGTTAGATTTTCAGGTTAGAGCCTTACGCTCGGGTTCCAGTGGCAATCTTTATTATATAGCTTATCGTTCTACCGGTTTAGTTTTGGACTGCGGTGTGAACGGCAAGCAGTTTGCCCGTGCTTTGGCTGAAGGTGGCGTCGCGGAAGACCAGATCTCTCAGCTAAAGGGAATCCTGGTGACCCATGAGCATTCTGACCACATCCAAGGCCTCGGCGTGATTATGCGTCGCTACCATTTACCAGTCTATATGACCGCGGGCACCTATCAGGCGGCCGCTGCCAAAATGGGCAAAGTGGATGAGGCTCTGATCCATATCATTGAGTCTGACCAGGCTTTTGCTATAGGAGATCTGTGGGTGCAGGCTTTCCCTGTTTCCCATGACGCAGCTCAACCAGTGGGCTATAGCCTGACCAGCGAGCAGACCAAAGTATCTTTCTGTACGGATACTGGCATAGTGGGCGCTGAGATATTGAAAGCCTTAAAAGGCAGTGACTTAGCTTTTATTGAGGCAAACTACGAGCCAGGTCTTTTAGACTCCGGACCTTATCCCTATCCGCTCAAGCAGCGGATCAAGTCGGAGCGAGGACATCTTTCCAACCTTGCTGGAGCGGAATTGTGTGGTAGACTTTTACAAGCTGGGACTGAGCAATTTGTGCTCGCCCATCTTAGCCAAGAAAACAATTATCCTGCCCTGGCCCGCCTGGTGGTGGAAGACAGCTTAAGCGAACTGGGGGCGGAAGTGGGCAAAGACTACAGCCTGGCAGTGGCTAATCGTTATCAAGCCAGTGCCGCTATCAGTCTCTAAAAATTTGAGGTGAAGTCCGAGATGACGAGACTTGAAGAACTCTTCCAGAAAATTGCTAAAAATCAGGACCAAAACTTAGACACTCGCAGCATTGATTACCTCATCGTGGGACTTGGTAATCCCGGTCCTGAATACGCTACCACCTGGCATAATCTGGGCTTTTTGTGCCTGGAAGAATTGGAAGCCCGCCATAACTTCCGCTGTGACCGTATTCGCTTCAAGGGACTCTTAGCTGATACTCAGATCGGTGGCAAAAGGCAGCTGATACTTAAGCCACAGACCTATATGAATAACTCCGGCGAAAGCGTGCGCGAAGCGCTGGCTTTCTACAAGTTGTCCCCTGAGAAATTGATCGTGATCTATGATGACTTCGAGCTAGCCTTGGGCGACTTGCGTATACGCAAGAAGGGGGGAGCCGGTACCCATAACGGTATGAAATCAATCATCTACCAGCTAGGAAACGACGAATTTCCTCGCATTCGCATAGGCTACGGTCCCAAACCTCCTAAAATCGAAGTGATTAATTTTGTCTTGAGCAAGATTTCTGATGATAAACGTGGGCCAGCGCTGGAGAGTATCCGTGCGGCTGCCGATACCGTAGAGTTGATTATCAGCCAGGGTATTGATCAGGCGATGAATCAGATGAATGGTCACATTCATCACGATCAATAGCCTAAGCTGAGCTTAGCTCTAACGGCAGAAAACTTTTTGTTACAATAGTAGCCCGGCCCGCATTTTGTCGAAGCCGGCTTGTTCGCGTGCTAAGGAGGCAGGACTTTGTTTGATCTAAAGGAGCTTTTAAAACTGACAAAAAAAGATGCGGAATTCTCGCGTCTGGGAGCGACCCTGATCCAAAACGGTCCACAAAATCCGGCCAATGTTTTTGGCTTGTCTGATACCGCTAAAGCCCTGGTCCCACTTCTGCTTCGAGAAAATGAGCTGGAGCTTGGAGCTAACCAAAGCGCTCAGCAAGGTCAATCTCCTTTAGTCTTTTTAGTACCTGACATACTCCGCGCTCGTCAGCTCCTGCAAGATCTCAAAGCTCTTAGTGGCCTGCAACCGTCGCTTATGACGCGCAAGGCTTCTGAACTCCTGGCGAAGGGAACCAAGAGTAGAGGCGAGGAGATTGCCCGCCTTAATCTGCTCTCCGGCTTACTCCTGGGCACAGAGCAAATATTGGTTGTTACAGCTGACGCGCTTCTGGACAGTCTGCCAGCTTTGAGCCATTTCCGTGATCAGGTCTTTGAGTTGAAAGTTGGACAAGACTATGAATTCTCTGAACTGAGTGAACGCCTGGAAAAGCTAGGTTATATCAGAGTGGGCCTGGTAGACGCCCAGGGCCAATATAGTGTCAGAGGTGAGATTATCGACCTGGGCCTTCCAGGCAGCCGCTTTGATCTGGCAACCGAATCTGTAGGTGTTCGTCTTTACTTTTTTGATACACAGTTGGAGGCTCTCCGTCTCTTTGATTTGGGCAATCAGCGAAGCCTAGAAGACCTGGAACATCTGAGCCTGGCTCCGTTGCAGGAATTTGTGCTCAATGCGGAAGATCGCCTGACTCTGGCTGAGCAGATGGAGCGTTACCAACATGAAGCGGTCGCGGAACTGAGGCGTAATTCAGTGAGCGGCAAAGAGATCAGGCAGCTGGAAGACTGGCTGGCGCAAGATCGCGAAGCTTTATCGGAAGGTTTAGATTTTGCCGGTATTGCCCGCTGGAGTTTTCTGCTCAATCCGGAGCCGGCTTCTATTTTGGATTATGCTGCGGCTTCTGAGGCGATTCTGATCCTGGAAGAACCCAAGCTCTTGCGCGAGCGTTTAGACGCGGCATACGCGGAGCAGGTACAGGAAGTCAAGAATTTATTGGAAAAGCACAGGCTTTTACCAGCCCAGGCAGAATACGGAACTAACCCGGCAACTATCTTCCGCGCGATACACCGTTATCCCGGTCAACATCTGGCCCTTTCCAATTTGGCTTCTTCTGGTAACGGCTTACCTGGCGGAGAGAAGTTCGTTCTTAGAACTTTAGAGGTAGATAACTACCAGGGACGTTTCCCTCAGCTTTGCTTAGATCTTAAGCAATGGCAAAAATCGGGGCAGACCGTAAAATTGATTGTCCCGGACGAACACCAGCAAAAGCGCCTGCGAGATGTGCTGTTGGAGGAATCCATCACTTTACCGATCAGCTTGGCTGAGCTCAACCAGGGTCTCAGTTGGCCGGCAGCTGGTCTGCATATTTTGGGTTCGCAAAACCTGCTAGGCCGGGTAAAACGCGCTAAACGCCGTAAAAGACGGGATGGACAGAAGATTGATTTCTTCAGCGACCTTAAACCGGGAGATCTGGTGGTGCATGATATCCATGGTATCGGCCGCTATCTGGGCTTGACAAAACTCAAGACCGGCCAGGCTGAGCGCGAATATCTGTACATCCAATATGCTGGTGAGGACAAGCTTTATATCCCGGTTGATCAATTAGATGAGGTCCAGCGTTACATCGGTGGTGATGGCGCCAGCCCTCGTCTCAGCAAATTAGGATCTAATGAATGGGAACGCAAAAAAGCCAGGGTGCGTGAATCCGTCAAAAAGCTGGCCGTGGACCTGGTAGCCATCTACCAGAAGCGTAGTCAGACCAAGGGATTTGCTTTCTCACCGGACACAGTCTGGCAGCAGGAATTTGAGGAGAGTTTCCCCTATGTAGAAACCGCAGATCAGCTGCAAGCGGTGACAGAGATCAAAAGTGACATGGAGTCGGATAAGATCATGGACCGCCTGCTCTGCGGCGATGTTGGCTTTGGCAAGACCGAAGTAGCCTTCCGCGCCATGTTTAAGGCAGTCATGGACAGCAAGCAAGTGGCTATGTTGGTCCCCACCACCGTGCTCGCACAACAGCACTACGAGTCTTTCCTCCAGCGATTAGGCGACAACCATGCCCTACGGGTGCGCTTACTTAGCCGCTATGTTTCTGACAAGGAGAGGGCGGAAACCATTAAAGGACTGGCTAATGGCCAGGTGGATGTGGTTATCGGCACCCATAGTGTCCTGGGCAAGCAAGTAAAGTTCCACGACTTAGGCCTCCTGGTAGTTGACGAAGAGCAGCGCTTTGGCGTGGACCACAAGGAAACCATCAAGGAACGTTATCCTCTGGTTGATGTATTGACTCTTTCCGCGACCCCCATACCGCGCACTCTGCATATGGCAGTTAGTGGCATACGCGATATATCTCTTTTAACCGAGGGGCCAGAAGATCGCCGGGCAGTCCAGACCTATGTTATGGAATACGAGCCGGAGATCATTGATGAAGCCATTTTGCGAGAGATTTCCCGCCAAGGTCAGATTTTCTATCTCTACAACGATATCCGCAAGCTACCCGGTAAGCAGAAAGAGCTGGAAGAACGTTTGCCTGGCGCTAAGATCCGCATCGCTCATGGACGCTTATCCGAAAGACAGATGGAAGAGACCATTCGCGATTTCCATCAAGGCGAGTTTGATATCCTGCTTTGCACCACTATTGTCGAGTCCGGCATTGATATGCCACGTGTCAATACCTTGATCGTAGAGCGCGCTGATCGTATGGGTCTGTCGCAGCTCTACCAGCTGCGTGGCCGGGTAGGGCGTTCTGAACGTCAAGCCTATGCCTATATAACTTATCCTAAGGACCAGGTGCTGAAGGAAGACGCGCAAAAGCGTCTAGCAGCCATCCGTGATTTTACCGAGCTGGGTTCCGGTCTTAATATTGCCATGCGAGATCTGGAAGTGCGCGGTGCCGGCAACTTCCTGGGAGGTGAGCAGTCTGGCCACATGGGAGAAGTAGGTTATGACCTCTATTGCAGACTCCTGGCAGAAAGCATCCAGGAAGTTCAGGGTATACCACCGCAAGCTCCTGCTCCTCAAAGTATGGTGGATCTGGAAATCGATGCCATGATCCCAGAAAGCTATATAGACGAAGAAGGCCAGCGTATTGATATCTACAAACACATCTTGGAGATCCATGACCGGGAAAGCCGCTTTGACGTAATTGATGAATTGCGCGATCGCTATGGCGAACCACCCAGACCGGTATTAAACCTGGTTGACATCGCCTTTACCAAAGCGGAAGCTGCCCAGGCCGGTATCGAGAAAATCAGCCGTGAGGGTCAGGACCTGATCTTAAAGATCGCGCCAGAAAGTAAACACAGTGAAGCCATCTTAAAATTATTCCAAAATGAGCAAATGGCGGGTCGGATTTATTTCAATGCGGGTTATAATCCTTATCTGAAAGTGGTCGACGGTGCGAGCCGACCGGACCACGTGGCGGAACTGCTTGCTAGCCTTTGGCTCTAGGCAAGTTCCAGTAACGCTTGCCACGTTAAGGATAGGCAGTTTCTAGATTAATTGAACAAAAGTAATAAAGTATATAGACCTAACTTGTGCAATAAGTAGAGATTGCAAGTTGATACTTTACTAAACATTTTGACTAGTGTATGTTCCCGTCTTTGACAGTATAAAGGTATGCGGTCGCCCGCAAAGCCTTGAGGAGAAG
>JAUNLW010000020.1 GCA_030532065.1 Eubacteriales bacterium | reverse complement strand
AAGAGGAAAAACTAAATAGGCAGAAGAGGTAGAAGGAAAATAGCCATAGGAGGAAAAAGAAAACAGGCATCAGAGCAAAAAGGAAATGGGCATAATAGGAAAAAGCAAAATAGACTTCAAACGTCTACTTTGCATTTCCTCATGCAGATTTTTTATACTAATTTGTGATGTTTTTTACGATAAATCACTTTTTTGTGCTATATGAGCAAGTTTTCCGCAAAAATTAGCTTTTTATTTTCCAAATAGTTCGGAAAAACAGGCAATATAGAAGCTAAAGCTCATTAAATCATATGATGTGCACAAAATGGAAGCTAATCAATAAATAATATCTATACGATTGACGAAAATCTATCTCTATGCTAAGCTTTGTTTTGTTAGTCATAATGAATGAAAATTCATTGCCATCACAAATGTAGCCACAATGAGGAGGTTCTTACATGAAAAAACTAACGACTCTATTGCTCAGTTGCTTAGTCCTGCTGTCACTCTGTGTCAGCCCTCTGCTCGTCAATGCTGAGGAGATCACGGACTTTGTTGACTACGAAACACAAGCTCGTGAAATCGAAACTTTTAACGTTTTATTTTCACAGACCAACATGGACTTGCAGGTGCTCTGCAATCTGGTAGATTCACTTCTGACTAACGACAACCATGGTGCTTTAAAGCCTGATATCGCTAAGGAATGGGGTACAGACGATGGTGGTAAGACCTGGGTCTTCAACCTCAGAGATGACGTTAAGTGGGTCGACTACGAAGGCAACGAGAAGGCTGATTGCGTAGCCGAAGACTGGCTATGGGGTCTGGAATGGGTACTTAACTTCTACAAAAACAATGCCGCTAACACCTCCATGCCTATCCAAATGATTGAAGGCGCCAGCGAGTATTATGAGTACACCAAGGAACTGCCTGAAGAAGAAGCCTTAGCACTGGGTATTGATAAACTCTTGGAAATGGTCGGCATCGAAGCCGTAGACGACTATACCTTAAAGTATACCTGTGTCGATAAGATCCCTTACTTTGATACCTTAGGCACTTATGCCTGCCTCTATCCTCTAAGTGGTAAGCTCCTGGAAGAGCTCGGAGTAGAAGGTTATAAGGCTATTGACAACGAGACCATGTGGTACAACGGACCTTATACCATGACTTCCTATATCCACCAGAACGAAAAAGTTCTGACCAAGAACCCGCTTTACTTTGATCAGGACATTAAGCGCTTTGACACCGTAACCATCAAGATGGTTGAGTCTCCTGATATCGCTTTCCAACTCTATCAAACCGGTGAGATTGACCGTGTAGGTCTGACCGAGGCTAACCTCCAAAATATCTCCCGTAACGATTCCAACGAATTCCACGACTATCTCGTAGAACGTAGACCTGATAAGTATTCCTATCAATTCCACTTCTGCTTTGATAAAAACCTGGAAAATGGTGATAAGGACGAAAACTGGAACAAGGCTATCCGTAACGAAAACTTCCGCTTGGCCTGGTACAACGGTTTAGACCTGACCACTTACCTGAGCCGCCTGAACGCCTTGAATCCTCTGGGCTGCACCAATATCTGCTACTCCTTCCCTAACCTGGTATTCACCTCTGACGGACGTGACTACACCGACTTAGTCAAAGAAAATATCGGTCTGGAAGAAAGCTTAGAGAGCTATGCTCGCTACAACGAAGAAAAATTCAACGAATACAAACCCAAGGCTATCGAAGAACTCGAAGCTGAAGGCGTTGAGTTCCCGGTACAGGCAGACTACTACATCAAGTCCGGTAACCAGACTGCTGCCGACTCCGCTCTGGTTCTGAAACAAACTATCGAGGACAGCTTAGGCGCTGACTTTATCCAACTCAACATCAAAGAATACGTTTCCTCTCAAACTCAGGAAGTTCGTGATCCTCAACTGGCCAGCTTCTACATCAACGGCTGGGGCGCAGACTACGGTGATCCCTACAACTTCTTAGTCCAGGAAATCTACGGTGATGACAACGCCTACTATGCTCAGAAATTCAGCCATATCAATGAAGTTCCTGAGGATACTCCATTAGTTGAAGACTATAAGAAGTTTACGGAAATGGTAAAAGAAGCTAACGCCATTACCGATGACATGGACGCTCGCTACGCCAAGTTTGCCGAAGCTGAAGCCTTCATGCTCCAAAAGGTCTTTGTCTTACCTTGCTACTACAACATTGCCTGGGAACTGTCGACCGTAAACGAGTACACCAGAATCTACGTACCTTATGGCAACCAACAAGGCCGTTACGTTAACTGGGATACCTACAGCGAAGGCGTCACCTCTGAAATGGCCGCCGAATTTGCTGAAGCTTACGAAGCCGAAAAGTAATCGAACTAACATAACCCGAGGCTGAGCAAGACTGAGCCGACCTCGGCTTTTGTTACCGAAAATGCGGCAGATCTCCACTTGGGGGTTTGCCGCAATTTAAAAGACGTGGGAGAAAAATATGCTGAAATACACCTTGTCCCGCTTCTTACAAGCCGTCATCACCATTTTGTTGGTGGTAACCATAGTTTTCCTGCTAATGCGCTTACTGCCTACGGATTACTATTTTACAGAAGACGAATTGATGAAGCTGACTGACGAGCAGAAGCATGATCAACTGGAAGCTGCAGGACTATTAGACCCTCCGCTTGAGCAATTGATGCGCTATTATAAAGACCTGTTACAGGGAGATTTTGGTACATCGCGCAGGATCAAATCCGGTAAGCCGGTAGTCGATGTTATCGGTAGTAAATTCACCGTATCGATGCGACTGGGTATCATTTCCCTAGTGATCTCTTTGCTGGTCGGTATACCGCTAGGGGCACTGCAAGCCCGCTTTAAGGGGAGATTTTTCGATAAATTTGGTACGGTATATACGGTGTTTGTTAATGCTGTACCGGCCTTGGTGTCCTACTCGCTAGTCTTGGTCTTTGGCGCCAAGGTGTTGGGCCTTCCCTCCATGTACTCCGTCCGTAATGTCGGAAGATCCAGTATTTTACCCGTTGTGTGTTTATCCATGGGTTCCATTGCCCACTACATGTTATGGACCAGACGCTACACCGTAGACGAGCTCAACAAAGATTACATCAAGCTGGCTCGTCTCAAGGGGCTTACTAACAACCAGATTATTTTTAAACATGTGCTCAAAAACTCTCTCGTACCTCTGGCCCAGTACATCCCCGGTTCAATACTCTGGACTCTGGGCGGCTCACTGCTGGTAGAACGTTTCTTCTCCGTACCTGGTATGGGTACACTCCTGACCGACGCGATCAACCGTTATGATACGCCGGTGGTCCAGACCGTGGTCATGTTCTACGCCGCTTTGGGTACTATTGGTGTATTCCTGGGTGACGTAATGATGACAATGTTGGATCCTCGTATCCGCTTGGGAAATAAGGAGAAATCACGATGAGTAGTAAAGCAAAAACCATTCTGGCAAATACGAGAGCAAACCTGTCAGGCTATAACAAACTCGGTTCCTTTTCCGAGGATGAGCTGTTTGACGTTGTAGACTATGTGCCTTCCGCTGCTGAGCGCACCGGATATTCTGATTATTCATATTGGCGCTGTGTCTTCCAAAATTTCGCAAAAAATAAGGTGGCTATGGTATTGTTCATAGTCTTCGTAATCCTGTTTATCTTTACCTTCATAGCCGGTAATATCGGTAATTATTCCTATGATGAAATAAAACCGGACAATACCCAGATCCTGATTGCTCCTAATTCGCAATATTGGTTCGGTACAGATAACCTGGGAAGAGACTACTGGTGTCAAGTCTGGTACGCGGCCCAAACCTCCATCAAGTTGGCAGCTGTGGTCGCGGTTGGTGAGATTGTGCTGGGCGTAATCATCGGCCTCTTATGGGGTTATGTACGCCAGCTAGACGCTTTCTTCACCGGACTCTATAACACCATCAATAACATCCCCACCATTATCTATATGACCCTGATCGCCCTGTTAGTTGGGCGAAGCTTTACCATTATGGCCTTGTCGTTGATCTTCTTTGGCTGGCTGGTAACCGCGAGAAACATTAGAAACATGGTACTGATCTACCGAGACCGTGAGTACAATCTTGCCTCACGTTGCCTGGGCACCAGCACCTTTACCATCTTACGCCGCAACATCCTGCCCTACATGATCAGCGTCATCATCATGAGACTTACGCTCAGTATCCCCGGTACCATAGCCTGGGAGTCCACCCTCTCTTACCTGGGACTGGGCCTGGATGCCTCCACGCCATCTTTGGGAGTTTTGCTGCGTAACGCGCGTAGCTACTTCATTGACTTCCCCTATCTGTTGATCTTCCCCGCCGTTATTGTGTCGCTGATCACTATCACTTTCTACCTCTTCGGTAACGCCTTTGCTGATGCCAGTGACCCGCGTAACCACGTATAGAGAAGGAAACCTAGCACCATGAATGAATTAAAGCGCCATCAAGATGTCTTAGCACTCCACAAGGAGGAGATCCTCAAGGGCCAGGAGCTTTACAAGGACCGAGAGCTGATCCTTTCTGCCCAGGACTTAGAGGTAGAATTTACCATGCGCGGCGATGTGCTCAAGGCCATTCGTTCCTGCAGTATGGACCTTTACAAGGGCGAAACTCTAGCCATTGTAGGCGAGTCAGGCTCTGGAAAATCTGTCTTTACCAAGTGCTTTGTCGGCATGCTTGACCATAACGGCACCATCACCAACGGTCAGATCATGTTTGAAGGTCGTGACTTGACCAAGATCAATAATGAGAAAGATTGGTATGGCATTCGGGGAGGCAAGATCGGTATGGTCATGCAGGACCCTATGACCTCACTCAACCCCTTGAAGACTATCGGCAAACAAATTGAAGAAGCCGTGGTCATTCATCAGGGGCTAAGAGGCGCCGAGGCCAAAGCCCAGACTATAAAAATGCTGGAACTGGTTGGAATTCCGGAGCCGGAGCGTCGTTACAAGCAATATCCTCACGAATTTTCCGGCGGCATGCGCCAGAGAGTGGTTATTGCCATTGCCGCCGCCTGCCGGCCACAGATCCTGATCTGCGACGAGCCTACCACCGCCTTGGACGTAACCATCCAAGCCCAGATTCTGGAACTTATCCGTGACCTGCAAAAGCGGCTGGGCATGACGATTATTTACATCACTCACGACCTGGGAGTTGTAGCTAACGTTGCCGACCGCGTCTGCGTTATGTATGCCGGTCAGATCATCGAAAGCGGTACCGTAGAAGAAATCTTCTACGATGCCAGACATCCCTACACCTGGGCTCTCCTGGGCGCCCTGCCGCAGTTGGGCACCAAGGGCGAAATGTTGCCCACCATTGACGGTACACCGCCCAACCTCTTCACCGAAGTAATCGGTGATGCCTTCGCCCCACGTAACCGCACAGCTCTCAAAATTGATAGTCTGGCCGAACCACCCTTCTTCCAGGTATCTCCTACCCACAAGGTCAAAACCTGGCTGGAGGATGAAAGAGCGCCCCACGTCTTGCGGCCGGCTTATGTTGAGAACCTGTCTGATATCATCAGCAACAAGATGTACACCCAACCTAAGGATGAGAACGTCGTTGAAGTATCCCGTAAAGACTATGAGATGATGGACGATTTCTCAGACCGGGAAGTACTCATGGAGGTTAAGGACCTGCAGGTTTCCTTCGGTACTAAACGCAAGCCCTTCGTAGCCGTCAATAACGTAAACTTCAAGATCTACCGAGGCGAGACTTTAGCCCTGGTGGGTGAGTCCGGTTCCGGTAAAACCACTATTGGTCGAGCCTTGCTGCGTATCAACCCCATCTCCAGGGGTGAGATTCTCTTCAAGGGTAAACGCATTGACGGCAAGATTCCCAGAGACCTCGACCTGGAAGTGATCAAGTCCTGCCAGATGATCTTCCAAGACCCCATGGCTTCACTCAATGAGCGCGCCAAGGTCGATTACATCGTGTCTGAGGGTATTCTTAACCACAAAATGTATACAGATGAGGAAGACCGCAAAGCAAAAGTCGCCAAGGCTCTCTTGGAAGTAGGTCTTCTGCCCGAGTTCGCCTCGCGCTTCCCGCACGAATTCTCCGGTGGACAAAGACAGCGTATCGGTATCGCCCGCGCCTTGATTATGAATCCCGAATTCATCGTTGCCGACGAGCCCATCTCGGCTCTTGACGTATCCATTCAGGCGCAAGTCATCAATCTGATGAATAAGCTAAAAAAAGAATACCAGCTTACCTATCTCTTTATCGCTCACGACCTCTCAGTGGTGCGCTTTATCTCCGATAGGATCGCGGTAATCCATTTGGGCGAGATCGTAGAAATGGCCGAGACAGAAGAACTTTTCCGCCATCCTATCCACCCCTATACCCGTTCTCTGATTTCCGCCGTACCGGTGCCGGATCCCAGTGTCGAAAAGAGCAAAGAGCTCTTTGTTTACGATCGGGCCATGCACAACTACAAGAGTGATCAACCTGGCTGGCACGAGATTCTACCCGGGCACTTTGTCAGAGCTAATCAACAGGAACTGGAAGAATATAAGAAAAACCTGGTCTTCGTTGACTAGCATGCGGAGATCTGTGACTAGTAAAAGCTTTCGTTGGCTAGAATACGGACACCTGTGACTGGCAAAAGCTTTCGTTGACTAGAACGCTGAGATCTGTGGCTGGCAAAAGCTAGAGATCAGAGATTATTGACTTACAGATAAGCGCTTCTGAGGTCATCATCAATAAAAACAGAGGCCCCACCTCTGTCACCAAGTAAAAACAGGGCAGTTGAATCAATCAATTGCCCTGTTTTTGTGTTAATAGTTTAGGACGCGCCGCAAGCTAATCGCACTCGTCAGCTTACTAAGCTCTATTGGATGCCGTACTTCTTGGCATCAGCGCGCAGTTGGTCGCGGAATTGCGGGTGAGCGATATTGATCAGAGCTTCTACCCTATCTCGAATGTTGAGGCCACGCAGCCAAGCCACACCGTACTCGGTAACAACATAGTCTACGTCGTTACGGGAAGTGGTTACGGCAGAGCCCGGAGCCAGTACTGGCACGATCTTGGAGAATTCCTGCTCGTTACCTTCGGCATCCTTCTTGGTGTAGGTGGAGTGGAAAGCCAGGAAAGACTTGCCACCCTTGGACATCTGTGCTCCCTGAACGGTCTCGGATTGTCCGCCGGTACCGGACCACTGGCGGGCGCCAATACTCTCAGAGGCAGCCTGGCCGGTTAAGTCCATAGCCAGCGCGGCGTTTATGGAAACAAACTTGTTGTTGAGACCGATGGTGTAAGGATCATTGGTAAAGCCACAGGACTTAAACAATACTGAGGGGTTGTTATCCAGGAAGTCATAGAGTCTTTGAGATCCCATCGTGAAAGAGCATACCGAATATCCGTCATAGAGTCCCTTGACGCTATTATCGACTACGCCAGCTTCAATCAGGTCAACCATGGTTTCGGTAAACATTTCGGTGTGAATACCTAGATGTTTTTTACTCATAAGCTCATGAGCTACAGCGTTGGGGATATTGCCAATACCCAGTTGGATAGTGGAGCCGTCTTCAACCAGATCAGCAATGTACTTACCGATGGTAGCGTCTTTCTCGGTGTAAGGTTGGAGATTAGCCAGCGGGATGGGGCGGTCCGATTCTACCAGGGCAGCAACTTGCGAAATGTGGACCTGGGTATCGCCGAAGGTACGCGGGAAGTTGGGGTTTACTTCCAGAATAGTCAGAGCGCCGGCCTTGATCAGGTCCATCTCATAGATCGCGGATATAGAAAGCGAGAGGTAACCGAATTTATCCATGGGTGAAACCGTTGCCATTACTACGTTACGGCGACCCTCATATGCGTTACGCTGCATACGCTTACGCAGTACTGAGGTGGAGCTTTGAGGAATAGCGGAGACCAGTCCCTCCTGATTGGCTTTGCGCAGATCAGCGTTGAAGAACCAGCCGTTATGGGAGAGTATGCCTTCTAGCTCATGGTCATGGAAGGCAGGATAGGCTTTAATGGGCAGGCAGGTATTGAGCACAACGTCTTTCACGCCAGTTTCTTTGAGGTATTGCAGATGGTCCAGAATGGCTGCGGGCTCGCCGGCTGCCTGGGCGGAGAAAATGTAGTCGTGGTCTTTGATCAATGACAGGGCTTCTTGGGGAGTTTTCTTTCTCTCGTCATATAATTTTTGAATATCCATGTTTGTTCCTTTCCAAGGGTCAGCAGAATAAGCCTGCTGTAGTTGAGTGTTTGCGAGGATTGAGTAGGCTCAGTGAGAAGGCCTCGCCCGGCCTCCGCTTATGTTTACTTAAGCTTTTTTAGGCTTACCGGTTTCCGGTAAGAGGAAAGATCCGATAAAGAAGGTCAAGCTGAAGATAGCCGCGACCATGAGGGCTACATCAAAACCGGAGTTATCGACGATCTTTCCTAAGATGGTGTAGACAATGGTTTCAATAATGTAGGAGATAGCCCAGAACAGGCCCATGGTGGTAGCAATCTTACCTGGAGTCATATCAGGCAGCTCAACCGGGATCTGTACTAGAGAGGTAACCGGCAGGAACATGAGGATACCCAGGGCCAGAGCCGATGCATAGGAAACAAAGGGTATGTTCACCCGAAACATGATCAGGGCAACCGCCGTCATACCCAGGCCGCACCAGCGGATTACGGGCAGTCGCATCTTGTAAGCCTTATTGAGCAGGATGGCCAGGATAGAACCGACGACACCACCGACGGCCATGAGCGTAGACAGCCACTTGGAATCTACTGCCGTAACATTGGCTTGAGGGAACATGGTCAGGACTACT
Organism: Eubacteriales bacterium; assembly: GCA_030532065.1. GTDB lineage: Bacteria > Bacillota > Clostridia > Saccharofermentanales > DTU023 > SFFI01. The sequence goes on along the minus strand of JAUNLW010000020.1, from coordinate 6,474 downwards.
ATGTAGAGGGTCAGGAGGCCGGAATAGGTCAGGGGTAAGATCCAGTTGAAGGCTTGCTTCAGGCCTCCACCCAGAGAAAGTTCTTTATCCGAGTTGTCGCCCAGGGGGAAGTCCTCACCCAGGAAGAGCCAGATAACGAAGAGTACGCCGGAGATAGCAGCAAAGAAAGTCATGGAAGACTTCCAGTTTTGCAGCCAGTTGATGACCGGAGCCACCAGCAGCATCGCGATAATAGAACCTACATTGTAGGCAACACCGTTTATGGCGGAGATGGTAGGTCTTTGTTCAGGGGTGAAATAGTGGATAACCATGGGGCTGAAGTAAACGACGTAGATAGCGCCGCCAAAGCCCATGATAAAGCGGCCAATAACAAAGAGTGAATAGGCAGGTGCCAGAATGGCAGCTACGGAACCGAATAAAATGAGGAAGGATCCGAGGCCTATGGCTTTCTTAGGTAATAACTTATTCAGGAACCAGGCCGCGGCAAAGTTGCCGATGATCTTGGCTACGGTGATAGCAGTAGAAATCAGAGTGGCAGAGGCGAAACTTTCCAGGTGGAAATGGTCCATGATCTGCGGGGTTAGGGTCGATCCAGCGATCCAGTTGACGGCGAAGAAGGCGTAAGTAAAGAACATTACTATCTCGATACTAACAGCCAGACGCGATCTGTTTTTAGTGCTGTCCATAAAAACTCCTCTCTTGTATTGCGAAATTTCATGCAATTCTCCAAGTGAGTTCAGCATAGCACCGTAAGAGAGAAGAGAAGATACAGGGATTTCATCAAACTATGACCTTAGTTCATAGCTTGTGTTAAAAGTAGGCAAGAAACGTCTCGATCTCAGGCCTTAAGGCCTGGTCTTTGCGCCAAATAAGCGACAAGCCCCAGGTGAACGGCGGATCCGTAAGTCGGACGGAGTGAACGCGGCCAACAAAAGTTTTTTCTACCAGCGGCAGAGGCAAGATACTGATTCCTCTACCCTTCTCCACCATGCTGAGTAGCAGTTCCCACTGGTAGCTGGTAAATTTTATCTGCGGCTTGATATCTGCCGCTCGGAAGTGCTCCAGCACCTTGTTGTAGTACATGTATTCTGGCGAAACCATGAGCAGGTCGCTGCCCTCAAGCTCACGGAAAGCGATCTCTGCACGCTCGGCCCAGGGATGGTCTAAAGGCACGATGAGCACAGCTTCAGAATCCAGGATCAGCTGTTGGTCAAAACGCGGATCGCTGAAGGGCTCAACCACTACACCCAGGTCCAAACTACCATCGGCCACCTGGTCGATTAGTTGCAGCGAAGTCAGCTCACTGGTACGAATATTTATGCCAGGGTGGTCCAGATAAAAGTTGGCAAAAATGTCTGAGAAAATCATGATGCCGGTTGAAGGCGGCAGGCCAATAGTGATCAGCTTTTTCAGCTTCTCCAGGTCGTTGATCAGGTTCTTGGTTTTAGCTTCATATTCCGCCAGCAAATCTTTGGCATATTGATAGAACAACTGACCTTCAGGAGTGAGTTGGAAGTCTTTCTTATTGCGATACAAAAGCGGCACCTGCCACTCTTCCTCCAGCGCGGAAACCGCCTTGCTCAAGGTCGACTGACTTATATAGAGGCGGTCTGCCGCCCTGGTAAAACTATTTTCGTCTACCACAGCCAGGAAATATTCCAGATTTCTCAGATTCATATCCATACCAGTCACTCCCCCTATAACCCTATTTTACATGAGAACGGGAACAATATGTGATTATTATGAAGCAGAAAAAGGGATGCCGCGAAGCCAGCTAGACTGACTTTCGGCATCCCTTTTACAGTACCGGCCCAGGTAACTACACCGGCGCGGCAACAATTAGCTTAGAATTTATCAGCTGCACCCTTTTCAAGCTTTACTTTGGGTTCAGCTTTTACCTCTTTTACCGGCCCGGCCATCTCACTGATCTTTGTGTAGGGATCTTTCTTCAAGGCTTTGACGAAAGACACCATGGCAAAAATCATGACGAAGGCAAAGGGGAAGGCGGCGACGATGGAAGCGGTCTGCAATACCTGTAAACCACCGGCTAGCAGCAAGGCATAGGCCATACCGGATTGGATGAGACCCCAGATAACTTTCAGGGTTACGTGCGGGTTCAGGTCACCACCGCTGCTCAGCATACCCAAGACGAAGGTTGCGGAGTCCGCAGATGTAATAAAGAAAGTGCAGAGCAGTATGACTGCCACGCCAGAGATCAGGCCACCCCAGGGGATTTCTTTCATTACTACAAAGAAGGCGGTTTCAGTTACCTTAACTGCTTCAGAAGCAATCTTTTCACCCAGGTTAAGGCCCGTTGTTCCAAAGATGGCAAACCAAATCGCGGAGCCCAGAGCGGGGATAACAGTTACGCCCAGGATAAACTCACGGATCGTACGTCCACGAGAAATTCTGGCGATAAACATACCCACGAAAGGAGCCCACGCTATCCACCAGGCCCAGTAGAAAATTCTCCAGCCCGCGATCCAGCTATTGTCACCAAAAGCTGAGATCGCCATAGATTCGGGAACTAAACGGAAGAGGTATTGACCAATACCGTTAACCAGAGAATTGACGATTTTCAGGGACGGTCCCAGGATGAAGGTCAGAAGCATCAGGATACCGGCCAGAGCGATATTGGCATTAGACAAGAATTTGATGCCTTTGTTTATACCAGAAATCGCCGAAGCCATAAACAAACCTGTTACTACCACGATGATGATCAGTCCTACCGTGTTGTTAATAGGGGTACCGAATAGATAATTCATACCCGAGTTGATCTGCAGCACGCCTAGGCCCAGCGAGGTTGCCACACCGGCAACGGTAGCGAATATAGCCAAAATATCAATGATCTTGCCGATGGGTCCTCTGACCTTTTCTTCGCCAATTAGAGGGATGAAGATAGAAGAAATCAGGCCGGGCTTATTCTTTCTAAACTGCATATAGGCCAGAGGCAACGCAATGATCGTGTAGTTGGCCCAGGGATGCAGGCCCCAGTGGAAAATTGAGCTAAGGATCGCGAAGTCCGCTGCTTCCGGACTTCCCGGAACAATGGAAGTACTGCCCGGGAACAAGAAGTGGTTCAGCGGTTCCGCTACGCCCCAGAAGACGAGGCCGATACCCATACCGGCTGAGAACAGCATGGCAAACCAGGAAATATTGGAGTATTCCGGTTTGGAATCATCCGGTCCCAGGCGGATATCGCCGTATTTACTGGCCGCGATTACCAGGACGAAAACCACGAAGGAAAACATGACTATTAGATAGAACCAGCCAAATTTTTCTGTGAGGAATCCGAAAGTTTTGTCTGCCACTTCACCAAAAGTAGCAGGGGAAATAATTCCCCATAAGGTGAAGAAGGCTACTACGAGTAAGGAAATTATAAAGACACTATTTATTTTCTTCATACGTTTGTCCTCTCTACTTGCGCAAACAGGCAGTTTGCGAGAACCTTACCCGGCAGTCTATATCTTTACCCGGTAAACAGTTTGTTCTTTCGCGTCATCGGTTAAGGCATCTAAGGCGACACCTACTCTGTGTTTACGTAATTTATGCTGGACGCTCATCGGCGTAGATGGATCGCCCAGAGGATAGGGGATGGAAATAGTAGGAACAATTTTGTTGGCTCCAACGGTAATAGCGACTGGAATCAGGTTGCATAAGAGAACTACCGGCATACCGCGTTTTTCGATTTCTTTTACGATCGTTGCACCGCAACGTGTACAAGTTCCTCAGGTAGAGACCAGCAGCACGCCGTCAACATGGTCCTCTTCCAGACACTTATAGATCTCCTGACCCATACGGCTGGCTTCACGTTGAGTTGTACCAGTACCGACTGTGGAGTAGAAATAAGGGTGGAGAGCGCCAATCTTGCCTTCTGCCAGATATTCTTTCATGACGTCAAGTGGCATGATACGGTTCGGGTCTTCATCGGCGGCGGCAGGGTCGAAACCTGCGTGGATGGTCTTGAATTCACCACCTTGGAGGCGATCCATGTTGTCGATTTTATAGCGACCCCAACGGGTAGCGGATGCCGATTGGATATGATCAGGGTTATCAACAGGCACAATACCACCGGTAGTCACCAGGGCGATCTTCGCCTTGGACAAATCTTTGATCGGTTCGGCAATGGGGACCACGTCTTTCCTGGGAATAACCAGCTCGGTTTGGAAAGGCTCGTTGTTCAATTTCCTGATCAACATGTCTACGCCACGGTCGGCGGCGGTAACAGGCTCGTCCAGCCAGACCTGATGGCGGATACCACGTCCGAAATAGCCTTCTTCTTCAGCGCTCTTACCTTCTTCACCAGCTAAGATCTTATCCGCGTAGGCCGCCATGGCTTTGACGTCTTTCTTCATATTAGCGGCCGAGTCACCACCCTTGAAGATAGGCATGAAAGCCTTGAACATATCTACGCCGGGGTTTTCACTGTGCATAGAGGTGATCACGGGGATATGTTTTTCTTCGGCTACAGCCTTACAAATTGTGCCGCAGGCTACACCGTAACGTCCGGCTTGGAAAGCAGGACCGGCGATGAGCATGTCATAGTCGATATCTTTGAGCAGGTCAAAGATTTCCGCTACCGCTTCCTCAGTACGAGAACCCATATAGTTGTCGCCGCAGATAATGGTGTGCGTGATTTGACCATTCTTCAGCATGCCGTTGAAAGCCAGGCCCGGTCCTACCGCTCCTTCGCGAATTTCCGGCTTCTGGTCAGCCATATCTTCGCCACCAATGCCGGCAAAAAACTGATTAATATAGTGGATAACTTTCTTCATAATAAACCTCCTAGAATTCCTTCATGGTCTTAACAGACCATCCGGCAATACCGTCGCCGCAGAACATAGCGTTATTTTCCATAATGATGCTGCCATCGGGACGCACAGAGGGGCCTAAGATATCGTCATCTGCCCAGCCACCAGATAAGCCGTCGCGACCGAGAGACGCCAGCTCACCAATCACCTCGTCAGCCGGTTCCAGCTCGATCATCTCGCTGACATTACCGGTAGAAACCAGGGCATCGGCTTTCTCATCCAGAGTTACCAGAGGCTGGCTTGCGCCATCACGTCCAGTGCACTCGTTAGAAATGCCTACAGTTTTTACCCCTACATCTTCCAAAGCTCTCAGGCAGAGAATGTAGTCAGCGTCCGGGTTACCATAACCTTCCTCAGTGACTATGGCACCGTCCGCTCCTAAATTCTTCGCCATCTGAGCGACGAAAATAGCTGACCGCTGTTTCTGCTCCAGGCTCACATTGAGGTTACTCATGATCACGCCCAGGAAGTTTAGGCTCTTGCCGTGCTCGCGGTACAAAGACTTGATTTGGTCAAAATTCTGGAAGTCATAAGTAGCCCATTTAGAGGAGGCCGGCATAAAGCTTCCAGAAATAATCGCGCCATCCAAAACTTCATTAGGATGCATAAAGGTAGGGATAAAGTGGTTGAGATCCCAGCCATAGAGCAAGTCGTTATAGCCCATTTCTTCCATCTGAGATTGGGGTTGCATGACTAAGACCACGGAAGGAAGTTTATTTACTTCTTCATCGCGCTTAGTAACCGGCGGCAGCTCATAATGTTCCACCTCTTCCGGTACCAGATCTTTTACCGCTTCTCCCAAGTATTGCGCAAAGCGGTGAACAGCCCAGCGGATAGCATGGTTTTTCTTTTGCTGTTCATATCTTTCAAATTCTTCATCGGTATCAATGACCAGGCAAACATTGATCAGGCTGCCAAACAGAGTGTATTTCTGTCCTTCACCCCACATATCTACCAAACCATCACCAAATGAACCCCAGTGTTTACCTACGCCCAAAACACTCATGTTCTTTAAAGCGTGTACTGTACCCTCGCCACATTTAGCTAAGTCGCCGCTTACACCAGGGAAAACGGCGCGGCCGTCCAGGCGGACCCGCGCCTCCGCTGCTTCCTTAATGGGTACGATCCTCTTCTTCTCACCTGGTCGTGCAATTACCAGATCGCAATCGGTAATGTGCTCATCTTCACGAATAAAGGCGAGCGCTTCCTCTTTGTTAATTTCCAGGACTCCATCCTTAAAGGATAACTTGTCACCGAAAACCACATCCTTGACATAAAAATTGCCAATATCTAGCTTCATCGCATGATCCTCCTTTTGGCTATATTGTGGAATAATGCTAGCATGAACGCGTTCACAATAACAATCTTGCACAAATATTTTCGTGATTTTGACCTAATCGGATAAAGGGATCGCAGCGATCGGCCTATGCGATTTATGCTAAATAGACAAAGTCTTTTCCTATGTTCCCACCGATGCTCCTGCTCAGCTTGCCATTCCCGCTTCCTAACCATGTATAGCGTCTTCGGCAAAGGATTGCGTTACCGTCCAGAGATATTGTTACCTCCAGATATGTGGTTGCCCGTCCCGTCCAGAGAGGGGTTTATCCGTCCGGAGAGGGGGTTGTTCTTCTACAATTATTGTATACGTGGTGTGACTTTGTTG
>JAUNLW010000019.1 GCA_030532065.1 Eubacteriales bacterium | reverse complement strand
AGTAAGTAAGTCAGTAAGTCAGTAAGTAAGTAAATAAATGGCCAAAACTATGTGCACATCTAAAAAGTCTGGGCAAGGCCTGACTCGGCCTGTGGACTGGGCTAGCGAAGATGATTTGGTATGGAGTTGGCCAGTTGGTCATGAGCTACTTGTTAGATCCGAGTTCTGAGATTTCCCGTATGGTTTGCAAGTAATGGGTGATTGAGTTCGCCTGATCTAGCCTTATAAATCTGACTTCTAGGATTCTTCGTAAAGTTTGCAAGTAATGGGTGGTGTCAACGGGCTGGACCTGCTTGGCATGGTCTAGATAGATTGGAAATACTGGAATCCCCGTAAAGTTTGCAAGTAATGGGTGGTGCCACAGCTTAAAACAGCCTTGAACGGGCCTAATAGATCCGAGTTCTGAGATTTCCCGTAAAATTTGCAAGTAATGGGTGATTTTTCCACCCATTATCTGCAGATTTGCAGTAGAAACGCAATCCAGCGATTTACTAAGATAATCAAGTGTCGACCGGCCACCCACTAGCTGCAGATTTGTAGTAGAAACGCAAACCGGCGATTTACTAAGGTAATCAAGTGCTGGCCGGCCACCCATTAGCTGCAGATTTGTAGTAGAAACGCAATCCAGTGATTTACTAAGGTAAGCAAGTGCTGGCCGGCCACCCATTAGCTGCAGATCTTACGTATAATCCAAGGAGTTGATTCCTGGAAAACTGCCCAGAGCTACATAACCGCCTAAAACTGGCAGCTTCTACATACGATTCGGAGAATCTCGTGCTACGGGAACAAAAGCAGGAGCGAAAAGTAGATCAGGCAGATGACTGCAATGATCGGAAGGACGATCAAGAGGGCTTTGCCGAATATACGCCACATATCGCGACGTGAGTAGTTGGCTTTTCGGATGTTATCCTGCATCTTTTTCAGCTCTTCTTCACTTTTATCTTTTAAGGGATCATAAGGTTCGCCGAAATGATACTTTCCCATGGCTCTTCCTCCTTCTATTGTACGGTAGGCTTGTATGTTATTACATCCTGGCCTCTACTGCAAGGTGAGGTGTCTAAAAACTTCGGCTTCTGTCTTCAAGCCGCATACTGCTTGATTAGCTTTAAGTCCTGGCTACAGATAAAATGACTACGCATGTTAAGTCCTGGCTACAGACAAAAAGACTCCGCACGGAATACGCACGGAGTCTTAGACTGATATTGCTTTTTAAACCAGGCTCACTAGTCACATTAAGTAACCTGGCAAACCTGGACCTGCCTATGGGCCCAATTCGCACCCATTGAAGCCTGAGCTACATTAGCAAACCGGACATTAGATAGCGGTTTTCTGCCTTTCAGTTTCTGCCTTGTCTCTTTCGAGCATAAAGGCTTCACGCTCTTCTTTAGGCATATTCATCAGATGGCAGGCTACAAAGTGTCCTGGCTCTACTTCGTGCAGAGCAGGCTCGAACTTGGTGCACTCTTCCCGGCAATACTCGCAGCGCGTATGGAAGCGGCAGCCCTTAGGTGGATGTACCGCTGAGGGTACGTCACCGGCTAAGATGGCCAGATCCTGAACACCACTTTCTACGTCTGCACGCGGGATGGCCCGCAGCAAGGCTTGAGAATAGGGGTGCAAGGGATTGCGGAAGAGCTCGTCTGAGCTGGTGAGCTCAGCTAACTGGCCCAGGTACATAACTGCGATCCGGTCCGAAATATACTTAACAACGGAAAGGTCGTGAGTAATAAAGAGATAGGTCAGCTGGCGCTGTGCTTTGAGGTCAGACAGCAGGTTTATTACCTGAGACTGGATGGATACGTCCAGAGCGGATACGGCTTCGTCGCAGACCACAAAGCGGGGTTGGACGGCCAGAGCGCGGGAAATACCGATACGTTGACGTTGACCACCGGAGAACTGATGAGGATAGCGGTGGATAAAGTAAGGTGCCAGGCCGCACTCCTGCATGATCTGCCGGATGTAGTCGTTGTATTCTTTGGACTTGTTATTGGGGAAGATATCGTGAGCGATAACGCCCTCACCAATAATATTACCCAATGTCATACGGGTATCCAGTGATGAATAGGGATCCTGGAAGATGATCTGCATTTCCTGGCGCAGGGGACGCATCTCGTCACGCGAAAGCTTGCTCAGGTTTATTCCTGGGTCGTAGCCTTCTTGCAGCTTATCGTAGCCGGGTTTATCCTTAACGGTCTCACGCAGATCTTCCAGTTTCGCGTAAGCAACCTCTCTCTTACCATCGAGCTCCTTGAGCCTCGGCTCAAGTTTCTTGATTTCAGCGGCATTGCTCTCTTTTACGCTGGGATTGACTTCTGACTGCAACTCATAGCGCTGAATAGCATTCTTAACCTTGCAATACTCCACATCGGCCACATAAGCCTGGCGCAGTAATTCACTCAGTTGATTGAGGTTATCCACGAGCAGGAGACCGCCGGCAATACGTACCATGTCAGCATAGTGGTCTTCATATTCACGACTCTTATCCAGCACCTGATTCTGGAAAGCGGCCAGCTCATCTGCGCTGGTTTCCTGTTGCTTCATCACTTCCAGCTTTTCACGCAGTTCCTGCAACTCATCAGTAGCTTCAGCCAGGCCGGCATACTTGCCAGGTATGGATTTGATGGTTTCGTAAACATACTTGGCATCAACATCGGCCAGCGTAGCACCGTAGTAAAGAATGGAGCCTGCGGTGGCGGGATAGATTTGCAGCAAGGTACGTCCAAAGGTGGATTTGCCACAACCGGACTCACCTACCAGGCCTAAGGTCTCACCCTCGTAAATATTAAGAGAGATACCCTCATTGGCGTGGACATAGTTACGCTTACGAGAGAAGGCCTTACGCTTGAGCGGGAAGTACTTGGTCAAGCTGCTAATTTTGAATAATAGCCTTCTCTCCTGGCCGTTCTCATCCAGGACAGTAGGCATGGAATCATAATTATTTTTCATCAGTGCGAACTCCCTTCCGCGGATAATGGCAGCGAATCCAGTGATCTGGCTCTACCTCTTTTAGCTCCGGCATCTGGCTGCGGCACTTGTCAGTAGCGTATTTGCAGCGCGCGGCAAAGCGACAACCATCAGGGATGGCCAGGGGGTGAGGCACTGAGCCTGGGATTGCGTCCAGACGTTCAGAACGATCGGTAGAGAGCGAAGGAATAGAACGCAGGAGTCCCTCAGTGTATGGGTGCTGATATTCACTGCCGTTGGGCGAGAAGATGACCTTGGAGGCGGCACTCTCAACTATCTGGCCACAGTACATAACGGCCACATCGTCCGCCATTTGGTTGATGACGCCCAGGTCGTGGGTAATAAAGAGAATAGAGGTGTTTGTCTCGCGTTTGAGGTCATTCATGAGCTTCAGGATCTGAGCTTGAATGGTTACGTCCAAAGCGGTGGTCGGCTCGTCGGCGATCAGCAGCTTAGGCTTACAAGCCAGCGCCATGGCGATCATAACACGCTGGTTCATACCACCGGATAGCTCAAAGGGATATTGCTTGACCACGACTTCAGGATTAGGAATCTTGACCATGTGCAAGAGTTCAACGCTCTTTACTTTGGCCTCTTCCTTACTCATTCCCTGGTGCAGTATGTAGGCCTCTGACAATTGACGTTCGACGGTAAAGACCGGGTTGAGCGAGGTCATCGGTTCCTGGAAGATCATGGAGATATTATTGCCTCTGATGTGCTCCATATCTTTTTGGGTCTTGTGGGTAATATCCTCTCCATCAAAGAGGATAGTGCCTTCCACGATCTTCTGATTAGGCTCCAAGAGCTGCATGATAGACATGGCAGTCTGGCTCTTACCGGAGCCGGACTCTCCTACCAAGCCCAGTGTCTTGCCTTGATCAATGTGGAGATCCACACCGTCAACCGCTCTGATAGTACCGCGCTTAGTGAAGAAATAGGTATGTAGGTTACTAATTTCAAGTAAAGACATGGGAAACTACCTTTCTTTGGCTTTCGGGTCAAGAGCTTCGCGCAGGGCGTCACCCATGAGGTTAACACTGAGAGCCGTCAGGAATACCGCCAAGCCGGGGAAGATCCAGCGCCACCAGTAGACTTCGATTACATCGACACTTTGGGCGGAGGTCATCATATTACCCCAAGACGGGAGAGGTTCGACAACGCCGAAGCCCAGGAAAGACAAACCGGTCTCTGTGAGCAAGTTGGCGGCGAAGCCTACCGTTAAGTTAACGATCAGGATAGACATGACATTCGGGAAAATATGAGCCCGCATGATCTTACCGTCTTTAAGTCCTAGAGCTTTCGCGGCAGTTACGTAGTCTTTCTCACGCTCAGAGATAATCTGTCCACGGATCAGACGCGCGATACCTGTCCAGCCTAAAATACCCAAGAGACCCATGATCATACCGTAACGCTTATATTGAGAAATATCCGGCGGTAGTATTGCCGATAGCGTAATGATCAAGGGGTAGAAGGGGAAAGAGGCTACAATCTCGGAGAAACGCATAAGGAAGTTATCGACCCAGCCGCCATAGAAGCCGGAGATAAGGCCGATGACAATACCCAAGATCAAGGAAATGATAATGGAGAAGAAGGCGATGATCAGCGTCATCTTACCACCATGGATAAGGCGTCCGAAGAGGTCACGACCCATGTCATCAGTTCCGAAAAGGAAGCCATTAAGACCCCAGGATTTATAGGAATGACCATCTTCACTGATTACGTAGTTGTTGTAGTAACCGGAAACAACGCGGCTAGCGTCCGCAGCTTGGGGTGGCTCAGTTACACCGTAGTAGCTGAGGCCCCAGCCATAGACCTTGCCTTCGTCTGTGAGAGCGACAAAATGTTGGCGACCGGCGTCAACGTCAATTATCTTGCCTTCCATTTCCGGAACTTGGTTAACTTTCTCATTCTTGGAGCCCCATGTAATGAGCTCACCGTTGCCTAAGAGCACTACGCAGGAATACTGAGTACGGGCAAAGTCCACGATATCGTTGCCGGGCTCTTTCAGTTCTGCGGGCATGTTGGTGTCGATCTCAGAACCCTTGGAACCGATTAGACGCATAGAGCCATCTTTGAGCAGTAGCATGATATTGATACCACCCGTACGCATATCTGCCACCTGGCCTTCCAGATCTTTAGGAATACGGTTCAAACGGTTAGGCAAAGTTGAGCCCCAGACAAAGATATTGCCTTTTTTAGTAAGGCCTACGGAGTAGTCGTCACCTGCGGCAATCTTGGCCAGACCTTCGCTGGCTACCAGTTCTTTTTTATCTGAAGGGAATTCCGCTTGGCCAAACTCATTGTTACCCCAACCATAAACTTCACCATCTTCGGTCATGACGAGGATGTGGCGGTTACCGGCGGCAACTTGAGCAATTTCTTTATTTTTGAGTTCTTCCGCTACGCGGTCAGGCATAGTCAGATTACCAATGGAGTCAAAGCCCCAGAGGTAGTAATTGCCTTCTTCGGATACACCGACACTGTAAGTGGAGCCTACCGAAATATCGCGAATACCTTCGTTTACCATCTCGCCCGGTATGTCCATATAACCGTAACCAGGGGCGATGTTCTTCATGATACCGTTGGTAAAATACGGCTCAAAAGGTACAAATAGTGAGCCGATAAAAATTATAACAAAGATCAGGATAAATCCACAAAAACCTATCATACCCAAAGTATTGTGGGTAAATCGTCTCCAGGCAACCCTCCCTGGAGATTGAATGGCCTCTTCTTTAAGAGCGGCTTCCAGATCTTCTTGCGAGCGTGCTGCTTGATTAGCTTCCGCTTCGACTTGAGCGTTTGCTTTATTCTTTTTATCTTGCGACATGCTGCTCCTCCTATTCCAGGCGTACGCGCGGGTCTACGAGTGAGTAACCGATATCCATGAGCAGGTTACCAAGTACAGACAAAATGGCGTACAGCATATTGAGCGCCATAACCACGTTATAGTCACGGGCGATGACTGAGCTGATCAGAAATTTACCGATACCGTCGTAGGCAAAAATGGATTCCGTTATCGCCGAGCCGCCCAAAAGGCCGGTCAAAGACCAGGTAAAGACTGTAACTACTGGGATAAGCGCGTTACGGAAAGCGTGGGAATAAATTACCTTGTGCTCAGATAAACCTTTGGCGCGAGCCGTGCGGACAAAGTCTTGTCCCAGCACGTCCAGCATGGAGTTACGAATATAACGGTAAGTAGAAGCCAGAGATCCCAAGAGCAAAGTCAAGCTTGGTAAGATCAAGCAGGCAACCCACTCGGCCAGAGTGTCATTACGAGGCATTCCGCCTGGTGGCAACCAGCCTAAAGTCAGAGAGAATAAGTAAATCAACATTAGACCGAAGAATAAGGTTGGCAAAGAAATACCCATGATTGAGAAAACTTGCCAGAATTTATCGAAAAAGCTCCCTTCCTTGACCGCCGATTTTATGCCTAGAAAGATCGATAAGATAAAGGATATTACCGTAACACCTAAATTAAGAACCAGAGTGTTCTTAAGGCGCGGCCCCAACAAATCTTTTACAGGACGGCGGTGGACGATCGACTCGCCGAAGTCTCCTTGAACCGTGCGTTGGAGCCAATTCCAATACTGCTCTGGCAGAGACTTATCAAATCCGTACTTCTTCTCGATCGCCTCGTACACTTGTTTCTTTTGTTCTTCACTGTGAAAGCCTTGTTGAGGCATCATTAGCATGACCGGGTCACCTGGCATCGCCTTAGAAAGACCAAAGAGCAAGATCGAAATGATAAAAAGAACCGGAATTAAATTCAGCAGTCGACGCAAAATAAACTTGAGGACTGACATTTAAATTAACCTCTTTCTCTCCCCTAGCCCCATGGGCCAGGGTGCTCACTTTCTCTTGATACAAAATTTGAAAGAGAATTCCCCGCGTCAAGCCCGTTACCACAACTACTGTGGCAACTTAGGCTGCTGCCGCAAGAAATTCTCCAGTTTGACAAGGAAAGAAGGCCCGAAGGCCCTCTTTCCTCACATTATTCACTTATTCTAGCCATCTCAGCGGTCGATAGCAACCGTGATCAGCTAATAAGATTATTCACCGTCTAGAGTCATATTGCAGATGCAGTCATACCAAGGCCACATCGGGGTAACATCCAGACCGGTTACACGTTTAGTAGTAACTGTGTAGTATTGGTTAGCGTACAGAGGGATCTCAGGCATATTGTCGTTAAACCAGAGTTGGAATAATACCCAATCTTCTTCCCAGCCTTCGACATCTTCCGGATCACGGTTACGCATTCTTACCAGGATCTCGTCAACTTCAGGATCGTTTACATAGTTCTTGTTATCGCCAACACCAATTTGGCTGGAGTGCCAAGAATAGTAAGGATCGTTAGGAGTTGCGAATCCAATACCCATGTTGAAGCAAGAAGCCTGATCGCTCAGAGCGTTAGGATCATCAGGGGTAGGTTTGTCAAGCTCAGCACTGAGGGTTGCCCAGTCTACAGGCTTTACGATGAAGTTGATACCGACACGTTTGCAGTTATCAGGCATCATGATCAGGATCAGATTAGTGGTATCAATACCTTGACTACCGTATTCGATGATGCGGCATTGTACGCCGTTCTCATCATAACGCCAGTAATCAAAGTTCTCAGGATCTTGCTCGTAGAGTTGTTGAGCCTTCTCAGCGTCCCAAGGAGTGGTGCCGTCGGCTTCATAGAGATAAGGAGACTCATTGTCGAGGCTCTGGTTAGCCATATCAGCGTTCAGAGTGTAGTGAATCCAGTTCTCATGCTCTTCAACTTCTTCGCCCTTGTCTACATACTCAAACTGAGCGATACCGAAGGAGCCGTCAACTACGATAGCGTAACCACCGGAAACTTCAGATACGAATTGGTCACGGTCAATGGAGTAAGCCAGTGCTTTACGTACGCCTTTGTATTGGGTCGGGCCAAAGTCGTTTCTGATACGGAATTGGCCGTAACCATTACGAGCGTAGTCGTAGAGATTGCATTTGTCTTGGTTGTCTTTAGCTTTGTTGATCTTAGCTTGTTCGGTGTTATCAGGAGAAATGTCCAGGATGCCGGCTAAGACGTAGTCAACTTCCATCTGGCTGTTAACGGTTTGTACGATAACGTTCTTGATCGTGGGTTTTTCACCGTAAGCGTTGCCCTTGAAGCTATCGTTGATAGTAACTTTAGCCATGTTGTTACCGAAGGAGACAAAGTTGTACGGTCCAGCGGTGACGTCAGGGTTGAAACGATAGGTGTAAGCAGTGTCTAAGCAGGACTCAGTGAGCAGCAGCTCTAAGGGATTCAGCTCAATTTTGCCTTCTTTAAAGTCATCAAGTTCTTGCTGAGCGGCATCAACGTCATCTTGCAGACCTGCGATCCATTCTTCTTCTGCGGCGATGTCGCCTTCAGAGATCTCTTCTTCATTTTCTTCAGCTTCGGCCTGGTATTGTTCCCACCAGTCGAGTTCTTCTTGTAAAGCTTGTTGAGCTTCTTCTACTTTTTGAGCATAAGAGTCCTCAATAAACTTGCGGTCCTCATCGGTTGGCTCGTAACCTTCTGCTACTACCAGTTTAGAACCTTCAACATCAACGTTGGGTGCTAAACGATGTCTGGGAGTAGGAGAAGCGCCGGTCCAGGTAGACTCGTAGAAGTAAGGGAGCTTATCGGCCTTCAGAGTAATGGTAAAGGTATAATCATCGATCAGCTCTACGCCGGGCATCTCATCAGAAGCGCCGGACTGGAAGTCCTCAAAGCCAACTAAGTTCTCAGAAGCACTGGCGTTCTGAGCGCCTTGGGCCAGCCATTGGGGAGAAGCGCCCTGCAGGATACCGAAGACATAGTCTTTAGCAGTAATTTGAGTACCATCGTTCCAGACCAGGTCGTCAGCGATCTTGAAGGTGTAGGTCTTGCTGCCGTCTTCGTTGACTTCGGTAGTGGGCTCTTCGGTCAGAACAGTCATGTTCCATTGAGCTTGGCCACCTTCATCCATAAAGAGGGTAGTGTAAGAGTTGACATCACCATAGTTGCCGATTAGTGACTTTATATAGATGTCATATACGTCATTACCGAAACCATTGATATAGCTACCGGACAGTTGAGGGGCACCAACTACCAGAGTATCGGCATCGGTCATATTTTCAGGCTCGGGGGGTTCAGTGGGTTCTTCTTCCTCAGCAAAGACCGGGAAGGCGAATAAACCCAATACCATTACCAGAGCGACTAGCAGTGACAACAGTTTTTTGTTCATTATGCGATTCCTCCATAACTTTTTACATCGGTCGAGTAGATACTTGTAAATCGAGAGCCGATATCTCATGATTACCGACTCTCGTAACTCGACTGCTGCGTTAAACAAAGTCTACCATAACTTGCATAATTTGTTAAAGTTTCTAGTGAAATTAGCCTAAAATTTTCTGTGATTTTCTAGGATACCGCAATAATGGCCTCGACAATTTTCTAGGATGCCGCAATAATGGCCTCGACGTGTTTTCCAACCACAATGCTGCTAAAATAAAGCTCAGCCCAAAGAATAATTTGAAAGCAGGTACGGCCCACGTGTCATCGCCTTCTAAGAGCAGGCAAAGCAAGCAGCAAGATCTCATCAAAGGTGTCAGCTTTATGACACTGTCCGCTTTTTGTTTTGCCTTGATGAATCTTTTCTCCCGTCTGGCAGGACCTCTACCTCCTACTCAAAAAGCCTGGTTCCGCAATTTAATGCTCTTTATTGCCGGTCTAACTATCTATTTAGTACATGCCAGGCAAGCAGGACGCGCAGAGAAAATTAGCCCTAAAGCTTTTGGTCTGCTTATGTTAAGAGCAGGATTCGGTATTATAGGGCTCATTGCCAATTTTGCTGCTGTAGATCGCCTCGCGCTATCTGATGCCACTATCCTGGCCAAACTTTCTCCGTTTTTCACTATCATTTTCTCTTACTTCTTAATGAAAGAAAAAATAAATAAAGTCCAGTGGGCTACCTTAATCATGGCCTTTGTGGGCGCGCTGGCAGTGGTAAGGCCCAGCTTTGATAATCCCAATATAGGGTCTTATTTAATCGGTTTTGCCGGCGGTATGTTTGCCGGTTTGGCCTATGCCTTCGTGCGCCTGCTCAACATGCACGGTTTATCCAAAGAAATGATTATCATGGGATTCGGTGGTTTTTCCACATTGGTTTTGGGTCCGTATGTCTTCTCACATTGGGCCACCATGGATCTAAAAACAACCGCCTACATGATCATGGTCGGCCTCCTAGGCACCGGTGGCCAATATGCCATGACCAGCGCTTATTCTTACGCCCCAGCAACCAGCATCTCCATACTGGACTACAGCCAGGTTATCTTTTCCGCCACGTTAAGTGCCTTAGTTTTGCAAGAATATCCTACTTGGTTAAGCGTTTTAGGCTATTTAATAATTTTTGCAGCCTCGCTCATCTTATTTTTGGCAAACAGACGCGCTTACAAAGAGCTTTCCTAGGTCAACTCGTATAATACATACATACTTTCTTTTGATTTCTTGTTAATTAATGGGCAAGCTGCTAAAATCAATTTAATGATTTTGAGCCGCACGGCTCATATTATGATGGAGGTCAACATGATTATTGGAATTCCTAAGGAAGTAATGCCCGGTGAGTACCGTGTTTCGGCATCTCCGGAAACTGTAGCTCTTATGGTTAAAGAAGGCTGGCACGTACTCGTAGAAGCTGGTGCCGGAGAAGGCGCTTACTATCACGATCCTCAGTATATCGAAGCCGGCGCTGAGATCGTCACGGATGTACAGGATTTGTATGATCGGGCTCAGATGATTCTGAAGGTCAAGGAACCTCTGGAGAATACTAATACCGGAAAGCACGAAGTTGACATGATGCACGAAGGCCAATATCTGATTACCTTCATCCACCCTGCCGCCCCTGCTAACCACGCCATGGTAAAACGCATGGCTGCCAAAGGCATTATCAGCCTGACTTTGGACGGTGTTCCTCGTATTTCCAGAGCTCAAAACCTGGACGCTCTGACTTCTATGTCCACTTGCGCAGGCTATAAAGGCATCCTCTTGGCTGCTAACTACCTGCCACGCTTTATGCCTCAGATTTTCACCGCTGTCGGTATGATCAAGCCCGTTAACGTATTAGTTATCGGTACGGGTGTTGGCGGTCTCCAGGCTTTAGCTACCGCCAAACGTCTGGGCGCTGTAACCTACGCCGCAGATATTCGCCCCGACGCGTCCGAACAGGCCATGAGCCTCGGAGCTAAAGTTATCGACCTGGGCGTACCTGCCGAACAAGCTATTGGTGAAGGCGGCTATGCTCAACAACTGCCTCATGAAACTCTGCTCAAAGAAAGAGAAGTACTGGCCAAACACGTGCCTGATATGGATATTATCTTCTGCTCCGCTCTGGTTCCTGGCGAACTGGCGCCTGTACTCATTACTGAGGACATGGTCAAAAGCATGCGCCCAGGTTCTGTTATCGTTGATATTTCTATCGACCAAGGTGGTAACTGCGAGATCACTCCTCCTGGCGAGGTAGAAGTCAAGCACCACGTTACCTGTGTCGGCATTAAGAATATCCCTGGTCTGCTGCCCACTTCTTCCACTTGGATGTTCTCGCAAAACATCTTCAATTTTGCCAAGTACATTATTAAGGGTGACGAGATCGTATTAGACCGTGATGACGAGATCATCCAAAAAACACTGGTCACCATCGGTGGAGAATTGGTCCATAAGGGCGCCCTTGAAGCTATCGCCCAGGACAAATAGATTTTTATTCCGCCCTATGGCCGCAACTTACGGGTTGCGGCTTATTTTATTTAGAGAGGTACACATGCACTGGAGTATTCTGATCATCATCTTCTTAGTAGCCATGATTTTGGGCTACAAGATCATTGACCGCGTTCCCAGTCTCCTTCACACTCCCCTGATGTCCGGAATGAATGCCTTCTCCGGCGTCACTTTACTGGCCTGTCTCGGCGCCACCGCCGGAGCTGTTGCCACGAACGGCGTGTTTAGAGTGATTCTGGGCATGATTGCCATTATTCTTTCTACGATCAATATGCTTGCCGGCTTCGGAGTCACAGATCGTATCCTCAAGATGTTCAAAAAGAGTGGCAAGGAGGGCAAATAAATGTTTAGCAATTTATTCTCTCTGCCTTTATTTTTAGAAGCCGAAACTATCGTGAGATCAGCTGGTACGACCACGTTCTATCGCATCGCGTCGGTGGTACTCATTATCCTAGTTTTAGTCGGACTCAACCGGATGTCTTCTGTAGAAAAATCTCTGTCCGGTAACCGTCTGGGAGCTATCTCCATGTTCCTGGCCGTAGTCCTGACCCTTTGGTACTACAACATCTTCAACATCTGGCAAATATGGGCCGCGCTAGTAGTCGGCGCCCTGATCGGCAGCTATCTCTACCGCAAAGTAGACATGATCCAAATGCCGCAGATGGTCGGCCTGCTCAACGGCTTTGGCGGCCTGGCCTCCATGTTGGCAGGTATCCTGACCTTGGCTGGCAGCGACATCAATCCTGCTGGGACCGTCACTGATCCCACCTTCTCCGGTATCACCGCTGGCTTGGCTATTGTAGTCGGTGGACTCACCTGGACCGGTTCTGCCATTGCCGCTGCTAAGTTGCACCGTATTATGGATCAAAAGCCCAAGGTATTACCCGGACATCAGTTCTGGACCAGCCTCACGCTCTTGATTTCCCTGGTATCAGCTATTCTCTTTGCCTTCCCGCCTTTCAACGAAGCAGGAAGCGCCCGCACTCTCCTGATCATCATTGCTGTCATCGCCGGTAACGCCTTCGGTTACTTCCTCGCCATTCGCGTAGGAGGAGCCGACATGCCTATCACCATCTCCCTGCTCAACTCCTTCTCCGGCGTGGCAGGCGCTATTGCCGGTATGGCTATCTCCGATGTCCTCCTGGTCGCTATCGGTGGTATTGTTGGCGCCTCCGGCTTGATCCTCACCCAGATCATGTGCCGGTCCATGAACCGCAAGCTGGGCGATATCCTCTTAGGTAAGACCGCCAGCAAGCCCAAGGCTCCAGCCGCAAAAGCAGAAAAAGCTCCGGCTCCTGCCGAGCCTGCCGCTAAAGCTGCACCAGTAGGTAAAACAGCTGCTCCCGCTAAATCAGAGGAGCTCAGCCCCAGCGAGGCCGCCGCCGCTAAATTGCAGGACGCCGAAAGCGTAATCATCGTACCCGGTTACGGCATGGCTCTATCTCAGGCTCAGCCCCTGGTCAAGCAATTGACGCAAGCCCTGGAAGACTCTGGTAAGAAAGTATCTTTCGCTATCCACCCGGTAGCGGGACGTATGCCCGGCCATATGAACGTTCTCCTGGCAGAAGTAGATATCCCCTATGACCAGCTCTACGAGATGGACGCGATCAATGACGAATTTGCTAATACAGACTGTGTCATCGTTATTGGCGCCAATGACGTGCTTAACCCAGCCGCCAACACCGCTGAGGGAACACCGATCTACGGCATGCCGGTTCTGGATGTTGCTGCCGCTAAGCACATCATTATCTGTAACTTTGACCTCAAGCCTGGTTATGCCGGCGTACCCAATCCTCTTTACGAGGAAGCTGAAACAAATCATGAACATGTCCAGCTCTACTTAGGTGATGCCAAAGAGACCTTGCTAGCTATCTTGAAGGCCTTCCGAGAAAGTAAGAAAGCTAAGAAAGACGCTGCGGCGGATACTGGTGAAAGCAAGGCCGAAGCCGCCGCTGTTGAAGAAGCTAAAGGACCGTCTACAGCTGCCAAACTCCTGCGTCAGGCAAAAAATGTGATCATCGTACCCGGCTACGGTATGGCTCTTTCACAAGCCCAACCGCTGGTCAAACAGTTAATGGACCAACTGGAAACCGAGGGCGCTGACGTGGAATTTGCTATTCACCCAGTAGCGGGACGTATGCCCGGCCATATGAACGTGCTTCTGGCAGAAGTAGATATCCCCTACGACAAGTTGCATGAGATGTCCGATATTAATGACAAGTTCAAAGATTCGGATGTTGTTCTGGTCATTGGCGCCAACGACGTTATCAACCCGGCCGCCAATACCGCTGAGGGAACACCGATCTACGGCATGCCTGTACTTCAGGTTGCCGACGCGCCTCACGTAATCATCTGTAACTTTGACTTGAAGCCCGGCTATGCAGGCGTGGAAAACCCTCTCTATGAGGAAGCTGGCAAGGCAGATGACCGTGTCATCCTGCTCTTAGGTGATGCCAAAGAAACGCTTAAGTCAGTTATGGAAGAACTGTAAATCTATCCTGTTAAGTCCAATTACCAAAAAGAGACGTCGTCCCTTCTGGGTCGGCGTCTCTTTCAACTTTATATGGATTGATCAAGAGAAGGCCTAACTAAACGCCTTCTTTTTATTTGTCTTCTTCTTTCAGAGGAATGCCCTGCAGCCAGCCCCAGTCTCCAAAACGGAAACGTCCGTCCGTGGTCTGCGACTGATTCTCGATCAGGCCGGTAATCTGGGATTCCATAGTGTCGATATAGTGGACAATGGCTGCCGCTACTGTAGTAGGGCGATCGCCGTAATCACCGTGATGACCGGCAATGATACTTTGCAGCTGCCGATAAAAGGGTTCGTCATAGGCTTGGATAATCCGCTCTTTGTATTTAGCCAGGAGCTCAATCCCTCTCACCCGGTGATTGGCATACCAGTATTCACCACGAGACAGATCACGGTATTCAAAGACTTTTCCTACATCGTGCAAGGCTACGCCCAGGAAGAGTAAGTCTGCGCTTTCCTGTATAGGCTCAATGTTTTCCAGGAGCGCGGCCAGGATATTAAGCATCTTTCCCGTGTGGTGAACCAGGCCGCCTACCTTGTTGTCATGGTAAAAAATGGCTGCGGCTTCAATTACATAACGGCCTTCCAGGGAACTATCCATCAGGATCTCATTAAGAATAGTCCAGGCTTGGCTAGTTACGCCAACCTCAGTCATTCTTTGCTTGGCTCTCTGCCAGACTTCCGTCAGTCTGGCCTGAGGAATAGCTGGCAGGAAATCAGACTTTTGCACCGAGATATCATCATTGGGCTTGATTCGGCGAACAGTCAGATAAATGCCGTTGTATTCTGAGCCTTCTACTTCTACGTTGTAGATGCCACTTCCATGTTCCAGGACCGGTGCGTAGGTACGTTCTTCCCAGATCTTAAATTGGCAGTGGCCCTGCGGCGTTACGAACTCACCCATCATATAGGGGTTGCGCTTGCCCTGACGGACACTTGGTTCTTCATTGATCAGTACCAGACCGCTGGATACGCGGCCGACTTCTGTCGCTTGCTTCAAATCTAAAATATCCAATTTGTTTACCTAACCGTCTCTCTAATATAATAAACGCCAGCCGACAAGCCGGTTGGCAGCAGGCTTATAGCTGTTACAGTATAACTAAATCGCCCGTTAAGGGCCAAGCTTGGGAGGAGATGGCAGATGGATTTTCTCAGCCGCACCCAAAATCTTATCGGTAAGGAAGCAGTTAACCGCTTACAAAACAGTCGCGTCATGGTTTTCGGCTTGGGTGGAGTTGGCTCCTGGGCGGCCGAAGCATTAGCGCGTACTGGAATCGGTGGAATCTACCTCATTGATCGTGACCAGGTGGAAGCCAGTAATCTCAACCGGCAACTACCAGCACTTCATTCCACTCTGGGTCAGTCTAAGGCTCAGGCTTTAGCAGACAGGCTCCTGGATATCAACCCGGACCTTTACTGTGAGGCCTGGCCGGAGCGTTACGAGGTTGGTAACGGTCCAGACTTTTTCTCACGCCTCGCAGAACCAGTAGATTTTGTAATGGACTGCATTGATGATCTGTCAGCTAAGACCGATCTTATCTATTACTGCGCCGGCCACGGTATTCCGATCATCAGCGCAGGAGGCTGTGCCAAAAGGCTAGACCCTAGCCTGCTCCAGTTGCAGGATATTTATAAAACATCCGGCGATCCTTTACTCAAGCCTTTACGCAAAAATCTGCGTGACCTGGGGGTCGTAGATCTGCCCGTGGTTTCTTCGCGTGAAAAACCACAAGCTTCTAAAGATGCCGAAGTAGGTGTTCTTCCTTCGGCTGTCTTTGTACCTGCCGCCTGCGGTCTGGAAATGGCCCGGCAAGTCTGCCTGGATCTGGCAGGATTAGTTAAATTAAGCAGAGCCCAGTTAGTAGATTAAGTTAAACCTTTACCAGATAATTGTGCGTTCAGAAAAAACCTGACGGTATAGTATGCGTAAAAAAAGGGCGAACGCATTGGTCGCCCTTTTCTAAAGCTTGATTAAGCCAAATTTACTCTTTGCCGTATTCGCCGTTCTTGATCAGCTCGTCTCTCTCGGCTAATGTGCCGGGATAGAAGATCTCGATCAATTGCTCGATTGCGGGATTGTCTACGGTGTAGATCACACGGGTGCCTTCTTTACGTTGTTTAGTGACACCAGCCACTCTCAGTCTGGAGAGATGTTGAGAAACTGCGGGTTGAGATACGTTGATCTGCTCAACGAAACTCTTGACGTTCCGGGGACCGCAACGCACGAGTTCTCTGGTCATGCGCAGACGGAGCGGATGGGATAAAGCCGCCATGATCTCGGCGTTGGCCTCATCTTGCTCCTTCTCGGCTTCAGTGTACACAAAGGCTAACTTATCGTCTCTTTCATCTTTCATGCTCTTACCTCCAATGTTGGTGTGGCTCTATATTTTTGCTGTATTTCGCATAGAATATTAGAAACCCCATAATTAAGTTCATACATCTAGAACATACACTAGTCAAAATGTTTAGTAAAGTATCAACTTGCAATCTCTACTTATTGCACAAGTTAGGTCTATATACTTTATTACTTTTGTTCAATTAATCTAGAAACTGCCTATCCTTAACGTGGCAAGCGTTACTGGAACTTGCCTAGAGCCAAAGGCTAGCAAGCAGTTCCGCCACGTGGTCCGGTCGGCTCGCACCGTCGACCACTTTCAGATAAGGATTATAACCCGCATTGAAATAAATCCGACCCGCCATTTGCTCATTTTGGAATAATTTTAAGATGGCTTCACTGTGTTTACTTTCTGGCGCGATCTTTAAGATCAGGTCCTGACCCGGGAGTTTGACAGTCATTAGTTAGCGAAAAAAATTGAAAAGCCGTTGTAGA
>JAUNLW010000018.1 GCA_030532065.1 Eubacteriales bacterium | reverse complement strand
ATATCTAAGCTTTGCGCTCCTCGCTGGGCATTTTGCCGAGATAGCGCTTATATAATTTTGTGAAATAGCTGGGACTGCTATATCCGACCTGTTTGCTGATATCCGAAATACTAGCGTCTGTGGTAATAAGCAGCTCCTGTCCCTTCATCATGCGTAGATAGGTTATAGAGTGGGAAATATTTTCGCCTGTTTCTTCTTTATATAGTTGGCAGAGGTACTGAGGAGTCAAATAGGCTATTTCAGACAGCTCTTTGAGGCTAATTGCTTTCATATAATTTGCCTCAATGTATCTCTTAACGAATGCTATAACACCTTCATTTGTTTGGCCTGCAGGGCTTGAGTTATGGTCTGCTTCTTCCTCACCATTTGTTTGGCCAACCGGTCTTAAATTATGATCTGCTTCTTCCGCATCGGCGTCCAAGTCTGAGCTTATTTCTCGGCTTTCAGCCCCACCAACCTGGTATTTTTTCACAAGTTCCTGCAAACTGTCTCGCGTGAGTTCGGCCTTGAGTACATACTCGGTTGCGCCTAAGACGATCGCCTTTTGCGCATAATGGAATTCCGCATAGTTTGAGATCAGTACGACTGGGGTTTCAATATCGCTGGAGCGAAAGTCTTCTAGAAATTCTAAGCCTCCCATAACTGGCATTATAATGTCGCAGAAAATCATATTGGGTTGGATCTTTTCTGCAAGCTCTAAAGCCTCTTTACCATTCGAGGCGCTGAAAACTTCCAAGTCAAATTCATCAATTTTACCCAGTACAAACACTAGCCAATCTCTAATGGGCTTTTCGTCATCAACTACTAGTATTTTAATTTTTGTGCTTGTCATAGACACCTGCTTAATCGTGTTATCCGCAAAATGGCTTTGTTACTTGTCCTCTAAACTGGTTTTGTTACTTGTCTTCTAATAAGTCCAGCTTCAAGATTACCAGAGTACCTTCACCCGGCTGACTTTCCACGCTCAGTCTGGATCCCTCACTGCAATAGATCCTTATTCGGTCTCTAACGTTTTGTAATCCAATGGAATGTGAGCCTAAACCTTCTTTTTGAATTTGATCTAAGGTCTTAGCCTCTATGCCTCGACCATTATCTCGCACATTGATATAGAGATAATCTCCCTCTTGCTTAGCTTCTATGGTTATCATGAGTTTTTCGCCTTGTTGCATACCATGCATAATAGAATTCTCTACTAAGGGTTGTAAGATAAAACCTGGAATTAGACAATTCCGACAAAGTTCGGGGACTTTAACACAATAAGCAAATTCTTCAGGATATCTTATTTTTTGGAATTCCAAGTAATCTTCCAGGTAAAGTAATTCCTTGTCAAGGCTGATATATTCTTCACTCTCTGTTAAAGTATGCCGCAAAAGTTTAGTGAATAAGAGCAGCATGCGTGTGGCTTCTTCTGTCTTTTCCATTTCTATAAGAAACCTAATAGAATTTAAACTGTTATAGATAAAATGTGGATTAATTTGCGCCCTAAGCATTGAAAGCTCCAACTGGCTTCTCACTCTCTCCTGGTCTGTGCGATGCTCAATCATCTTTTCCAGGCTAGAGCTCATCTCATTGAAGTTATTGGCAATAAGTCCTATCTCATCTTTGTTAAACACTTTAGTTCTTACAGAATAGTCTCCGTCTTTGACCTTTAGGATATCTTCACTTAGCTGACGGATAGGCTTGGTCAAACCAAAAGTTACTAAATAGACCACCAAGATCATAACCAAAAGTACTGGTATGCTAAGTTTTAAATAGCTTTCAAAATATGCTTGAATGGCAGTTTCAGCCTCGCGCTCACTGGCTAAATTATAGACATGCCAGTCAGTACCTTTTATAGTTATTCCCTGGCTTAGCTTTCTCGGCCGGGATAAATTAGCGGCACTGCCCTGATTATTACGATCATATGCAGCCAGAACATCTTCTAAATCTAGCCCTATGTAGTTCTTGTTGTAACCAGAAATCACTTGCCCGTTACTAGTACACAGAATAATTTCCGGGCCTTCCTCAATCGCGCTGTCATAAACATCATAAAGCACTTTCTCACTAATAGAATAAATCACAGCGCCTAAGGTCTCTCGCTCAATAATCGAACGTATGGGTAAGATCATCTGGAACTCATAGGCATAGGTAGCGTTAACACGCTTAATGCTAGTTGGCAGTAAGAGGGCCGTATTATCTGCTGTTCCTAAAAAATTTATCCACCAGGGTTCTTCACTAAGTTCCTCCCAGGCAATTTCGGGAGTTACATCGTTAGAAAAATAAAAACCGTTCTTGCCAACAACTTGAATACTGATACGAACATTTCTATGAGCCAGACTCCAGGCAGCTTGCTCCGCATCCGTAATAAAGTTTCGGCGTACTTCATTTCCATTGTTTGCTAGCTGCGAGTTGCTTACAGCTAAAATAACATTTTGACTGCGGACTAAAGCAGACAAAGACTGTTTGATCTCGCCCAAAAGTTCACGCTCTCCCTCGGCAATTAATGATAGCTTCTTCTTATTCAATTTTTGCATCTCTTCTTGGACAGAACGGCCAAAAGAAACGTAGAAAAGGCCCGCGCTTGCCGCCAAGGCAAGCGCAAGCAATACGGTAATTATGAGAAACGTTTTGAGTAGAAATTTATTTTTCACTCAATTTACCAGGGACGAGGTAAATATTCTTATTTCCTGCCCTTCTCCTTCTCGGTCTGGATAATATCCATAATATTGGCCTCTAGTAATTGATCGACATCTAACAGCTGGTCAATGCCTTGAGCAAATTTTTCACGCATGACTACTTCACGCTGTTCGATTTTCTCAGCCTTCTCAAGCAGAGTTAAATCTTCCAAAGGTGGCAATACCACTACACCATCAACATTTCCTAAGATAAGGTCTCCCGGTCTGACCACTGCTCCACCACATTGGATATCAATCTGACGCTCACCGTTAATACCCCATACACTGGTAGTTGCTACAGAGATAGTGCGGTAAAACACAGGTAAAGCTATTTCTTCCAAAGCCAGGAAATCAGTGATAGCTCCATCCACTATGATACCCGCTAGTTTTCTGGCGTGAGCATTTCTTACAATCATCTCTCCCACCGGCGCAAAATTAGTATCACCGACTCGATCGATAACAAGGACAGAACCCTCTTCAGCTTCTTTAAGAGCCTTGTAGAGCATAGCGGAGTCATTGCTGGGAAGACGCAAGGTGTATGCCTGGCCGGCCATTCTCGTATGTTTAGAAACTGGCTTTATGCCACTGTCCATAAAGTTTACGCCAGGGAAATGGCCATAGGTTGCCGGTTCAGTATTTCTATATCTTTCAATAATTTCAGGACTAATTTTCATGCTATTTTACCTCTTCTAAACTGTATACATCTGAGCGCCTATTCTGCAGGCAAGGAATGAGTTGACGAACACGTTGTAAATACGCAGCATCGATATCGGCGTAAATTACTTCTTCTCTCTCTGATGCTCGAGCGATCACTGTGCCCCAAGGATCAATGATCATGCTGCTGCCAAAGGAGGGATTATTACCTGTTTTGGTACCAATCTGGCCTGGGGCAGCAATATAAACTGTGTTCTCAATCGCTCTAGCTCTCAATAATGCTTCCCAATGGTCCTTACCTGTAGGCATAGTGAAGTTTGCCGGGACAAAGATGAGCTCCGCGCCATTTAATGCCAAAGTTCTAAAAAGCTCCGGGAATCTCAAATCATAACAAATTGTGAGGCCAATATTCGCAAGATCAGTTTCAACACTGACGATCTCTTGACCTGGGGCAATTCTATCAGATTCACGCTTTTTAGTTCCGTCCGGCATATCAATATCGAAGAGATGTAACTTACGGTATTTAGCTAAGATCTCACCATTAGGGTCAATGAAAACTGTTGTGTTATACCTCTTATCACCATCCGGATTTTCTTCTCCGATACTGCCACCGTGAATGTAAAGTCCCAGTTCTTTAGCGAGTTTTATTAATAATTGAGTGCTCTCACCATCAGGAATGTTCTCCGCGGGAGTTTTAGATTTATCGATAACATTGAAGACCTCGGGCAGAGCAACCATATCAGCGCCATTTGCCCTGGCTTCCCGAATAAAGGCTTCCGTTTTTTCCAAATTTAGCTTCTTGTCTTCCTGACTGTCCAGTTGAATTACCGCAAGTTTAAAGTTTTTCATTTAGACCTCTTTTCCAATTTCTTTGAGTCCCCATTCCTTAGTGAGGAACTCTACGATTCTATCTACTGATTTTTTAACGATTTTTTCACCTTTCTCCGCCGTACCCTTACTCGCGTCGCCAACAATGGCATTAGGCGTTTTATCAGAGATTGGTACAAAGCGCTGAATGTCGGGGAAAGCATATAGTTTCTCATCCGGCTCCACTCTCTCAGCCTTATCCATATTTACCAAATCGGGACGCAAGTAGAGCATTACAGACGTACCACACTCACTGGCATGCCCATGAGCCATCCGCCCCTTCTCTTCCAGGATATCTTCTGAATGTGCTGCCGCAAATCTCCACCAATCCACTTGTGCCCACTTGATCGCGTTTTCTAATTGATATTCACGCGCAATGTAGGCAACGGAATCACAAGTTGAGGCGTGGCCAGTTATAAATAGAAATTTCTCGAAGCCATAGCCCACGAGATTTTGCATGAGCTCATCCAGCCACATAAGGTAAAGTTCCTTGCTTAAGGTGAAGGTTCCAGGGATATCCAAAAGCGCCGATGAGTCGGCCATATCAATGCTAGGAGCGATGAGTAAGTTCATCCGTTCCGCGACTTTCTCAGCTATAGCGTGAGCGACTATTCCATCAGAGCCCATGGGCAAATGGGGACCATATATTTCAACTGCGCCGGTGGGAATAATAACCGTCTTATTCTCATCCTTTCGCTCCATAAACTCAGTCCAAGACAAATTTTTAATACGATATTCCATGCTTATTCCTTTCCAGTCTGACGTATCTGCTCACAAAGATGGCAGGCTACTTGGTGTCCGGGCGTAATTTCTCTCAATTTAGGGCTAGATGCTCTGCAAACATCCTGCGCGAACTTACAGCGGTTAGCGAAGCGACAGGCATCAGGCGGATCTATGGGAGAGGAGATTTCGCCGGCAATGATCTTACTTCTTTCTTCACGATCTATATCCGGTATGGGTATGGCAGCCATCAGCGCTTCGGTATAAGGGTGTAGACGTTCTTTGAAGACATCTTCCACCGACCCCGTCTCAACTACGGTTCCCATATACATAACCATGAGCTTGTCAGAAATATGCCTAACCACAGACATATCATGCGTGATAAACAAATAGCTCAGTTCCAGGGTATCTTGTAGGTCCTCTAACAGATTAAGTATCTGAGCCTGGATAGAAACGTCTAAAGCAGAGACCGGCTCATCACAGACGATAAACTCCGGCTCAACCGCTAAGGCCCTGGCTATTCCTATACGCTGTCTTCTTCCTCCGTCTAACTCATGAGGATATGCGTTGGCCAGGCGGCGTTCCAAACCGACCAGGTCCATTAATTCGTATACTCTTTTTTCTATTTCGTCTTTACCGCGTTTAAGCTTATTAATCTTTATGGGTTCCGCAATGATCGTCGCGATAGACATACGTGGGTTGAGAGAAGAGAAAGGATCTTGGAAGATCATCTGTACCTCTCGGCGCAAGCTTTTTAGCTCACTGCCGTATAGCTGTCCCACTTCTTTTCCTTGAAAAACGATACTGCCAGATGTTGGTTCTAACAGACGAACCACGCAACGGCCCAAAGTAGATTTACCACAGCCAGACTCACCTACCACGCCCAGGGTCTGACCCTTTTCCAAGGTAAAGCTCACGTCTTCTACAGCGTGTAGCGTACCGTGTTTTGTGCTGAAATATTTATAAAGATTATTAACTTCAACTAGATTACTCATGCTTGGCATCTCCCTTCAGTTCAGGAAAAAAGCACTTCACCAAATGTCCGGGGCTGATTTCTTTTACTTCCGGTTTAGACCGGTGACATTGCTCTGTCGCCCTGGCGCAGCGGTCAGCAAAAATGCATCCTGAGGCTAATTGGGTGGGATCAGGCACATGACCCGGTATGGGGCTAAGTCTTTCTTTTTCTCCAGTAAAACTGGGTAAAGAATTAAATAAACCGATGGTAT
Organism: Eubacteriales bacterium; assembly: GCA_030532065.1. Classification (GTDB taxonomy): domain Bacteria; phylum Bacillota; class Clostridia; order Saccharofermentanales; family DTU023; genus SFFI01. Next base: position 12,670 of record JAUNLW010000018.1, on the reverse strand, counting down.
AGGGATGTGCTCGATCGTGGAAAATATCCGCTAACGATCCCTTTTCCAGGATTTCCCCTCCGTACATGATGGCAACTTCATTCGCGTTTTCCGCGACTACCCCCAGATCATGGGTAATCAGCAACATGGAGGAATTTAGTCTCGCGATTTGGTCTCGGATCAGGTCCAAAACCTGCGCCTGGATGGTAACATCCAAAGCCGTAGTTGGCTCGTCCGCCAAAAGGATCCGTGGCTCACAGGCAATCGCTATCGCAATAACGATTCTCTGCCTCATACCACCGGAGAACTGGTGAGGATACTCCGCAGCTCTTTCGCCTGGTACACCTACCTGCTCCATGATCTGCCCGGCCTTCTTGAAGGCACTTTCTTTATCAATATCTTCGTGCAGAGTAATAACCTCCGCTATTTGGTCACCAACAGACAACACCGGGTTCAAAGCAGTCATGGGATCCTGGAAGATCATGGAAATAACGCTGCCCCGAATTGACTCCATCTCTGAGTCTTTTAGTTTCAGCAGGTCATCCCCTTCATAAAAGATCTCACCCTGAGTAATCTTGCCCTGCGGCTGCTGGATCAGGCCTAAAATAGCCAAGGCGGTACTCGTCTTACCTGCGCCGGTCTCACCTACCAGGGCCAGAGTTTGGCCTTCTTTGATTTCCAAATCAATGCCATTCACCGCATAGACCGGTTTATCGTCAGAGCTGTATTCCACATGTAGATTCTTTATTTCCAAAATGGTCTCATGCTCAGCCCAGCTTTTATTTGTTTGCGTATTATTGCTCATCCTAACCTCCTAAGCCTTAAGCCTGGGATCTAATGCGTCACGCAGACCGTCCCCAAGCAGGTTGAAACCCAATACAGCCAACATGATCGCGATTCCCGGGAAAGTGATTACCCACCACGCGTCACGGATATACGCTCTGCCGACTGTCAGCATGGAGCCCCATTCCGGTGTAGGAGCAGGAACACCAAGCCCAATAAAGCTCAAGCCAGAAATGCTGATGATAGCCGTAGCAAGACCCATACTCGCTTCTACAATGATGGGGGCCAGAGAGTTAGGCAAAATGTACTTAAGCAGAATTCTGGGCGTGCTGGCACCGTTACCAATTGCCGCTTCAATGTATTCTTGTCCACGCAGGGTTAGAACAGCAGACCGCGTCATTCTGGCAAAAGGAGCAATCGATCCCAACCCTATGGCAAAAGTCAGATTAGAGGCTGACGATCCCATGGCTGCCACGACTGAGATACCCAGTAACATATTGGGTACAGCCATAATTATATCCACCAGACGCATTAGGATCTGGTCCACAGCTCCCGAAAAATAGCCAGCGATAAGGCCAATTGTCACTCCGATAATACAGGCAATCGCAATGGCGCTTACTCCAATGGAAAGAGAGGTCCTTGAGCCCCAAACAATCCGTGCCCATATATCTCTGCCGAGATCATCTGTTCCCAGGGGATGTTCTGCCGAAGGTGGTTGGAAGCGTTTACTGAAATCCTGATCATTGTAAGTGTAGCCTACAATCTGACCTGGGAAAATAGCCATGATAATCATGAAAACAATGATGATTAGCCCCATTACAGCCGTTTTACTTTTAGCAAAACGGCGGGCAACACTATAGAATTGTCCACGTTTACGTTTTTGTTTCGATTCTTTTCTCATACTTACCCACCCTCTTTACGCGTTACTGCTTACTTTTTTAAGCGACTGCTTCTTAGCCGACTGGGCGCTAAACTGAGTCCGGATTCTGGGATCAATATAGGTATAGAGGACATCTACAATCAGATTGATAATTGCCATAGCCAAAGCGGTAAATAAGATACCACCCTGTACCAGAGGAGCATTCTTAACCTTGATACCGTCGATTATCAGATTACCCAAACCTGGTATAGCAAACACGGTTTCGGTTAAGGCTGAACCACCCAACATTTTGCCGAAGTTTACGCCAACGGTCGTTACAATGGGGATAGCAGCGTTTCGGAAGCAGTGTTTCCAGATAACCTTGCGCTTTTTCTGACCTTTTGCCCGGGCGGTGCGTACATAGTCTTGTCTGATAGCTTCCAGCATACTTGATCTGGTCATTCTGGAAATCGCCGCAGCAGGCCCGGTGGATAAGGTTATTGCCGGTAAGATCCAGTGTTGCCAGGAGTTTATGCCGGAAGATGGCAACCACCCCAACTGCACGGAAAACAAGAGTATCAATAAAAGTCCCAGCCAGAAGTTCGGCATGGAAACGGCCAACATCGAGAGGATACGCGTAACGTTATCCAGCCAGGAATACTGCTTGACCGCCGATAACACGCCCAATCCCACACCGAAAATGACCGCCAGTAAGGTACTTAAGCTAGCAAGCTTTAAGGTGGTGGGGAATCTGGACATAATCTCACTAAAGACCGGCTGTTTGGTGCTGTAAGACGTGCCAAAGTCTCCTGATACCGCATTTTTTACATAGAGCATATACTGCACAAAGAAGGGCTCATTAAGACCATTCTCTTCCCTGAACAACGCCTTATCCTCTTCTGTAGCCATATCTCCCAAAATATAGACTGCGGGGTCACCAGGCGAGAAATAAAGCATAGAGAAAACCAAGAGAACGACGCCCAGCATTACCGGTATCATCAGCAGTATTCTCTTTATAATATATCTGAGCATTTTTCAGACCCTTTCTGATAGTTTTCAATCTGTGAAAAAGCAAGAAAATAGCCCCAATACAGAGATCGAGGCTATTTTCTAAATTAACTAGCTACTTTTCGACTTGCCAATTGGCAATTTCAAGCAGGGCGATAGCTTCGTTGAACTCAAAGTTCTCAACCTTATCACTGACACCATAGATGGTATCTACTTCTACGAAAGGCAGGGTGTACTTCTTCTCGAAGAGATAATCCTGGATATCTTCAAGGAGAGCTTTTCTGTTTGCGTCATCATATAAAGTCTTGAGCTTCTGTAATTTCTCTTCCATTACGTCATCGTTAGAGTTAATACGCGAAGCAAAGCTTTGTTCGTAAATAATCAGAACGTTGGAAATCTCATCCGCAGTTGCTGTACGAATAGAGGTCTCCCAAGGTCCTTGAGCTTCACGAGTACCAAGCTCAGATTGTTCAATACGAGCGTTAACGCCAATCTTTTGCCAGTATGCCTGAATCACTTCAGCCATACGTTGATATTCAGCGCCAGGCAAAATATGCAACTCAATATCAAAGCCATCGGGGTGTCCGGCTTCCGCGAGCTCTTTCTTAGCTAATTCAGGGTCGTAGGGGAAACCACCTTCAATTACCTTGTGATGTCTGAAAACAGAAGGATACATACCTGTCATAGCGGTTGCTTGACCATCAAAAGCTACATCGGCCAACTGAGGAACGTCAATAGCGTAGGAGAGAGCGTTCCTGACGTTTTGGTTAGAGAGAAGCTCATGTTGCATATTGAAAGTTACCAGATAGTACTTGGGGGATAAACCAGATTCGGCGTGCGCGTTAGGCATATTATTAACTCTATCTCTGTCCACACCGTTGATATAGTAAGCGATATCCGCGGCGCCGGTTTCCAGCTCAATTACTCTGTTAGCGGGTTCAGGTACAAACTTCATGATGACCTTTTCGGTCTTGGCCAAGTCACCCCAGTAGTTCTCATTTCTCTCCAGTTCGATTTGAGAGCCAGTTACCCAATTGACCAGCTTGTAGGGACCGGTGCCGATAGGAGCGCGCGCGTGATTTTCTTCACCCATGCTTTCCATGGTTTCTTTGTCACCAATCCAGCAACGCCAACCGCTAAGCACCCAGTACGCCGGAGCATAAGGTTGCTTCATCTTGATAGTAAAGTTGTGGTCATCTTCCTTAGTGGAATTGTCCGGATCATACCATTCCATAGTAGATCTGGAAGTTGAGTCGTGCAGAGTTCTCTCCAGGCAATAGAGTACATCATCAGCTGTGAGCGGATTGCCATTGGAGAAAACGATACCTTCTTTGAGCTTGACTTTAAGAGTGGTGTCATCTACCAACTCCCAAGACTCGGCTAAACGAGACTGAGGCTGACCGCCCTCATCTAAATAGAAAAGCGCGTCATAAACTTGGTTCATGACAATATTATTGGACACAGAATTACCTCTGCGTGGGTCAAGCGTGTCGGGCTCTTTCTCAGTGACAATTACAATGGTATCTTTGTATTCCTTGTTCTTATCATCACTGGTCTTTTTATCCTCGGGCTTTTCCTCCCCGGTCTTTTCTTCGGTCTTTTCCTCGGTCTTTTCCTCGGTCTTCTTATCCTCGCTCTTTTCTTCCGCAGCCTCTGTTTTATCTGCCACAGGCTCTGTAGCATTGTCCTTATCTTTAGACTGGGGCGCGCCACAGGCAGCGATTGAGAATAGCATGGCGAAGCACAAAATTAGACTAAATAGTTTCTTCATGTTTATTCCTCCGTTCCTCTGTGTTCTTAATGAACATCGTTCCAACAATTTGTGGCTCGATCTTAAACTTTAGGCATTTCACCAGTCAAGCTTTATGAAAAAGTGAGGAATATCGTGTTATTTTTGGTCATTTTAGCGTAAAAACAACTGCTTTTTTCTAGCAAATCTTAATTTTGTGCTAGTGGGTTTTAGATAGTCTTTTTGTTGGGCCTTATGATAAATATTCATTCTTTGGATGAAAATACATTGCTAGCACAGAAGTTTGCCAGTCTATGGCTGATGCAAGTAATTATTCAAGGGAAAATCGACCATGAAGACATCTTTATTTTCTATAACATTGCGACTGTTTTTTTGTGGGTTATTGAGAGTGTTGAACATATTATCAAAGATTTTGAACTAACTAGGCTTATTGTCTGCACGGATGCCGGGCATGAAGCGATGGGATTGCGCACTGACTTTGAAGTCATCTCTGTACAGCAGATGAAAAACATTCTAAAAGTAACTCACAAGTAGAATGTACGCAAAATCTAGACAAAATGAAATCGCCCGTAAACCCTTACTCTCAAGGATTTGCGGGTGACTGCACATCTTTCTGCTGTCAAATACGAATGTAAATTAGTTCACGCAAGACTAATTGATAGTTTCTTATAAAGAGAGTAAAGCTAAATATCCCTTAGATTAATATTCACACCAGAATTATATAAATCTTCACGACTTGGAATCATGTCCTCACGTTTAAAAATAATAACCTCACTTGCCGATTTACTATTCCTTGCTGAATAATTCAAGTCATACTTCATTATTGCATTTGTCGAGTATAATTCAGTTATTTCTGGGACATCATCATAGGTTATTATCCAGTCACAGCTCGCATATTTTTGAATACCATTTTTAATCTCTTTATGATCACTTTCAGTTAAAAAATTTAAATACAATTGTTTCCCTTTGTTAAAGTATGGAGGATCGAAATAAATTAGTGACCTATTGTCGCAAGATCTGATATAGGTGCACAGGAAATCTCTAATATCTTCGTTATAAAGCTCAATATTCTGTTTTCTAGAAGCAATCTCCTTTATTCTTGTACTTAATCTTGCCCTTTTGAACCTCGCGTCCATTTTCCACTTACCTTTTTGTTCTTTCCCGCCAATAACACCTCCTTTAATAATTCCTGAGTAATTCGTTCGATTAAGATAAAAGGTCGCAAAGCCTAATTCATAACTGCACTTACAACTATGATTCTTGCAAACATAACGTTGCTTATTCCATTCGTCAATAGTCAATGGCACATTTTCAATATCGTAGACGAATCTCTCAGTTTCATTCAAAACTGCATGCCAAAATGAGTACACTCCATTATCAAAATCATTAATTACAATTTTTCTAACTATATTCTTTTCCAATAGTTCAAGTGCGATGCCAGCTCCTCCCGCAAATGGTTCAACATAGGTTCCTCCAACTAGTCCTAACTCTTCAATCATAAATGACATAAATGCAGCAAGTTTTGCTTTTCCACCGGGATATCTTAAAGGTGAGTAATACATGTGCGTCTTTATCACTCCTTTATTAGCTAAATCTGTCCTTCAATGTATTTGACTCTGCAGCTTTGTATATTTCAGCAAACTCTTCCCAAAATCTCAATAAAGGCTCAACCGTTTCGTAGCTGCCATAATAGTAATTCAAGATACTAGTGTCAGTTGCAAATTTTTTTAATTCTCCTCCCTGGAATAGTTTTTTTATGTCACAGTTCGTGTATTTTTCGTTTTCTATTTCCAACGCTGTTCGTAGTTTATTAGCTGTGTATATATGCGTGTTTTGAAATTGATCTATAGATCTCCAAAACATTCTATGCTTTTCTTCCTCATGAACTAAGTTGTAAATTATTTTGTACATGAATGATTCAGGGGCAAAGTATCCAGGAAAGTATAGAACGTTAAATTCATGTTTTCTATCTCTTGATGTATCGCTATATCTCTTTGTTAAGAAGTCACGTACTTCTGGTTTTTCTACGCCCTCTCCATTTTTTATTCTAGCATCTCCGTCTAGAATCATTATTACGCGTTTGAAATATTTATCAATATCGTTTATTCTTATTATTTCTTCACAGCCGATTTCAACTGGCATAAGCAACAATTTTTTATCGATACCTACTATATTTCTTAAAGCGAGCAAGCGTTTATTGAGATCGGATACTTCTTGTTCATTACTATAGTCTCTTAGATCACTTGTTTCCAATTGATTGATTTGCGTCTCTAAAGCATCCAGAAGCATCAAGAATAATAATTTTCCCATCTGATCTTCGAGATACACTTTAACTTTTGGCATACTATAACTCATCTTATTGAATAAGTCTGCTTTTATTGAATAAATGTTGTCCGAGCGTGATACAAATGGTTGTGAAGGATTAATTAAGTATACTATTTTATAATCGCTGGGTTTCTTCTCTTTCATTCTTGACATTTGTTCAATCATCGTTAGAGAGTGCGTCGTCAATATAAATTGGATTGATAATTCTTCCGACAATTTTTCTAATAAATCTAGCAGATTAATCTGGCTATCAGGGTGCAAGGATACGTCTATTTCATCAATACAAATAATCGCACCTCTATAATCATTTTCTAAGCTCAGTAGGTATATATCTACAAGAGCACTGATTATATTTCCTAGATTATCCTGGCCAACAGATTGTGACATAGCTGGAGTGCGAATCATATCCACATGAAATGATGCTCTAGACGACGTCTTCTTTTTGATCTCATACAGAGAGCCATCTCTGTGTATGCTATTTGGAATTACATAATTGTACCATTCAATAAATTTCTTATCTGCATTCTTCTGGTATAGTTTGTTATCCTTTCGGTACTTTTTTATATCTACAGTATCTTTTCTCTCTCCAAGTGGATAAAGTCTAGATATACTTAAGTATATGGTAGGTATAGGAACTCTAGCTGCGCCACCTACTCCATATTTTTCTTTTGCGTCTTTTTCAACTTCAGTGACTTTTCGGTGGTCTTGTTGCGAAAGTTTTCTTGTTCTAGGTATTATACGTATTCCTCTATTTGTATTTGTGTCATCTTTAAAAGTTAATGCTTTTCGGAGAACATGATTTCCCTCAGTATCTGAAAAGTCTACATAAATTTCATATTCACCATATTGTTCATATGTGTCAATGCTAAAAAAATCATTAAAATCTGGCTGAAAGTTACTTCCTAGAGCAGCTCTTTTGCTAAGGCCGGAAGATGACGCAATTAATGACAATAAATTAGATTTGCCCACACCATTCTGCCCACTTATAACTGTAATTTTTCGCCCAAGATTAAAATCTACATTCTTAAAATTTCTAAAGTTTTCAATAACCACATGTGTAGGCCTAATATATTCCATTCTACTCCCCCTATGATTGTTCTTAAGGCATTTAGTCTATATTACCATAGTAACCGATAGCAAAAATCAAATCAGCTAAAAAACACGGAAGGAGGTGGCTATATACGTCTCAATGTTTCTAAAAGCAAAAATCGTAAATTTTACCGCATTATCGAAACCGTCCCACAAATAGGTGGCGGTCAAAAAACCGTAATCATTGAGAACCTCGGCTCTGACCTTACACTAAGAGAAAAGTTCCCAGGAAGAGAGCCAGATGACGTAGCAAGAGAGCGCCTCGAAGAGCTTAAGCGGCAGAGTACGAGCTCCTGCCAAAGCTTGATAGCTCAAAGAGGAGACCTCTTGGAAGGCAGGTTGCCTTTCAAGGTGGTTATCTGTTTTTGCAGAAGATTTGGGGCCTAAAGAAGTTATGTAAAGAGATCTCGAGCCAGTACCAGTTTGACTTTGACTTAAGCGAGATCTTGTCCTATCTCCTGTATACCAGGGTTCTGGAGTCGGGATCTAAGCGTTCTTCTTACGAGGTCGCGCGAAGTTAGATCGAACCGCCCCAATTTGAGTTACACCAGATCTACCGAGCTTTTGAAGTTTTAGCCAAAGAGAAACGACAAAATACTTTACTACGACTGCACCAACTACTTTATCGAGACGGAATAACCTTCCGTACTGAACATAGGCCCAATCCTATTATCGAGATGCGCTTGTTCTTGGATGGCTCAGGCTTTCCTCTAGCTTTTCCTCTCCATCCGTGTAACACCAATGGCAGACTACACTGGAGCCTTTGGAGCAGAAGATCCTAAAAGACTATTAACTATCCCGACTTATTGTCTGATCAGATTCCCTGCATGAAGCGACGGGAATGTATCTCACAAACGCATTTTAATTCGCCTGCATCCAGCAGCAGTATTTTTGCTTTATACTCCAAATTTTTCACATAACTTCACCTATAGCTTTTAAAAATTTTTGTTGAGGTTGTTCTCTTTATAATGCTTCTCGTCAACTTTTTTTATTATTTCCCTCACCCTGTTAGTTTCGATATCTCTATCAAAACCAATAAGAGTTAATATGTGATACTCTAACAGTGCTCTTAAGTGGGCATTAATTAGTGGCAGCTCTTCAGGCGAAAAAGCATTATCAAGTTTATGCTCGTCGTAATGGGTATAGTAGTTTCGTGAGTTGACAATTTTAGATATATAATCGGTAATCTCATATTTACTCGGCTGACACGGAATATCACCTTCAGCAAAAAATAAATCAACAAGTCTAAATCTTAAATAAATGCTACTACCAGGTTGTTGTTCTATATCTCCAAAGACTCTTTTCCAGCAAGATGGTTTATCCTCCTGAGTGCGAAGTTTATCAATCAGCTTCTTTATTCGTTTTTTAAAATTTCGTATGTCATTTGTGATAAATCTGGTATGATATGCTTCCAATGCTCGTATTAGATTCAAAAATAAAGCAACCGGTGATATCGGAATTTTAGAAAACGAATAAAAATACAAATCTAGTATGGGCTCAAGTTTGCTGTAGTTTTCGTTCCAGCTTCTAAATATACCTTCATCCACATCTTTTAGTCTAAATACAAAAGTATGTGGTAGGTCGCATTGAGTAATAGTATTTGAATTTGACCTCATAAACATTGGCAGAAATGGGCTTACAATTTTAAGATTTCCTTTGTCATCAAAGTATCTCTCAGTTATCGAGCTATGACTGTATTCCAAGTCTTCAATTTCGACTTTATTATTTATGCCTAATCCTATCAAATACATAATGCGTTTTGCGTCCTCTAGGATTACATCTAGATTTGTCAGCTCAGTGTATTCAAATTGGACCCAGAGCCTTTGAGTCAGTGAATTCTCTTTTTCAAACTCTTTAATGCTAATCTCGTTGTAGCTTGGAATAAACGCTATTTTAGTATTATTATCTAGGTTAAATGTCAATGAAGCAGAAGGAATCCATGACACTGCGAATCCCGGGCCTTTGTTGAGATCCAATTCGTAATGGCATAAATCAGCCCAACTAAGAATGTTACCAAAATCAAAACGTACTCTATGAAATTTAATCTCTGCCTCAGTAGAAACTTCAAGACCTCGAAAGAGGTATTCGGCGTATATTAACTGTGTATTGTAATGGGGAATCCGCAGGTATTCAGCTCCCGTCTCACATTTGTAAAGACATATTTTTTCTCCTGTGATAAGAGTACCACAAATAAAAGGAATGCTTCCTCTGTACGGCGGATTCGGTAATGGATTACTATAGCTTGCTGGAATAACCAGCTCCAAATACGCAAAACCCTCCGCAGAATTAATATTTAAGACTCCCTGAAACAAATCATTGCTATCGAGTATTTTCCAGCTTCCATAATATCTCTGTAATTTGTTGTTCTCCATAACATTTACCTTATTTCTAAGTTTAGCTACCTTTTGTTGAATGTGTAAATATCATAAATACACTCGTATCATCCATTTTAACACTATGTTTAAGGCACAACTACCGGCAGTAAAACTTAGCATACACTATAGTGACTCTAGGTTGCTTATGGCTTTCAGATACGTCAGCTCACATTTTACTTCAGTTATGATTATTCGACATTACCAGAGTTGGTCGCTCTAAAAAGTCAGTGGCTAAAATCTAGTATTTTATCCGTCATCTATGTACGACCAGGTAGTTTGTCAATCATAAGATATCTGAAGAAATTGAAATGCCATTGTAGAGTCATTTTGGCTATATTTTTGCCGTCAAAAAGCCGTGATAATTGAGAACCTCGGGTCTTGCCTTGTACTCAGAGAAAAGCTACCAGGAAGAGAGCTCGATTACGCAGCAAGAGAGCGTCTTGAAGAACTTAAGCAGTAAAAGACGGTGCAAAGTTATATCGAACCGCCCAAATTTGAGTTGCACCAGATTTACCAAGTTTTAGAAGTTTTAGACAAAGGATTGGTAAGATCCAGGCTTAGGTTCACAGGGGCACCAAGAAACTAGTAAAGAGGAGAATCTTAAAAAACTTTCAACTATCCAGGCTTATTGCCTACATAGATGCCGGGCGCACAGAGGACTTTCACCCCTGGCTATTACCCATGTCGGGCGTACATTATAAAAAACCCGCTCCTGGCGGAGCGGGTCTTATTGTTGTTTCTCAGCCTGTGGTATGAGGACCTGGCTGAGCTAACTTAGCAAGTTAAACTACTTCTTGAGGAAGAGGCCTACTACTACGAGAGCTACAGAGCTGAGGATTACAGCAACGTTGCTAGCAGCGCCGGTTGCGGGCAGGTTAGCTACGTTTTGTTGGTTAGCAACACCAGCGGTGGTGTTAGCGAAAGCGGATTCGATGTCGCTTGCCTCTTCTTCAGCGGCGGTGTAGAACAGGTCTACAACGTAACCAGTTACGAATACTTCACCATTGATGAGGGTCTTGTCTTCTTTAACAGCCTCTACCTTGGTTTGTGCAGGGTCGTAAACATAGCCGCCAACAGGCTTCAGCCAGCTTTGCAGAATGTTGTTGGGAGTCAGAACTACGTTCTTGTCTTGGTTCTCTTTGGTCTCTTTTACGATTTGTTCGCCGTCAGCTACCATGTAGTGGTGCTTTACAGTTACAGGTACGTATTTCTTCTCAACGATTACGAGTAAGCCAGAGAGTTTTGCATCAACAAGGTGGTCAGGAGCTGTGCCTTTGGTGACCTTGACGTTGGGAATGGTATTCTTTACACTGGCATCAACGCTAGCAGTGTATTTTCCATTAAGGTCTGCTGTAACGTCTCCATCAATTAAATCAGTTACGTCCATGCCTTCAGGGAGTTCATAGATAGTCTCGCTAAAGACATACTTGGTGGTTTCAGTTGTCTTTTCCCAGTCACCAGCAGGCTTATTAGCGTCTTCTCCCTTGAATACATATCCTGCACCTTGGAGTGCGTTAATAACCAAGTCTTTTTCGTTGAATACATCGACTTTAAGACCAGCAACAGCTTTGCTAGGCTTGTATTTAGTAGCGTTATCATCAGTACCTTTTTCGACTGCTACTTTATCGGTTGCGGTTTCCTTAATCATAGATACAGCAACGGTTTGACCTTTATAAGTAACAGCGTTTTTGTCAGCATTCAAGTAATCTTCTACGTCATCTTTTGGATAGCTGTTATTTTTGACAAACTTTTCACCAGCTGCTTCTGCTACTATCCAAGTTTTAGCTGCTTCGTAATCTTCTGTCCAGCTTGCGGGAACGGTGATGTTAGTGTTTACTTTTTCAACATGGTTAATGTTGTAAGTAGGCAGGAAATAACCGTTGTCTTTGAAGAAATCCAGGTTCTCAACAGCATATTGTCCAATTTGCAGAGGAGCAACAGCGTCAGGGTTAGCTTCTACCCAACCAGCAGGGAAACCATCGTTAAGCAGGTTAATCCAGCCAGCGCCGTAAGAGAATAATTTACCTTTGTTCTCGGCATAAGTTACAACTTCAGCTGCCCAAACAGGTACCTGACGAGTCTTTTCGTTCAGATAAGCATGGTCAACGTTAGTACCAATCTTAAGATCAACGTTGAGGGTAGGAGTTACAAGCTTGAAGGTATCAGCTTGTAGTTCTGCGAATACAGGTAAAGCAGCAAAGAGCATTACCAGTACCAGAGGCAGAGCAATGAAAAGTTTTTTGAAGTTTTTCATAATTATGTTTCCTCCAATAGGGTCCACTTGGTGTCTCCGTGTGGACTTCGGGTGTTGTCACCGGTTCTACCGGCGCATGCTTAGAATAACTGACTGGCTGCAAGGCCTTGAAGGTACTTTCGTACTCGCTTATGTTACTTACCGGTCACAAAGTGCCGGTCAGGCCTCAGCCAGTGGTATATTGGCACTGACTACACGGGAGTTTGACAGTCATTAGTTAGCGAAAAAAATTGAAAAGCCGTTGTAGA
>JAUNLW010000027.1 GCA_030532065.1 Eubacteriales bacterium | reverse complement strand
AAGGCTGATTCAAGCTGTGACACCACCCATTACTTGCAAATTTTACGGGAAATCTCAGAACTCGGATTTAGTAGGCCAGTCCAAGGCTGATTCAAGCTGTGACACCACCCATTACTTGCAAATTCTACGGGAATTCCGAGAAGTCAGATTTATAAGATTAGATCATGTCAACCCAGCCACCCAAAACTTGCAAATTTTACGGAGAAGTTCAAACCTGCACTCAGACGGCACGAGCGGCCAGGCCCACATCCAATAGCCCAACTCAGCTTCCTAAGAAAAACCCTATTAGGCAAAACCTTCTTTGTAGTAGCTGACTGCCAGCTGGGTGCGGTCGCGCATATCTAGCTTTGTCAAAATAGTGGATAAGTAGTTGCGTACGGTGCCTTCACTGAAATGTAGAGCGGCTGCAATTTCTTTGTTGTTTTTGGCTTCTGCTACCAGCCTAACCAGTTCCCACTCGGTGAGGGTCAGCTCACGGAAGATACTGCGCGCCTTGGCCGCCTCCAGGTCCTGTCTGCCGGGCTGCTGGTTCTTGCCCACAACCATCTTGGCCACGATCTCGTTGCCAAAAACACGTTGACCTTGAGCAATAGCTCGTATCGCAGGAACAATGCTTTCCGCGGAAGATTTCATCAAATAGCCTTTAGCTCCCAGGCGCAGAGCTTCTACAATATATTCCTCATCGGGGAAAGTAGTGAGGAAGAGTACTTTGGCCTCAGGATCCAGGGTCATGATTTCCTGGCAGGCTTCAATACCTCCGACCGGCTCCATGCGGATGTCAAGGATAATAAGGTCAGGGCGCAGTTCACGATAAAGCCTCACTGCCTCGCCGCCGTCATGGCCTAAAGCCATTACCTGCATTTCTCCTTCCGGATCCTGGCGCGTGGTCAGCTCCACGATTGCCTTTAGACTGGAGCAGACGATCGGGTCATCATCCACAATAATCAAACTCAAGTTTTCTGCCATTAGTACCTCAACTCTTATCTTTGTCTCAACTCTTTGTCTCAGCCCTCTGTCTCAGCTAATCCTTTGACTTAATCCTTTGTCTTAACAAGTTTTAACAAATATCTACGGCCTGAGCTCTGCATAGGCCTGTAAATTGGCCTTACCAAGGCCTATTTATTTGACCCCCGCGAGGGCCCGAGGACGCTCTCCGCGTCCTGCAAGGGTATCCTGGCGAAAATACGGAAGCCATGGTTTTGGGAAAATACGATTTCGCCACCCAGGCGGCGCACACGATCTTCCATGTTAAAGAGACCTATTCCACTTCCATCAGGGCTGTCAGTTTTCATATTAGTAGCTGAACCATTGTCGTAAATTAATAATTGGTAAAATTTACTACCTTGCTTGAAGCTGATATCTACGCGACTGGCATCGGAGTGTTTGGCGGTATTGGCTAAGGCTTCCCCGGCGATTGCCAGCACTGCGTGGTGGATTGCTGGAGAAGGTTGACTCTGGAGATCAAGGTCTATGTGCACCGGGCAAAAGTTGTACTGGTCCGCCAGTTCTGAGAGTACAAGTTCCAGGTCCAGTGAGCTTTCGTGCAGTTGATGGACACTGGTTCTAAGATCTTCCATGGCTGCCTGCAGTTGATCTTTGATTGACGTAACCTGATCTTGTCGTTCTTCGGGCAAACTTAGTTCCAGGACTTTTAGCTGCAGCACGGCGGAAGTAATCCTATGCCCCACATGGTCATGGATCTCGGCTGCGATTCGGTTGCGCTCTTCCAAAGTTGCGTTTTCCCGGATGAGTTCCTGTTCCAAAAGCAGGCGCTCACGGTCGCGGCTCAATCGCTCGTAGTCGCCTGTCAGCTTATCCCAGCGCGCCAGTTGCGCGTGGCGAAAATCCGAGCTGGCCCGTTCTCCGTTAGACAGAGTTACAGACAGAATCAAAATAATAGCAAAAAGGGTGTAGGCCAGTAAACTGGACGGCAGCCAGAGTGGCAGCAGCGCACAAACTACCAGAGCATAATAGGTCTTTTTTTCTTGAATGTTATAGCTGATCAGCGGCACAACTGCTTGTAAGCCGGGCAGGAACAAGGCCAAGGAGGAGGCCAGCAATATGGAAATGGCGTTGAACAGGTCTTTGTGGCGTTGAAACCAAGCCTGCTTGCCACTGGACCAAAGAAAAGAACCTGAGCCCCAGAGCAGTACTAAAAGGAAAGTTTCTATACGCAGAGAACCCGCAGCAAAAAGAGCGATATTGACGAGAGCAAGCGCATTGAGTAAGAGCCAAGAAATAACACTGAACATAAAAGGCCTCCCTCCCGGCGCTGACGCTGATACCACTAACTTTTATTATAGCGGAATCCCACTGTTATAGCGGAATCCCACATCAGAAGCCGGCTGGGAAAGAGCTTTGTTTCGCTAACAAGCGCAATTGTACATTGCGAATCTATAACCTTATGAGCCCATAAGCAGATCAATAAATTGATGATCCCATAAGCTGATTAAGATTTATGAGCCCATAAGCTGATCAAACCTAACTTTGGCTTTCCACGAGCCATGACAAATGTCATCTTAAAGTGGTGACAGGCATCTATTATCAGAGCTCCGCGCGCCTCCTATACTTTAGTCAAGTAAATTAGCCTTAAATTAAGCAGAAAGTCAGACGAAGGAAAGTCAGACG
>JAUNLW010000003.1 GCA_030532065.1 Eubacteriales bacterium | reverse complement strand
TTATTCAATTCTCAAGGTCCGTTTCGCTTCGCTCACTCTCGAGCGCTTGACAATACTAGCAAACGCATTTTTGCTTGTCAAGGAAATCTGCAAGAATCTCTACTTCTTTCTCACAACTCGGCCGGGCGTTTCGTATCCCCTTTTAGACGTTAAACCTCAAAATCTCGCCAGTGCCGCTTTTTCAGGCTTGCTCTTAAAGCGGGACTTAGCAGCTTAGTCTATGAAAAACAGAAGAATTTTAATTAAAGACTTGGCCCAGACTGGTTCTCTACTAATCTTCTATGGTCCAACGATGGTCTTTGTCAGTAATTCCCGACAGAGCTGCCCCTATGGCAGTCGCGTATTCTACATCCTGTGGGAGGATGATGTTCTTACTATATAGAGAAGAGAAGCCTCTTAAGCATTCTTGTCCTGCTTGAAGTTTAGCCAGGCTACCTACAAAAACTATGTCTTCCAGCTTGCGCAGCTGAGCAGCCAGTATGGCGTTGGTTCCTATAGACTGGAAAACCAAGTTGACGATTCCCAGGGCCAGGTCTTCCTGACTAGGCTTGTCACCCATTTTGCCGAAGTTAGACGCGGTGGTTTCTGGATCAAGTCCTTCAATGGGGCAATCAGAGAGATCCTGCACACTCAGATCTATATTAGATAAAGATCCATCTTCCGCCATCTCCGCCAAGAGGCTGTAGTCACTAATACCTAATATGGCCTTGGATAAGCCCAATAAAGTTCCACCACCTACACCGGAACCGATAATATGACGGCTTCTGTCTTTACGCGCGTGAACCAGAGAAGTACCGGTTCCCATGGACACTACAATCGCCTCCTCAAGCCCCGACAAATAAAGTCCGCCCAGGCCCACTGCCTGGAACTCATCCACCCTGATGGTCTCCAGACCCAGGACGTCTTTATTTACACAGGAAGAACCTACGCCTGTTATATATACCTTTTCTACATCGGGTAAGGCCAGTTGGTTGACTGAAAGGAACTTGCCAATACCACCATAAGTCGAGGCAACAGGATCGCTGGCCTTCACCATGGTCAGGGTCAATAACTGATGATCTCTAAAGCCGACCACCTTCGTAGTACTACCGCCTATATC
The DNA here is from genome assembly GCA_030532065.1 of Eubacteriales bacterium. Classification (GTDB taxonomy): domain Bacteria; phylum Bacillota; class Clostridia; order Saccharofermentanales; family DTU023; genus SFFI01. The sequence continues at coordinate 89,498 of JAUNLW010000003.1, read as the reverse complement.
TAAACCAATATTAATCTTCATTAAATGGTCCTTTCACTGAGTACATTATTGTTCTGTACATTATAACGTGTTTGAAGAACTCAGTTGTATTTACGAATAAGACAAAAGGTGGCCACCCCTAGCCACCTTCTGTCGAAATGAAATGGAGATTCTCTGATGAAAATTATTGGTTAGCAGCTCTTTGTCCCGTAAGGTTAGTTCCCATAGGGCGTTGGCCATAGTTGGGAATAGGGGCCGTCTCAAATCTGCGATCGCCGCGCGGGGCGGTCGGTGTGGCGCGTAAAGAACTGTAGTAATTAGTGCGCGCGTTCTTATCCTGTCTTTCTTCTAAGCGAGAACTGAGTCTGGTAGAAGCAGGAGTAACCACGAAGATCTTGTCACTGATAGATTCTAAGGATCCTGATAAGGCATAGGTAGCACCCATGATGAAGTCTAAGACTCGTTGAGCAGTCTCGTTGTCGATCTTTTCGATATTGCAGATAACAGTCTTACCCGCCTTGATATAATCACAGGCTTGCTTGGTTACCTCAAAGTTATAAGGCACCATGATGATTACTTCCTGGTCGTAATCAAGGCCTTCTCCGGAACGCATATCCAGGACGCGTGAGTGTTGATTGCGCTGACGGTTGTCCTGCGATACCGGGCGGCGATTTTTGTTGCTATTAAAAGTATCTAAAAAGCTTGGATTGGCGGCGCGGCGCTCTGCTTGATGATGGTAATCATTTGCGGGCTGTGCAGCAGGTGCGTAGTCCTCAAATTCATCGAATTCCTCGAAATCATCGTAGTCGTCATCATAACGACCGAATAACTTATCAAAAAGATTTGCCATAGCGCTCCTCCCATTACAAATGATCCAGATTAAAATGCGGAAGAGGCTGATACAGGCAGATTTCCGCATAAATTTAGCACTATTATACAAACTTCCCGTAAGTCATGTCTATGCAATAGTCAGGAAGTTAATCATTTGTAATCTTGAGGAAATATAGTTGTTAGCGACTATCTGCTGTAGTCTCTGGCTCCAAAAATGCTGGAACCAATACGTACATGAGTTGCTCCCGCCTTGATGGCTTGAGGATAATCATGCGACATACCCATGGATAAAACTTTGATTTTATCCGCGCCCAGTTCTACCTGCAGGTGCTTAAATTCATCCTGACAGGCCGCAAAAACAGGATAGGCAGCCACAGGATCTTCAAAGAATGGTGCCATACACATAAGTCCGCGTAGATGCAGATGAGGGCAGTCCTTAACTGCTGCCACAGCGCTATCAAGCTCTTCTTTGGCAAAGCCTTTTTTGGAGGCTTCTTTGGCAATATTAACCTGGAGAAGGATAGCTTGCTCGCAGTCTTTACGCACACATTGGCGCTCTAGCTCACGGATGAGCTTTAGGCTATGCACAGAATGGATAAGGTCCACCTGACCCACTACGTATTTTGCTTTATTGGTCTGCAGGCTTCCGATAAGATGCCAGTTTATGTCGAGGCCCTGCAGGAGCGGGTCTGCCATTTTTGCTTCCAACTCCTGTACGCGGTTTTCTCCGAAAGTACGTTGACCTAATTCGTAGAGGATAAGAATATCTGAGGCTGGGTAAGTCTTGCTTACGGCCACCAGTTCTACCTCTTCAGACGAACGGCCGGCAGCCAGAACATGCTCCGTGATCTCAGCTTTTACCCTTGCCAGATTAGCAGCTAGCTCATTCTTGCGTATCTCCAATGGCTTCTCCTTCCTCCATACTGTCCGGGTTCAATAAGATCATGGTAGCTAGTTTAACCTTGATCTCTGCATCTTCCGGACTCTCTATCAGTGCATATTGATCATTACTGGCGGTGATTTTTACAGGTATTTCCTTAACAAAACCACCATCCACTATTTTTAGTTTAGCATCCAGGTTACCTTCCTGGTAGCCGACCAGGGCAGTCTTTGGAACGCGCCAGCCGTAGTCTTCGTTAACGAAGAGGCTTAAGGGGGCTCTTCTCATGCTGGCAAAGGCCTCAACATTTTGCCGAGAGCGGAAAACTACCAGATTACCTTGCGCGCCTGCTTCTTGGCGTACCAATTCCGCATCCTTAATGGTAACACCATTAGCAGAGCAGTAGATACGTAGGCGATCACCCGTTCCAAAGTCTTCTAAAGCGCTGCGATAGCTCAAAGGCAGGATAGCTACAAAATACTGACTTGAAGAACGGGTCAATTTATATAATGGGTCCCCTGCTTCTACTTCATCGACCGCTTGGGCCGGTTTGACTTGTGCCAGATAATTACTCAATTCCTGAGCATTGATCGTCGTAGCGAGTTCTGGATTTAATTGCCTTTCCAAGCCGTCAACCTGACGAATGAAAACACCAGAGGCTTCTGCGCCAATGGAGCGAATATTGTCAAAAGCTGAGGCTTCCAGGCCATCACGTACAGAGATCAACCTGTCTAATTCCTCATCGTTAAAATCGTAACTCTCAGCGTCTTCCTGGCGTTGTTGCATGATCAGGCGAAGGTCCATCTCCACCTCAGCAATACGGTAATAATCTTTCTGTAAAAGGTAGTCGTAGAGGACATGCAGGTTGCGGCGCATATCTTCTTCACTTACCGCGAAGATGCGTTGAGTATCGCCCCCCTCACCTTGAGCCAGGAGATCATAGCGTCTATCACTGATATCATTGTTGGCCTTGTCCAGCTTACGCAGCTGCTCTCGGTCATCTTTAGGCACAACTTGTCCCAAAGGGGCTCCTTTGGCCACCTTACTTCCCTGAGGAACATTACTGACAAAAATGCCAGCAACTGGAGCGTTATAAACTGTTTCGTCACGGATAATAAGGGCTTCGGTGGATAATTCCTCAACTAGCCAGTCTTCAGTCAGGAACATAAAGCGTGGTTCCGGTCGGCGCTGCCAGATCCGAATAAAGGCCAGGAGGCAGAGGGCGATTAGTACCAGCAGCGCTACTGCCATTACAAAAAACTGCTTGCGTTTTTTGTGAAGGGCATGCTGTCTATAAGCGTCGAGTCTGTCTCCTCTTATGTCTGACGTTGGCCGGGCCAAAGTTACACCTCGCTTAACAATCTTTCCGCGGCTCTCATGACACCCAGGCGCGAATTTACAAAGCTAAGTCCACCTTGCAGGAATGCATTATAAGGCGGGCGCAAGGGGCCGTCGCAGGAAAGTTCAATCGAAGAACCTTGTACAAAGGAACCTGATGCCATAATAATATCACAGTCATAGCCTGGCATGGGAGCCGGTACAGGCGCGAAGCGAGAGTCAATAGGAGATGCAAACTGGATTTCTTCGCAAAAAGCAATCAACTTCTCAGGGGCATCCAGCTCAATCCTCTGCACTATATCCGCTCTGACTTCTTCTGGTCCAGGAGAAACAACAAAGCCATAATGCTCCATCAGCGCAGCTGCGTGAAGCGCTCCTTTGATAGCTTCTGCCACCACTCTGGGAGCAAAATAAAAGCCTCTAACCAGATTGCGTGTCTGACCTAAACTGGGGCCGATTTCTCCTCCTACTCCGGCAGCTGTCATCTGAGCAGCAACACGTTCTACCAAATATGATTTACCGCAGACATAGGCGCCACTGTCGGCAATGCCCGCGCCAAGATTTTTGATCAGAGAGCCGGCGCAAATATCTGCGCCGTAGGCTGTTGGCTCATCCACTTCTGCCATTTCGCCATAGCAGTTGTCCACCATTACGATCAGCTTAGGATACTTTGCTTTGAGTTCACAGATCATGTCACCAATTTCTTGATTATATAAAGTTTTGCGGTTGCTGTAACCCATACTCTTTTGCACATAGACAACTTTAGTATCCGGTCTTACTGCAGCGAGAATCGCTGGGGTATCTAACTTGCTCTCCGAGGTCAGTTCCACAACACTGTGTTTGATACCAAACGCGGCCAGTGAATCTTCGGAGCTTTCCTCAGGTCCGGAAGGTGGTCCCAAGGTAGGCTTGAGCGTATCGTAAACCAGTCCTGAAGCGATCAGCAGGTGGTCTCCCGGTCGCAGCAGTCCCCGCAGGCAGCAGGCCAATACTTGTGTACCAGAAGAAAATTGCATGCGAACCAAGGCGGCTTCCGAGCGGAAATACTCGGCAAAAGCTATTTCCAGGGCTGTTCGTCCTCGATCATCCATTCCATAGCCAGTGCTACCACTGAGGGCAGATTCGTCAAAGCCTGCTTTTTGCAAAGCTCTGATCACTCTTAGCTGTTTGATGGCTGCTTGTTCTTCTATATATTGGAAAGCCGAAGCCAGACGCTCTAAAACCTGCTCAGACTGCTCGAATACCGCGCCGCTGACTCCGTATGCCGCATAAATATTTTCTCTCATTGCAGAAAATCCTCCTATAAAAAAAGCCCCGGAACTAAGTCCCAAGGCTTGGTGCGGATGGCGGGAGTCGAACCCGCACGGTCTCCCACACGCCCCTCAAGCGTGCGCGTCTGCCTATTCCGCCACATCCGCAGGCATTAAAGGCTAGTGCATTATACAGCTAACTTTTCAGAAATGTCAAGCACCTAAAAGTTGCGGGATCGCGTACCAAATTTGGTGGAGCGACTAAACTCGTAATTCCACCACGGTGACCCCGGCATCACCAGCACCAAAGGCCGCATCACCGTAAGTTGCTACTCTCGGATCATGGGCCAGTTTATCTCTCACAGCTTGGCGGAGCGCTCCTGTTCCTTTACCGTGCACGATACGTACTGAGCTTAGCCCCGCTAAGACAGCATCATCCAGGTAGCTGTCAACAGCGGCTACTGCGTCGTTTACGCGATAACCTAACAGATAGAGCTCAGCTTTGGTAGTAGCGCGAGTAGAGATTGGCTTGGTGTTTCCTCGTTTACGGAGCTTAAGTGGAGCTTTGGAAAACTCGACTTTTTTATTGGCTTGGTCAGATTGATTGCCAGCTTTGGCAGGCTGCAGATTATTCAGAGCTACACGCAAAGTCAGGTTTCCCTTACTAAGGCCAACTTGATTTTTGCTGTCAGGCATCTCTACCAGCTGGCCTACAAAGCCACTGAGCACATCCTGATACTCTTCTCCCAGTACCAGATCTTCCGCGGTAAGCTCCCGCTTGATGTCAGAGCGTACACTCTCTTCTGCCAGACTCTTACCCAGCTTTTCTTTTTCCTGCCGTAATTTAAGCTTGCCATCTTCCAGTTCTTTAGTCGCCTGTGCTGATTGTCGCAAAGCTTTAAGCTGCTCTTCGGCTTGCAGCTCCGCCCGCGCCAGGATAACGTAGGCTTCTTGTCTGGCTTGCTGCATAACTTTATTTGCTTCAGCTCGCAGTCTTTGTTTTTCTTTCTCGTTTTCAGCGCGAGTCTTCTCAGCTTTTTCATGCAGACGGCTGATTTCTTCTTCCATCTGCCTACTCTTGCGCTCTGACTGCTCAATTGCTTCCAGAAGAGACTGGAACTGAGCTCCCTCATCAGAGATCAAGGCTTTAGCCTTATCAATGATCTCCCTTTGCAGGCCTAAGCGCGTCGAAATATTGATAGCGTTACTTACACCAGGCACACCAATTAGAAGCTTGTAAGTTGGTCGCATACTTTCGCTATCAAATTCGCAGGAGGCATTGGACACCCCCGGCGTATTTAAGGCATAGCCTTTCAGCTCCTGATAGTGCGTAGATGCCACTACATGTGCGCCCTTTTGTTTGAGATGGTCTAGGATGGCAATGGCCAGCGCCGCGCCTTCTGTCGGGTCGGTTCCTGCGCCGAGCTCGTCGGCGATCACTAAAGTACCTGGTCCGGCCAGATCACAAATTTGGATAATATGCTTCATGTGGGAAGAGAAGGTCGATAAGCTCTGCTCGATTGACTGCTCATCGCCAATATCTGCCAGTACGTATGGGAAAAAGGCTAGTTCTGAGCCTTCACTGGCAGGTACATGCAGACCAGACATCGCCATCAGGGTAAGGAGGCCGCAGGTTTTGAGGCTCACTGTTTTACCTCCGGTATTAGGTCCCGTAATAATCAGGCTGGTGAAGCTGTAGCCCAGCTCAAAATCTATGGGTACGACTTTTTCCGGATCAATGAGCGGATGGCGGGCCGACTTCAATAAAATCTTTCCGTCCTGATTGAGATTAGGTCGGTGAGCCTTTTGCTCCAGCGCCAGTCTGGCCTTGGCTTGTGCAAAGTCCAGACGGACCAGTGTTTCCTGGTTGGCCAACAATTGCTCGTGGAAGTCATAGCAATATGCGCCCAGAGCGCTGAGAATCCGACGCACTTCTCGTTCTTCCTCATTTTTCGCTTCGCGTACCTGATTATTAAGCTCAACTACTTGCATTGGCTCAATAAATACTGTGGCCCCAGTTGAGGAAGAATCATGCACCAACCCAGGAATCTTATTACGATGCTCGGCCTTTACTGGGATTACATAGCGGCCACCTCGTAAGGTAATCAGCTGGTCTTGTAAATATTCGGCCTGACTTCTAACAATTCTCTGCAGGCTGGACTGGACTTGTTCCTGTAGACTCTCTATTTTGCGACGCAGGCGGTAGAGCTCGCTACTGGCTCTGTCCTGCAACTCATCATCATTTAAGATACAGCGTTCAATCTCACCTTCAAGTTCTGATAGGGCTTCCAGGCTGTCTATAAGCTGGTAGCAAAGACTGGACTCTCCTTCTTCAGATGAGTCATCAGGCAGACGTCGCTGGAGCTGGGCCACCAGGCGCAGCTGACGCCCTACTCGCAGCAGGTCAGCTGGGGCAGGCATACGCTGCAAGCCCAGATAAGCTATGATTTCTCGCACGTCATCAAAGCCAGCTAAGGGCAGATCTCCTTTACGGATAATTTCCTCCAGCAGGTCAGCGGTTTCTTGTTGGGCCGCCTGGCTGGCTTCATAGCTCGCTGCCGGACGTAAGGCCAGGCATTTTTCGCGGCCCAAAGCCGATGATGCCTTATGAGTCAAGCGCTCAAGCACCTTAAGATATTCCAAATTTCGTATACTTTTGTCGCAAATGTCCATCTTCGCAGCAATTTCTCCTTGTCGGGCTAAACGTATAAATAAAGTTTAGCCCCGAGGTTTAAGCTTAGAAGAGATAAAAGTTCTCTTCGCCGTAGCGTTTAGTAAAATATGCCAAGTAACTCAGGTCAACATTCCAATTCAAATGCTTAATTCGATCCGGTCCCTGGTAGAGCCACACCTCGGTTGTACCGGTAAAGTAGCGGAACATGGCCTCCAATGCACGCAGGTCTTGCTCACTAAAACTTTCATCCAGGCGAAGGCCTAAGCGCAAAGCCACTGCCTGATTCTGTGGAATAACTGGTTCTGTTGTTTCCGAAAAGGGAGCATCATAAGTTCGCTCGTGCTTGGCCGCAGGTCCGGCGTCAGATTTATAATTCAGTTCTTTAGACCAATCAAGCAAAGTGTTTTCCAACGAGGCCATTGCGTCATCACTGGCACAGGCCAGCTGGTCGCAGATGAGTTTTGGCTCTTCATCTTCTCGCACGCTGAGTTGTCCCAGGATAAATACCACCTGACCTTCCTGGAGCGCAGACTTGTACTCTCTAAACGACTTAGGAAACACGATCATCTCAAAAGTCCCGTCCAGGTCTTCAATCTGCACAAAGGCCATCTCTTCGTTATTACGTGTAAAAAGTCGACGCATGGAGATAACTTGTCCGGCCATAATCTGTTTTTGTCGATCATGCAGGTCGCCAAAGACACCAGTCTGACTTTCTTCTGCAGGTCTGAGATCCAAACTGCTAATACTGCAGTAAGACCGCATCAAATCGTTGTAGCGCTTCAGCGGATGCCCACTGACATAGAGGCCCAGCACTTCTTTTTCCTGGCGCAAACGCTCTTCCGGACTAACCTCTTCTGTATCCTCATATTCCCAGCCGATCACTTGCTCGGGTAAGTCTTCATGTAGATCGAAGAAAGATAATTGATTTTCCCAGCTCTTGTTACGGCTGTCTTGAATCCGGCGCATACGCTCATCTAAGGAGCCCAGCATCTGAGACCTCTTAAGGCCTAACTGATCCAAGGCCGAAGACATAACCAAACTCTCTGCTGCTTTTCGATTGAGGCCGATATTTACTGCTCGTTCGAGAAAGTTGTCAAAGTTCTGATAAGGGCCTTCTTCGTCTCGGTTTTGTACCAGATTTTCCATGGCCACACGGCCAACGTTTTTTACAGCGCCCAAGGCGAAGCGGATCGCTCCACCTTCTGGCTGAAAGAGCACATCACTTTTATTGATGTCAGGAGGCAAGATCTCTATACCCATCTCTTGTGCCGCGCGCACATAATATGCCGCTTTGGATAATTCTCCCAGGAAGGAGTTAAGAATGGCTGCCATATATTCTACCGGATAATAATATTTCAGATAGGCTGTGTAGTAGGAGATGACCGCATAGCCTGCCGCGTGAGCCTTGTTGAAGGCATAGCCGGCGAAGGCCATCATCTCATCAAAGATATGATTAGCTGTGGCTTCATCTACACCACGTTTGATTGCGCCGTCTACTTCTCTTCCCTGCTCGTCCTGTCCACCATAGACAAATAACTGGCGATAAGCCGCCAGCAGATCAGGCTTTTTCTTGGCCATGGCCCGTCGGATGTTGTCGGACTGTCCCATGGAGAAGCCGGCCAGGCTACGCACAATCTGCATAACCTGTTCCTGATAGACCATGCAGCCACGCGTGGATTCCAGAATTTCTTCCAGGAGTGGGTGCTCGTAGCTGATCGGCTGGTCAGCCGCAGCCAGATAACGTGGTATCTGTTCCATAGGGCCTGGGCGATACAGAGAAATACCCGCAATAATATCCTCCAGGCTTCGCGGTTGCATATCTTTGATAAATCGGGTCATACCGGAAGCTTCCAATTGGAAGACACCGGCTGTTTCACCGTGGCAAAGCATGTCATAGACAGCAGGATCCGCAAATTCGAAGTTATCGAAATCTATCTCTACGCCCTGAGTTTTTTTGATCAAACGGGCAGCAGCATGAAGCACTGTGAGGTAGCGCAATCCGAGGAAGTCAAACTTCAAAAGTCCAACATCCTCAATCTCATCCTTGGAATATTGCACCACAACCACGTCATCATTTTTTGCCAGGGGAGCTACTTCCCTTATTGGTACGCCTGAGATAATTACACCAGCTGCGTGCGTTGAAGCATGTCGTGGCATGCCTTCCAGACGGCGAGCCAGGTCCAAAAGGTCCTTGCTTTCAGGTCGGAGTTCATATTCTTTTCTCAGGTCCTCGGAAAGTTCCAGGGCCTTATCAATAGTCATGTTGAGTTGATTCGGCACCAGCTTAGCGAGACGGTCTCCCTCAGCGTAGGGATAGTCAAGGACACGCGCTACATCGCGGATCACAGACCGAGCTCCCAGCGTACCAAAGGTAATTACCTGACTCACATGATCTTCGCCATACTTGCGTGTTACATATTCGATCAACTCATCTCGGCGATTATCTTCAAAGTCGCAGTCAAAGTCCGGCATAGATACTCTTTCCGGGTTGAGGAAGCGCTCAAAGATCAGCTTAAATTCTATTGGGTCAACATTAGTAATTTTGAGGCTGTAGGCAACGAGTGAAGCTGCGCCTGAGCCACGTCCCGGTCCCACCATTATGTCCAAGTCACGGGCTTCGCGGATGTAATCAGCTACCACCAGGTAATAGTCGGTGTAACCCATGGAAATAATAACCTCTAGCTCCTGGTGCAGGCGTTCCTGGTAAATTTCCCGCGCAGCCGTCGCTTTTTCTGACGGCATGTTAGCCAATCTTTCTTCAAGGCCAGCCTGGGCCTCACGTCTTAGAAATTCCTCCGAGCTCAACCCATCAGTGGAAGTAAATTTGGGCAAATACAGCTTTCCAGTTTCTATTTCCGCCTGGCACCGTTCCGCTATGGTTACGGTGTTAGAAATCGCCTCCGGCAAATGTGGGAAAGCCGCAGACATTTCTTCCGCGGATTTTAAGTAAAAAGCGTCTGTATGCATGCGCATACGGTCCGGATCGTTTAATTTCTTATTGGTTTGCAGACAAAGAAGGACATCCTGCGCCCTGGCATCCTCACGCCGCAAATAATGGCAGTCATTAGTCGCCACCAAGGGGATATCACACTCTTCGGCCAAACGTACCAGAGCTTCATTAACCAGAATCTGCTCTTCTATACCGTTAGACTGCAGCTCCAAGAAAAAGTTATTGGGTCCGAAGATTTCACGATAACGCAAGGCAGCTTCCCTGGCACCAGCTTCATCACCTGCCAGAATTTTCTGAGGCACTTCGCCACCCAAACAAGCGGACAGAGCGATCAGACCTTTGCTGTACCGAGCCAGCGTTGCCAGATCTACCCGCGGCTTGTAGTAAAAGCCCTCAGTAAAAGCCAGGGAGTCTAAACGCATGAGATTGTGCCAACCCTCCTGAGTTTCAGCCAAGAGCAACAGGTGAAAAGGATCACGATCCACGGAACCTAATTTATCGTGCATATCTCGCGGCGCTATATATAGCTCACAACCCAAAATTGGCTTGATTCCAGCAGCCTTAAGAGTCTGGTAGAACTGATAACTACCATAAAGCACTCCGTGATCCGTAATGGCACAGGCATCCATGCCCAGCTCACGCAGGCGATCCGGCAGGTCTTTGATGCGTATACTGCCGTCTAAGAGGCTGTACTCAGTATGAAGATGTAGATGGACAAAAGACATTATTCAGCTAGTGCTTTCTCTATCTGTTCGCGCACCTTGGACTCCAATTCCGAGAGAGCCGCTTGGGCTTCTGCCTTAGAATGACGGGTAACTCCCAGGTACAACTTGAGTTTAGGTTCTGTGCCAGAAGGTCGGCAAGCAAACCAGTCAAGGCCTTCCAGCTCGTAGACCAGTACATTCGAGCGTTCTTCTGCCAGTTCCTCCTGCTCACCTGTTAAGAGATTAAGGCGAAGCAATTGTTCGTAGTCGCTGATCGAACGCAGCTTAAGCTCCGGGAATGCTTCTTGACCAGCCGCTCTTATGGTGGTCATTGCACGCTTGATTGTCGCTTGGCCAGCCTGACCTTCGCGCACAAAAGACCAGGTCTTTTCCGCAGTATAACCAAAGCGCTGATAAATATGTTCCAGTCTTTGATAACAGCTTTCACCTTGTCTTTTAGCCAGGCAGGCCATTTCCGTCATCAGCATGGCTGCCGAGACCGCGTCTTTATCACGGATATTAGGCGTACAGAGATAACCGAAGCTTTCTTCGTAAGCAAAACAAAAATCCCTGCCCCGGTGGTCTGCTTCTTTCTCGATTACTCGCGCCATGTTCTTAAAGCCGGTCAGAGTGCGGAAGACTTCCACGCCATGAGATTTAGCCAAAGGCTCTACCAGACGTGAAGATACGATAGTGGTAACAGCAAAGGGGCGCTGAGCCAATTTTTTCTCAGATAAAATATAGTCTAAAAGCAGAAGTCCTGTCTCATTGCCTGAGAGCAGATAAGGTTTACCCTCCAGGTCTCTCACCACCACTCCCAGACGATCAGCATCAGGATCGGTGGCCAAAACCATATCCGCTTTTTCTTGTTCCATGAGTTCCAACGCCAGAGTTAAGGCTTTGGGATCTTCCGGATTTGGATAGGGGGTAGTTGGGAAATTACCATCCGGCATGGCTTGCTTTTCAACTAGATAGAATTGTTTCAGGCCAAGCCCTTTTAATAAACGGCAAACAGGCTTGCGGCCTGTTCCGTTAAGAGGTGTATAAACAAGTTTAAAATCTTGCGCCAGGCGGATAGCCTCCGGATGGGGGCTAAGCTCCAAAGCCATATTCTCATAAGCCGCGTCCAAATCCTGTCCCAGAAAGCGCAGATTGTCGTTCCTAGTCAAGCTGTCCCACTCCGGGAACGCGTGATAGCAGGCAATAGGATCTGCTATCCTGGCAATCTCTGCCGCTACCAGGTCACTAACCTCAACCGGCAGCTGCGCGCCATTGGGGCCAAATACCTTGAAGCCGTTATATTGCTTAGGATTATGGCTGGCCGTGATCATGATGCCACCGGCACAGAGGTAATGGCGAACGGCAAAAGCCAGATAGGACACGGGGCGCAATTCATCAGAGAACAGCACCTTGATATCATGGTTTACGAAGGCTGCGGCGGCAATGCGGGCAAAGTGCTCAGAATTTAAACGCGAATCGTAAGAGATGGCAATCCCCTTATCGCGCACCTCAGGATCATAAGCTAAGAGATAACGTGCGTAGGCTTCTGCTGCCCGGGCTACGTTATAGACATTCATGCGGTTTGTGCCCGTCCCCATGATACCGCGTAAACCTGCTGTTCCAAATGCAAGCTCTTGGTAAAAGCGATCTTCAACTTCCTCCGTCTTCCCTGCTAGATCCAGAAGCTCTTTTCTATCTGCTTCCAGTAGATCAGGATGATGTAACCAGGCTTGGTAAATCTTTTGAGCGTCCATCGCTAACCTCCTCTTATTGGCCCCGGCCTTCTCGGCTCAGTCCACGCAAGTAGATTATCTGGTCTCGCAGGGCAGCAGCTGTCTCGAAGTCTAAATTGCGGGCAGCGGCTTGCATTTCGCGTTCCAGTCGATCGGCCATCTGTTTAGCTTTGGCAGGATCCAGCTTAACTGGTAATTTGCCGGTTTTAGTTTCGTCTTCTTCCGCAGTTACCAGGGCGGCTTCATCATCAGTCAACTCATAGCGAGTATCCATAATTTCACGCATACCCTTGTGGATAGTGTGCGGGGTGATGCCATGCTCTTTATTAAACTCCTCTTGCAACTTACGACGGCGATTGGTCTCGCTGATAGCGGTAAACATAGACTGTGTTACTTCATCTGCATAAAGAATAACTTGGCCATTAACGTTACGCGCCGCACGACCCATGATCTGGATCAGAGAAGTAGTTGAACGGAGGAAGCCTTCCTTGTCCGCATCTAAAATAGCGATAGTCGCTACCTCCGGCAAGTCCAGGCCTTCTCTGAGCAGGTTAATGCCCACCAATACATCAAATTTATCCTGGCGTAAGTCGCGCAAGATTTCCAGACGTTCTACGGTCTTGATTTCTGAATGCAGATAACGCACCCGATAACCTTCTTTTTGCAGGAAATCTGTGAGGTTTTCTGCTGTACGCTTGGTTAGCGTCAGAATGAGCGTCTTCTCCTTGTGGGCATTGGTCTTGTCTATCTCTGCCGTCAGATCCTCGATCTGTGTTTCTACCGGTCTGACATAAACTAAGGGGTCCAACAAACCGGTAGGACGAATAATTTGTTCCACGGTCTGCTTAGAGTGTTCTTTCTCATATTGCGCTGGTGTAGCTGAAACGAAGACAGTCTGGCCCATTCTCTGCTCAAACTCCGCGAATTTTAGTGGACGGTTGTCAAAGGCTGAAGGCAAGCGGAAGCCGTAATTGACCAGGTTCTCTTTGCGCGAACGGTCGCCGTTATACATGGCACCTACCTGTGGTACCGTGACGTGCGACTCATCGATAAACAGTAGATAATCCCTAGGGAAGAAATCCAGAAGTGTATAAGGAGGTTCGCCAGGCTTACGTCCATCCATGTGGCGGGAATAGTTCTCGATGCCTTTACAGAATCCGGTCTCCAATAGCATTTCCATATCATAGCGCGTGCGCTGCTCCAGTCGGTAAGCCTCCATCAGCTTTCCTTGCTCAGTCAGCACAGACAGTCTTTCTTCCAGTTCCCTCTCTATGCTCCGTACTGCCCGCTTCGTAGTTTCTTTAGTTGTAGCATAGTGTGACGCTGGGTAGATCTGAGCATAATTGCGGCCTTGAATAGGTTGTAAAGTAGTTGCGTCCAGCTCGGTTATTTTTTCGATCTCATCGCCGAAGAAAGACACGCGCGTGATCACATTTTCCGAGGAAGCGGGAAAGATGTCCAACGTATCTCCTCTTACTCGGAAGCAACCGCGCTTGAGTTCGAAATCATTTCTTTGGAATTGGATCGAAACTAGTTCTTCGATTACATCGTCGCGGCCTTTGGGTTGACCGGGTTTTAGGTGTACCATCAGTTTTTGGTAAGACTCGGGGTTACCTATACCATAGATACAGGAAACCGAAGCTACCACAATGACATCTCGTCTTTCCAGTAAAGAGCTGGTCGCGGCATGGCGCATGCGGTCAATCTCATCGTTAATAGCTGAGTCCTTCTCAATGTAGGTGTCGGTAGCGGCAATGTAAGCCTCAGGTTGGTAGTAGTCATAATAGGAAACGAAATACTCCACCGCGTTATGAGGAAAGAGTGTCCTAAACTCCTGCCAGAGTTGTCCGGCAAGAGTCTTGTTATGAGCTAACACCAGCGCAGGTCTTTGCGTTCGCTGTATCACCTGAGCCATGGTGTAAGTTTTACCGGAACCCGTAACACCAAGAAGGGTCTGACCGCTCATACCGTCATTAAGGCCCTCCACCAAGCCCGCAATAGCTTTAGGTTGGTCACCTGCAGGCTGGTAGTCACTTTCTAGCTGAAAAGGGATATCTAACATCACTAATTACCTTCATGTCAGTTTTCAGGCCTGGGATCCATAAAACCAAGTTCTTCAAGTTTTTTTCGAACAGCGGCCAGGTCATCCCAAAGTTCCGACCTTTTGGACATATTGCGCAGAATATAAGCCGGATGGAAAGTAGGCATAATATGGTAAGGTCCAGCCTTAATCCATTGACCTCGTACCTTAGAGATCGCGTCTTGCCCTCCAGTAAAATATTTGTAAGCAGTCGCTCCCGCGAGAAGAACCACTTGCGGTTTAACCAAGGCAAACTGGGCATTCAAAAGCCGTCTGCAAGCCTGCGCTTCCTCCGGAAGTGGTGCGCGGTTGTTAGGCGGCCGACATTTTACAATATTACAAATATGAAAATCCTTTTCGCTAAAACCCTGTGCCAGTAAGGCATCATCCAGAAGCCTGCCGGAACGTCCCACAAAAGGTAAACCTTCAATATCCTCTTGGCGTCCAGGCCCTTCACCGATGATCATCAGGGGGGCTTCTAAGCTGCCACGATAAACTACTACTCGATTACGTTCACGGTAGAGGTCGCAATTTTGGCAAGAATTGCAAGCCTGCAGAAATCCTTGCCAGGCGGTTGGCAATTCAGTAAAGTTTAGATTAGTCATTGGCATTTCTCCTATCACCTAGTTTAACAGATAAGCCAGGAGACAAGATAGCGCTCAGAGATCGTTAAATCAGATCAAGCTTAAACTTCCAGAGTGATAATAAAGCGCGTGCCTTCACCAACTTTTGACTCTACCCGCGCCTCACCGTTATAAAGCTGAGCGATGTGCTTGACGATGGAAAGCCCTAAGCCGGTACCACCGCGGTCGCGCGAACGTCCTGTATCTTGCCGATAAAAACGCTCAAAGATGCGCGGCAAGGTAGATTCTTCTATACCCGGTCCATCATCTTCTACCAGTATCTGCACCAGACCATTCTTAAGCCGCTGAGCAAAGATGACTACATGACCATGCTCGTTATTATACTTGATCGCGTTATCTACCAGATTGATCAGAATTTGTTTTATCCGATCGCGCTCAGCCTTGATCATAAGGGTTTCCGGATTATCTTCTGCTGTATATACTGAAACCTGCTTACTTACAGCTTTATCATCCAGGAGTACAATTACTTCGTCGATCAGTTCGTTAAGGTCAAAAGAAGTAATTTCTTTGATCTTTCCCCGTTCCACTTCAGACAAGGACAGGATGTCGTCAATAAGGTTCTCCAAGCGCTGAGCTTCTACATCCATAATATCCAGGAAGCGAGTAGCCTGTTCCCTGGTAATATCCTTAGAATTACGCAGAGTTTCAATGAAGCCACGTAAGGACGTTAAAGGCGTTTTTAACTCGTGAGTGACATTGGCCACAAAATCGCGTCGGAAAGCAGCCGCCTCTTCTTCAGCCGTTAAGTCATGCAAAGCCACAATTACACCCTGCGTGCTCTCGCCGATAGAAATAGCGGAAAACAAAGCCTGGTAGCGCGAACTGCCTTTTAAGGTTGGCACTTCTACAATAGTGGACAGGTCAGACTGAGCCTGGAGGCACTCTTCAATAAGCCAGTCTAATTCTTCGGAATGGGTAAGCAGGATCTGTGGATAAGCCTGTTCTTCAGGATCCAAAGTCCGGCCAAAAACTTCTTTCGCCGTGCGGTTGGCATAGATAAGGTTTTTGTCTGCGTCCACCATAAAAAGCGGATCTATAATCGTATTTAAAATGGTAGATAAGCGAGCCATTCTGGCCTGGACATAATCATTTTTTCTTTCCAGGATGGCGGTCGCTTCATTAAATTGAGAAGTTAAATCACTAAGCTCAGAGTAGGGTGAACTGGTAATTTCCGGCACACGGTGGTCATAGGTGCCTCCGGCCACGGCCTCCACCCCTTCTGATAAAAGCTCAACACCCGAGCGATAACGCGCTGTTTCCCGATTTATATGCCTAGAAATAAAATAGAGAGCAGCAAGTGTTAAGCCCAGGGAAATTGCACTGTAGATGATAAACTGTTCCCAGTGGACCTGTAGCGGTACCATTAGTCGTAAAGCGGCCTTGTGGTCTGTCGTTGCCAATGCGATGATTTGGTTTTTCTGGCCGCCTCTGATGACCCTTTCCAGAGTAACTTGGTCCTCTCCTGCCGCCAGTCGACGGAATTCTTCCTTGGTTAGCTCCTTTCCGGCCTCAGTGCCAGCAAGGGAATCATAGACCAGCTGACCGTCAAAGCGGAGCAAAGTCAAACGCAGATCGACACCTTCAGTTAAAAGACCGATCTCTCGAGCCTTGGATTCCAGTGCCTCAGGTGCCATCTGTCCCTGCTCCCAGGCAATGCTCAGGCTTTTCGCTACTGTTAGCAAATCAGCGCGTTGTCCTTCTACTGAACGGGCGTTGTAAATAATGGCCGCCAGCACATTGAGGAAGACGAGCAGGCAGAGAATAATCGCTACGACTCCATTAAAAATTCGCTTGTCCACTGAGACCCCTCTCAACCACAATAATAGATTAGTTTCAGTCTCACTATAAACTATTAATCGTCTTCCTTAAAGCGATAACCAAAGCCACGCACCGTTTGAATCAGCTCCGGGTGAGAGCTATCGTCTTCTATCTTACGACGCAATTGGCGGATATGGACATCTACCGTACGAGTTTCACCACTGTAGTCATAGCCCCAGACATAATTTAAAAGGTCATCACGTGAATAGGCAATGCCGCGATGTAGCATAAGGAATTTAAGCAGTTCGTATTCACGGTGAGTCATCTCAAGTTCCTGACCGGCCTTATTTACTACATGTTTGGCGTCATCTAGGACCACATCTCCTGCCCGTAGTTGCTTGCGCAAATCATCTTCCGGGCCTGAGGCATTATTAGGCGTAGGCAAAGTATAAGGTGCGCTGTCAGATATTTCTGCCGCTTCCTCTGCGGATTGCTGTGACATTCTCACATAGCGGCGCAGGAGAGCTCTTACTCTGGCCAGAAACTCACGGATACCGAATGGTTTGGTCATATAATCATCGGCACCGGTCTCTAGTCCACGCACCTTATCTTGCTCCGTGCCACGGGCAGTCAGCATCATAATCAAAGAGTTCTGATACTGGCTGCTGGCACGCAAATGCTCGCAAATATCCAGACCGTCCATGTCGGGCAACATGAGATCCAAAATAAAGAGGTTGATTGACGGATGGTCTTTCTCCTCTAAAAAACGGAACATATCTTCGCCACTAGTGAAGCTGTTACAGGCGTAGCCCTCGTTTTGCAGATTAAATTCTAAAAGCTCGGCAATAGATTCTTCATCTTCAACAATAATAATTTGTGGTCTGCCCACTGGCGCACCTCCTGTTGCTATGCCATTTGCGGTTGGGAACAATTATTCCTGGACTTTAACATCCAAAGCGCCTTCCAGATAGTAGATCACCCATTCAGCCACATTTTCCGCGTGGTCAGCAAAACGCTCAACGTGCTTGGCGACCATTACCAGTGACAGGTAGCCGTTGATGGATTTGGAGTCATCCTTCATTGCCTGTACCAGCTGATTAAGAGTCAGTTCATAGAGCTGATCAACTACGTCATCGCGCTTTAAGACCTGCATGGCTTTCTCGCGATCACGTGTGACATAGGCATCCATGGCAACTCTGGCCATGGTCTTGGCTTCTTCAAACATACGGATCATGTCCTTAGGCAGCGGCAAGCGATAACCGGAAGAAATCATATAGCGTACATTGACGCAAACATCTTCGGCATTGTCTGCCATCCGTTCAAAATCGGTGGCCAACTTTAGATTGGCGATGATGTCACGCAGGTCACTTGCCACAGGTTGTTGCTTGGCAATAAGCAGGATGCATTCATGGGTTACCTCAAGAACCAGCTGATCAATGACGTCATCGTTGGCAATAACCTTGATGGCGAGATCGTCATCGTAGTTTTCCAAAGTTTCCCGAGCCTGGTCCATAGATTTTTCTACCAGAGAACCGATTCGGATCATATTATTATGAAGTGTTTCCATCTCCTGAGTATATTCTTTGCGCATAGTCATGGTCTCTTCCTCCTGATTAGCATTTTATCAATGTCTAAATATTATACAGCTTAATAGTTCATTATACCGACCCAAAGCCAGGTAAAGAAAACAACTGGAGTATCAACCGAATTTACCGGTGATATAGGCTTCTGTCCGCTCATCCTTAGGAAAGTGGAAGAGCTCATCCGTCGAGCCCTCTTCAATTACTTCGCCTAAGAGAAAGAAAGCCGTGCGGTCGGAGACACGAGCAGCCTGGCTCATGGAATGGGTAACAATGATAATCGTAAAGTCACCTTTAAGTTCCATGACCAAGTCTTCAATCTTGGAAGTCGCGAGCGGGTCCAGAGCAGAGGTCGGCTCGTCCATCAAGATTACTTCCGGCTCCAGGGCGATGGCACGCGCAATGCACAAACGCTGCTGCTGACCACCGGAAAGACTGGTACCGGACCGTCCCAGGATATCTTTTACTTCGTCCCAGAGGGCTGCCTTGCGCAGTGCGGTTTCTACCGTGTTTTCCAAAATGGAACGATCCTTAACACCCTGACAGCGCAGTCCATAGGCGACATTATCGAAAATTGACATAGGGAAAGGGTTGGGTTGTTGGAATACCATACCAACTCTGGTTCTCAGAGCTACCACATCCGTTTCCTTGCTGTTGATATCTTCACCATCCAGGATGATTCGTCCTTCCACTCGGCAACCTTCAACTAAATCATTCATACGGTTGAAGCAGCGCAGAAAGGTCGACTTACCGCAACCAGATGGACCAATAAAGGCCGACACTTGCAGCATGGGGATCTCCATGTTGACATTCTTCAGGGCATGGAAATCGTCGTAGAAAAGATCCAGAGATTGGACGCTGATGGTTTCCTCGCCTAGACCTTCGTTAGATTTTTTCGCCCTCGGGCTCTTGGTGATATTTAGCTCATCCAGGACATTAACTTGTTCTGCTTTATTCATATGCACTCCTATTTCTTTAGGCTTTTTTGTTTAGGCATCTCGAGCAGCACTAAGCTGTAGCTTTGGCGCTCTTAGATGGTTTCTTTTTATCATTTGTCAGGCCAAGCTGTTTCTTGTTCAAGCGGCTGAGAATAATTCTGGTAGCGAAGTTCAAAATCAGCACCAGTACCAGGATGACAATAGAAATTGCCGTAGCCTGCTCAAAGTCAGGTTGCTCACCAGACATTACCTTCCAGATATGCAGGGCCAAGGTGGTAGCGCCACGGCTAAAGACTGGTTTGTCGGTGATCGCGGTACCCATGGTGTAAATTAGGGCAGCGGATTCGCCGATGATCCTGGATATGGATAAAAGGCAAGCCGTTACAATACCGGGCATGGCTTGAGGCAGTACTACTTTGAAGATAGTCTGCGTTAGGCTGGCTCCCAGTGAAAGGGAACCCATGCGTTCAGATACTGGTACTGTTTTAAGTGCTTCTTCTGTCTGACGAATTACCAGGGGCAAGAGGACTACGGCCATGGTAAGGCCGCCAAGCACTACGCTTTGCCCTTCAATGCCGAAGGCCGCCGTAATAGGATAGAGCATGGTCATACCCATAAGTCCGAAAATAATAGAAGGCACACCAGCCAGCATATCAATACCGGTACGGATCACATTGGTGGTCTTGTTTTTGGGCGCTACTTCATTGAGCCAGATCGCAGCGCAAATGCCGATGGGCAAGCAGAATAAGAGGGTGATGCCGATCAGCATAACTGAGGTGATAATGGAGCCGCGAATACCGCCACCTATGGTCTGGCCAAAGTATTCATAGATCAAGGCGGCATTGTCTTCCAGCTCCTGGATGCTCTCTTCAGCCATTTTCTTGGTATTGGGGCCTACATTACCACGGTTACCGTCTGCGTCCAGATAAGTCATTTTCTTGATGACCATGCCAGGGAAAGGCGCACGGCCTCTACCCTCTTCACCAGCCGTGATAGACTTGGCATGAGCCAAAGGCGAGTCAGGAGCTATATAGGCTACAGTAACAGTCGCGCTCTTAAATTTATCTAACGCGTCCTGCAGGGCAATACCAAATTTTGGTGAATAATAAGCTCCCTCCGGCAAGTCTTCCGGCACTGGATAGTTACCGGCCTTAGCAAAATCTTCCTCTACTCTGGCAATTACGTTGCTGGAGTTGTAGTCTCCCTGAATCATGTCCCAAGACAGGCCCTGCGCGCCAGTCTGGAAAATAAAGATCAGGATGGCGATTAGCACCACTACCGAGACCAGAGATAAGATCCAGGAAAAAATGAGAGCTATACGATCTTTGACATAGCGTGACTTACTCATCTTGCATACCTCCGCCGAACTTACGTTTTAACATGTAGATCAAAGCGTTGCTGATCAAGATCAGGATCATGAGGACAATACCAACGGAGAAACGGATGTCATAGTCAACACCACTGGTCTCGTGGAAGCCGGAGAGCATGGTGGAGGTCAAGGTCCTGGTCGCGTCAAAGGGATTAATGGAGGGACCGGTATAGGAGTTACCGGCAACCATGGAAACTGCGGTAGCTTCACCAAAAGCGCGTCCCAGTCCCATAACCAGTCCAGAGAAGATACCGGAGCGTGCCGCGCGGAGAACCATTTTAAAGTTGGTCTGCGTGGGCGTAGCACCCAAGGCCAGCGAGCCTTGGATCAGAGAATCGGGCACTGCGTTGATGGCTGAAATGGCAAGGTCAGTCATGGTCGGGAAAATCATGATAGCCAGTAGGAGCACCACGGTTAGCAAAGAGTTGCCACCTGCCGTGTTGTAGTTAAAGGCCTTAGACAACTTGACTACCAATTGCGTGATCACGCCGGAGGCGAATACACCGTAGACTACAGATGGTATGGCGGCCAGGACTTCCACAGCGGTCGTTAAGACTGTACGCAGTTGCCTGGGGGCCATGCGGGTTATCATAAGAGCGGTCAGCACCGCGAGTGGGAAAGAGATCAAGGCGGCGAAAAAGGCACTGATTATTGTATTAACAATAATAAAGCCCACGCCGTAAGTGCCTTGGTCCGGTCGCCAACGCGTGCCGGTCAGGAAAGCCCACAGATTTTGTTGTCCTTCGCCATATGAAGGCAAAAAGACACCTACTCCTTTAGAAAATACAAAGATAAATATTAGGACGATCATCGCGCCGGAGATTATGCCCGCTATGGTAAAAATCGTTCGGGCAATCTTGTCGTTACGCTTTATACGTTGGACTGACTGCACTGTAGCATATTTACCATAGGACTTTACCTCTTGGCTCGACTCATTGCTGTCTCGCATCTCAGTTACTCCTCTGCTAAAGATTTATAAAAGCAAAGTTAATCCTGCCTTACTACCCTTCCAGAATAGTAAAGGAGTTTGAGATCGGCATTATCAAATTGTAAAATCCGGGTTAGCTAACTAGTCCTTAAAATTACGTTCAATGGTTATGAGAAAGTGATAGTCAGGAAAAGCCGTTTCCAGCATTCCCGTTAGCTCTTGCTTTAGATCCGTATTAGAACGTTGCTCACTCAAAGGAACCGATACTACAAATAGGATAGTATCCTTGTCATAACCATAGATGGTACGGAAATGATGGATCTGGAAGTTCTTGCCATAGTTGACAACAATAAGCTTTACAATGTTCTCACGCAGATCTCTGACTTCCTTGGTGCTGGCCGAAACAGGCTCTATGTAGGTCGTGATCTGAATACCCCTGTCTTCCAGCTCATGCGCAATCTGTTCTGCCAGATCGTGGGTATCTGCCAGATCCTGCTTTTCATCAACTTCCAGATGGGCAGTTACAAATTTTTTACCCGGGCCATAATCATGCACTATGATGTCGTGCGCACCCTTAATGCCTTGATGGGAGAGAATAAATTCACGAACTTGCTCAATTAGCTCCGGGCTGGCCGGAACGCCCATAATATGGTTGAAGGCTGTCATCAACACATCCCAGCCGGACTTTAAAATAATGACCGATACGACTAAAGCCATGGGTGCATCCAAATTAACGTTAGTTAATTTATAGACAATCAAGGCAATCACTATACCGGAAGTAGCCAGCACATCAGCTCGCGAGTCTTCCGCGGTGGCCAAAATCAGTTCTGAATTAACCTTGTTACCTATATTGCGGTAAAAGAAGTACAACCAGAATTTGACCCCGATGGAAATGAAGAGAATGATCAAGGCATTCAGGCCAAATTCCAGTTCAGCTGGTTCAATGATCTTATGGATGGCTTCTTTACCTATGCTGAGGCCAACCCAAATGATCAGCGTGCCTACAAAGGCGGATGAGATATACTCAAAGCGGGCGTGGCCATAGGGGTGGTCTTCATCGGCAGGCTTGGCAGAAATATGAAAGCTCAGCAGAGAAACCACAGAAGACGTGATATCAGATAAGTTATTGAAACCATCACTGAGGATAGCGATAGAGCCAGTAAGAATACCGAAAAAGATCTTGAGCGCGGATAGGCACACATTGACAACAATGCCTACCGTGGAGGTCATGCGTCCATATTGGCGCCTTTGCTCCAAGGTTGTGCCCTTTGAGTCCACAAATAACTTTTCCAAAGCATTAGTTAGCATCGCTCGCTAAACGCCTAGCCAGATATGGGCTAAAGCGTATCCTCCTCAGGTGGTTTTACGCGTACTTGCAGGCGGTTGATTTTGGTAGCGTCAGCTTGCGTTACCGTAAAGATCAGGTCCGCAAAATCTACACTTTCTCCCACTTCTGGGAAACGTCCGAAAGCTTCTAAGACTAAGCCACCGACCGTATTATAATCAGAGTCTAATTCTTCAAAATCAAGGTCTAATTCATCGGCGAAATCCCTCAATCCGCTAGTAGCGGAAACGTCATAGAGGCCATCTCCCAGAACCACAATTTCTGCCTCACCGATTTCGTCATATTCATCCCAGATGTCACCGACCAACTCTTCCAACAGGTCTTCTAAGGTGACGATACCGACCGTGCCGCCATATTCGTCGATCACGATAGCCATTTGTCCGTCACCTTGATTCAGGCGCTTAAATACCTTGGGCAAGCGCATGGTTTCCGGTATGGCAATATCTTCGGCTAGCAGGGCACGGAAATCCTCTTTGGACATATTCCTCTGGTCAGCCCAGACACGCAGGAAACTTGGCAGATGCAAGATGCCGATGATTTTATCCAGAGAGCCTTCATAAACCGGGATACGTGAAAAAGAAGAATCTAAGATCTGATCAAGGATCTCTGGCATATCATCTTCTATATCCACCGCGAAAACATCCACACGCGGGGTCACGATCTCCCCAACACTGATGTCAGGGAAGTCCAAGGCAGACTGCATTAAGTTGGAAGCATCTTCGTCAATGATACCCTCATCCTCTATGGTTTCGATAATAGAAGATAAGCGCTCCGCAGATACGGCCATATCATCGCTGGGAGCGGGCCAGATCTTATGGATCTGCGCCATGGTGAACATAACCAACTTGATCATGGGTTGGAGAATGATCATGACAACCCTTAGCGGCTTGGCTGCAAACAAAACGTATTTGTCCGCGTTGTCCTTAGCTGCGATTTTGGGGATGATCTCACCGAAGATCAAAATGATAATAGTCATAATCAGTGTGGCCAGCGCAGTCGCGCGTGAGCCGCCAACCAAATCAATAATCAGCACCGTAGAAATAGAGGTAGCCGCGATATTGACAAAGTTATTGCCCATCAAGATAGCTGAGAGGACTTCCTCGAAATTCTCTGTCATATTCTGAGCCAGTTGTGCTCTCTTATCACCCTGAGCAGCCTTGTTGCGCAGACGGTGAGCCTTTGCGGACGCGAAAGCGATCTCAGAGCCAGAGAAGAAGGCAGAGCCCAAAATGCAGGCTATAATACCTAATACAGAACCCATTAGCCTATCCTTCCTTTATCTTCCAGGTTGAGCTGGCCTTCATCATTCTCATCCCAGATGTCACCAACTAGTTCTTCCAGAATATCCTCTAGAGTGATGATACCGCGAGTTCTGCCCTCAGAATCCACTACAACGGCAATGTGGTTGCGCTCAAGGGACATCTTCTTAAAGAGCTCGTCGATTTCCATATCAAAAGAAGCTTTCGTCGGTGTGGTAAGCAGATCACGCAAATGGATATCTTTACCCTTGATATAATCCTTGAGGAAGTGGCGCACTCTGAGGATACCTATGATGTGGTCAGGTTTACCCTCATAAACCGGCAGGCGGGAATAGGGAGATTCTTTCACTTGGCGGAAAATCTCGTCATTTGTAGCGTCGACATTAATACTGTCTAAGTTTTCCAGTGGCTGATAACAGTCAGAAACATGGAGCTTGCCAAAAGCTATAGAAGAGTTAAGCAGATTGCGTTTCTCTTCTTCCAGAACCGCCTCTTCATTGATGGTCTGGACTATGGAGTAGAACTCTTCCTCCGTGATATCGGGCGTTTCTTCCAGCTTGAAAAATTTATCGACCCAAGTCGAAATCAAGGTGAAGAAAGCAGAAATTGGCGTTAGTACGTCCATAAAGAACTTGAGCGAGGGTGCCAGGCGCAAGGCAAAATCAAAGGAACCCTTGGCGTAGCTCTTTGGCAGCATCTCGGTAAAGAAGAACACGTAAATAGTAGAAGCCAAGGTGACCCAAGCCACGGAGGCTACTCCCCAGAGGCGAGTAGCCATCGCCGTAGCAATGGACGCAAAGGCAATATGCGTAATGTTATTTAGAATTAGTATGGTGGTGAGGGCTTTATCAAAGTTCTCCGAAATATAGATAGCCTTTTTGGCTCTCTTATTGCCTTTATCCGCTTGTCTCTCAGCCTTGAATAGGTCCAGAGAAGCGTAGGCTATTTCAGAAGAAGCGCAATATGCCGCACCGATGGAGAGTAAAATCAGGAGTAAAATACTCCCCCATATGTCTCCGTCCATTAGTCATCCACCTCAAAATCAGTGGTGATGGGCTTCATCGTCGGGAAAAGGAGCACTTCGCGGATTGAAGGCTTATCGGTCAAGAGCATGACTAAACGGTCAATACCAATGCCCAAGCCACCCGTAGGAGGCATACCATATTCCAGAGCCTCTACGAAATCTTCGTCAGGCAGGTTGGCTTCTTCATCGCCGCCTTCACGTTTACGCAGCTGGTCTAAGAATCGCTCTCTCTGATCGCGCGGATCGTTAAGCTCAGTATAAGCGTTACCATATTCAGAACCGGCAATAAAAATCTCAAAGCGCTCTACTATTCCGTCAACGCCCGCCTTTTTCTTGGTCAAAGGTGAGATCTCAACAGGATAGTCATAGATAAAGGTTGGCTGGATCAATTTTTCTTCGCAGAATTCTTCAAAAAACAGATTCATGATCTCGCCTACGCGCAATCCAGCATAGTCCTCTTCTTTTAGACCGTTTTCTTTTGCCAGGCGCTGGGCTTCTTCCAAGCTGTCAACCTTAGAGAAATCAACACCCGTGTATTCCTTGATCGCGTCATTCATGGAAAGTCGACGGAAAGGCGGCGTCAGATCAATCTCCTGGCCGTTAAAAGTAATGACTGTCTTGCCATCATTCACTTCCTTGCAGCATTCACTAATCAAGATCTCGGAAATCTCCATCATGCCGTGGTAGTCGGTGTATGCCTGGTAGAGTTCGATCATGGTAAATTCCGGATTATGCTTGACTGACAGTCCCTCATTACGGAAGTTTCGACCAATCTCATACACACGTTCCAGGCCGCCGATAATCAAGCGTTTGAGATAGAGTTCCGGTGAAATGCGGAGGTATAGGTCCAAGTCGAGAGCGTTGTGGTGAGTAATAAATGGACGAGCGCTGGCACCTCCGGCAATGGTTTGTAAGAGTGGTGTTTCCACTTCAATAAAATCACGCTCATCTAAGATTGAGCGCATCTTGGAGATGATCTGAGAACGCTTAATAAAAGTTGCCTGCACGTCCTGGTTAACGATCAGGTCCAGGTAGCGTTTTCTAAAACGCGCGTCAACGTCCTGTAAGCCATGCCATTTTTCCGGCAAAGGGCGCAGGCATTTAGATATGAGAGCATATTTCTCGTTGCGGATAGAAATTTCGCCACGTTGCGTACGGAAGACTTCACCTTCTACAGCAACCAAATCACCAACATCCAGCTTCTGCCACTTAGAGAAATTTTCCTCACCTAGCACGTCAATCTTAGAGAAGATCTGGATACCGCCGGTGCGGTCAAAGAGGTCGCAAAAGCTCACTTTGCCCATGCCTCGTTTAGACATAAGTCGGCCAGCGACCTTAACCATCTTGCCCTCATATGCCTCAAAGTTATCGGTAATATCCCGGGCACGGGTATCTTGGTCTACAGTAGTCAGCCGATAAGGTGACTCACCCGCTTCCTCTATCAGCTCCAGCTTACTTAAG
The DNA here is from genome assembly GCA_030532065.1 of Eubacteriales bacterium. GTDB lineage: Bacteria > Bacillota > Clostridia > Saccharofermentanales > DTU023 > SFFI01. Next base: position 62,773 of record JAUNLW010000003.1, on the reverse strand, counting down.
CGCGCCTGTTCCTGGTCACTTAAGGGCATCTCTTGCTCTCTCATCTTTATTCCTCACCTTCTTTTTTACCAATGCGTAAAATCTTGTACTGAATCAAGCCGATCGGGGTCTTAACATCTACTACTTCACCCTTCTTTTTGCCGAGGACCGCAGCTCCTACCGGAGATTCGGAAGAGATCTTATTCTTAGAGATATCTTCTTCCATGGGATTGACCACCACATACTCCATGGCCTCACCCGTTTCTATGTCTAAGATCTCAATTAAAGATCCCAGGGAGACCTTAGTCTTAAGAATGTGTTTGTCTTCAATGACTTTAACATTCTTTAAGATCGACTCAATCTCAGCGATTCTAACTTCGTTTTGAGACTGAGCCTCTTTGGCATCATCGTACTCGGAGTTCTCAGACAGGTCACCTTGCGACCTTGCTTCTTTAAGACGTTCGGCAATTTCTATGGAAATACTGGTCTTACGCTCTTCTAACTCTGCTTGCAGCTCGCGAATACCTTCCGAAGTCATTTCCACAATATCTTTAGCCATATTTATCTCCTTCTCAATTCAGTAACTAAAACTATATTCTATATCGACCTGTATATGATTGGTTAACTACCTGTTTACGGCATCCTGTTCTTTTCGAATAACGTCGTGGGCTCCACCTTCTACGATACTTGTAGGTGAAACAACTACTAAACGTGCCTTCTCTTGCAACTCCTGGATGGAAACCGATCCGCAAGAAACCATGGTTGCCACAATCTTGGCAATGGTATTGTCTAAGTTTTCCTTAAGGCCACCGGCATATGGCACGTAGGAGTCAACGCCTTCTTCAAAGTGCGCCCCCTTGCCACCGTGACCGTCATCGTAACGAGCCCAGTTACGCGCGCGGTTGGAACCTTCACCCCAATATTCTTTGACGTAATTGCCCTTGTAAACCAAGCGCTGGCCAGGAGCCTCATCAAAGCGGGAGAAGTAACGGCCCAGCATGAGGAAATCAGCGCCCATAGCCAGAGCCAAAGTCATGTGGTAGTCATAGACAATACCACCGTCTGAGCAAATGGGAATGTAAACACCGGTTTCCTTCAGCCATTCGTCACGAGCAGCGGCAACTGCCATTACAGCAGAAGCTTGACCCATGCCTATACCTTTTTGTTCACGCGTAATGCAGATAGATCCACCGCCGATACCAACTTTTACAAAGTCAGCGCCTGCTTCCGCCAGATAGCGGAAACCATCGCGGTCTACTACGTTACCAGCACCAACCAAGGTATCTGGACCGTATTCTTTTTTGATCCAGTCCAAGCACTTTTTCTGCCAAATGGAAAAACCGTCAGAAGAGTCCATGCAGAGGACATCAGCACCGGCTTCAATCAGAGCGGGTACTCTTTCTTTGTAGTCGCGGGTATTGATACCGGCTCCACAGACCAGACGCTTGTGATCATCCAGAAGCTCTAGAGGATTTTCTTTGTGCTCTGCGTAGTCCTTACGGAATACCAAAGAAACCAGATTACCTTTCTTATCTACAATAGGTACTTGATTGAGCTTATTATCCCAAATCAAGTTATTTGCCTCACTCAGGGAAATGCCATCTTCACCACAGATTAGCTCGGAGATCGGAGTCATGAACTCGCTGATCTTCTCGTCTGTAGACATCCGGCTGATACGATAGTCACGGGAAGTAACCAAGCCCAGCAATTTACCATGGGCTGTACCATCATCGGTAATAGCAATTGTTGAATGACCGTTTTTCTCTTTAAGAGCCAAAATATCTGCCAGTGTATGGTCAGGTGTCAGGTTAGAGTCGCTGGTTACAAAACCGGCCTTATAACCTTTGACTTTTGCTACCATCTCCGCTTGCGATTCAATGCTCTGAGAAGCGTAAATAAAGGATAAACCACCATTACGTGCCAGAGCGATCGCCATGCGGTCATCGGATACGGCCTGCATGATGGCTGAGGTGAAGGGAATATTTAGCTTGTGCTTGGGTTTTTCTTTGGCTGGCTCGTAACGAGAAAAAGGTGTATCCAACTTTACGTTGGACGGAACGCAGTGCTCCTCGCTCAAGTTGGGCAGTAAGAGGTACTCGCTAAAAGTACGCGATAAATCATCAAATACATACGCCATAAGTATTACCTTCCTATTCTCCTTTTGTGTTATTGCTGCTAGCTAAGGTCACTCTTACTACACTTGCTAGTCTGTAACAGTCTCGGCCATAGCCTTTACAAAATCTATCAGGCAATCATGCCATAGGCTTTGGAATTTTGCCAGTTCCGTTTGATCATCAATTTCTTTTGAACTGTTTTGACTGAAATACGGCGGTTCAGATGAGGGCAGATCGTAGAACGCATGATAGCAACGAGCAGCTGTATAGACCAAATATAATGGCAAATGCTCCGCTTCACTATCCAGCATAATCTGCCAACCATGCTCGATAAAGGGGCCTTGGTATGCAACGTTAAAAACAGGGTTTTGGGCCGTGCGAAAAAGCTGCGGTTCTAGGAAAAGATCAGACTTTATATGCAAAACATTTTCCGCGAAAGCTTCTAAAGCCGCATAAAACCCAGTTCCCAAACTTATAAAAGGTAAGTTCTTCTGGCGCGCACAATCAGCCAAAGTCTTATAGTCTGAGCTAGATGCGGCCTTACCTTGTCCTATAACCAAAACCCCAGTGTAATCTATATCCAAGGACAGATCTTCTGGGCGCAAACTTGTTATTGCAAGCTGTTTACCAAGTTCTCGGCCAGCATTCAGCAAGTCCGTTTTTACGCGCACGCAAAAATCGCCGTTTGGCTGATCACAGGCTAGACCGACCATTAGGGGCTGGTCGTCAGAACCCAACGTTTTTAGCAACAGCTGCCTCCTCCGACAATTAATTGAGTTTTCACGGCACATAGACTACCTCACCGGATATTAGTTATTCTAGATAAGGGCCTGTCAGCTGTCAATTGACCCTTGACCCGCAAACCGGGTACCAGTCGAATTTCTCTGTTCCGTTCAGGCATCTTGCAAAGAGACTCTCATAGATTTGTAACACATATGATATAATGCCCGCAAAGACCCACACTTAAGGCCAGTTAATCCGCGCCTGCTGTGTTTGGTTAGAACGCAATTGTTCTGTCAAAGGAGAAACTAATGTTTGCACAAGTGTCTCTGCTCTTAGAGAGAAACGTATGTTTACAGGTTCAACCTGATAAAATTATGGTCATTATTTTTGGACTGGCCCTGCCATTAGTCCTGATAATTATAACCTGGCTTTACCTGGCGCGCATCAAACGTAACGAGATGAATGGTGAAGCCTTGCTGGAAGCATTAGAACACGACTTAGCATCTCTAAAAGGCCAAGACACGGCTAATGGTGAGAGAATAGCTACAGTTATAGCCGCTCGTAAAGAAGAGAAACTCGGATTGGCCTGGGCAAAATTGCAAGTCGGAGCGAAAGCTTGCTATCAGGACCGCTGGTTTCCACCCCTTGAGCAGCAGATTAATCCAGACAATTTGGCTGACGCTCATGAGGAAAATAGCCTAACTTATACGCCCGCAATATTAGTAGGTGCTTTGGGTGGCCTTTCAAGTGTCCTGCTCTATATTTACTTGAGCACTGTTAGCAGTATCTACTTTACCGGGGTTGCGCTTCTGCCATTGATTATCGGCATCCCTGCAGCACTTCTGCTCGCCAATGCCGCGATGGTCGGATCAAGACAACGTGAAGCGAAGTACGCTCAACTGCGTCAATTACTGTCTAACCTGGTACCTGTTTATAACACCCAAAACGGCATTGCGCTCCTAGTAGACGAGATGCTGGCTCATGAGAGCAAACTTGCTGACTCTATTACGGAGTTCCAAAGCAGCGCCGCAAAAATGGCCAATGCAGACTTCTCTGAAGGTATCTGCCGTTCAGTACGCGAAATCATGAGCCAGGAAATTGCGCCACCTATAGCGGTCGCCAGTAACAGCTTGGCTGACTTGGCTCGTAACTTGGACCAGCGCCAAATGACCGGTATGGAAAACTTAGCGAAAGAATTCTCAGCTCAGCTAAACCAAGACCTACTCTCTTATTTAGAGCCCTTGCATCAGGAATTGACCGGCCTCAACCGGCTCATGGGCCGCACCAAAGACTTTGTGGAGGCCTCCATTGATACTCTGGAAGCCAGCCGTGGACAGAATCAAGCTCTTAATCGTGATATATCTGAGTCCCTCAAGCTTATGACTATGGCAAAGAATGATCTCGCTAATGAGATGTCTTCCATTGCTGATGACGTACAGGTGCTTTCCGATACCACAAATAAGATGGCCAAGGCTTTCGCCGGAGAAGAAGATGTACTCTCAGACCGTATCCGCGATTTGTCACAAGTCACCAAGGAAGCCCTGGGCGTATATTCCAGTGGACTGCAAAACGCGGCAAACTCACTTAAAATGGCAGGAGAGTTAAAAGCAGAACAAGCTGAGCAACATGAAGAAATCTCCATTCAGCTGAGCAAATTGATTACCCAGCTGGAGGAAATCGATGCCAGCCTGAGAAGCAGCGCCAGCAACTTCACCCAAGAATCCAATACCTATGTCAACCGGACACTGCAATCCTTTGATGAAGGGCTGGCGGATGTAGTTGAAAGATTGATCTTTACCGCTTCTGCGCTCAGAGATGCGGTTGACGCATTGCCGGAAGCAATTAGACATTTTAAGTAAATACATGATGTGGCAAAACAAATCTAAACCAGGCTCTCCCAAGCCTGATACCCCTATGAAGCACCTGGCACGCCAAGTGCTGACAACTAAGCCTGACGATCAAGAGGTCAAGGTCAGATCAGTTAATCTCGCTGTACGTTTTGGAGAACCGGAGATGCCGGATACGGTTCAGGAAGACCTGGACCATTTGACTGATCTTACAGCACCGCTAGCTGACGGAAAGCTTAAACGCACTAAATCAGACCAAGCGACAGCTGCTAAACTTGAAGCACTTGAACGAGAAGCTCCGGTAGAATCGTTTACCGTAGGCTCAGAAAGTATTGGTCAAGTCAAGAAAGATGTTGGCGAATTCACATCTAAAGCTGAGGTGGAAGTTGCTGCGACTAAGGCTGAACTATCATCTCGCAATGAACCTCCTCTCTCCACAGCCGACGCGGCAAAATCTTCTACTGATGAAGCTAAGAAACAGATAGAGTCTAATCGCTCCTCCGCTGCAGCACATTCAAGAGGTTCCTCTGAGGCAGAAAAAACTGAGCGTGATGAGCAGAAAAATCAGATTCGGCAGGCAAAACTTTATGCAAACATGGGGATTGCTCCCAGGCCGATCAAAGAAGCCGAATTGACCATTCGCAGCCCCAAGTTACGTGAAGAGAGCCTCTCTGGCCACAGACCCAGACGGTTCGACAGCTTTGCTGATATAGTCAGCTATGCTCAGGGTCAATTTCCCAATCCTCGCGAAATGCAATTACAGCAGAAGCCAGAATACCAAACCTGGCTTATGGCTCAATTAGCTAACTGTCACAGTCGCGCTGATTTAGAACGACTAGCCTATTCTATGGACTACAAAGACCTGGCCATAATTTTCCCAACATTAGCCAGTCTAAAGACTGGCGCGGAGATCGATAAACTTTTACGCTTACTCGTCATACGCCCCAGCAAGTATCTCTATATACAAGGTTGGCTGACGCTCCAGTACGCATATCCCCGTTCCACAGTGCAGAAAGGCCTCGCTATATTATGCGAAGTATTGGAAGAATCAGAAGTCACCAAACACACCCTGCAGGTGGAAGAGATGGCTCATCTGGATGGACTGGTTCTGGGGCAGAAGCACTTTGATTGGAAGTCTGTCCATCTGATCTCAGAAATCAGCTTGCCCAACACCCGTCACTTTATGTCCAGTATTATCAAATTTTTGCGAGACTCCCAAATGAGCGGAGAGGACTTCTTCCAGCGTTACGGTATTTACCGCGACCTGGCATTAGGCCAAGCAATTACCAGTCAATGGGAAATGGCTGCCTTTGAGTCGAGCATCCATATAGGCCAGCCCGCGCAAAGTTTGTTTGCTAGAGTTTAAGTCTTATCATAGTTAAACTCAGGCTAGATACACTCGCCCCTGCCTGACTAATGGGAAAACTCAAGCCCAGATTTGTTTTTTCCCTTAGTGGTAGAATGTTTGCAGGCATACAAGCCATTGGCTATAATACTCAAAGTTTACGGAGAAGTACCGAAGTGGCCGTAACGGGACTGACTCGAAATCAGTTTATCGGGTAACCGATACGAGGGTTCGAATCCCTCCTTCTCCGCCATAGCCCTGGAACCTAGTGTTTTCAGGGCTTCGTCATTTATAATCAGTAAGTTATTTTAAACGCGACTTTCCCGTCTAGCAAATTTTTCCGGAAAGCAAAAGCCGATCACAAAAAATGCGTGACCGGCTCCAATATTAAAACACCAGGACTATACCCTTAATGCTCTATGCCGTAAAAATCTAATACTGCATCTAAAGACAAGTATCCGTGCTCATCCCACCAGGCATATAATTCCCAATCTTTCAGGTCAAGAAATTCAAGCTTGATGTCTTCTGGTGCATTCCAGATGCGTTGGCTACCTTTGATTGGAACCGGTACGATGGGCCTAATATTGTCCAGCACAAAAGCATAACCGGTAAATGGTTCATCAAAAAAAGCCTTGGCCTGGTCTTCCCCATCTACGAAAGGTCGGCAGTCTACCATGTCAGCTACAGCCAAAGCATATCCAGTAATGGATACCGGTCTTAGATCAGCATATCCGGGATCTGCAGTAGAGCAAATTAGCAGCTCTCCTCTGTAATTACTGGACCAGGTCCTGGCTTCTATGGTCTTATCTCCACAAGCAATTGCTTGTGCATAAATAGGATTTATACTTATACCTTTCATTGGCCATTCCTCCACCACTCATTTATTAACTTGTAACATGTATGCTAAGGCTAGTCAAGGCAGGAGGCGGAGGTAACCGCGTAACAAAATCTTGGACTGTTTCTTGTGTATTGTTTATTGTGCATATAATAGCCATAAGCTTTCTGCCTATGTGCCCTTCTTTAAGGTTTGTTTTTCAAGATAGCACTTTCTTAGGAGATTTTTTTATTTATCACGTTTTGAGCCATAGTTTTGCCTTACTATCTTTCGCACCTTTGCGATAAATACATTCTATCTACAGTGCCTATTTTAGCTTAATCGTGGTTTCAATCCACGCACCCATGAGGGGTGCGATGTTTAACTTAAGCTCGTAACCTGAAGCAAATAAAAACCCGCCCATAGTGGACGTGCATAAAAATAGCCCGGTCAGAGCCGGGTATTTCTAAATGATTTGCGTTAGAATGTCTTTCTGTTAGTACCTATTGCTATTATAGCAATAATTGTAAGTGGTAGGAGAAATGCTGCTAGACCGTAGCCTAATGCTTTCATAATTCCTTTGGCGAGTTCTATTTTATCTTGGTCCTCTCTGTATCTGTCAGCTGCCATGATAAGGCCGGCTATCACCGCGACTATGGCCGCTCCTAGGAGCCAGCCCAATACTTCTCTTGATCCATCGCTCATAATTTGCCCTCCCTTATAATTGTACCAAATAGTCCTCAATCTGGGTAATCCGCACTGGAGCAATCGCAAGCCTTGCTCTCGCTAGACCACCTAAATTTCAATCCACGCACCCACGAGGGGTGCGACGAAAGTGCTTGATTAACAAGGCTACCATCTTCATTTCAATCCACGAACCCACGAGGGGTACGACGCTTATCCATGTGGTCTGCGGTCTTTTTTACAATTTCAATCCACGCACCCACGAGGGGTGCGACTTGTGCCCTTAAGAAGGTCTATCAGGGGCAGATATTTCAATCCACGCACCCACTAGGGGTGCGACCTCGTCTTGTGTGGCTGCATGGACGAAAGCCATATTTCAATCCACGCACCCACGAGGGGTGCGACAAAACGATACATCTTTTACGGTGTGTTTGTGCATTTCAATCCACGCACCCACGAGGGGTGCGACGCGGTCAAACTCCCAAAGCGAGGTCTCTCTAATATTTCAATCCACGCACCCACGAGGGGTGCGACAGCATTAGCGAGTGCGGCCTGGACGTCTAGATTATTTCAATCCACGCACCCACGAGGGGTGCGACATAGTTGGAAGCCTAATTTGCACAAATTTACAGTATTTCAATCCACGCACCCACGAGGGGTGCGACGTTTTCAACGCTTTTTAAGGATTTTGTATATTATTTCAATCCACGCACCCACGAGGGGTGCGACGCTATATGCCCTCGAGTGCAACTCAACGCCGATTTATTTCAATCCACGCACCCACGAGGGGTGCGACCGGGATCTATCAGATGATCCTGAGCTATACCGAATTTCAATCCACGCACCCACGAGGGGTGCGACGGTACAGCGCTAGATCCGTACCTAGAACAAATCGCATTTCAATCCACGCACCCACGAGGGGTGCGACCTGGGCAAGAAAATATTACCCGAACTCATAAAATTTCAATCCACGCACCCACGAGGGGTGCGACCGGTATCTTTCAGCGTACTTGGATCGTTAAACATTTCAATCCACGCACCCACGAGGGGTGCGACTCAACAAGTAAGGGAGGTGCAGCTCCCGGAAAGATTTCAATCCACGCACCCACGAGGGGTGCGACGTTACAAGCTGTCCCGCCTGCGGCCCATCGTCATTTCAATCCACGCACCCACGAGGGGTGCGACAGGGCGTTAGCTGATGTTACGCCTTGGCTAGTCCATTTCAATCCACGCAGCCACGAGGGGTGCGACGCTAAAGATCTTTCCGTGATTTACAACATCCATATTTCAATCCACGCACCCACGAGGGGTGCGACAGTTAAGCATGGCGTCAATGGCGAGCTTAGGCATTTCAATCCACGCACCCACGAGGGGTGCGACAGCTGCCCTAGAGGAAGCAGGCAAGGTCAAGTCTGTATTTCAATCCACGCACCCACGAGGGGTGCGACGCAACTGCTACAGGGCTACAGTGCGCTGTTGAATTTCAATCCACGCACCCACGAGGGGTGCGACTCGGGGCTTATGACCGCTGGGAGCTCAAGCTGGAATTTCAATCCACGCACCCACGAGGGGTGCGACCCAGGAGCAAAACATGGGCGTAAACGTTGGGAATTTCAATCCACGCACCCACGAGGGGTGCGACGGGTAAATACTTCCGATAGGCTTCCGACAGTTATTTCAATCCACGCACCCACGAGGGGTGCGACAATGGGAGACAGGGCGAAGCGCCTGCCCAGCAATTTCAATCCACGCACCCACGAGGGGTGCGACGTATGCTTACGTCGGAGGAAAATGCTTTCTATATTTCAATCCACGCACCCACGAGGGGTGCGACGACGCCACCTTTAACGGTTTTTGATGCAGTTGATTTCAATCCACGCACCCACGAGGGGTGCGACGTAACTTTACAGTCAATTTTAGGCACTATATAATTTCAATCCACGCACCCACGAGGGGTGCGACGCTTCTGCTGGTTTTTCCTTCCATGCACGGCTATTTCAATCCACGCACCCACGAGGGGTGCGACTCTTGTACCCTTCAACTTTCGTTTAATTTTCGTATTTCAATCCACGCACCCACGAGGGGTGCGACAAATTGTATATAAGGAGAGATTAGATAGTATGATTTCAATCCACGCACCCACGAGGGGTGCGACGTCAAAAGCTACTAGAAATTTTTAAATCAAAGCAGTATCTTTGTGCCGCTAGTATAAATTCATTCTATCAGATGAACTGTGATTCTAAAATACCCTGTTTTTTAATTCAAAAATCACATTTAATGTGGTGTGAGTGACACCTGCTTTTTCTGTGAGCTTGTACTTCACACTACGATCTAGCTGTTTGTTAATTAGAAAATGATAGTATCTTTACTTAAATCAGGCACATTTTTCGTTCCCCAATGTTCAATTTTCTGTCGATAATTTTTCCCTAGATTATATATCCTTAAACTGTCTTCGTCTTGGTCAATAATTTTTAACAACTTCCCTACCAATGCTCTTTTTTGTACAGAGTCTAGCTGGCATTCAAAGATAGAATTTTGCACACGTTGACCACAAGCTTCACAAGCCTTGGCTACTCGTCGTAAACGTTTACGACCAGCAGCAGACTCCGTTTTTACATCGCAACACACTATAATGTACATTATTTAATTCTTGTATAAAATTGGAGGGTAATCGTCTAAATCACCACGTATATAACGCGCCAAAAGTAGAGCCTGAGCATACAGCACTGTACCCCATTCAATCTTATTCTCAAGAAATGGATGCATAACAAGTTCTTGTTTTCTCTGCTGCCAAGCTTCTATTATGATTTTGCGACCCATATCAGTTATTAAAACCGCTCCCGCTGCTTGCTTTTCAAAATGTTTTGCTTGTAACTGTCCACGATTTATGAGGCTAAGCGTCAATCTATCAACCAATGGCGCGCGCAATTCTTCCATTAGGTCTAAGGCCAAGCTCATCCTGCCTGATCTATCACGATGCAAAAATCCTACGTAGGGATCTAAGCCTACACAAGATAAGGCGCTGGCCGATTCGTGATACAAAATTGTGTAAAGATAGGACATTACAGAATTAACTGGATCTAAAGGCGGCCTTCGAGTTCTTTTTTTAAAAGCAAAAAAATCGTTATTTTTTAGAATTAAAGAATCAAACACGCCAAAATACTGCTGTGCCAGCTCTCCCTCTATACCACGCAATATGTCCAAATCAGCACATTCTCTTATACGAGGATAGGCAGCCTGCAAATTACCGCAACATTTTTTTACAGAGTCAAGGTCGATAGAAAGTGGATGATCACGGCAATAACGGTCCAGCAACCAACGCTGATTGTAAGTTTTGCCCAGAATCATATATTTCGCGATTTGATTGCTGACAGTTTTATCATCAGAGTACCTATACTGACTCTTCCTAAGTAAAACATTGCCAATATTTTTCCCACTCACTCTGGCAAGGAATTTTCCATTACGATCCAGATAGCTAACGCTTATGCCCCTCTCCATACAAGCCTCAAGTAAATAGGGACTAATTGAAACCTGAGATGAAGTTACTATGCTCTCAAAATTCAATAAAGGGAACTTCGCCATAGTCACTCTATCCTTACTAATGACTACTGCTTCTTGCTCTAGAGATAAATAATAGTTTGGATGTTGAACATACAGAGTATTTAGCAATTTTCTCATATAGGTTTCCCTCAGTCGCTCAAATCGGTCATCTCACTAATATATTGATCTACGGTTTTGTGTTGGTCTACATCCGGGAGGCACACTTCATATAGAGAACAAGCGTGACATTTAGGGCTGCAGACTGCCTTTGGCCTATAGCCCTTTTCTACCAGCTCATGCATTTCAGCACTTATTATCACTATTTGCTCTTTTAGCTCCTCAGTTAATTCAACCGGTAAGCGATGCCGAGTTGCGCCATAGTATAAATAGGCTTCATTAATTGAGCAATTCAGCATTTCTTCCAAGGCCATACTTTGCGCTACCAGCTGAGCGATATCTTCTAGGCCTTGCTTGGGTTTTCCTCTCTTATATTCCACAATAGATGGAATATAATTTCCCTTAAAGCCCCAGAGCTTAACTCCTCTGGGATTTGCGTCATCGGTCTTTTCAAATTCAACCATGTCACAAACGCCATAAAGGCCCAGTCTTTTCGATTGCACACGCAAGCCACGACACTGCAAGTGATTGCCGCGAGACTCAATAGCTAAACCATTATGCACGTTTTCGTGCAGCCATCTGCCATCTTGGGTCAAAAAGTTTTCGACCCAAGATTGTTCTATAGCGATCAGCGTAAATTGCCTTTTACAAAAGACGTAATGCTGGATATGCGATAGTGGCAGATATTCATTGTTGCTATAACAGGTCATATTTTGCTTTGGTGTTTTGCTAATTAACAGTATTGCTCAACGATTTCCGGTTCAAGGCCAGGCAGTGGATTTATATTGATATCATAGTCCTCAAAACAAGTTGGTACTTCAATTCCCTCTTTGTGGCTTATCACTATACTGCTATGAACTTGCGCGGGAGAATATTGTCCCAATTTACAATTGTGCTCAAACCAATAAAGACGTTTCAGATCCATACTGCCTTCAGGTCTTGCTGAAGACGCATCATTAGCAAATAATTGGGATAAAGCTTTTTTGAGCATGTCAGCATCTTGCGCGGAAAAGCCAGTCAACTCCGCTAATTGTACATTTATTGATCCTTTGAGGACATAGAGGCCATATTTTACTCTATGCTTCAACCCCATTGTGTCTGAGCTCTTTCCACCCTTTACATTGGTTTCATTATTTACGCTCTTCGTGATTTGTAAAGTCTCAAGTTCTACCGGATCTACAGAAAAGGCTGATTGAATTGTTACTGGTCCTCGAACTGCGATAGAAACACCTTTGCTGTTATCACCGCTTTTACCGAAGGCAAAAACTTGCCCAAAGGAACGCACATCCAACCAAGTTGCACAGGCAAGCTTGTAAAATTCATCTTCATCCAGTTTTTTCTCGAAATCCTTCAGAGCTTCTTGACCTGCTACCCGATCTTTAATGCTCTTGAAATTGTCTTTCTTGTAATCATCAGACTGTACCAAAATATTCTGCTCTAAATCTAACCAACGATTACGAATCTTTCGTTTGAGACACACGTCCGAGATTTCCCCTAAGAAGTCACTGGTAATGCGAGGGCGATTGCCACTTAGCGGATCGCCGTTGGGGTTAGCGTGGTTAACATCAATCAAGCCGACAAAATCAATTTTATTCTGTAAAGTAGTCATTTCTTTCTCCTTTTTATTTGATAGACGATACTGTATCGCCATAGTTATTACTGCTTTAAGTTTGCTGTTTATGAGGGTTTAGATTACTCTTTGATCTTTTTCTCTGCTTTACGCCGCTTATTTTCTTCGTAGATGTGAAATAGTTGAGCATCATATCCCAGCAAGAAACGTCCATCCAGGTGACGAATTTTGGCAAATTCTTGCGGATCGATCAAACTACTTATTTGCTGTTCCATGGCATATAAATCTGCACCTGCATTCCCAGCTTTATCTAAAGTTGATCTATAGGGCACCAAACTTGAGGCAAGGAGAGCGAAAGCTGCTGATGGATGCTCCATCACTTTGGTAAAGTAACGCATCGCACTCGTTGCGCGAGGTTTCTCATTATTAGATATCCATAGAGCTCTTTCTTCAATTTGCTGCATCACTGCAAGCAATCTTCCTATGTTATAGGTTAAGTCACTAGAGTTAATGTCCACGATATACCTCCAATTTTCTTGATATTTCTGGTTGCGATAAGCCTTTATTAGGCTGCAGGCTGTGGTACGGATTTTGTTCCAATTATTTGTGGAATATTTTTGTGGGTAACATGCGTTAGTAAAGGCTTGCCTGACTAAAGTATCAGGTAGCCTGTCAGAGCCTTCTATAACGAGTGGAAAAAGTTGCGTCATTACCATTGCACTGAACTTACTATCCAGTTCTAAGTAACTGCCTTTTTGATCTGTACTACGATCAACACCGTAGGCCGCGAGAATAATTTCCTGTAAGGAAGGTGCTCCAACAAAATGAACTACACCCTTACCGTTTGTGCTAAAGCGAGACTGTTGCCAAGATAGCTTTTTATGCCAAGCTTCTACATTCTTGAAAAATTGATCTTTGTCGGTACCAGTGAAGTCGCGGTAATAGACAATGGATAGTCGGCCTGGTCCAGGAGCATCTAAGATCATCACAAAGATGCTCTTTTCTGAATCAAACTTATGCTTTAGGCCTTTTAAAGCGGCCGTTAATTCGTTTGCCAAATCCAAAGCAAAATTATAAGTAGCTACAGTATCTTCTTTAATATTGCCTAAATCATCAGAAGCGGCCTCGTTAAACGCATTTGAATCTGCAGTAGGATCCGGGAAAGGACAGCCACTAGAGCCAGAAATAAGGAACACACGATCACCAACATTATGGCCCTGTCTCTGGATTAGAAATTTCAGCGCATTGTGGGCCTTTTGTGAGATTTCATATGATACTTGCGCAGCCTCTTTCGAATCTACAAAACGACCTCTAAACGTAAAGCCTTGAGTATCGTTAGAAGATATTAGTTTTGCTCTATCTCCAGCATAGCGTACATATTGTGGATGAGTTTTTGCTATAGTTTTTTGTTGTCCTGTTACATAGTCAAACCCTACGCTTTCCTGTCTTGACTCATCAAAAGAAATATAAGAATTAATGGTGGCAGGATCTTCCCATGGCAGGATCACATTGCCATTATCACTCTCTACAGTAAACCTTACGAAAGCATCAAGAACATTCCCATTTACGCTGGCGTATAGTGGTGGTTTTGGTCCTAACTCTGTTTGCCATTTTTGTATTACAGTCCCACCATCTTGGAAAATAAGTCCGTCATCGATCAGATCCTCAATCATCGTACCTTTACTGACATACCGGTAGACCAAATTGATGACGGTGTTTCCCGGATCAAAATCACACCAGCTCTTTAGTAACTGCATATAATCTTCATATCCAGACCTATTACCACCGTAAAGCCGGTAATCACCAGCTACATACATCAATTTGTCATGCAAAGGATGAGGAGACAGACCGCTGGTACGCGAAATAGAAGCTTCCGTTACCGGTATCATAGTTACCTGTTCCTTAAGTAAGGTTTGGTTATTTTTTCGAGCAGCATCTACTTCTTTTTTTGTCGGGTTTTTTAGAACTCTAGCGGCCAAAAAATCACCATCTGAATCCAGTTGGATCTCCAGGTTTGCATTTTGGGTTGCATGAGCAACAGGAACGGGACGTTGGTCAAGAAACGTAAGGCTATCCATAGAGCTCATAAGATCATGACTTTGAGCCAAGCGATTTAACCATATCATAGGTCACCCTCCTCTTGCTCTACTGCCTTCATATTCTCACCTATAGTAAAGGTACGCCTTGGTATCTGACGGATGTCTCGTCTAACTTCACATTCTTCAGGTCTGCAATAAACTATTAACCCATCTTGCATATGAGGTCTCCAAAAATTTACTCTCATAATCTGGTCAGAATTTTCGTCAGCGTAACTAATGGAGTGATACATGAGGTCAAAGTCCATCTCTCCTTGATAGTATGGAGTTAAATTCTCATCTGCCGTTTCCACATACGCTTGACACTCTCTAGTGCCCAGAAAAATGTCTCTCCTTCCTCCTTTCTTGAGGCTTCGTTCAAAAATAGCTAGATGTTTATTCATGTTCCAATCGTTCTTTAGTTCTGGCCTTTGTTGGTTAAATTCATAATGGAATCTAACAAGGTAATTGGGATTTTTTAGGTACGTGTAGTAAGACAAATCATTTCCACCGTTGTATTTAATAGGACGAATCCCCTTACTTTCCGTACGAATTGGGCTCAACAAGGTCACTGATTCAATTACAGTTATTAAACTCGGTTTCCAATAGACTCCTTCGCAAACCCCACGCAGAGCCGCATAAGTCGGTATCTGTAACGTCGATTTCTCACCACCGATCCTGGTTAGAGGATCAGAGAAAAGAGCGTACCGTCCCCAAACCCGGAAGCTTAAACTTTTCAATTCGCGTCTCCTTTCTAGTCGACTATTGCTATTTATTAAGTAGCGGGTTGATCAAGTTCTTTATAGTACTGTAAATAATATAGCTAAAAATGTCAAGAGTTAGATCTGCCTTTTTAGTCCTTACACTATTCAGAAAATTTATAAATAACTAGCTACTCACTCCTCTCTTTGTTATCATTAAGTTTCATCTGCTCAGCGGATGTGGATTGAAATATAGTGCTGTATATAGAGCTATATTCCTTGGTAAAAAGCGGCTTTTGCCGCTTTTCTCTTTTTTGCATTTTTATAGTTATTATTCGAAAATACAAACATCATCAAACATTCCTGTGGCACTCACACCAAATTCTTCATTGTAGAAGCCGTCCTTTACGATATATAAGTTATTAAACCCAGGGACTATATATAAACCTTCCCTACATAACCTGGTATAAAATGAATCATCATTCATACTGGGGGTCTTGTTTATATACATATTTACAGTATATGGCTGTATTTTTCTTAATAGTCGATAGCGATCTGATAAGGGTAGGTTTTGAGCATTTAATAGCTCTACTTGTAGGGATTTACCTTCTTTATAAGGAACAATTAGAGTTGAGCCGCCGTTACCAATAACTTCGTATCTTTCAGAAACGAATCTAAAAGCTATTTTCAAATCAAATGGCCATCTTTCAGCAAATTCTAGTAAATCGATCTGTCTGGAGTCTAAATATTCATAAAGATAAGCATTACCGTTGTTGATAGGATAAGCCATCTTCTTCTTGATACTTCCAATAAAATACTTACGATAATATTCTTGCATAGCAAATGGCGACAATAGATCAGCGTTTCTTGTATCAGTAACTTTGCGTAATGATCTAATCACACTTTTGGTGGACGTTTGTTGCGCTGACAGATTTGCTAAATTCTTTATGTTTTCATTCCAGGAAACTATATATCCATATCCTAGCTCTTTTTCCGCATTACGATTACCTCTTCCACAGCTTTGAACTATCGAGGGTAGTCCTGCCAAATTGCGCACCACAACCTCAAAGCTCAAATTTACACCGCACTCAATCAGAGTAGTACTGACTACCATTAGCCGATCACCATTCGCCAATTTGCGTTTTATTTCGGCTATTTTTTCTTTTCTATGCGCGGCGCATAAGTAAGTGGTTAAGTAGATGATCTCAAATTCTTTCTGTTGATCTTTCAAAAGCTCGGCTAATTGTTTCACTCCTTTTTTCGTGTTGAGAACAATCAACACACTCTGAGACGAAAGGAAATTATTTGTTAGCCATTCTGCTCCTTTTTCCAAACTGTAGCCTGCGTCCTTCCTAACATCTAATATTTCAACACGTTTTAACTCTTGATTTATTTCCAGGTTAGATTCAGGAATAATATGTTTATTTTCAGAAAAGAGTAAAGGAATTATTGCCTGGTCTAGCGGTGGTTGAGTAGCGGTACACATCAACACGGTGCTGTTAAAGCATGACACTAAACAGTTTATGGCTGCATTGCTTATATACGTACTATGCAAGGGCAGTGTTTGCGCTTCATCCAAGATAATAATGCTATTTGCTAAGTGATTGAAACGGCGAGCATATTGACCATGTGCCTTTACCAAAGTTTCCAGAAATGAAACTTGTGTCATAAAAATAATGGGGCTATTGTAGCGTTCAGCAAGTAGCTTGTATCTTGTTTCATCAACCAGTGTGTTTTTATCTGCTTCATCTGGCTTCGCTCTACTTCCATCTTCTTGAAAAGTCACTTGAGAGTGGACTTCCAAAACTTCATCATTTGAGGATTTTAATGCGTCTCTAACGTCATGGGCATTTTGTTCGATAATAGATGTATACGGTAAAACGTAGATTATGCGCTCTTTGGCCTCAGCGGTACCCTGCAAAAATTTAGCATGCTCCAACGCAAAACGCAGGCTGGCAAAAGTTTTACCGCCACCTGTCGGCACCGTTAAATCATATAATCCCGTATGTCTGCTAGCTGCCTTAGAGCAAATTTCACTTATCTCAGCTCTTACTTGCTGGACTTTTGCTTCAGATGGACTAGTTGGTTTTTTCGCGTTAAATTCTTCAAGTTTATGGTATAAGCCATGAAGATACGACTCTAGGTGTTGTTCAATGCTGTGATTATAGTCCTCGTCACTGTTAGTTTGGTAAATGTATGCATCCCAGCGGTCAGCATCAATCAACGCGCTATAGGTATAGCGCACCAGCATTTGCCACGCATAGTTCTGTAAAGATTTTAAGTATACATTGCTATTATCTTCTGCGTTTTCCGGATGATGACAAACGAAGGCTTGCTCATTAATGTGAGAATTAAGAGTATCTAGTTCAAAGATTGCCTGGAAAAGATAGGATTGCAGTCGATCCTCCGAACAGACTTCATTGAAAAATCTACTTTGAACTTGTTCCCAGTTAGATTTATTTTCGTCAGCCAAAGTTGACTCTAGCTTTCTCAAGCGTTTTAGCAAAACAGGTTCTTCATTACGCCCTACCGGTATGAAATCTTGTAGTGAACCATGATGGTAGCAGATACACATGGTAATCAGGTCTCTGGCACGCTTAATGACTGTTTTTGATATTTCTTTACCGTTAATTGTACAAGTAGAGGCTTCAGAAGATTCCAGCAATTTTTCACAAAATATGTAGATATAAAGGGCACCGTAAACGCCGTGATCTACTCTAGCTGGTGGAGGAATAATTCCTTTTGCTAGTGCAGCTCCGACTTCTCGAATATACCGCTGGTACTCATCCAGGTATTTTCCCAAATCATGGAGCAAGCCGCATACAAATAGGAGCATACCTAAACCAATCGACTCAGCGCTGGACCTCGCCAGCTGTGCGGTTTGAAGAATGTGTTCTGCTAGTGGTTGATAGCAACTACCATCTTCATTTGGTCGCGCATAATAGGCCATACTAACCTCCCCACCCCTAAAAGAGCCTCTTATTTATTCACAATAAACAATCAATCCATCTCATAGTCTTAAATATATCATGAATTTCACAATAAAGAAACCTTCATGCGCAAAAAAACCCCACGACCAAGCGCGGGGTTTAAGAGTTAGTGTATGCAGTTGTCGCTATTTGTCTGTTTATGTGATTTGGCTAAACCTAATCACTAATTAGCAGCAACGATATGTATTGGCTAACAGTTAATTGATTACCAGCCATTAGCTGACTTTGCTTTCTTCGGTTTCGGTAGGCGCCTCGGCTTCGTTAGCATCTGTATCAGCGCTGTCTTCTCCTTGCAGGATCATCTTAGTTTCAGCTTTCTCGCCATTACGGAAATAGACAACATCTACTTCCTGATCGATGGTCCAGTATTTCTTCATATTGTTTACGGTAGCGATAGAATCTGTCGCCTGGCCGTCAATCTCTACGAGGAAGTCTCCTGCAGCCAGACCTGCTTTATCGGCTGAGCTACCTTTTAGTACGGAGGAGATCAAGATACCAGGGCGATCGGCTAAACGATAGCGACGGGCAAAGTCTGTATCAAAGCCGCGACCGGTGATGCCCAGCAATACACGGGAGGTTACTTTACCATGTTGCGATAAATCTTCGAGGATTGAGGTTGCATAATTTGATGGGATAGCAAAAGCGATACCGTCGAAGTTGGTGTTGCCGTCACCAGACAATTTAGCGGTGTTGATACCGATAACTTCACCATAGGAATTAAACAATGCGCCACCGGAATTGCCTGCGTTGATAGCAGCATCTGTTTGCAGTACGTTAAGCTCCAGGTCACCGATCTCAATAGTCCGCTCCAGAGCGGAGATAATACCCGCTGTTACAGAGCCTTCAAGCGTACCGGAAGGGTTACCAATAGCCACTGCCAGTTCACCGACTTCCAGGTCATCAGAGTCACCCCAAATGACTGCCGGGAAAGTTTCGCCGTTTTGCGGCTCGATCTTGATGACTGCCAGGTCGGAAACTGGGTCATTACCCACAATTTGTGCTTCATAGAGATAGCCATCATCGGTGTGCACTTTGATATTGTTGGCACCTTCAACTACGTGGTTATTAGTGGCGATAAGACCATCTTCGGAAATAAAGAAGCCAGAGCCGGCTACCGGCATTACTGCTTCAAAGTAATAACCAAAAGGCACAGCTTTCTCGGTAGAGATAGCAACCACCGAAGGTTTGCCGGTTTTGGCTATTTCGGTAATGCTGAGAGTTTCACGCTCAGAATCTTCTTTAACCGCGGCTGAGTAAACTGACATGTGCTTTTCGGAAGCTGTTTTTTTCTCAGGCTGCCGCATCTCGCGACTTGCTTCCAGTAAAGCGGAAGTGTCAGCTTGAGCCTTGATTTCTTTGTCTAAACGCTCATTAAGGCTTTTATTCTCAAAGCGCAGGGTAATAACGGAAATCAAAGCGACTACAATTAAAATGACCGTTAGCACTTGCTGCAGCGCTGATCTCTTACTTTTCTTATTATCGGCGGAACGATGTTCATCACCATCTACGCAATAAACTCCATTGTGATTTTGCGTGTTATAGGTGTTGGTCGATCTAGATCCTTGTGGATGTGAGGGACGGTAAAATTTCTCATTATTGTCCATGCTAGTGACTCCTTCTATAAAAAGCGGCTTTTGTCACATTGCGCGCGGGGCAAATTGGAGGCTGCGAAGCAAAAGCCTGCTTCTGATTTGCAGGACCTATCATAGCTCAAACAAAATGTTAAAGCCCAACAAGAATGCAAAAGATTATTGCGGAATTGTGAAAACGCTTTTTCTATGGTACTTGAGCGTCGATCCCACTTATGAGCTAGCCGAATGTTCCTTGAAGAAAGAGTGCAGGATAAGCGCATCTACCAGACGCTGTAGTTTTTTGATCAAAAACAAATAAAGTAATGGTAAGTAAGTCGCGACAATAAGTGCTAAAAGTCCTGCCAGGCCTAGCAACAAAGCACCGACGATCATACCAACTAAGGTCGCGCTTAAACCTCCCAGGAAAGCAAAAAAGCTAGAAGCCGCTCCCATGATATTGTTGGCCAGATGACCGAAATCCATAAATATTTCCATAGGATCAATATTAGTTTTTATGCTAAACAGCTTTACTACAAATGCCCAGGCGGCCAAGTATTGCAAGATATAAGCTAAAAGTATGAATATCCTTGCTATTAAGGGAAAAGAGCGGTAACGTGAGGCGGCAAAAGGCAGCAGGACCAAAAGCGCCGCGCTAACGCCTAAGTAAACGTATGGTGAGAACGATAAGATAGGAGTAAGGCTCGGTACAAATAAATAGGCCAAAAGCGAAGCTAAGCAGCAGATACCTACCGCGAAGTAAAAACCTCTGTGCTTACGATCCTGATAATCGGTCTGGACCCATATCGGTCCCAGTAAAGCTCCTTCCCAAAAGTCCAACCTAGTGGCCTCCCAGGGGATCAATAGTCTGTTCGCTGGCTTCCTCGATTACCTTAACAAATTCGACCCAGGCAGCAAGATCGTTGCGCGTACCGCCGACCTCCCAACTGGGGGTATCAGAGTTACGCTCACCTAACTTGATTTGCCAAATAAAGCTGTCATCCGGATCGTATATGAAGGTTTTCTTAAGTTCCACATAACCTAGGAGTCTGTGCAGTAGATCTTTGATCTTTCTTGCCTGCTCGGAAGTGATACTGCGCACAAAATCGTTAAACCAGCGATTGGAATCTTTCCATGTAAGCAGGTTACGATCGAAGTCCAAGCGGACCGTGATTTCACCTTGCCGGTAGCGCATTACGGAGCATTCTATCCAGCTAATGTCATTATAATCAATCAAATTGTGCTCATTCATGCCAAACTCCTATTTGTAGAACTATATCACATTTTAAGCTGAAGTAAAGCCTGTAAACTGTGAAAACTAGCGCTCACTGAGGTCAGAGGCAAATTCTTCAATGCGTTTCAGTCGATGATTTACGCCGGATTTGCCCAGTGGCGGTGAAAGTTTCTGCCCTAATTCAGCTAGAGAAAGTTCCGGATTTTCCATACGCAAGAGTGCTACTTCCTGCAGTTCAACCGGTAAACGGTCAAACTGCTGATAATCCATAATGACCTGGATTGAGCGGCGCTGCTTGGCGGAGGAATTAGCAACTCTTTGGGCATTAGCCTGATCACAGTTGACTACACGGTTCACGCGGTTGAACATATCTTTCTCGACTCTCAGATTCTCAAAGGCCAGCATGGCTTGATGCGCCTGTGCCAGGAGGAGAAAATCAGAGATGCTGCCGCCATCTTTTACATATAGGACAAAGTAGCCTTGGTGGCGGAGACTGCTGAAGTCCAATTCGAAATGTTGGAACAGTTGATCAAAGAAGTCTAGAGCCAGTTGTCGTTGCAGTGCAAATTCCAAATGGTAAGCATCTTGCGGGCTTGCTAGAGATCCGCAGGCTAGAAAGAGTGCTGATAGACAGAGCCCCAAATTTTTCAGAGCTTCTTCCTGCCCCAGGTCTTCGTTGAAATAACTCATTCCCTCACGGCTAAATTGTTCCATGTTATCGCGCAGGAGACGGCTTAGCGGCAAAGATGATATATGAATACCAGCTTGGCTTTTTGCGGCAGTAAGATCAACTTCTAAGTCATAAAGCTCACCAAAAAGTAGCTGCAGGTACTGGGCGAAGGCCAGATTATGGGTGCTGAAGCGCACTTCCCTGCCCTGGAAGCGGAAAGCTGCCAAAGCAACCGTATTGAATACTAATTGATAGCCGGTACGGTCCTCAACCAGTTGTTTTAACAATTCTTGCCTGAGTTTTTCAATAAAATTGTCGTTGATCAAGTTTTCACTCACTAGCTGCTTTCCTTCTTCTAATTACAAACCGGCTGAAGGTGCTTTTTTTAAATCTCGGTGATCAACAAAGACTTGATAATCTTCTTCCTGGAATTTATCACGCAGAGCTTCCGCGAATGCTACCGAGCGATGTTGGCCGCCGGTACAACCCACGGCTAAATTTAGGCGCATCTTTCCTTCTTTGTGGTAATAAGGGAGTAAAAATTTGAGTGTTGAGTATTCGCGGTCCAGGTATTCTCGCGCTACTTTCTGATCAAAAATGTATTCTTTAACTTCAGGGTCTAAGCCGAGCTTATAGCGCAAATCAGGTCGGTAATAAGGATTGGGGATAAAGCGCACGTCATAAACTATATCCGAATCTAGCGGTAGGCCGTGTTTGAAGCCGAAAGACTGGATAAAGATTCGCATTAGCTTGTGCTTGCCTGACCTGGTAAAACTGGCCAGGAGCAGATCGCGTAATTCAGAAGTGGAAAGACCACTGGTATCAATTATATCTGTAGCACGTTCGCGCAGCGGACTCAGGATCTTGCGTTCTGCCTGGATAGCTTCTACTAGACTGGTTCTGCCGGCCAAAGGATGATTGCGTCTGCTCTGCTTATAGCGCGAGAGAAGTGCTTGGTCGGTTGCTTCTAAAAATACCACACGCAAGTTATCCCACTCTTTAGGAAAGGCAGCCAGGAGATGGGCAACGTCATCAGCATCGCGGATGGAACGAATATCTGTCACCAGGCAGTAGCGTCGTCCATCCTTGGACTCGGGGTCTTCTGCCAGAGACTGTAAGACCAGGCTTAATAGATCGGGCGGGACATTATCAATGCAGAAAAAACCCATATCTTCTAAAAACTTGGCTGCGGTCGACTTGCCCGCGCCGGACAAACCGCTGAGAATTATAAACTCCATCACTTCCACTCCCCGATGCGTTTAACTTCCATTTCTAAGTTGAAGCCTGTTACTTCATGCACGTGCTGCCTTACTCTTTGAAATACAGCGTAGATCTCAGAAGCGCTTGCTCCCCCATAATTCACAATAAAACCGGAATGCTTGGCGGAAACTCCTACCTGACCCCAACGCTTGCCTTTAAGGCCGGAATCAGCGATTAGCTTTGCGGCATAAGCGCCTTGGGGACGCTTGAAAGAAGAGCCACCGGATGGCATCTCCAAAGGTTGTGCTTCGCGCCTGCGCTTTTGAATCTCGAAAATCTTTGAGTAAATATCCTCTCTCCTGCCAGGCTGTCCTGTAAAGTATATTTCAGAAATTACACCGGGGTGGTCAGTGAAATAAGAATGGCGGTAAGAAAAAGCGCATTGCTCATTATTTAAGGTCTGAATTTCCAAGTCCTCGTTAATAAAGCTAACTTTCTGCACCAAATCCGCAATCACGCCTTCGTAGGCACCGGCATTCATATAGGTAGCTCCTCCGGCAGAACCGGGAATACCTGCCAAAAACTCCCCTCCGGCTAGGCCTTCCCTGGCCAATAAAGCACCCACTTCATACAGAGGCGCGCCGGCCTGGGCTACCCAGAGGTCTCCTTCCTGGCGTACTTGCGCATAGTTCTCCCTTAGCAATATCACCACACCTCTGACACCTCGGTCAGCCACTAAAACATTAGAACCTTTACCCAAAATGGTTATCGGTAACTCGTGTTTTCGCGCGGTTTTAAGGCAGGCTAAGAGAGAGGTTTCCGTATGCGGAAAGCAGGCAAGATCAGCTGGTCCGCCAGCCTTAAAGTAGGTATATTCAAGGAGCGGCAAGTCCAGGACCAGATCTAAATTCTCTAAAAGATTGAGCTCTTCATAACATGCCTGCAACCTGCTTTTTTCATCATTAGCTTGCATCTATGTAGTTCCTAACTATTTAACGTTTGCGTAGTAAGTTCCAAGCAGACCGTTTAGCGTTTAGCGATCAAAATCGTCAATATATTGCTCTACTATCTTCGTATCAGATCCGTCATTTTCCTGGCCAAAGACGCGTCTTGCCAAGGCTTGAGCCGCGTCGTAGCCCATGGTTTTTTGGCGGAAGTTGATAGCGGCTACTTCTACGATAACCGCTAGGTTGCGGCCTGGCCTCACCGGGATAGTCAGAGAAGGCAAATCAATTCCTAAGATATTGGTGGTCTCATTTACGAGTCCAAAACGCTCGTAAAGCTTATCCTCGTCCCAGTATTCCAAATTGATCACGAAGTCAATTTTTTCCTGCAATTTGACGGATGATACACCATAGAGTTCTTTGACATCCAAAATGCCTACGCCTCTAATTTCGATTAAATAGCGAATTATCTCTGGGGCCATACCCAAAAGGGTGGTGTCCGATACCTTGCGGATCTCAACCAGGTCATCCGCGATCAGGCGATGGCCACGCTTGACGATCTCCAAGGCAGTTTCTGATTTACCTACACCAGAGTCGCCTAAGATGAGAATGCCTTCGCCGTAGACTTCGACTAAAACACCATGCATAGAGATCCGCTCGGCTAAATCAACATTTAGTTGCTTATTGATCGCGCTCACCAAGCTGCCTGTGGCTTCGTCAGAACCCAAAAGTGGCACTCCGTAGCGCACCGATGCTTTTTGCATCTCCGGCATGGGCTGGTGCGAACGAGCTAGGATAAAACAGGGAATACCGGTAGCGAACAGCTTATTGATGCGCCGTTGACGCTCTGCCGGTGGGCAAGAGGCCAGAAAGGCGTATTCCATATTACCGATCACTTGGATATGGTCAGGGCCAAAGTGCAGGTAATGTCCGGCCAGCTGTAATCCGGGCCGGATAACATCCGACTCGTAAATATGGATGTTGAGGTCCATGGGCTGTTCGTTTAGCGGTTTGAGATTAAAGGACGACACCACGTCCGAGAGTAATATGCTTTCCATAGCTTATCTCCTAGTCTGCTTGCCCCTGATTATAGCATGTCCTAATTTTTAACTTAGCCACTTCTTGGCATTAACTTTTTTGGGTATAATCAACCTTGTAACTGATTCACCATATTTTAAGGGAGATTTTGATGGCGCCTAAAGCAAAAGAGATACAACCTAAACAACCGATCTGCAGCAGAGAGCTTTTTCAAAGGCTCATGATCCGTTTAGGGATCTTCGTGGCAGCCATACTTCTGCTCCGCTATTTGCTAATACCTCTTATTAAGATTCTCAGTCCGGTGATATTCGCCGCTATTTTTGCGCGCCTTAATTTCCCGCTCATGCGTTTCGGCACGACCAAGCTCAAAATACCGCAAAAGGTGCTGGCCTTGATCCTGGTTCTTTTATTTCTGGTATTGGTATGTGTGCCGATCTATTTTCTGGGGAAAGAAGGCATCTCACAGGTTGGCGGCATTATGGGTGCCATCAATAACTATGAGGCTCCGGACGTTACCAAGGAGCCCAACGAAGGCTTTACCTGGATAAAAGAACTGGTGCCTGAGCCCTGGCAAGACGAGTTGCAACAGAGCGTCAACAAGCTGGTGAAATATGTAAAAGAGCGGTCCGCCACTCTCTGGCAGAGCGCCATCACTTACATACGCAGTCTGGTGTCCAAGGTTGTATATGTCTTTCTTTGGACCTTTACCTTTTTTATGTCTTATTACTTTCTCCTGGCAGAGCATGAAACTATAAAAAGAGGACTGTCCTCGTTGATGTCGCTTCAAATGCAAAAGGAATTACGGCTTTTGCAAGACACAACCATCGCGGCCGTTTTCAAGTATTTAAAAGGCCTATTTCACTTGGCCATCTATTGTTTTTTCTTCATGATCGTGGCCTTTTTGATCATTGGCCATCCCTTTGTTTTCTGGTTGGCTCTAATTCTGGCGATCTTCGATATCCTGCCTATTATAGGCGCTCTGACAGTGCTGGTCCCTTGGTGTGTTTATGACCTGATTCTGGGCGATCAGACCTATGGTATTAAGCTTGCGGCGGTGATCGTGATCTACTTCCTTAGCCGCAGGATCTTAGAGCCGAAGATCATGGGTGATGCCACAGGACTGCATCCACTGGTTACGTTGATCGCGATTTACGCCGGTTCACAAATTAAAGGCGTATGGGGCGCGATCCTGGCTCCCATCGTGCTGGTACTCCTGATTGGTCTATTCCAGGCAGGACTCTTCGATGACTGGATTCTGGACTTTTACGAATTCAAAGCCTATCTCCGTGTCTTTCTCAAACGCAAGAAGCCAAAGACAGCTAATGGCCCGTCGGACCCTGATGGCAAAAACTAAATATCAGACACGCTTTTGGTATACGTACAAGCTTGCTGCCTCTACCCACTAAAGTGTTAGAATAAGGGCAAGCTAGTTTACTTAATTAACCTGATCGGAGATAAAAGAGATCACCGCATCACATTTACCAGAAAAAAGGAGAGAAAAGAATGATCTACAGAGATTTTAAAGGTATTAAACTTTCCAGACTTGGCTACGGCTTGATGCGTATGCCCGTTATTGATGGCGATAATAAACAGATCGACAAAGAGAAATCAGCCGAACTGATAGACTATGCCATGAAGCACGGTATCAATTACTATGACACAGCTTACGGCTATCATGGCGGTACTTCTGAGACTGTGGTAGCAGGTGAGATCTTGCAAAAATATCCGCGTGATTCCTTCTACCTGTCTTCTAAATTTCCCGGCTACGATGTGGAGAACATCAAGAACGCCAAAGCCGTATTCCAGGAGCAATTGGATAAGTGCAAGGTTGATTATTTCGACTTTTATCTCTTCCACACGGTTTCCGATTCTAATATCGAGGACTATCTCAACCCCGAGTACAAGCTCTGGGAGACCATCTACGCTGAGAAAAAATCCGGTCGCATCAAACATCTGGGCTTCTCTTCTCACGCCAGTCTGGAAAATCTTAAGCGTTTCCTGGAAGTTTACGGTGAATACGTAGAATTTGGCCAGATCCAGCTCAACTGGCTGGACTGGACTTATCAAAAGGCCAAAGAGCAATACGAGATTCTACAAGCTCACAACTTACCTGTCTGGGTCATGGAGCCCTTACGTGGCGGTAAACTGGCCACTTTAGATGAGGGCGAAGTAGTTCAACTGCAAGCCGCTCGCCCACACGAGAAAACCGCGGCTTGGGCTTTCCGCTTCCTCCAGACCCTACCTGGCGTCCAACTTGTGCTTTCCGGTATGACCACTATGGAAGCCTTACAGGAAAACCTCGAGACTTTCTCTGAAGAAAAGCCCTTGAATGAAGCAGAGATGAAAACTCTTATGGCAGTCGCTGATGACAAATTGTCCAAGTTGGTGGTTCCTTGCACCGCCTGCCAGTATTGTGTACCGGAATGCCCCAGAAAACTCAACATCCCCTTCCTCATGGAAGCCTATAATATGCTGGCTTTCTCTGAAGGTGGCAGTGTTCCCTCCTTTATGAAAGATCTGGAAGACTACCAGATGCCATCTGCCTGCATCGCCTGCAAGCGCTGTGAGAAACAGTGCCCGCAAGGCATCAAGATCGCTGAAACGATGGCTAAACTGAGCGCTAAGATCAAACCCGCTCAAGCTTAATTACAAACAGTTGGTATTTCCACATAAAACACACCCCGCTTCAATTAATTGAGGCGGGGTGATGTTTTTATCATTTATGTTTATGCCATTAATCTTTTTGCCAGTTTCGCGCTTGGCGCATCTGATATAAGGGTTGATCCTCGTTCTCGGCCAACTTAGCTAAGTCTTCGTACTCCGGTTTGGCCTTGTGGATATATAGCCCGGACTTGTCATTATGGTAACTACCATGCTTGACGCTTACTGGACTCTCCCCGAGTTTTTCTGAGACCGACTCTCTCTCCAAGATCAAACGCTCCCAGGTAGAGAAGCGAACACCAAAAGTGGATGTCTCCTGCAGTACTTTTTCTGCTAAAGCCTTAGCCTCCTGTGGTTTGGCCAGACAAATCAGTTCATAAGCGGGGCGCGATTTCTTGCTATAGATACTCTGATAATAGACATCCAAAGCGCCGGCAGCCAAAAGCTTTTGCGCAGCAAAGGCAAGGTCTTCACCGGTCATATCATCAAGCGTAGCCTTGATCTCAACTACCTGATCACTGAAGCGGTCAGTAGTTTCCTCTCCGGTCTCCGTGCCCCAGAAGGCTCGCACGAGGTTTGCCACCGGGAAATCCTTATGGCCTAAACCATAACCCACCTGCTTAATTGCTAGTACCGGCATAGGGCCGTAACCTTCAACAAAGTGACGCAGGAGCGCCGCTCCGGTAGGAGTACAAAGCTCGCCTTTTATTTCACCTTGATAGGTAGGCACTCCCCGCAGTATATGTGCCACAGCGGGAACCGGAACTGGTAAGATTCCATGCGCGCAGCGAACTTGACCAGATCCAAGGTGTATAGGCGAGGCTAAGATCTTATCCGGTTTTAGCTCATGGATCAAATAGCAAACAGCCACCACATCTACTACCGCGTCCAGCATGCCTACTTCATGGAAGTGCACTTCATCAACTGAGACACCATGTGCCTTGCTCTCAGCATCCGCAATCAGTTGGTAGACAGCAGATGCATCCTGGCGCACCTTGTCAGGCAAATCCATTTTTGCCAGTATCTCCCTAATGTCAGCATAGGAATTATGGCTATGTCCAGCGTGGTTGTGATTATGATCGCGATGGTCGTGATCATGATGGTCATGACTATGGCTATGATCATGGTCGTGGTGAGAATGGTCAGCTTTAGCGTGATCAGCCCGGCCAAGAGCAACGTCTTGGCTCATTTCTTCATTACCATTTATACGCACAGACATTTGGCTGCCCCAGATACCCGCTTTTTGGGCTGGTAGACAATCAATCTCTACGCCCACAGGGATAATCGAACGCAATTTTGCCAGAAAGGCATTTTTATCGGGCAAGAGTTCTAATAGAGCAGCTGTCAACATATCACCGGCTGCACCCATGTTGCATTCCAGGTAAAGAATTTTCTTTGTCATATGATCTCCTTCCGTTTTGTGCTAATTAGTGTTTTATTAAAGCGAAATAACTAGTCTTGACATGCTGTCATCGTGTTGATTCTATGAGCCAAAACAGCGGCCCCGAAGCCGTTATCAATATTTACCACACCGATGCCGGAAGCGCAGGCAGTCAGCATGGAAAGTAAAGCAGCCAGACCGTTAAAACTGGCCCCATAGCCTACAGAGGTAGGGACCGCAATTACGGGGCAGGCAACCAAGCCCCCCACCACACTGGCTAGAGCTCCCTCCATTCCTGCAACAGCAATAACTACTCTTGCCTGGTCCAGGAGCTCTTTTTGCGCTAAGATGCGATGAACTCCCGCAACCCCCACGTCATACAAGCGCGTAACTTTGCTGCCCAGGGTTTCTGCCGTAATGGCTGCTTCTTCAGCCACTGGCAAGTCACTGGTGCCGCCGGTCGCTATAATGATGTTGCCGCGCAGTTCTTGAGCCTGAGGCTTAAATACAGCCAGTTGAGCTATTGTTTGGTAATCTAATTCCAAATCTTTCAGTTTCTCTGCCTTGGCAGGGCTAAGGCGAGTCAGCAGTATATTACTCTCTCCTCGTTCAGCCAAATTGAGACATATACCACGAATCTGTTCCGGCGTTTTGCCGCTGGCGTAGATAACTTCACTCATGCCCTGGCGTGTTAGGCGATCATGATCTACTTTAGCGTAGCCTAAGTCATCAAAGCCCGGATATGAGAGGTGATCTAGGGCTTCTTCTTGACTGAGCTGTCCCTCAAGCAGTTGCTCCAATATATTATTGATCTGTTCTTTTTCCATGGTGTTTGATCGCTCTCCCCTTCTTGTACCATTTTCTATCAATTTCGCAGCTTGAGGTCCAGATACACCTGCTCAAAGTAAGGTCTTAAAACAGCCAGCACCTGTTCACGTTTTTGAATCAGGAGAGGCAGATCATGTTCATTCACTTCCAGTTTAGCTGCCTCCCCCAACTTGCGACAGCGAAAGTCTTTAAATCCCATAGCCGACAATGCGTTTTCTGCTTCTTCAACCCGCGCAAGGCTTGCAGCGTCAATCGCTGTACCCTCTGCTATGCGGGTAGCAAGACACGCGTAAGCCGGTTTGTCCCAGGTAAACAAGCCCGCAGCACGCGAAAGCTCACGAATACGTGCCTTACTCAAGTTTGCTTCACGCAAGGGTGATCGGACGCCCAGCTCGGTCAAGGCGCGCATGCCAGGCCGATCATCCACTTGATCATCGGCATTGGTGCCATCCAGGAGCAAGTTAAAACCGTCAGCCAACGCTCGCTCCGCGATATGGCTGAAGATCTGCTTCTTGCAATAATAGCAGCGTTGGGGACCATTCTCCGCTATCTTGTTATTTCCCAGGTTACTTAATCTAATTACCGTCAAGGGCACATCCAGTTCCGAAGCTAAACATTCGGCATCTTTTAGCTCAAAAGCTGGCTGGAATTCACTAGCCACATAATAAGCTCTGAAGGGATGCTCAGAAGCCCTTAAGGCATATAACAAATACGCGGAATCTACGCCCCCGGAAAAAGCCAGGGCCACTGGTGGTAATTGACGGATCAATTGACCTAATTCCTCATCCACGCCTCTACCGGCTTTGGCAGATAAAATTAAGGCTTCAGCTGGCATTTTTAAGTTGTTACTCCTTTTTGAAAGTTAATTTATAGCTTATTTTTCTTAGTCTAGCATGGGTTCTCAACCTACAGGGTAATATTTGCGACTATAGCGCTATAACAGGCTTTATCAGGGATCTAAACTTCTTTTGCTTGCAGCAGGTTATCAACTGGACTATCATTAAAATGTTGTTTTTGCGTAAGAAGACTGAGCAAAAAGCTTGAGTCTTAGCTATCAATATAGGCTGAGGAGAATGACGTATGGAAGTCAAAAAAGGCTTTAACCCAGATAAATATCTGGAAGAACAAAGTCAACATATCCGCGAGCGGATAGAAGGTGTAGACAAGCTTTACCTGGAATTTGGTGGCAAGCTTATCGGTGACTACCACGCGGCAAGAGTTTTGCCCGGCTTTGATCCAGATGCCAAGATCAAGCTACTTAACCGACTCAAAGACATAGCTGAAGTTATTATATGTATTTACGCCAAAGATATAGAAAAATCCAAGATTCGTGGGGACTACGGCATTACCTATGATGAGGAGGTTTTTTACTTAATTGAGGATTTCCGCAAGTGGGGCTTGTCGGTCAATTCTGTAGTAATCACTCGCTACCAAGGTGAGCCCGCCGCCGATATTTTTATGAATCGTCTGCGCAATGCTGGCATCAAGGTATACACACATTCCTACACTGAAGGCTACCCCTTGGATGTTGCCACTATAGTCAGCCCAGCCGGTTACGGTAAGAACACCTACATTCCTACCAGCAAACGACTGGTGGTGGTCACTGCGCCAGGTGCGAATTCCGGCAAACTAGCGACTTGTTTAAGCCAGCTTTACCACGAAAAGCAGTTAGGCTTAAAGGCCGGCTATGCTAAGTTTGAGACCTTCCCGATCTGGAATTTACCACTTAAGCATCCGGTAAATGTCGCTTACGAGGCAGCTACGGCAGATATTGGCGACGTCAATATGATCGATCCCTTCCATCTGGAAGAATACGGTGTTTCTGCGGTCAACTATAACCGTGACGTTGAGCAATTCCCGCTCTTACGCCGCATTCTGAAAGAAATTTTCGGAGATGAGGTTCCTTATAAATCTCCTACCGATATGGGCGTAAACCGCATCGGTTTTTGCATCACTGATGATGAAGTCGTTAGAGAAGCCGCTAAACAAGAGGTTATCCGCCGTTCTTTCCAATTAGATAACGAATATAAACGCGGTCTGGTCAGCCAGGAAGCTAGCCAAAGAGGCAAGCTTCTTATGCACGAGCTACAGCTTACAGAAGAAGATCGTGAGGTCGTTCGTTGCGCGCGCGAAAAGAGAGCCAGCTATCAACAAAGCAGCCAGCTCTCAGACCGTACTGAGGTAACTTCTCTACAGCTTGGTTCTGACGAATTTGTCTGTGGCAAGGCTTCATATACCATGTCTTCTCTCGCCGCCTGCCTGCTCAACGCTGCCAAACAAATGGCCGGTATCCAGGACAACCTGCACTTGTTGTCACCCCTTATCCTGGAGCCAGTGCAGAAGCTCAAAGGCCAAGTGTTCCGAGATGTGGAAGAACCTTTAGATGCCAAAGAAATACTGATCGCTCTCAGTATCTCAACCGCTACTAACCCTATGGCCGAAGCAGCCTTTAACAAGTTAAAAGAACTGAGAGGTTGCCAGGCACATGCCACAGTTATTCCTTCCAAAACAGACGAAGAAGTTTGTCGTGGCCTGGGTATAGATTTGACCTATGACGCAGCTTTTAGCTCACAATCTGCCTATGCCAGATAGGTATAGTTAGTTATCAGATGGTTTGACATTTTATCCCGCTAGCCTTAAGCTGATCGGGAATCAGATATTCGGGGAGTTGGTGAATACCGGCTGAGAGTGACGCAAGTTCGCGTCAGACCCGTAGCACCTGTTCGGATAATGCCGGCGTAGGGATCAGATGTGTTTTTCAGGACCCGTCCCTCCGGACGGGTTTTTTCTTGGGAAAGGAGATCAGGATGCGGCCTAAGTGGAAGAAAAATCTAATCAGTGTGTCCGTGATCGTGATTATTATTGCCGTCTGGCAACTACTTTCCTCACTTAAGGTCATACCCAGCTTCATGTTGCCTTCTCCTTGGGCGGTAGTCCAAGCTTTTGTTAAAGATTTTCCACTCTTGATGCAGCACTTGAAGGTTACGCTCACGGAAGCAATGGCCGGACTCCTATTGGGTATTGCTGCCGGCATCGGCCTGGCCATACTCATGGATCACTTCGAGTTTTTCCATTTGGCCTTCTACCCTCTGGCCGTACTTACACAGACCGTGCCCACAGTGGCCATAGCACCGCTTTTGGTACTCTGGCTGGGCTATGGTTCGCTGCCCAAGATCGTCCTCGTTTTTCTAACTACCTTTTTCCCCGTGATAGTCAATCTGCTGGATGGCTTTAATCACGCGGATAAAGACCGAATAAAACTCTTAGAAGCCATGGGGGCAGGTCCTTTTCAGATCTTTCGCTACTGCAAATGGCCGGAGAGCCTGCCTGCGTTTTTTTCGGCCGTCCGAGTTTCCACGTCCTATGCCATCATCGGAGCGGTTATCGCGGAGTGGATGGGTGGCAATGCCGGTCTGGGTGTCTATATGATGCGTGTCAAGAAAAGCTATGACTTCGATAAGATGTTTGCTGTTATTTTCTTGATCTCCGCCTTAAGCTTCCTCTTACTCAGCCTCCTCAAGCAGATCCAAAAACTGGTCATGCCCTGGCAAACTGCCACCAGTAAACGCGAGGGCCGTTCAACGGATACTGCTGTTCAGGATAAATAAGTCACACGAAAGGAAACACGTAAACATGCAACGTAAAAAAACCTTTAGCGTACGCGCGCTTACACTCCTCCTGGCATTATCTCTGATGTTTGGCTTAACCGCCTGCAACACCGATGATAAGAACCAGCCAACTAAAGAAACTACTGCCAAAGTCACCAAGCAGGCAGCAGAAGAAAACGAGCCAGAAAAAACTGAAGCAGCTCATACCGAAGCAGAGAAAACTGAGACTGAAAGCAATGAAGAAGCTGAGACCACAGAGCCAGAAGCAAAAACTGATGCAAAGCTACAGAAGGTCACTTTTTCTTTGGATTGGACACCTAACACCAACCATACCGGTCTTTATGTAGCCAGAAACTTAGGCTATTACGCTGACGAAGGCATTGAGATCGATATTCAGCAGCCTGCGGAGGATGGAGCTGAAACTTTGGTTGCTGCCGGTCATGCTCAATTCGGCATCAGCTTCCAGGACTTCACCTCTAACGCTTGGGCTAAGGAAGAACCCATGCCTATAACTGCGGTAGCCGCTATCATCAACCACAACACTTCCGGCATCGTTTCTCTCAAAGAAAAAGGCATCGAAAGCCCGGGGAAACTTGCCGGCCATAACTACGCCAGTTGGGAAACCCCCACAGAGATCGCCATCATGAAGAATATTGTCGAAGCAGATAACGGCAAATGGGAAGATGTAGAGGTTGTTCCCTACACCATTACCGACGCAGTCTCCGGCCTGCAGACAAATGTTGATTCTCTCTGGATCTACTATGCCTGGGACGGTATCGCCATTGAGCAAGCCGATCTGGACACCAACTATCTTGATATCTCCAAGCTGAACCCTGTCTTTGACTACTACAGCCCCATTATTATTGCCAACGATAAATTTCTTGAAGAACAGCCTGACCTAGCTAAAGCATTTATGCGCGCTACCGCCAAGGGCTATAACTACGCCATCGAGCATCCTGACGAAGCCGCTAAGATCCTTTGCGACGCAGTTCCTGAACTGGATCCTGAGCTCGTAAAAGCCAGCCAGGAATGGCTCAAAGATCAATACCAGTCTGACGCGCCCTACTGGGGCTATATCGATGCCGAGCGTTGGAATAAGTTCTATGCCTGGCTCTGGGACGAGAAGCTCATTGAGTATGAGATTCCCGCAGATTTTGGGTTCACTAACGATCTGGTAAAGCCAGAAGCATAAACTGTCATAACTTAATCCACCAGGCTGTTGGTCTCCACTTGAGGCCAACAGCCTAACTTGCATTTTTATCGCGGTAATAAGGAGAAGCCGATGGAAGAAATATTATTTGCCAAGCAGGAAGCATCGTCAGCTGGCCAAGATCCGTCAGTCACTCCCTTGTTGCAGATGGAAAACATCAGCATGAGTTTCCCGGGTAAGCCGGTATTAGCTGATGTCTCACTTTATGTGGGTCCGGCAGAATTGGTTTCTTTACTAGGCGTTAGTGGCGCTGGTAAATCTACCCTCTTCAATCTGGCCGCCGGTTTGCTGGTGCCTGATCAAGGCAAGGTTATTTTTAAAGGCGAGGATATTACCGGTCAAAAAGGCAAGATTGCCTATATGCTACAGAAAGACTTGCTTTTACCACACCTAACCATAGCAGAGAACGTAGCCCTTCCTCTCTTACTCAGAGGGGAGCGCAAAGACAAAGCCCTAGCAGAAGCAATCAGTCACTTTGAGAACTTCGGCCTGGCCGGTACAGAAAACTATTATCCGGGACAGCTTTCCGGTGGCATGGCTCAGAGAGCAGCCTTCTTGCGTACTTATTTATTCTCCTCGGAGCTTTTCCTCCTGGACGAGCCATTCTCCGCTCTGGACGCAATTACTAAGGAGCAGCTGCATCGCTGGTTTCTAGGTATGCGTAAAAAGGCCCAATTTGCCACCTTACTCATCACTCACGATATTGATGAAGCTCTGACCCTTTCGGATCGCATCTACATCTTAGGCGGCCAGCCCGGTAGCATTATTGAAGAAATAGTTTTGCCGCCTGATCATGATCGCAGCGGCAATTTCTGGAAGCAACCCAGTTTCGTGGTTTATAAGGAAAAGATTCTACAACTTCTGCAACGCGACATCTAATAAGAAAGCTTGCTTTTACAGGTCAAGTTCCGCGTCACCGTCGCCTTGAGTAACATGCCAGTGTTCTGCGTCTTTAAGGTCTTCCAACTTTATCTCATCATTTAGAGCACAGGCAATCATCATGTTATTTACTGGTGGTTGGAGCGTAGGGTGGTAACCTTGCGTTTTTAGCACTTGTCGATAGTTACCAAAATCACCGCAGCTTAAGACCAGGTAGTCTAAACCTCGTTCATAGGCATATTTGGTTAGCTGCTGCGCCAGGTACTTTATGTAGTTATCGTTAAATGGATCAGTGAAAAATTCCGCAACCGAGGCCAGTACCGAATGTTCCGTAGATGCTTCCCTTAAGATGGCATAACCTACGATCTGACCTTG
The DNA here is from genome assembly GCA_030532065.1 of Eubacteriales bacterium. Classification (GTDB taxonomy): domain Bacteria; phylum Bacillota; class Clostridia; order Saccharofermentanales; family DTU023; genus SFFI01. The sequence continues at coordinate 26,678 of JAUNLW010000003.1, read as the reverse complement.
GTCTCTCATTATGAGTGTGCGGTAAGATACGTCGGGGCGGGCGTTATAGCGATAACTAAGATATTTGTAATCTCGTACTAACAACACGTCGTATTTATCTTTAAAACGATTCCAAACTTGCTGTGTTTCTGAAGGCACTTGTTCTAACCAGGTAAAATTCAGGTCCTTATTGGACTTAGAAATACGAATTTTATCCCAGAGGCTAAAAACAGCATCTCCTGCCATTGCTAAAGGTGTGAAACGCAGCTTGCGTTTTAGAAATTTCTTGATATGGATGGGTTTTACCAGGACTTCTTTTTCAAAAAGTGTCTCCCAGTTGAATTTCTGATAAGCCGGATAAGAGGCTTTGTTTGCCAGTCCCAGGATCAGATCCGCCCCTGCTTTTTTAGCTTGCTCTACTGAGTTTTCCGTCATCGTCCTAAATAGGCCCTGACCACGATAGTTCGGGTCTGTCATAGACTTAACTGAATGAGCTACCGAGTAGATTTTACCTTTTAAGTAGAGCTCATTTAGCAAGATGCCATCGCAGGCTATGGGTTTGTCGCTTTCTTTCATGAGGAAGAGTAGATTACCGTCCGTCTGATAAGGGTTCTCATCCAGCAACCAGCGGTGCATTTCTTTATTGAGATTGGAATTCGGTCCGAAACAAGCCTTACTCAAGGCTTCGAAACCGCTAAAATCGCGATCCAAATCAAACTTAACTATTTCTCTGGCCATAGCTTACTCCTCTAGGCTTAGGATTATGTTTTATTACTCCCGGTCAATATCTGAAACCCTGCTCAAGAACTTATAGAGACCGGGATTGGGGTTAAGGCTGAAAATACCTGGCTTTTCTACTACGAAGCCACCAAAGCCTTTTTTGAAATGGTAGACGCCCTCATCTTTCGCGCCGCAAAAGGCGCCTTCAGTGCCATAAAAATCATAAATATCCGCTTTGTTTTCTAAAGCCCAGTTCATTGCCTCCCACTGGATAGCATATGGCGCATTGAAATGTAGGTATTCAGAATAGGCGCCACTGAAAAGATAGGTTACTGAACCGACGTAGCGCAAGAACACAGCTGCTGCCAAAGGGATCACCGGACCCTTGGGGCGCAGATCACGTTTTAATTCCGCTAATTTATCGTCAAAACCATCTATCGCTTCCTGAGCCGTGCGAATGCGATTCTCCATCTTGTTAGTGGGTTTGGAGGCAAAGCGTCTCTCTGATTCCCGCAATTCTTCTACTTGAGTCTGACGCAACTCCTGCAACTGTGCTTCGTAGTGATCCAAATCTAGCTCGGCCAGTAAGAAGCGCGCCTCGCCACTGGGAACAAAGCAATGGTAAATACTACGGTAATAGTCGATACCGCGATTCATAAACTCACGACGATCAGCCGTGTGCTCTAAAATGCGATCAAACTGATCTAATTCATCCAGGCTCAGATCTCGTACCTGTATACCTAACTTTTGTGTTTTGCGGGTTGCCCAGCGATTTTGGCCACCAAAAGAGGCCAAAAGCTCGTCCGGCGTAGTTATCTGGCTGATGTCTTTTTGAAAGAACCAACGGCTGTCGGTGGTATTGTAGTGATTTTGATAGCCGTGGTGGTGAAATCCGGCAGTCTTTAGCTTCGTTACCAGTTCGTGATTATCATAACCACCCTCTACGATCTCTCCATCTATGTCACGCTCTATCAAATTGAAATACGGCAAAATTCTGACTTGCGCCACACGGCTTCTGCTGAACTCCTGCCGCAATCCTTCGTACAAAATTGCCAGGTCTTCCTCATTGGAGTAGTCCATGAGCATGCCCCCAAAAGCACTGGCAATGCGGAAAAATCTACGAAAAGGCGTAAGTGTGAAAAGCCCGGCCGCAACTACCTCAGATCCGTCCTTGATGCCGTAATAGGCAATCTGGCTGCCCCGTTCTTGTTGCGAGCGTGCCATGGGCACAGATTGAAGGAAAGTTGCAGGTCGATAACTGCGGCTAAAGGCATCAAACTCTGCCTCGGTGAGTTTACAAAAAGTTTTCATATTATCTAGTATTTTAGCTAATTTTGCTTAGTCTTGCTTTGCCAAACTTTTGCTCGGTTTTCCTGAGTATCAGAACCAAAATAACTTAAGTGGCTATCTATCTCTAATTCGGAGAAGTGTTCGCTTCGTCCAGCCAAAGCGAACCCACCCTCATAGGACAGGAAAGTCAGCTCTTCTTGGTCGAAAGTCATAACCAAATATCCTGCCTCCCAATTATAATTTCCACTGAGTGCGCTGTCTTGATCCGCAGAATAATAAAGATCTACTTTTTGCTCAGAGTCTTCCGATAAAACCAAGACAAGCTGCTCTTGATCCGTGATCAAGGTCCAAATGCCGGGTGATACGGTTATAGGAATTTCTGCATTTGACTTATACGCATCCGCCTGGAAGTTCTCTACGCTATCGTTTTCAGCTTCCGTCGCTGAATAGAACCGGGCTACAGCAACAGGAGCTGGCATATCCTCTTGCTCGGCGCTATCTTCTGATTTCGGAAGCGAGCGTTTTAGGCTGACTTCATCCTTACGGTTAGTTTGCATTGGAGGTAACAAAAAGTAGAGGCAGGTGGCTATAGCCAGGACTGCAACCAGGCTCAGGATAGGACGCCAGGCAATCACTTTACCGTGGGGCTTAGGCTCCATGGATCTTTTATCTAAAAACTCATGATCAGCTGAGAGCGCGATCTCCTGATCAAAAGCAGCTTCTAAACGATCCCACATTTTCTGCTTCTCAGTACTTGTCGGGGCTTGGTGCCTGAGTTCTGCCTGATAAGTGCTTTTTTTCATTCCCATTCCCCTCCCAATTCTTGTTTTAATAATTTCCTGGCTTGCACAAGCTGGCGTCTTACGCTGGCCGGATGCAAACCCAGCATCTCCGCTATCTCCGCTGACTGGTAACCTTCGTAATAGTAGAGGTGCACTGCAAGCCTCAGCCTTTCTGGCAGTTTACGTAAAGCAGAAAGCAGATCGCTTTCTGCCTCTCCCGTCTTCGCTTCCTCCGGCCTGTCCCAGTCTTCCAGGGGCAGATCCTGTCTGTAGCGCTTACGGAATAAATTCTTACAAATATTACCGGCAGTCACGATCAGCCAGGCTTTTTCATGCTCCTGACTTTCAAAAACAGGTGCATAGCGCATGAGCTTGAGAAATGTCTCATGCACAATATCCTCACAATCCGCGCGCTGTAGACCGTAGCCCACAGCTACCAAATAGACCGTGTCTGCTTGACGTTCGTATATTTCGGCCAGTTCACTCTTTTGCAGCATGCTGTTTCCTTTATTGAGAACTCTATATTTACTATAGTTAAAGCCTTAAAAGTTCTTACTGCTACTTAGCATACAAGTGTGGAGTCCCAATTGTAACATCTGCTTTTGCTTTTCGGCATATTTGTCAGTTATCAAATGGTACGCTAGAGCCAAAGGAAGGCTGGCTAATCAACTATGAGCTGGGACTGTTCATTAAAAAAGCAGCGGTAGCCTAGTTGGAGAAACAGAATAACCGTCAAAGATACGGCCCCTACTATGCCAAGCATAATAGCGATTTGGTAACTAATCGCTGTTAAGGGTGAGGTACCAGAGAGTATTTGACCGGTCATCATGCCAGGCAGGAAGACGATGCCCATGCCAAGCATGGAGTTAAGGCTGGGTAAAATTGCCGCGTCAAAGGCAGCGTTTACTACCGGCTTAGCCGCTAACTGAGGCGTGGCTCCCAACATCAAAGCCCCTTCCACCAAATCACGTTGGTCATGCATGCCATCTACCAGGCGAGATATACCCAGAGAAATGCCGGTCATGGAGTTGCCGATTAACATACCTGCAATCGGAATAAAGTATTGCGGCGTGTACCAGGGATCAATTCTTACAACCACTAAGAGGAAAAATAAGAGACAGGTAACCGTGCCGCAGATCAGGGATAAAGCAACAGTGCGTTTTAGTTTCTTGGTTAATTTTCCCTTATTACGCTTAAATAAGGTGTAGATAGCAAAGCTCTCCATGGCCAGCAAGATCAACAGGGTCATCCACGGTGACGGAGTGTCGAAGATATAGCCCAAAAGATAGCCGGTTAGACCAAGCTGTACAGTCATGCGTACTGAAGCGATCAAGATCTCTTTTTCGCGTTGGATACCTTTGAGGCGGACAATGACCATTAAGATCAAGATAAAAACATAGGCAGATAGTAACTGCCAGAAACTCAGATCTATTATTTGTTGCATTAGTGATCTCCTCTCTTAGAACTAAAAACGCCCTGCGGTACTAGCCTTCAACACTTACAATCCGTCCCTTACTCAAGCAGATCTGACAGTCTGAGTAAAGTCTTGCCAATTCACGCGCATGTGTTACCATAACCAGCGTTTTCTGCTGGGCTTTGACGTGTTGGACCATGCCTTCCATAATCAAGCGCGCGGTCTCCTCATCCAGGGCTGAAGACGGCTCATCCAAGAGATAGACCTCCGGCTCCAAAAGAAACACTCGCGCTAAACCCAGCCGCTGCTTCTCGCCACCGGAGAGGCGGTCTGCCTCGTCGTCTAAAGCTTTACTCAGATGAGCCAGTTCTAAAACTTCTTTGAGTCTTTCTTTGGCTGCAGGTTCTTTTTCCGCGAAACGCAGACCTATCTGCAAGTTATCCTCAACCGTTCCGGGAAAGATTGGCGTTGTTTGTGGCAGCATAACTACCGAACGTCTCAATTTGACGGCATCCAGCTTTGAAAGAGGTTCTCCTCGGAAAGTAATCTCTCCGCTGTCGCAGGAAATCAGCTTATTTAGGAGTCTCAGGAGCGTGGTCTTGCCGCTGCCACTCTCACCTGTGATTGAGCTGATCTTACCTTCTTCAATCTTTAGATCCTCTACGTACAGGATATCTTTATAGCGTACGTCTTTTAGCACATAAACAGCCACTTTTAGTTCTTCCTCCTCCGTCTTCGTAGAGCATTAATCATCTACGCATTATAGGGTAAAGCGACTGGTATTTTGTTATCTTGCGCTTAAGGCTCTTTGCTTGCAAAACTTTACAGCGTAAACGATAATAAAAGAGTTGCACAGAATAATTTCCTTGTGCAGAACGCTAGGCAATATCTGATGAGCCCAGGGTTTTCAGTCAGATTTCAGCGAACAACACAGGAAGCTAAGTGAACAAAAATAAAGGAGCACTAGAGATTATGAGAGAGAAGTTATGGACACCGAGCAGAGAACGCGTAGAACACTCAAAGATGTTTGCTTTTATGCAGCTGATAAATAAGAAATATGATTTGAACCTGTCCGGTTACCGCGAACTGCAAAAGTGGAGTATTGATAATCCCGAAATTTTCTGGGATGAATTATGGAAATTTTTGGAGATCAAGACTTCTCATCCCTACGAGAAAGTAGTAGATGATTTGAAGAAGTTTCCCGGCGCAGACTGGTTTCCGGGAGCAATGCTTAATTATGCGGAGAATATCCTGGGCGGGCGGGACAGCGACGAGCCGGCCTTGATTTTTAGAGGCGAGAATCACACTCGCCGCAGCCTGTCTTGGCATGAGCTACGCTCAGAAGTCGAAAGAATCGCCGGAGCTCTTCGCTCTATAGGAATAAAACCAGGCGACACAGTGGCTGCTTACCTGCCTAACCTGCCGGAAACTATCATTGCTATGCTTGCAACTTCTTCTATCGGCGCAGTCTGGTGCTCTTGCGCGACTGACATTGGCTCACAGGCTGCCATTGACCGATTAGGCCAGGTAGAACCCAAGGTGCTCTTCTCCGTAGACGGTTATAGCTACAAAGGTAAAACCTTCTCGGTAACTGAGCGGGCAGAGCTAGTAGCTCAAGGCATCCCCAGCGTGGAGAAAGTGGTCCTGATCCACTATGCAGGCGACCCTGCTACTGTTAGCCAGTTGACTAACGGTGTTCTCTGGGAAGATTTTTCCACTCCGGCTTCTGCCCAAAAACCCTTCTACTTTGAGCAAATGCCGGCACGTCACCCCTTAGTCGTGATGTTCTCTTCCGGCACTACCGGCAAACCCAAATGCATGGTACAGTCCCAGGCCGGTCTGCTCATTAATCAACTTAAAGAGATCATTCTGCAGCACGATGTGACGGAGAAAGATCGCATGCTCTACATCACTACTTGTTCCTGGATGATGTGGAACTGGATGTTGGCAGCGTTAGGAGCCGGTTGCTCACTGGTGCTTTACGATGGTAATCCTTCCTATCCTGATACCTCCGCTATCTGGAAAATATTGGAAGAAGAGAAGGTTACTGTTTTTGGTCTTTCTGCCAGCTATATCCACGCTCTCATGGCCGAAGGCTTTATCCCCAAAGATCACGCCGATCTCAGTCATCTGAGCTGTATTTCACAGACCGGATCTGCCTTGTCCGATGCTGGCTTCCACTTTGTCTATGACGCGATTAAAGAAGACCTGCACTTCTCATCAATCGCAGGTGGTACAGATATTAACGGTTGTTTCTGTATCGGCAATCCTCTGGAACCCGTTTACAGTAACGAGTTGCAGGGCCCTGGCCTAGGTGAGCCTGTAGCAGCTTTTAACGACAAAGGAGAGCAGGTCTGGGACGAACAAGGCGAGCTGGTCTGCCTCTTTCCCATCCCTGCCATGCCAATTTATTTCTGGAACGACCCGGAAGGCAAGCGCTACCATGACGCTTACTTTGACGTCTTCCCCGGCATCTGGCGTCACGGTGACTATGTGGAAATGCACTCTGATACCGGCGGAGTTACCTATTATGGCCGTTCTGACTCTGTCTTAAAGCCCTCGGGCGTACGCATTGGTACTTCAGAGATCTACGCTCAAGTGCAAAAAGTTGATGCCGTCCAAGACTCTCTGGCGATCGGCCAACAATATGACAGCGACCAACGCGTGATCCTGTTTGTAGAGATGAAGGAAGGCCGCACGCTGACCGCTGAGGTAGCCAGGGAAATTCGTACTGTCCTGAGGAAGAACGCTTCTCCCCGCCACGTTCCTGCCTTGATCATCCAGACCCCGGATATTCCCAAAACCCTTAACGGAAAAATCGTAGAAAGCGCGGTTACCAATATCGTCAACCATCGTAGAGTCACCAACCGTGATGCCCTGCAAAATCCAGAATCTCTGGATTTCTACGAGAAGATTGTGCCAGTTATTGAAGCCTCCCCCGAGGAGACAGCTCAATCAGGTCTGGTCTTCTAGTTATCTCAGGCTTAAATTTATCTTAAAATTGCCATTTTTCACCCGGATGCTAAAGTATCCGGGTGTTTTTCTCTTAAATTGAAGACTAACTCACTGTTTTTTTCTGTTTTTGGGCCTCAATTAAGTAAAATTAAGGATTTCTCATTTGTATTCATTTTCTGGGCAATGTACAATATATGAGGAGCTTTTAGGAGAGAATTTCTTCTCTTTGTAACAAAACGCAAGCCTTTAGCGCTGTTAAAAACAAAGATATTCTTTTTTCAGCCAGATAAATTAACAAGACTTGCCAACACAAGCTTTGATACGGGAGGCGTAATTATGTCAAAGTCAAAAACTGATCGAATCTGCATCGTGGGCGGAGGCCCGGCAGGCACCTCGGCAGCCATGTATTTGGAACGCAATGGCTATCGCAACTACGTAATCTATGAGAAAAGCGACAAAATTGGTGGTAAAGCCTTTTCACCTTTAATGAAAGTTAAGACCGCCGATGGTAAATGGGAAGATCGCACCATTGAGATGGGCGCGGTCATGGGCTGCGGCACTTACTTCGCTGTACATGAGTGTGAAGAGTTTGGCGGCGTAACTCACCTGGATGGTCCTCCTATGGGCCGCCGTTTTATGAACACAGATGGCACTCCTCTAAAGTCCAGCCCGATCGCCATGCTCAAAAAGATCATGAAGATGAAAAAGCTGACCAAGCTTCTCAATACCAAGTATGTCGGTTACGACGTCAACGGACACCGTGGTGTAGCACAAGGCCGCTATGAGGGTCCTTGTCCTTCACCTGAGATGAAGCTAAAACATATTGAAGGCACCAATGAAAATCTCAAAGACCTTTGCATGCCTTTTGCGGAATTTCTCAAACTAAATGACTGTGAGGATGCTACTTTAGTCTGGAAAGGCCCCTTCACATCTTTTGGTTACGGCTATTTCGACGAGATCCCTGCCGCTTATGTATTGAAGTATTTGGACGCCTTTACGGTTAGACAATTCCTTTCCACTGGTCGACTCTGGACCTGGAAGTATGGTACCCAATCTATTTGGGAAGGTGTAAACAAGCATCTACAACATCCAGCCATACTCAACAGCGAAGTCACCGGCATTAAGCGTGAAAATGATCAGGTGATCGTCACCATAAACGGCGAAAAAGAAGAAGTCTTCGATCACATCATCATTTGTACACCGCTGGAAATGTTCTTAGATTATGGCGATCCAACACAAGAAGAAAAAGAGCTGTTTTCTAAGATCGTTCACAAGAAATACTTCACCATGGCTGTACGTACCGAAGAAGGAAACGATCCAGATATTTCCTACTACTTCTTCGACAACATGACGCCGGAAACTCGCGGCCACCTCATGGTCTTCTACCATCGTTGGCCTGATTGCGGCCCTCAACCGTTGGTCACTTTCACTTTGCGTAATCACAAAGATATGGCGGATGTACCATTTGAGGAGGCTAAAGCTACCACCATCGCTGACATGGCCAAGGCTGGCCTCCCTGTAGACAAGATCGAGCGTATTGATGACTGGTATTATTTCCCGCATGTCAATTCTGAAGATTACGCCGCTGGATGGTACGACAAGGTGGAAGCCTTGCAAGGTGATAAGAATACCTATTTTGCCGGCGAAGTAATGGCCTTTGGCGATATGGAAGAAACAGTAGAATATTCGCGTGATCTGGTGAGGAGATTCTTCTCTTAATCACCATTCCAGACGATTAGACAAGAATACTAAACATTAAGGAGAACAATAGTGGACCAGGCTAAAATCATCAAAGTGCAAAAAAGCGTTTTCTCGGATAACGACGCCAAGGCCGAAGAGGTTAGGCAACAGCTCAAGCAGAAAGGCTGCTTTCTCTTAAATGTAATGTCCAGTCCGGGTTCGGGTAAGACAACACTCTTGACGCAGGTTATCAACCGACTAAAGGACGATTACAGGATCGGAGTAATGGAAGCCGATATAGATGGTGACATTGACGCCAACGATATTATCAAGAACACCGGTGTGGAGGCCATCCAGCTGCACACCGGCGGCATGTGTCACTTAGATGCCGGCATGACTTCTGAAGGCTTGGAAAACCTGGAAGGCGAATTACCCGAACTGATTTTTATGGAAAATGTGGGCAACTTAGTCTGCCCCGCGTCCTTTGACACCGGTTCCAGTCGCAACTTGGTCATCCTATCTGTACCTGAAGGCGACGACAAACCACTCAAGTATCCCAAGATGTTTGAGGTTGCGGATGTGGTAGTCATCAATAAAATGGACGCCATTTCTTTTTTCGATTTTGATATGAACGTTTTTGAAGGTTTCTTACGCCCGCATAACAGCAAATGTCAAGTCATCCCTCTGTCAGCTAAGACTGGTGAAGGTGTAGAACAACTGGTCGATTGGTTGACAGCGGAAATCACTAACTGGAGGAAATAGTATGCCAGAACAACAAACAAGCATAAAATCAGTTTACCAAGGAGAAAAAGACTTCAAAAAAGAGTACGCCAAGCTAGGCCGTAAGATTACTGATATAGCTGCTCACAAGATCAAAGGTGTTACCGCTGATGATCCTGAATATTGGGGTCTGCGCGAAGTTCTGACCGATGAGATGGTCAAAGTGGCCAACAAGATGAAGTTGCGTAAGAACTACACCTTTGAAGAGCTCTACGCCATGAACTCTGAATATGAGGCCTCAGATTTCCAGCAATTACTCTTTGAGATGGCTTATATCGGCATCCTGGAGTATGACTACGGTGACAACTACTCTCACGATGCCCCGATCAAGGACGCGTTACGTGTACGTCGCTACCGTCTACCCTTTTTTGTACCGGGCTCGGCGGAACTCTTCAACTCCTCCAAAGACCGTATTGCCAAGAATCCTCCAGTTACCAGTTTCTTCGAGCGTATGACCTTCCAGCCTCTGGCCGGCATTACCCAAATGGTGCCTCCGGGCGGAGCCGGTATTGGCATGCATGTCATACCGGTAGAAAAGGCCATCGAGTTTGAGAATGAGTCGGTAGACCTGGAGCACATCTCTTACTGGCTCAAGAAATACGAAGGCCATATCTCCTGCGGTATCTGCTCTTGCCGTCAATCAACTGCAGTCATGGGTATTGGCTGCGGCGATGACCCGGATAACTGGTGCATCCAGGTTGGTGACATGGCAGACTATACTGTCGAGACCAACCGTGCTCACTACATTACCCACGAAGAAGCTATGGAAATCCTGCAGAAGGCAGAAGATAACGGTTTCGTTCATCAGATCACCAACATCGATGGTTCAGAAAAGATTTTCGATATCTGTAACTGCGACGTTAAGATCTGCCACGCGTTGCGGACCAGCCAGCTCTTCAACACACCTAACCTCTCCCGCTCAGCTTATACCTCTAGAGTAACTAAAGATAAGTGTGTAGCTTGCGGACGTTGTGTTGAGGTCTGCCCCGTCGGCGCGGTCAAATTAGGCCAAAAGCTCTGCAAAAAAGACGGCAGCGAGGCTGAGAATCCTAAATCCATCCTGCCTGACAAGATTAAGTGGGGCAAATACGCCTGGGACGAGAACTATCGTGATACGGCCAGATTATCAAACTCCTGGCCCAATGGTACCGCTCCCTGCAAATCTGCTTGCCCGGCTCATATCGCTATCCAAGGCTACCTCAAGAAAGCACATGACGGCGAGTATAGAGAAGCGCTAGAACTGATCAAGCGAGAGAACCCCTTCCCTGCCGTATGCGGACGTATCTGCAATAAGCCCTGTGAAGACGCTTGTACCAGAGGTACCGTAGACGAAGCGATCTCCATCGATGCCGTAAAGAAATTTATCGCTGACTGGGAAATCAAGGAAGAGAACCGCTATATCCCTGAGAAAGTAGTGCCTTCTGTCCACGGTAAATTTGATGAGAAGATCGCCATCATCGGAGCCGGTCCCGCCGGTTTATCCTGCGCCTATTATCTAGCGCTTTTAGGCTACAGCCCCACCGTCTTTGAGAAGAACGCCAAACCAGGCGGTATGCTGACCTACGGCATCCCTTCATACAAGTTAGAGAAAGATGTAATAGACGCAGAAATCGACGTTATCCGTCAATTAGGCGTTGAGATCAAGACTAACTGCGAAGTCGGTAAAGATGTCACTCTGCAGGAACTCAAGGATCAAGGCTACAAGGCCTTCTACCTGGCCATCGGCTGCCAGGGCGGCAGACGCCCCGGCGTACCTAACGATGACGCGCCAGAAACCGCTATCGCAGTTGAATACCTGCATGACGCTCTGGAAGAAGGACACGCTCCTTTCACTGGTAAGGTAGCTGTAATCGGTGGTGGTAACGTTGCTATTGACTGCGCTATCACGGCAGCTAAACGTCAGGCATCTGAAGTGACCATGTACTCTTTGGAATCTCGTGAAGAGATGCCAGCCAAAGATAGCGAAATTGCTGAGGCCTTGGAAGAAAACGTCAAGATCTGCAACTCCTGGGGTCCCAAGGAAGTGCTCTTAAATGATGAAGGACACGTGAAGGGTCTCGTCATGAAGCGCTGCACCCAGGTCATCGATCCTGAAACCCACCGTTTCTCCCCCAAATATGACGAGTCTGATACCATCACCGTCGACGCGGACTTTATTATCTTTGCTATCGGTCAGAGCGTAGTCTGGGGCGACCTCTTAGAAAGTACCGGTGTAACCTTCCACCATGGTAATTATCCGGTAGCAGATCCCTTGACCTATCAGACTGAAGATCCTGATATCTTCGTAGGTGGTGACCTCTATACCGGACCTAAGTTTGTTATCGACGCCATCGCCCAGGGCCATCACGCAGCCGAATCTCTGCACAGACGTGTACGTCCAGGCGCCGAAATGGTTATCGGACGTGACCGCCATGTCTACAAACCCTTTGACACTGAAGACATTTCTCTGCCTACGTCCTACGATACATCTGGACGACAGAAAGAGGCCGCTAACACTGCCGGCAAGGATCCTTTCCGTGACGAACGCCTCAGCCTGACAGAAGAGCAAGTCAAGATCGAAACCGGACGCTGCCTCAGCTGCGGCGCCGCTGAAGTCGATGAGAACAAGTGCATTGGTTGTGGACTTTGCACTACTCGCTGTGGCTTTGACGCTATCCATCTCTATCGCGATAAACCTGAGATGACCAAGATGGTCCGCGGTGAAGATAAGATTGGTCTGATGCTCGCCTATCAACTCAAACGTGCCTTCAAGATCGTGGCAAACTCCGGTTCCAAGGAGGCTAGACTCATGCGTAAGAAACGCAGAGCCTATAACGCTGCCAATAAAGAGTTCAACAAAACTCATCCTTTCACAGGTAACGCCTACACTCCCGAAGAATAACAGTAAATAAACAAGTAGTCCGGGGTTACAAAGCCCCGGACTATTAGATTGAACAGGTTAGAATATGCATGAATTAGGTATCGTAATGTATTTTATCGACATGGTCGAGAAAACGGCAGAAGACAACAACGCCAACGAAGTAGTCAGCGTTACTTTAGAGATTGGCGAGGTTTCCACCATAGTCCCCTCTTACTTTCGCGACTGCTACAAATGGGCTATCAAGCAGACCAAGTATATGCAAAACTGCGCGCTCAACCTGGTCATTATTGAAGCAATGAGCTTTTGTCGTGACTGCCGTAAAACCTACTCTACCACCGCCTACGGTAAGACCTGTCCCTATTGCCAGAGTAAAGATACCTATTTGGTAACAGGCGATGAGGTCACCGTAAGAGAAGTGCAAGTTAAGTGACGAGTCTTTAACCTTCCCTGATTTACACTCCTCTAACTAGATATTAGACCTATATTTGTAAGTAACAGCTACCGATAAGATGCAAGGAGGTAAATATGGGAAATCTCAAGAAACAACAAAAGACTATCAAGGGCTGGCTCTGCGCGTTCCTTACATTAGCTGTAATTTGGAGCGCTGGCGCCGGCCTTATCTTTGCCGAGTCAGGCAATGATCAGCCACCAGAACCAGAAGCTGACCTCTCGAATGTGCTCATGCCGGCTCTCAACGAATTGGACACACCAGATTTTATCAATCAACTAAGCCAAGATCATTTTGCTATTGTGGCAAGACCCAATGACTGGGTAAGTCTCTATGAGATGAACGTTTATCAGCAAGTACCCAGCTATGTTACGGCTGACATCGCGCTGCATTTCCAGCATTATATTTTCAGCTATCTGCTGCGCCAAACTGAGAAAGACTATCTCACCGATCGTCTGGCGGACCTGGCAGAGCGTATGGTTCAAGCCAGCAATCAACAGCTTGCTGACGCAGAGGGTAGTGACTGGGAGCAGGCCGCTGTGCTCAACCGTGACTTCTTCCAAATCGGCCAGGCTCTATTAGAAGAGGAACCTGATACCAGTAAGTTATCAGAAGCCGCTGCCGAAGAATACACTAATATTCTGGCGGCTCAGGATATGCTGCCCTCCCCTCTCTTTAGCTTAAATCCAGAAGAGCCTCAACTTGAAGACTATTCCTTGTATAAGCCCCGTGGTTATTACACGCAAAGTCCGGAGCAAGAGCGCTATTTCCGGGCCATGACCTGGTTTGGTCGCGCTAATTTCGCCCTCTACCAGGAAACCTTGCGTCAAGCAGCGATCTTGCAGAACCTGATCTTCCAAGAAGATGCTGAGATCGCTAAAGACTGGGAAAATATTTATCAAACCACTGCCTTGTTCGCCGGTCCTTCAGATGATATCTCCTTTACGCAGCTTACACCCTTAATCAATGAATGTTATGGCGAGAAACCTACCCTTAAAAAAGTTATTGAAGATAATGCCGGCTGGGAAGCTTTCGCTGAAGCTTACAAAGAACTGCCTCTGCCGAAAATTTACTCACATGTTCGTTATGTAGAAGATAGCGATGATGATGAAGTCGACCGACAGCTGGAGGCCGAAAAGGCTTTGGGCTTCCGCTTTATCGGCCAGCGCTACAGCCTGGACGAAGAAGTATTTGGACAACTGGTTTGGAACGCGGTTAAAGAAAATCTAGATGGCGAAAAGCGTGGCCTTCCTTCCGTGCTGGACCTGGCAGCTGTCTTTGGCTCAGCTCAGGCAGAAGAATTACTGAAAGCCAATGGTGACTTTGACTTTCAAAATTTCCCTGAGAACTTAGCTGCTTTAAAAGAAGAGCATGGTGAGCCAGCAGAGGCCGATAATTTCACTGCTAAATGGCTGCAACTACTCCGTCCGCTCCTAAAAGACAAAAGTCAGGTTGAAGGCTATTATCCTTCCTTTATGCGCGGTGACAAGTGGGCCAGACGCAACCTAGAGTGCTTTGCCGGCTCCTTTACCGAATTAAAGCATGACACCATACTGTACAGCAAACAGATGATGGCTGAGATGGGTGGTATTTTCCAAGAAGAAGTAGACGACCGTGGATATGTGCAGCCCGTACCGGAAATCTTCCGTGCCCTGGCTGACTTGAGTCGGGAAACGGCAGATAGCCTTGCCCAAGCAAAAATGTTAGAAGATAAAGACCAGGAAAGCTTAAACATCTTTATTGATCTGTGTGAGCACCTGGCCGTTATAGCCGACACCGAATTAGCCGGAGAAGTACCTTCTGAAGAGGACTTTGAGTTTATCAAGTCCATCGGTGGCTCCCTGGATTACTTGAAAACCTTGGTAACACCTTTTGAAGAAGTAGATGGTGAGACTTGGCCAGTAAATATTCCCGAAGAAATCGCGGCTGATATCGCCACTGATCCTAACAGCGGTCAATGCCTGGAACTTGCCATTGGCAGTGCCCAGGAAATTTGGGTCATCGTACCGGTTGACGGTGTGCTCCGTCTCGCCAAAGGTGCCGCTTATGACTTCTATGAATTCCCCGTTCCTACTCAGCAGCGTCTCACCGACGAAGATTGGCAGCTAATCTATCGTAACCTGTATCAGAAGAGCGAAAGCGAATCTGACCTAGTTGTCACGAAGCCTGCTTGGACTGAGGACTATCGTTTCACACTAAACTAAGGCTCACCCTTTACTAACTAGCCCAAGTCCGGCTCCTGTCGCGGCAACAGGAGTCGGATTTTTCTTGTGTTAAAATAATTTATTGGTATTGAACTTAGTTTCTGCCACAAATCACTAAGAGTGATCGAAAGGATAACCATGCGCATCGCGATCATAGAAGACAATCCTGTGCACCGCCAATTAATTATGGACTTGGTGGTTAACTGGCAAGCTACTGGTGACCCCAGCGGTGAGGTCAGAGAATTTCCCAGTGCTCAGGCCTTTCTCTTTGCCGCGGAAGATGAGCCTTTTGATCTGCTACTGGTAGACATCATGATGCCGGATATGAGTGGCATGGAGCTAGCAAAAAAGCTGCGCCTGGCCAACAATCGAACTCTAATCGTTTTTCTAACTGCCGAAGCGTCTTTTGTCTTTGAAGGCTACAAAGTCGAGGCTCTGGACTATCTGCTAAAACCAGTAAATAAAAAAGAGTTAGAAAAAGTGCTGGACCGGGCCAAGTTACAGTGCAAGCGCGAGCCGGCTAAGATACTGGTGGAGACTCCGGACGGTTACCAAAGCCTTGAATTATCCCGCATTATTTATCTGGAAGCGCAAGACAAAGAAATCGTATTCTACCTGCATTCAGAAACACCAACACCTGAGCAATTACGCATACGGGCCACTTTGCAGACCTGGATCGAAAAAATAGAAGAATCACTGGAGCCCGGTATGGTCTTCTGTCAGCCTCATCGCAGCTATTACTGCAATTTAGCCTGGGTAGTTCGTGTAGAACCCACTCTCCTGCATCTTGTGCAGGATCAGACGGTTCCCCTGGCTCGTTCGCGCAAGCAGGACTTTATGGAAGCTTATTTTACCTTTTGTCGTCAACGCCAGAAAGACAGGTCTTAGGCATGGCCATATTCTCTAACCCCAAAATTCTCAGCCTACTCTTGTTTTTACCGGGACTAGCTCTTTCTCTGTTTGGCTTTAGGCTGCCAAAGCAACAGCCCTGGCGCTTTTTTATCTTGGCAATGATTTTGTCAGGCCTGGGGATAGCTGCTTACTTCTACCACTTACAAATACTTTTCTTGGGCGGTGGTTTATGCCTGACCTTGTTTAGTCTCTTCTACGACGATGAGCCTTTCCCTATTCTGGCCCGTTACTGGCTGCCTTATCTGGTAATTAGTTGTCTGGCAGTTCAATTTGTTCCCTTGACTTGGACCTGCTTTATTTTACCGGCTACCGCAGTTGCGCTTATGTTAAAGTTTAAGCAATTTCCTCTACCGGATATCGCCCTTTCACTACTCCTGCTCCTGCCTTACAACGCCATAAGCAACCTCGCCCTAAAGCTGATCTCCCTATTGTTGGCTTCCGCCGTTGTCGCCAGTTTGTACATTCGCTCTCTACAAACAATCTCTAATTCTACCGAGATGTTGCAACGTCAGATCATGGCTTCTCAGTATCAAGAGATAAAGGAAATCTATCTACAAATGCGAGGCTGGAGGCACGACTATCACAGCCATATACAGACTGAAAAAGCGTATCTGGAAAGTGGCCAAATAGAGGCCCTACGCAATTATTTGAACCTATTAGAGCAGGATCTTATTTCTATTGACCTCTTGGTAAACAGCGCCAATCCTCTAGTGGACGCTATCTTTAACAGTAAACTTTCACTGGCCAAGAGCAAATCCATTGATGTAGACGCAAAAGTCACCGTTCTGGGAGACTTGCCCATCAAGGATACAGACCTCTGCATTATGTTCGGTAACCTGCTCGATAACGCTATAGAAGCCTGCGAAGAAATCCCGCCCGAGGACCGCTTCATCCGCATCTACTGCGATACTTTTGGTCAGCAGCTTTATCTGTCGATTCAAAATTCTGCTAAAGAGATCCTCAGCTTTGAGGAGCGCAACTACATCTCCACCAAGCGAGGTCACCACGGCCTGGGTATGAAGCGAGTCGCTCTGTTAGTTGACCAGTATAAAGGTTATCTCAACCTGCAAAATGAGCCTGGTGTTTTTGCCGCAGAATTAACTCTGCCCTTGGGTCCAGGAAGCTCGAGCGAAGAAACTCTGGCCTAATTTTTGCTATTCACGCCGCTAAAGCGACCTTTCACGCCAATTAGCCCAATTACCAGACTGCTAATGCTAATTTAGTATCAGCAATTAGTAGGAGGTATTGAGAGTTGAAGGACTTTTTTAAAAACTGGCGTTTTATCATTCGCCGCTACCATGAGATTATGCCTCATTCTATGGCCAGCTATTGGGCCTACCATCTGCTTTTTATGATTTTGACCATATCCTGGCAGGTACTGAGCGTATACGTTCCGGCACAAGTCGTACAACTGTTGGAAGAAGGAGCTTCTTTCTACCGCATTCTGTTGCCAGTATGCTCGCTTGGCTTATCTATAATGCTGTTTCAAGTCTTAGATCCCTTACGTTTTTTTAGTGGTATGGAATTTCGCATTATTGACCTCCATCTATCCAGTTGTTTTATGATGGGTATTTCTTCAGAGTATATGAATGGCCCCCAAGGCGCGAAAGATGTCGAAAATATCAGTCGGGTGATATATCAAGGTAATCAATACGGTACTGAAGGTATGATGCGCCAAAGCTGGGATACACTCACCTCTTTCTTGATCTTATGTGTATACCTTTTGACTTCTGCCCGCTTGCCCTGGTACTGGCTGCTCCTATTGGTCAGCCCTTCTCTGGCGCGTGGCATAGTAACTTACTATTTCAACCGTTTCGAGCTCGAAATCGAGGCTCAGCAGAGAACGCTCTATTATGAGCAGGCTTATTGTGACCGCAAGATCTGGAGTCAAAGTACCGCCAAAGATATGCGACTTTATCATTTGAAAGACTATTTCCAATCTAAGCTGCAATCTGTCTGGCTGCGTATGTATGAGCTGCTGAAAAAAGAACAGATCTGGCTGCGTTCACGCGACGCTCTCTCCTTGAGCTTAAACCTGGTCAGAGACCTCATAGGCTCGATCATTCTGCTTAAGGCTTATAGCGCGCAAAATCTGGCTCTGGCAGATGTTGTACTCTTTATGGGCATTATGTTTAACATCAGCAAACACGTGGACGGAGTCATCAGCTCCTATGGTCAAATGATCAACAACAGCAATCAGGTGACTCCTTACCGCAAATTCTACGATCTGCCCTCCTATGACGAGGGTGAGTTTACTGGACACATTCCAGAAGGCCCGCTGGAATTAATTTTTGAAGATGTGTCTTTCTCCTATGCAGATAAGACGGTCTTCCAGCACTTAAACTTAAAGGTAAAAGCCGGCGAACACATTGCGCTGGTAGGTAATAATGGCGCAGGCAAAACGACTCTGGTCAAACTTGCCTCTGGACTCTTAACTCCCCAGAGCGGAAAAATCTATCTTAACGGTGTGGACATCCAGACAGTCAATCCCAAAGAACGTTATGCCCGGGTGGCCATGGTCTTCCAGGAGTTGGAACTCTTTGCCGCCAGCGCAGAAGAAAATATTACCCTCAAGCCCCACCAGCAAAGGGATAAAGAACGTCTGCAAAAAGCCATCCTTGAGTCTGGTATGGAACACGATATTGCCGAGTTACCGCACGGACTGGATACGCAGTTGACCACCTATCTGGATCCCGAAGGTGTACAACTATCTGGCGGTCAAACACAAAGGCTCATGTTGGCCAGAGCCCTGTATAAGTCAGGCGACCTGCTAATTTTAGACGAACCTACCAGCGCCTTAGATCCCTTGGCTGAGGCTGCTATGTATCAAGAATACCTCCGTTTTACACAAGATAAAACTGCTATCTTTATTTCCCACCGCCTGTCCAGTACGCAATTTTGTGACCGGGTCCTGTTCCTGGAAAATGGCCGCATTGTACAAAGTGGTACCCACGAAGAATTGATGAGTGTAGCCGGGCCTTATCGAGAAATGTTTGAAACACAAGCCCAATACTACCGCGAGCATCCAGCGGAGGATGGCCAGATGGCAGAAGCCTGGTCTTAGGAGGAAAGTAATATGACTAAATCAAAGCAAAAAACAGATACCAAGCATTCCCTTGCCGTCATCAAATGGATCTTTAGTCAGGTTAAAGCCCACGATCGGGACTATCTGGCCTTGGCCTCACTGGAACTGATCTTCTCTCTGGCCACTACTTATCTACCCATTATCATGTTTACCCCTTTGTTGAGCGCTCTGGCGGCGCGTGATCTACCCTTGGCGCTGAAGACTCTGGTTTGGTTCTTGCTAGCAGCTTTTATCTGCGCCATGTTGCGCAATCTGATCCTGGGGCGCCTGGAGCTTGGCGAAAGCCAAATCCACAATAAGATGATGCGAAATATGAAGCTGCATCTGCTAGATATTGATTATCCCAGCTCTCAGGACAAGAACAAGATGGAGAGCTTCAACCAAGCCATGAACAGTTTCCGTTATGAGATTGGTGGTTTGGGCTCATCAATCCGCCGAATCTTTACCATCTTACAAAGCATTGTGAGCATTATTTTCGCCTCTGCTCTCACTTTAAAGATGCTGCTCAGCCCGGTTGGTGCTGTCAACTCACCTAAGATCAACGGCGGTGTGGTTTTCTTAGCTGAGCCAGTTTGGGCTTCCTTGATCACTATCCTCGTTATTATCCTGAGTCTTGCCTTCCAGCAATACGGCATGAAGAAAACTCAGACTGGCAGACGCAAATATCTCACCGCTCACGCCAAGGTGGAGCAAGATTTAAACTATGTTATCAGCGAAATCGGTGGTAAACCTAAGCGCTATCCCGTCTACCAGCTCTACGATATGCTACCCTATTTGCGAGAAAAATTAACTGACTATGCCTATAAAGGTAATGTTTTTTTCCAAAAGGCTTTCCATTACAATGCCATGGAAGGCGCTTACTTTGGCATCGTAAGCTTGGTCTTAGCCCTCTTGGCTTACTCTGTGATCGTGCTGAAAGTTTTTGCCGGCGCGATCCTTATGACCACAGTCGTAACTTACGCTCAGAGCTTCAACCAGCTTACTGCTGCCATAAGTGATATCAGTCAAAAATTGACCATGCTGCGCGTAAGCTTGCCCTACTTTGATGACGTCATCCAATTTATGGAAAAAGAAAACACGCTTGCTACCGGCAGCATCCCAGTTGAGAAGCGTCACGATAACGAAGTTAAATTTGAATTCCACGATGTCAGCTTCCGTTATCCGAACAGCACCCATTGGGCTTTAAAGAACGTTTCCTTCACTTTGGATATGAAGCGCAAGCATGCTATCGTTGGTCCCAATGGTTCCGGCAAAACAACACTGATACTTCTGCTATGCCGTCTCTACGACCCCACTGAAGGCATGATCACCTTAAATGGCATTGACATAAAAAAATACGATTACGAAGAGTATCTAACTCTCTTCGCAACCGTATTCCAGGACTTCGCGCTTTTCGCTTTCCCTTTAGGAGAGAATGTGGCTTGTAGCGTAGACTATGACCAGGAAAGAGTCATAAATGTGCTTAACAGTGCCGGTTTTGAGGCAACTAAGCAAGCTAAATCGCTGTCAGAAGAGTTGAAGCAGCCTTTAGCTGATTTCCATGACTCCAGCACCCGCTATTCCGGAGGCGAACAGCAGAAAATCGCGATTGCCAGAGCCATCTACAAACCTAGCTCTGTCGTCATTCTGGACGAACCTACGGCCGCTTTAGACCCATTGGCCGAAGCCAATATCTACACACATTTGAACGAAATGATCCAAGACAAGACCACGGTCTTTATCTCTCACCGCATGAGCTCCTGCCGTTTCTGCGAGGACATCTTAGTCTTTGACGACGGTCAGTTAGTGCAACGCGGCACTCATGACGGTCTGGTCGACCAGGATGGCCTTTACAGGCAGATGTGGCAGGCTCAGGCAGCGTATTATCAATAGTTCATAAAAGTGACAGCCCAACACTAATCTTGATCGTGCCACTGATTCTCCACAAATTTGCTGGCTCGTTTTCTGGCTTCAGCTGTCCAACCGGCCAAACCGCCTGTATGAATAAAGAGCACATTTTTATAGTCAGAAAGATTACCTTGCGTGAGTTCCGTGTGTAAGCCATAAAAAGCTTTGCCGCTGTAGCAGGGATCCAAGATAACGCCGGTCTTAGCAGCTATTTCCATAATAAAGGCAAGCTCCTCATCTCGTGAAAGCGCATAACCCAGACCAATATAGTCATCATTGATCCACACATCTCCCTCGCCAAAACTTAACTTACTTTGCTCCAGCTTGGTCATATCTTCGAGAATTGCCAAAATGTCGCGGGTAAAGATTTCGGTTGAGTCACAAACAGCAAAACCCAGGATCTTCTTGCCCAGCTTCCTGTAAACATTCTCATAAGCCAGGCCGGCATAGGTGCCACCAGAGCCAACAGCTAAAGCTATGAGATCAAAATCTACGCCCATCTCCTTTTCTTGCTCGACAATCTCATCTAAGCAGCGGCGATAGCCATTAGAACCGACCGCATTGGACGCTCCTACCGGAATGAGATAGGGTTTGTGGCCTGCAGCCTTCAGCTGCTCAGTAAGCTCTGAGATCTGCTTAGTAGCCGCCTCTTTATCTTTCACCAGGTAGACTTCCGCGCCCAAGGCCAAGTCAAAGAAAGTATTGCCTTCTATATTGTCTAAAGACGGGGGATTATCTGTATTCAGCACCAGAATGCATTTCAAGCCCAACTGAGCACAAGCCGCAGCCGTAGCGCGGCAATGGTTAGACTGGATAGCTCCTCTGGTAATCACATAATCGCAGCCTTGTTCCTGGCATTCCGCCAGGGAAAACTCCAGCTTACGAATCTTGTTACCGCTTAACTCCACGCCACTATAGTCGTCGCGTTTTATCCAAAGGTTTACTCCTTGGTCTGGAAGCAAATCCAGCTTACGGATGGGGGTTGGCAAGTTGGCCAGGTTTAGGTGTCTCATCGGTTCCTCCTATTATTCAGAAATTCTTTACGCATCACACGAACAGGTAATTCACCAGAATGCAGGTTTACCTCTCACATTGAGAATGTCGTCCTTATCGGGTTATCTGCTCTATCCAAAATGGTAATCCGCTTGTTTTTAGATTGGATATACCCTTTTTCTTCGAGTCTATTGATTGATCTGGTAACTGTACTGCGGCTTGAGCCTATCATTTTGGCCATATCTTCATGGCTCAAATATATGTCTAACAACACACCAGCCTCAGTTCGTACGCCAAAAAGCACAGATAAACGGCTCAAAAGATTGATAAGTGAATTATCCACGTCATAAAACGAGCCATCGTATATTTGGAAGAGAAACTGCCTGATCTTTGTTGTTTCCATCATAAAAAGCTGGTAAGCAAATTCCGGGTTATCCTCAAACAATTTGGCAAAGTTCGCCTGGTAAATGCGATGTACTGAGCAATCCGTAAAGGCAGCAGAAATAACCAAGTCGATATTTCCCTGCATCATATTAATCTCGCTGAATATTTCTCCTGGACGAAGAAGGATAACCGTACGTTCTTTTCCCGCGCCATCAATAAAATATTGACGAACTATACCATCAGCTACACAGTAACAATAATTGGTGGAGGTAAAGTCAGCTTCAATTAGCTCACCTTTTTTGTAGTTAATTAAAGGAGCCTTGTCTCTAAAATAATTCTTAATGTATTTTCTATACTCGTCCTGGACTTGGTAGGCAATATCAAAAAACATTCGCTCCTCCTGTGTTCCGCAACACAGTATTTCTTTAGTCACGGCAATATTATGTAAACGAGTAGAAAACTACAAGAAGCATAACGCATTTTTTGTCAATATGTCAAAAAAATCACGTTCTGCAGAGTTGTATAAACACGCAACTCAAAAAACAGGAGGAAATCTATGAAACGCAAGCATTTATACGAAATGACCTGGCAAGAGGCCGAAAAGGCAATTGAAAGTTCTAAAGGTGTTGCCATTATTCCTGTGGGCAGTATTGAGCAACATGGTCCTCATTTACCAGTAGGAACAGATAGCTTTGTGGCAATCGGCTTAGCAGACGCAGCTTTGGAGCAGACAGATGTTCTGGTCTGCCCGCCACTCTGGCTTGGTTATTGCCCTCATCACATGGTGCTCCCTGGTTCTATTTCCATTCGTCCGGAGATTCTTATTGGTCTGGCCTACGATGTCATGAAATCTCTGCATACGCATGGTGTTGATAAATTTATCTTCATCAATGGGCATAGAATCGTCAATATTATTTGGTTGCAGCTAGCAGCTGAAAAGGCTCAGAACGAGTTAGGAGTTAAAGTCAAGATTTTTGACCCGGCCTATATGTCCAAAGAGCTGATTGAAGCAACCGAAGGCATGGGTCCGGTCGGTCATGCTGAAGAAATTGAGAGTTCTCATATGATGGTTCTCCATCCTGAGTTAACCCATATGGAACTAGCGGAAGACCATCCTGTAAAAGCCACTGAATTATATAGTGTTGATCCCGGTTATCCTAAGGACACCTTATGTTATGTCCCCACGGCCTGCTCTGAAGCAGCTAAGCATGTTGCCGAAACAAAAGGCGTCTCTGGATGTCCCACTAAGTCCAATAAAGAATTTGGCCAGAAATATCACGATTACTTAACCGCTCGCCTGCTGCAAGTAATTGAGGCGCTCCGCTCTGAGTAACTCTTGCCCGTAGGAAGGAGACAATTATGATGAAGCTATCAAAAGGAGAAAAAGCAGTTCACCTGATGTTTATTATCTCCTTAATCATGGCTAATCCCCCTATTTTGGGATTGGTAAACAACTACGCCAAAGACAATCCTTTAACTTTTGGCTACCCCACCATGTGGGTCTGGCTGGAATTCTGGTACGCCGTCGCCATCGCTGCCTTTCTCATTGGCGCGTTGACTATCCGCAATTGGCAGACTGAAGAACAGGACGCAAAAATAACTGCGGAAATGCAAGCTGATCACAAAGAGAGAGGATAAGTATTATGAACGTAGGTTTAATCATTCTCGTCATTTATATGATTGCAATCCTGGGATTAGCTATCTACGCCTCAAAGAAAGACAAAAAAACAATCGCCGACTTTGCGACTGCCGATAGTTCCCTGGGTGTATTTGTTTTAACTCTTACTTTTAGTGCCACTTACCACAGCGCTTATGCTTTCCTCGGAGCGCCCGGCTTCGTTTATACTCACGGTATAGGCTGGTGGGCTAATGGTATTTGGACCGTTTTCCCCGGAATCTTATTTTGGTTGATTGGTCGCCGCTTTTGGTTGCTTGGTAAACGCCACGGCTATCTCTCTTTGTCCGAATATATGTCAGACGCATACGATTCAAATCTGGTCGGCTTACTAGTTACTTTAATCACCATGGTATTCACCGTGCCCTACATCGCCATGCAGGCCATCGGTTCAGGTTACATCTTCGACACCATCAGTAATGGCGCTCTCAGTTACGAAGTAGGAACCATTATTTTCTTTGTAATTATGATTGCTCTTGTGTGGCTCGGAGGTATGAAGGGTGTTTCGCTAACAGATGCTGCTCAGGGTGTTTTTATGTGGGTTGGCCTGGTTATCGGTTCCTTCATTATCATTAAAGGAAATTACCCATCTGTTTCTGCAGCCTATACCGAAGCTTTTAAAGTAATTCCGGAACACTTTACACTGCCTGGGCCGCAAGGTCTCATTACTGGCGGCGATTGGATCAGCCGCTGGGTAGTCATCACAATTGGCATGATGATGTTCCCTCACGTTACCCTGCGCTTTTTCTCTGGTAAGTCCTTAAGGGTGCTGAAATGGTCATCTGTGTTCTCTTCCATTTACCTTACCAGTATCTACGTTTTTATCCCCGCTATTGGCATGGCAGGTCATCTGCTCATGCCCGGCTTGGCCAACGCTGATACGATTTTGCCTGAGCTGTTGCTAAAATACACTCCCATGGTATTTGCCGCTCTAGTTATCTCTGGCGCTTTGGCTGCAAGTATGTCCACTGGTGACTCTCAGTTACACGCTGTAGGTTCAATGTTAGCTACCGATGTTTACAAAAAGTATGTAAATAAAGACGCCAGCGAACAAAAGCAATACCATGTAGCAAAGGTATGTATTTTGATCTTAGGTGTAATTTCTGTAATCGTAGCCCTCATCAAACCGGGACTGCTGGGCAATATTTTAGCTCTGTCCAATGGAGGCGTGGCTTCACTAGCACCAGCTGTCTTAGGTGGTATCTATTATAAGAAGGCCAGTAAAGAAGCTGCGATCGCAAGCATCATAACTGGTGAAGTAGCTATGTTGCTAACCACCTTCGTCATCCCTTCTCCTTTAGGCTTAATGCCTGGACTGTGGGGACTGATCGTAAGTATCATAGTTTACTTTGCGACTTCTCGCTTTACTAACCCGTCAGAAAGAGCGGTTGAGCTCATAAGCGAGATCAACGATTTCTTCTACGCCAATAATTAATTTAATCTAAAATTTGGCTTAATTTAAGAAGAAAGGCTTGTTTCAATTGGGACAAGCCTTTCTCCGTTTGTGCTTATTTTTTGTAATTTTACAGGTTGATTATCTCTCCCATGAAGATAATATGAGGCTGCCAGCCACCTTTGAAGTCAGGAAAGACCTTTGGCGAAGCAGCATAATATTCTTGAATGTCAGCTGCCAGGTTTTCCTTCTGGAATTGGCCTTGATAGATCTTTCTGCAGAGAAAAGTTTGTTTGGCTTCTTTAAAAGTTACGCTCTCGCCAATGGCTATGGGAGTCAACCCAGCTGTTACAGCCTTATGCTCATCATCGCGGCCGGAGTGAGATCCCATGTAGGATAAAGCTTTACGGTATTCCTCGGGGAAAAAGCTCAGGGTAAAAAATTCGTTGCTCAGCAAATATTGGCTGGTGTAACGCGCCGGATGGACATAGACTGTCACGGTCGCGCGGCTGCCTTTGCTAGACGCGTCCCAGATATTACCTAAACTGCCCCAACTCAGCGTGCAAGAGCCAAAGTCATCCAGATTGCCGGCTGTGACCAAGGCCCAGTCTTTGTTAAACATTTCGAAAATTTTGTAGTCTTTACTTCTCAGGTCCATTGTCTTTCTCCCTTATAATAAACGTATAGCCCCGCTGATGAGCAGGGCTATGAGCGTCTTGTCTCTCTATTCTTTGGCTGCCTGTTGGTTATGTTCCTGATACTTGCCAATCTTATCATCAATACTCAGGATGTCTTCTTCACCATGGGCTAGCTTCATATAATAGATAGCCTGCTTAGCTCCGGCTTTAAAGGTTCTCTGGTCGATTCTTTTGATAAGGTCCAGTAACTCTTCCATGGAGTTGCCTTCTACGGTGGTCTCAAAGGGAGCTACCACGTAATTCAGGCCGGACTTGGCGATCTCATCAATCGCTTCGTCTACTACTCTGCAGACCTCTTGGTCATTAGCCATGCTGGGTAAAACTTGGATTGCTAAAGATACTTTCATCTCATTTCCTTTCTGGTTTAGGCAGCTGCTAAGCTGTCTGCTTATTACACTTTCTTATTATACAAGACAGAACCGGCCAGGCCTAAAAGATATTGCCCAGGTAGACATGGCGCAACTTCTTTTCGGCTTTCTGCCTTAGCTCGGGAGTTTGACAGTCATTAGTTAGCGAAAAAAATTGAAAAGCCGTTGTAG